>DAIDGV010000028.1 GCA_027452205.1 candidate division FCPU426 bacterium | reverse complement strand
TATCCCTTCGCCGTGGCCCAGCCCTTCTTGGCCAACACCGTCGTGATCGCCGCCGTCAAGCTCGTCTTCCCATGGTCGACGTGGCCGATCGTTCCGATATTCACATGCGGCTTGCTTCTTACGAATTTTTCTTTTGCCATCTCACTCGCTCCTCAAAATATTTAAATATCTAGTTCTCAAACACAACTGGAGCCCAAGACCGGGATTGAACCGGTGACCTCTTCCTTACCAAGGAAGTGCTCTACCAACTGAGCTACTTGGGCGGGGACAATTCAAGAGTGGCATATTTTAGGGAGCAAAAAACCAGTGTCAAGGAGAAATGCCTCGATTTAAGGCCTTTTTACTTAGTTTTTAGCCCTGTCCATTTGCCTATTTCTTCTTGATACTCCGCCCATGCGGATCAACGATCTTCTCCATTTTGACCGCTTGATTGTACTGTTCCTCGGTCAAAAGCTTCTTTTCCATCACCACTTGGCGGATGGATTTCCCTTCTTTTAGGGCGGTTTTCACCACATCCGCGGCCTTTTCATAGCCAATAACCGGATTCAAAGCCGCCGCTACCTGCACGCTCATTTCGGCAAAATAGAGGCAGCGTTTCTCGTCCGCCTTGATGCCGCTCACGCACTTTTCGTCGAACACCCGCAGCATCTGGGTAATCAGGGTCAGCATTTGGTTCTGGTTATAAGCGATCACAGGCATCATCACGTTCAACTCCATTTGGCCCGCTTGGACCGCCATGGCGATAGTGGTATCAAAACCCAGCAATTGGAAACAAACCATATTCAGGCATTCAGCCATGACCGGATTGACCTTCCCCGGCATGATGGACGAACCCGGTTGCATGACCGGCAGAAGGATCTCTCCAAAACCTGTTGTCGGGCCCGAGACCATCAAACGGAAGTCATTGGCGATACGGATCAAGTCCAAGGTCAGGTTGCGGATAGCGTTCGAGACCGACTGGGCCGGAGCCATGCTTTGCATGGCCTCGAAAAGATCCGGATTGGAGGTTAACTTCAACCCCGTCTGCTCCGAAAGCAGTTTGGCCATACCCACCGCATAATCTTTATGGGTATTAAGACCCGAACCTGCCGCCGAACCACCAATACCTAAAGAGGTCATATCTTCCGCAGCGCGTTTGATGCGGTCGTGGTGAAGCTTCAAACAATGGCCATAAGCGGTGAATTCTTGACCTAAAGTGATAGGCACCGCGTCCTGCAGATGGGTACGGCCCGACTTATAGACCTTCGCGAATTCTTTGCCCTTCTTTAAGAAGCTATTGGCCAGCTTGTCCAACACGGGCAAAAAGTCACGGACCAGCAAAAGCCCCGAAACACGGATCGCCGTGGGGATCACGTCATTGGTCGATTGACCCATATTGACGTGGTCATTGGGATGGACCAGCTTATAGTCGCCCCGTTTACCACCTAAAATCTCAATGGCTCGGTTAGCCAAGACCTCATTGGTATTCATGTTATGGCTGGTACCGGCACCCGCCTGGTACACATCCACCACGAATTGGTCCAACCACTTACCCTTGTCCAGGATCTCATCGGCAGCCTTGATGATGGCATCCGCTTTTTTCTTGTCCAGCATGCCGGCCTTGGAGTGAAACCGGGCCGCAGCCTTCTTGATGTGAACGGTAGCATCGACGAAGACTTTATGGGGCTTGATACCGCTGATCGGGAAATTCTGTACCGCGCGAAGGGTTTGGACGCCATAAAGGGCTTCCTGGGGGACTTTCAACTCACCGATAGAATCATGCTCAACGCGATAGCTCAAGACAGACCTCCCGAATGGTTTGATCAACGGACGACTATTTAAAACTCTGGGGATCGAAATTGGAAGAGGAAGAAAAATTGGAGCGGGCGACAGGAATCGAACCTGCGACGTGCAGTTTGGAAAACTGCCATTCTACCATTGAATTACGCCCGCAATTTCAGTCCATCGTGCGACTGCTCAACGAACTAACAACATCACCATTTTACCAAACTTGTTCATGAAAAAAATGGTGGGCAGGATAGGATTCGAACCTATGAAGGCCGTCGGCCGGCAGATTTACAGTCTGCTCCCATTGACCACTCGGGCACCTGCCCATGACATACATTTATGAGGAAAAAATGGAGCTGGCGACCGGAATCGGACCGGTGACCTGCCGCTTACAAGGCGGCTGCTCTACCAACTGAGCTACGCCAGCCCAGGCAAACCAGCATTTTTTCCACAAGGGAACACGGATTATAGGAGTGCCCTAAGGTCAGCACAAGGCCTTTTTCACCAATGAAAACCGCCACCCTTATTGTTTCCAGGGCTATCCGAAGAAGGCGTTTCATCGCTGGTTACATCCCCTTGAGGACCGCCCTCATCCGGCGCTTTAAGACCCGGATCAGGGCCTGAACGAAAAAAGTCCCTTTCGGGCGGGTTGGGTTCTTCTAAATAGACCGTAGGTGTTTCCACCCGAACCGGCGTCTCACTATCCCAAGAAGGCGAAAAAACCCTTGGAGGGGGTGGAGGCATCACCGGTTGGGGCGTGACCGGAGGCTGGGTCTGCCATTCGCGTTGGCGGGTCACTTCAAAAAGCATCAGGGCCGAAGCCACCGAAGCGTTCAACGAGGACATCTTCCCCGCCATCGGGATCTTGACCAGCTCATCACAATTCTCTTTGACCAATCGGCGTAATCCCCGCCCTTCGTTGCCGATGATGATGGCCACGGGTTGGCGGTAGTCATATTCGTAAAAATTCTTGTTCGTATCGATGTCAGTGCCGACGACCCAGACACCGGCTTCTTTCAGTTTTTTGATAGCATCGTTCAAGTTAGCGATCTGTACCGTCGTCACATGCTCGGAAGCGCCTGCTGAAGATTTTAATACCGTGGCGTTCACTCCCACCGCTCGATTCTTGGGGATGACCACCCCATGCACCCCTGCCGCGTCCGCCGAACGGATGATGGCGCCTAAGTTATGCGGGTCTTCGATCTCATCGAGCAATAGGATAAAAGCGGGTTCTTTTTTGTCCCGGGCGATATCCAGAACATCCTGCAGGTCGGCGTATTTGAAATCCTCCGCGACCGCGATGACTCCCTGGTGGTTCTGGTTCGGGGCCATGGTATCCATGCGGTGGCGAGTTTCGAGGCTGACGGGGATATTCCGGGCTTTGGCGTGGGTCTCGATCTGGTCCAACGCGTTATCGCGGGAGCCCTGCAACAGATAGACCCGAGTAATGCCTCTTTGGCCCGAACGGATGGCTTCCAAGACCGGTTTGCGCCCGTAGATTTTTTCACTCATTTGGACCTCTTCAACCTTGACCCACTTAGCAATAATAGCTCTTTAAGACTTCGGAAGAATCCTGAATGCGCCACCTTTATCAATATCTTCTATTAAAAAACCCATTTCCAAAACTTTTGCCCTGACCTCATCAGCTTCTTTATATTTCTTTTCTTGCTTTAGCTGAACCCTACTCATGGCCAGCTTTTCAACTTCTTCAGGGATTGAAACCCGTTCGGAAGAAACAACTCCAAGCACTTCACCCAATTTATTTAACTTATCTAAAGCTTCACCTAAAAGGCTTTTCGCACCTGGCGAAACACGAGCGGATTGACTCAACACCCTACGGACTTCACGGGCCAAATCGAACAAAACGGCCATTGCTTTAGGAGTATTAAAGTCATCATCCATTGCTTCTTTAAACTTATCTTCCACATCATCAATAGCAAGACGCAATTCCAACAAATCCATCGGTGTTGAGAAATCCGGCCCGTTCAAAGCTTCTTCGATGCGCTGGAAGGTCTGATTGAACTCATCCCAACCCCGGCGGTTGGCTTCTAAAATATCACGGTCATAATTCAGCCCACTGCGGTAATGGGCGCTCAAAAAGAAATAACGGAGCACTTCAGCCCTGAAATCCTTCAAAGCATCCTTGGTCTTCCAGATATTGCCCAGGGACTTGCTCATCTTCTGGCCGGATATCTCGATAAAGCCGTTATGCAGCCAATATTTGACATAGGGTTTTTGAGTGAAGGCCTCGCACTGGGCGATCTCGTTCTCGTGGTGCGGAAAGATCAGGTCCACCCCGCCCCCATGAATATCGATGGAGTCCCCCAAGTTCTTACGCACCATGGCGGAACATTCGATATGCCAACCCGGGCGCCCCTTCCCCCAGGGCGAATCCCAAGAAGGTTCCCCAGGCTTGGCGGCTTTCCAAAGAACGAAATCAATAGGGTGTTTCTTGTCCTGGTTTTTTTCGACCCGGGCCCCTTCCATGATCTCGTCCAGGTTCTTTCCCGACAAAGCGCCATAGGTCTTGAAGGTCGTGGAATCATAAAGAACATCGCCGTTCGCCACATAGGCGTGACCTGTTTCGATAAGACCTGAGATAAGTTGGATCATTTCGGGAATGGAATCGGTGGCTTTGGGTTGGATATCCGGCTTCATCACCCCCAACTTGTCCATCACTTCGAAATAAGCCTGAGTGTAAGCGCCAGCGATCTCATGAAAATCCTTCTTCTCGTCGATGGCCTTTTTGATGATCTTGTCGTCGATGTCCGTGATGTTCATGACATAAGTGACTTTGAATCCGGAATAGATCAGGTACCGGCGGATAGTGTCGAAATTGACCGCCGAACGGGCGTTGCCGATATGGATGTCGTCGTAGACCGTAGGCCCGCAGACATACATTTTGATCTGTCCGGGAGTTAAGGGCTGGAACTCTTCTTTTTTGCCCGTCAGCGTGTTGGTGACTTTCAGCATGGATCGATCCCCTATTGAATTGGCCTCTAAATTACACGGCAGCCCTACCAGTGACAACCCCGGAAAAGATCAACTGACCTTTAAGACCACCCATTGCGCCACCGCGCAGACCACCAAGGCCAAAACAAAGGCACCGGTCAAACCCCAGGGAATCAAGGTCATGGAAAGCGCGGCACAAAAGAGGGCAAAACCCTGCATACCGTTGATCGAACCCCGGAGCAGCCGGGCAACCCCTTCCCCGCCATGGTGATAATGGGTAAACCCCGCGAGGACCGTACTGGCGACCGGAAAGGGCGTCAGAACGCCGCTAAAGCCAGGCCCCAATTTTTGGGCCATCGTGGTCAACCCGTAAACCAATCCCGCCGTCGCGGCCATCCGTAAAGGCAGGTCCCAGCTTGCGCTTTCATTTTTCGACACATGCGGTCTTGCAGGCAGCTTAGGCATAAGTACCCGGGCCAGGTTCGACGCTCCCAAGCCCACCACCAAGGCAGCCCACAATGGCAATTGGACCGGGGCCAAAAGATAACCCGAGATCAAAAATGCTGACCAGGAAGCGAGGATGCTAAAGGGAATATCCCACCAACGACTGGTCCAGGAATAGACCACCGCGAAACAACCGAACCCGACCAGGCCCATTAAAGTCCCTTGGGCCGCCTCGGCTGCAAAGACCGTTCCCTGTTCCAACGCGAAAAAGAAAAGAATGGGCCCCGCGACGATGGGAAAAGAACCGATCCAACCGGCGACCTGAAGTCCCCATCGCCGTCCCGCCAAGGAAACGAGGGCGACGAAGGTGGGCGCCAAAATGAGTTTTAAAAGGAGAATTAACAAGATTACTTGGATTTCTTTTTCGGCTTTGGCGCGTAAGACCCGGCATGATGGGCCAGTTCTCGCTCCAGTTGTTCCAAGCGTCGTAGCAACGGATCGGGCAGATTGGTGTGGTCCAGCTCGTGACCCACCAGCTTTTTGCCCCGCAAAGTAACGATCCGGCCCGGAACCCCCACCACTGTGGAATGAGCAGGTACTGGAGTGACCACTACAGCGTTAGCGCCCACCTTGGCATATTCACCCAGTTCAATATTGCCCAAAACCTTAGCCCCGGCGGCGACGACCACATGGTCCCGCAGGGTCGGATGACGCTTCCCTTTTTCTTTACCCGTTCCGCCCAAAGTAACGCCTTGGAAGATGGTCACGTTATCGCCGATCTCGCAGGTCTCGCCAATGACCGTGCCCATACCATGGTCGATGAAGAAATTCTTGCCGATTGTGGCGCCTGGATGGATCTCGATGCCCGTTAGGAACCGAGATATCTGAGAAATGAGCCGGGGAATGAACGGAATACGCAATAACCAGATCAAATGGGCCACGCGGTGTAAAAAAATAGCGTACAAGCTGGGATAAAGCGGCAGTTCCCACCAGCGGGCGGCGGGATCGCGATCAAGGATGGATTTAAAATAGTCGAACATAGCCGCTTTCCCGATTTATTGAACTTCTTGTTTCGTCCAGACCGCCAAACGCTTCAAGACCTCGGCTTTACCCAACAAGGGGCCGATCTTGGCCAGTTCGGGTCCATCTTCACGGCCTGTCATCGCCAACCGAAGCGGGTGATAAAGGGCTTTGCCCTTCGAACCCGTTTGCTTGCCGACTTCCTTAACGGCCTTCATGAAATTCTCCCCATTGAAATCCTCGACCGCCGCAAAGGCCGCTTCGTAGCTTTCCAACAAAGCCTTCTGGCCCATCATTTCCTCGGTTTGGTTCGGCTCAAAGCTCAGCTCGTCGGAGAAAAAATAAAAGGTTTCTTTAATGATGTCAGAATAGCAACCCAAGCTGGTGCGTACCGTGTCCACCACACCTTTGAGCCATTCAAACCTGCTTCGTGCTTGTTCTCGCGTGAAGTAATTAGCCTCGATCAAATAGGGCAGCAAGGCGCGGGTCAGGTCTTCCAAGGACATCTTGGCCATATATTGCATGCCCATCCAGTGCAGTTTTACATGGTCAAAAATGGCGCCGCTCTTACCCACATGGGTCAGGTCGAATTCCGCGGCCATTTGGTCCAACGACAGGATCTCCCCGCTCTTGGGGGCCCATCCCAACAGGGCCAGGTAGTTCAAGAAAGCGTCGGGCAAATAACCCTTAGCCTTATAGCTTTCCACACTGGTCTCGCCGTGTCGTTTGGACAGTTTTTGACCATCTGCGCCTTTGATGATGGAAAGATGGGCGAACTTAGGCGGTTTATACCCCATCGCTTCATAAAGAAGTATCTGTTTGGGTGTATTGGACAAATGGTCCTCGCCTCGAATGACGTGGGTTACTTTCATCAAAGAGTCGTCGACCACCACCGTGAAATTATAGGTGGGGCTCTTGTCCGAGCGGGTCAGGACGAAGTCGCCGATCTGATCATCCGGAAAGCGCACTTCCCCACGCACCTCGTCATGCACGATGATCTCGCCCGCAGGCACCCTAAAGCGAAGCACCGAAGGTTTTCCCTGGGCGTCGAATTGCTTGATCTCTTCCGGGGTCAATTGCTTGCACTTACCGCTGTATTTGGGCATATGGCCCCGGCCCAATTGACGTTTGCGTTCCAGGTCCAATTCCTCTTCGGTGCAATAGCAGGGATAGACCATCTTCTTGGTCTTCAAAAGGCTCAAATGTTCTTCGTAAATGGATGTGCGCTCGGACTGTTTATAGGGCGCATAAGGTCCGCCCACTTCCGGTCCCTCGTCCCAGGTCAGGCCCATCCACTTCATGATTTTGAGCAGGTTGTCGCAATACTCATCGGTGGACCGTTCTTTATCCGTGTCTTCGATACGCAATAAGAACACACCCTTAGTATGCCGGGCATAGAGCCAGTTATAAAGGGCCGTTCTTACGTTGCCCAAGTGCATGTCCCCGGTGGGGCTGGGCGCAAATCGAACTCTTACTTGTTCTGTCATGTCTTGCTTTCCTTATTTCTTTTGCAGCATCACGACCGCTTGAGCGGAAACGCCTTCTTGTCGTCCCTCAAAGCCCATTTCTTCGGTCGTTTTAGCCTTCACACTGACCCGGTCCGCCGAAACTCCCAAGGCTTCAGCGACTTTCCCGATCATCGAGGGGAGATGACCCGCCAATTTCGGTTTTTGACACACGATCGTCGAATCCACATTGGCCACGGACCAACCCTTCTCTTGGGCCAACCGGACACATTCTTTGAGCAGCGTCAAACTATCGGCGCCTTTCCATTTGGGGTCCGAATCCGGGAAGTATTTTCCCAAGTCCCCTAAAGCCGCCGCGCCTAGGACCGCGTCGCTAATGGCATGCGCCAGGACATCCGCGTCCGAATGGCCCAGCAAACCTTTCTCGTGGGGAATGATCACTCCGCCCAGGATAAAGGGGCGGCCCGCCACCAACTTATGCGCGTCATAGCCTGTTCCAACACGAGAATCCAAGGTTCAACCTTTCTTTTTCAGAAGCTCTCGGGCCTTTTGAAGGTCATCCGGGGTCGTTACCTTGAAATTCACCGCGTCCCCATCGACTACCTTCACTCGGCCACCCACCGCCTCGAACACCGCGGCATCGTCGGTCATGGAAGAGGCTTTCGAACCCAGCTTTTGAAAGGCTTTCTTCAAAAGCTCCGTTCGAAAACCCTGGGGGGTTTGCACCGCCCGCAAGGTCGCCCGGTCCAAAGTCTTGACCACTTGGTTGCCCACGACCATTTTCAACGTATCTTTTACCGGCATCACCGGGATCGCCGCCCCGGACTTTTTCGTTTCTTTCAGCACTGCTGTTACGACCGAGACCGGAACAAAGGGCCTGGCCGCGTCATGGACCAACACATACATCACGCCAGGCGGAATGACCTCTAACCCCCGCTTAACCGAATCCTCCCGTTGTTCTCCACCAACCGTTACCACACCTGGCAGACCCGCTTTGAGCACCAACCCCGCCGCTTCGAACACATAGTCCCTTTGGGTCACTACCACCGTATAGGCCAGACCCGGCACCTTCTTAAAGACCGCCAAACAAAGGTCCAATAAGGTCCGTTTGCCATCCAAATAAAGAAAGGGCTTGGGAACCGAGCTTTTTAACCGTTTCGACTGTCCTGCGGCCACCAATAAAAGGGCCCAAGAACCAGCCTTTTGCTTTATTTTCTTTTGGCTCATAAGGGGGGCTAAGTCTAACAAAACCGAAGGGTTGTTTCCAGAAAACCGACTAAAAACGGGCTTTTATTACCTTTTTGGAAGGTAAAGACACTACCGGGGCACCAACAGCCCCACGGCCTCCGAAAGGGTCTTCACTCCCAATATCTCGACCGGCGCGTCCGGCATCATGGAGACCGCCTTCAGATTGCCGTAAGGGATGATGACTTGCTTAAAGCCTAGCCTTGCCGCCTCGGCTATCCGGGGACCGATCTGGGAGACCGCCCGTACCTCGCCCGACAATCCCAATTCGCCCAAGACCATGGTCTTCGGGTCCACTGGCACTTCCCGGAAGGAGGAGGCCACCGCGATGGCCACGCTCAGGTCAATCGAGGGCTCAACCACCTTGATGCCCCCCGCGATGTTGAGAAAAACGTCCTGGGACGAAATGGCCATTCCCTGGCGTTTTTCGAGGATGGCCAGGATGAGCGCCAAACGGTTAGGGTCCAATCCCGAGGAGCGTCTTTGGGGCATTCCAAAGTTAGTAGGGCTTACCAGGGATTGCACTTCCAACAAAAGCGGCCGCGTCCCTTCTAAATTGGCGGTCACCACCGAACCCGAGTGATGCACATAATGAGTGTCCAAAAAGGCTTTGGAAGCATCTTCGACTTCTTCCAATCCGCTCCCCTGCATCTCAAAAATACCGATCTCTTGGGTACTTCCGAAACGGTTCTTAACCGCCCGCAGCAACCGGTATTGGCGCTGCATATCGCCTTCAAAATAGAGCACCGCGTCGACCATGTGTTCCAATGTCATCGGCCCCGCGATGGATCCTTCTTTGGTTACATGACCAATGAGGAACAAAGGCAGTTTCTCTCTTTTAGCCAAATAGGTCAGCCGGGCCGCGGACTCCCGCACCTGGGAAACACTCCCCGGGGCCGAGGTGATCTCGGAAAGGAACATGGTCTGGATGGAGTCGATGACCGTCAGGACCGGCTTGGTCTTTTCGATCTGATCCAAGATGGCCAGCACATCGGTTTCGGCATAGATATAAAGGTTGTTCGAGCGGATGCCCAGTCTTTCCGCCCGCAGTTTGATCTGTTGGGCCGATTCCTCGCCCGTCACATAAAGACATTTGCCCTGGCCGTCTTTTTGCAGTTTGGAAAGTTTATCCACCACTTGCAGCAGCAAGGTGGACTTACCGATGCCCGGATCTCCGCCGATCATTACCGTCTCACCAGGCACGATACCCCCGCCCAAAACCCGGTCGAACTCGTTGATGCCGGTCTTGAGGCGGAACCCCTCGTCCACATCGATATGCTGGAGGGGTAAAGGCTTGGCCGTTTCGCCCGCGCCGGATAACTTGCGGCCCCGCTCCTCGCTTTTGACCCTTTCGACCAGTTCTTCCACGAAGGTATTCCATTCGCCGCAGGCATTGCATTTGCCCTGCCACTTGAGCGATTTGGTCCCGCAAGTTTGACAGACATATTGGGTCTTGGTTTTCGGCATAAAAACCTCGTTTTTTCAGGTCGATATCCGAATAATACACTTGTATACCAACGAAGGCAATAAAAAAGCCTCTTCCCCGAGGCCCACCAGCCGAGGGAAGAGACTTGAGTGTGCCAATTTACATAAAAGAAATTGGCGCCTCTGCCCCTAATTTGAGGGACAGAAGCTTTGAACTGTCTTTCTTACTTAGCGGCTGGCTTCTTTCCGCCTTCTACTGGGGCCGAAGGATCACCCTCGTGGCCATGCATCATGTCCTTACCATCCATACTCTTCATGTCCGGGCAGGAACCCATCTTGCCGCCCGAATAGGGACAAGAATAGGAAGTATCACAAGACCCCATTCCCGAATGGCAAGCCATCAGCTTGCAAGCACCCAGGCAAAGAACGCCGAAGAGAGAGACCACAATAATGGCCCAACCGATGACTTGACCGATGGTCCGGTTCGATTTTTCTTCCTTGCTCGCCAAGGTCAATACCCAATAACCCACCGCCAGCGAGATCAAATAAGCGACGATATGATGTCCACCCATTCCCACACCCCCTAAAAGAAATAACGACGTTTCATCTTCCCTAAGAATCCTTCAAAAATCCATGTTCTGCGTCACAAAAATAAAAAGCCCCGTTTTAGCGGGGCTTTAAGGTCACTTCGCCGCAGCGTCTTCCGATTCGGGTGGATTCTTAAGCAATTCCACCTTGATCTTGGTGATAGCGTCTTCCGGCGTCTCGTTGCCGATCCAGACCTTGTCCAGTTCACTATAAATGACGCCGTTCTCGACTTCTTTCCAGTTCTCGGCCAAAGGCACGTCGATGGAATAATCGACCGCCTTGAGGAGCATCTTCTTGTTCTTCGGGTCCTGACCATCCAAGAAGTCAGGCGATTGGGCGACGACCTTCAGGGCAGGCTGCACCAACCCCGTATGGGCGAATAATTTTTGACCCTGGGCGCCAGACAGGAAGGCTACCAGCTTCCAAGCCGAATCCTTATGTTTGGAGGTCGTCACGATACCGTAACCAGAGCTGCCACCCACCACCGCGCGGGGCACACCCGGCACTCGCGGGATCAGCACCACATCCCAGTCCAAGTTCTTGCTTTGGCGGAACATTGGCACTTTCCAGATGCCCGACATGATCATGGCCGCACGGCCATTGGCGAACATATCCGATGTGCCCACCCCACCCTGTTGGGACAGGCTGGCCGGTGTCGGCATGACCTTATATTTCAACATCAGGTCTGCCCTGAACTTCACACCGTTCAGGAACCCTGGTTGGTCCACCATATACTTTTTGGGGTTATAAACATCGTCCACAAAGCGCCCGCCGAAGTCATAGATCCAGGCGTCCGGCAAAGGATAGTCTTCCACAAAAGCCCATTGGGTCACGTTGCCCTTGTCATCCACCTTTTGCAGTTTCAGACAGTCCTTCAAGAAATCCTGAGTGGTCCAATTGTCCTTGGGGTAAGGCAGCTTCGCGGCGTCGAAAGCCTTCTTGTTGTAATAAACTACGCAAACCGGCGCAATGTCCCGGGGGATGGCGTACATGTGCCCCTTGATACGGTAGGTCTTGAGCAGCGCCGGATAGACGGCGTTGATATCGACCGACTTGTCCTTTTCCAGGTAAGGATTCAGGTCTTCCAAAAGATGACGGGGATAGAAGTTCGGCATATTTTCAGAAGAAGCGAAGATGACATCCGGGGCGAGCCCCGCAGCGAATTGGGTCAATAGCTTGTCGGTGTAATCGCTATAAGGCACCCGGTCCAGCTTCACCGGGATATCCGGATTCTGTTTCTCGAACTGATCGATCAGGTCCTGCAGGATCTCGTTCTCTTGAGGATCCCCCCAGGACGAAAGATGGATCGTCCCCGGTTTTTCCTTGCTGCCGCAACCAGCTAAGCCCAAAAAAACCACCGATAAAAAAAGAGCCATCCAAGATTTGAACATGAACTGCCTCCATTTAAATTCCAAAACAACGCCTATTTAGCCGCGGATACATGGGATAAAGGGGATCGGTCTTTAAGATCCATCCCATGGATCCCCTGCATCTGTGGCTTAAAACAGATTTTCGTCTTTATATCCAGTCGCTTCGCCACCAATACCATTCCAGCGGGAACAAAGAATCCAACAACTCCAGTTCCATGTTTTTCGACTTTAGTTCATAGCTGGGCGAAGTGCCGCCAAAGAGCATCCGTACGCATTGGGATTGGGTCAGCATCAAGGGTTTGCCGTTCTTGCCCCCCATCTCGATGACCAATTTCTTGCCGAAGTTCAAGGTCACCTTTTCCTGGTCCGGCAATTGGAGCGAAAGCGAGCCCAAGTTGCGAAGGGACAAGTTCTCATACCGTTCTTGTAGTTGGGATTCGAAAGCCTTCAGGACCTTGCCCAAGTTGAGTATCTTCACCATGCAGGACCCCGGCATACGGGCTTGGCTTTCATGGTGGTCCAAAGCCCAGCGGTAAAGCTCGCAACCCGGATAGATGGAGATCCAAACATTGCCCGTGGAGGGTTTCGGCAGCACCGAGGCGATCAGGTCGATCACTGCCTTGGTGTCTCCGCCCCACTCGGCCACCTCATAACCCTCGTTGATCTTGAAAACAATGACATAGGCCGTGATCTTTCCCGCCTTTTCCATGACCCAAATGGGCTCCGGAATGCCCCGGTTGAAACGGCGGTGCAAGGTCTTGAAATAGTCCACGTTGCGTTCGGTATGGAAAGGATGACGGACGAAAAGCTTTTGCAAATTGGCCCAATCGCCGGACTTCACCGGCCGGATGGATTTACCGACTGGCAAGGGCTTCAAGAACCGGCGGTTGAAGGAGAAACGGTCCTGGAACAATCCCCTTTCATAGCCCAAAGGCTGGTAAAGGGACCTTTCACCCCATAGGATGGAAAGGTCATACCCCTCTTCCACCATTTGTTTGTCCACATGGTTCATCAGCTTTTTCATCAAACCCCGGCCCCGGTATTCGGGATGGGTCGCCACCGAGCCGATACCGGCCACCTTGATAGGCCTACCATCGACCATCGCGGTAAATGGAAAGATACCCACATGGGAAGCGAATTGGTCCCCGCTTTTGAGGACCCATTTGGTCTTCAATTGGTCCGGCCGGGTGCCATAAAAGAAGGAAGTGTCATTCTCGAACCAGCGCAGGTCCGAAAAACCATAGGCTTGGCTCAAGAAGTAAAGGAGGGACGCGTATTCTTTGGAGTGGGGGTTCCGGGGACCGTCTAACTTCAAACTGGTTGGGCTCATGCGGCGACCTTTCGAACGGCAGGGATAGGTGAGGAACGAATCGGGAAGCTATTTTCTATAAAAGACAGGGCTTTTTCAATGAACTAAGGGAAAGGCTAAAGTGAATAAGCCTGGGTTCCGCCTAATTGGAAGAAAAACTGGTAAGAAAAGGGGTTTCCTTCATAAGCGGCCTGAAAGTCCGACGGCAATTGGTCGTTGGTAGCTTGAAGCCCCGCGATCAATTCCCAGCCGTCCCACGCGACTACTTGGTGGCTGAACCCGACCGTGAGCGCCGTCACCCATTCACCCGTATTGGGCGTGGCTGAACCGCTGACCGCCAACTGATTCGGCGTGCGCTGCAATTCTTCGATACGTCCATAAACATTGAAAACCTTGGTGTTGAAGAGGAACTCATCCAGGACCGAGTTCAAAAAAGTCGCATTGTCGATATTCGTGATGCCTCCATAGATGAGCGTGTTATGGAAGGTCCAAATGTCATCCAAGGGCGTATGCGTATAGAGCGAGGCGGAAAAACGCTCATCATTGGCGATACCTGGTTCCGGGGTTCCCACATTGGCATAAGAGGCCATGAACAGGATATTGGGGGCTAATTCATCCATGGCCCGCACCGCGAAAGAATTGATCGGGCCTAAAGGCAGGTCCACCTGGGTCGGGTTCGGCTCTGTACCATTAAAGACCGAAGCTTCGATATGAAAGCTTCCAAGTTTGAGGGATTCCCCCAAGACCGTACTGGTGATGTGCCCTACGTCCTGCCCAATATGATGACCCAAAGGTGTGCTGGGGTTCACCATGCCGGTGATACGGTGCATAAAGGCGATGGGGCCATCGGTCGATTCACCCCGGGGTGCGGCAAAAAGTTTGAGCGCGCTTTTGTCATCTGCGAGGGAGATCGTGTCGCTCAAAGTAAGCCCCATCAAGGGTGAACTGTGGGGATGTTGGGCGTCGATAAAAGGCTGGCCATTCGATTGGTTCTCGCCGATCTGGAGCAATTCCGGCGTGCCGGTCTTCGGCACCAACCAAAGATCGCTGGTGAGCATCACGTCCAAATTGAGGTATTGGTGGTCATCCAGGGTGGTTCCCAGGTCGGCCATGAACATATTGGGGGCGGAAAAGTCCGCCCGGCCCCGTTGGACCCCTTCTTCGCCCATCGCCTCAAAAAAACCGTAACCGTGCAGCATGAGCATGGTCATGCCCATATGGGGCTGGGCGAAAGGCATGACCATCTGCATATCCTCGTCGAAGATCTCCATCTGGCCCAATTGGGGAGTTGGGTTTAGAAGGATGCCCCCTTCTTTCATACTGGGCATCATCGAATCCATCATCGAGGCATCCGCGGCCCAAGCCATCGGGACCAAGGCCAGGAACAAGCAGGCCCAAAGAAAGGTTTTTATTTTTTCCATAATAATTTCCACGGGTGGGCTTTCAGTTCCTCGACCAGGGCCTTGATGTCGTCGGCCATTTGGTCGTCCTTGAGCAATACCCCTACCGTACCCTTGCCGGCGTTCACGTCATTGGCCAATTGGTTCATGACCTTCATGGTGTTATTGACGTTCTTCAGGGTCAGGTCCATGTCGTTCTTACGAAGCGAATCGGTCAAAGCCGCCAAGTTCTTGGAGACCTTTTGGGCGCCGGCCACGATCTGGGTCACGTCCCCGCTGGATTTGGACAGGTCGTCGATCATTTTTTCGACCTTAGCGCGGCTTTGCAGGGTCAATTGCAGCAATTGATCGGTCATTCGGTTCATATTCTCAAAAGACCTCAGGAAATTCTCCTTGGCCACCGGATCGCCCATCATCTTCTCGAAGGCCTCCATCACGTCACCCAATTCGGCGAAGGTTTGGTCCAGATTATTGGCGTCTTGGCCGACCAACACATCGCCCTTTTGGATCTCCGCGTCCTTTCCCAAGTCCGCGTTGATCTGCACGTAGCGGGAGCCCAACAAGCCGTCGCTATAAAGAGCAACTTTGGAATCTTTATGCAATTTCAGGTCCGGGTTGGTGATGAGCATATCCACCAGGGCTTTATTCTCCCCCAAGCGGATGTCCTTGACGATGCCCACTTTGATGCCGCCGGCATATTGCACCGGCGCGTTGGTCTTCAGCCCGCCCAGGAAGTTGAACTGGACCGTAACGACCCGGCCTACCGCGCCAAGTTGGAAATTATTGATAAAAAGCAGGGAGACCATCAGCAATAAAAGCGCCGAGATGGTCATCAGGCCGACTTTAAATTCCAGGGAGGCTTTCATGGTCGTTCCTAGCAAGATGTTGAAAAAGTCTTTTCAAAGGACTTTTTCATATTTACAAACAAGCCACAATAAATAAGAACCATATTTTAGCGGCTTGTTCTAACCTATGGCTGCCGACAGTATGCTGTTAGCGGATCGGCATCGGGCCATCCACACTACCCGTGACGAACTGGTGAATATAAGGATCCCGGCTGCTTTTGATCTCATCCGGTGTCCCAGCTCCGATGATCTTGCCATCATATATCATGGCGATACGGTTGGCCACTTTGTAGGCGCTGTGCATATCGTGGGTTACCACCAAGGAAGTGACCCCCAGTTTTTTTTGCATGTCGAGGATCAGATCATTGATGGCCTCGGAAGTGACCGGGTCCAGTCCCGAAGTGGGCTCGTCATAAAGGATGATCTCCGGCTCCACCGCGATGGCCCGCGCCAACCCAACCCGCTTGCGCATACCGCCCGAAAGCTGCGCGGGCTTCAGGTCCAAAAGATCATCCTTCAACCCCACCAGTTCCATTTTTCGGCGGACCACTTCCAGGGCTTTCGCGTGCGGCATCTTGAAGTCGCGAAGCAAACGGAAAGCGATGTTCTCATAGACCGTCAGGGAATCGAAAAGCGCCGCGTATTGAAAGACCACTCCCATTTTCTTGCGTAGTTCGTTGACCTCGTCCTCTTTCAACTTGGCAACATCCTGCCCCTCGACCCACACTTCTCCCTCGTCGGGCGCCAAAAGTCCCGCAATATGTTTCAAAATAGTGCTTTTTCCTACTCCAGACCGGCCAATAATGACCAAGGTCTCGCCGGCTTTTACATCCAGATCGACTTGATCCAGGACCTTACGGTCACCAAAGCTTTTGGAGACTTTCACCAATCGGATGGCGGGAGAATTGGATTCCATTTTCGCCTCCTAAATATGCAACGCGATGAGGATCGCGTTCAGGAAATAGTCGGAAATAAGGATGAGCATGAAGGAAAAGACCACCGCGTTAGTGGTCGCCCGGCCTACGCCTTCGGCCCCGTTCGTCGTGGCAAAACCCTGGCGACAAGCCACGATGGCGATGATAGCTCCAAAAAAAAGACCCTTGATGACCCCACCCATGATGTCGCCGGTTTCCAAGGACGACCGGGTACTCTCGATATAGATGGTCGAAGACGTGAATTTCATGGAGCAGATGAAGAGCCCGCCCCACCAGCCGATAAAGTCGGAAAAGATGATCAGAAGCGGCAGCATGAAGGTAAAGGCCAGGAACCTGGGAACCGCCAGGTATTTCACCGGATTCGCCGCCAGGGTATAAAGCGCGTCGATCTGTTCGGTCACCTGCATCGTGCCGATCTCGGCCGCCACCGCGGACCCCATACGTCCCGCGATGACCATGGCCGTCAAGACCGGGCCCAGTTCGCGGACCATGGAAATGGAAACGACGGACCCAATGAACTGGGAAACGCCTTTGATCTTGGTTTCCAGGGTATAGCCCGATTGAAGGGCGAGGACCATGCCGGTAAAGAGGGCCGTGTTGAGGGCCACTGGAATGGACTCAACGCCGATCTTCACCATTTGTTCGAAGATGAGTTTTCCGTCAAATGGTTTCTTGAACATCCAAACATTGATACGCCAGGTCAAAAAGACCATCTCGCCCATATCGTTGATGAAAAAGACGAGGAACCGGCCAAAGTCTTCGATGGATCGATAGATGGATTTCATTTCAATCCGTTCCCTTTAATTCGAATAGACCCTAGTCACCCTTTGACCCACCGCGCACAACAGTTCATAAGAGATGGTCCCAGCATAGCCCGCCTGTTCCTCCACGGGCAAGAAGGCCTTGCCGTCTTTTCCGAAGAAGGTCGCTCTATCACCGGTTTTCACCCCCGAAAGGCGGCTCACATCCACCATGGTCATATCCATACAGACCCGGCCCACGATCGGGACCTTTTGGCCTTTGATCAAAAACTTCCCTTTATTGGAAAGACCGCGCAAAAGGCCGTCGGCGTAACCCATGGCGATCGTCGCCACGGTCATTTTTTTAGGGGCCGTAAAGGTGCGCCCATAGCTGATGGATTCACCCTTCTCCAAGGTCTTAACATGAAGCACCTTGGCCCGGACCTGCATGACCGGGATCAGTTTCACTTTATTTTTCATGCTCACATGGGGATAAAGACCATACAGCGCGATACCGGGACGAACCCAAGTACCCTTGGATTGTGGGTAATAGGTCATCAAGGCCGCGCTATTGGCCACATGGGTTCCGAGGTGAACACCGGACTGTTCAAGCTTCTCCAGTGATTGGCGGAAAAGGGTGATCTGCTTCCAGGCATAGACCGGGTCTGTCCAATCCGCGGTCGCCAAATGGGTATAGACGGCCTCTACCTTGACGCGGGGCACCTTTTGGATGGCCGCCACCGCCTGAAGGACTTCTTGGGGCCGGAACCCGACTCGGGCCATGCCCGTGTCGATCTTCACGTGGACAGGAACCTCAGGGATACGCATCTTTTGAGCGAACGCCGAAAGGGCCTTGGCCCCTTCGATCGAACTCACTTGGGGGATAAGACCGTATTCGAGGAGGCTCGGTATTTCAGGCGGCAGGGTCGGGGTCAGGACCAGGATAGGCACTTGGATGCCCGCTTCACGAAGGGCCACGCCTTCTTGAACAAAAGCAACCGCCAGGAATTTAGCTCCTGCTTGGACAAAAGCTTTGGCCACCGGCGCCGCCCCATGGCCGTAAGCATTGGCCTTGACTACCGGCAGCACTTGAGAGCCCTTGGCCAGGCCGCTCAAAGCCTTGAAGTTATGCCGCAAAGCGGAGAGGGATATCTCGGCCCAGGCAGGCGTCGAGGGAACCATCAGCGGTCCGATATCCGGGAAGCGGACTCAAACGTGGTGTATTCGCGGCGGAAGACCACCGGCACATTATCCGTCGGGCCGTTACGTTGTTTGGCGACCACCAGTTCGTGCTTATAGATAGGTTTGCCCTCATCGGTGGTGCCTTCGGTCTCTTTATGGATGAAGATGACCACGTCGGCGTCTTGTTCGATAGCGCCCGACTCACGAAGGTCCGAAAGGATAGGCCGTTTTTCTTCTTGTCCCTTGATGGGACGGGAAAGCTGGGCCAAGACCACCACCGGGATGTCCAGATCCTTGGCCAGGGCCTTGAGCTGGCGGGAAATATAGGCGATCTCCTGCTCACGGCTATCAACCTTGACCCCCGCTTGGATGAGCTGCAAATAGTCGACCACCAGCATGCCGATATCGAACTCGCGTTTCAGGCGGCGGGCCTTGGCCTTCAGGTCCAGCACTGTAATAGAGGAGGTATCATCGATGTAAAGTTTGGTGTCATAGAATTGACCGGTCACGTTCACCAAACGACCGCGGTCACCATCGCTCAGATAACCGGACCGGGCCTTTTTCAGGTCGATGCGGGCCACCGAGCAAAGCAGACGAAGGGCCAATTGCTTGGCCGTCATTTCGATGGAAAAGAACCCCACCGAGATCTTCTTTTTCAGTTCGTTCGTGCCCATACAGGCGTGCTGGGCGATATTGAGCGCCAGGGACGTTTTACCGGTCGAGGGACGAGCGCCGATGACGATCATTTCAGAGGGCTGGAACCCGGCAGTCAGTTCGTCCAGATCGTAGAAGCCTGTCGGCACCCCGGTGATATGCATCTTTTGTTCGGACAGGTTATTGACATACTCATAGCTGTTGCCGATGAGGTCCTTGATGCTGTTGAAATCCTTATTCTCACGGACCTCGGTGGCCTCGAAGATGCGGTGTTCAGCGCTGTCCAAGAGTTCCTTAATAGGCATACTATCCGAATAAGCATCAGCCACCACTTGAGTGGCGGCGGTGATGAGTTTGCGGGCCGAGGACTTTTCTTTGACGATATTCGCGTAATATTCGGCGTTGGCGGCCGTAGGTACCCGGTCGAGCAAGGTCGTTAGGGTCGAAACACCTCCGATGGTGTCAAAATCGCCCGAGCGCTTTAATTCATTGGTCAGGGTAATGATATCGACCGGCTCTTTTCGGTCGTCCAAGGCCACAATGGCGTGATAGAGCTTGCGATTAGCCTCGCGGTAAAAATCCTCTTCCCGGCAGATGGGGATGACGGTCCGGATCGCTTCGGACGAAAGCATCATCGCGCCGAGGACGGACTGTTCGGCCTCCAGGTCCTGGGGAGGCACGCGGAACTCGGAACTATTGGATATGGGTGTCGGGTTATTTCGGCGAACAGCTTCCATGAACGAACTCCAAAAGAAATGGATTAAGTAAGGTGATTATTTTAGCCAGGGTCCTGAAAAGGCGTAAAAAAACTTAGAAAAGGCGGGGTTTTCATGCACAGGCCCAGGAACTTATCCAGATATCCACAGGCAAAAGCGGTCTAAATACGGCCCCAGGACCGCCAATTAACAAACACCCCTTCTAAAAATAAACATCCGGGATCAAAACCAAAATATTTTTCAGAGCTTATCGACCTTTACCGGCAGTTCGGCGGTGACCTCGGGATGTAGCTTGATCTTCACGGTGTAATCCCCAACCAAACGGATCGGGTCTTCCAGATGGATCTTTTTCTTGTCGATGTCGAAGCCCTTTTGTTTGAGGACCTCAGCGATCTCGGCGGAAGTAATGGAGCCGAACAAACGGCCTTCTTCTCCGGCCTTATGTTTCAAAGCCACGGTAACACCCTCGATCTTCTTGCCCAGATCCACCGCTTCTTGTTTTTCCTGGGCCTTGCGGCGGTCTTGGGCCGCTTTTTCTTGTTGATGCTGTTTCATGGCTCCACCCGAGGCCTCGACAGCCAACCCATTGGGGATAAGAAAATTGCGGGCATAACCCTCTTTCACTTCCAGCAGCTCGCCTTTTTTACCGATCTTCGGCACGTCTTGTTTCATGAGAACTTTCATAATGTTGACTCCGTTGTAGGTTTCTTGAGTTTCCTGAAGTCCAGCCAAATATCCATGACGCCCAGGATGCAGACGGCGTTGAAGGTTAGTTCGAAAAGCAGCACATAGCTCAGAAGCCGTAACAACCAGGAGAAGCGCCACTTCTTGAAATAGTAGGAGGTGATGGTCAATCCGGCAAAGGTGTAAAGCGCCAGGAAAAGTACCAGCAGGTTATCCGCCACGATCTCCAAGTGGCTATTCTCCCCCGCTAACAACTTAAGTCCACCGCCGAGGATAAGTCCAAAAACCAAGGGCTCGGGCACCACCCATTGCCAAAAAGGCTGGGGCGGAGGGATACGCATGGTGAATCGGGAACCCACCGAAGAGACCAGGTAATAAGCGAGGAACCCGGTGAAAAGCGATCCGGCGATCAGCCAAGCCGGGAAACAAAAAAGGAAATATTTTTTGAGCAGGTCCAGGATGGCCGCAATGTCCGCCGGAGCCATCTTTTCATCGGTCATGGACTTGGCCTTGTCCTGACAGATCTGCTCAAAGGACTGCTGCAATTCCACCCAGGTGTCCGTCTTATGGCCGACCCAGTCCGTGACGAAGGGAAACCCGATATAGATCAGTATCATCCCGGCACCCATTAGAATCGCCAGGGTAGGTCGCAGGTTCCTCAAAAGTGCCCAATAAACAGATAAACTGGCCAGTCCTAGGAAAACTAGGACGGTGGCCAGTTTAAAGAGCAGGCTCAACAGGATGTCCAAGGGAGTACCTTAGACCGGCAATCAGGCGAAAGGCAACAAGGCGATGTTGCGGGCCCGCTTGATGGCCTGGGTCAACTCGCGTTGGTGGCTGGCGCAGGTACCGGTCATGCGACTCGGAACGATCTTGCCCTTTTCGCTGACGAAGGCGCGCAATTGATTGTAATTCTTGTAATCAATGGCCACCACGTGGTCAGCGCAGAAACGGCAGGATTTACGGCGCGGACGGCGGAAACGAGAGCCGCCTTCACCGCGAGGACGATCGCCCGGGCCCTTGGAGCCCCCTTCCCGACGAGGTTGCGGCGCTTGAGGTGCAGTTTGTTCCATTTTGATCTCTCCTTGAATTTATAGTTCGTTAATTGGTTATTAGTTAAAAAGGAATGTCTTCTTCACTACCCGACGCAGGAGCGGGCGAACCGCCTTCCTCTTCCACGTGCTCTTGGAAGCCCTCGCTAGAGGCGCCTCCCTTTCCACGGTTGAGGAATTGGATCCGTTCGGCCACCACTTCCATGATGGTCCGCTTTTGTTTGTCGTCGGTTTCCCAGGTACGGCTTTGGAGCCGACCTTCCACGAAGAGAGGATCGCCTTTTTTCAAGTATTCGCCCGCGGACTCGGCCTGTTTACGCCAGACCACCACCGTGACGAAACAAACATCTTCCTTCTTTTCGCCCGATTGGGATTGGTAAACACGGTTGATCGCCATACGCAGGTTGGCCACGGGGGCCCCGCCGGCGGTATAACGCAATTCCGGGTCCTTGGTCAGGTTGCCCATCAAGAACACTTTGTTGAAATTAGGCATATCGTATCTCCCCTAAGGAATTAAGCCTGGGTCGTAGGAGCCGGGGCAGCAGCAGGCGCCGGCGAGGGATTAACGGGGGCCGAAGACGAAGAATGTGAAGAGGACGAGGAACCCGAACGGTTATAGCTTGGACGGGACGTCGAACCTTCCGGACGCGGGGTGCTGGTGCGCACCGGCCGGGGCTTCGGCTTCAAGTGGCTGATGGTGTCTTTGACCACCGAGAACTTGATGACCTTTTCCATCAAGCGCAGGTTACGGGTGACTTCCGCCACCGCGTCCGCGTGAATGGACAGGTGATAGAAAACGTAGTGGCCTTCCCGGTGTTTTTGCACCAGGTACGCCAAACGGCGCTTGCCCCAGTCGTCTTTCTTCAGGACTGTCCCCTTGGAATCCGCCACGATCTGCTCGACCTTCGCGGAAACCGCGTCGGCTTCGGCCGTGGTGGAATTGGGGTTCAGGATATAAATAACGTCGTACTTCAAGAGTTGGCTCATAACTACCTCCCTTTGGATTCCTCACCAGGCGGTGAGGTTAGTCCCCTTTCAGTCTTCGATCGGGAACAGGGTCCTTCCCCGGCCTGAGCGGACCAATGGAAGAACATCCCCGGAACAAGTTCCAGGGGAGGTGAAGTATAGGCTTGAGACCAGGGCTTCGCAAGGTCAAAAAGGCGGGGTTTTGTTGGATTTTACAGGCCCAGGTCACCGAAAGATCAAAGATCTTCGGGCGTTTCTTCCTTGGCTAAAAAACCCTTTCGTTTGCGGTGATTTTCCAGGAATTCGTCGAAACTGATCTCTTCCATCTTATCTTCGATATCCCGCATCACTTTCAACCGGCGCCAAGGCAGGATGGCCTGCCGGGGATCATGGATGACCACTGTACCGCCGATGAAATCATGGATGGCCCGCTTGCGTGTATTCAGCCACATGACCACATATTCGCTATAGGCGTAGAGCACCATGACCAGGGACAAATGACGGGTGAAGGCCGGCATCATTTGTCGCATCAAGGCTTCCCGTTCACCGATCATCGCCTTGGCGAAGTCCTCCGGTGGGATATGAAAAGCCACATAGATCTCACAAAAGGTCATGACCGACACAATGACGGTTTCCACTGAATTGCGCATGATGGCGTGCCACCAGCCGACCGGCGAACCATTCTTCTGGACGATATGGATTCGGGCCAGCATCTTCCCCGGGGTCTGTCCCCAAAGCGCCACAAAGAGGATGTTGTATAGACGGAAGAAGACAAAACCGAACAAAGTGACCGCGATATAGGCCGCCAGGGAGTTGCACCGAAGGAAAAGAAAAAGCCAAACCGCGCCCTTGATGATGCCACCGTCCACCAGCCCCGCGATGGCCCGCGGAAAGAATCCCGCGTAGATGAGGAACTTACAATTCGGGCATTTCTTGCCCGAGGCTTGATCGCCGCAGCGGGGACAGTTCCATTGGCCGTCGGTTGTGAAAGTGACTCGTTCCATATCCGGTCCTAAATGGAAAAGGGGCCCGAGGGCCCCTTTCTTTTACTTCGTCCCGCGTTCCAACTTCAAGGTTTCAGGCGGCACATTGGCCACCTCCGCCGGTCCCCAGAATTGGATAGGCCCCGGGCTTTGGTAATTATCCTCGATAGCCCATTTTTTACGGTTGGTGGCAAAAAGCTTGAAAGGTTTGCCCTTCAGGTCCACTAAGGCCTTCAGGATGACCGGTTTATCCTTACCGTGACGGCGTTCCAAATTCATCATCATCGTCAGGGGTACACCGCCTGCTTTCCATTGTGTAGCCGGTTTGAGAAGATTACGGATGCTCGATAGATAACCCGTCAACCCCGCAGCCAATAAATAGGCCGCGTTGAAACCCAAGGCATAACAATAATCCGCGTCGAAATTGGAAGGATCCGCACAGCGGCCTTCATAGCCGAAATAATGGCCCTGGGCCGAGAATTTACCGTGATACAAGGACTCTTTTTTCCAATGACGCAACTTGAGTTCCACCGCCTCGATCAGGAGCTTTTCGGTATCGATCTTGGCCACCTGCACATTGCCATGCGGGTCCCGGTCCGCTAAGAGCTGGACCTGAATGGAGTGGGGCAAGGAATTGAAGGCTCTCTGCGAGTCTTCCTTCAGGTGTTTCAACACAAAGGCGACCTTCTCATTGGCATTGTCGATCTTTTCGAATTCCGGGTTATGGGCCAGATGGTCGTTCAACTCCGCGATGAGCTTCTTCATTTCAGGGATGAATTCTAAAAGCCCTTCGGGTATGACCACTACGCCATAATTCTTCTTGGCCAGGGCTCGGTCCGCGATGACCTTGGCTACCTGTTCGGTGATCTGCTCCAAGGTCCATTGGTTGGCCGCCACCTCTTCAGAAATAAGCGTCACATTCGGGTGTACTTTCAAGGCCACTTCCAGGGCGATGTGACTGGCCGACCGGCCCATGACCTTGATGAAATGCCAATATTTCTTGGCCGAAAGACAATCCCGGCCCACATTGCCCGCCAATTCGGAATAAACCTTCGTGGCGGTATCAAAACCGAAGCTGATCTCGATCTGCTCATTCTTCAAGTCGCCGTCGATGGTCTTAGGGCAACCAATAACGCGGATGGGAATGTGGTTCCCTTTGAAATATTCTGCCAACACCGCGGCATTGGTGTTGGAATCGTCGCCGCCGACCACCACCAAAGTAGTGATGCCCGCTGACTTCAAGTTCTTGGCGACCGCCTCGAATTGCTCAGCGCTTTCCAGCTTGGTGCGGCCCGAGCCGATGATGTCGAACCCACCGGTGTTGCGGTAACCCGCCAAGAGCTTGTCAGTGATCTCGATGTATTTATTTTCCAACAGTCCCGAAGGACCGCCCAAATAGCCGCGCAGACTGTTCTTGGAGTTGAGCTTCTTTAAGCCGTCATAAAGACCCGCCACCACATTGTGACCGCCTGGAGCTTGTCCGCCGGAAAGCACCAAGGCCACCTTCAATGGGCTTTTCATCGAGGCCGGATTCTTCCCCGGCACGAAGGACACCTCGCCCTGGCCGTAGGTTTGGGAAAACAGACGTTCGATCTCTTTTTGATCGGCGATGGATTGGGTCTTTTTGCCGAATTTCACCCCGACTTTCGAGGTCGAGCCGCTCAAGATCTGCGGAAGTTGGGGCTTATAGGAAGCCCGGGCGGTCTGCAAAGGGGAAACTGTGGATTTCATCCATTCCTCCAGGAAAAATTTGAACGGGGCGTATTATAAGCCTCGCTTTTCGTCCATCCACCAAAATTCAGGTCCGCGAGCGTTTGCGCACCTGTGCCTCATTTTCGATCCCTGCCGTGGCTCCCAAGGCCTCAATGGCGCAAGCCCCTGCGGCATTGGCTAGCTTTAAAGACTTTTCTACGTCCCAGCCCATAGAAAGACCTTTCAAAAAACCTCCGCAAAAGCAATCGCCCGCGCCGGTCGTATCCACTACCTTAGCCCTGAAAGCGTTTGTCTGATATTCGACACCTTGAGCATTTAAAAAATAGGAGCCCTTTTCACCCAGCTTAAGGATGACAGCCTTGGCACCCATCTTTAAAAAAGCCAGGGCCGCATTTCGGGGTTGGTTATGGCCCAATAATTTTTTAACTTCTCTTTCACTGGGCATGAAATAGTCCAAATAAGGCAAACAAGGCCGCAACACTTTCATCCAACGGTTCTTGAGGTCCCAGGCCGTGTCCATAGAAGTGGTTAGGCCCTTTTGTTGGGCAATTTTCAGGATGTCCGCCATCGGTTTTCCATCCAGGGCTGGGAAAAGAAAATAGCCCCCGATATGAAGATGGCTGAACCGGGATAACCTCTCGGTCCGAACATCCTCTTCATATATATGGTCATTGGCGGCCACCGAATGGAGGAAAGACCTTTGGGCTTTTCGATCAACCAGGACCACCGTGGCCGAAGTGGAACAAGAAGGGTCGATGGAAAGCCCGGAGACCTCCACCTTCGCTTTCATCAGTTCTTTCAGGGCGAATTCGCTGAAAAAGTCCCGTCCTAGCTTTCCCCAGAGGGAAGTGGGGACTCCCAATCGGCTTAAGGCCACCGCCGTGTTCGAGGCGCAGCCTCCCAGGGCCATTTCCACCCGATCCACCGGCAAAAGTCCGCCCTTGGGCGGTAAACCTTGGACCGGCTTGACCAAAATATCGACCAGCACATTACCCAAACAGACCACCCGGTAAGGTTTCTTTGCTTTAGGTTTCACGGACGGCCTTTCTTACTATAATGCGGGCTCTCATTATTCCAGACGAGGTGCCTCATGCCAAAGTTTTACCATTATCCCAACTGCTCCACCTGCCGGAACGCCCAAAAATGGCTGCAAAACCACAAGGTCGAGCTGGATGCGGTGGATATCACCCTGACCCCTCCCAGTAAGGACCAGCTGAAGAAAGTGCTGAAAACCAGCGGCAAGACCATCGCCGACCTTTTAAATAAGAGCGGTGAGCAATACCGGGTCCTTAATATGAAGGATAAGGTCAAGATCATGACCGAAGACCAGATCTTGGACCTTTTGGCCAAGAATGGCCGCTTGATCAAACGCCCTTTGGTGTTCGATAGCTCGACCGCAACGATCGGTTTTAAAGAAGAAGAGTTTAAGAAGACTTGGAAATAGCATTTTTTTGACGACAAAACCTTTTTGCCGCTTTCAGAAAGCTTGCTTATTCCCCTTATATTTTGTATTAGTAGTGCCTTGTTTTTGAGCTTTCAGGCCAAAAACGTTTTTTTACTCTAAACGGTGCGAGGATGACTCATGATGAATATTGCGGAAATCGAAAAACACCTGGGCAGCGAAGCTAAGGATTTGTTGAACTACAAGGCCAAGGGCATCTCCAAAGAATCCCTGCATTTGCCGGGCCATGACTCCGTGGATCGCATTTTCTCCCTTTCGGACCGCAATAACCGCGTTTTGGGCAACCTGCAATGGCTGCACTCCACTGGCCGTCTGGCGAACACCGGCTATGTTTCCATCTTGCCGGTCGACCAAGGCATCGAGCACTCCGCGGGAGCCTCTTTCGCCAAGAACCCCATCTATTTCGACGCCGAGAACATCGTGAAGCTGGCCATTGAAGGCGGTTGTAACTCGGTGGCTTCCACCCTGGGTGTCTTGGGCATCGTTTCCCGCAAATACGCCCACAAGATCCCCTTCATCGTGAAACTCAATCACAATGAATTGATGACCTACCCTAACAAGGCTTCGGAATTCTATTTCGGTTCCGTTAAGCAAGCCTATGAGATGGGCGCGGCGGGTATCGGCGCGACCATCTATTTCGGCAACGACTCTTCCCAACGTGAAATTGAAGAAACCACCCGGGCCTTCCAACAAGCCCATGAATACGGCATGTTCACTGTTCTCTGGTGCTATTTGCGCAACAAGGCCTTCAAGACCAAGGATAAAGACTTCCACTTGGCCGCTGACCTAACTGGCCAAGCCAACCACTTGGGTGTCACCATTGAAGCCGACATCATCAAGCAAAAGTTGCCGGAAAATAACGGTGGATTCCAGTTCTTGAACCAAGAATCCAACTATGGCAAGTTCGACAAGCGCATGTATGACACCCTGATCCCGGATCACCCGATCGAGTACACCCGCTACCAAGTGGCCAACTGCTACATGGGCCGCGCGGGGCTCATCAATTCGGGTGGCGCTTCGGGCGACAACGACTTCGCCGAAGCCGTGAAAACCGCCGTCATCAACAAGCGAGCGGGTGGCATGGGTCTTATTTCTGGCCGTAAGGCGTTCCAACGCCCCATGGACGAAGGTGCCAAGCTACTGCATACCATTCAAGACGTGTATTTGAACAAAGATGTGACCATCGCTTAATCCAAAAGCGATCTAAAAGCAAAAAGCCTCGGACCAAAAGGCCCGGGGCTTTTTTTATTTTCAGTAGCTTTTCAAAGGGTCAGCGGTGTAACAAGACTACCCGGCCCAAGAGCCGTTTAAAAGGATAAGTGGCGTAGATCACATAGATCCCGGCCGCGCACTGAGCCCCATACTTGTTCTTTCCGTTCCATGTATAGGTTTGGGCAAAAGGCTGGGTCAAATATTTATGGTCCAACGTTTGTATGTGTTCGCCCGCTGAATTATAGATGGAAAGATCGTAATAACCTGGAACCCGATCGATCCCCACATTGATCTCGACGCCCCCATCCTGCGTGAACACGTTCTTTGAGATGAAGAAATTATCCGGCACCGGGGTATAGGTCGGCGTAAAGGTAAAGGGCACTGTCGAGGTAGCTGTCATGGTCGAGGTTGATCTACGGGTCGCCGTAGCGGTCAAAGTCGAAGTAGCCGTGGATTGTAAGGTAGCCGTTGAGGTCATTGTGGGCGTAAATGTCCCGGTCCCTGTCGCTGATAGCGTGGAAGTATTGGTCGCTTGAGAGGTGGCCGTACCTGACGAGGTGGCGGTTGAGGTCGCCGTATCCGCCAAAGGTGTCGAGCTGTCGGTCGCCGTGGCTGTATTCGTTTCGGTTTCGGTCAGAGTCTGGGTATTGGTGGATTGGACCGTAGCCGTAAAGGTACTGGTCGATTGGGCGGTCGCCGTATCAGTTGTAGTAACGGTATTGGTAGCAGTATTGGCCAAAGGTGTCGGGGTCATCGTAACCGTTTCCGTTGACGTTCCGGTTTGTGAAACCGTGGAGGTCAAGGTAGCGGTAAAGCTATTGACCGCCGTGGCCGTCGACGTGGAACTTTGGGTCGCAGTCGGGCTATTCGTGGGGGTCATGGTGCTTGTCGAAGGGACTGTATTGGTCGACGTTGGTGTTGATGTGGGGCTATCGGTCGACGTGGCGGTCGGCGAAGATGTTACAGTATTGGTGACCGTCGATGTGTTGGTACTACTATTGGTCGGGCTGGGCGTGGGGCTGTTTGTGTTAGTCTGGGTCATCGTGGGTGTATTGGTGGCTGTCTGGGTCTGGGTGTTCGTATTAGTAGCGGTCATCGTATTGGTCGAGACTACGCAAGACTTCAAATAAACATCCACCCAACTAATGGTCCTGAACCCATCACCGTCATCGGCATCCATATAAATGCGACGCAATCCTGTAATGCCCGCCACAGGCACCGAACCAGTGTAATGCGTGGAACCCGCTACCGCTCCCGCTCCACCAGCAGCCAAATTGCTCCAATCGGTAAGTTGGGTCGCTATATCCCCTATGATCCCGCCTGTCTTAAAGGCATCATGCCAAATGGAGTAACCGCCCGCCGTCGGATCCCCAGGCGACAAAGCCCAGCGAACGGTCAAGGACGTACTATCATCGTTGTAATATTTCACGTCCGCGGCCAGTGGGATCGGCGAGGTATTGCAGATCGTGATCGGCGCGAAGGATTGGGTGGGCCAAGGAGCGGCATAAGCGGGGTTGGTCCAATAGATCTCCGGCGCAAGATGATTAGCGCTGCACAAAGTGGGTGAGCTTTCCGTAGAAGACGTAAAAGCTGTCGCAGTCGAGTCATACCCGCCGTAATTCCCGATCTGGTCGTTCATATCCTCCCCTTTTGCCAAATACATCCGGGGTTGCGGAAGCCATTTTTTCATGATCCGAAGCATCGTAAGCCAATTGTAACGAAAGCTGATCCGAGTGGGCCCGACCATTGTGCCGTCGGAAAGGACATTCGGGGATTTCCCCGCCATCGCATTGAAAGCGGTTTGCAATTCATTTGTCATTGATGTCCAGTCCGCGTTGGAGGGTACACCGTTTGCGAAATTATTTGTGCGAAGATCGTTCAGGAACGAAAGCACGTCGCCCCAGGTGATACCCCAGTCATAAACCGTCGTATCTCGACCGATCCGGCGGGACAGATCTGAAACCGTTGAGGCATAGCTGGAGAAACCCGTAATACCATTGGAAACCGCAACATTGGTTGAATTAATGGCTGTTGTCCGGTGGGCATTTCCGCAACCCATTAACCAAATATTACCGGTATAAGGCCCTTGGTTATAACCATAGGCAACCGTTTTCAATAACAAATAGGGATCTCTTGAAGAGGCTGCTAGTTGGTTTAGCTTCAAGCTTCGGGCTGAAGCGAAATAATTGTAGTAACGGCTGGAAAGGTCACAGATCAAAGCTATGGTGTGGGTAATAATTCCATAATTACCAGGTGCGTTTGCGGCGTTTCCATAGGGAACAAAATTCGCATTGGCTTGGGTCCAATAATCAGGGAAGCCCGTAATGGAATCCGTCCCATCCGCGCCTGGACCGCCACCCACAAATTGATAAGGAACTCCAAAAGTTCCAACAGAAGCTTGATTCGATCCTGCATAGGTGCCATCGGGGAAACCCTGTCCCGCATCGCCTTGATAAAAAAGCCCCATTCCAGTTTCACGTGAACCTATAACCAGGGGAACACGCATATTGTACCCAGTGAATTCCTGCACCCAAGCAGCTGACATGACCCACATTAAACCCGCTGGAGCCACGGCACCATTCGTAGGCGTATAAGCGGGACCGCTCAGACCGGTCAAGTTATTCGGCATGAATTGAATGCCTAAAGCATTAGTTACCTGCATGGCCATAACCCCGGGATAATCATTACAATTACAGGCGCTATCGTTGACCATTGTGTTCTTGGGCATGATGGGCATACCTATCCAAAGCTGCGTTGGATGCTGGGCCGTGGCGCCTGTCGTAACAACCGTTAAGGGAGCATCATCATGCGCGACCCAAGCGGCAGGATTATAATAATCGGCATTGCTCAAAGCCCCGGTAGCGGCATTAATATCCGTTGCATTTACCGGTGGTGCGTAGGTAGTAGTATCCGGATACAGCGGCCCCCATGCGGGTTTTTCACGGACTACAATGTGTGGGAATTGTGGGTATGCGAGATTACCGGTCAAACTGGAGTTGACCCCGCCAGCGCTCGTGTTACCGGTAGCTCCCGGATTGATATTGATCGTTGCATAGAGAATTGGGAAACGATATTGCTTCCCTCCATACATATCGGTTGAAAGAGTATCAAATGTGGCAGGCGACGTTGTGGTCGAAGTCGTATTGAATCCCACTGCCACCACATCAAAAACATCATCATTCCAAAGATAGTTTGCGGTCCCTTGGGCGGGTTGGCGGTTCGTGATCGTAATGGGCGGTCCACCCCAATTGGCTTGAGGGATCACAAAGGTCATATCAAAGTCGGACCAAGACTTTGACGGCATCGCTATATATATGAAAAAAGCCACGCAGAGGCTAAGCCATGGTTTATGAATTCGTTTTTTTTGTTTCGGCAAAAAAAACATTTTGAGCCTGTCCTTATTCCATCCCCTTTTGATCCCAAAAGTGCGTCAACACATGCTGAGTCGCGAAAGGGCTTTTATGTTTAAAACGTTTTTAGCGGTGTGGGTAGAGGATGGTTGTAAACGCTTAACCTCAAGGATAAGTAAACTAGATTTGGTCAGTTTTTAATATCAATAAGTCGTCATTTAAATGTAACGATTCAACAAACCTTTCCCCTAAAATTGCAAACGTTTGCTTTTAAGCCACTAATAACGTCTATTCCCTTAAATGTATTAGTGAACAACCACTAACCTAGCCAAAAGTCGGCCATAAGGCTTGATCAAGTACACGATATAAACACCACTCGCCACAGGTTGACCGTATTTGTTCTTTCCATCCCAGTTATAAGTGGTGACCGGGAAAGGTCCCGATACTGGTTGTTCGATAAGCGTACGGATGTGTTCCCCCGCCGAGTTGTAGATTTTCAATTCCAACATACCTGGGTATTGGTTGCTACCCACCGTGATACAGACGCTGGTATCCACCGTCATATTGAAGACGTTCTTGCAGATCTGGAATACTTCGGTGCCCGGCGTCGGTGTCGGCGTCCAAGTGTTCACCGGCGAACTGGTTTCGGTGGCCGTAGCCGTACTGGTCTGGGTATTCGGGATCGCCAGGGTGTTGGTATTGGTCTGGGTCGCCGTGGTCGTAGCGGTATTCGTGGCCGTCTTGGTCACGGTATTCGTGGCCGTATCGGTGGCTGTCCGCGTCGCGCTTGAGGTGGCGGTCATGGTGGCCGTACTCAATCCTGTGCTGGTCGAGGTGCTGGTAGCCCTGGCCGTCGCCGAGCTGGTGACCGTATGAGTGACGGTCGACGTAGCTGTACTGGTGAACGTGTTGGTCGAGGCCACCGTGGCCGTGCTGGTAGCTGTATTGGTCGAGGTCTTAGTGTTGATAGGCGTGTTGGTATTGGTCTGGGTATTCGTATTGGTCGGAGTGGCCGTGCTGGTACGGGTCGCGCTATTGGTGGTTGTATTGGTCGCTGTTTGAGTGCTGGTCGCGGTCTTGGTGTTGGTCGGTGTATTCGTGCTGCTCGCCGTGGCTGAGTTAGTGGCGGAATTGGTCGCACTATTGGTAGGAGTACTAGTGGCCGTACTGGACGGAGTAGGAGTATTGGTCTGCGTCTTAGTATTAGTCGGCGTATTCGTGCTGCTCGCCGTGGCTGAATTAGTGGCGGAGTTGGTCGCGCTATTGGTGGCAGTACTAGTGGCTGTGCTGGACGGGGTAGGCGTATTGGTCTGTGTCTTCGTATTGGTTGGCGTATTCGTGCTGCTGGCCGTGGCCGAATTGGTTCCAGTATTGGTCGGGGTCTGGGTGCTGGTCGAGGTCTTTGTATTCGTAGGAGTATTGGTCGAAGTACGTGTCGCCGTATGAGTCACGGTGTTTGTCGTGGTATTGGTCGAAGTCGAAGTATGCGTGTTGGTGGAGGTATGTGTGGCTGTGTTGGTTTCCGAATTCGTTGCCGTATTCGTGGCGGTATGGGTTGCCGTGTTCGTGGCAGTACTGGAAGGTGTAGCGGTCGAAGTAGCAGTGGCCGAGTTGGTAGCCGTATGGGTCGCCGTGTTGGTGGCGCTGTTGGTAGCCGTATTGGTCGAAGTGCTCGTCGGGCTATTGGTAGGTGTGTTAGTCGCGGTATTGGTCGAAGTGGCGGTGGGCGAATTGGTAGCTGTATTGGTTGAAGTATCAGTGGCGCTGTTGGTGGCCGTATTCGTGGCTGTATCGGTCGAAGTATTGGTGGAAGTGCTGCTAGGCGTATTGGTCGAAGTGGCCGTTGCTGAGTTGGTCGCCGTATTGGTCGCCGTATTGGTCGCGCTGTTAGTAGCCGTATTGGTGGCCGTGTTGGTTGAAGTAGCCGTGGGCGAATTGGTGGCTGTATTGGTCGAAGTGGCCGTAGCCGAGTTGGTCGCCGTGTTCGTCGCTGTATCGGTCGAAGTATCGGTGGAAGTACTGCTGGGAGTATTGGTCGAGGTGTTGGTGGCTGAGTTCGTTGCCGTATTGGTCGCGGTATTGGTCGCGCTGTTGGTGGCCGTATTGGTCGCCGTATTGGTCGCGGTGTTTGTTTCGGTATTTGTGACTGTATTCGTATTGGTGTCGGTGGCGCTATTGGTCGCCGTATTCGTCGCAGTATTGGTGGCACTATTGGTAGCCGTGTTCGTGGCCGTATTGGTCGAAGTGTCGGTAGCGCTGTTCGTGGCCGTATTCGTATTGGTATCCGTAGCGCTGTTCGTGGCCGTATTGGTCGAGGTATTGGTGGCCGTATCCGTGGCGGTATTGGTAGCGGTATTGGTCTGCGTATTGGTCTGCGTATTGGTCACGGTGTTCGTGTTGGTGTTCGTGGCTGAATTGGTAGCCGTATTCGTGGCGGTGTCGGTCGATGTATCCGTCGACGTATTAGTGGCCGTATTGGTCGCGGTATCCGTGGCGGAATTGGTCGCCGTATTGGTCGAAGTATTGGTGAACGTATCCGTGGCGGTATTCGTGGCTGTATCCGTCGAGGTGTTTGTCTGAGTATTGGTCACGGTATTCGTGTCGGTGTTCGTGGCCGAATTGGTAGCCGTGTTGGTGGCGGTGTTCGTGGCTGTATCGGTCGAGGTGTTGGTCGCCGTATCCGTGCTCGTATTGGTGGCGCTATTCGTGGCCGTGTTGGTCGCGGTGTCGGTCGCGGTGTCGGTCGCGGTATTGGTAGCCGTATTGGTCGCCGTACTGGTATCCGTATCGGTGCTAGTGGCTGAATTGGTCGCCGTGTTCGTGGCGGTGTTGGTCGCCGTATCAGTCGAGGTGTTGGTCGCCGTATCCGTGTTCGTATTGGTGGCGCTGTTCGTGGCCGTATTGGTCGAAGTGTTTGTAGCGCTATTCGTCGCCGTATTTGTGGCGGTATTGGTCGCCGTATCCGTCGCCGTATCTGTTGCCGTGTTGGTATCCGTATCAGTCGCGCTATTAGTTGCGGTGTTCGTGGCGGTGTTCGTAGCCGTATCGGTCGAGGTGTTGGTCGCCGTATCCGTGTTCGTATTGGTGGCGCTGTTCGTGGCC
>DAIDGV010000027.1 GCA_027452205.1 candidate division FCPU426 bacterium | reverse complement strand
CGTGGAAGTGGGTGTCTGGGTATTGGTGACGGTAGGAGTATCGGTATCAGTTGCCGTATTCGCCAAAGGGGTGCTCGTATTGGTGTCTGTCGCGCTAGAGGTGGCGGTCTGGGTATTGGTTACCGTATTTGTCACAGTCGCGGTATCGGCCAGCGTAGGAGTAGAAGTATTGGTGACAGTCATCGTCGGGGTATAAGAGGATGTATTGGTATTTGTCGCGGTATTTTGCAAAGTAGCCGTATTGGTTTGGGTGTTCGTTACCGTATTCGTGGGCGAAGCCGTAACCGTGCTAGTCGAAGTAGCGGTAGAAGTCGATGTATTTTGAATGGTCGGAGTATTCGTATTTGTATTCGTCGCGGTCGATGTCCGTGTCTGGGTGTTGGTCACTGTCGGGGTACTGGTTTGGGTTTTGGTCACCGTATTCGTATTCGTCATAGTGGACGTATTCGCAGCCGCGCAGCAGTGGGGATCCGCCACCATTGGGTTAGGATTACAGCTCGATTGTAGTTGAACCGAATCCAGCCAAACATTACCCGTGAAACCAGTGGCAGTAGTGACCGCTATTTGAAGATTGGTCGCAACCGTGAAATCGTTCGCGAAAGATAAGCAGATGTTATGCCAAGCACCGTCACTGGGTAAGTTAAATGTGGTCGGATTAGTGATTATATTGGGCCAAGCGGTGCCCGCGCCAAGCACTTCAAAGGTCAAAGGGGTGCCGGTCGTGTTCATCATCTCAAAACAGATCCCCTCATAGGGGGTCAGTGTTCCCGCCGCGAAGGTCGGCGAAGTGAATAGATTCGTCGTGGACCAAATGGCCGGAAGGGTATCCTTCACCGATCCGCCCGAAGCCTCAAAAGATTTTGTTCCGTCAAAAGCCGCCCCATCACCCGTCCAACCGTTCAAACCCGATTCAAAACAACTGACCAAATTCGGATTGCCGCCCGTCACTGTTACCGCCGTGCCGCCGGGACAAGCCAGGTCGGTTGGAGGAGTACAACAGTTGCCGTTATAAAGCCATGCCACCGCGTTTTCCATGAATGCGGACATTGCGTCCAAAGAAGGACCGGAGGTGGCCCAATCTTGAACCGTATTAGTGTCTCCCCAATACATCATGTAACCGTTACTATAAAGCGGTTGCATTGCGGCGCCGGTCCATGCAAGAGAAAGGAAATTATTGCTATCCCCGGCCCAGTTACCCGGTGTCATTTCCACCCATGGCACGCCCGACCCCAAACCGTTGGCAACCGAACTCGTAATGGGTCCAGGCCAGACAGTAGGGAGCGAAAGACCTGCCAAGTTATTATAATTAGTCATCAAGTTATAACCGGCTACAGCGTTCGCGGGAAAATTGGTATTCCCTGTCGCACCTTCCACAATGATTGAGTTATTCGGCATAGCCGTTGCCTGGACTGAATTGAGCATAAGATACATGTTCTGTTCACGTGATATGAATCCACCAGGGGCACCGGCGCTCCAATAATTATCACCTAAAATGAAAAGACTTCCGGCATTCTGAAGATAGTTGTCGTATGCGGTGATATCACCTGGGGTAATTGTGTCTCCCCTGATCGTTCCCGCTGGATCAGTGTTATTTTGAGTAAAGCGCAAGTCAAAGATAATGCAATATGTTGGGTGACCAGAAGTAACCAATGGTTGGATGGTCCCACCCGTGATCGCATTTTGTATGGCGCTACCGGGTGGCGTCGCCCAAGTTGTACCCACATTGAAAGTGCTCGGCACATTCAATGTCGTAACGGTAAAATTGAAACCCCCGTTCGCTACCGCTGTGCCGCTCGTCGGGGAAAAAGGTCCAATGTTCTTCAATAAATTCACGAAACCGGCTTCGATCTCCGAATCCCAGCCGACATCTCCATTATAAACGATCAACACTGAACTGCCGGCCGTAAAGGGTTTACCCAATCCCACGTTGGCATTCGCCAAAACAGGAAAAAAGAGGAATGCAATGAGGATAGAGATGAGGTTTTTAGATAGTTTCTTCATGTCCGCCATGGGCCAAAATCTTTAAGTGATTGAAAATTATCCCACATTTCGAATGAAATATTGGAAATAGGCCAGATAACTTATCCAATTATCCTCTGAAAAACAAAAGGATTTTGGACATAAAGGGACACTAAAGAGCCTCTTGAAAAGGGTTTTCTAATGCAGGATCAGCAATTTCAAATGCTGATGGGTCAAAACAACTCCGCTGGCGTTATCGACCTCCACGCTAGCAATGTAAAGCCCGCTAGCCAAACCTGGAGGTGTCCAGGTCAAGCTAGTCGAGGCCGAAGTCAGCGTCTGGACCAATTCACCCGCCAGGGTGTAGATCCTCACTTTTAAGCTTGCCGCTCCACTTACCCCCGCCGCCGTAATGGTCGTACTGGGATTAGGGCCCTTAAGCTCATTCGGTTCCGCCAGGACCACGCCGCTGGCGCTGGGTGTTGAAAGAACAAGGACTGTCCGGGTGATATTGGTCGAATTGCCGTTACCATCGGTCCAATGCACCTGAACTTGATACTCTCCGGGTGTCACGAAGGTGCCGCTATCCGTACTTCCATCCCATGACAGGGTGACCGGCGAGGAAGTGTCCTGGATAACTATCCTCAACTGGGAATCCGCCGATCCAAAACTCGAGACCGGGGCTGAAACGCTGGGGATAAAGGCGTGCGCGCTCAGGGTCACATTGGTCATGCTCGAACCGATCGGGTTGCTCAATACGTTATAGAGACGGCGTACCACTTCCCCAGCTTGATTGAAGATATCCACTTCCGCTTGTGCGATGGAACGGTTCACGATAGCGTTCTGGGACACGCTGGTGACCGTGCCGGAAGCCGCGATGTTGTCGATCTGAACACGGTAACTTCCATTTCCCACCGGCTGGCCCTGGTTGTTGTTCCCATCCCAAGTCCCGATCACATAACCATTGAACAAAATGTTGATACTGCTTCCAGGCCCTTGTAGGGAGGTAATGGTGTTCGTCGTGGATAAGGTGATGTTGGTGATGGCCGTGCTGAAATGCTGGATCGGGATGGTACGGATCACTTCCCCGGCGCTGTTATAGATATTGATCCCGATACTGAAATTTCCGATGACTGTCACTGGCGCGTATGCATTCAAGGTCGGACCGCCGCTGTAGTTCAACTGCGCGTGATTGGTCAGAGGCACGTCCGCCATGGCAAAATTATTCACTTTCGCCTTATAGGTCAACGTATAAGTACCCGGAGCCAGAGCCGGGGGCAAGATCCAGGTCAAGGTCCCGTTGTTGTTGGAGAAGCTTGTGCCCGTTGGGTAATTGCCGACCAAGTAGAAGGTGATGCCTGAAGGCAGCATGTCCGTCACCACCGGATTGTTCAGAACGTTCCCATTCACATTGAGGGTGATGCCATAGGTGATCGTATCCCCGGACTGAGCCTGTGTCTCACTGGCGATCTTTACCATGCTCACCGAGGACACCGGCGTATTGGTGCTCGTTTGGGTGGCTGTCACCGTTGAAGTGCTGGTCCCCGTACGGGTGCTGGTCACACTATTGGTGTTAGTCGCGGTGGCGGTCGAAGTGCGTGTACTGGTAGGGGTAAAAGTATTGAGGGTGGTGTCGGTGTTGGTGGCCGTAGGGGTCCAGCTGGAAGTGGAGGTATTCGTCGAGGTGTTGGTGGCGGTATTGAACAGGGTCGGCGTGCTGGTAGCTGTATCGGTGTGAGTATTGGTAACCGTGACCGTATTGGTCATGGTAGCCGTATCGGCCAGGGTATCCGTACTGGTGGCCGTATTGGTATTGGTGGGGCTGGGGGTAGTGCTGTTCGTATTGGTCACCGAGGGGGTGTTAGTAGCGCTGTTGACCAAGGTTTCAGTATTAGTGGCTGTATTCGTATTAGTCGGACTAGGTGTAATGGTGTTTGTATTCGTACGGGTATTGGTGAAGGTGGCCGTATTGACCAAGGTGGCGCTATTCGTATTGGTCTGGGTCACCGTGGCTGTCTGGGTATTCGTATTGACCACTGTATCGGTCATGGTGTTCGTCATGGTCGATGTGGGGGAAGCTGTAATGGTGTTGGTCTGGGTACGCGTGACGGTTTGAGTGGAAGTGTCGGTACTAGTATTGGTGTTCAGGACAGTTGCGGTATTAGTGACCGTGTTGGTCATGGTCGAGGTGGGCGAGGGCGTAATGCTGTTGGTCGGTGTGCGGGTAAAGGTAGCCGTCTGCGTATAGGTGACCGTCGGTGTGGAGGTTTGGGTATTGGTCTTGGTCGGCGTATTGGTCTGTGTATGGGTACTGGTGCTGGTCGAGGTGTTCGCCGAAGCGGCGCAACCGCTTATGGTCACCGCCGCGGTACCATAAGCCGGCGTTAACGCATAGGTCACGGCGGCTTGATTGATCAAAGTGCAGGTCGTGACCGCCGCGTCCATCGTGTCGCCCATCGACATGTTATAGGTAATGGTCACGCACGCGCCATTCCCCACGAACCCATCCGGAAAAATAAATTGGGTCGGACTGCCATATTGCCCCGCTCCCGCGTTATAGAAAATCTGGTTGGGCGGCGAAAAGTTATAAGTAGGGCCTGAATAATAAGCGCCGATGTTGTATTGAAGATTGTCATAAATGGTGACCGGCGTATTGATGGCCGCGCCGCCATTACAAACCACCAACTTATAAGCGATGGTCCCCGCGCTATAACTTTTCGCGATGGTGGTCGGATTAGCCGATTTTGTAATGGAAAAACTTGGCGGAATATAGGGTTGGGGATTGATCGTAACAACATCCCGGTAATAAAGACCTTCGCACGCACTGTTGTCCGTACCCGTGTTATTGACGGAGATCCAAGGCTGCAAAAGACCGGTCACCGGGTTATAAATGGGCTGTAACCAGACCCCCGCTGGATTGGTGACGACCGTGGGAGTGGTCGTGAAATAGGTCGAGGACAAAGTGTAATTGGGCGAATACCAGGCATTCCCTCCCCCATCGGGGGGCGGCGAGGGCGCCGGAGGACCCGAAGCGCAACCCGCATCCACCGAATCGTACATCTTAAGGGTGGGATCGGCGCTGGTGATGTATTGCACTTGTCCGCTGGAACAATTGATCTGGATCACCCAGGACGCTTCCACCACCGAGGCGGTCAGATTTTGGTTCAGCACCGCGATGGTATTAGTGCCCGTCGTATTGAAAGCCGCGACTGGAAGGGAAATCGGGGAATAGCCGCTTGCCCCGCCCGCGGTCAGGTAACTGATCGGTCCCGAAGAAGGATAGGGTCCGTTCCCGTTGATCCATATTTCGAGCTCATCATCCGCCGAACCAAGCAAGGTAGCCGAGACAGGCGTACAAGTTTGAGCTTGCGCCGAATTTACGCCGGCAAACCAAAGAAGAGCGATGATGATCCCGTAAAAACGTAAATTGTTCCGTACGCCTTTGTTCTTCAAAAACAGACCTTTAATCGTTATTAGCAAGAAAGCGCTTTTAGCGCAGGGCATAATGGTGGCGTTGTATTTCGATAATGTATCGCTTCACAAAAAGCAAATACAGTTCAAACGTTTTTCTTATATGGGATTGGCGTGTTTTTGATAACTTTTATCGGATGGATTTTTGCTGTTCTTCTAACAAAAAATCGTCGAAACGAGCTTTGGCGATGGTATTTATTGACCGTTAACGGCCCCACTGCCCATAAGCGCGTTGAGATTGATCTGTTTGGCTTCAAGCATATCCAGATCCTTCTTGGCCTCTTGATTGCCGTTCTTAGCCGCCATTTGGTACCACTTTTTGGCCTCGTCGAGGTCTTTAGGAACCCCGATACCGTTCTCATAAAGATATCCCATGTTGATCTCGGCCGATTCATTTCCCTGGGCAACGGCCTTCTTGTACCAAACGATCGCCTGGGCATAATCGGCCGTGACGCCCAAACCATTTTGATAACACCAACCCACGTTCGTTTGGGAAGGAGCGTAACCTTTGTCGGCGGCTTTGTGGTACCACACGAGAGCTTGTTTTGGATCAGCGGGAACGCCCAGGCCATTCTGATAGATCCAGCCCACGAAGTTTTGGGCCAAAGGATCACCTTTGTCCGCCGCTTGGTGATAACGGAGCAAAGCCTCTTTATAGTCCTTTTCGTTAAAAGCCACGTCACCCTTATGGTCCAGATCTTCAACGGTCAGGTTCGAGGGCGCGACCGTGTCGACACCAGTCTGGTGGGTAATGGACCAATAGACAACTGCTCCGAAAGTGAGAACGCCAAGAGCGATATAGATGGGAGTATTCTTTTTTCGGGGCGGCATTTCGGAAGGGCCCTTAGGCTTGACCAAACTGGCCCGGCACATTCCGCAGAACTTGGCCTGGTCCTGATTCTCGGCGCCGCATTGAGGACATTTTTTCAACGAACCCTCCACCTATAGGGAAAGGATGCCGACCTGTTTTAAATAGAAAATGGCTGGGAGACTAGGATTCGAACCTAGATAAGCAGATCCAGAATCTGCTGTCCTACCGTTAGACGATCTCCCAATCAGTCGAAAAGAGGCGGGATTTTAACAAGTTTCAAGGGACTCGAAAAGCCCCAAATCAGCTTTCCCGCACAACCGACATGAGGGTTTGGTCATGATATTGACCATCCCGCAAAACATAGCTTTTGCGGATACCCTCGATCTGGAACCCTGCCTTTTGAAGGGCGTTCATGGATCGCACGTTATAGGCCGCCGAAACCGCCCCGATACGGTGAAAACCCAGTTCCTCAAGGCCGTATTTGGTCATACGCTTAGCGGTCTCGGTGCCGATACCTTTACCCCACCAGTTCTTGTCCCCGATCAAGAAGCCGAATTCGACGGTCTTGTGGGATGGTCTTTCACTATAGAACTCCGCGGTACCAACCGGTAGCCACTTACCTTTACTGTCGACCTCGATCACAAAAGACCGGGGAAGTTGTTCCCCTTCTCCCGTCTCAGCCTTGGAGAACCATTTTTCGGCGTCCGCGAAAGTTTGATTAACGAAATGGACGTCGAACAAGCGGCGGACTTCCGGGTCGTTCCACCAACCAACCACCATAGCCCAATCATTGCGGTGAATGGGCCTCAGCCGGCCTTTGCTCTCTCCCCGGTTGAATACGAAATCGATGATGCTCGCCATGGCGCAGCCCCCTTTTCGGCTTTAAGACCCTGATCAACGGGGCCCATTATACCCATCCCCCATCAATAAGGCTTCTTATTGACGGAGCATTTGAAGGAATTGATGAAATCGTTTCAAACAACGGTCTTTGCCCAAAACCTCGATTACTTCAAAAAGATTGGGACTGTTCGCACGGCCCGTTAGGGCCAGCCGCATGGGATGAACGAACTCGCCGAATTTACGACCCGCATGGGTCGCCGCCACGCGGAACTTTTCTTCCAGTGGAACCGCCGCCAGGGAATCTGTCCCTTCCAGGAGCGAGATCGCCATCTCAAAAACCGGGATATTCTCCGCCATCTTGAACTTGGCCAGCGCTACAGGATCATAGGAATCAATATCCTTCAAGAAATAGGTCAGTTGCTCATCCACCTGTGAGATCAACTTCAAGTTTCCCTTCACCAACGCGATGATCCTTTTTAAATAGGCCCCATCATTTTTAAAATCGTCTTCCGTCAAGGTGCCTGTTTCCAAAAGCCGTTCTTTGCACAATCCGAAGAATCGGTCTTCACCCACGCTCTTTAAATACTGGCCATTCATCCATTGAAGTTTGTCATAGTCAAAAGCCGCCGGGCTTTTGACGACCCGGTCCAAACTAAAATGCCTGATCAAGGCGTCTTTACTGATCAATTCGGTCTTATCATCCAAGGACCAACCCAACAAGGCCAGATAGTTCATCATGGTCTCCGGCAAATAACCTTGACGCTTGAACTCGCTCACCGAACTGGCGCCATGACGTTTAGAGAGGGGCGACCGATCCGGGCCTAGGATGAGCGGAATATGGGCGAACTGGGGTAATTGAAATCCCAGCGCTTGATAGATGAGGATCTGTTTGGGGGTATTGGAAAGATGATCGTCCCCCCGGATGACATGGGAAATTTCCATCAAGGCGTCATCAACCACCACCACAAAGTTGTAGGTCGGTTCCCCGCCCCGGCGCACCAAGACTAGGTCGTCGATCTCCTGATGGTCCACCTTCACCTCGCCCTTCACCAAATCCTTGAAGACCGTTGCGCCTTCGGGCACTCTCAACCGCACCGCGAAAGCTTCCCCTTGGCCGACCCGCGCTTGGGATTCAGCGGGACTCAAGCGGGCGCATTTGCCTGAATAACGGTAGATCTTTCCGGCGGCCTGTTGGGCTTCCCGGTCCGCGGTCAATTCTTCTGGAGAACAAAAACAAGGGTAAGCCTTATCTTGGGCAAGGAGTTTTTCCAATTGCTGGCGGTAAAGATCACCCCGTTGGGTCTGCAGATAGGGCCCCTTCTCCCCGCCCACGCCCGGACCCTCATCCCAATCCAGGCCCAACCATTTCATGTCCCGCAGGATGGCCTCTTCATACTCGGGTTTGGACCTTTCCCGGTCTGTGTCCTCGATGCGGAGAATGAACCGTCCTCCCGAATGACGGGCAAAAAGCCAGTTAAATAAAGCCGTTCGGGCGCCTCCCACATGTAGATAACCGGTGGGACTGGGGGCAAAACGGACCCTAACCTGCTTCGAGCTCATGCTTTTCCTTTGGTTAACTATCGATAAAAAGAGACCCCATGGACTTAACGGCCAAGGACCTGAACGATCCGAAATTTGATTCTCACCCACTCGCCCCGATGCTATTCTAACAGGGTTCTGAAAGGTATTTTCAGGACCCCGTCGGCAGCCATGAGTTGGAACGAGCCTCCAAGAAGATGGATTTTTTCTTATTGTGGCTCGTTCGTAAACAAAAAAAGGCCTCTCAAGGACTTTTTCACCATCCTGCCATGGGCTGGCAGACTTCAACCAGGCAAGGGAGTACCCAAAGAAATGTCCAAACTTCACCCCACCCACTCTGGCATCGAAAAACGGAAACACCGCCGAGTCCTCGTTGTCCGCCCCATCAAGGGCCGGGTGAAGCCGATCAAAACCAACAAAGAAGAGGATTTCGGGGTTCACTTGATGAACATCAGCCTCTCCGGCGCCCAGATCTATTCGAACCAAACCATGGAGATCGGGGACCAAGTACAGTTGGAATTGCCTTCGCTCGAAGCCAGCCCCACCGTGGTCTATTTGGGCAAGATCGTTTGGGTCCACAAGAACCCCATGAAGTCCATGGGACGTTTCGCTTACGGTCTGTCTTTCGATTCCATGACACCGGAAAAAGCGAAGTTCCTGGAACAGAACTTCTACTTGGGCGACGGCAACAACGGTTGAATTAGTTGGATGACGTCACTGAAATGATGGTCTTCTTCAAAACAACCAGAACCCTTTTGTTCAGGTCTTCCACGTCCGCCGAGTGAACGATGGCTTTTTTATATTGGGGATTTATCTCCAGGGCCTTCTGGAACTCTTTCAAGGAACGGGTCACGTCGAAACGGCCTTTGATCAAATAAGCCACCCCCAAATGATGATGCAGGTCGGCGTACTGCGGGTATTCCTCGATGACCTTCGCCAGCTTTTCCACATACTGTTCGGTCATTTGCAGGTCGATGCCCTCATTACCGTATAACAGGGTCAAATTGAAATAAAAGACGATCTCATCCCCCGTGCGGGGAACGTACTTCGGACGAACTTCAAGGAAAGCCTGATAGGCTTGTTGGTATTTCTTCGACTTGAGGAAATCGATGGCCAACAAGAAAGACCGGTTCCGGACCTTGGGATTCAAAGAAGCCGCGGTTTCCGCTTCCTTGCGGGACCGGTCGACCAATTCATTGCTCTTGGCGTCATTCAACTGACTGGCTGATTGGAGCAGATAGCCTACGCAAGCGGTAGCCAACCGCAACCGGGCATCGGCGTAACGGGGGTTGATCTGCAGGGCTTGAAGATAACTTTGGACCGCTTGGTCCAGGTCCTTATTGAACAAGTAAGCGTTGCCCAAGTGGTAATAGATGTCCGCGAAAGAAGGCCCTAATTCCTTGGCTCGGTTCAAGGCCGCGATGGCCCCTTCCATGTCGCCGAGCAGCATCAAGGTGATACCGTAACATTTGGCCGATTGAAGATGGACCGGATCGATTTCCATGGCTTTCAGGAAGCGGTTCTTGGCATCCTCGTAAAAACCGTTTGAAAGAAGGATGACCCCCATTTTCCAGCAAGTATCCGGCGTGGCTTTCTCGTCGATCTTGCGGTTGAGACGAAAAATGGATTCCAGTTCCACCGCCCGGGCTTTATGGCTGTTCTGCAGGAAGGTTTTCATCCCTTCATCGCTGAGGCCCTCAGGAAAATCGGACTCTTTTTGGGAAATGATACGGCCGTCAAGTTGGATGTAATAGGAATACCGGGGACGTCCCGGCATGGAGGAAGTCTCGAGGATGAAGTGTTTGCCTTCGATCTCAATGAGCGACTTAAAGGTGATGGGTTCCAAAAGTGTAGGCCTTTAACTCGAAGTGGTTTCAACCACAGCAAGAGGATTTCATTATCCAGGGGTGCTTAAACGGTGTCAATCTCGTTGGCCGCGAAGACCTTTCTTTCCTTGGCTTCACCCAAGCCCTTGCGGTTCAGGAAGTCGGAAACTACCTTCGTTTCCAACTTGATGGCAGGTTTCCGGACGCTCCTGAGGAACTCCACGATCTGTCCCGCGCCCAACTCCGGATTGGACTTCACCACCGACAAGACCGCGTTGCGTTGGTCCAAGGAAAGCTCATGCACGGCGGCTCTCTTCTTAGGGAACACCGGTTTTAAACCCGCGTCCCCCTTCTTGTCGTGGATAGCTTTATAGTAATAGTAGGTCTGTGGCGAGACATTCAGTTGACGGCAAGCCTCGGCGATGGAAGTGCCGTCATCTACCAATTTCAATAGCTGTTTGCGGAACTTGTAGATGACGTCCTCCGCTTGCAGGTTCTCCTTGATGACCACGATGGTCACGTCGTCGCTTTGCGCGGCTCCGCCCACGAAACGGGCGATACTTTCCTCGATCTTTTGGACCACTTCGGCCGCCGGCAGATGGCAGTTCTCGCGTACGGCCTGGATCATCCGATCCTCACCGAACTGTTCGTTTTTCGAGTTCATAGCCTCGGTCACGCCGTCAGTATAAATAAGAAGCAGATCATCTTTTTGAAGGCTTAGTTTTTGTAGGGCCATGGTCTTTGCGAACAAGCTTTCATCGGGCAGATCGATGCCTAGGGGGAACCCCTTAGGTTTCAAGAAGTAAACTTCATCGGTAGAACCGCGGTAAAGCACCATGGGATTGTGTCCCGCGCTGGCGTAACTGATGGACCGGTTGCGGGAATCCAGCACGATATAGAACATCGTGGCGAACATCCCTCTTTTCATATCTCCATTCACATGCTCGTGGACCTTTAACAACACGTTGGCCGGAGACTTGTTCTTTTTGGCTTCCAGACGCATGGCCGTGCGGATCATGGCCATCACCATCGACCCAGGCACGCCCTTACCGGCCACGTCCCCCACCGCGATGCCCAGTGTGGTCGGGTCCACCCAAATAAAGTCATAATAATCGCCGCCCACTTCGCTGGCCGCCCGATAGGATGCGCCCACTTGGAACCCCTCGATTTGGGGATATTCTTTGGGAAGGAGCGCGTGTTGGATCTGTTGGGCCACTTCCACTTCTTTGCGAATTCCCTCCTCAAAATGGGACTGGGTGCGGATACGGGCTTGGGCGTCTTCCAGTTCCTTTTCCAACCGCATTTTGACGGGATCCGAGCCGGTCAGGATCGCCCGCACTTCATCGGCCTGTTCGGATACCTTGTCCGTTCTCGAGGGTGCCGGTTCCAATGCCATCTTAGCCGCATTGGCGTTCTTCTCGGACTCCAGTTGAGCCTCAAGGAGTGCCACTTTTTCTAAAGCCGCCCGTTGTTCTTCCTGTAATTGGGCTTCCCGGGACACGCTATCCCGGTTCTTTTGTTGCAGTTCCTTTTTGTTCTGCTCCATTTCGGTCAAGACCTTCAAGAGCCTGTCATATTCTTCCCGATCCTTCAAAAAAGCCTGCCGTAACCTCCACCGGTCCCGCAAGTTCGTTCGGGGATCCCGCGAAGAGACCAAGGGATGGAAAAGTTTGTAAAAGATCAATGCGAAACCCGCCAAACCCAAACCATAGACCAACACGATACCCCGGCCCAGGGTGGTCGTGTACCCGGCCCCCAACCGCCGGGCCAGGGTATCCATAGGCCCAAGGATCGGCACAGTGACCAACACCGTGAGTACATAGACCAGGAAGATCAGGAAAGTGAAAAGCAAAAAAGAGGCCAGGGTGAACTTAAGCGAAAGACCGTCCCACGCCGGGGTCTTTTTTTCTTCCTCTTCGGTTTCATTGGAGGGACGGTAATAAAGGGTCCATTCGTTATGGTCGTCCAAAGAACGGTAATGGACATTGGTCATCATTTTCCGAATGACCCAAAGTCCCAGACCTCCTCTTTTGGCTACTTCGACATAATGGTCCAGGTCCGGGTCTTTCACGCTCTTGAAGTCGAAACTCTGGCCTTGATCCATGACCTTGATACGCATACCAAAGAACCCGATGCTCATTTCGGCCAAAATGGGCCCCTTGGAGCTTTCCGTATAAGCGTGCCGGATGATGTTGACGCAAACCTCTTCAAGAACCAATTTGATGACATTGGCGTCGGCCAGGGAATAACCCGCCACGGTGCAGATGGCTTGGGCAAAATCCTTGATCTTGGAAACTTCACTGTCAAAGGCGTGGACTTCAAGCCGGTACCGGCGGGAGGGTGGGAAGAACCAATTGGCTGGATTGAGGAAATAGCTCAAATAGTTCATGAAATGGGCTTGATCCTAGGATCCAGGGTAAAAGACGAGAGGATTATAACAAGATTCAGGACCCATCGGCGAAAAGCATGGTCCTGCGTAGCGGTCAAAGCCCTTCCAACTCTTTGTATTTGGCAGTGAATTCTTTCATGTCCTGCCAGACATCCTTCTTGCGGGTCTCATCCCGTAAAAGAGCGGCAGGGTGATAGGTGACCTTCAAAGGGATCCCTTGAAGATCATGCCAACCCTGGCGTAATTTCCCGACCGGTTCCTTGGTCTTCAAAAGCGCCTGGGCCGCGCTGGCGCCCAAAGCCATGATGAGCTTGGGTCCAACGACCCTGATCTGTTCTTCTAAATAAGGACGGCACTGTTCCACTTCTTCAGGCAAGGGCGTTCGATTTCCCGGAGGACGGCACTTGAGCACATTACAGATGAATACTTCTTTTCTTTTCCAGGCTTGGGTCGATTCGATGATCTTGGTCAAAAGTTGGCCGGCCCGACCCACAAAAGGCAGGCCTTGTTCATCCTCATCGGCGCCCGGGGCCTCACCCACGAACATCACCTTGGCCTCAGGATTGCCGCTGCCGAACACAAAATGTTTCCGGGTCGCCCCCAGGGGGCAATTTTGACACTCATGGATATCCTGATAAAAAGCGATCAATTCCATGGCCTTCACGCTGTTCTCGGACGCGGTCACCCATGAGGGAATCCCCGTGGGCACGACTTCGGTAGTGACCTGTGGGGCCGGGGCAGGAATCGCAACTGGTGAAGCCGTCTCGACAACAACTTCCCTTTCGGGCGAAGTTGAAGAGGTCAAAGAGACGTATTTGACCCCTAAACGTTGGATAGCTTTTAAGTGGGTTTGAATGTCCATTAGAGGAACTTTCCGGTGATAGCGATCTGGTTGATGATGGCACCCGCGTCGATGCGGTCCGGGATGATGGAATAGTCGAATTCTAGCAAATTACCCTGGACCGGGAGTAAAAGAGCGACCCCGGTCGTCAAATAGACCAAAGGCGATCCGCCTCCAGCTCCCGCGGTCAAATTCTCTGCCCAAAAACCGCCCCGCAACGCCAAACCATCCAAGGGGCGCCATTCAACACCCAGACGCGGTTCCAGGCCCAGATCCTGGCTCCAGGCTAGGTCAGCCGTTCCTTTCAAGTTCCATTGTTCCTCATGGTCAGCCACGCCAACCTTGAAAGTCGTCGGACGGATCTGGGCTGGATCCGTGGAACTGGAGGACGTGGACGAACTATAAGTCAGGCTTGTGTAGATATCCTCGATCATCAATCCCAAGGTGGTGTCTTTGGTCAGTCGATATTGCAAACCAAAGTCTTCCCCAAAACCGACACCGGATGAAAAGGAACCTAGGTTCTGGGTCAATATCTTTAAATTCAGACCCAGTGCCCACCGGGGGTCGATGCGAATGGCCAAAGAAACAATGAAGGTCATTTCCAGGTCGGAAAAAATGCTGTCCGGGTTCAAAGAGGGTCCCGTACGGGCTTCCAGATCGTTCCCCGCGCTGTAATAGATCCAGGAAAGACCGTAAAAGAATTTATCCCGGAAGTTGTTGGCTAATCCCAAATAGTTCAATTCCTGATTCAGGGAAAGAAGGGTGTATTGGTCTTCCACTTGAAAACCCCGCAAGGCCGTCAAGCCAGCCGGGTTCCAGTAACCATCGGCTACATCGTTCCGGACCGCCACCCCCGTGCCGCCCATGGCGTTCTGCATTCCGCCCACGCCCATGTCCAAGTAAGCCGCCGGTCTCTGACCCCCTTGTTGATCGGCCCACACCGGCAGGGTCCAGAACAGGAGGAGCATCAGCAGACCTATTGAACGCGTCCACCTCATTGGGGGCCCCGGATCACAACGATCTTGTTATGGGATATCTGTCCGGCAATGTTGACCGTGTAAAAATAGACACCCGTCTTTACCGGTTGGCCCGCGCCATTCTTGCCATCCCAGGCGATATAGAAGGACTTGAACTGCGGGGTGGAAGGGTCATTGTTCAACTGGCCCGAAGCGTAGGTGCGGTTCAAAACCGTTTCCCCCGCCGTGTCATAAATGGACAGCTGGACCGATTGGGCTTGGCTCATAACTAGCGTAATGTGGGTATAGGGCTGTAAGTCCGCATAGAAGGGATTAGGGCTATTGAAGGTCTTCGTAAAGGTCGTCACCTGGCCCGACCCCAAAGAACTGGACAGTGCCTTATAAACATTCAATCTTCCATAACCGGACCTGACGTCCCAACCTGTGTTTCCGTTCAAGCTATCGGTGTTATTGATCAGTTGTTGGGCCACCTGGGTGTTGCTCCAGGTCGGGTTCAAGGAAAGGACCAAGGCCGCCGCCGCGGAAACATAAGGAGTGGCCCCCGATGTACCAGCTGCCAAACCATAGTGTCGATCGGCTGGATCATAATCAAACCCGCCGTCATTAACAGCGCCAGCAGGCAAAGGATCGACAAAGTCACTGAAAAGGGTATAAGCCGCCGCGGTATTGAAGCTTTGGGTAGTATCCGGTGCTGTAGCCCCGCCTGGCGCGACCAAGTCTAGGACTTTACCGTCCAACCCCGTCCCGCCATCGGAATAGCTAGCCACATTATCATTCTCATCGCTGGCGCCCACCGCGATCACTCCCGAATATCCTGCCGGATACTCAAGCGTGTTCGCGTAATCATTCCCTGACGCGGCCACGACCACACAACCCGCATTCAAAGCTCCCTGAATGGCTTCTTGTTCGAAAGTATCCTGGGGACCGCCCAAGGACATGCTCAACACCTTGGCACCGTGGTTGATCGCGTAATTGATGCCCGATGAGATGGAATTACTGGAGCCGCTGCCCGAACAATCCAAAACTTTGACCGGCATGATCACCGCACCGCCCGCCAAACCCGCCAAACCAGCGCCATTGTTCCAAGCCGCCGCGATGATGCCCGACACCCAGGTGCCGTGCCCATAATCATCCGTCGTATTGGAATAAGGCGTAGTGTAATAAGCGCTGCAGCCAACACAAGTGGTGCAACTAACCGCCTCCTCACCAACAGCCCCAATAGCGTTGTAGCCGATATTAGGGACCCCTGAAAGGTCCGGGTTCGTGCGGTCAATCCCCGTATCCAGCACCGCCACCGTCACACCGCTTCCCGGGGGACAGGAAGGCCAATTGATCAGGGTCCAGGCTTGGGGCGCCTGGATCTTCACCAACGGCCAGCTATAAGGGCTGGTGTAATCCGGATCGCTCGGGGCCGTACAGCCCAAGGCATAATACTTGTAGTTCGGTTGGGCATAGCGCACACCGGACATGCCTTTGAGGCTCTCGACGGTTTTGAGCACATCGACCCCGTCGGCCAATTGCATCTTATAAACTCCCTGCACCGACAAAGCATCCAGGTCTACCGAGGCATGGGTCTTCGCCGCGGAAAAGACTTTTGTCTTGTCCGTTTCTTGGGCGTCATCATTGAAGCGCACCAGCACTTCACCCGGCACGAAAAGAGGTTTACCTTCACGGGAAAGGACACCCGAAAGGACGGGCGAGGAGTAAAGAAAGGCCAAGACGAACAACAGGAATGGGTATGCCGTCATCCGAACCTTATTCATCGATCATTTCCAGGATCTGTTCAGCCAACCGGCTTTTGTAATCCTTCTTGAGCAAGACCGGTTTAGAGCGTTTTTGACTGAAGACCAATAGTTCATTCCGGTCGCCGTTAAAGGCGCTATTCTGACCACCCACCGAGTTGGCCACCAACAGGTCACAGGGTTTACGTTTCCACTTTTCCGAAGCGTTCTTTTCAAGGTGGTCCGTCTCAGCGGCGAAACCGATGACCTTTTGATCTTTTTTACGGTTTTTCAGGACCTCGCCCAGAATGTCCGCATTGGGGGTCAGTTGCAGTGTTAAGCCTTTATCTGTCTTTTTGATCTTGGATTTCGCTACCGAGGTGACCCGGTAATCCGCCACCGCCGCCGCCATGATGAAAAGATCGACATGGGCCGAGACCTTTTTGACCGCCTGGCGCATTTCCTCGGCGGTCTTGACCGCCACCACTTCTGCACCCACCGGCGGGATGATCCTGGTAGGTCCGGTCACGAGGACCACTTCCGCTCCCCGGTTTAGCGCCGCTTGGGCCAACGCATAACCCATCTTGCCGCTGGAATGATTGCTGATGACCCGCACCGGGTCGATGGGTTCAACCGTCGGACCCGCGGTGACCAGTATCTTCCGGCCCGCCCAACGGTCGAAATTCTCGAAGTAGCTTTGCACTTGTAGGGCGATCTCAGCGGGCTCCGCGAAACGGCCATCCCCTACTTCCCCGCAAGCCAAGTGGCCGCTTTCCGGGCCCAGGAATCGAACGCCCCGGTAGCGAAGCACACCGGCGTTCTGTTTCACCGCCGGGTGGTTCCACATTTTGACGTTCATGGCCGGGGCCACCCAGATCGGACAAGTGGCGTAAAGACAAAGGGTCGATAACAGGTCATTGGCCAGACCTAAAGCCAGTTTGGCCAAGATGTCCGCGCTGGCTGGTGCGATCAGCACCAGATCGGCGGATTTGGCGTATTCGATATGGGGGACGACCGCTAAGGGATGGCTGCCGCTGGGGGTTCCGGGCGCGATGGGGGTAGCGCCTTTAAAAAGACTGGTCCAAACCTTGGAGCCCGAGGCCTTTTCCAGGGCCTTCAGGGGTACCAGTTTCGAACCGGCCTCCGTGGCCACCACTTTGATTTCAGAGAAGGGTTTTAATCGTTGGATCAGATCGACCGCTTTATAAGCGGCCACACTGCCGGTCACGCCTAAAAGAACTCTGGGTTTCTTGCGGCCTTGGGTCATGGAAGGACTCGATGCTCGGCGGAGTCGCCCGGAGCCCCGGCTAGGAGGCCGGGGCTTGGGTGGAAAGCTTATTCTTTGTCTTTGGAACGCTTCTTGGAACTGACTGGGGCGTTGGTGTAGGTCACCTTGCCGATCATGAACTCGTTCAAAGCCTGCAAAATGACCTTTTCCGTATCCACGGTCAAATTGTGCTTTTCGGCGCGATCCAGTAATTGGCGGGCGCGCTTCGAGGCGGCCAGGACGGAAACATACTTATTCGGGATGGTTTCCATTGTCTGGACTTTCTTTTCGTCGGTCATGACAGCTCCTTCGGGGTTTCTCTACGGGATGCGAATTATACTCAAGAACCAGGGTTTTCGTAAGAAAAAAGCCCCTGTTCCGGGCCTTTGCTCAGGCTTTTTTTCGTTCGTTTTGAATGATTTTTCGGACTTCTTTGACCGCGTGGGATAAACGGTCATTGATCACCCGATGATCGTAATGCTTCCCCTCTTTCATTTCCCACTTGGCGTCGCTCAGGCGCACTTTCAGGGCTTCCGCGCTATCGCTCTTCCGGCCCAAAAGCCGCTGTTTCAGGACCGTGAAACTGGGAGGCTTTACGAAAACCAAAAGGGCATGGGGGGCCTTGTGCTTAATGATCTTGCCGCCTTGAACATCGATGACGAAGAGGACATCTTTCCCCTTCTTCAGTTGGGCCTCCACCCAATGGGCCGGGGTGCCGTAAAAATTTTGATGCACTTTGGCCCACTCCAGGAACTTCTTCGCTTTTACCATGGCTTTAAACTTAGGAACGGTCACAAAGAAATAATCTCGGCCACTTTTCTCACCCGAACGGGGCTTGCGGGTCGTACAGGAAATGGACCGGACAATGTTCTTGTCCTTGGCCATGAGTTGGTGCGCAATGGTGGTCTTTCCCCCGCCCGAGGGGGAGGAAAGAACGATCAGCAACCCTTTTCTTTTAACATTCATCTTGAACCACCAAGGACACTAAGATCACAAAGTTCTCACAAAATAAACCTTTTGATGCCGCTTTTCAAAGACACGGTTTTAAAATTAATCAAATAGCCCAACCGACACCCAAAAAGACGAAGATAAGTCAGCATTTGCGCCTGATGGACCGGCAGTAGTGCTTCCGCAGACTTCAGTTCAAGAACGATCTTATTTTCAACCAGAACATCAATCCGGAAGCCTTCCTCGAATTTCAAATCATCATAAACAACAGGCAATCCAACTTGACGCTGACAAACGATACCAGACTTGGACAATTCATGGACTAAGCAAGACTCATAAACACTTTCCAATAAACCCGGCCCCAAAGAGGAATGAATCCGAAAAGCCGCATCCAAAACGGATTTTCCAATCTTTTCAATTTCTGCCGGTATCGGCTTGAAATTCTTAGTGTTTATCACTTTGTGGTCTTCGTGAACTTTGAGATTCAAGATTATTCTATATTTTGGATCTGTTCCCGCAGTTGTTCCAACAACTCCTTAAGCCGCACCACGCTTTGGGCCATCTTGGCGTCCGCCGACTTGGAGCCCGTCGTATTCACTTCCCGGTTCATTTCCTGGATGAGGAAGTCCAATTTGCGGCCCACCGCGCCCTTATCCTTCAGGGTTTCCTGAAGGGCCTCTAAATGGCTGTCCAACCGGGTCAACTCTTCGGCAATATCGTGGCGTTGCAGGATGACTGTCTCTTCTGTGGCTAATCGGACCTGATCGATCAAAGGCTCGGGCAGAAAATCGGTGATCTTCTCTTTGAAGGCCCTGACCTTTTCAGCAACGACCACTTTGTGGCGTTGACGGACTTGATTGACCACTTGCGAAATTTCCTTGGCCTTTTCCAACATATCCTTGCCCAGGCGCCCGCCTTCGGATTGGCGCATCTTTTCCAGCGCTTTCAAGGCTTCCTCGACCGCGGCGACCAGCGCTTTTTTCTGGTCCGCTTCCTGGCGTTCTTCCTCGACCACTTGCAGCACATCGGGCATCTTGAGCAGGGTCTCGATGGAAAGCTCACCCTTGAGCTTGAACTTGGTCGCGGCTTTTTTGGAGACTTTGAGATATTCGTCGATCAGTTCTTCGTTGAGACGGATGGTCCTTTTCCGGTCCGGCGACAGGTCCTTGATGAAGATCTCCACCTTGCCCCGGGTGACCGAACCCAGGACCACTTCGCGCACGTCCGGCTCCAGGAACTGATAGGAAGAAGGCATTTTGGCGGAAATGTCATGGAACTTGTGATTGACCGTCTTGATCTCGGCCACGACTTGTACCGTCTTGGATTCCCCGGTTCCCCGGCCAAAGCCTGTCATGCTACGCATAGATGCCTCTCATTTCCTAAACAATTTCACCACAGGCCGCCTTCGGCGGCCACAGAGTTCACGGGACTAAACCCAAATATCTAGGCCATTCGAACCCAAAACATAACGTTAAAATTTAGACAGTTTTCGCCTTACTCTGTGTACTCCGTGTACTCTGTGGTTAATCTTTATTTGTCCAACGATAAAGTGATCTTCCACTGGCTGTCTTTTTTAGCCAGTTTGAAATTGCGCTCCAGTTTGACCGGCTTGGAATCTTTGTCTTTATCCTTGCGGACGAGCGTGAAAGAGGCCGTGGCCCCGTCGCCATTGATGACCAACCCGCTCAATTGGGCCTGCAGGTCGAAGGATTTCGGATCGCCGGCAATAGCTTGCTGGTACCAAGCGTTCCACTTGCTCTTTTCCGGATACATCTCGTCAAAATAGCCGCCCACCTGCACCACCGACTTGCTCTCCAAAGCCCGGCAGAACTGCTCCGTGAAATGCTGTAATTCATACCGGCTCGAGGAAATGCCCCGGACCCCAATGGGCATATACCAGGTGATGCGGCTCAGAGAGTCTTCCATGGCTAGGAAAAGCTTCTTTCCATGGTCCGTCTGGGCGGTCTTCAAGGGCAAGGTCATATGGGCCACGATCAAATAATCATCCTTGGAAAGAGCACACTCCTCATCGAACCATTCGTTGCTGCGGGAATCGGTCATTTTGAAAGCCGCCATGATCCAGGACTCTTCGGAGTTCGTTTTCCATTCTTCCACAGTCTCTTTTTTCACGGTCTGGAACTGATGGTTCTTCAGGTCTTCCTCCGCCTGCTCGACCCAAACCTTGGTGCCGAATTTCTGGGAGGGATCCCTCATTTGAACCGATAGGCGCACGATCATTTCCTTGCCAGGATCCAGGAACCGGGCCACTTCATCCACCTCTTGCTCGGCGGACAGGGGCAAATAGATCCATTTGGAAGGCACTGGGATACCGAAGCCGTAATCCACTTGGATGAATTGGCCGTTCACCAATCCCCCATCCACGGTGGGCGGCAGGGGCAGGTCCTTCAAGGCAGTCTTGCCTTTGGAATGGCAGCCTGCCAAGGCGGCCATCGCCGTCAGGACAAAGATCGACACAAAGCGGAAAGAAGTCGTTCTCAAGATCGGGGACCCTTTAAAACGGTTCAAGGAACCGGAACTTTGCTCAAGATCTGCGAGATCACGTTATCGGTCGTGATGTTCATCGCCTCCGCCTCATAACTAAGGATCAAGCGGTGCCGCATCACATCATATGCCAAAGCCTTGACGTCCTCGGGCGTCGCGTAACCGCGCCCCTTCATGAAAGCATTGGCCTTGGCCGCCACCGTCAACCCGATGGAAGCCCGCGGGCTGGCGCCATATTCGATCAGGCTGGTCAGTTTATCCAGGCCGTAATTCTTGGGACTGCGGGTAGCCGTGACCAAATGAACGATGTAATCCTTCAAGGTATCGCTCACATAGATCCCATCCACGGCCTTTTGGGCTTTCAGGATAGCGCTGTCCGAAATGATCTCATTCACCTTGACGGAACTTCCCGATGTCATGCGGGACACGATCTCTTTCTCGTCCTTGAAACCCGGATACTGCACGTGAACCTTCATCAAGAAACGATCCACCTGGGCTTCGGGCAGGGGGTAAGTACCCTCATGCTCGATAGGGTTCTGGGTGGCCATGACGAAAAAGGGCTCATCCAGCACGAAAGTTTCGGGTCCGATGGTGACCTGGTGTTCTTGCATGGCCTCCAGCAGGGCGGATTGCACCTTGGCGGGGGCGCGGTTGATCTCATCGGTCAGGATCATATTGGCGAAGATCGGTCCCTTTTGGGTCTTGAAGTCTCCCTTTGCGGGCATATAAATGCGGGTTCCCAAAAGATCCGCCGGCAAAAGGTCTGGTGTGAACTGGATACGGCTAAAGGCGACCCCTAAGGCGTCCGACAGGGTCTTGATGGCCAAGGTCTTGGCCAATCCCGGAAGACCTTCGAGCAGGATATGTCCCCGGCTCAAAAGTCCCAGCAGGAGCCGATCGATCAACTGGTCCTGACCCACGATGACCTTCTGGACCTCCTCACGGACCTTTTGGAACTGGTCGCTCAGGCGTTGGGCTTCAGCGGATAACTCCTCGTTTTGCGTAGCCATGGTCTTCTCCTAGTTCTTTTCGTTCTTCGGCAATAAGGCCGAACAAGTGGTTTTCAAAGCGTCTTTATTGACCAAACTCCCATCGGCATAAAGGACCCGGTCCGAGGTCTTAAGGCATTTTTCCACCGCGACCTTTTCAGCCTCGGACAACTTGAACTTCTTAACTTCAGTGAATATTTCCTCGGTCGTCAGATCCACCGCTGGGAACCCAAAACGGTACTGCAGGCATTCGCGTACCAGATTGGAAAGTTCCAAGGCAAATTCCTTGGACGAGATGTCCTCCCGTCCCAGTTTCTTCCAAGCTTGCTGCAATTCAGCGATCTTGCCCACCGATATAAATTTGGCAGGACCCTTTTTATTTTTATTCCGTCTGCGCCAAAAATAGCCGATGATGACCGCCAAAACGACCGACCAGAAGGCAAAACTAACCCAAGAAAAAGAATCGGGCGGAAGTCCTTTGATCCCATTCAATTCGTCGGGTGTAGGTTGCGCCGGAGCTGCCGCCTGGGGCACTGCGGTCGGGGCAGCGGTCTTCTTTTTGCCAAAGAGCGAGAATCCCGATTTTTCCGTGACCGTGACCGTCACGATATTGGACTGGATTTCGTGCCTTTTTCCGCTGGGGTCTTGGTAGATCAGGAGCGCCGGACCCAAGGTCGCCGTGCCCGCCTTAGTGGCTTCCAGTTTGATGGTCGTCCGCGAAACCTGCGCCATTTGCCGGTTGATGATGGAAACCTGGGTCGCCGAGGAAGTTCCCCGGATTTCGAAGAATTCAGAGCTAGGGATAGATGGCTCTTGGACCACCGACGAATTACTAGACCCCAGTTGCTTGAATTCCAACGTCAGGGTCAGGGTATCCCCTACTTCCAATTGTCGCTGGTCCACGTCCATCTTCAGGCCAACTTCGACCTGGGCTTGAGCCCAGCGGGGCATGGCCGCTCCAAGTCCGAAGACTAATAAGAACAGTGTTAAAGTACGTTTCCAGTCCATTTTTCGCTCCTCAAAGGTTCCATAAAGTATCAAAAACACCTACAAACGGGGTGCTTAAAAATGCCTCTTACCCCGTTCTACAGCCACGGGTTAGGAGCGAACCGATCCCACCCCTGGTTGCAAGGGGTGATTCGCGACCTAAATACAAAAAAGTCTGTCTTTACCGGACTTTTTTATCAACCTGTAAACTTCACCCTACCAGTCCTCCTGGACCCCATCCCCGTTTTGGTTTGACATGCCAAAAAAATGCTTTAAAAAGTCGCGTTGTTCCTGTGGGAGAAAGTCCATAGCACCCTGTCGCTGCATATCCCGCTTAGGATCGGCCGAATAGTACTGCCGAGTCTGGCTTTCCTGCTTCTCGAGCTGGTTAATGAGGTTTTGGACTTGGCTGTCGTTCAAGCCCAGTTGTTTCTTGGCCTGTTGCTCGCGTTGTTGGTCTTGCTGGTCTTCTTTGGACTGTTGGGATTGCTGCTGGTTTTGTCCCGAACCGCCAGGTTGATTTTGTCCTTGGCCTCCCGGTTGCTTATTGCCTTGCTGATCGGGAGACGACTTTTTTTGGCCTTGGGACTGGCTCGATTGGGGCTGCCCATTGGGCGATTGTTTCGGATTGGATCCGCCCTGTTGAGGCTGCTTGGGCTGGCCTTGGTTCGATTGGGAGTTAGGGTTGGGTGAAGGGGTTGGGGTCGGTTGATTCTTTTTATTCTTGGGCTTCTTTTGGCCGCTCTTGTCCGATTTTGGATTGTCCTTCAACTTCTTTTCCGCCACTTCCAAATTATGCTGGGCGTCCGTGTCCTTCGGGTTCAACTGAAGGGCCTTTTGGTAATCCTCGATAGCGTCCTTATAGCGCTGTTGTTGGTAAACGCTGTTCCCCATGTTGTACCAAGCCTGTTCCATGTCAGGTTTGGATTGAAGGGCTTGGGAAAAGGCGTTCTCCGCGTCCTCATAACGGCCTAATTGATAAAGGGAGTCGCCCCAGGAATAGGCCGCGTTCGCGTCCTTGGGATTTTTCTGGACTTGGTCACCGTAGTATTTTTCAGCGGCCTCATAATCTTGTTTGTCATAGGCCGTCCGGCCCGGGGACCAGTCCAGGGCCCAAGCGGGAATCGACCCCACCAAGAACATTAAAGTAAGCAGTCCGACAAAGCGCACGTTCATTTCCTCACAGGATCGTCGAGATAAAAAGGGTAGCCGCCGCCATCCAACCTAAGGAAGGCGCGAACTCAACCCGCTTAACCCCGCCCTTTCCCTTCATCTCTGTCTTTTGAAGATTTTCCAACACCTTGTCAATGGAACCAAGGTTATCCCCGTTGTCCCCGCTCACGAAAAGGCCACCGGTCGTGTCAGCTATCTTGCGAAGGGTTCCCTCATCCAACCGGCTGATGTGCACGTTACCCGTCTCGTCTCTTTTAAAGGTCTCCTGTCCCCAGAAGGCACCGTCAGGAATGGGCTTACCCTGGGGTGTTCCCAATCCCACCGCGACCACCGGCACTCCCATTTTTTTGGCCTCTTGGCAGGCTTCGTCCAGGTTGGAAGCCCGATCCGTCAATTCACCGTCGGTCAAAAGAAGGATGGCCCTCCCTCTTTTGTCCGGGTTTTCTTTGGGAAATACCGTCAAAGCTTCCCGTATCCCTTTACCGATATCCGTACCACCCTTGCCTACCACGTCAGTATCGTCGCTCTGTAACACGACGGAGACAGCCTGAAGATCCAATGTCAAAGGTACTTGCACCATTCCTTCTCCTGCGAAAGCCACTAGACCAACCCGGTCCCCATCTTGGCCTTGCATCCAAGAAAGTACGGCTTTCTTGGCCGCTTCCAACCGGTTAGGGACCATGTCTTGGGTCAACATGCTCTTGGAAAGGTCCAAGACGACCACGATATCGCTGCCCCTCAGGTCCAGGTCCTCGGGAACCGGTTTGCCCTGAAGGCGAAGGGCCCCCAGCAGCACTAAAAAAAGTCCTGCCAAAAGGAACAGGCTCTTCACCACCCGCCGGGCCCAGGCCAGTTCGGGCGACAGGACCAGGTTCTGAAGACTGAGGATCTTGAGGTCCCTTTGGTCCCGGGCCCAGGTCCAAAGGGCCAGCAACAATCCCGCGCCGAAGATCAACACCAAGTACCAGAGGTTATCCAAATAAGCGATCTTCATGGCAAGGTCCTTAGATAGGTCGTTTCCAGGACAAGGTCCATGACCAAGAGGATGAAAGCCGCCAGCAAGAAATAAGGGGCTAATTCGTTGTATTCCCAATGGGTGGTGACAGCAACATCCCTTTTCTCCAGCCGCGCGATGTCGTCCAGCACCGCTTGAAAGGTACTGTTGTTCTCCGCGCTATAGGCCTTTCCACCCGTGATACGGGCGATCTCTTTCAAGATTCCCATCTCGACCGGATCGCTCATATAAACCTCCCGCGTACGGGCGTCGATCGCATACTGGTAAGTGCCATCGGGTTGCAAAAACAAAGCGGGCACTGGATGAAGACTGCCCATCCCCACCGTATAGATTTTGATACCGCGGCTGGCGGCGATCTTGGCCGCGGTCAAAGGATCCACGCGGCTTGCATTATCACCGCCGTCGGTCAGCAGGATGATAGCTTGATGCTTACCTTCAGAGGTTTCGGTTTCTTTCGGTTTATCCGCCAGCGCGGACAACAACGACGGCACCACCGGGTTGTTCTTGTTCTCCGCTTGGGGATCGCCCCTTTCCAGACGCCCCACACAGGCCACGATGGCGTCGCCGATGGCCGTTCCATCCACTTTTATCGAAAAGGGGGCTTGTTTGACATTCGAAAGGATCTGTTTGACGATCTGTGTGTCAGTGGTCAAAGGACAGGCGGTAAAGCTGATCCGGGCGAAGATGGTCAACCCGATCCGGGCGTTTTCGATCTTATCCAGGAAGTCAGCAAGGAACTTTTTGGCCGCGGTAATGCGGTTCGGTTTCAAGTCTGGCGTGACCATAGACCCCGAAACATCGAGGGCCACAAAAAGATCTGAGACCTGTTTTTTCTCTTCCACTTTCTTTTGCCCGCTTTGGGGCCGTGCCGCCGCGATCAAACACAAGCCAACCACTACCAAGCGCAACAACCAAGGCACCGCCTGGGGGGAAAGGAACCCCGAAGCCATCTCCACCAACCGGGAATTACCTAATGAAAAAGTGCTGTGTCGGGCCCGGGAGACCCAAAGAGCGATCAAAAAAGCCAAAGGCAGTATAAAAAGCCCGGTCAGCCAAATAGGGTTCGCGAAATGGATGCTGTGAAAGTCCATGTCAACGCCTGCCGTTTCGCTCAAAGCGTTTTTTGAAGAACTTCATCAGGGATAAGGTCACGTTCTCGCCGGCGGTGATATCCATCCGGTCCGAGCCTTGGCGGGTAAGAACTCTCAACTGGGACTCCCGGAAATCCTCCGCTTTTTGAAAAGCCTTTTGGGAACCTGGTGACAAATAACCGACCCGGCCCGTTTCCGGATCTTTCACGGTCACCCATGCCGGCAGTTTGAAATCCGTCTCGATCGGGTCTTTGACCACAACCGACACCATGTCATGACGGCGGGCCAGGAATCCCGCCAGTTCCACCGGCACTGTTTCGGTAAAGTCCGAGACCAACACCAGCACGCTGCGGCGTTTGAGCACCTTGGACAGGGTCCTGAAGACCGGTTGGTAATTGGTGCGTCGGCCCGCGGGTTTGAATTGGATCAATTCACGCAGGATGCGCATTCCCGCCGCCTTGCCCCTTTTGGGCGGCAGCCAATACTCAGCCCGGTCGGTGAAGAGGAAAAGACCCACCCGGTCCTGGTTCTTGACCGCTGAAAAGGCCAGTGTCGCGCAAAGCCGCAGGGCTGTCTCCCTTTTGCTTTTTGGTCCGGACCCGGACCAAAGGGAGGCCGACAGGTCGACGGCCAGGACCATTTGCAGTTCCCGCTCTTCCACGAAGGTCTTAACGAAAGGCGAGTTGAGACGGGCGGTGACATTCCAGTCGATGGAGCGGACATCATCCTCGGGGAAATATTCCCGGACCTGGTGGAATTCCAACCCCTGGCCCCGGAAGGTGCTCTTATAGGAGCCTTTGAGCAAAGTCTCGACTGCGCCCCGGGTGACCAACTCCAGGCGTTTGACTTCACTAAGGATCGAGAGAGGGGTTATAGATGATTTCATGACTTTTAGACGTTCCAACCGCTTTCTTGGTTCGGAAAACGCCCTTTAACGGCGGCGGGATTTGGGCCCCGCGGGGACCCAATGTCGGATCAAGGCAAGGGCAGCCGTGAAAAGAAGCGCTATCCCAACGACGATACCAAAATTGATCTCCAAGGCCTTGACCGAATCCAAACCATAATGATCTTCGATGGAATTATAGATACCCCAGAAAGCCCAAATAACGGGCCCAGCCAACGCGAAAAGGACGGCGGTGGCCCAAACAGACTTAGAAACATCTTTCTTGGTGAAACGGGTCTGGTAAAAACCCCAACCCAGGCTAGCTAAAGTGACCAAAAGGGAAAGAAGCGCCACGACCTGGTCCGCTTGTTGTTCAGTGAGGAGTTCCTTCACGGAGCGGCCTTTCGGAATTCAGGAATTAAAGAAGCCCGGCACGGCCCAGAGAAGAACGGAAAGGAACATCAGCACGGTCCCCCCCAGCATGACTAGGGCCCAGAGCGTATCTTGCGGTTTCGGGGTGGAATCGGACTTCCAAAGACCCAGATTGAAAAGGACATAGCCTGCGATGATGCCGACGATCCAGCCAGGTGCCAAGACGGACTCCTTTGTTGGTGTTGCGTCAAAAATAATAGGGGTTATCCCCTCTAACGTCAACGAGCCCTTAAACAAAAAGCCCTTGGCGGTTTCCCGCCAAGGGCTTCCACAATTCAAAATTCATAATTAAGAATTCAAAATTGATGTTTTTAGTAGTCCATGCCTCCACCCATACCGCCCATGCCGCCCATACCCGGGGCGCCCGCAGCGGGCTTTTCCTTTTCCGGAATGTCGGTAATGAGGGTTTCGGTGGTCAGGGCCAGTCCCGCGACAGAGGCTGCGTTCTGCATGGCGCTACGAACGACCTTCGCCGGATCGATGACACCAGCGGCCACGAGATCTTCATAAGCGCCGGTTTCGGCGTTATAGCCGACGTTCAGTTTCTCGCCTAAGACCCTGTTGATAACCACAGAGCCTTCACCGCCGGCATTGGCGACGATCTGGCGTAGGGGTTCTTCCAAGGAACGGCGGATGATGACCGCGCCGACATGCTCGTCACCTTCCAATTTCAAAGCTTCCACGGCCTTGATGGCGCGGATCAAAGCAACCCCGCCACCTGGGACGATACCTTCTTCAACTGCCGCGCGAGTCGCGTGCAAGGCGTCTTCCACGCGGTCTTTCTTTTCTTTCATTTCAACTTCGGTAGCGGCACCAACGTTGATGACCGCGACCCCGCCGACCAATTTGGCCAAGCGTTCTTGGAGCTTTTCACGGTCGTAATCGCTGGTGGTTTCCTTGATCTGGCGGCGGATGACTTCCACCCGGGCATCCAGGTCCTTCTTGGCTCCTGCGCCTTGCATGATAGTTGTGTTGTCCTTGTCGATGACCACCTTCTTGGCTTGGCCCAAGTCTTCCAACTTCACGTTCTCGAGCTTTACGCCCAAGTCCTCGGTGATGGATTTTCCGCCCGTCAGGATGGCGATGTCTTCGAGCATCGCTTTACGGCGGTCGCCAAAGCCCGGAGCCTTTACGGCGGCGCAAACGAAGGTTCCGCGGATCTTATTGACCACCAAAGTGGCCAAGGCTTCGCCTTCGACCTCTTCAGCGATGATCAAGAGAGGACGGCCTTTTTGGACGACCTTTTCCAGCACCGGCAAAAGGTCCTTCATGCTGCCGATCTTCTTTTCGTGGATAAGGACATAAGCGTTCTCCAGGTCCACTTCCATGCGTTCGGCATTGGTCACGAAATAGGGAGAGAGATAACCTTGATCGAATTGCATTCCCTCGACCACATCCAAGGTCGTGTCGATACCCTTGGCTTCTTCGACGGTGATAACTCCATCTTTGCCGACCTTTTCCATGGCCTCAGCGATGATATCGCCGACCTTCTTATCGCCGTTGGCCGAGATGGTGGCCACTTGGGCGATCTCCTGCTTACCCTTGGTCGGGGTGGAGATCTTCTTGAGTTCGCCGACGACCGCGTCGACAGCCTTATCGATACCGCGCTTGAGGGCCATCGGATTGGCGCCGGCGGTCACGTTCTTCAAACCTTCACGGACGATGGCTTGGGCCAGGACCGTCGCGGTCGTAGTACCGTCGCCGGCCACATCCGCGGTCTTCGAGGCGACTTCCTTGATCGTCTGGGCGCCCATGTTCTCGAACGGGTCTTCCAGTTCGATCTCCTTGGCCACCGACACGCCGTCCTTGGTGATGGTCGGAGAGCCGAACTTTTTGTCGATTACCACATTGCGACCTTTAGGTCCCAGCGTCACCTTGACCGCGTTGGCCAACTTATCCACGCCGCGTTGCAGGGCGCGGCGGGCTTCTTCTCCATAAATGATTTGCTTAGCCATTTTGTACTTCCTCCTAATAAAGTTCGTTTCTGTCAGTTATCAATCAGGCTTCAACCACGCCGATCACGCCTTCTTCTTTCATGATGACGTATTCTTGACCGTCGATCTTGATCTCTTCCCCGCCGTATTTCTCAAAGAGGACCACATCGCCCACTTTCACGTCCAATTTCAGGACTTCGCCCTTCTCATTGACCCGGCCCTTGCCCACAGCAACGACTTTGCCGCGCTGCTGCTTTTCGCGGGCCGCGTCGGGGATGATGATGCCACTCTTGGTTTTTTCCTCGTCTCCTAAACGCTCCACGAGGATACGGTCGTACAACGGACGGAATTTCATGAACAACCTCCTGAAAATTAACCGCGGCGAAAAACCGCAGACTTTATTCGATTTTTCGGTAAGAGCCTGGGGTTCTGAAACTGCGCGAACCGCCGAAAGCTGGGTCATGATAGGTAGGGTGGGCAAAATCGTCAAGGAACCGGGGCATAAAAAAGCGCCATTCACTAGGGTGAATAGCCTTCAAACCGTCTTTTTTACTTTTTTAGTTCACGATCTCTTTGAAATTCTTCGAGGGCAGGAATTTCGGAGCTTTTCGGGCAGGCACTTGCACCGTTTCGCCGGTCTTGGGGTTGCGTCCGACCCGGGCTTTTTTGTCCTTCAACTTGAAGATACCCAGACCCGTGATGTTGACCTTACCGTTCGTTTTCACGGTCTGGGTAATGGTCTCGATCATCACATCCATGGCCTTTTGGATGTCGATCTTCTTTTGGCCGGTGGCCTCGGCAACTTTCGCGATCAATTCGTCGTTCGTCACGGAAGCTCTCCCTGCAAGGATGGCTGATCCCCTGATTATGGGTCCGTCCCGGAGGGAGACGAAGTCTTTTTATGTTCATTTTTGGAAAACGATATTTCCACTAAAAGAAAAGCCTGGCGGGCCTTAACGGTAGATCTCAGGGCGGAAAACAAAACGGCGTTGGATGGTCTGCTTGATCTTGGGCATGTGCTTTTTGGCTTCCTTTTCGCCTACCGCGATCATTTCCTTGCCCGCGGAAAAATCGAAAAGGTCGAAAAGACGCATATCCGGCTCGATGATGACGTCGGCCTGTTCCCGCCAGGAGGATTCCTCTTGGACGAAGAAGTACCAGACCCGCATCAGGATCTGGAACACATTGGAGGCCGGCGGGAAGACCTGATGATGGCCGAAAAGGTTGACTGCGATCACCACGTCCGCGCCCAGGTTCTTCAAGGCCTTGACCGGCACGTTCTCCGCCATACCACCGTCCGCCAATTGATGCCCTTCCAGTTCGACCGGGGTATAAACTCCCGGGATGGAGCAAGAGGCCCGGACCGCTTTATCCAAAGGTCCGTCGGTAAAAACGATCTCCTCGCCGGAGCAAAGGTCGGTGGTCACCACCGCCAAAGGTTTCTTGAGATCTGAAAAATTGGCAACTTTCAGGTATTTGCGAATATATTCCTCAATGGGCCCCGAAGAGACCAAACCCTTCCGGGAAGGCCTAAAAGCGAACAACTCTCCCCAACCGGTATTGATGCCGATCTCCTCGATACGGGACACCGGCAAGCCCGAGGCATAGGCCGCCGCGATGATGGCCCCCGCGCTGGTACCCGCCAAACAATCCACATGGATTCCCGCTTCTTCCAAAGCCTTCAGCACCCCGATCTGGGCCACGCCGTAAGCCACACCCCCGCACAAGGCCACACCCACTTTATAGCGGTTGGCTTCCATGGTCTCCTTGAGCTGGGCCAGGGTGTGAAAGTGTTGTTCTCTCTTCGCGGCTTTTTTCGGCATAGCGGTTTTTCTCACAGGTCCGTAAATTGCGGCTGACGTTTCTCAACGAAAGCCTTCACGCCCTCTTTCATGTCCGGTGATTTGCAGCAAGCGCCGAAACCATCCAATTCGGTTTCCAGCCCCTTTTCGATGGTCTGGTCGATGCCCGTGAACACAGCCTTCAAACTTTGGGCGATACCCACCGCGGGCTTGATGGCAATCTTTTTGGCCAAGCCCTGGGCTTGGCGTAAAACTTCGGCTTCGGGCACCACATGATTGACCAACCCCAAAGCCTTAGCGTCTGCCGGCGGGATATTGTCGCCCGTCAGGATCCACTCAATGGCTTTACCGGTCCCGACCAAGCGGGCCAGCCGTTGGGTTCCACCGAAACCGGGAATGATCCCTAAGTTAATTTCAGGTTGGCCCAAACGGGCTCGGTCCGAGGCAATGCGGATATGACAGGCCATGGCCAATTCCATGCCGCCGCCTAGGCAGACCCCGTTAATGGCCGCAATGACCGGCTTTTGGAGTTTTTCGATCTTCGTGAAGATGCGCTGACCGAACCCGGCGGCTTTCTTGCCGTCCTCCTCGGACTGGATCTGGGAAAACTGTTTGATGTCCGCCCCGGCGATAAAGACCGGCCCGACACCCGTCAGCACGATGACCTTGACGTCCTTATTGCCCGCCAATTCATCGATAGTGGCTTCCAGTTCTTTCAAGACATCCTGGGACAGGGCGTTCACCGGAGGATTATTGATGGTGACCGTCGCGACCTTGCTTTCCACCGCAATATTCAAAAATTGACCCATACATTTTTCCTTTCAGTCTTGAACCACAAAGTGCACCAAGACCACTAAGTTAAATCACAAAGTAAAACCTTCTACTTATTTAAAAATCGGAATTTCAGTCTTTACCCATTTTTTCTTCGCGGCACTTGGCGCCCTTAGTGTCCTTCGTAACTCAGGTTAATAATTAAAAAATCCCTTCTTCGTCTTTTGACCCAAATAGTTGGCTGCCACCATGCGTTTGAGGATCGGTGCGGGCCAGAAACGGGGCCCCAAGGTCTTCGAGAACTCTTGGAGTCTGGCCACCACCACGTCGATACCGATACCGTCGGCTGTATGTAAAGGACCGCCCTTGTCTTGAGGATAACCGGTCCCAGCCAGCATAGCCAGATCGATATCCGAGGGCGAGGCCACGTTCTCTTCCAGGCAATAGGCCGCTTCATTGATCATCTGGAACACCAAGCGTTCCGCCGAGAAGGGCGTTCCCTTCACGCCGGTCTTAGCCTGGATAGCCGAGACCACCGGGGCCAGGTCCGCCTTCTTGGATTCGTCATAAACATAGAAGCCGATGCCGTTCTTTACGCCCAGGCGGTTGTTCTTTTGCATTTCCGCCAGGATCTCAGCAGCTTTCATGCGGGGGCCGAAAGAATCGTAAAGGATCATGGAAACATCCGCGCAAACATCCAAGCCCAGCATATCCAGCAAGGCGAAAGGTCCCATCGGCATCCCGAAGCCGCGCATGACCTTGTCCATCTCTTCTATCGGCGCGGAACCTTCTTGGAAAGCGAAAGCGGCTTCGTTCAAATAAGGGAGCAAAAGGCGGTTGACCAAGAACCCTGCGCATTCCTTAACGCGCACCGGCATTTTGCGGAGCGATTCGGCGAACGTCACCGCGTCATCCACCGTTTCGGTCGAGGTTTGCAAACCCGGGATGACTTCGATGAGCTTCATCACCGGCGCCGGATTGAAGAAATGGATACCGATCACTTTATCGGAGCGTTTCACCGCCGAAGCGATCTGGCTGATGGAAAGGGCCGAGGTGTTGCTGGCCATGATGGCGGTTTCGGGCAATACCTTTTCCAGTTCTTGGAAAACTTGGTGTTTTACCTTCATGTTCTCGAACACTGCCTCGATCACTAAGTCGCAATCTTTAAAGTCGTCATAAGAAGTGGTCCCGATGACCAGTTTCATCTTCTGGTCCATCTCCGAGGCGGTCATCTTGCCCTTGTCTACCCGGCTTTGATAGACCTTGCGGATCATGTCGATACCCTTATTGACCCGGTCCATATCGGTGTCTTTCAAGACCACCGGAAGCCCCGAGAAAGAAATGACCTGGGCGATACCGGACCCCATGGCCCCCGCGCCCACCACACCCGCTTTATAGATGAACATAGCCGCCTCCTGTTTAGTGCTAGAACAAACCGTCTTGATTGACCAAGTCTTTCGTCACTGGCTGCGCGTAATCCCAGAACTCCACTACTTTATCGCCTTTAAAACGCATCGAATGGTTCACAGCCAGCACCATTTCACCCAGCGAAAGCCTCGAATAGACCGAAACCAGATCCCCATCCTCCAGGACCCGAAGGACTTCCAATTTCTTGTTCGGGAACTGAGCGTCGTTCTCCATCATGCCTTTCTTCAAGGCCGGAAACCCGGCAGGGGTAAAAGAGTTGTGGTGTTTCCCGCTCATATCCACATATTTGGCATAAGCGGCCTCAATGTCACCCGCCACGACCATCTTCAAGAAATCGACCGCAGCTTGTTTATGACCTGGCACAGGCTCCTCCAACTTACTTGCGTTCGAGCACCATGGCGCCGCCCAAGCCGCCGCCGATGCACATGGAAATGACACCCAAGTCCACATTGCGCCGGGCCATTTCACGAAGGCCGGTGATGATCAAACGCGCTCCGGTCATGCCGACCGGATGGCCCAGGGCAATGGCCCCGCCATTAACGTTCAGGATCTCGCGGTTCATCTTGAGCACTCGGTCGTCGGCCAGTATCTGGGCGGCGAAAGCCTCGTTGATCTCGATAAGCTTCATATCCTTCAGTTCTAACCCGGCCTTTTTCAGGGCCTTCGGAATGGCGTGCGCGGGACCGATCCCCATGCGTTCCGGTTCCACGCCCGAGAAAGCGTAAGAGCGGATATATCCCAGGGGCTTGTATCCCAAAGCATCCGCTTTTTCCTTGGACATGACCAGCAGCGCCGCCGCGCCATCGTTGATGCCGCAAGCATTGCCCGGGGTGACCGTGCCATTCTCTTTAAAGATGGTCGGATAAGAAGCCAGGGTCTGTTCGTTCAAAGCGGCGTTGATGCCTTCGTCCTGGGTTACTGGCTCGGTAGCGACTACCTTACCCATGACTTTCTTTTGAACCATGACCGGCACGATCTCGTCCTTGAACTTGTTCTCGCGTTGGGCCCGGAAGGCCTTCTTATGGCTCTGCACCGCGTATTCGTCCTGCTCTTTGCGGGAGATCTGGAACTCCGCCGCCAAATTTTCGGCGGTTTGGCCCATGATGAGGTGGCAATAGGGGTCCGTCAGGCCTTCCATCAAGCTGTCGATCATCTTGGAATCGCGCATACGCTTGCCGAAGCGCATATCCCGGCTGACATAGGGGGCCTGGCTCATGGATTCGGTCCCGCCGGCCAATTGAAGGTCGGCATCGCCGCATTGGATGTTCTGGAAAGCGTTCACCACCGCTTGCATACCCGAGGAACAGTTGCGCTGCACGGTATAAGCGGTCGCTTCTTTCGGGATACCCGCCATCAGGGCCGCTACCCGGGCCACATTGGGCGCGTCGGAGAATTGACCCACACATCCCAGGATGACCTCATCGATCTCGGAGACCTTCAGATTGTTGCGTTTGATGAGTTCTTTCAGGACGGTCGAGGCCATTTCCTGGGCCGTCACGTCCTTCAAAGCCCCGCCCAAATTACCGATGGGGGTCCTGCCGCCGTCGACGATGACCACTTCTTTCATGATTGGCCTCCTTGTTGACCGTTACTTCTTCAGTTTCGCCTTTTCTTCCTCGACTAATAAACGCCTTAACATCTTGCCGACCATGTTCTTCGGCAAGGATTCACGGAATTCCACTTCCTTGGGCACCTTATATTTCGCCAGCTTGCCTTTACAGAACTCGATGATCTCGGTCGAGTCGCATGTCTGCCCGGGCTTGAGCACAATGTAAGCCTTGATCTTGTCCACCAACTTCTCGTCAGGCACGCCCGCCACCACGCAATCGAGCACTTTCTCGTTCTGGAACAGCACTTCTTCCACATCGCGGGGATAGACGTTCTCGCCGCCCACCTTCACCATGTCCTTCTTGCGGTCCACAATAGCGAAGAACCCATCCTCGTCCATGTAGCCGATATCGCCCGTGTGAAGCCAGCCGTCCTTGAGCACCATGGCGGTCTCTTCCGGATGGTTCCAATAGCCCTGCATCACCTGGGGCCCCTTCACGACCACCTCGCCGATCTCCCGGACACCCATATCTTTAGTGCCCGTTTCCACGTCCACGATCTTGGCGTCGGTTCCCACGAAAGGCAGGCCGATCATTCCGATCTTGCGCTTCCCAAACACGGGATTGCAATGGGTCACCGGCGAGGCCTCGGTCAAGCCATAGCCCTCAACCAATTTGCCGCCGGTCAGGGCCTCGAACTTCTTTTGGACTTCCTGGTGCAAAGGCCCGGCGCCCGAAATGCAGGCCTTGATGCTGTGAATGTTGTACTTGCCCACGCCGGGATAGTTGTTGATGGCCACGTAAATGGCCTGGACTCCCGGGAAGATGCTAACGTGGTATTTATCCACTGATTTGAGCACCTGAAGCACATCGAACTTAGGGACCAATACCATGGACCCGGCCAACGAAAGGGCGAAATTCATCCCCGCGGTCATACCGTAAGAATGGAAGATGGGAATGGCCAGCATGAAGACTTCCTTGCCTTCAACCAATCCCGGCAACCATAACTTGCATTGGTAAGCGTTGGCCACCATGTTGCGGTGGGTCATGATGACGCCTTTGGCCACTCCGGTAGTGCCGCCGGTGTATTGCAGCAAAGTGGTCGTGTCCATGTGGGCGGGACTATGCACGGGGGCGCGGGAGGCTATTTCCAGTTCATGGACAAAACTTTGGTAAAGGGGCTCGGTGGGCCAGTCCACCCACACCTTTTCTTTTTTGGCCTTTATGGGATAAAGCAGGTGCAAAAGGAAGGGGAAATAATCGTTCACCCGGGTGACCCAGACCTTCTTCAGCCGACACTCAACGGCCACCTGGCGGAGGATGGGCACGAAACGGTCCAGGGCGATCACATATTGGGCGCCCGAGTCTTTTAATTGGTGGGCTGTCTCACTGGCCGAATAGAGCGGGTTAAGCTGGGTCAGGATGGCGCCGACGCGGATAACCGCGTAAAAACCGATGACCGCCGCGGGACAATTGGGCAGGTAAAGGGCTACCCGGTCCCCGGGCTTGATGCCCTCTTTTAAAAGAACATGGGCGAACTGGTTCACCTTCTCATCGAGATCGCTATAGGTAAAACGAGTGCCAAAATAGAAGACCGCCGGATGATTTGGGAACTTTTGGGCAGTTTCCGCCAGGATCTCAGAGATGGATTTTTGGGGATACTCAAGGGTTTTAGGAACGCCTTCGTCGTAAGACGCCAGCCAAGGCCTGTCGTTCATAAGCTCTCCCAAAACGTGTTGATGGAGTGAAGCGAGCGTCAAAACAAGTTTAAGCCTGCCCATTCCTAGTGTCAAACATCCTGCGGGGTCGACCGAAAGAAAGTTCTCATGGAAAGAACCTCTCCGCTCCCGCTAGACTAGCCCTCGAGTGACCCAAAAATTTCCCGACTGTCGGGCCGAAAGTTCCCGTGACCCCAACCTTTATCCAGATCCTGACCCAAGAATTCCGAAAGCAGCTCGCCAACAGCCGAGTATCCCACATCTCCCAATCCGCTAACGAGACGGTGGAGATCAGCTTCTACCATCCGGACCTGTCCAACCGGCACCTGATTGTTTCCATTTTGCCTTTAAATCCTGTCATTTTTACCAGCACCGCCAAGGAACCAGCCCTGCCCAAACCGCCTAACTTTTGCCGGTCCCTACGCAAGAACTTGGAATACGCCCAACTGACCACAATCGAGTCCCAACCCGGCAGTCGCATCATCCGTTTCAACTTCAAGACCGCCCAAGGGCCCCACGCCCTGGTCTTCGAGGGCATTCCCAAATATCCCAACCTCATCCTGCTCGACCCTCAGGACCAAGTCGTCAGCGCCCTCCGTTATAAGAGCGACGTGGAGCGGCCCATCCTGCCCCAAAGCGTCTATGCCCCGCCCCCGCAGCCGCCTAAACCGAACATCTGGGACTTGGATGAGAAAACCCTCACCGACCTTTGGAAAAAAGCGGGCTCCCCCGCTTGGGGTCCATGGCTCAAGAATGACTTCATCGGCACCGATCCGGAGTTGAGCGCTTACTTGGAAAGCTTCGGCGACCATGCCCCCGCGGAGTGGATCAAGACCAAAAGGGACATCGAAGCCGGCCACTTCAACCATTTCTTGTTGCTGCCCGGTCCGCCGCCTCAGCTCAAGGTTTTGCCCAGCCACGTGCCACCCCATCCTCAAACCAAGGTCTTTTCCACCGCCAGTGAAGCCTATGAAAACTGGTACCGTTCCGAGAACCTGCATCATCAGCGCCAGGGCGAAAAGGTTCGGCTGGAGCAGAGCATCAACAAGGTCCTCAAACACGAAAAGCGCATCCAGGATAAGTTGAAAAAGGACCGTTCCGAGGCCATGCGGGCGGACCAATACCAGCACTGGGGCGAGTTGGTCATGGCGTCGCTCCATAAGATCAAACCCCACAGCGCCCAGGTGGATCTTGAGGACATTGTGCGCGGCAACCCGAACCCCATCCCGATCACCTTGGACCCAAGCATCAGCGCCCTACAGAACGCCCAGCGATTCTTCAAAAAGTCCCAAAAGGGTTCCCGGGGACTGGAGATGGTCGAAAAAAGGGAAAAGGAAGTGCAGCAGCGCATTGAGGACCTGAAGGCCGCCCAGCGCAGCCTGCCTTCCCTTCAAACCGCCGAAGAGGTAAAGAAAGCCTTCCAGCGGCTCTTTCCCTCCGCCAAACCCGCCGCGGCCAAACCGAAGAAAGCAAAGGAAGAAAAGGTCCCAACGCCCAATATCATCCGAACCAAGCTCGGGAAGGATTTTGAGCTTTGCGTCGGCACCTCCGCCGCCGCCAATGAATACGTTACTTTCCAGCTAGCCCAGCCGGAGGACCTCTGGTTCCACGTACGGGACTTGCCGGGAGCCCATGTGGTACTTCGGCGTTTCCGCCGGGACGACCCCGTGCCGGATGAATTGGTGGTCCAAGCCGCCAAGGAAGCCGCGGCCCACAGCAAGGCCAAGCCGGGCACGAAGGTGAATGTCAGTTATACCCACCGCAAATTCGTGAAGAAGATACCGGGCGCGCCCATGGGCATGGTGAGCATGACCAAGGAAAAGAGCCTCGTGATCGAGGTTCAATAACCCGGCGTCGCGCTGGTACCCGTGCTGGGATTTACCGGCGACTGCAGGGATCGGTCGGCGCAGGAGACCGCCAAGAGACAGCCCGCCAACAAGAGAAAAACTAAAAGTGAATATCGCATCGGTACCTTCTGGACATCGGATGGCTTTTAGAAATGCATAAGCCATGCCTGAACCCAGGGACCAAACAGGGGGTTTTTGGCCCATTGACCTGAAAGGGTGGGTCCTTTTTGACCGAAAACTAACTTTTCGAGGCGGGTTTTGACGGACTGTTGTTCTTCTTACGGACCCAAATTTCAGAACCATCTACGTTAAAAGCGGGCTGGTAGTTCTGGGCTAGATAGGCCGCGATGACCGGAAACTTACGGTCATTGGGGATCCCGTCGATCTGCCAGGACCATTCCTGGTCCCGGTAAAGCACCCACTTGACCCGCTTTTCTTCCAAGGCCCCGACCACTTCTTTTTGCGCTTCAATGGTAACCGCGGTCCACAAATAGGGATAAGGCGTCGGACAAGGCTGCCGAAGCAGGTAATACCAGCCTGCTTCCGGGGTAAAGGTGAAGAATCCATCCCCTGGTTTGATCAGTGGCCCCAACCGGCTGACGAGGTCCTTTTGCGCGGGAAGAACGAACTGGTCGTCCGGAACGCCCAGGGGAAAGTTCTGCCGCAACACATCCTCCCGGAAAATAGGGACCACCATCAGGACTGCCAGCGTTAAGACTAAAGGTTTGAGGATCCTTTCCCAACGTCCTGACCAACCCCGGGCGTACTTCCAGCCTTGATAAAAAAGCAGCAGATAGAAGGGCAAGAGACTGTAGATCAAATGTTCTTGTTCCGATCTAGCCAGCACATTGCGGAAGAAAAGCAAAGAGAGGAAAAGGAGGGTCGCTTCGATCCGATATTCCCGTTGAATGGCGGCCCAATTTCTTTCATTCCGATATAAAGCCGATCCGGCCAGCGCCAAGAAAAAGACCTCCCCCGCAAAGACCGCGCAGACCCCAAAGAAAAGAGGCTCGTGGATGGGATAGGGCAACTTCTCGGACAGTTCCTTGAACCGGGGTAGTTTCAAGAAGACGAACTGAATGAACCCGGCCCAATTTCCCTGGAGTAAAAACGTATCGATCATTCCCGCGAGGACCGCCCCACCGATCGCCGATCCCCAAAGGAACTTGCTGTTTGGGGACCTCCATTGGGGTCTGGCAAGCCCCAACACCAACAGCGAAGCGAGGATTAAATAAACCCCTCGATCGACCGAATAGACCAAACCGAAGACCGGAACAAAAGCGAAGAGGAAAGGAAAAACAGCCAAAGACCGTCTCTCGTCCCCCATCCTTTCCATCCGGTCCATCTCAAAGAAGCTCCAGCACCAAAGCACGGTCAACAGGTCCCTGGACGGGAAAATGAATTCGTTGAAAGAAGCCCAAAAGGAAGAATGGGTTAAAAAAGCCTGCAGGACCGTTTGCGGATTCAGCGGTTGGACCATTAAGAGACCCACCACATCGAAGAGAAAGCGAACATGCAACAATGCCAAAAGTGAAAGCGCGCCAAAGGCCCAGGCCTTATTCCGGCGAAAAAGACTCAGAAGGGCCAGCGCCAGGAACATCCAACCCAGCGTCTTCATACCCGATTCCCAGACCCTTTCGGACCCGATGAGATATCCCAGGTCATGACGGACAGCTAAAGCCCTTAAGGGGTCTTGCACCAAACCGTGGAAGAAGAAAAGATCTCGATAGGGTTTGAACCCCTGGAGAACGGACAAGGCGGAGCCCAGCGATTCGCCTTCGTGAAAAACGTCAAAGCGGCCAAAGGCGTGATAGGTGGGAACGTTGACCGCGATCAAGGCCGCGTAGAGCATTAAAAGGAACTTCCAAAAGGTATCCCTGGACTGGACAGGCTCCCGGCCCAACTCTCTTTCGGAAAAACCTTTCCAGTCACGTAAAAAAAGAAGTCCTAACAACGCCGGGAACAGGATAAAGAAGGCCGAACGGATCACATCATCCTGGGGGTTAATGCTCTTCTCGGTGCAATAACCGACAACTTCAAGAGGGTTATGAAAGGGCAGGGTAAAATGGTCCCAAAAGAGCAAAGAAAGACCAAGTCCCGCGCCAAAGACCAGCAGCGCTTTGAGTTTCCATTTCAGGGTTTTATTCATAGGTCAAATCTTAACGGAACAAGGAACGACGGGGGAATGAAACTGAACAGGTAAGCGTTATCTCGAAACGAGGACCGTTGTCCGCTTGGATTCGACCCAGCCTGCTCCCCGGAACCACTCAGCATGGGGGCCTTTAAAGGCCAGGACCATCACATTGCGGACTTTTTTGGCTTTCTGGAATCGCTTCACTGCGCTCAGCAAGGTCCGCTCAATTCCCTGTCCTTGGAAATAGGGATGGACGGCCGTTTCCAAAAGTTCGCCATAAAGTTCCCGGGCACCTTGCCGCACTTGTAGGAAAGAGAATCCGATGGGCTGTCCGAAGACCATCACGACCCAGCCCGCGACCGATTTGTCGGAAAGAAGCTCTTGGACCCTTTTGAGAACCTGGGCCCTTCCCCATCTTTCGTGGAAAGGCTCGTTGGAGAAAGCGGCTTGGAAGACCAGTGCCAGGGAGGCGCGATCCTTCGCCTGGACCGGGCGGACCTTGACTGAAAGTTTCAAGCGTTCTTCCGGTGGTCGTCGGTCCAAAGGGCCCAGACCACAAAGACCAACTGGACCTGTCCCTCAATGGCGACCCAGATCGGTGCCTTGGGGACCGGCATGAAAAAAAGAGCTGCGAAGGAAGCGATCAAAGCCGCGCAGAGGCTCCAAAAGAACCATTGGCCCTTGGCCCCCACCGGCTTGGTCGCGTTCGCGTAAAGCCAGATACCGGCGCTCAAAAGGGCCAATTCGACCACGATGGTGCCCGGCACCGAGTTCCAAAGACCCAGGCCCCAACGCGGGGTCATGGGATTGCCTTCGGGCAACAAGGAAAGGTCCGGCCGGTGGGTAATGACATTGAGGAACCAGTGGGCCACCACCAACCCGCCCAGGATAAGGGAAGTTTTTTGGTTGTTCGTCAGCACCAGGGAGACCATCCAGAACACCACACCCCAGGCGACAGCCATGACCAAGCTATGGCTCAAAGAATAATTGGTGAAGTCGATGGGGATCACCTTGGTGATACCAGGCGAAATGGCCACATCCTCCCAGTGAAGGATCAGGAAAAGGGACCAGAGCAGGTCCAGCCAAACCGCAGCTAGGACCAACAGTCCCAAGGAAACTTTCGGCGCCCATTTTTTAGCCGCGAAAGCGGCCCCGTAATGACCTAAGAACATAACGCCTCCTTATTTTCGGACCAACTCCAGCACCAAAGCCGTCAAACCCACCACCAAGGCGCCACCGGGTAACCATTTCGAGGCCAAAAATTCGTCCACCGGGTTTTTGGGCCCATAATCGGTTTTGTCCAACTTGGCGACCTGTTCCTTGAGCACACTGATATCCTCGGTGTCGTCGCGAAGATCTTTGTGCATCACCGTCAGCTCTTGCCGCATTTCAGTATCGGTGACCAGCTTCTTATCGATCTTATTGTCCATCTCCGTCAAGTGATCCTCGGACCTTTTCACATCTTCCTGTACACGATCAAGCAACTTTTTGACAAGTTTGAGTTGTTCTTGGATATCCGCTTGACCCATTTTAAGGTCCTGCCCGTTCGCCTGCAGAGTCTGGATCGCGTCGGCTTTCTTGTAGAGGTCCGTTTGCACATCGGCCAGTTTATGGTCCAGAAGGTCCATGGATTCCTTCAGGCTGTTGAACTCGGCCCGGGTTGGACCGGGTATCGGGGTTGCCGTCGGTGTGAAAGGCACGCTAGTAGCGGTGGGCACCGGGGGAACGACCGTCCCGGCATCCAAGGCCGGGACCAGGGTGGAAAGGGCGATCATCTTTTCCAGTCGATTCTCTAATTTCCAAGCGGAAACTTTTCGGGACCGGATGTTCGCGGCCTTGTCCTTGACCAGGTCCAGTAAGGTCTGGAGATCCTCGATCCGGTAATTGCCCTTCTGGTTTTGATAATCCTTCATGTCGATGGCCATGATCGTCTCATTGGCCTTCAAGATGGCATCGGTAATGTCGTCCTCAGTCAGGTTCTGGGCCTTGAGGTAGTAATCCTTCTTATCGCCCAAATAGCCGTTCTTGGCCAATTGCTGGATGGTCTGTACTTCGTCATCTGTGGCCGCCGGAGAAGCGGTCACGTCCTGGGCCAAAGCCAAAGTGGCCACGACGGGAACAATGAAAAATTGAACAGCTAAGAAAAAAGCGATGAACTTCGAGCGGAAACTTTTCATGCACCATCCTTGTGGTTTGACGATCTATCCTTAGCGACCGGTAGTCTTGATCTCGTAAAAATAATCCAACACCGAGACCAGGGTGAAGCCGCCTCCCACGATCACGAAGAGGAATTCCATGGCGCCTTGGGTCACATCGTCCCAAATTGCCCCGCAGGTAAAATAACCAACGACCCCGGCCAGGACCAGGACCGTCCAAAAGAAAAGATTGGCATAGAGATAGCCTTCGAAAGAAGGGCCTGCGGCCGGATTGTTTTTTCGGGAGGGATTCATAGCCACCTCAGAACTTGGCCCGGGAGCCGGGCTTCACGACCGGCAGACCTTGCTTACAAAGCGGGCAGTCAGCCTCTTCCCAACTTTCGACCTTGAGCGAGGCCAAGGCCTTCACCGGCACATTGAAGAGCTTGTCCACTTCCCCGCCGGTACGGTCGATCAGGCACCCCACCCCCACCAGTTTGGCGCCCATATCCTCCAGCACCTTGATGGATTCCTTGATCGACTTGGCGGTCGTGATGATGTCTTCCACCGCGAAGAACTTATCCCCGGGCTGCACGGTGAAACCCCGGCGCAGTTCCATCGCGTCGGTGTCTTTATTGCGTTCGGTAAAGATGGATTTTACTTTCAAGGCCCGGGCCAGCTCATGGCCCACAAAGAGCCCGCCCATGGCCGGGGACAGCACCATTTGGGCGCCCAGGGGACGGACTTTCTCCGCCAGGGTCTGGCAAAGTTTTTCGGCGATCCAGGGATATTGCAGCACCAAGGCCGATTGCAGATAGCGGTCGCTGTGACGGCCCGAGGAAAGGCGGAAATGGCCCTTGAGCAGGGCGTGGGTGTCTTCGTAGGTCTTGAGGACTTCTTCGTTCGTCATGACAACTCCTAAGAAAAGAACGGTTTCATTTCATCCACCAGCTTTTGGGCCTGGACCCGGGCTGCTTGGGCGTAATCGGGGCCCGAGGAAGCATATAACACCTGTCGGGAAACATTCACTAGGATTCCAAAACCATTCCGGGTCTTTCCTTCTTTCAGAACGCCTTGCAAGTCACCGCCCTGGGTACCCACACCCGGTACGAGGAAGACCGTGTCCGGAACGAGCTGTCGAAGGTCGCGGATATATTGAATTTGCGTCGCGCCGACGACCAAACCCACTTCAGCTTTCTTGCCCTTGGCCCATCCGGTGGCGGTTTGGGCCACCAGCTCATAAAGCTTCTTCCCGTTAGCGACGGTTTGGAATTGGAAATCCGCCGATGAGGGATTAGACGTTAAGCACAATACAAAAGAGCAGGTATCCGGATATTCCAGGAAGGGATCCACCGAATCCTTCCCCATATAAGGGGAAAGGGTGACCGAGTCGGCCTTGAGGTTTTCATAAAAAGCTTTGGCATAGGCTTGGGAAGTGTTGCCGATATCGCCCCGCTTGGCGTCCATCACGACCAAGCAATGGGCGGGAATAGCTTTTCGGAGGTCTTCTAAAACTTTCAGACCCGCAGGGCCCAAGGACTCAAAGAAGGCCAAATTGGGTTTATAGGCCGCGGCCAGGTCCTGGGTGCTTTCGATGATGGACCGGCAAAAGGTCAGGGCACCCGTAGCGTCTTTGGCGACCCCAGCGGGCATTTTGGCCAGATCCACGTCCAGACCCACGCATAAACAGCCGCCAGTCCGTTGGATCGCTGATTTGAGCTTGTCCGAAAAGGTCGCCATACCATTCCTTGCGTTTTTAGCACTTGCGAAACCCCGGCTCTTGAGGGCTCATTGTAACGAAAGGTTATGACCCTAGTTACAGTTATTTAATGGAGCCGGCCTAACTTATCTTTGCCGTTAAAAAGGGAGGCTGCTATGAACACCTATACAACTAAAAATTCTCCCGTCTCGCATCACTGTGATTTTTGCAAGACGCCGGGCCTGTTGAACCAGACCCTCTTCAATCATGCCGGTTGGTACTACTGCCAGAACTGTTTGCTGGAATTAAGCGAGCGGACCGCCCACTTGCGCGTCCACGAAAACCAACCCAATCTTTTCCCCGCCCACTTACGATAATTATTTTGGCCTATCCGCCAATTTGATCAGGTCCAGCCGCACATGGGCCGTACCGCCATTGCCCATATCGATGGCATGGGCCGCGGCCTTGGACAGGTCGATGATCCGGCCTTTGACATAAGGCCCGCGGTCATTGATACGTACCTCAACGCTTTTTCCGTTGTCCAGGTTGTTGACGCGCACCACCGACCCTAAGGGCAGGGTCTTATGCGCCGCAGTCATGTCATCCATGTTATAGACCTCGCCATTGGCGGTCAGCTTACCGTTGAAATCCGGCCCATACCAGGAAGCGATGCCTTCCATTTCTTGCTTCCAGGCGTCCGGGCCCAGGTTCTTGTAATCGTTCGGGTCTTCCCAATCCGCGTTGCCCTGCATGTCCGCATAGGGTAAGTGCTTGCGGGAATCGGAAGAGCTGTCGTTCGAGGGGTTGTTCTTCGCCGGAAGCATCTGGCGAATAGGCACGCATCCCGCCAAAGAAAAAACACACAGTAGTAAAAAGGTCTTTCTCACGGGAGATCCTTCAATAAGGCCCGGCAAAGCCGCGCGGGCAAAGTGGGTCCTTCATAAATATACCCGGTATAGACCTGAACCAGGCTGGCACCCGAATCCATTTTTTCTCGCACATCCTCAGCGGTAAAAATACCGCCTACCGCCACCAGGGGAACCTTACCCTTCGTGAATTTCGAGACCGATTTGAGGACCTGGGTGGCTTTAGATCGCAATACCGCGCCCGACAATCCGCCCTCGGGATAGTGACCCTTGGGCAACCCCTGCCGGGAAAGGGTGGTGTTGGTCACGATCAACCCCGCGCATCCGGCGGATAGGGCTACGTCCGCCGCTTCTTTCAAAGGTTTGTCTTCCAGGTCCGGCGCCAGTTTCAGCAATACCGGTTTGCCTTTGACTTCCCTGACCAAAGCGGTCAGCAACTTTTTCAGCGGCTTTGCTTCTTGCAGTTGGCGCAGGCCCGGCGTGTTGGGCGAACTGACATTGACCGCGAAATAGTCCGCGTAGGGTTTTAAATAATCAGCGGATTCCAAATAATCCTCCACCGCTTTCTCCAACGGCGTGACTTTGCTTTTGCCGATGTTGATGCCGATGGGAATGGAAGGCCAGAAGCCCTTCTCTTTGAGTTCCTTCAGGTTTTGGGACACTTCATAGGCCCCCGGATTAGGAAACCCCATCTTGTTAATGAGCGCTTGTTGCTCGGGATAGCGGAAGATCCGGGGCTTGGGATTGCCCTCCTGGGCCTTAGCCGTAAAGGTGCCCAACTCCGCAAAACCGAAACCGACCCTTTCCCAGGCCAGGGGTAATTGCCCTTTTTTATCGAGCCCCGCGGCGAGACCAATGGGGTTGGGGAATTTCAAACCAAAGACCGTCTTTTCTAAACGGGGATCGGATACCCGAAGGACCGGGGCCAGCAAAGGGAGCAGGGGCTGAAAAGCCTGAAGGGAGCCCAGAGCTAAATGATGGGCGGTCTCTGGGTCCAGGCGAAACAGGATCTTTTTAAGCAATGGGTACAAGAGCTTTCCCGTACTTGAGATTTCTATATTTGAGGATAAGGGCCCCAGGGGACCCTTTCAACCTTGAAGTGGATCGGTCAAACCGGCTTCTTCAAAACCCTTAGCCCGCAAAAGGCACGAATCACAGTGGCCGCAGGGCTTGTCGTTGGGCTTGGGGTCATAACAGGAGTGGGTCAAGCTGTAATCCACTTTAAGTAAATAACCGGCTTGGATGATCTCCGACTTGCTCATCCGAAGGAGAGGCGTGTGGATCCGGAGTTTCCATTTCTTTTCCACACCCTTTTTGGTGGCCAGTCCGGCCAGCTTTTCGAAAGCCTGAATGAACTCGGGCCGGCAGTCAGGATAGCCGCTGTAGTCCAAAGCGTTCACGCCGATGAAGATATCCTCTGCGCCCAGCACCTCCGCCCAGGCCAAGGCCAGGGAAAGGAAGACCGTATTACGCGCCGGCACATAGGTAGAAGGGATCCCCTTGCCGATCTTCTTGACCGAATGGGTCTTGGGCACCTTGATCTTGTTGTCGGTCAGGGAGGAACCGCCGAAGGCCGTCAGGGGCACTTCCAATTCCAACTGCTTCTTGACCCCGTAGGCTTTGGAGACCTTCTTGGCCGCTTTTAGTTCCACCTTATGGCGTTGCCCATAAAAAAGGGTCAGGGCATATAGGTCGAAACCTTGGGCCTTGGCAATGGCCAGACAGGTCGTGGAATCGAGACCTCCGGAAACGAGGACCACTGCTTTTTTACGGTTCATGTCAACGTCCTTTGGTATCGGTGGGCCAGATGTATTTATGCATTTGCAGTTGGAACCGCACCGGCAGGCGATCCACGGTGATCCATTCAGCCAGGTCCGACGGGTTCAAATGTTCGAAGGCCGAGGAGAAAAGCAGGGTGAATTTCCCCGCCAGCGCGTGTTTTTCGATAACCCCTTTAGCGTAATGGTAATCTTCCCGGTCCTTGATGACGAACTTCAACTCATCCTGATGGGGCACCATCTTCTCGAAGTTGGCCCACTGGTTGCGGGCTTCCTCCCCCGAACCCGGGCATTTGACGTCCACGATCTTGACCACGGGTTTGGGTACCCGGGCCACATCCACCGCCCCGCTGGTCTCCAAGAGCACTTGATAGCCCCGGCCCAAGAGGGCTTCCATCAGCGCATAGACCCCTTCCTGTTCCAAAGGTTCCCCGCCGGTGATTTCCACCAGTTTCACCCCAAAAGAGGCGACCTTATCGAGGACGGTATCCAAGGCCTGGTCCACTCCCTCGTAAAAAGCATAGGCCGTATCGCACCAGGTACAACGCAAGGAACAACCGGTCAGGCGGATAAAGATACAGGGCAGTCCCGCCCAGGTGGATTCGCCCTGAACACTCAGGTAGATCTCGTTGATCTTCAATGGATTGGCGGTTGTGGTCGTCATAGGGCTCACAGTCGAGGGATGCTCAGCGGTCATTCTTTTAACACGGTTCGATCGAATTTCGAAACCCAATTAAAGGGTGGCAAAGGCAGCCAAAGGGGCTTTCCAGGGCCTCCAGGGCTTGAAAGACACCCTTTTTTTCCTAGATTTATGAGGTCATAAGGCCCAAAAGGCCGTCTTTTCATGGTGTTAACACTCCATTTGGCGGTTTTTTTAGGGTAATATGGCAACCGCCTTGGGGGCACTTAGCCCTTCCAGGCGATTTTAAATTTTAAGTTAGTAGAAAGGTTGTTGCAGCATGGCACAAGGTACTGTGAAGTGGTTTAAGAATGAAAAGGGTTTTGGTTTCATTTCCCAAGACGGCGGTGAGGACGTATTTGTTCACTTTTCGTCGATTCAGTCGGATGGATTTAAGTCCCTGAATGAAGGTGACCGGGTTGAGTTCGAAGTGACTCAAGGTCAAAAGGGTCTGAAGGCCGAGAACGTCCGTAAGATCTAGTCTTACGGCTTCACAAAGGCTCCTGAGGGAAACCTCAGGGGCCTTTTTTATTTTCTGCACATTTAATTTCACGCGGGACGTCGATTTACCTATATTACTCGCCATTGAACAGGCTTCCGCCTGAACCAAAGCGAGGTCCCTCCATGAAACTATTGCCGAAGATCCTGTTGGGTTTGGTCGCCTTAGCTGCTCTGACCGCCCTTGGTGGCATGACCTACCTGAACGTCACCTACCCTAAGGTCAAACCCGCCGAGAACATCAAGATCGATCTTACCTCCCAGCGTTTGGCCCGGGGTAAATACCTGACCGAGAACGTTTGTGATTGTTTCGGCTGCCACTCGCCCCACGACATGACCCATTTCGGCGCGCCCATCTTTGAGGAAAAGAAGGGCCAGGGCGGCTTCCTTTTCGACCACAAGTTGATGGGCTTACCCGGTAACATTTACTCGCGCAACATCACCCCCTACAAATTGAAGGACTGGTCCGACGGTGAGATCGTCCGGGCCCTTCGTACCGGGGTAAGCAAGGACGGCTCCGCCCTTTTCAACTTGATGCCCTACCAGCAATTCGCCGCTTTAAGCCAGGAGGATATCTACTCCATCGTGGCCTATTTGCGTTCCCTCAAGCCGGTGGCCTATGACCCGCCCTCGACCCAGTTGGACTTTCCTATCAATTTCATCATTAAGACCGTTCCTCAGGACGCCGGGGCCTATCCGGCCATCCCGGACAAGAAGAACATCCTCGAATATGGCCGCTACCTGACCAATGCCGCTCTCTGTGCGGCCTGCCACACTCCCGTGGATGACCATGGTAATGGCTTGCCGGGCATGGACTTTGCCGGAGGCATGGAATTTGAACTACCCAAGGGCGGTACCCTTCGGACCGCCAACATCACCCCGGACAAGACCGGCATCGGCGAATGGAGCAAGGAGTTCTTCATCAAGCGGTTCCGTTTGGGCAAACAGATGACCACTGCCCAGACCCCGGTGCAGGAGAACCAGATGAACACCTTCATGCCCTGGGCCGCTTACGGCGAGATGACCGACGAGGACCTTGGCGCGATCTATGAATATCTACACAACCAAGTCAAACCGGTGAAGCATCAAGTTGAGAAATTCACGCCTTATTTGGCTCAAGTCGCCCGGTAACAACACCGCTTCCTAAAAACAAAAAAAGCCCACCCCGCACCGGAGTGGGCTTTTTTGTTGGGTTAGGTCACCAATTATTGCAAAGAGCCTGGGTCTTTCGATAAGCCGCCGGGGTATCGATCTTCGCGTTCTCCCGGGCCACTTCCCTTTTATAGGCCGAGGTTACCCGGCTGACGATCGCGTTGATCCGGGAATTGATGATGGCCTTCCCGTTGTTCATCGAGACCACGCTCATCGGATGGGCCCGGGTGGGAATGGCCCGGCTTTTCTTGAGGGCCCTTTCCAGCAGGACCCGGTATTTGGCCAAGGCCCTTTGGTTGATGGCCACGTGGGTATTCTCATGGTTCAAAATGACCTGATAGGGGCAGGTCCCCTCCGGATATTGGCTAGAAATGTAAACGTCCATTTGTTTGTATGAAAAATCCACGTTCACCGATTCGACCCAAACACAATAACCGTCGCCATTCTCATGTTCCAAACCTCCGATCTGGTAATCCACCTTCAGTTCATGCTCCGCTAAGGTCAAACCCGGGTTATGCATCAAATGGTTATGAAAATGCAGATTTCGCATGCCCTCGATCTGGGCCGTCGTGTAATTGTGGAAATAACGGACCTGCACCGGGGTCGTGACCACATGGAAAACGGACTTGGAGTTAAAGTGCCGGTCGCCCTTGCAGTCCATGGCATGCAACGGAACGCCCCATAAGACAAGGACCAAGGCCAGACAAAACCCTTTCATTTCACGTGTCCCAAGAATTTGATGAGTGGGGCTTTTTCCGCCAAGCCCTGGCCCGCCAGATTGAACGGATCGATCTGTTCACCGCCCCTTTGGATCACCGAAGGCAAGAAGGCGAATTGTTTGAGCGCGGGATTGGCCTTAAAGAACCATTGCCAACCATAAGTACGGCAAAGGGTCTCACCAATATAGGTTCCTACAATACCTAAGCGGATCGAGGCGCTTTCTTCATCTTCCACTTCCATGAGAAGCGTTGGTAAATAGCGTTCCAACCGTTTCAGGGATTCCAGGGTGAAATCGGGCTTGATCTCTTCCAGATCCTTGTCCACATTGCGGATCAGTCGCGAAACAGAACGGCCCGCGTTGACCACATCATTCTCGTCGTTGGAAATACCCTGGAGCCGGGTCAGGTTCACCTGTTTGATCCAAACCCGAGCGGCCGCCCGCACCTGCAGAATGGCCCATAAGCGCCCTAATCCCAAAAAGGCCGTGTAGGTACCAGTGAGAGTACAAACGATTTCCACCCAATCCGAACCGATCCCCGGAAAAAAAGAACCCGGATACTTGTTGTTCAGCACCGGTATCAGCGAAAAAAGCGCGGTCAGGATGAAGAAAGGTTTGGGGGACTGGAGGGGCTTCGCGCTCAAAATTCGATCCCCTTTTTCGATGGGGCTTTCTGGTCGAAGTAATGTTTTTCTTTGCGCATCTCGGTGACCAGGTCGGCCTTTTCCACCAGCTCGGGCCAGACTTGGTGCCCGGTCAGCACCAATTCACAGCGTCGGTCCTGGTTGTAAAGCTTCACCAAGCCCATCACATCCTCCTGGGTCAAGAGCTTGCACATCACCGCCGCCAAGACCTCATCCAGGATCAAGAGATCGATCTTTCCATCAACGAGTAGCTCTTTGGCCTGGGCCAGACCTTTTTGCGCTTCCTCAAAGTCCCCTGGTTCGTTCCTGAAACGGAAAGCGTTGGGCCCCAATACCCTTTCCTTGCCGAAAGGATAGAGACGTAGGTTGGGAAGGGTCCGTAAAATTTTTCGTTCGGAATAGTGTTCGTTTACGCCGTCGTAACCCTTGTCGAACTGAACGATGGCCACCTTAAGCCCCGCCCCCAGGGCTCGCAGGGCCAAACCGATGACCGAGGTGGTCTTTCCCTTGCCGTAGCCGTAGTAGATGTGAAGGCGGTTTTCCATGCGGGGATTCTAGCAGGGCCCCCGGACCGGGGATAGGCCGGAAACAAGAACGCCCCGGGGCCGAAGTCCCGAGGCGTTAAAAGTTGGATAAAACTTAAATATCAGGCGTGAAGCGCGGTGCGAAGGGCCAACTGGCGGATGTTCTTTTTGAAATCCTGGCCGGTCATCAAGAAATTCAGGCCGCATTGATAACGGTCCGCCCAGGTCACCTTGCCGATGGTCTCGACCACTTGGTTCTTGGCGATCTCCACATCAACCTTGAAGAAGGCGTTGGCCGAGAACTGCTTCATGTTATCGAAACGTAAACCGCCCTCGCTGATATCGTGGGAGAAGATCTCAAAGCTGTTCGGCATCACTTCGAGGATATTGCCGGATTTGGAAGGAACGACCGCCGAAACCTTCAGCAGTCTACGGAATTTAAACCGTTTGTATTCTCGCTTCTCCGGTGCCTTGTTCATGCGTCCCCCCGTCATGGTTCAAGATCGACTTTAAAGCGAAGAGGTGTGTGGTGGTCCAAAGTCACGACCAGTTTAGCAGGGCTCAGGGGGGTGGAGAACGATTAGTCAAAAAAAGAATGAAAATAGAGGTATCCGTTTTCCCTATTTAAAACAAAGGAAAAACCCGGCATCACCTTCAGGGCGAAGACCGGGCTTGTCAAGGCCGCTTGATTTCAGCGGTTACCGGCTGCTTAAGCTTATGGGCAACGCCCATAAGCTTGCCGAGTACCCGAAACCATGATCCGTTTCATGGTTTCGGGTGGGCAGCTCGGTCGAAGTACCTAGAGTAGAAGTCTCCAACCTGCGCATTTGAAAGATCACTTATTCTTCCAAACCCGCGAGAGCTGTCCCTTCACATCCAGCAGCGGTGATAGCGGTTCCAGACCACGATGCGATGGCCCGGGCCATAAACCACCCAACCACGGCCCGGTACGAAACAGCGCTCGTAACGCGGGGCCACACGAACGACGTGGTGGTAAGGTGTGCGATAAGTGGTGGTAACGTAAACATCGGCTTGAGCGAAGGTGGTGGTAGCCAGCGTGAGAACCAAGGCGAAAAGGGTAATGAGCTTTTTCATGATCGGCCTCCGTGAGTCGTTTCTGTCTTCTTGTATAAGACGGTCACAAAGGGGTGCGGGTTGCAAATAAAAAGGGGCCCTTTCGGACCCCTTTTTCGATTTCAGGAAAACTTCATTCTGGAGGATCAAAAAAAGAACCGCGGACCTCAGTCCACGGTTCTTTGCGAATTCAAATTCCTTCAACTTTTACGGCTTCAGCTCACGGGCGCTTCCCAATCATCTTCCGATGTCATGCCAGTCTTACCCTTGACCGGTTTACCCGTTTCCGGGTCGATCGTTTCGGTTTTACCCGTTTTCGGGTTGGTCGTCGTGATGTAGCCTGTCTTCTCATTGAAGGTTCCCGGCTCTCCCGTTCCTGGAAAGATCGTCTCCGTCTTGCCCGTCTGCGGGTCCTTCGTGGTCACGAGGCCCGTGTAGGGGTCCACCGGAATAGGCGTGCCGTTTTTCGGATCTTCCAGCACCGTCTCGCCCGTCTTCGGGTCGATCGTTTTGATCAAGCCCGTGTTCTTGTTGTAGGTTGCCGGCTCGCCGGTCTTCGGATCAAAGCTTTCTTTTTGATCCTTGCCGGCGCCCAACCCAGCCAACCCGGCCTTCCCCGCTTTATCGGTTGCCGTCACCGTCACCAGGCCGGTTTTCGGGTCATAGGTTCCCGTGGTTCCTGTACCCGGATAGACCGACTCCATCTCATGCGTCTTCGGGTTCTCCACCGTCACCAGACCCGTCTTCGGATCTGCCATCAAGGGTTCGCCGCTCTTGGGATTCAACAGCACCGGATTGCCTGTCTTCGGATCGGTCGTTTGAATGAGACCCGTCTGCTTGTTCAACTTGGCCGGTTGGCCGGTCTTCGGGTCGAAGGTCTCTTTTTTCATCTTGATGATGTTCCCAGACTCCTTACTATTATCCACCGTCACGAGGCCCGTTTTCGGGTCGTAGGTTGCGGTAGAACCCGTTCCCGGGAAGACCGTTTCCGTCTTGCCCGTCTCGGGGTCTTTCGTCGTCACGAGGCCCGTCTTCGGGTCCGGCACCAACAATTTGCCGGTCTTCGGATCAAGCAATTGTGGAACACCCGTCTTCGGATCGGTGTAAGTCCCCAGACCCGTCTTCGGGTTGACCGTCACTTTCTCGCCCGACGCGGTGAAGATCTCGGTGGTTTTTTTGACTAGCTTTGTTCCGGGCAACACTTCTTCAGTTTCTTTACCGGTCGTTGTGACCAACCCCGTCTTCGGGTCATACTTCGCTGGTTCACCATTCTCCGGTTCGAGGGTCTCTTCCTTGCCCGTTTTCGGGTTCTTGACCGTCACGAGACCCGTCTTCGGATCGACCGGGAGAGGTAAACCGTTCTTGCTCTTAGGATCGAACAACTCAGGCTTGCCCGTTTTCGGGTCGTTCTCCAAGATCAAACCAGTGTCCTTGCTGTAAACAGCTTTCTCGCCGGTCTTCGGATCGAACGATTCGGTTTTCCCCTTCGCGTTCGTCGTTGTCACCAGGCCCGTCTTGGCATCGAACTTGGCGGGCGTACCCGTCTGGGGATCGATCGTCTCTTCCTTGCCGGTCTTCGGGTTGGTCGTCGTTACAAGACCCGTTTTGGGGTCGGCCTTCAGCTCCTTGCCGGTCTTTGGATCGATCAAGATCTTATTACCCGTAGCCGGGTCCTTTGCTGTGATCAGACCCGTCTTCGCGTTGGGTTTAATGATCTTGCCCGTCACCGGATTGATCGTCTCGACCTTGTGAGTGATGGGATTTTCGATAGTCCCCAGTCCCGTCTTCGGATCGATCGTCTCTGGTTTACCCGTCTTCGGATTGGTCGTCGTGATCAGACCCGTCTTGGGATTGACCGTCGCCGGCTCACCGGTATGCGGATCGAGCGTTTCCATCTTGTGGGTCAAGGGATTCAAGGTCATCACCAGGCCCGTCTTCGGGTCCGTGGGGATCACATGGCCGGTCGTCGGATTGATGATCTCCGGTTGGTGGGTCTTCGGATCCACCGTGCGCGCTAAACCGGTCTTGTCATTGACCAACATATGTTTGCCGGTTAAAGGATCGACCAAACCGGTCTTCCCCGTCGTTTTCATGCTGGTCTTCAAATTACCCTTTGCATTATTTTTCGACTTGCCCAAATCCTGCTTACCAGAATTCTGTTTGGTCAAATTCGGATGGGTGCCATTAAGAACGACCGGCTTATTTTGCAGGGCGAAGGAAAGCGTTGTGGAGGAGCCAAGCAAAGCCATCGACGTCAAAACCATCAGTGTTTTTCTCAAAACAATTCTCCTTTGGTTAATTTCGAACGCTAAATTCAATAAACAAATTCCTGATCATAAAAATCGGTGTTGAACTGATCCACTGGAACGCCAAAAGATCAGATGGAATGATACTCCTGCAAACTCTTCACCTTCAAGTCCCGCTTTTTCATCGCCTCGATACCATTGGCCGCCGCGGCGCAGGCCGACAGCGTCGTGATACAAGGCACTCCATAAACAACTGCCGTACGGCGGATCTGGAAGTCATCTGAGCGAGGCCCCTTACCAGCGGGGGTGTTCATGATGAGCTGCACTTCCCCGTTCTTGATGAGATCCACCACGTTCGGGCGGCCCTCATGCACTTTACGAACGATCGTTACTTCCATCCCGTTACTGGTCAGGGCTTGCGCTGTGCCCTGGGTGGCGACGATCTTGAAACCCATGTCGATCAAGCGCTTGGCGATGAAGATGGCCGTGCGCTTGTCCTTGTTCTTGACCGAAACGAACACGGTGCCTTTTAGGGGCAGGGCCGAGTTGGCGGCCATCTGGCTTTTCGCGAAAGCCATGCCGAAGTCTTGGTCAATGCCCATCACTTCACCGGTAGACTTCATCTCAGGTCCCAAGACCGTATCTACGCCCGGGAACCGGTTGAAGGGGAACACCGCTTCTTTGACCGCGATATGCTTGAGGAAAGAGACTTCTTTCACCTTCAGTTGTTGGATGCTCTTCCCTGACATAATGCGGGCGGCCACCTTGGCCCAGGGCGTGCCGGTGACCTTGGAAACAAAAGGCACCGTGCGCGAAGCGCGGGGGTTCACTTCCAGCACATAGACCATGTCGTTCTTGATGGCGTACTGAACGTTCATGAGACCCTTCACCTTCAGGCTCATGGCCATTTGGGTCGTGTATTTACGGATTGCGGCGATCTGGTCTTCCCGCAGGGTAAAGGGCGGTATCACGCAGGCCGAGTCACCCGAGTGGATACCCGCTTCTTCGATATGTTCCATGATGCCGGCGATCAGCACTTCTTTGCCGTCACAAACGCAGTCCACATCCACTTCGAGAGCGTCTTCCAAAAAGTGGTCGATCAGAATGGGTTTGTCGGGGGCCGCCTCAGCCGCTTTTTGGACGAATTCATCCAGCGAGGATTCGTCATAGACGATCTCCATCGCCCGGCCGCCCAGCACATAAGAGGGCCGCACCACCACCGGGTAACCCACTTTGCGGGCCACCGGCTTGGCTTGCTTCACGTTCATGGCGATACCGTTGTCCGGCTGGCGGATCTTCAGTTTCTTCAGCATGGCGCCGAAGAGCTTGCGGTCTTCCGCCACGTCGATGGATTCGGGCGAGGTCCCAATGATGGGCACCTTGGCCTTTTTCAGGGAAACCGCCAGTTTCAGCGGCGTTTGTCCGCCGAATTGAACGATGACCCCTTTGGGCTTTTCGCGGTCCACGATGTTCATCACATCTTCATAGGTGAGCGGCTCAAAGTAGAGGCGGTTCGAGGTGTCATAGTCCGTCGAGACGGTTTCGGGGTTGTTATTGACCATGATGACTTCATAACCATCTGCCCGCAGGGCAAAAGCCCCGTGCACGCAGCAATAGTCGAACTCGATCCCCTGGCCAATGCGGTTCGGCCCGCCGCCCAGGATCATGATCTTGTTGTTCTTCGTCGGGGCGGACTCGGTGTCCTTCCCCATCAGCGAGGAACGGCCCAATTCGTAGGTGGAGTAAAGGTAAGGCGTGAAAGCCTCGAACTCGGCCGCGCAGGTATCCACCATTTTGTAAACCGGGATGACCTTGTTCATCTTGCGGTAGTTGCGAACCATGTGTTCTTTGGCCCCGGTCAAGAAAGCCAATTGAGCGTCGGAGAAGCCCATCTCCTTGGCCCGGCGCAACAGATCGACCGGCAACTTGGCTTTCAAGGTGCCGCGTTTGGACGTGGCCTTTTCCAGTTCTTTTTCCATATCGACGATCTCTTTGAGTTCATTCAAGAACCAAGGATCGATCGCGGTCATCTTATAGATTTTCTCCACGTCATATCCCTGCCACAGGGCCTGGCGTAAGAAGAAATGGCGTTGCGAGGTGGTTTTGCCCAATTGAGCGTTCAGCACATCACCCGGGATACGCCCCGGCTTGCGGGCGCCGGTCTTTATCCAGCGGCCTTGTTTGAACTCGCGCCCATCGGCCCCATAGCCAATGATGCCCGTTTCCATGGACCGCATGGCCTTTTGGTAGCTTTCCTTGAAGGTGCGGCCGATGGACATGGTCTCACCCACGCTCTTCATGGAGGTATTCAGGATGTCTTCCGCGTCCGGGAACTTTTCAAAGGTGAAGCGAGGGATCTTCGTGACCACGTAGTCGATCGAAGGCTCAAAGGCCGCCTTGGTGTAGCGAGTAATGTCGTTGAAGAGCTCATCCAAGGTGTAACCCACGGCCAGCTTGGCCGCGATCTTCGCGATAGGAAAACCGGTGTCCTTGGAAGCCAAAGCCGAAGAGCGGGAAACTCGGGGGTTCATTTCAATGACGATCATCCGGCCTGTCTTAGGGTCCACACCGAATTGGATGTTCGAACCACCCGTATCCACACCGATCTCACGGATACAAGCGATCGAGGCGTCGCGCATGCGCTGATATTCCTTATCCGTCAGCGTTTGCGCCGGGGCCACGGTCACCGAATCCCCGGTGTGAATGCCCATCGGGTCCATATTCTCGATGGAGCAGATGATGACCACGTTGTCCTTCAGGTCGCGCATCACTTCCATTTCATATTCTTTCCAACCCAAGGCCGACTCTTCAACCAAGCATTGGTGAATGGGTGACAGGTCCAAGCCCTTGGACAGGATCTCTTCGAATTCTTGGCGGTTATAAGCGATACCGCCGCCGGTGCCACCCAAAGTAAAGGCCGGGCGAATGATCACCGGGTAGCCATTGCCTTCGGCAAAACCGATCCCCTCTTCGAGGGTGTTTACCGTAAGGGACTTCGGCAGATCCAGACCGATCTTCAGCATGGCTTCTTTGAAAAGCTGGCGATCTTCGGCCTTTTTAATAGCGGCCAGGTTGGCGCCAATGAGTTCCACATTAAATTGGTTCAAAACACCCTTTTCGGCCAGGGCCACAGCCGTATTCAGTGCCGTTTGACCGCCCAAGGTGGGCAGCAAGGCATCCGGACGTTCTTTTTCGATGATCTTGGCGACCACATCCGGGTTGATGGGTTCGACATAGGTCTTATGGGCAAATTCCGGGTCGGTCATGATGGTGGCGGGGTTGGAGTTGATGAGGATAACTTCGTAGCCCTCTTCTTTAAGAGCCTTACAGCCCTGGGTCCCTGAGTAGTCGAATTCGCAGGCCTGCCCAATGATGATGGGCCCTGCCCCGATGACCATGATCTTTTTGATGTCTGTCCGTTTAGGCATTTAAATCACCCTTCGCAAAATTTGTCAGTTTGACTTTTAAACTTTTTAGAAAAAATTCAGACCAAGCCAAAGATTTTTCATAGTTTTTAGACAGTGCCAAAAATGGTTTCGACTCAAATTCAAAGGAAATTTGCGGCGCATAATATAAAATCTTTGAATTTTGTTTCAAAGATTTGTAGCCACTCGTTCCCATCTCCAATCCAATTTTAAAAACCGCGTAATCATTTTCAACAATAATGCTTCTCGAATCCCTAGTACTACCTGTTCTCGAATAATGAATATTTGAACTCAACGGAACAAAAAATGGTTTTTCTGCCAATCTCGAATTTTCCTTCGACAATTCTTTAATGAATTTTTTAAGTAAAAGATTTTTGTTTTTCAATTCATCGGGCAATGAATCAGATGAATACTTTTTTCCATCCAAAGAACCTTTTCCCGAATAGAAATATTTTGAAGTTTGAATCATTCCCCAGCCAGTGCTTACTTTATCAATTACATCAAAAATCAAGTATTCAAAAACATCTAAAGAAAAACTCCAATAAGATGCCAACTCTTCAGTTTGATTATTTACGAGACTCGAATTCTTTAAAATTTCTTCCGAATAAATCTCGTTAATCAGTGCAAGAACCGTTGAATGTCCAAAATCAAGCTTTAAAGATATCGTTTTCGACGTTTGATCTAAAACAAGTTCTTCAGCAATGACATATTCAAAAACTTTGCACTTAAGACTCCGGTAGAATCCAAAAAGCAAAGCTATAAAGGAAAAAAATAAAACAAAAAAAATTAAATAAGACCAATGCCATTCAATAACTATAGAAGCAACCACATTAGCAATCACAGAAGAAGGAAAAATAATCAAAAGAAAATCAATGAAACCTTTTCTTTCTCGAAGTACTTGTCGCACATACTCATTCATTAAAATCAAATCTCCTCAAACTTAAACAATCTTTTGCTTCTCAATTAACTCCCTAAACTGTTGGAACAACCCTTCGATGAGCTTCGCTCCCTCAGGGCAAACTTTTTATCCATTCCGCTCAATCAATTCGCGGAATTGTTGAAAGAGATACCGCGAATCATGCGGTCCCGGTGACGACTCCGGATGGTACTGCACGCTGAAGACCGGCTTGTTCTTCATCATCAAACCTTCGCTGGTGTTGTCGCTCAGGTTCACATGGGTCGCCGTGACCAGGTTCTTATCCAGGCTTTCCTCGTCCACCGCGAAGCCGTGGTTCTGGCTGGTGATCTCGATCTTGCTGTTCAAGCGGTTCAGCACCGGCTGATTGCCGCCCCGGTGGCCGAACTTCATCTTGTAGGTCTTGCCGCCCAGGGCCAGACCCAAAATTTGGTGACCTAGGCAGATACCGAAGATGGGGATATTGCGGTGAATGAGGTCGCGGACCGTGTCCGCCACATAAGGCACGCCTTCCGGGTCGCCAGGGCCGTTGGAGAGGAACACGCCCTTCACGCCCGAATTGAGGATCTCCGCCGCCGGAGTGGTAGCCGGATAGACCGTCACATCAAAGCCTTCCGCCACCAAGCGGCGCAGGATGTTGTATTTGATGCCGCAATCGAGGGCCGCGATCTTTATTTTTTTAGCTTCTTTATCCAGGCCCAGGTTCATTTGGTCGCTGGGCGTATGATCCGCAGCGTCCAAGTTATAAGGCAGTTCGGTCCAATGGTAAGGCTTGTCGCAGGTGACTTCTTTGACCAGGTCGCGCCCCACCAGGCCTTGGCTATCTTTGGCTTGTTTGACCAGCTTGGCCGGGTTCAGTTCGGTCGTGGAAATAACGCCCTTCTTGGCCCCATGGGTACGCAGGTGGGCGGTCAAGGCGCGGGTATCAATGCCTTCGATAGCCACAATGCCGTGCTTGCGGAGGTAGTCGCCCAAGGTAGAGGTCATGCGGTAGTTCGAGGGATGTTTGCAGTATTCCTTCACGATAAAGCCCGACAGGAAGGGTTTGCGGGATTCCACATCCACATGGTTCACACCTGTATTACCGATCATGGGGTAGGTCATGGTCACCATTTGACCCCGGTAAGAAGGGTCAGTGAGGATCTCCTGATAACCCGTCATGGAGGTGTTGAAGACCACTTCCCCGAAAACTTTTCCATCCGCCCCAAAGGCCTGCCCTTCGAACCAAGTACCGTCCTCGAGGGCCAGTACCGCTTTACGACTCTTGCTTGGCTTCATTCGTTACTCCGCTTGATATTTCACGACACCGCTGACAATGGTCGTCACCGGCCAACCTTTGAGGTTCCATCCGTTGAAGGGCGAGTTGCGGCCCTTCGTCTTGAATTCATTCACATCCACTTTCTTTTCGCTGGTGATATCAAAGATGGCAACGTCCGCGTCGGCCCCTTCGCTCAAGGTTCCCTTGTTCAGCCCCACGATCTTCGAGGGCGCGACGGTCAGTAATTCGATGGCGCGGGAGAGGGACACCACCCCCGGCTCCACCAGGTGGCTGTAAGTGACCGGGAAGAGGGTCTCAAGACCCACGATGCCGAAGGCGGCTTCGTCGAACTCGCACTGTTTTTCAGTGGAAGAGTGCGGCGCGTGGTCGGTGGCGATACAGTCCACGATGCCTTCTTTAAGCGCTTTGCGGATGGCCGCCACGTCCTCGTCACTGCGAAGGGGCGGGTTCATCTTGAAGTTCGCGTTGTAGTTCTTGATCGACTTGTCCGACAGGCTCCAGTAGTGGGGCGCGGTTTCGCAGGTGACATTGAGACCCTTCTTCTTGGCTTGGCGTACCAGTTCCACCGACCCAGCGGTGGACATGTGGGCGACGTGGAACTTGGCCCCGGTCATTTCGGCTAGCACGATGTTGCGGGCGACCATGACCGTTTCGGAAGCGGCGGGGATACCCCGAAGGCCCATCACCGTGGAGGCCTCCCCTTCGTTCATGACCCCGTTGTTCGACAAGTGCATATCTTCGCAGTGGTCGATCACGACCAGGTCGTGCATCTTGGCGTATTCCATGACCCGGCGCATCAGTTCAGCGTTCATGATGGGCGCGCCGTCGTCGGACAGGGCGACCGCCCCGGCCTTTTTCAGTTCTCCCATTTCGGACATTTCTTCACCCGCCCGTTGCTTGGAGATACAACCCACCGGGAAGACATGGCAGTGGCCTTCTTTTTCAGCCTTGCTCTTGATGAAGTGGACGATGGCTTGGTCGTCGATGGGCGGGTTGGTGTTGGGCATGCAGGCCACCGAAGTGACCCCGCCGGCGACCGCCGCCAGGGTGCCGGTAGCGATGGTTTCTTTATATTCGAAGCCCGGTTCGCGTAAGTGAACATGGATGTCGACCAAGCCCGGGGTGACGATCTTTCCCTTGGCGTCGATGGTCTGGTCGGCCTTGACCTTGAGGCCCTTGCCTACTTTAGCGATCTTGCCATTCTCGATGAACACATCCGCCGGGCCGTCAATTTGGTTGGCCGGGTCGACCACGTGACCGCCTTGGATTAAGATGCTTTTTGACATTTGAAACCTCGCCTTTCGCGCACTTGATCTTCGCTTCACTCAATTAAGACTTTTGAATTAATAATTAAGAATTGTTGTGAGTTTCAATTTCGAAGTTCAAATTGAAACTTTCCATAATTCATAATTTAAAATTCTTAATTCTTAATTACTTCTCCCCCTCTTTTTCCCCCTTCAGCAGGTACAGCACCGCCATCCTAACGGCGACTCCATTCGTGACTTGGTCGTCGATGACCGAGGCGGGGCCGTCAGCGACCCCGGAGGAAATTTCCACCCCCCGGTTCATCGGGCCCGGGTGCATCACGATGGCGTCTTTTTTGGCGCGTTTCAGCCGCTCGCTGGTGACGCTGTAGAGCATGCTGTATTCGCGGATGGTCGGGAAAAGGTTCTTCTTTTGCCGTTCTAACTGCAGGCGCAACACATAGACCACGTCGGTGCCTTCGAGGGCTTTATCCAGGTCGTGGAAGACCGTGACGCCCATCTTTTCGATACCCGCTGGCAGCAAGGTCGGCGGCGCGCAGACGCGGACTTTCGCGCCCATCTTTTGCAGGCCATGGATGTTCGAGCGGGCCACCCGGCTGTGAGTGACATCGCCGATGATGGTGACGGTGAGCCCGGCGATCTTGCCCTTATGTTCGTTGATGGTGTAGAGGTCGAGCAGGGCTTGGGTGGGGTGTTCGTGAGCCCCGTCCCCGGCGTTGATGACCGAGGCGTTGGTGGCGTTAGCCAGCATCAGGGGCACACCCGAGCATTTGTGGCGCACCACGATGGCGTCGATGGTCATGGAGTCCAGGGTCTTCAGGGTATCGATGAGGGTCTCCCCTTTGACCAGCGAGGAGGAAGCCGCCTGCACCGTCAGGATGTCGGCGCTCATGCGTTTGGCCGCCAGCTCAAAGGAGATGCGGGTGCGGGTGGAAGGCTCGTGGAAGAAGAGCACGACCGTGCGGCCCCGCAAGGCCGGCACTTTTTTGACCGAGCGGGTGGAGACTTCTTTGAAGGAAGCCGCCGTGTCGAGGATGGTCTGTATCTCCGCCGTCGATAGGTCTTGTATGGTCAGAAGGTCTTTTGATTTCCAGCTCATTTTTCACTCTCCGCGATCACGACTTCATCCTTCTCGTCCCGTTCTTTCACCCGCACCAGCACTTCTTCTTTCGAAGAAGATGGGATGTTCTTTCCGACATAATCCGCGTGGATGGGGAATTCCCGGTGGCCCCGGTCGACCAAGACCGCCAGTTGAATGGCCGTGGGCCGGCCGAAATCGATGATCTCGTCGATGGCCGCCCGGGCGCTGCGGCCCGTGAAGAGAACGTCGTCCACCAGGATGACTTTCTTGTTGGTCACATCAAAGGGCAGTTCGGTTTGTTGGGGTATTTTGTCGGGGGTGTGGGTGTCTTGGTCGTCGCGGTAGAAGGTGATATCCAGCGCGCCGCAGGGTACGGCCGTGCCTTCGATGCCTTTGATCTTGGCGGCCAGCCGTTCGGCCAGCACTTCCCCCCGGCTCTTGATGCCGATGAGGACCAGGTCTTGCAGACCTTTATTGCGTTCAAGAATTTCGTGGGCGATGCGGGTGAGGGCCCGGTCGACATCACGGGCTTCCATGACAGTGGCTTTCACTTTGGGGGTCATTGGCGACCTCCCGCGATGTATCCAGGCATAAAAAAACCCGAATCCTTCAAAAAGAAGGTCGGGGTTTGGGTATGCGAGCTTAAGTTGGCGCAGGCGTAAGCCATCGTCATTTTCCTTGAGGGTCTCACAGGACCCTGTTAAAGGTAAGCAACTAGGGAAATTCTATGGCTTTGTTCAAACAATGTCAAATCCTCCCTGCCTTTGACTGAATTTGATATATTTCCAAAACAATGAAAAAACACTCCCTTGGAATATCCTTTTTGTTCACAGCCTCTCTTTTCGGATTCCTTTTCGGCGTGCTTTCCATGCACGCTTACTTCATGACCGACGATGATGTTTTCACAATCCTCGTCACCAAGGGCATAGGTCTAGCTTTAAAACCCTACGAGAATATCTATTGGATGAACATTCTGTACGGATCCATCCTGAAGCACATGTACCTTTGGCAGCCCCACATTCCTTGGCACGGATTATTCCTTTTGACCAGTTGTTATCTGGGAACATGGGCATTTTTAGCAGCCCTTTATTATCGCAACAGGCCCGTTTTGTCTTCCTACCTCTTCGCGGTTTGTTTTTTTCTTATCGATACTCGGTTCATCTTGACCCTGGAATTCACGGCCTCGTCCTTTTTTGTTTTCCAAGGTGGACTTTTTCTACTTTTGGCCAATCACAAGGAAAAACCTACTGACGGAGCCGGGGGAATTCTTGTCTTTTTTTGTTTTCTCTCCAGCTATATTTTACGACCCATGATGTTCGAATTGGGCTGTCTAGCAGTACTGCCTCTCGTCATCCACGAATTCTTCCTCAAAAAAAGCCGTTCTCTTCCAGTAACTAGTAAGGTAGCCCTGACAACGGCCTTCATCACCATCCTGGCTTGTTCCACTCATGATAGCCAGTATTATGCAAAGCACCCAGCTTGGAACGAATTCCAGTCGTTCAACTCCGCTATTGGTGAACTCATTTCTTTCCGCTTTCTGAAATATGACGAGCAAAAAAAAACTCTCTTCGATTCAATCCATTGGTCCCGCAACGACGTGGACCTTTTTGATAACTGGTGCTTCTTGGACAAATCCCGGTTTAGCATTAAGAACTTCGAATCCATTACCAATTCCTTTCCGACTTTCGATTGGAAAAAACAGAACCCTATCGAACCTTTGGATCAGATCATGACAGATCCGACCGACCACCTTATTTACCTTGCTTGCCTTTGTCTCTCGTTGTTCGTCCTGAAGGAATGGCTCATCCTGAGCATCATGACCTTCTTCATTTTCTTGATTTATGTCCTTCTGTTCTTTCTCATGAAATCGCCGCCCTGGATATTCGAGCCGCTTTTGGCCTTCATTCCCCATACAATGATTTACCTGGCCTCAAGTCCATCGACATCACCTGCTCTGACAAAGACGCAAAAACTAGCAGTCATATCGCTCTTCACTTTTGCCATGATCTTTTTTTCGAACCAGTACAAGGTTAATCAATACAAGAGAGACCTGGAACCATATGTCGATTCTTGTCTTCAAAAATTATCCGACACACCGGACCAACTTTATGTTATTTGGCACAATACTCTGCCTTACGAAAACTTGAATGCATTGGGCGATTTTGAGATCTTCCGGAAAATTAATATATTCGGAATGCACGAGTTCGAAAGGACCCCGGTCGGAGAGGATATGTTGAAGCATTTTCAGATAAAGGATCTTTTCACAGACATCGTGGACAGACCTGACATTTTCATGATCTGCAACCCCGACGAAGGCTGCTTTTACATCCGGGGTATGGAAGAACACTATCATCGTACCGTAAGGCCACACAGGATCTTCGGATGCGCTTTTTTCAACGTTTATCGATTCACGGACTTAGGAAAAAAGTAAGTTTATCGGTCTTTATTCATGAAGTCGTCGAGCTTCAACAAAAACCCCCTTAGATTGCGCTTATTACGGCCCCAGTCCCTTGCGCCCACCCGGGTCTGCCCGATCACTTCGACCCGAGTGATACCGTCATGACCTTGCACCACATAGATGTCGATATCATCAGCGAAAGGCAGCGGACTGGTCCAACGCACGATGCGGAACCGGCCTTGGATCTCTTTATATTCTTCCAGCTTCCATTGCGGCAATTCTTTCAATATCTCATGAACGATCGCTACTACTTCCGCTTTGGTCTTGGCATAGGCCCGGGGATGGAAAAAAGGGTCTTTATCGGTGGGCGCGGTCACATACATGCGTTTTGTCAGCCAATCTTTAAAGCTCATTCCTTTACCTCCTTCGAAGGACTCGGCACACCGCCCTCTAGCGCGCTTTGAGCGTTCAAAACACTGGCGCCGAGAGATGTCAGGGCCGCTCCCATTTTGTCGGACTGACCCACCAAGGGAACCGTGTTCTGCACACCGGTTTGGAATACCTGAAGCATCTGGTTGGTCTCATGGCTTACTTTGAGGGAGATGAGCAAAGCTGTCAGACCTTTAAAATCCAGCGCCATCAGCCGGTGATTGCGTAAAGCGTCGGCCCAAGCCTTGTTCGCTTCAAAAGTGCGGTAGTTCTCTTCCCCGGCGAAATAAAGGAACCCTCCGATGGTCGAGTTGGCGTGGGTCGATAAACGATTAAGCCAGCCTTTCATTTCAGCGTCGGTTATAGCCCCGGACTTTGGCGCTTCCAAGACCGGCACCATACCCATGGCCGTCTTCAGGTAAACAAAGCCGGGTCCTTCGGGCTGAAAATTCGCCGGGGACAGATAAAGACCGACGATCTCCCCCAGGGGTTTGGACAAGGTTAGGGGACGGATATGGCCCACCAAGGATTCCCGAAGGGTGCGCAGATTCTTCACCCCTTGGGGCAAACGGCCCGCCTCCAGCCGCAATTCCAAAAGCTCGTGCTGGGCGGTTCCTAAAGGAGCCTCGGCGCTTTCGATGAATTGCTCGATCTTGCGCTGGGATTCCATGATCCATTGGTCCGCCAGACGGAAAGCCGGTTGGACGACCTTGGCTTGTTTATCCGTTCGGTTCTGACGGTTGATGCGCATCAGGAAATAAGACACCAACGCCCAGACAGCAATGAAAAGGAGGGCTAGGACCAGGACGAAGGGAAAGTTCATGGGGTTTACAGGATCTCTTTGAGGCGTTCGGCGGGCCGGGCCAGGATGGCCTTCGTGCTCTTTTCAACGATGGGTCTTTGCATCAAGTCCGGGTGTTTGATCATGAGCCGGATGGCCTCATCATCCGAAACTTCCTTGTCGGCCAAACCCAGGTCTTTGTAATCCTCTTTTTTTCGGAAGAGTTCGCTGGCCTTGATGCCCATCTTTTTGACGAGTTCTTTGAGCTTTGCTTCAGAAAGGGGTTCGATGTAGTAATTGACCGCTTCCATCTCCACGCCGCTTTCTTTCAAGGCGTTATAGACCTGGCGGCAGGTGGTACAGGTTGGTTTTTGGTAGACCGTGATCTTCATGAAAGGCTCCGAGCAGGGATATCAGCGGAGATTAAGGTAAACCATCCACCGCCCGATTTCCAGGTACGCCCTAGCTCAAAAAACTAAAAGGCAAAACCTGCTTTGGCCACAGATGCAGGGGTTGAATTGGATGGCAAAAGACAAAACTGAAAGATTCATGTTTATCCCTTTTATCCAATGAATCCGTGGCTAAAAAGAGGTTCGGTTTTTAAATTTAAAAAATACCCCGCAGGAACCGGTCCGACTTAGCGCTGAGGAAGTCCTCGACCGTCTGGACCACTTTGGACATCATCTCCACCGCTTGGGCCGGATATTCGCCCATGGCCGTCTCTTCGGACAGCATCACCGCGTCGGTGCCGTCAAAAATGGCGTTGGCCACGTCGGTGACCTCCGCCCGGGTGGGGCGGATGTTATGGACCATGGATTCTAGCATCTGGGTGGCCGTAATGACCGAAACCCCTTTGCGGTTGGATAGGTAGATCAGGCGCTTTTGAACCACCGGCACATCCTCGATGGGGATCTGCACGCCCAGGTCGCCCCGGGCCACCATGATGGCGTCGGTCACCCGCATGATGGAGCTGATGTTGGCCACCGCTTCCTGGCGTTCGATCTTAGCGACCGTGCGGGCGTTATAACCCTTGGCCTTGGCATAGGCTTTCAACTTCAGGATATCCTCGGCCTTTTCAACGAAAGAAACGCCGTAAAGATCCACGCCTTCCTTCAGGCCAAAATCCAGGCATTTCAGGTCGTGTTCGGTAATGGGTTCCACGAACATCTTGGCCTCGGGCAGGTTCAGGCCCTTGTGGGAATAAAGCTCGCCGCCGATGAGCACCCGGCACTTCACTTCCTTGGCGCCCACTTCCAAAACCCGCAACTGCACAAATCCATCGTTCAAATAGACCAAGCCGCCCTTCTTGACGCTCTTGGTGATCTGTTCGTAATTGACCGGAATGAGTTTTTTGGTGCCCTTGATATTCTCGGTGGTCAGGCGCAATTGATCGCCCACGTTGAGGCTAATAGGCTCCTTGGCCAGTTGGCCCAAGCGGATCTTGGGGCCCGGCAGATCGATGAGGATGACACATTCACGGCCCAGGGACTTGGCCGCTTTACGGACCGTCGCGATATCCCGTCCATGTTGCTCGAAATCGCCATGGGCGAAGTTCAACCGGGCCACCGTCATGCCGTTCTGCATCATTTGACGCAAGATCCTCTCGGTCCGGCAGGCCGGGCCAACGGTGCAAACGATCTGGGTCTTGAGCTGTTTATATTTTTTCATTATTTCCCCTTTTTGGGCACGGAATAGCCCAAACGTTTTAACACATCTTCATCCTTGCGCCAATTTTTAAGGACTTTCACCCAAAGCTCCAGGAACACTTTTCGCCCCACTAATTTCTCGATCTCCACCCTGGAAGCGCTTCCAAGGGCCTTCAATTGCTGTCCGCTCGCGCCGATCACGATGCCCTTCTGGCTGTCCTTTTCCACGAAAAGGGTCGCCTTGATGACGACCGGCTCCGGTTCTTCCTTTTCCTCGAAGCTGTCGATCAGCACGGCCACGCCATAAGGGATCTCGTCCTTCAACTTCAAGAAACACTGTTCTCGGATCATCTCCGACGCCATCTCCCGCAAGGTCTTGTCGGTCAACTCGTCTTCGGGGAAAAGATAGGGCTGGCGGGGCAGTGCCTTTTTGACCTCGGCCACAATCTCCTTCACACCCCGGCCCGAAATGGCCGCCATGCGCAGGATGGGCCAGTTCGGCCATTCTTCCTTGATCTTGTTTTCGATTACCTGGATCTTGTCGTCCAAAACCCCATCCACCTTGTTCAGCACCACCCAAACGGGCTTTTGGGTCTTCTGCAGCCACTCGGCCACTAAATGGTCCTCTTCGGTCAGCCCTTCCCGAACGTCAATGAGGAACAAGGCCCCTTCGGCGCCGCGAAGGACCTCTTCGACCTGGTGAAGCATATATTGGGACAGTTTGTTCTTGGGTTGGTGGATACCCGGCGTATCGTAAAAAACGATCTGGCAATCATCATCCAGGTAGATGCCCGCCATAGAACCCCGGGTGGTTTGGGGCCGGGGCGAAACGATGGCGACCTTAGTCTGAAGGACCGAGTTGAGGAAGGTGGACTTGCCCGCGTTGGGCCGGCCCGTTACCGCGATAGCACCGCAAAGAGGATGTGAAGCGCTCATATCGCGCCTACAGATGAACGCGGATGAACGTTGACAACGTATCGTTTTAAAAAATTCTTATTTTCGTTTTTCATCCTATGTATCCCCTGCATCTGTGGCTAATTAAGGTTTTCGACTTTTCTTTGAATATCAAAAAGGCTTTCAGGCTTCACCCCGAACTTTCTCATCATCTCTTTGGGGTAATCCAACACACAGGTCTTAGCGGTGTCGTGCCCATCAGAGCCGACCGAGAACTTCACCCCCGCTTCCACACCTTTTTTCATCAGGCGGTCATAAGGTGTCTTCCAGCGGCTAGATATCTCCAAGGCCACATCATGTTTCTTGAGCAGGGCCAGGAATTGGTCTTCCCACCACTCAGGGAAAACATCCTCCGGTTTGCCCAACGCCAAGGGCGGCAGCATGGTCGGGTGACCCAGGATGTCGTATTTTTGGGCGCTGTATTCTTTTTCAAGTAGGGCCAAGTGGGCTTTGAAGAAGCTGTCAAGGCTCTTCAGTTGCTGCATGGGGTTGTAGTTGGGCATCTCGCCCTTGGTCCAGGCGATCAGTTGGCCGAAGTTCAGTTGGACTCCTTCCACCGACATGCCGTGGACCGATCCGATCATATAGTCGAATTTTTCCCGGGTAGTCGGAGCGACTAAAAAGTTGCGCCCCAGGTCCATTTCCAAACCCCGGGCCACCGGATATTGGCTCAGGAAGTCCGCGTAGGCCAGAAGCCGGTCGTTGCTATTGAGGTATTCGGTCAAACCCGCATGGTCCGACAGCCCCACCCGCACCCCTTCTAACTTGGCTTTTTCGATGACCTGTTCGATGGATTGGCGGCCATCACTCCATTCGGCGGTATGGTTGTGGCAATCCAAGTATTTCATTCATGCCTCTGAGAAATACGAAGGATTTGCCCCGAAGAGACGAAGCGAATCGAGGGGTTGTGACAGTCCAGATATTTCATTTATTCTCGATCTTTTCTTTGGGGGCGGAAGGTGTTTTGGACGGAACTATGGTCTCGGCTTTGACTTCCGCCGGTTTTACGGCCTCTTCGACCGCGGTCGGCAGCTTGATCCGTTTTTTACGGCGGCGGGGCGCCGGTACGGATTCAGGTTCCACTTCCAACGGTTCAGCCCGCTTGACGATCTTCAACCGGGTCACTTTCTTATCGCTGGCTTCCAAGACCGTATAGACCGCTTCCCGATCTTCAATGATCAGACCCTTGCGGGGCACTTTTCCCGTGCGTTCCATGACATAACCGCCCAGGCTGGTGACTTCCCCTTTGGGCATCAGGTGAAGGCCCAACCCCTCGTTGACCTCATTCAAGGAAACCGCGGCTTCCGCGATCCAGGAACCATCCTCCTGTTTCACGATCAGCTTGTCCTCCACGTCATACTCATCCTTGATATCGCCGATGATCTCCTCGATCAGGTCTTCCAGGGTCACCAACCCGGCGGTCCCGCCGAACTCATCCACCACGATGGCCATGTGGATCTTGCCCTTTTGGAACTCCTTGAGCAACCGGTCCACCCGCATGCTTTCGGGCACAAAATAGGGTTTGTGGGCCAGATCCTTGAGGATGATCAGTTCCCGGTTCTTCCAAATGGCCAAAAGATCCCGGGTATTGATGATACCGACGATGTTGTCCAAGGTGCCTTTATAGATCGGCATCCGGGAATAACCGTTGAGCAGGATGATATCCACCAACTGATCCAGGTTGGTGTTGATATCCACGCAGACCATTTGGGTGCGCGGCACCATGACCTTGTTCACCTGGGTGTCGCTGAAGCGGAAGATCGAATCGATCATTTCTTTTTCTTCTTCCTCGATCGTCCCCGCCTCTTCCCCGATCTCCATCATCTGTTTGATGTCCTCTTCCGTCACTTGCGAGACCGAAGCCGCCGGGCCCACCTTGTGCATGAAACGGCTGAGCCCCTTCACGAGCACCCAGGTGAAAGGCGTCATCAATTTATCGACGAAATAAAGGGGAATGATCAGCAGGGTCGCCACCCGGATGGAAGCGCTGCGGGCCACCACCTTGGGGATGACCTCACAAAAGACCACGATGATGACGGTGATGGCCGCCGACGTCGCCGTGCCCGTCAGGACCAGGTTCCATCCGTTGGCCTCGGCCACGTGCACCGCCACATAAGCCACCAGGGTGGTGGCCGCGATGGTGATGCCGTTGCTGGAAATGAGCATGGTGGTCAAAAGCCGGTTGGGATGTTCCCTCCAAGCCCGGAAAGCGGAACCCAAAAGCCCCGGTTCCTCGGCCCTTTGTTGGATCATGGCCTTGGGGAAAGAAAGCAAACTGGTCTCCACCGCCGAAAAGAACATGGAGCACATCAATAGAAAGACCAGGACGATAAGGTTAAAAGCGAGATAGAGGTCCATTAGTATCCAAATTCCTTCACGATGCGTTCTTGCAAGCGGAACATTTTCTTTTCCTGCGCCAAGGTCACATGGTCATAACCCAGCAAGTGCAGCACCCCGTGGGTTATCAACAGCGCCAACTCCGAACCGAAGGACTTCCCGTTGGCTTTGGCCTGCCGCTTCGTCTGCGGCACGCTGACCACTACATCCCCCAACAGGACCTGCCCTTTGGGGTTCTTGGGGAACTTCTTCCCTTCCAATAGCGGGAAGGAAAGCACATCGGTCGTTTTGTCCTTGCCCCGGTAAGCCTTGTTCAGTTTTTTCACTTCCCCGTCGCCGGTCAGCACCACCGACAACTCGGCTTTTTTCTCGAAGGCGGAGCCTTTCACTTTTTTCACGGTCTTGGACGCCAATAGTTTCAACCAAGCAGCGGGCACGGGAGCGGGTTTGACCGAAACGCGGACCTGGAGTTTCATACTGGGGGCTTATCCTTTTTCTCTTCGTCATGCTGGTGATAAGCCTCCACGATGTGCTGCACCAACCGGTGCCGCACCACATCCTTGGGCTCGAAAGTAATGAACTGGATACCCTTGACCTTGGACAGGATGCGCTGGACTTCGAGCAAACCGGAGTTCTTGCCCATGGGCAGGTCGATCTGGGTGCCGTCGCCGGTGACCACCATCTTGGAGCCCGTGCCCATCCGGGTCAGGAACATCTTCATCTGTTCGGGGCTGGTGTTCTGGGCTTCGTCCAGGATGATGAAAGCATTGGACAAGGTCCTTCCACGCATATAGGCCAGGGGGGCCACCTCCACCACCCGCTGTTGGAACAGGCGCTGGAGCTTTTCGTATTCCACCATGTCGTAAAGGGCGTCATAGAGGGGGCGCAGATAAGGGTCCACCTTGTCCTGCATATCGCCAGGCAAAAAACCCAGCTTTTCCCCGGCTTCGACCGCCGGACGGGTCAGGATCAGACGTTCCACCTCGCCATTGCGAAGCGCCGCGACCGCCATGGCCATGGCCAGGTAGGTCTTGCCGGTACCGGCGGGTCCCATGCCGAAAACAATGTCATTCTCTTGGATGGCTTTGACGTACTTTTGCTGGTTTTCGGTACGGGCCTGGATGGGCTTTTTACGGGCTGAAATAAGGATGGTCTCATGGGTTTCGCTGGCGGCTTGGGGCGTCGCCCCTCCCTTGGCCTCATCGATCAGCTTTTGGACGGCCACCGTCGAAAGGTACCCACCCTCATGGGCGGCCCCCTTCAACTGGCCCCGGAGGCCCTCGATGACCTGGGTGGCATGGGAGACCGGCAAGGGCTCACCGGAAAGGATGATCTCGTTACCCCGGGCCACCAGGGTGACCGGGAAGGAATCCCGCAATAAATTGAGGTTTTTATCCTTCTCACCAAAGAGCTGGACGCATTCTTGATGGTCTTCCAGGGTGATCCGGCGGCTGACGACTTGGGACAAGGACTTCCTCCAAAATACCCACCGATTTTCAGCCTTTTTAAGACCCCTCGGGTCAACGGCGGGTTAAATCAAAAAACCCCCTTTTCCGAACAGATGGGAAAAGGAGGTTCAGGGGGTCACGGCCTTATTATCGGGCTTATAAGGGGATAGCGTCAAGTTAGGCGCCCAAAAACCCTTATTATTTAGGCTATTCAAGGTCTGGTCGAACACCCAACCATTGGAAGGCTTCAGCGAGGGTCGAGACAGTCTTGACCGGAACACCCTGAAGATTTGCGACCGTCTGACCGATCTTGATGGGACTCATCAATTCCGTCGGCATCAAAAAGGCAATGGTGGTATATCCCATCGCCCCCGACCTGACCAATTCACTGTATTTTTCAGCCCCGGCTTTGCTGAGATCGATCCGGTCCTTTTCAGAAGGGTTCCCTGTGAGCAACCGCCCATCCACCAAGACCTTCCGCACTGAATATTCGGCGGCGATCTCCATCATTTGCCGGATCGCCTGGATAGTTGCCAGAGTGTCCCAGGGACCTTCCACAATATAACGAAGATATTCGAGTCTCATCTCAAAAGAGGTCTTGATCGACATAATCCACCCCACAATCATGAAATAATGACCAAAACACTCCCGGAGGACACTAAAGACTTATCAAAATCAGATTATCAAGATGTCCTAGGGAATAAAATATTCAATTCGATTATTCATGTTGTCGGTCACATAAACATTGGCGGATGAATCGACCGCCAAACCCTCAGGCCAATCGAACATGCCATTTCCTGTACCCGAACTACCGAACTGGCATACGTAAGTCCCTGTCGTTCCAGAAAACTTGACCTGCCCCCAAAGTTAGTACCAATTCCTATCTCACAGCAGCATAGGACCAATTGGCGGAACCCATTAGCGGCATAGGCTTGGTCTTGGGTTCTAAAATCCAAGCTTCTGGTGCTGGCGGCAGATAGCCCAACGAACTG
>DAIDGV010000026.1 GCA_027452205.1 candidate division FCPU426 bacterium | reverse complement strand
AGGTCACCGTCTGGGTGGATGTACTGGTATCGGTCATCGTGGCGGTGGAAGTACTAGTGTGGAATGTGCCGATCACCGTGGCGGTATTGGACGGGGTTGAGGTTTGGGTCCAGGTGCTGAGGGCGGTGTTGGTATTGGTCATGGTGTAGGTATAGGTACCCGTCACCGAAACCGGAATGCCCGTACTGGTCGAGGTCACGGTCTGGGTGGATGTATTGGTATCGGTCACAGTGGCGGTATAGGTGCTGGTGTTGGATGTCTGGGTACCGGTGCTGGTACAGCTAGCCGTGTTGGTCGCCGTAGAGGTGAACCCGGCCGTATCGGTGTTGGTCACCGTCGGGGTATTCTGCATCGCAAAGGCCGCCGCCGGGGCCAACCCAAGGACCAAGATCATCAGCAGTTGTTTGAAATACTTGGCCTTTTTCATATCCGCCTCACCCCAGGGTTTCCCTGCACCCTCTAGACGGACAACCCACCCTTTATTTCAAAAATTCTTGTTTTTTCAGGGCAATCGAAAAACCTTTCCCGGTAAACGCTTTTCAGCCCCGGACCAAGCTTTACTCTTTTGGAACACCCCTTTTACCCGGCTCTTCCCCCGCCGGGAGTAGCCTTTTGGGGTCGTTATTTACGCCGTAAAGGAGCCACTAATGTCGAACCAAGTCAAAGCCATTCCCGAGGGATACCACTCCATCACCCCCTATCTAATCGTTGACGACGCCCATGAAGCCATTGAGTTCTATAAGAAGGCTTTCAACGCCAAGGAACTGTTCCGTATGGCGGGACCCGATGACACCATCGGCCACGCCGAGCTTCAGATCGGCAATTCCCGCTTCATGCTGGCCGACGAGTCCCAAATGATGGGCACCGAAAGCCCCAACACCTTGGGCGGCTGCCCGGTCAGCCTGATGGTCTATGTGGAGAACGTGGACAGCGCCTTCAACCAGGCCGTCCAAGCCGGGGCTAAGATCAAGGTCGAGCTGAAGGACCAATTCTGGGGCGACCGTTCGGGCAGCCTGGAAGACCCCTTTGGCCATCGCTGGAGCCTGGCTTCCCACATCGAGGATGTGCCCCCTTCCGAGATGGAAAAGCGCATGAAGGAAATGATGTCTGCCCAGGTCGATTGATCCAAAAACCTTGGAAAAGCGAAGCCTTCCTTCTAAAGGGGGAAGGCTTTTTTATTGAAAAAATAAAAAAGCCGGACAGGTTTTCCCGCCCGGCCTTTTCTTCTCCCCAATTAATCTTTTTCTTGCTCTTGCCCATCCTCTTGTTGCTGATGACCTTGTTGATCTTGTTGTTGGTTCCATTGACCGCCCTGCTGTTGCTGGGAATGTCCCTGTTGTTCTTGCTGGTGTTGGTGCTGTTGGTGTTGGCCTTGTTGGTCGTTGTGCTTCTCGTCCATGGTTCGGCTCCTTACAACAAAATGAACAGCCGAAACAGCTTAGGAGTCCCGTAAAGGAACAGCGTAAAGAGACCGTAAATAGGGCGTGAATTAGGGGCGAGGTTTAACCTTGTGTTCCCCGGCTAAGTTGTCGCGGTCGTCCGGGCGATCCTGCGCTTTTGAAGATAGTCCCAACCAAAGACCACCCCCAGCGGGACCAGGTGCATCGCGGTAAAGAGCGGGATCGGGAATTGGTTATGGTAGGGCGGGAAAATGAAGTAAAGAAAATCGAGGACCCAATGGATGAGGATCAAGACGGTCAACGACACCCCCATCGAACGAAGTTTCGCGAAAGCGACACCCGTCAGGAAGATCGAGGGAAAAGCGGCCAAAGACTGATAACCCCAGTGCATCAGGGCAAATAGGGCCGAAACGAAATAAATAGCCCAGTTCTCGCCCTTCATTTCACGCATGCAGACATAGAACAACCCCCGGAACGAGATCTCCTCGTTGACCGCGACCAGCAAATTAATGGCCATTTCCAGGATGAAATAGATCGGTTTGGCCTGGACCGGCACCCAGGGGGCCAACCGGATCAGGTCGATCGAGATAAAAAGCAAACCAGCGATCGCCGCCGGCCAAACCGGACCCCTTTGAAAGCCCAATTCCTTCCGGGACATCGCAAGCCGGGCCAAGGCCAGCATGAAATAAAGAAGAAGAAGGCGGAATCCAGTAATGAAAATATCCTGCCGGATGAATTCTCCATAGGTATTCGCGGGATAAAAATGTTGGACGCAAAAACGGCTGAGAATATAGAGAACCCAGATAAAAACGCCCCACCCGAACGCCTTTTTCATGCTCATTGCGTTATTCCTTCAAAAATAGAGAGCCGCTCATAGCTTCCCAATGACCGGGGTAAATTAACGTAGAGGCTCATCAACGGACACGAAAAAAATGGTAAAAATAGGGTCTATGTTTAACTGAATAAAGTTCTAAGGACCATGAACGGAGATTGTCGCTATGGCTTTTGACGAAAATTTGGCCCAACGGTTTCGGGAGATATTGTCGAAAACCAAGGGAATAACCGAACGAAAAATGTTCGGCGGCATCTGCTTCATGGTGAACGGCAACATGATCGGCGGGGTCTTGAAGGAAGACCTCATCGTGAAGGTCGGAAAAGAGAACCACAACAAAGCCATCGCCGACAAGAACGCCCGGTCTTTCAACTTCACCGGCAAACCCATGGTGGGCATCCTTTATGTGGCCCCTGAAGGGGTCAAGACCAAGGCCGCCCTGTCCAAGTGGGTCGCCATGGGCCTAACCCATGCGCAAAGCCTGCCGAAAAAGAGAAAGAAATGAAATTCTCCTATCCAGATAGCGACACCGCTTTTATCGGTTTTCGATCCAAGGATTTTGGTTTGAATGTCTCCATCGCCGACCATCAAGTGGTCTGCAACCCCACCGTGACACGGTGATCTTCACCTTCCTCATCTGCTTTCTTTTCGGACCGGCCATGACCTTTACGCTGGCCTACAGCCCCAACTCTCACTGGAAATCATTGCCTTTTTTCGTTCAACTCGGCATCGGCTTTCTTTCCGCCGCTTGTTACTCGGGTTGTTATGCCGCCCTTTTCATCCATCCCCGGATCGTTTTCGACTGCCTGAGCGGCGACATCGAGTTCTATAATTTTCACTTCCCTTTTTATACGGTCCATAAAGAACAGGTCACTGACTTTACCATCCAGACCGTCCCCCGATCGGATATGAGTAATAACGTCAGGAAACACTGGACCGGCTATATCGTTTATGCCCGATTGACCGATGGGAAAGAGCTTCCGTTGGCGGAGACATCCGATCCAAAGGCCGCTGACAATTTTTTAGGGGCGATCAAAGAAAGCTATTGGAGATGATCGGTCTATTTTTTGTACTCGTTCGGTGTCCGCTGCACGAATTCACGGAACAAACGGCTAAAGTGCGGAAGGCTCTTGTAACCCAGCCGATAGGCGACCTGGCCGACCGTCAAATTCCCCTCTTTTAAAAGGGCTTTTGCCCTCTCGATCTTCATCTCGTTGATATAACGAAGAGGTGTCTTTCCAGTCTCATTCTTAAAGACCCGGATCAGATGTTCCGGTGTGATCTTCACCGCCTTGGCCACCGCCTCGACTTTTAAGGATTTTTCCAAGTTCAGCTCAATATGTTCCAACGCCTTCGCGGTAAAACCTTTATAGGCCGGATGAGGGAGCAACTCCGAGAATCTTTTTTCCATTCGGTCCATGGTCGCCGAAAGATCCTGTTGTCCATGGAGGAACGCTCCTAGTTCCTGGCCTCCGATATCCAACCAATCGGTGTAATTACCATGTAAGTAAGTACAATCTTCGAGCAATTTCCCATATCGAAGGAACCGTTCAACCTCGAGCAAATAGGGTCTGGATTGTATAAGGTCACCATCCGCGTAGACCGTTTTAAGCCCTGGATAAGGCCAACCCATCTGCCGGGCATACCAGACTTGGAATTCATCGTCGAAAAGGGACTTCAGTGCCTTGCCCGCCGCCTCAGGAAAATGTGTCTGACGCGGGATGACAAAACTAGGGCCACCCACGACGGAAAGTCCCTCGACTCCCAAGTCATAAGAAGGCAACCGACACCAACCGAACCGACTTCTTTCGTTCTCAGGAAGTTCATGGATCAATCGAATCACATCGGACCAATGATGAAGGAAAAGAGACCGGCCTTCCAAGAATTCCCTCATGGCATCGTCGTAATTCCAATTGAGGACTTGCGGGAGTATGACCTTTTCATCGAATAGACCTTTCAAGCACCGCAGAGCTTTTTCCAACTGGCGGCGATTAAGGATCCAGTCCGGTTTGCCCTCATATAGATCCTTGGCTTGGGCCCAAAGATGGTCCAAGAAGACAGAAAAACGGACGGGTGCGCAAAGATTGGACGATAAACCCGTTAAGTTCGGATCCCTCTCATCTCGCAAGACCTTCACGGCTTGCGCTTTCAACTCGTCCCAAGTACGGGGTGGATCCAAATGATGTTTGTCCAAAAGATCGCGACGGTAAAAAAGGATCCGTATGGAAACGTGCAGTGGCACGCTATAAAGATGATCACCCACCATTCCCTTTCGCCAACCCAGTTCCAAGAACCGGTGGTTATATTGAGGAAAAAGATGTTCAAGGGGCATCAACCGCCCTTGCCGGGCTAGCCAAGCCCCTACGCCCAAATTGGAGATCGGGAGATAACCCAAGTCGGTCTTGTCCGCGTGAAGAAGACCAGGATTCTGCGCCAGGAAGGGTTTCCAGCGAACAGGACGGGAACCTTTAAAGAACTTTTCGCCCCGGTAATGCTGATGAAGGGTCCGGGTGAAGCGGGCCTCGTCCTGTTTATGAATGAAAAAGGGGAAACCCAAGAGCATCGAAGAAGATGTTTTTTTCGGCATGGCTTTAGTTAAACGTTAATATCAATTTTAGTCAATTTAAATCAATTTTAGACAAGCAATTTAGATAGCCGAATCCAACCTCCGAAAATATAGTCCTTTTTGAGACCGTTCCCTTTTATTCAAACGTTTTCTTTTTAATCCCTATTTTCGGGGCTTCAGGGTTCGTCTCCTAAATTGAGAGGGAAACATGGTGCAAAAACATTTTGAGATTCGGTGGAGCTTGCAGCTGGAGCTTCTTCTCTTATCTCCTCCTTTCCCTTTTCAGACCCTGGCTCAAACTGCTACTCCCACACCCGAACTTTTGACACCCACGGTCAACCCAAAGGTCTACCCCTTTGGCAACAGTGACCCCCGGGCCGCCGGCGACGCCCGCCCTGGGGAAAGACCTGGGCGCTTGTGGTTCAGCCCCAGTGGCCTTTGCCGTTTCTTAACCCCTTTCCTATCCCAATCCAGCCACAGGTTCGACCGTACCCTCTCGAACGGGCTTGTATTACGTGGTGATCCGGTCCAACGAACAAAAGTGGACGGTGAAGTTATTGGTCCTGCGCTAACGGGACATAGTCCTTCCCCAGGGAGGGTCCTTAAACTTAACGATCAAAGGAGTTTGTCGTGAAAAAATCGATCCAAGCGCTGAAACGCTTATCCCAGATGGTAACCCTCTTCCTTCTCTCGACCTCTTTTGCTCAAGCCGCCACTTCCTCCTGGGTCTCCATGGGGTCTTGCGGTCTAGGCTATCGCGCCGACGCCATGGGGAACAAGATCATGGATTATTCCTATGCCGGTTACAAAGGCGGCGGCGTGCCCCTGCCGGTCGTACCGGTAGCCGTGACCGTCACTCCGGTCGCCGGGGACAATACAGCCAACATCCAAAACGCCATCAATACCGTTTCCGCTTTGCCCCTCGACGCCAATGGCTTTCGAGGCGCCGTTTTGTTGGAACCTGGGACCTACAATGTTTCTAGCACAATTAGGATCACTGCCAGTGGTGTCGTGCTTCGGGGAAGCGGCTCCGGCACCGGTGGAACGGTGTTGAACATGACCGGATCGCCCTACTTATTGATGTCCATTACGGGATCGGGTTCTTACCAAACCACCGGAAATACGGCGACCATAACGGATACGTACGTTCCGGAAGGCACCAATACTTTCAACGTGAACTCCTCAGCCGGCTTTGCCGTAGGGGACACGGTCTTGGTCCGGCGCTTGGTGACCCAGGCATGGATCGATTTTATGGGCATGGGAAATCTGGTCCGCAACGGAACGGCACAAACTTGGATAAAAGCGGGTTCCCTGATCGATACGGACCGTGTGATCAAGGCGATCAATGGCAACCAGATAACGCTGGATGTAGCGCTTACCGATTCTTTCGATTCGAAATACACCACGGGCACCATGATCCGTTATTCCTTTCCGGGACGGATCTCTGAATCGGGTCTCGAACACCTCAGTGTCATAGCGCCTGGGCAGAACGTTCCCATCACCGGCCCGCAATACCAGGCATTGGACATGAGTGCGGCGATCAACAGTTGGGTGCAAGACGTTAATATCAAAGACACTCAAAACACCTTTTCCATTGGAGACAGGACGAAAGAGATTACTTTTGACAATGTCAACATCACGCACACCATCGACTTCACCGGCGCCGCTGGTCCGGCGGATTTCGCCATGTTAGGCACCCAGATCTTGGTCGAAAATTGCCAGGATAAAGCGAACTTGGGTGTTTGGGCTTTTGTGTCCCAAGCCGAGGTGACCGGTCCTGACGTACTGCTGAACTGCGCTTGTGATGACCGGGGCTTCTCGCCACACCAACGGTGGGCAACCGGTCTTTTGGTGGATAGCTGTCAATTGCATGGCGGCAGCGCCGGAACGCCGGGAGTTGCCTACTCGAACCGTTGTACCGATGGTTCGGGCCACGGTTGGGATGCCGGATGGTCGGTAGCCTGGAACGTCACCAGCACCAATCTATTGGTACTCTCTCCTCCCGGAGCAGAAAATTGGTGTATTGGCTGCGTTGGAACAGAAGATGCCCCGGGTAGCTGCGCGGGCATCGCGGAACAGCAGGGCGTTTATGATTCTTTAGGCACCCACGTGACCTTGGGAAGTTATACCAGCTTGTATCAAGCCCAATTGGCCGCGCGCCAAGGCTTGTTTTGCAACACCTCCACTCCCACCCGTACCTCGACCACGACGAATACCCCGACTCGGATCTCGACTTCCACCATGACCGCGACCCATTCGGCCACCCCAACCGCTACCTCTACCCGCACCCAAACCGAGACCGCGACCGTAACCCTGACCCATACCTCCACGTCGACCTCGACCAATACCCAAGTATTAGCCACCAACACTTCCACCGCGACCCGTACCCAGACCGGCACGAACACGGCTACGTCATCTCCAAGTGAAACGATGACCCGTACTTCGACCGCCACCCTTACCAACACTCAAACCGCCATTCCTCCAACTTCGACGGGCACTTCTACCCAAACCTCGACGAATACCCCGGTGCCGCCGACCATGACCTCCACTTCCACCCCGGTCGCGACCTCAACGGCCACGAATTCCTCTACTCCCGCCCCACCGACCGCGACTGGCACTTCGACTTCCACTTCGACCAACACTAGTGTTCCGGCCACTTCAACGGCCACCCTCACAAGGACTTCCACCTCTACCGCCTCTTCCACACCAACCCCTACGACGACCGGGACCCATACCCCGACGCGGACCCCCACCTCGACGGCTTCGGCGACATCTTCCGCCACGAACACCAACACCCCAACCGCCACCCTCAAGGTTTCAACCTCCACTTCGACCCCAACCGCCACGCGGACCCCCACCCGGAGCGCTACCTCGACCAGCACTCCCCGCGCCACCAGTACGCCCACGACCGGGGCTGGCTGTTCGGGCATTCCCGCTTGGAACGGCAATTTCGTGAACTATACCGCCGGCCAAAAGGTCAGTTACAACGGCGAAGAGTATCAATGTATCCAAGGCCATGTTTCCGAACCCAATTGGACGCCGCCGGCGACGCCCGCCCTGTGGAAAGACCTGGGCGCTTGCGGTTCGGCCCCGGTGGCCTTGGCCGTTTCCAAACCCCTGGCCTATCCCAACCCAGCCACAGGTTCCACCGTGACCCTTCAAATGCCTTCGGCCCCCAACACGGATGTGACGGTCGGCATTTACACCGTTTCCATGCGATCGGTCAAAACCGTCCATATCCCCCAATTGACGACCAGTTCTATTTCGATCGATTTGTTGGATAAAACAGGCGTGACCTTGGCCAATGGTCTTTATTACTTTGTGATCAGATCCAATGGGCAAACCTGGAAGGTCAAGGTGCTGGTCTTGCGTTGATCAAAATTGGTTTCAGTTCCTAAAAACAAAAAAGGCCGCCCAGAAGACTGGACGGCCTTGATCAACAACAGAACTTAGCTTTGGCGCGTAAAGTCGAAATGCGCCTTGTCGGCCTTCTTGCCCTTGTCATAAGAGACCCAGTCTTCCGAAATGTGGTCCTTGTCGATAAAGGTCAGGGTCATTTGGTGCATGTGCCTCTCATCCGCGGAACCGAGGCCGTTGGTCCCTTTGATCTCGAACGTGAGGCTGTTGTCCGTCTGGGATTTCAGCACCATTTCCGGGTGATTACCCGAAGAGCAGTAATGGGTCATGCAGATCTTGCCGCCCTCGGCGAAATAGATGGAGGTCATCTCGCCCGGCGTGCCCGGGAAAAGCTTCTCTTCCACCGCGGTCCCGCCGGAAGTGATCGCGTAGGTAACCTTGGGCGTCATTTCTTCACCATGGACCTTCATGCTTTTCCCTTCCCAGTTACCGACCAAACCCTTCAACTTTTCCAAACAGGCCGTCGCCTTCGGGTCCGCCGAACACTTCGACATGTCGTGGGATTGCGCCATGGGCGCGGAAAGAACGACCGCCATCACCACCAGCACCGCTTGCATCAACTTTTTCATGTCCAACTCCTTATTTTCTTGGGAATTACACCTTTAACACCCTTCCGTCAAAGCAACCGCCGATCCAGACGGATGGACGCGGATAAAGACTTGTTTCTTGAAAGACTTCATCTTATCGGCGTTTATCGGATTCTATCGGCGGTTAAAAAATGATCCTGCTTTTCGTTTCAGGGTTTTATATATAAGTCCCTTTTTTCCGGTTTCCCGGTTTTTCAACCTCGAACTTCTTACTCCGGCTTCCCCTCGCCTTTTGTGATCAGGTCCTTCAGGCTTTCCCCGAAATAATAGCCCCAGCCTTTGGAACAGGCTTTATAGCATTCCACTTCAGGCGTTAGGCCGAATTGGGTGAACTTCACTTCAGTCTTTTTGCCCTTCTTCGCGATATCGAACTGGATCCGGTTGCCTTCCCATTCCTTCTGGTCCTTGGTGAAGCTCAATTTGGCCTTGGTGACCAGCCAAACCACCTTCTTGCCCGGCACCACTTCGGTCAGCTTTTGGGTGGAATCGTGCATTTCGGGATAGCGAAAGCGGAAAACATCGCCTTTCTTGGTGCTTTTCCCGGTGATGTCGCTGGACCACCAACCCTTCACATTCGTAATGGCGTCGAAGACCTCCATCGGGCTTTGCGCGACCGTGAACTTGGTCGTGAAACTCTTGCCGGCTTTCTTCTTCGTTTTCATTGCCGTGACCATAACCCCTCCTTATTTCGCCACAAAATTTTCAAGACTGCCCACGCAGCCGTTCCAACCATGGCTGTGGTTCTTATAATCCGCCTCGTTCCTCAAGCCCTCTTGAGTTAAGGTCATCTCGGTGAATTCATCCGAAACTTTCTTGAACAAAAGGGTTACTTTGGTCTCGTAATCCGCCTGGCCATAGGGGTACCAGGTAAAGACCAGTTTGTTCGGCCTTTCGATGACCAGGTATTTTCCGTTCGCGGGAAAATCCCTGTTCTCATCGGTATGGTGCATGAGCACCTTCCAGGCTCCGCCCACCTTCAGGTCCGTTTCCGCCAGGGGGGTGGTCATCTTATCGCCCGCGTGGTACCACTGCTTCATCAGCTCGGGCTGGGTCCAGGCGTCGAAGAGACGCTCCGGGGAGGCCTTTATTTTGCGCTGCACGACCAAGATCAAATTCTCAGCGTTCATTTTCTCTTCTCCTTTTTCGTTTCCCGGTTGGCCGCTAAAAAGCGTTCCAACGCGTCGAGCATCTCTTTCCAGTAACGCTCATACTTCTCGATCAATCCCATTTCCACTCCCTTACTTCGCCAACCAGCTCGCAAGCGTACCGCTGATGGCCTCCCAGCCTTCCTTGTGGCCCTTGTAGTCTTCCTCGTCGCGCAGCCCCTCATGGGTCAGGGTCATTTCGGTGTATTCGTTGGACACCTTCTTGAAGAGCAAAGTGACCTTTGTTTCGTAATCTTTTTTGCAGGGGAACCAGGTGAAGGCCAGCTTGTTCGGGCGGTCGATCAGCAGGTACTTGCCGTGGGTGGTTCGGTGTTCGCCGGTGTCCAGGTGATGCATGATGACTTTCCAATCCCCGCCCACCTTCAGGTCGGTCTCCGCTCCGGAAACGTTCATTTGGTCCCCGGCGAAGAACCATTGGGCCATCAATTCCGGCTGGGTCCAGGCGTCGAAGAGGCGCTCCGGCGAGCCTTTCAATTTTCGCTGCACGACCAAGATCAGGTTTTCCGCGTTCATTTCTCTTCCCCCTTTTTAGGCTCCGGATTGGCTTCCAAGAACTTCTCCAACGAATCGAACTGCTGGTTCCAGAATTGACGGTGTTTTTCCAACCAATCGGTGGCCTTGGTCATGGCCTTGGGCTCCAGGCCCAGAACGATGACCCGGCCGTCGTTCGGATGGTCTTTGCGGTGGATCAATTGGCCTTTTTCCAGCACTTTCAGGTGTTTGGAGATGGCCGGCAGGCTTAATTGGGACTTATCCGCCAGTTCCCCCACCGTGGCTTCTTTCTTGGACAGCAACTCCAGGATGTCCCGCCGGGTCGGGTCCGACAGGGCGTAAAAGATGTGGTCCAACTGGGCCGTGGCTCGTTTCGATCTCATGGCTGCTCCTTATTTAGTTAACTATATAGATAACCATTTTAAAAAAGGCAAGTTAATTTTTTGGAACAAACTCGGTCTTCGCGGTTTTTGGGGATTTTTCAATGGGTTTGGACAACAAAAAAAGTTAACCTAACTGCCTTTGAAAATATTTTATGGAGCTCTATATGAAAAAGACCTATTGCCTGTTCGTTTTGATCCTTTTCTCGTTCTTTGTTTTCACGCCCGCCCAAGCCCAAAACCAGGCCCTTCAAGCTTGCGTCAACGCGAATATGCTCTATACACAAAAGAATTACGACGCCGCGATCGCCAACTACCAAACCGCCGTTCAATTAAGCCCGAGGTTTTGGCAGGCCTATCAGGGCATGGGCAATTGTTATTACGCAAAAGGTGACCACGCCTCCGCCCTAGCCTGCTATCAAAGATCTTTGACCCTCAACCCGGACAACACCAAACTGGCGCAATTCGTTCAGTCCATAAAGCCCACCCCCGCGCCATCCGTCGAATCGGAACCCATGTCCCCTTCGGTCGGGACCTCCGCCTTTCAAGACAACGCGTCTTCCCTCAGCGACGGTCGCAACCCCAACTTGCCTAAAAAAGACCGCTTCGTCTTCGAAATAGAGGACTCGGATTGGACCGGAAGTTGGAACGACTTGGAAACCTATTATGAGAATCAGATTACCTCGACCAGCACCATTTATGATGACAAACTAGGCCTAGGTGCCGCATATGCCCTCTCCCCTTATTTTCAATTGGGCTTGAAGGGGCAATTCATTCTCAAGTCCCCGCAGGTCATTAGCGCATCTGGAGAAACTATTACTTATTCGGAAAATGCGTTGGGAGGCGCGATCGAAGGTGAGGGTGTTTTCCCAATGAGTGATGGGGTCAATTTCATTTCGGGTCTTCAAGTCGGTCTTTATACCTTGGTGGGAACCAACGTCGTCGGTTCAGGTCCAATCAACGGACAAGCCAATTTTTCCGATACCGAACCCGGTCTCATGATTACTGCCGCGATCGAACTTGTGATGAATTCAAATAAAACATGGGCCCTCGATCTAGGTCTGGACTATCAATATCTTAAATTCTCAAACCTGAGCGACACTCCGATCGTTGCCGGACAAATAAGCAACTCGTTCATTTTGAAGAATCCCGACGGTTCGAACGCTTATTTCGATTTTTCGGGTTTCGGTATCGAGTTGGAAGCCCGGTTCTTTTAACCGCCGAGCGCCTCTCAACATCACCGCCGGTTCGGGTCCGACAGGGTTTGATCAAAAAAAGCCCAGCCTTCCGAAAGAAGACTGGGCTTCAACATCTAAAAACCCTTCTATTTCCTCAAAAAAGCGCCATTTTTGGGCCTATTTAGTGACCGTGAAAGGAGCGCTGCCCCAGAAATCGGTCGTGTTGCAGAAAGTGTTCGAGGGCGAGAAGAGCACCGTCCCGCAGTTCGAGGTGTAGCCCACAAAAACGCTTCCCGAAACAGCGCCCGCCGGGACCGTCACCGTCACGGTACTGAAGCCGCTCGGATTGATCGCCACACTGCCATAGGGGATCGCGCCGCTCACGCCATTCTTGGCATAGTCACAGGCCGATGGGCTGACCCAAGCAATGTTGCAGTTGGGCGTGCTGCCCATACCGAAACCCACCACATAGTCGATCTGGTGAAGGTCGGGGTTGCTGGGGTTGACGGAAAAAGTGACATTGACCTTTTGGCCCGGCGCCGCGCTGGCGGGGCTGACGGAAACCGTCGTCACCTGCGCCATCGCCGCCGAGTGAGAGCCGACCCACAACCCAACGACCGCCAATAGAAAAGCGACCTTCGACAACAAACCATTAACTTTTTTCATAACGCTACCTCCGCTTTCAATTTGAAACTTTAAATTTTCATCGCGCCGGATATCGGCGTGGAATTAGCGTCTCACCTCGTTAAAAAATTTAAAAGAACGAGGGCCGTAAAAGTCCGGTTAATTCACCGCGGCGATCGCGCGGCAAGGCGTGACGATTAACCAAAAAACGGTTTTTGATTTCGGAACATTTTCAAAAATCGATTTCTAAGGATCGCTTGCGGTTTTTGTAACAGGAATCTTTAGGGAATTAAATCGTTATCTTCCTTAACAGGTTTTTCGAAAACACTTTTTCAATGCTCTGTTAAGGCAAGGCAACCGCCGATAAATCCGAACGATGTACTCCGTATCGGCGTCCATCTGCGTTTATCGGCGGCTCAAATGGTTTTGTCTTGATGGTTTATCCCATGTATCTGTGGCAAAAAAGGGTTTTGCTTTTGGGGTAAAGGCAAAAGGATAAAGGCATTTTTTAGCCACAGATGCAGGGGATAAAGGCCAATTATCTTCATCCTTTATCGGCGGCTAAAAAAATTTTAAAGCCGATCATGATTTGGGGCAGTTAAATATATAGATCCCAATCTTTACGACGATCGAAGAGAGCTCTTTTTTATTCCGAAGGACCGATACTTGATCGTTTTAAGAAACGTCCCTTAGCTGGTTTTTGATCGCAGGGAGGGGGACTTAGAACGACGATCTGACCGCCGGTTCTTTCGCCATGCCTTGAAATCACGAAGAAGCTTTTTTTCGCTGACGTCCCTTTTTCGCAATTGGGGTGGAATATCGGATCCTAAGCGCATCCGTTTTATGCTCTTCCGCATGCGAAACTCTCCATCCGAACAAATGGAAATCTTGCGATTTAGCTCAAGCGATATGGGCGTGAATTTTGGATTCGATCTTGGGCCAACCGGCCCTTTGGGCCGAGCGAAGGTCGTAATCCGTTTGAAGGTTCAACCAAGTTTCGGGTGAAACGCCGAAATATTTACCCAGCCTTAAGGCCGTATCGGCGGTGATGGCCCGGGCGCCGTTCACGATGGCGCTGATCCGATTGGGCGGCACGATGATATCCCGGGCCAATTGATTGATGCTGATACCCATTGGCTTCATGAATTCTTCCAAAAGGATCTCTCCCGGGTGGATCGGCTGCATTTTGGGGGCTTTTAAAGTCATTTCTTCACCTCAGTGGTAATCAACGATCTCAACGTCGAAAGCTTCCCCGGCCCGCCAGGTGAAACAAATACGCCATTGGTCGTTGATACGGATACTATGTTGGCCCTTCCGGTCGCCACGGAGAGCTTCCAAACGGTTCCCGGGCGGCACCTTCAGATCGTCCAACTGCTTAGCGGCGTTCAAATAAAGCAGTTTTAGCCGGGCCACCCGTTCGATATTCCGGAAACGCGGAACCAGCCTGTCCTGAAAAAGGACCTCCGTTTCCTTGTCTCGAAAAGTTCGGATCATAAGCCATGGTATTACGTCCCGCGTCATATTTCAAGACGGATGGATACCGATAAAGCATTGCCTTTTCCAGATCTTCCTCATCAGGGTTTATCGGACGTTATCGGCGGTTAAAAATTCGGCCTTACATACTTGATTACCCAAATCGTGATCGGCCTCCGAAACAAATTTTTTAGCCGCCGATAAACGCAGATGGACGCCGATAAAGGACAAAGATAATTGCCTTTATCCCCTATATCCCCTGCATCTGTGGCTAAAAAAATGCTTTTATCCTTTGCCCCAAAAATCAAACCTTGTTTTGCCACAGATACATGAGATTCACGGGATAAACAAATCAAGACAAACCATTTGAGCCGCCGATAAACGCAGATGGACGCCGATAAAGGACGAAGATAATTGCCTTTATCCCCTATATCCCCTGCATCTGTGGCTAAAAAACGCCTTTATCCTTTTGCCTTTCCCCAAAAACAAAACCATTTGAGCCGCCGATAAACTCAGATGGACGCCGATACGGAATGGATCATTCAGATTTATTGGCGGCTGCTTTATCTTTAGGGATTTAAGTTCTCATTCCCAACCATATTCCCGCATGGCTTGCCGAAAGCCCGGCTGGTCCGCCGACAAGGGCGGCATCCACAGGCCCAGGTCATCCCGGGTCCACCATTGGCCGTTCGGGTGGTTCAGGGGCGCGAAGTGATATCGGTACAAGTGCACACGGATATAACGCGGCGGCGCGTTCGGAAAAGGGTTACTCCCTATCAGGCTCAAAGCCCCGGGGTTGTTGTGAAGCAACTGCCAGACCAAGTGGAACATCCAGGGATATTGGGCGGGGCTGGCCATGGCCGCGAACCAGGCCAGCCAGTCCAAACGGTAATGATAAGGCGATATCCAGGGCGGCCTGCGGTATAGGTCGCCGGGCTGCACTTTGAAACCGTATTCTTTCCACTCCGCCTTTGGGCCGGGAATCTTGTCCATCGTCCCCTCGATCACCAGTTGAAGTCTTTCCTTGCCGACGGACCCGAAAGCGCCGTAGGTATTCACCAGGTCCAGGCAATTAAAAGAAGTGTTCATCGCCTGCTCGGACGAGAGCAGGTTCTTGACCGGGTCAAAACTCAAGCAAACCACCAAAAGCACCAACCCTCCGACGACAAAAAGACTCATCGGCGAATGCTTCTTTTTTCCCTCGGCCCCTTCCGCGGCCCGGGTCAGAAAACCCGGCAGCACCCGCCGCCAGTTCGAGTCCTTAAAGCAGGCCAGTACCGGCACCAGGGTGAGCCAATTGAGAAAAGCCAAATTGCCGCTGAGGATCAGGATGACCTGGAAGACCGTCATGCTCAAACCCGCAACCAGCAAACCCCAGCCGGGCACAAGAATGAACCAGGGGCAGACCAGCTCCACCCAATGGTTGAAAAGCACGCTGAGTTTTTCGAACCACAGCGGCATGAAGTGGAAGTAAGGACTGAAAAAATTCGGCACCGGCTGGGTTTCGTAGTGATAGCAAAGGCAGGTCAGGTCCCGCCAGCATTCGTCCCCACGCCACTTGATGAGCCCCGCGCCCAGCATGATGCGAAAGGCCAGCCAGCGGTAAAGCCAAATGACCGCCGTCGGTGGTTGGAATTTTGGAAAGGGCCGCCCGTCGAAAAAGGGCACCAGGAAGATGGCCAAAAAGCCCGTCTCTAAAAGTTGGATCTCCCACCCGAACGAATACCAATCCTGCCCCACATGCACGAAAGACATATAGAGCGCCCAAAGCACCGTCATCATCAGGCCGTTGGCGTAACCCAGCATCACCACCACCGACAAGGCCAACCCCACCCAGCCCAGCGTCAGCGCGAAACTGTCCGAGTGGGCGAACCAAAAAAGCGTCGGCATTCGCAGAAAGCATTCGGAGAGGGAACCTAAGCTGGCCTGCACCCGCGCCAAGAAGAGCGGCACCGGGGTGAGGCCCTTTTCGCCCAGCAGGGGCACCCATTGATTGACGATGATGAGAAAGCCCGTGGCATAGACCAGCCCCAGCAAGCGCAGGATCATGAACCGGGTCAGCCAGTATCGGGGAGAGGTTTTTTCCATGCCACCGACCCTTTCAGGGTGAAAAGCATCCCACTCTAGGCCAATCGCTTCCTGACCCAATGGTTCATCGGCAATTCAAAATATCGGTAAGAAACCGCCGAAACGCTTGTCGTCACGACCACAAAAACCGTGAAAGCTAGAATGATGTTCAAGTTCCACAAATAAGCATGGATAAAGAAAAGAACCAAGATGTGCAACAAATAATTCCCATAACTATATCGGCCCGGGGCTGACAGCCAATGAAAAGGACCGGATTGAAAGAACGGCAAATGGATCCCGCCCAATAAAATGATCGCGATCGAGGGCGCCCTCAAATAATCCGCGATGGGCCAATCGGTTAAAAAAAGAGGCAGCAACAGGATGAATCCTGTCATCAGGATCGAAAAACTAAAACCTGGATGGTCCGTCAGGAATTTCCCGTAACGTTTGACGAGCAGGTAAAGCAAGGCCCCGACCGCGATATGGCCGTATGAAACAATGAAGATCTTCACGCCTAACGAAACTGAAAATCCAGCCGATCGCAAAAGGAACACGCCCGACCATGAAAGGATGACCACTGTTATTAAAAACGCCACGATATTCTTCAAATTTCCCAAAAGCCCAAGGACCAGGGGATAAAAAAGATAGAACTGTTCCTCGACCGCTAAGGACCAAAAGATCGCCCAATGATCGCCGATGGAATTCCAGGCTTTCGCGTACACCGCGTCCGCCCAATTGAATGAAAAAGTGAAGAGCGATACCCAAAAGGAAGTGGCCGTTCCCGGGTCCGGTAGTTTGAAACAATAATTGAACATTCTTGAGCCGTCGGAAAAGAGACCGATCACCAACAAGCCCAAACAAATTTGCAAAAGAAAAAGGGGCACTATCCGCGCGACCCTTCTCACGTAAAAATTTTTCCAGCTTGGCCGGAGGATACCTCCCGCGTCCAGGTCGATGATCCGGGTGATCAAAAAACCGGAAACGATGAAGAAGATGAAGACCCCGTCGATCTGCGTGCGTTGGAAATGGTCCCAGCCCCACCGAAAAACGGCCGGGGGCATCGGCAGTGTGGGCGTTAAATGACCGGCCATCACCATTAAGATCGCCAAACTACGGACCAGGTCGATGACTTGAATGTTGCTTTTGGGTACGGGCAAGGTTTTGTCCATTGAACGATTCTAATGGATAAGCGGTTGTTTCAAGGCAATTAAGCGTACCCCCGGCGGAACTTGAACCGGCTAAACACGGCGTGACCGGTTTTGCGCGGGGCGGATTTGACCCGGGTCAGCCGGTATTGGGTGGGCGCTTTTCCATGCCCACAATTATCAAGGGCAGGAAAAGAACTAAAAAGCCTTTGAAGATCAAAAACCCTTTTATCCTTATTTCCGGATATTCCGCGCGCGGTGAAGGTGGATCGGCAGCCGTTTGGCATAATGCTCAAAATCGCCGTCCGCCGAATAGATCGAAAGTTTCTCCAAATGGGCGACGGAACAGATCAGGAAATCCGTGTGGGACCCCTGTATCCCATGCTTTCGGCATTGATTGCTGAAGTCCGCCGCCATTTCAAAATGGCTGGTCCTCAACGGAAGATCCGGAAAATCCCCGAGCTTGTTTTGCAGGAGATCGAACTGGGCCCGGTGGGTCATTCCCGACAAAAGCTCCTGGCGGATGGGGCCGATGATCTCCACGCGGCCCTCTTGGATCAGGTGGCTCAATTCTTCCGCTACCGGGGAGACCACCCGGCTTCTCCGGAGCGCCAGGGACCAGATGCTGGTATCGACCAATATGTTCAAGACCGCTCCCGGTGGGCTTTAGGGTCGTATTTCGGGTCCCAATCCACCTTGTTGAAAAGGCCCAATATCTTTTGTTGTTTATGGTGCTGGATATATTCGGTCAGGGCCCGGGTCACCGTTTCTTTTTTGGACCTGTGCCCGCCTATTTTTTGGGCTTCGACGATCAACCGGTCGTCGATCGCGAGATTGGTCGACATAGGCGCCTCTTTTCACACATTTGATTACACAATTGTATGTGTGAACTTTACACTTGTCAATCGACCGGTAACAAGCGGGAACCTTTTCCATGCCGCCATTATCGGGGTAACCCTAAAACTTGGAACAACCTCTGGTCCGAGAAACTTCACTGGAAGTTGGACTATAACCTTGGTTTTATGGGCGGTTCGTAAAACCCGGCCAGATTTATGCACCGTGCATAAAAAGCCTGCCCCCATTCTTTGCCGGGTAAGGAATGGACACCTGCCCCGGTGAAGTTAGCAATGCTAACTTTTGAGAATCCCAAAAAGGCTGGACTTCGGCCTTTATTAATTGGGGAGTTATATATTTAACACCCTGACGGTAAAGCAATCACCGATTACGGCGGACAGGCTTGCTCGCGCCGATAAGTCTTGGTTTTTTTACCGTCCATCGGCGTTCATCTGGTTTGATCGGCGGTTACAAAGATTCATTTTGAAGTTGTTTATGGTTTCAAGGAGTTAAGTATGTAATTCCCTTAATTGGACGCGAGACCCCTTGGGTGAGTCCCCGGGACTCACTTGGCGGGCCAGTAGAGCCAGAACCCCAAAAACCCTTATTTTTCGTGATTACATTGTAATCATCAAAAATAAGGGTTTTATGAAAATTTTCTCAGGCAAGACCTGGCTAGCCGGATTCCGGCCACCTCTTCGGCCTAAAAATATAACCGGTTATAAAAATTGGACGCAAGTCCGGGTCGCAGGCCTTCGACCGCCTCCCAAACCCTAGCTGCCAGGGGGGCAATTGTTACCAACGGTAACAATTCAAATAAGGGATTTCGAGGCATTTTGGACTCGGCCCTCTTTTTGACTGTTCCCTTTGTGGCACAATAAATTGCCTAGCCGGACCCTATTCGAGGAAAGGTAACCCATGAGCCCCAACCAGCCCTCTAACGCCTCGACCAATGAAACCTACATTGTCTCGACCCTCACCTTTCGAACGGTCATCGGTGTTTTGGGGATCATCTTGCCCATCGCCCTTTGGTTGGCGAACGGCACGCACCTAGAACCCTCCATCAGCGAATTCTATGGTTACTCCCTGAGCGAAGTGAATGGCGCCTTGCCCCCCGGCACTCCCCTGGACCCGGCCCTGCCGCCCTTTTCCCGCAACGTGCTGGAGATGATCATGGCCTGCGTGGGGGCATTCCTTTGCTGTTACATGGGATACGACGTGGTGGACCGGGGCATTTGCCGGGCAGCAGGCATCGCCGGGATCAGCGTGGCTGTCTTTCCGGCAGAAAAAGGGACCGGCTGGGTCGAACAACTGTTCGTTTCCCACTGGCCGTCCCTTCAAAATACCGGCTGGCTGACGGGCTTGCAGAGCACCATCCATTTCTTGGCCGGGGCGGTCTTTTTGCTCAGCCTGGGTTATATGAGCTTCAAGCAATTCACCAAGACCGACAAGACCGTTCAACCCCAAGGGTCCCGAAAGCACCAAAGGGACCTGCTTTACCATACTTGCGGCATCATCATCTTCGCGGCTTTGGCATTGGTGGCCCTATCGGACCTGTCGGTGCATTTGAACCTACTGAGCCAGGATTTCATGACCCAATATTGTGTGGTCTTTTGGATGGAGTCGGTTTCGGTCTGGGCCTTCGGCCTGTCTTGGATCATTAAGGGAGAGGTGCTTTTGAAAGACGCGGTCCCCGCTGACAGCGGATCTGGCTCGAGAGACCCTCAACTTAGGGGTAACCCAAACTAGGATCTATAAGCCTGACCCCTTTTCATAGGGCCAAACAAAAAACCGTCTTTATTTGGGGAATTTTTTTGAATCAAAAATTAAAATCATTTATTTTTTCGAACTCATCTTTTCTATAACTAGTTCTGCTTTCGATCTTCCGTTACCGCGAAGTTTAAAATGGCCGTTATCATCGTCGACTAGATCTTTCAATCTGGAAACCGCAACTTCGGCGGCATGTTTCTTTTCACCATGCCTCATAATTAAATCTATCAAGTCGGTTCTAGAAAGCCTTCCTGGGTAATTTTGATATAAAAGCAATAAACCCAATTCAACTCCGCTCAAACCCCTCAAATTTACATAACTCCTTCCATCAATTTTTTCAAAAACGGGGTATATTTTTTTTGTCAAAGAATTAATTAGAAGCAGTGCCTCTTCCGGTTTTGAATTATCTTTTGTAAATCGAATCATTTCGGCAAGCACCCAAGAAACATTTGGCAAAACTGCGGTCATATCCATTTCATTTACGTCTATATCAGACGGATCGTGTCTACCTCCTCTGTTATTAACGACTTCGTAAATAAATAAACAGGCTTTTGGAATTGCGATTCTTATAGAATCATCAAAACTCGAAAGTGGTTCAAATTGCTTTAACAAAACTCCTGCACTAAATTTTCGTGGCTTCGGTAGAGGTGACCTGCCCCCAAAGTTAGTACCAATTCCTATCTCACAGCAGCATAGGACCAATTGGCGGAACCCATTAGCGGCATAGGCTTGGTCTTGGGTTCTAAAATCCAAGCTTCTGGTGCTGGCGGCAGATAGCCCAACGAACTG
>DAIDGV010000025.1 GCA_027452205.1 candidate division FCPU426 bacterium | reverse complement strand
GAAATGGTGATGCCGGGCGACAACATTACGATGGAGATCGAGTTGATCGTGCCGGTGGCGATGGAAAAAGAACTCAGGTTCGCGATCCGCGAAGGTGGCCACACGGTGGGCGCCGGCGTCGTGACCGAGATCATCGAATAATATATAGAAACTAGAGGGTAAGACGTACCATGCGTGAACAAATTACATTGGCCTGCTCCGACTGTAAGCGCCGCAACTATCACAAAACCCGTGATAAGCGCAAAACGCCGGACAAGCTTGAAGTGAAGAAATATTGCCGTTGGTGCCGTAAGCACACGATGCATAAGGAAACCAAGTAAGCATATTTCTAGGGCAGTAGCTCTAATGGTAGAGCGGTGGTCTCCAAAACCACGCGTTGCTGGTTCGAATCCAGCCTGCCCTGCCAGCCAGATGAACTAAAAGGTAGTGAAAAGGTAGATAAAGTGAAATTGTACGATAGTTTGAAAGAATTCTTCGCGGATGCGAAGGCCGAGTTCAAGAAGATCTCTTGGCCGTCCCGGGATGAAGTGAAGGAATCCACGGTCATTGTTTCCGCGACCATTCTTTTCGTCATGTTGGTCCTGGGGGTCTATGACCTGGGCATCATGGGTGTGGCCAATTTTGCTGGTAAGTTGTTCAGTAAGTAAAGAAAGGTCTTACGAATGTCAAAGCGCTGGTACGTCATCAATACTTACTCGGGGTACGAGGCCAAGGTGAAGGCCAACCTGGAAAACCGGATCAAGAGCATGAAGATGGAAGATAAGATCTTCCAAATCCTCATTCCGGTGGAAGAGGTGACCGAGACGCGCGCTGGCAAGAAGCGGATCACGAACAAAAAGTTCTTCCCGGGTTATATCCTGGTTGAGATGGACATGGATGAGAATTCCTGGTCGGTCGTGCGTAACACCCCCAAGGTGACCAGTTTCGTCGGAAGCGGCAACAAGCCCATTCCGCTGCCGGACGAAGAAGTAACCGCCATTTTGGAACACATCGGCAAGCGCCGCGAACGCCGCGCTTTGAAGACGCAGTTCGAAAAGGGCGATCTGGTGAAGGTGATGGATGGTCCTTTCGCGAATTTCTCGGGTACGGTCGAAGAGATCAACCCGGAACGCGAAAGAGTGAAGGTCATGGTGACCATTTTCGGTCGGCAAACGCCGGTCGAGCTGGAATTCCACCAGATCGAAAAAGAATAGCTTGCTGATAGGCGAGTCGAAAGAATAGGAAAAGGTCATGGCTAAAGAATTAAACGCGATGGTGAAATTACAGATCCCGGCTGGCAAAGCCAACCCGGCGCCCCCGGTGGGCCCGGCGCTCGGTCAGCACGGCGTGAATATCATGGAGTTCTGCAAACAGTTCAACGCTGCCACGCAGAAGCAGGATGGATTGATCATCCCGGTGGTCATTTCTATCTATAAAGACCGCTCGTTCACCTTCATCACGAAAACCCCTCCGGCCTCCATTCTCTTGCTCAAGGCCGCCAAGCTCGAAAAGGGCTCGGCTGTCCCGAACAAGACGAAGGTCGGCAAAGTGACCTTGAAGCAAGTCGAAGAGATTGCCAAGACCAAGATGCCGGACTTGAACGCTCAGAAACTTGATTCGGCCATGCGTATGGTCGAAGGTACCGCCCGCAGCATGGGCATTGAGATCCAAAAATAACCCGGGTTCGCCCGGGTTGTTGGTAGTCAGCAGAAGGCAGTAAAAATTTACTGTGGGAGTTTCGCCTAGCGCGGAACGTTCGGACCACGGGAGGTAAAGAAGATGGCTAAGAAGATCAGTAAGAGAAACCGTAAGAACGCTGAGTTGGTCGACCGGACGAAATCCTACATTTTGACCGAAGCGGTGAGCCTGCTCAAGAAAGCGGCCCCGGCGAAATTCAACGAGACCGTCGAGCTGCATATCCGTCTCGGCGTGGACCCCAAGAAGGCGGACCAGCAGGTCCGCGGTACCGTGGCCCTTCCTCATGGAACGGGTAAGACCCTGAAAGTGGCCGTCTTGGCCAAGGGTGACAAGATCAAGGAAGCTCAAGCTGCCGGCGCTGACTTTGCCGGAGATAACGACCTCATCGACAAGATCGCGGGCGGGTTCCTGGATTTCGACGTTCTCGTCGCGACCCCGGACATCATGCGCGAAACCGGTAAGTTGGGTAAGGTCTTGGGTCCCAAGGGCCTGATGCCGAATCCGAAAGCCGGCACCGTGACCCCGAACGTGGGTCAAGCAGTGAAGGAAATTAAAGCGGGTAAGATCGAATACCGCGTGGACGATCAAGGGATCAGCCACTCGGGTATCGGCAAGATCAAGTTCGAAGAGAACCAGATCGTGGAGAACGCCCAAGCCCTGATCAAGACCTTGGTGGCCGTGAAACCGGCCTCGGCCAAGGGAACTTATCTGATCTCGGCCCATTTGACGTCTTCCATGGGCCCTGGCATCAAGCTGGACACCACGGAATTTACCAAATCCGCGGCGAAGTGATATAATCCTCGTCCCCTGGGCTTCGGTCCTGGGGCGAAGTTGTAAATGGTAGTCAAAGACAGCGGGCGGCTTGTTCTGCAGGTTGGGACCGGCCTTAATTCAATGCCTGCCGAGACGAACCAGAGAAGAGTACTCAATACCCTTCATCCGGTCGTTTCGGGTGAAGGGTTTTTCTTTTTCCGGCCAGTCCGGCTAACTGAGATCCCTTATCCCCTAATTTTGACGAGAAGAATAAAAAGAATGGTGGTGATTTTTTTGGCAGATATCAAACGCGAACCGAGACCAGAAAAGGCCAAGGTTGTCGACGAGTTCACGCAAAAAGTTCAGGGAGCTAAGTCTGCGGTCATCACTGGTTACAGTGGCCTGACCGTTGAGGAAGTCACCCAACTGCGCGCGCAGCTCTTTCACGCCGGGGTTGAATACCACGTCGTGAAGAACAACTTAGCCCGCTTGGCCTTGAACAAGGCGAACATCACGGTTCTGGATGACATGCTGACCGGCCCGACGGCCATCGCTTTGGCGATGGACGACGCGACCGCTCCGGCCCGCATCCTCACCAAGTTCGCTAAAGCCCACGAGAAGTTGAACGTGAAGGGCGGATGGTTGGATGGCCGCAAGGTCTCTTTGGATGACCTGAAAGCCGTCGCTAACTTGCCCAGCCGCGAAGTTCTCATTGCCAAGGCTCTCGGCAGCATGAAGTCGCCGATCTCCGGCATCGTTCAAGTGTTGGCTGGACCGCAACGCAAATTGGTTTATGCCCTTAGCGCCGTCGCTGAAGCGAAAGGGAAGACCGCTTAATCGTTGTTTTATTAACCCGTTCCGGGCCCTTTGGGTCCCGGGCACAACTTAGATCAAATTTTGGAGGAAGATTCAAATGCCTACTTTAACGAAAGATGAATTCATCACGGCCATCGAGTCCATGAGCGTTCTGGAATTGAACGAACTCGTGAAGGCTCTCGAGACCAAGTTCGGCGTGTCGGCTGCTGCCCCTGTGGCGGTCGCTGCTGCCGGAGCCGGCGCTGGCGCTGCTGCCGCCGCCGAAGAAAAGACCGCGTTCGATGTTATCTTGAAGAACGCTGGCGCCAACAAGATCGGCGTCATCAAGGTCGTCCGCGAAGTCACCGGCCTGGGCTTGAAAGAAGCCAAGGACCTGGTCGACGGCGCTCCGAAGCCTGTCAAGACCGGCGTTCCCAAGGCGGAAGCCGATTCCATCATCGCCAAGTTCAAAGAATCTGGCGCCGAATTGGAAGTCAAGTAAGCTTCAGCTGTTCCGAAAAGCCCCGCTTTCCGAAAGGGAGGCGGGGCTTTTTTATTTTCCCGACTCCGGGATGCAAAGGGCGTGAGCTCTTTGGGGTTTGAATATGGGGTACATAGGGGGAAGTTCCCCTATGAGCGAAGCGAGGCGGGGCTTTTTCATTTTCAGACATATCATTATTTTGACCTGAAGAGGAGAGGGGGCATCGGTTTACCATTCAAATTCCGGTGAAATCCGCTATATTCTGTATGTCCTACTCAAGGAAAAGGCGGATATGAACAACAAAGGTTTATTCATCACTTTCGAGGGCCCCGAAGGCGCGGGCAAGACCACGCAAATCAAGCATTTGTCCCTCCTCCTCAAGAAATACGGCATTCCTTTCATCGTTACCCGCGAACCGGGCGGTTCCAAGCTCAGCACCCATTTGCGCCGCTGGATCCTCAATAAGTTGGAATATAACCTCACCAACGAGACCGAACTTTTCCTTTTCTTGGCCGACCGGGCGCAGCATGTGCAAGAAGTGGTCAAACCGGCCTTGGCCAAGGGCAAAGTGGTCCTATGCGACCGCTATACGGATTCCACCCTGGCCTATCAGGGCGGCGGACGCGGCTTTGACATGGACATGCTCGTGAAAATGAACCAAATGGCCACCGGCGGGCTCAAGCCGGACATCACCCTTTTGCTCGACCTGCCCGTGGATATGGGTCTTCGCCGCGCTGTGGGGCGGGGCAAGGGCAAGGACCGCATGGAGCAGGAAAAGATCGAGTTCCATCAAAGGGTCCGTGAGATATTCCTGACCATCGCCAAGCAGGACAAAAAGCGTGTCCTAGTGTTGGATGCCAGCCAAGACCAGGAACAGGTCTATCAGCAAATGCTGAAGAATCTCATCCACCGGTTACCGCCGCCCCAAGCGATCTCCGGCTCCAAGGGCCGTCATGTCTGACCTGGCCGTCCCCCGCTTAGAAAAGCTTACCTCCCAACCGGAAGTCGAAAAACTGCTCAAAGGCCTTTTGGCCCAGGGATCGGTCCAAAGCTACATTTGGGCTGGGCCGGAAGGCACGGGTAAGAAGACCCACGCCCTGGCCATGGTCCGTACCCTCTTTTGCCAGGAAGGGCCGGATTGCCCCGGTTGCGCGGTCTGCAAGCAGGTCTTATCCAAGTCCCATCCCGATCTTTTCTGGGTGGAAAGGGCCGAGGGGAAGAATGAAATTTCAGTCGACGATATTTTGGCCCTGAACCGAAAACTCTCGAACGCGCCCTTGTCCGCGCCTTGTAAGGTGGCCATCGTTCCCGAAGGCGACAGGATCAATGAATCCGCCCAGAACGTTTTTCTTAAAACCCTCGAAGAGCCGCCGGCCAATACCATCATCATCCTGATCGCCTCCAAGACCAGCAAATTCCTGCCGACGGTGCTGTCACGTTGCCGCTTGGTGCGTTTCGCGGCGCTGCCCGCCTCCACCGTCCAGTCCATCCTGGTCCAAACCCATGGTTGGTCCCCGGCGGACGCCCAGGCCGCGGCGGAAGAAGCCAACGGCAATCTCACGCTAGCCCTCAAGGCAGGGGACAGCTCCTGGACGGATTTTCGAAAGAAAGTTTGCGAGGACATGGACCGGGCCCTTCAAGGCAAGGACCCCGAATGGCTCAAGTTGGTCAGCGAATATGACCAATGGGAACCGGATTTTTTAGGTGACGAGGAGTTGACCGCTACCCAACGAAAGTCCCAGGTCCATCAGGCCATCCTGCAGGTCTATCTCAATCTTTGGTCCCGCCGCTTGATGGGTCAAACCCCGGTGCCAGCGGGCCTATCCGGGTTGCCTCCCGAACAGGTCTTGCGCTGCCTTCAAAAGCACCAGGACATGATCCCAGCCTATCTGGGAACCCGCATGATCATGGACCATCTCTTTCTCGAGCTTCGCGAAGGCCTTAAAACGGGCCAAATCGACGAGCGGTCCTTTATCGAATTGGCCGTTCAAGTCTGAGGCATTCTTAGCCACAGATGCACACAGATAAACGCAGATAAGTCCCCAAAATCAAAAAAACTGGCGGTTTTTGGACCTATTAGGATTTATCATCTGTGTCCATCCGTGTGAATCCGTGGTTCCCAGTAAGGAGTTGTCTGTGGCTTTGGAAAAGAAGACCTTTTACGTCACCACCCCCATCTATTACGTCAACGATGTGCCTCATATCGGGCATGCCTATTCCACGGTCGGGGCCGACGCTTTGGCCCGGTTCAAGCGCATGGACGGCTATGAGGTTTTCTTTTTAACGGGTACGGACGAACACGGCCAAAAGATCGCCAAGACCGCCAAGGAAAAGGGCCTGGAGCCCAAGCAATTGGCCGACCAAGTGGTGGAGCGTTTTAAAGAAGTTTGGGTACGGCTGGGTATCACCAATGACCGCTTTATCCGCACCACCGATGAGGATCACCGCAAGGCCGCCCAGGCCTTTTTCAAAAAGGTCATGGACACGGGCTATATCTATAAAGCGGATTACGAGGGCTGGTATTGCCTGCCCGACGAGAAGTTCCTGCTCGATTCCGAGGTCATCGACGGCAAATGCCCGGATTGCGGCCGTCCGGTCGAACGCATCAAAGAAGAGAATTACTTCTTCGCTATGTCCAAATTCCAAACCCAGCTCGAAAAGTATCTGGCGGATCATCCGGACTTCATCCAACCCGATAGCCGCAAGAACGAGTTGGTGAATAACTTCATTAAGCCCGGCCTGGCGGATGTTTCCATCACCCGCTCTACGGTCAAGTGGGGCATTCCGGCGCCCGTGGACGGCAACGCCACCATCTATGTCTGGTTCGACGCGCTCATCAATTACATCTCGGCCCTCGGCTGGCCGGACGGCGAGAACTATAAAAAGTTCTGGCCCGCGGATGTGCATGTCATCGGCAAAGACATCCTGCGCTTCCACGCCACCATTTGGCCCACCATGCTGATGGCGGCGGGTTTGCCCCTGCCCAAGCGGGTCTTTGGCACGGGTTATATCAACATGGGCGGGGAGAAGATGTCCAAAAGCCTGGGCAATGTGGTCAACCCCATGAACCTCATGGATACTTACGGCCCGGATGCTTTGCGCTATTACCTTTTGCGCGAAGTGGTGTTCGGTTTTGATGGCACATATACCGAAGAAACCTTTGAGGGCCGTTTCAATGGCGACTTAGCGAATGACTTGGGTAATTTGATTAGCCGAACCCTAACGATGGTTGAAAAATATTTTGGCGGATCAATTCCTGAGCCTTCAAAAAAGGAAAGTTTTGATAGTAATTTGGATATTGCGTGGAAGATGGGTTCGCTAGAACACGCCAGAGAATTAATGGATAAATTGGCTTTTGACGTAGTCTTGGGACAATATTGGGAGCTGATAAAAGCAGCCAATAAATACATCCAAGACTCGGCCCCCTGGAACTTGGCAAAGGACGAGTCCAAAAAGGAAGAACTCCAAAAGGTCATCTTCACCATGGTCGAGGTGCTGCGGGTCACCGCCCTGCGCTTGTCGCCCTTCATGCCCTTTACCGCCCAAGCCATTTGGGAACAGCTGGGCTTTACGGATAAGGTCGAAAAACATTCCTTTTCGGAAACCGAGACGGCGGGTGTTTATCAAAAGGGCCAAAAGGTAAAGGTGGGAACGCCTTTGTTCCCCCGGATCGAGAAGAAAAAAGAGGGAGAAAAGGCCGAGGTTGGCGGGCAAGACGCCATTGTGGCCGCCCAAGGAAACCTGAAAAAGAAGATCACCCAGCACTTCAAGACCGCTTTGAACCTGAAACCTGAATGCGGCTGGCTGGCCTCCTCCAGCCTGGAATATCCGGTGTTATTGGCCCAGGGGAAGTATGGGTTCTATGTCCGCACACCCGATAAAAAGCGGGTCATTATCGAGGTCGAGCAGCAAAAACTGGCGGACTCCAAGGCAGTCGATGGGGTTTACGACCATTTGCTGGCCGAAACCCAAAAGCTTTTCACGAACGCGGGCTAACCATGTTAATCGACACCCACTGCCATTTGGATGACGTTCGGCTGATCGGGGATGAGGAAGCGGTCCTTCAGAAGGCCAAAGAGATGGGCGTGGAGCTGTTCGTGACCATCGGCACCGACGAGCAAACCTCCGCGGCGGCGGCCAAGATCGCCTCCCGGCACCCGGGCAAGGTCTATCACACCGTGGGGGCTCACCCTTCGGATGTGGACCGTTTTGATGAGACCATCCTTCAAGAGGTCGAGCGGTTAGCCCGAGAAACCAAGCCGGTTGCCATTGGCGAAATTGGGCTGGATTATCATCATACTTCAGATAAAAAGCGCCAGTTCGAGGTGTTCGAGCGCATGATCGCCCTGGCCCGGGAGCTGTCCCTGCCCATCGTCATCCACGACCGAGATGCCCACGATGATCTTCTGAAAGTGCTTTCGGAAAAGGTGAAAGGCCTGAAGATCCTCATGCATTGCTACTCGGCGGGGCCGGATTATGTGGAACGCTTCATGGACCTGGGGTGCACCTTTTCCATTGCCGGGCCGGTCACCTTTAAGAATGGTCAATCCATCCGCGACGCGGTCGCCAAGATCCCCCTGGACCGCTTAGTGGTCGAGACGGACTCACCTTATTTGACCCCGGAGCCTAATCGGGGTAAGCGCAATGAACCGGGTTATGTTCGATATACAGCGGAGAGAGTTGCGCAAGTGAAGGGGATAACGCTAGAAGAATTGGCTGTGGCAACAACACAAACTGCCAAGAGTTTTTTTAATATTTAATCGGCTTCAATTGTAGAAATTAAATTTTCATTGGTTAGGTTTTTGACACGGAGTCTTTAATAAAATGTATCCTCACATACTTATAGCTATTGTTTTGGGTCTCACCATTTTATTTACACTTGTGATCGGGAAAGTCGAACTGTTGTTTTTTACAATTCGAAGGGATGAAACTCCAGGGTTGTTTTGGTTTTTGGTCTTCTTGTATTTTCTGTTATTGGTAGTTTCGTTTTTTCTTAAACTTTAAAACCAACTATAAAACAATTGGACTCTCCGGCCACTTATGCCGTGGGTAGCGACGCATCATTTCTTTTCGAATTTGTGGGTAGTGATTAACCCAAAAGCCCGCTAAGTCGCTGGTCACCTGCAGAGGCTGCTGTCTCGGTGACAACAAGTGCAAAACGACTGGCACTTCGCCACCACCCACCGTTGGTCCCTTTTTCATGCCGAAGAAATCCTGAATACGCGATTCGGCCCAAGGCGGTTTGCCTTGGTCATAGTGAATGATCACTCGGCGTCCAGCGTCCAAAGCGATATGGCTGGGAGCCAGACGGTCCATCAGGCTTTGCTCTTGGGGCGTCAATTTAGCCCTTAAATAAGAAACGAAACCGGCTTCTTGCAGGTCCTTGAAGCTACGGCAGGTTTCGCAAAGTTCTCTCAGCGTCTTTTCGACTAGTTCCTCGTTAAAAACAGGGAAGTCCTTGGTCCTTTCGCCCATGAAACGGGCACGGTTCAAGAAACTGGTCAATTCCTCGGGGTCGCAATAGGTTTGGGGCCCTCTCGATAAAGCTTCCTTGAACAGCATTTCTTGGGCCTCGGTGGGCCAATCCCCTGGCCCTAAGACTTTCTCATCCAGAATCAACAACCCGTACTGAAGGCGTTTATAACCCTCCACTCGTTGGGACTTGTCGTTCCATTGACAAAAAATGATGTCTTTCAGGTCATCGGGGAAGAGGTCGAGCAACCAGGTTTCTTCAATGGGGCAAATAGAACGGGCTTTGACTTGGGTTTTGGCGATATCTTTCGGATGTCGACCGCCATAGGTCACCTCTTGAGCTTCCACCACAATGAAATAGTCGTGATGCCTTAATAACACCTCGTCGCTGCCCATGGCAGTGCCGCCCTCGTACATTAAAAGTTCTTTCTTGTTCTGAGGCCGGGTTTGGGCCACGCGATCAGGGAAGGCGGCTAAAAGGGAAAAAGCCAAAGCTTCCTGGACCGATTCTTTTTTGGAATCGGCCCTATCAAGGCGTTCACCTCGGCTTGAGGCCTTGGTGGAGATGAGTTTGGTATCGGGTTTTTGGTTGGCGGACAGATGACTTACCTTTAAAAGCCCCGCTAGCTTTTCGTCCAACTTGGAGGCTTCATAACTGGGTTGGTAGCGGCGCAGGTCCTCCATCAAATCTTCGGCGCCCATCTTCTCTTCGCTGATATAGGTGGCCAAACGGCAAGCCTGACGCAGAACCATGGGATTGGACCCTGCATGTTTTTCGGCTTCCAGTAAGAATCGGGCAATGCGGGGGGCCAAGGGTAAGTTAGCCATGCGGCGGCCTATTTGGGTCAGGTGGTTCAGCTCGTCCACTGCACCAAGGCGTTTTAAAAGGGTCAGGGCGGATGAAAGAGAATTGTCCGAAGGGCTCAAGAACCAGGGGAAGGTCTTAAAATCCGTCACGCCTAAATTGAGTAGGTCCAAAAGGCTTTTGGATAGGTCCGCCCGTAAAAGCTCCGGCAGGTCAAAGGCGGCGCGGTGGTCGAAGTCATATTTGGTAAAGAGCCGCAGACAGGTGCCTTCTTGCAACCGACCCGCACGGCCCGCCCTTTGGGCTGCCGAGGCCTGGCTGGCGGGTACAGTGACCAAGCTTTGAAGCCCGGACCAGCCCGACACCCGAGATTGGCGGGTGAGGCCCGCATCCACCACAGCGGTGACGCCGGGCACGGTCAGGGAAGTCTCGGCCACGTTGGTGCTGAGGATCACTTTGTTGCCGGGCACAGGTTTTAACACGGCTTGTTGTTCCTCTACGGATAGGGCTCCATAAAGCGCGTGGACTTCGGCTTTTTCCTGACCGAGGGCCCTTTGGCATTGCTTGATCTCGCCTAATCCCGGCAGAAAGACCAGGGTGGTTCCTTGGATACCCTTTTGGTGCAAATGGCGGATAGCCCCTTTAACTTTTAAGCTCAGGTCATGTTGCTCAGGCTGGGGCAGATACTCGACTTGAATGGGAAAGAGACGGCCTTCGCTGCTAAAAATTGGAGCGTTCGATAAATAGCCGGACAGGGCTTCAGCATCCAAGGTGGCGCTCATGACCAGCAGTTTCAGGTCGGGTCGGGTGGTTTGCTGTAAACGGCGAAGCCAGGCCAGGCCCAGCTCTAATTCCAAACTTCTCTCATGGAACTCATCCAAAATGACTAGGCCCACTTTTTGAAGGGTTTTATCCTCTTGGGCCAGGGGTAACAGCATGCCATCGGTCAGGAACCGCAGACGGGTCCTAGGGCCGACGATCTTCTCGAAACGAAATTGATAACCCACTTGGTCGCCCGCTTTTTCACCCAGTTCTTCGGCTACCCGCAAGGCGGCCAGCTTGGCGGCCAAGCGGCGGGGTTGAAGCACCCATATTTCTTTGCCAGCCAGGTAAGGGGCTTTCAAAAAAGCGGGCGGGACCCGGGTGGTCTTACCCGCGCCGGGTTGGGCGATGACCACCGCGGCGGTGCGCTGTTCGAGGGCTTGAAGAATGCCGGGAATCAACGTATCGATGGGCAGGACGGGGTTGGGGGAATTCATGGGCGGTTATTGTAAAGGCTAAGTCGGTTAACCACAAAGGGCACCAAGGGCATAAAGGAAGACAAAAATGGGTTAATGGAACAATATGGGCCTTACTTAGTGTTCTTTGTGTGCCGCCCCTCAATAACCCAATATTGAGGGCGGTACTACCCCGTATGATTCATTTGAGAATCATGGGTTAGGGGTGCCCTTCGTGGTTCAAAAAGCTTTATAGGGTCTGTAGAATGACTCCTCATTTCATCAAAGGAACTCCCATGATCCGGGAAATGCTGGTCAAACTCTCACAAAAACAGTCGCTGACCGAGCAAGAGGCTTACGACTGCACCCTCGAAATTTTCGAAGGTAAAGCCACGCCTGCCCAGTTGGCCAGCTATGTCACCTTTTTAAGCTATAAGACCGAAACTGCCCTGGAAGTGATCGGCAGCGTTAAAGCCATGCGGGAGAAGATGGTGCGGATCAATGCCGAAGGTTTGAACGCCATCGATATGTGCGGCACCGGGGGCGACCACCGGGGTACTTTTAATATCTCCACGACCGCTTCCCTGGTTTTGGCCGGGGGCGGGGTAGTGGTGGCCAAGCACGGCAACCGGGCGGCCAGCAGTCAATGCGGCAGCGCCGAAGTGCTGGATAACTTGGGCGTGAAGTTGGACCCGTCCCCTCTTATCGTTGAGAAGTGTCTTAAAGAAGCGAAAATCGCCTTTTTGTTCGCCCCCCATTACCACCCGGCGATGAAGAATGTCGGCCCTATCCGTAAGGAATTGGGTATTCGGACCATCTTTAACATCTTAGGGCCGATGTGTAACCCGGCCTCGGTCAAACATCAGGTCATTGGGGTTTTCGACAAAGAAAAGGCCAAGCTCATTGCCGAGGTCCTAGTGAAGTCGGGAAGCGAGAGAGTGATCTCCCTTCACAGCGCCGAGGGATTGGACGAAGTTTCCAATGCCGGAGTGACCACCTTATTCGAAGCCCGAGCTGGCGGACCGGTCAAACAAACGGATATTACTCCTGAAACCTTCGGGTTCAAGCCGGGGTCCTTGAATGACTTACAGGGCAGCGACGCGGCCAGCAACGCCAAGATATTGACGGCCATTTTGAACGGGGAAAAGGGCCCCAAGCGGGACGCGGTGGTCATGAACGCGGCGGTCGGTTTCTATGTAGCGGGTAAGACGCCGGACCTCAAAGGCGGGCGGGCTTTGGCGGAAGAAGCCATCGATTCTGGCAAGGCCTTAAAAGCCCTGAAAACCTTGGCGGAAGTGTCCCACTCATGAGCATCTTGGCCCAGATCGGTGAAACCAAAAAAGAAGAGGTCTCCCGTTTAAAGCGGGATAGGGGATTGGTGTCCTTGAAAGAAGGCGCGCGTTCTCAAAAGGCCCCGAAGGACTTTAAAGGGGCTTTGCACCGCCCTGGCAAATTGTCCCTGATCGCCGAACTGAAGAAAGCCAGCCCTTCGAAGGGTGTTTTGCGGCCTGATTTTCAGATCGAGCCCCTGGCCCAGGCTTATGCCAAGGGCGGGGCGCAAGTTCTGTCGGTTCTCACGGACGTCCAATATTTCCAAGGCGCTCTGGCCAATATCCAAAAGGCGAAGGACGCTTCGGGGTTGCCAGCCCTTCGTAAAGATTTCATTATCGACGAACACCAGGTTTATGAGGCGCGCGAGGCCAACGCCGACGCCATTCTTTTGATCGTGGCCATGCTCTCCCTGGGTCAATTGAAAGACCTGCAAACCTTGGCCCAAAGCCTGGGAATGGCGGTGTTGGTAGAAGTGCACGATGAAAAAGAATTGGAAACCGCTCTTCAGGCCAATATCCAATTGCTGGGTATCAATAACCGCAACCTCAATGACTTCACGGTAACTTTGCAGACTTCGCTGAACCTGATGAAGGGTTTGCCCGCTGGGTTGCCGGTTGTCAGTGAAAGTGGCATCTTTACCCGGGAAGATGCTTTGCTGCTTCAAAAGAACGGCGCTTCCGCCATTTTGGTGGGCGAAGCTTTTATGACTCAAAAGGATGTCGAGGCGGCGGTAAAAGCTTTAATGCCAACAATTTAACCACAGAGTACACGGAGTACACAGAGTGTGGCTTAAAGATTGGTTGTTTTAGAATAAAGATTTAACTCTGTGTACTCTGTGGTGAAAGGGTTCAATCCTATGTTTAGGGTCAAAATTTGCGGGGTGACCCGCCCTCAAGATGTCCGCCTGGTGGCCCAGTCCGGCGCGGACGCCATCGGGTTTCAAATGTCGCAAGGTCCCCGCAAGATCACCCCGGCCCAAGCCAAGAAGCTCATCAAGCTCGTCCCGCCTTATTTGACCCCGGTTGGTGTTTTCGTGAACGAACCTTTAGCCAAAGTTAAAAAGCTCATCAAGTTCTGCGGTTTTCAAGCGGTGCAATTGCATGGCGACGAAAAGGCCGCCTATTGCGAACAGATCCATGTGCCGGTGATGAAGGTTATCCGCATGAAGAACCGAACCACCCACCGGACCTACAAAAAATATAAGGTCGCGGCTTTCTTGTTGGACTCGTTTCACAAAGGCGTTCGCGGCGGCACGGGTAAAAGCTTTGAGCCTGCTTGGGCTAAAAAAGCGGTCGCCGAATTACCGGCCCCGGTCTTGTTGGCGGGCGGCTTGAACTCCGAGAACGTTCAAAAGGCCATTCGCGCCTCGAAGGTGTTCGGGGTGGATGTGGCCAGCGGGGTCGAGGTGAGCCCTGGGATGAAAGACCCTAAAAAGGTCAAAAAATTCGTGGTCCAGGCCCGCAAAGCTTTTAAATTACGCTGAAATTCTCCACAAAATAGACGAAAATACCGCTCCAACTCTTGGTGAGGTTTTTATGACATCCGTTCCCAATTCAAAAGGCTATTTCGGCGCTTATGGCGGGCAATATGTGCCCGAAACCCTGATGGTGGCCCATCAGCAGCTGATCGACGCTTACGCCAAGTTCAGCAAAGACCCCTCTTTCAAAAAAGAGCTTAAATACTACCTGACCAATTATGACGGCCGTCCGACCCCGCTGACCTTCGCGGCGAACCTGACGAAAAAGGCCAAAGGCGCCAAGATCTACCTGAAAAGGGAAGACCTGAACCATACCGGGGCCCACAAGATCAACAATGCCTTGGGACAGATCATTCTGGCCAAACGCATGGGTAAAAAGCGCATCATTGCCGAGACCGGGGCCGGACAGCATGGGGTGGCCACCGCTACCGTTTGCGCCCTCTTTGGCCTGCAATGCGAGGTCTATATGGGTGAAGAGGATGTTCACCGCCAGGCCCTCAATGTCTTTCGAATGAAACTACTTGGAGCCAAGGTCCACTCGGTCACCTCCGGTACCAAGACCCTCAAAGACGCCACCAGCGAAGCCCTGCGCGACTGGGTAACCAACGTGAAGACCACTTATTACCTGATCGGTTCCTCGGTCGGCGGGCATCCTTACCCCATGATGGTCCGTGATTTCCAAAAGGTCATCGGCGAGGAAGCCCGCCGTCAGATACTGAAGGCTGAAGGCCGCCTACCGGATGCCTTGGTAGCATGCGTGAATGGCGGATCGAACGCGATCGGTCTGTTCTATCCCTTCCTCAAAGACAAGAAAGTCAAAATGTACGGCGTGGAAGCGGCGGGAGATGGGTTGAACACCCCCCGCAACGCGGCCACCATGGCCAAGGGTAAGCCGGGCATCCTGCATGGCAGCCGCAGCTATTTGCTGCAAACTCCTGAAGGCCAGATCGCCGAGACCCATTCCATCTCCGCGGGGTTGGATTATCCGGGCGTGGGCCCGGAACACAGTTATTTGCGCGATACAGGCCGGGCGACCTATGCTTCCGTGACCGACAACGAAGCGTTGGAGGCTTTCCAAACCTTGGCGCAGACCGAAGGCATCTTGCCGGCTTTAGAAAGTTCCCACGCGGTCTCTTACGCTTTGAAGCTGGCGCCCAAGATGGGCAAGAAGTCGATCATCATCGTGAACCTGTCGGGCCGGGGCGATAAGGATGTGAACACCGCCTTGCAACGCCTGGGTTCGAAATACGCTTAAGGGTCCCCTCCACTTATGAGCCAACATCTTCATCAACTGATGGCCGATGCCCGCCGGAACAAGAAGGGATTATTCTTGCCTTACTTCTGCGTGGGCTATCCGACCTTCGAGGCGTCCTTAGCGGCGGCGGAAGGCGCTTTAAAGGGAGGCGCGGCAGCTTTGGAACTGGGAGTTCCTTTTTCAGACCCCATTTCGGATGGGCCGACCCTCCAAAAGGCCACCCAGTATTCTTTGGACCACGGCACCCATTTTTTGGATGTCTTCCGTTTGATCAAGGCCCTCCGCTTGAAGGGCTATCAGCAACCGCTCTTGGTGATGACTTACCTGAACATGATCGAACAAATGACCTGGGAAAAATTCGCTTACAACTTAGCGGTGGCGGGCGGGGATGGGGCGATCGTTCCGGACCTGCCTTTGGAAGAGTCGGTGGGCCCCAAGAAGGTGCTGAACCAAAAGGGTCTTAGCTTAATCCCTTTTATTGCGCCCACTTCCAGCCCCCAACGGGTGAAGAAGGCCGATGCCCAGGGGGCCCCTTTTCTGTATTATGTCTCGGTCACCGGGGTCACGGGAGCCCGCAAAAGCCTGGCACCCGGCCTTTTGAAGACCCTGGCGGACCTACGCAAGCGTTTGAAAACCCCCATCGTGGTGGGTTTTGGTATCTCGAACCCCAAACAAGCGGGGCAGGTGGGCCAAGTGGCGGATGGGGTCATTATCGCCAGCGCTTTGGTCAAAAAGATCGAAACCTGGAAGGTATCCCAGATCGGCAAGAATGTTGAGTCGTTCTGCCGGCAAGTGGTCGGGAAACTGAAATGATGAATTTTGAATTTAAAATTTTGAATTATGGAAGTTTCCGCGAAGCGGAAACGACATCAATTTAGAATTCAACATTCATAATTAAAAATTACGGAGTTCAACGTGGTTTGGTACAAAAAGCCGAAAAATCAGATCGCCCGGGCCGAGGGGAAGAAACAGGTCCATGTTCCCCAAGGTCTGTACACCAAGTGCAAGGCCTGTTCGTCAGTCCTCTATAACAAGGACCTGGATAAGAACCTGAAGGTTTGCCCTAATTGCGGCTATCACAATCAACTGTCCTCCCTGGAACGCCTTTACCTGACGGTGGATTCGGGTACCTTCCAAGAGTTCGACGAGAATCTGTTGTCGGTAAATCCCCTGGATTTCCCTGAATATGACTCCAAGTACGCCAAGGGCCGCGAAAAGACCAACATGAACGACGCGGTCGTGACCGGGTTCGGCAAGATCAACGGCCAACCCACCTGTATCGCTATCATGGAATTCCAGTTCATGGGCGGCAGTATGGGTATCGTGGTCGGGGAAAAAATGACGCGCGCCATTGAACAAGCGATCTTGCGCAAATGTGGAATGGTCATCATCTCCGCTTCGGGCGGCGCCCGGATGCAAGAAGGTATCTTTTCCTTGATGCAGATGGCCAAGATCTCCGCGGCTTTGGCCCGTTTAGGCGAGCATGGCTTGCCTTATCTCTCGGTCCTCACCGACGCTACCACCGGTGGCGTGGCCGCTTCTTTCGCCATGCTGGGCGACCTGAACATCGCCGAACCGGCGGCCATGATCGGTTTTGCGGGTCCCCGGGTCATCGAACAGACCATCCGCCAAAAATTGCCGAAGGGTTTCCAACGGTCCGAGTTCCTGCTCGACCATGGCTTTGTGGACGTCATCGTCCAACGCCAAGACCTGAAAGCTTCCCTGGGGAATTACCTGAAGTTCTTCGGCGCCTGACCCGTCCATGAAGCTGGAATCGCTGGAAAAGTTCGGTTGGCGATTCGGCTTAGAGACCACTCAAACCCTTTTGTCGGTCTTGGGTAATCCCCAAGTCGGTCTTCGCTATATCCATGTGGCCGGTTCCAACGGCAAGGGTTCGACCTGCGCTTTTACCGCTTCCTTCCTCAAACAAGCCGGCTATAAGACCGGACTTTATACCTCGCCCCATCTTTGTGATATCCGTGAACGGTTCCGTATCAATGGCGCCTGGATCAGCACTCAGGACTTTGACCGGTTTTCGGCCAAGGTCTTAACTGCCTGCGAAACGGTCAAAAAACAGCTGGGCCATTACCCGACCCATTTCGAGGCCCTGACGGCCATCGCCTTTTGCTGGTTCCAAGAACAGAAAGTGGATTGGGTGGTGCTGGAAGTAGGTTTAGGTGGCCGGCTTGACGCGACCAATGTCATTCAAAACCCGGCAGTTTCCCTCATCGCTCCCGTTGGGTTGGAACATCAGGCCATCCTGGGGAAGACCGTCGAAAAGATCGCCTGGGAAAAGGCGGGCATCATCAAACCGGGCGAATTCGTCGCGACCGTCCAATATGAACCCGCGGCCTATCGAACCATTGAAAAGGTTGCCCGGGAAAAGGCGGCGCTGCTTTGGAAGGCGGGATGGGATTTTGATTATGGTCCCATACCCCGTGGCCTTCACTGGGAGGGGCCGGGCTTCTCCGGCGATGTCACCCTTCCGGCGACACCGCACTACCAAGTGACGAACGCAGCCCTGGCCCTAGCGGGAATTCAATATCTGCGGACGAACGATCATTTGATGACTTCGGACAGAACCCTTCAAAAGTCCTTTTCGGACATGCGTTGGCCGGGCCGGGTTGAGGTGGTTTCAACCGATCCCTTGGTTATCCTGGATGGGGCCCATAATCCGGATGGGGCCAAGGCCTTGACCGCTTATCTTCAAAAGAAATATCCGGGTCAGAGGTGGGTTGTTTTGAATGGGCAACTGCAAGATAAAGACCATCGGGCTTTTGTGAAGGCGCTCAAGCCCCTGGCCGCCCTTGCGGTGGTGACCGAACCTTCCATTGACCGGGCTGAAAAGGGTGAAAAGGTGTTCTCTTGCTGGGAGAACCAAGGTTCTCGGGCGCTCTTGGTCAAGGATTGGAAAAAGGCCCTGACACTGGCCCAGGCTAAAGCGCAAGGAAAGACCGGTCTTTTGATAACGGGTTCCCTTTATTTAGTGGGGGATTGCCGCGGAGAGTTAATGGGTTTGAAGGGTTTGGAGAAGATCTAGCTTTTGACCGAGTTGTTCTTCCAAAGCAGTACCGCGAGCCCCATAAAAAAGAACTGAATGTTCATGAATTGATGGCTGAAGGTGTACTCGGTCAAACCCCAGACCAGCACCGCGGAGAACATACAAAGGAACATCCAGTTCCAAAGGTTCAATTCCTCGTCGGACGACTTGAACCGCAGGGCTTCCCAGTAAAAAGAAAAGATCCAGAATAAATAGACCGCCAGGCCGATCCAGCCATTTTGGAGAAGGATCTGCAAGAAGTTGTCATGTAGGTGGGGCACGTTAGGGTCGTTGCCGATGGCGTCGATGCGGTATTTGGGGTAGATGTCCTCCAGGTTGCCCTGGCCGATGCCCATCGGATGTTCCTTGATGATCTGGAAACCGGATTTCCAAATGAGAAGCCGGGTTTGGGTAGCGTTGACCACTTGGTTCTGGTCGTTATAAACAAAATGAACGGTCACGATGCTTTCCACCCGGTCCTTAAAGGACTGGGGCGAAAGGAAGAAGCCGGCCAGGGCCAGGGCCAAACCCAACAATAGCCATTTTTTGTTGAAACGCCAGGTGAGAAGGATGAATCCGGTGAAAACACCCACCCAAGCCCCGCGGGTCTGGGTCAGGATGAGCGCCCAGGTAACGATGACCAGGCTGGCCCACAAGTAGTAATTCTTAGGAGTGGAGATCAAAAGGCAGGTAATGAAAAGGACAGTCACCATCAGCATGCCGCCAAAGACCATCTTGTCGCCCGAGAAAGAGTCGATGCGGTCTTGGTGGTATATGAAATATTTGCCGATGCCGAAGATCGAACAAACAACCGCGCCCCCGATGAAATAGTAAAAGATCCGGCGGATATCCAGGGTCGAGAGGGCCATGGCGCCGACGGGAAGGATCAGTAAGAAGGTCAGGTATTTATGGACCGACTGGAAACTTTGAGCAGGGTTGATGCCGACGATACAGCCAAGGATATAAGAAGCGAGAAAGACCAGCGTTGCGGTCACAAAAAGGTTGGAGGGCCAATCGATCTTTTGATGGTCCTTTAAAGCCGAAAAAAGAAACAAGGCGACAGCGATCCAGACGAAGTTCTGCAGGGCGATGGATGCGACGGCGGTAAGGGCGAATGCCAGCAGGGAGTAATAATCGTATCGACGGATCGAGGAAGGTTGGCTCATGGGGTGGGATTATAAACTGAATCGCGGTCGGAGTAAGGTCTTGAGGACCTTTTTGAGGGCTTTGGGCCCTCTTGGTCGTTGACAGGGTGGGGGGGCGATGTTTAAATAACCCGTTGTTTTTATGGGCTTTTCGGCGGAAATAAGGGCCGAAAGCTATTTTGGTACTCGATCGTATATCCGCTAGTGTCTTGACGAAGGCCGATGCTTTCAACGTTATCGGCGAAGATCTCGGGGCGATCCGGTTCCTTTCGCGGAGGATTCCATGGCGAAGGTCGTTTTACGCAACGTCAATAAGGTTTACGGAACGAATGTTGTCGCGGTCAATAACGTCAACATCGAGATCCAGGACAAGGAATTCGTGGTACTGGTCGGCCCTTCGGGCTGCGGCAAGACCACGACCTTGCGGATGGTGGCGGGCTTAGAAGAGCTGACCAGCGGTGAGATGTGGATCGACAATACCCTGGTCAATGACGTGCCCCCCAAGGATCGCGATATCGCGATGGTGTTCCAGAACTACGCCTTGTATCCCCATATGAGCGTGTTCGACAACATGGCTTTCGGTCTGAAACTGCGCAAGTACCCCAAAGAAGAGATCAGGCAACGGGTGCAGGAAGCGGCCAGCATCCTGGGTATCCAAGAATTGCTCCATCGTTTACCGAAGGCCCTCTCGGGCGGTCAGCGTCAGCGCGTGGCCTTGGGCCGCGCTATCGTGCGCAAGCCGAAAGTGTTCCTCTTCGATGAACCTCTGTCCAACCTGGACGCCAAGATGCGCGTTCAAATGCGCGCGGAGATCTCCAAGCTCCACAAGCGTTTGCAAGCCACCATGATCTACGTCACTCATGATCAGTTGGAAGCCATGACCATGGGCGACCGTATCGTCGTCATGCGCAACGGCTTGGTGCAACAGATCGCCGACCCGATCAGCCTTTACGAGAAGCCGGTGAACAAGTTCGTGGCCGGTTTCATCGGAACGCCCGCCATGAATTTCATGGACGGTTCTTTGGTGAAGAAGCGCACGGGCGTTTATTTCAACGAGGACAATTTCGAGATCAAATTACCGGATAGCTTCGCCGCCCAAGTGGAAGCCCATGTGGGCCGGGAAGTCATCCTCGGGATCCGTCCGGAGGATATCCACGACAAGATGGACGCCTCCAACGCCTCGCCGGACAACACCATCAACGCGACGGTGGAGATCATCGAGCCCCTCGGCGCGGAAGCCTATGTCTATCTGACCACGGGCAAGAGCCCCTTCATCGCCCGGGTGCCGAGCTACGATCAGATCGAGATCAACCAAGATATCGAACTGGTCTTCAATATGCAGAAGGCCCATATTTTCGACAAGGAAACGGAAAAGTGCCTGACCAACTAAAGGTCAGCCTCTTCTTTTGACGCACTAAAACCGGGGTGGGAGACCACTCCGGTTTTTACTTTTTTGGCTGAGGAGCGGTTATGAAGATCGCGGTGGTGGGGACGGGCTATGTGGGTCTGGTCACGGGCTGTTGTTTCGCGGACCTGGGCAACGAGGTGACCTGCGTCGACGTGAACCATAAAAAGGTCGAAGAGCTGCGCAAGGGCGTCATTCCCATCTATGAACCGGGTCTGGAAGAGATCATCAAGCGTAACCGCAACCAGCGGTTGACCTTCACCACCGACCTCAAAAAAGCCGTCGAAACCTCCGAACTCATCTTTATCGCGGTCAATACGCCCCAAGGCAAGAACGGCGACGTCGATATCACCAACGTCAAGGCGGTGGCCAAGGGTATCGCCCGGCATTTGAACGGCTACAAGATCATCATCAATAAGAGCACGGTGCCCATCGGCATGGGCGACATCGTGACGCAGATCATCCAAAAACACGGTCCGAAGAATGCTTCTTTCGATGTGGTCTCCAATCCCGAATTCTTGCGGGAAGGATCCGCGGTGACGGACCTTTTGAAACCGGAACGGGTGGTCATCGGGGCTAGCCGCTTATCGGCGGCCAAAAAGGTGTCCGAAATCTATGAACCTCTGCACCGGCCCATCCTGATCACGGACCTCAAGAGCGCCGAGATGATCAAATACGCTTCCAACGCCTTTTTGGCCATGAAGATATCCTTCGCCAACGAGATCGCGAACCTTTGCGATAAAGCGGGGGCGGATATCGTGCAGGTCGTGAAGGGGATGAGCTACGACACCCGCATCGGGGGTCAGTTCCTCAATGCCGGGCTGGGTTTTGGCGGCAGCTGTTTTCCCAAGGATGTGGCGGGCTTGGTGCAGATCGGTAAAAAGAACGGGTATAAGTTCCGTTTATTGCCCGAGGTTCTGGAGATCAACCAAGACCAACGTAAAGAGTTCCTCAAAAAGGTCTATCGGGCTGTCGGGTCGGTGAAGGGAAAGACCTTGGCGGTTTGGGGACTGGCCTTCAAACCCAATACGGATGACATGCGCGAAGCGCCGTCCCTGACCATCATCCCCGCTTTGACCGCCAAGGGCGCCAAGGTCCGGGTCTATGATCCGGTGGCCATGCCTGCTGCCAAACCCTATTTCAAGAAAGTGACCTACTGTAAGGATCCCTATGAGGCGGCTAAGGGCGCGGACGCAGTGCTGCTTTTGACCGAATGGAATGAGTTCGTTCAGGTCGATTTCCAAAAACTAAAGAAGACCGTTCGCCGTCCCATTGTGGTCGATGGCCGGAACGTTTATGACCCGGTCCACATGGCCGAACTGGGTTTTGTTCATCATGGAATGGGCCGCGGCAGTAAGACCGTCCTTTTATAAATAGCGGGAGACCCTCTTGAAGATCGCGTTGATCGGTTCCACAGGCATGTTAGGCTCCAAGACCGCTGAGCTTTGTCAAAAAGCGGGTTACGAGCTTTTAAAACCCACCCACGCGGAATTGGACATTACCCGATCTGAATCGGTCGAAAAATTCTTTCAAGAGAATGCTTTTGATGTCCTTATCAATTGCTCGGGCTATACCAAGGTCGATGACTGCGAGAAAGAAGAAAATAAACCCACTGCTTTTGCCGTCAACGGCATGGCAGTGGGGATCCTCGCCCGCTGTTGTAAAAAGACCGGGCGCACCCTGGTCCATTTTTCGACCGACTATGTCTTTAATGGCCAAAAACAGGGTTACTACCAAGAGAATGACCCAACGGACCCCTTGAACGCTTATGGGCAGACCAAATTAGATGGGGAGAACCGGCTACGCCAAGAAGCGCCTTTCTATTACTTGATCCGCACCTCCTGGGTTTTTGGGCCCAATGGCCCCAATTTCGTCAAGACCATCGCTGGTCTCTTGAAGACCAAGCCCCAATTGCCGGTGGTGACCGACCAGGTCGGCGGCCCGACTTATACAGGCGATCTGGCCGGGTTTGTCTTAGAATTGATCCAACTCAAGGCGGAACCAGGCACCTATCATTTCGCTAACAGCGGAGATACTTCCTGGAATGGCTTCGCGAAGGAGATCCAAAAGGTGACCGGCGCGGTCTCTTGCGAGATCCTCGACGCCACCAGCGCGCAGTTCGTTCGTCCGGCGAAAAGGCCCGCGAACTCCTGTTTTGACCTGTCCAAGGCGACGAAAGCGGTGGGGCACGCGCCCCGGCCCTGGCAGGAAGCGGTGAAAGACTACATCGAGAAGGAAATGGCGTGAACCGTTACGACCTATCCGTTGTCATCCCTGTCTATAACGAGGAGAAAAGGGTCCGTAAGACCCTGGACGAGGTTTTCACCTATTTGCGGCTCAAAAAGATCAAGTCCGAGATCCTGGTGGTGGATGACGGCTCCAAGGACAAAACTTTAGAGGTGGTCGGCCGGTTCAAAAAGATGTCCACGGCCTCGCATAATCTCAAGATCCTCAAACATAAAGTGAACCAGGGCAAGGGCGCGGCGGTGCGCACGGGCGCTTTGGCAGCCCAGGGAAATGTCATCCTCTACATGGACGCGGACAACGCGACCCCCCTGTCGGAGTACGAAAAGTTCAAGGCGGACCTGAAAAAGGGCGTGGATGTCATCGTTGGTAGCCGCGCGGTGGACCGCAAACAAGTGAAGGTGCGCCAGCCCCTGCACCGGGAACTGATCGGGCGCATCGGCAACATCATCATCCAGCTCCTTTTGGTGCCGGGTATCGGCGACACCCAGTGCGGGTTCAAAGCTTTCAGCCAAAAGGCCGCGAAGGTCATCTTTCCCCTGCAAACCATCGAACGTTTCGGTTTTGATGTGGAACTGCTTTATCTGGTCCGCAAATACCGCTTCTCGATGGTGGAGCGCTCGGTCATTTGGCGGGACGACCCCAATACCCGGGTGAACGCTTTGCGGGACTCGATCCGCACCTTCGCCGAGCTTTTCATCATCCGGTGGAACAACATCAAAGGTCTTTACTCCTCCAAATAGCCCGTCAAAGGGGAACCTATGCCCGCTTCTGAAGGCCGCGCTCGCCGGATCATCCACAATACCCTGCTTCTTTTTGGTTCTGAAAAGGCCGCACAGCTCTTTTCTCTCGTCGCTTTCATCTTTTTGACCCGTTACTGGGATGTCCAGACTTACGGTCAATACGCGCTCATCAAGAACTGGGTGGCCATCTTTGCTACGTTCAGCGACCTGGGCCTCAATTCGCTGACCATCCGGGAAGTGGCCCGCAAAAAGGGTCTGGCGGGTTTTTACCTGCGCAATGTCATGGGTATCCGGTCGGTCTTTTCCATTGTCCTGGTCGCGGCCTTGGCGATCTTCGGGGTCGTCCTTCACTATGAACCGATCGTTCAAGTGGGTCTCGTTCTGATGGGCTGCCGGATCATCTTCGATTGCTTGGCGGGCGCTTATGTTTACCTGCTTCAGGCCCACGAAAAAATGGGCATCCAAGGCGGGGTCGTTGTGCTGGGCAGCATCATTCGGTTGGGCGGTTTGGTCACGGTTTTCTTCCTGGGTTGGGGTCTGTGGGGCGCTTGCGGGGTCTGGACCCTGGCGAGCTTGGTCGCTTTGGTAGTGCTGGTACTGATCGGCCGGAAAAAGGGATGGAAACTGGAACTGTCCCGGTTGAACTGGGTGGAGATCAAGGCCACTTTGGTCCAGGCGCTGCCCCTGGCGGGTTTTTGGTCCTTCCAAATGCTCTACTTTCAGGTCGATACGGTGCTCCTTAAAAGTTTGAGCGGAAACGAATCGGTCGGATTCTATGACGCGGCTTACACGCTGCTTCGAAGCACGCTGACTTTATCCCAGCTTTTCGGTCTATCGGTGCTGCCGGCCTTTTCGGCGTCCAAGAACCCAAAGGACTTCGGGAAACTGGCCCTCAAATCCATCCGTCTTTTGATCGTCATTGGTGTGCCCATTTCGATCGGCGGCATGCTGTTATCGGACCGATTGCTGACTTTCTTCTCCGGTGAAAAATACCTGCCTTCGGGGGACCTGTTCCGGGTCTTGGTGTTGTCGGTCGTTCCTTTTTTCATTTCGAACGTTTATATCAATGTGCTGACGGTCAAGAATCCCAAGATGTTGAACATCGTCTATTTCTCTCTCTTTGTTCTGAACGTGGGGATCAATTTCTTGTTCATCCCGCAGTGGGCGGCCCAAGGCGCAGCCTGGGCCACGGTACTTTGCGAGATCGTGGGATTGGCTTGGGGTTTGGGCCTCATCTGGAAATATCTTCCAGCCGAGCGGACCCTGTCGCTGGTCCGGGCCTTGGTAGGTTCTTTGACCGCGGCGGCCTTAATGGGCGTCGGGATCTATTTCTCGCCAGAGCTTTACTGGTTGATTCTGGGTCCGGTCGTTTACGGGTTGGGCCTTTATTTTTTCAGCGCGCTGGAACCGGAAGACCAAAAAAGCGCCTTGTCCGTCCTACGGCTTCGGTAGGTTTTGGGCCTAGTTTGCCAAAAAACACTAGTCTTGTTAAAGTGTCGCTGAAAAATCCGTCATTCCCCAAGGAACCGATCATGAACCTGAAAGTCGAAAAGACCCCGTTAGAAGGCCTACTGTTGATGGCGCCGCTCTCCTTTGAGGATGCCCGCGGTTATTTGGCGGAGACCTACCACAAAGACAAATATAAACACTTCGGGGTTAATTGCGACTTTGTTCAAGACAACCAGTCCTACTCGGTGCGCGGCGTACTCCGGGGGCTCCATGCCCAGCTTCGGTCTCCTCAAGCTAAGTTGGTCCGCGCGGTCTCGGGTGAGATCTTCGATGTGGCGGTGGATGCCCGCCCCAACTCGCCGACCTTTGGCCAGTGGCATGGGGACTATCTTTCGGGGGCCAATCTGCGGCAATTGTTCATTCCCGAGGGTTTTTTGCATGGGTTTTGCGTGCTTTCCGAGACGGCCATTGTTCACTACAAATGTTCCTCCCTTTATGTGCCGGACGATCAATCGGGAGTGCTTTGGAACGATAAGGACCTGGGCATCGACTGGCCCATCGAAACGCCGGTCCTGTCCGATAAGGACCGCCAGAACCTGACCTGGAAGAAGTTCCGAGAAGCGTTGAAGAAGGCCTAACCTCGTCGGCTTTTCGAAAAGGAAAGACCCCATGAAAATCGCCGTTGATGTCCGAATGATGTTCTCTTCGGGGATCGGGTCCTATATCCGCCACTTGGTCCCCCTGGTCATCCGTTCCATGCCTAAGGCCCGGTTCTATCTCTTGGGACGTCCTTCCGAGATGCGGCAATGGAGGGGCTTTGCCCAAAGCGCGCGGGTGAAATGGGTCGAGACCACCTCGCCGATCTATACGATCGCCGAACAAATCGAATTGGAACGCAAGATCCCCAAGGACACGGACCTCTTTTGGTCGCCGCATTACAATTTTCCTGTTCTCTGGAAGGGAAAACTGCTGGTGACGGTCCACGATGTTTACCACTTGGCCATGCTCAAGGGGATCGGCAACCTGACAAAACGTTTTTATGCCCGCAGGATGTTCGGTCGACTCACTCGCCAGGCGGACGCGCTTATTTGCGTTTCCCAATTCACCCAAAAAGAACTGTTCCGTTTGACCGACGCTAAGCCGGAGCGGACAAAGGTCATCTCAAATGGGGTCGACGAGGCTTGGTTCAAGGTCAAGAAGGGCAAGAGACCCCATGACCGGCCTTATCTTCTTTTTGTGGGCAACGTCAAACCGAACAAGAACTTAAGCTCGCTGTTGAATGCTTTTGATCTGATCAAAGGGAAGATCCCTCACGATCTAATGGTGGTCGGAAAGAAGGAAGGATTCATTACGGGGGACCCGTCTGTATTGGAAAAGGCTGAAAAGATGGGGGGACGTGTCCGTTTCACCGGAACGGTCGATCAAGCCCGGTTAGGCCAGTATTACGCCCATGCGGATCTTTTGGTGTTCCCGTCCCTCTATGAAGGTTTTGGATTGCCGCCCTTGGAAGCGATGGCTTGTGGCTGTCCGGCTGTTGTCTCTCGGGCCGCGTCCTTGCCGGAAGTTTGCGGGTCGGCCGCCGAGTATTTCGATCCGCTGAACGTCGATGAGATGGTCCGAAAGATCACGGAAGTCCTTCGGAACAAAAAACTCAGGACGCGAATGATCGCCCTAGGCAAACAGCAGGCCCGGCGTTTTTCGTGGAAGAAGACGGCCCAAGGTACTTGCGGGGTAATAGACTCGCTTTTGACCCGGGAATAGTTTAAATTCAGGAACGGTCACATGCCCGGCCTCATGGGAACGATCGAGGAGATCTTTTTGAAAGTCATCTATCAAACATTTTTTGATTATTTTTGTTTGGGGAAAAAGTTCCTCGTTTACAACATGGTGGGCCGGAACATCAAATCGAAATATGACCGTTCTTTCGTGGGTCTCGGCTGGACCTTGTTGTCGCCGATGATGCTGGCCTTTATCTATTACCTGGTCTTCAAGAAGGTCATGCATGTGCAGATCGACAATTACCTGGCGTTCATTCTGTCCGGAGTGCTTCCTTGGGCCTTTTTCTCCCAATGCGTCATGGAAGGGATGGATTCCATAGTAGGGAACGCGGGCCTGGTGAGCAAGATACCGCTGCCGTTACAGGTCTTGACCTTTGTGAACGCTGTCACGAATTTAATAACCCTGTCGGCGAGTATCCCTATCTTGATAGCGGTTTCCCTTTTCCAAGGCGTACCTTTTGGTTGGCATACCTTGATGGTCGTGTATTTTTATCTCGTTCTTTTCTTGGTGGCCTATGGTTTGGCCTTGGTCCTCTCCATTGGGTTGGTGTTCTTCCGCGACCTGCGGCATGTGATGGCCTTGATCATGCAAATGTGGTTCTTTGCCACGCCTGTCGTCTATTCCTTTGAAATGGTGCCGGAAAAATACCGGGCGGTGATCCATTTGAACCCGGTGGCGGACGCTGTCTCAGGACTTCACACCATCTTCACGGATGGCCGGATGCCAGGGATTAACGCGATCTTGCTTAGCGGGGGTTGGGCGGTGTTCTTTACCTTGATCGGGATGGCCTTCATGCGCCGCCGCTTCTTGGGGGTATTGGAGAAATTATGAGCGAACCGATCATTGAGGTCAAAAACCTGACCAAAAGCTTCGATCATTGGATGGACCAACCCCATTCCTTCAAGAACTTGTTGATGCGTATCTCCAAGGGCGAATGGAACCCTTTCAAGGGACGGAAACAATTCACGGTCTTGAACGATGTCAGTTTCGATATCTATCCCGGTGAATTTGTCGGCATCATGGGACGTAACGGGGCGGGGAAATCCACGCTCCTGAAGTTGATCTCGGGGATCTATACGCCTACCAGCGGTACTATCGAGGCCCGGGCGATCATCGCGCCGCTTATCGAGCTGGGAGCGGGATTCCACCCGGACCTTTCGGGTTATGAGAACATCTTCTTGAACGCGGCTATTTTGGGGTTCGGCAAAAAAGCCACGGAGGCGATCGTTCCCTCGATCCTGGAATTCAGCGAGCTGGGGGAGCAGATCTATAAACCCATCCGCAATTACAGCAGCGGCATGCTGGCCCGTCTCGGCTTTTCGGTGGCCATCAATTTAGAAGCGCCGGTACTTTTGGTCGATGAGATCCTAGCGGTGGGAGACGCGGGCTTCCAACTGAAATGCTTGGCCAAGATCGACGAGATGCACAAGTCGGGAAGGACCATCGTCTTGATCACTCACAGCCCCGAGGCCATTGAGCGCTATTGTTCCCGCTGTATCGTCATTGAGAATTCCCGAAAGGTTTATGACGGGGATGCCAAGGGCGGGACGGCCCGTTATAAGGACTTGGTTTTTACCGATCCTTTGTGACCCGTCTTATATGGTCCAGGATCAGGTCGAAATCGTAGCCGCCTTTTTCTAAGATCTCCTTGGTCCTGTCCTTGTCGAAGTTCCTTTTCGGGTCATCCCGCACTAAACCTACTTTCAACATAGGGCAATCATAGACCTCGATCAGGGTGTCCCATAGGTCCAGGGTGGGGGTGACGCGATCCAGGGGCGGTAAAGACCGCAACATTTGGGTGTGTTCGTAACAGCTTTTGAGATCGCAAAGGGCTCCGATCTTCAACTTCAGATCGCGGGCCCATTGGGTCATCCCATATTCAAAGATCTCGATAATGCCACACTTGCTTAGGATGGGCCGCTTCTCATATTCCTTTAGGAAATGACCGAGCAATCCTCTCTTCACCGCTTTCTTAGAGAAAACCATGAAGTAGCTCTGGATATGGTAAGGGTCGACTATAGGACCGGCCTGCAAGGATTCAGTTAACCCCCAAAAATCGAGCCGTGTTTTATTCATTTTGGAAAGCAAACCCTTTACGGGCCGCACCGGGAAATAAGCGCTGTCGTTAGCTAAAAGAATAGACTCATATTTGGACAGGTCCAAAGACAGGCTCTTGAGGGCACAGTACCAGGAGCCGAAATCCAACCCGCCCCGGGACCGCAGCAGGGTCATGGCGCAGAGGTCCTTCAGCTTTTTGAGTTCACTTTTCTTGGCTGTCTCGCTGATAAAGACGATCTCACAACCAAGGTCCTTCAAGGCTTTGAGGTAGACAAGCACATAGGGATCGATCAGGCCTTGGGAATCATAATGGGCGAAAAGGGCCAGGATTTTCCCGGCGGCTCTTTGCTTTTGCCGGGATACCGCCAAGACCTTCGGCAGGAAAGATACCGCCGAGTATCGTCTTTGTCCCTGCAGGATCTCTTTAAAACCCTCTGAAAGGAAATGAGATAGACCGTCAGGTAGCTGTCCGGCGGTTACTTTCTTTTGAACATCCGGATTGGCTTGCAGATAGACCGACTCCACATATTCGTAATACTGGCCCTTCAACATGAAGGCAAGACGTCGGTCGCCCCGAAGGACCTGGTCGTAGCCCCGAAGCCAAAAGTGTAAGGCGCTGAAGAGGGAAGAGTTACGAAGTGTTGGGTATTTGAGGAATTCCTTGTACCGGAAGGGGCCGAGTTGGAACAGGCACGTTGAACGGGAGAGGAGATTGAGGAGGCCGGGCTTTCGCAAGTTGGAGTCTTTCGTTCGTTGGATTCCAGTCGAGTTACCCATCATATACAAACGGAAATACCGGTAAAGGGATAAGGCGCGCGGTCCGGGGTCGGAATTTAAATGATTTTGCCGGGCCCTATTGTATTATCTTCTTGTTTTTCCGGTCCCCGGGCAGGTCAAGCGGGATCAGCAGCTTTCATTTCGCGGTCCGAGGGCGGCATTGAGCGGTACTTCGTCGAACAAAGGTTTTCGTATCCTGCTTTTGGACACCAAAAGCGAGAACCCCAACCATTACATTTGCCTGGCCATTCGCGAGGCTCTGAAGGGGATGGCCGATGTGGAACTGGTCGTCAAGGCAGACTATTCCAACGCCGTTTCCCTGGCCGCTCAAAATAACTGCGATCTTTTCATCGCTTTCGACGCCGAGGCCCTGGACCGTTTGATCTGTTCCCGGGTGGCCGCGGTCTGTGGTACCTCGGTCCTGTGGGTGACCGAAGATCCCTACGAGATGAGCGTCAATGTCGGCAATGCCGACCTGTTCGATCTGGTCTTCACCAATGATTCGGGTTGCGTTCATGCTTATGGGGCAAAGGGCCGTCATCTTCCATTGGCCGGGGCCAAACCCTACCACTATTTACCGATCCAAGAGGATGTCCGAAAACTGCGCTATGACGTCTTCTTTGCGGGCACAGCCTGGCCTAATCGTGTTTCTCTTTTAAAAGAAGTCTTAGCCACCCAGTGGGGCGGGGAAACCATCAAGGCCAAGATCGCCTTGCCAACGAACCAGTTCCTGCCACCCCGGGACCTGTCCCTACCCTTAAGCCAGATCAATTGGCGTACCTCCCCCGCGGATTTCGCCCGTTTCGCTAATTCCAGCCTTACCACTTTGGTCCTACCCCGGGTCTTTTCCGCCTCGGGCAACCGGGATTTCGCTGAAACCCCTCCGCCTCGCCTTTATGAAGCGGCCTTGGCCGGCACGGTCCAACTGGTCCAATCCAAATTGGCCGACGCGGCCAAATATTTCGAACCCGGGAAGGATTTCCTCTATTTCGATAGCGCCAAAAGCTTGACCGATTCCTTGGCCGCTTTGAAGGAAGATCCCAAATTGCGTTATGACATCACCCGGCGGGCCCAAAAAAAGGCCCTATCCCAACATTGCTACGAAAACAGGATGGCGACGATCCTGGCTGAGGTAAAGGCCTTGAAAAAACAGGCTCGACCGATCGAAATGACCGCCAAGTCAAAGGCTAAACCCCGGGTGTTGTTCGTGGTGCACAATATCATTGGCAACCTGCGTTTTGGCGGGGTCGAGGTCTATCTCAAGCATATGTGTGGCGCTTTAGCGGACGAGTATGAACCCTATTACTACATGTCCAGCCCCCACTCCCATCCTTACAGCGCGGTGCTCTATGACGGGCAAGGGAATTCCATCCACACCTATCAATTCTCAACACCGATCACCTATTGGCAGCTTTCCAACGCTGAGCGGGAACACGCTTTCACCTCGGCCCTGACCAAATTGAACATCTCTTTGGTCCATTTCCATCACTTTATCGGTCATGTGCCAAGCTTGGTCGAGGTGGCCAAAGTCTTGGGTATCCCGACGGTCATGACGATGCACGATTACTACTCGGTCTGCAACGAGTTCATGCTCCTCGACTTTAACTGGCGTTATTGCCATCCGGACCAGATCCCGCTATCCCAGTGCGATGTCTGCCTTTTGGATAAACATCAGATCCTACCGGGGTCACAGGCGGCCCGCCGGACCTATTGGGATAAGATTCTCCGCTCCATGAATGCCTTGATCTTCAATACCGAGGGCAGCCGTGAATTGACCGCCAGGATCTATCCCTCGGTCGCGACCCATCAGAATGTCATCATCCTGCCGGTGCCGATGGACCCGGTCCCGGTCCGCCCGAAAGCGCCTTTGTCCGATAAAGAACCGATGAAGGTAGCGGTGCTTGGCAATTTCAACCGTCATAAAGGTTCTAATGTCATCGCCCGGATCGTTCCCCTGATGGCCGGCAGCAATATCGAGTTCCACATCTTCGCCAGCAGCGAGTGGTGCTCTTTGCTCCAAAAGAACGAGTACCTTCCTTATGTCCATGTCCATGGACCTTACGAACCCGGTCAATTCCCGGAGGTCATCCATTCCTGTCACGTATCCCTCCACATGTCGATCTGGCCGGAGACCTATTGCTTGACCTTGACCGAAGCTTGGGATCACGGGATGGTTCCGATCGTGAGCGATATCGGGGCTTTGGCGGAACGGGTGACCCAAGGTGTCGATGGTTTCAAGATACCCGCGGATTCGGAAGGGGACCTGGAACAAATCCTCCGCCGGTTGCGTGAAACGCCCGGGCTGCTTGAAAAGATGCAAAAGAACATCGCGAAGGCACCCATTTCCCGGACCGAGCCTCATGTAACGGGACTGAAGAAGGTCTACCGGGACGCTATCTTGAAGGGCAAATTGAACGACCCGAACAACGGATTAATGGCCCAAGAAAGATATTTCCAGTTCTGGCTGCCGAAAGCCGAGAATTGGGCGGAAATCATCGAGGATTCAAAACCTGTGGTCCCGGTCAAACAAAGCCCCCCTATCGTCAAGCTCGGGATCAAGGTCGCTAAATTGGGGGTCCGCGGCGTGAAGTATTACCGGAAGCATGGCCTTGTTTCCATGGTCCGTCGGACCGTCCGGTTCGTCAAAGAAAAGCTGGGAGCGTGAACATGAAAGTTCTCATCTGCAGCGCCTCGCCCGACCGTCTGAACACTAACGCGGTGTTGCTTACTTACGTGGGGCGCGGATTTTCAGAGGTGCTTCCCAAGGGAAATGTCACGACCTCTTCCTATGACCGCGCGGTGGAAGCCGCCAAAGAATTCCAACCGGACTTGATCGTCGTTTTTGGGTCTTGTATGCCTGCCTGCTGTGATTATACGGGTCTTAAAGGTTATTGCCTGCGAACCGGCGCCAAGATGGCCTTTTGGTTGCACGACGACCCTTATGAGTTCGATTTCAACGAAAAGATCTATCCTTACGCTGACTTCGTTTTTTCGAACGACAAATGGGCAGTGACCCATATCGACCACCCAAAGGCCTTTCATCTGCCTTTGGCCGCGGACCCGCAAGCCCACTTTCGTCCGGTGAAAGATCATCTGGACCGTGATCTTTTCTTCTGCGGTGTGGCTTTCCCGAACCGTCAGGAATTGCTGACTGATTGCGCCACGGTGCTAGCGCCTTTTCATGCGGAGGTTTATGGGGACCAGTGGCCAGCTTCCTTGTCCTTTTGCCGTAACGAGCGTTTGCCTAACGACTCTTTGCCGGACTATTACGCTTCTTCTTTGACCACCTTGAATGTGGGGCGCCGGTTCAATTTGGCCAATAGCCGCTACCAATTGGATGCCGGGACCCCTGGTCCCCGTACCTTTGAAGCCGCCATGGCAGGGGCGGTCCAGTGTGTTTACTTGGAAGGCCTGGAATTGACCCAATATTTCGACCTGGGTACGGAGATCTTGGTCTTTGATTCGCCGGCCGAATTGAAGTCATTATTGGAAGGGTTGAAAAAAGACCCGCAACGGCGCCGGCAGATCGCGGAACGTTCCCAAGCCCGGGCCCAGAGGGACCATACTTATGCCCGCCGTGCCCAAGACCTTCTGTTCGCTTGCGGGTTCGGAAAAGCAGCCCATTTAACGGGCGCCTAGAACGGCATCATTTCCTTTTGCGCGGTATCGCCTCGACCCGGGGCGGCCAAGCCAACCCGAAATATTCGTGGACGATGTTCAGGTTGGGATTGTAGGCCGGATCGTTCAAGAGCTTTTCCCCCCAGCGATCGTGCATATATTTTTTCTCTTTGTTGAAGCGGCGGCGTTTGACCGGATCGTCATCGAGCCCGCGGGTAGCCGATTCATAATGGTACAGCTCGGCATAGGGCGTATAAAGGTTCCGGTATCCTTTTTCCAGGATCCGCAGGCAGAAATCCACATCGTTAAAGGCGACTACCAGGTTCTTTTCGTCAAGACCGTGAACTTCCTGATAGACCGACTTTCGAATGACCAGGCAAGCGGCCGTTACGCAGGAAAAATCCTGGATCGAAGCGACCCGTCCCCAATAGCCCGGATCGTTCCGAGGGATATGCTTGTGAAAATGCCCGGCGGTGCTTCCGATGCCTGTCACGACGCCCGCATGCTGGACGTTGCCGTTGGGGAAATAGAGTTTAGCGCCGACCGCGCCGATCTCGGGCCGCAGGGCGTGGCTCACCATCTCGGACAACCAATCAGGGGAAATGACCTCCAGGTCATTGTTCAAAAGGCCTAAGAGCTTCCCTTTGGCCGCTTTGGCGGCTTTGTTATTCAGGGCGGAATAGTTAAAAGGACTGTTGTCCCGAATGACGCGTACTTTTCCCGTTTTCTTGAGCTCCCCCAAATAAGCCAAAGTCTCCGGTTGGTCGGAGCCGTTGTCCACGATCAGTATCTCGTAGTGGGGATAGGTTGTTTTTTGAAGGATGCTGTTGACGCAGGTCTTTATCAGTTTCAAACCATTCCGGGTGGGGATGATCAAGCTGACCAAGGGTGGATTGGATGGCAGGGGATAACGGGCCCGGAAGCCGAAGGGCGTCCGTTCCGCTTTCGCTTTTATCTTAAGGCGCTGGAAATGATGATTGAGCGCTTTGACACCCGCTAGGGGGGCGAAGGGGTTCAGGTTTTTGCCGGAAGCGGAGCCCCAATGGTAGAGAATCCGAGGGATATGGTGTATCCGGTCGATCCGGATATGTTCGATATAGCGCAGGGTAAGGTCGTAGCTCCACGCGTCTTCCATCCCCGGTCGGTAACCTCCCAGGTTTTTCACGAGAGAGGTCCGGTAAAAGCCCGAATGACCGACAAAGTCCTGTGAGTAAAAAAGGTCTTGGTTCCAATCGGTCTTGAAATAATGGTCCTTCCGGGCGCCGTTCGGTTCGATCTTATCCTCGTCGGTGTAAAGCAGTTGCGCGTCGGGGGAGAGCGAGATCGTTTTAACGACCCAGAATAAAGCGGCTTCGCTCAGGGTATCTTCGGACCCGAGTCGTGTGACCCAATCCCCATGGGACTTGCTCAAGGCGGAATTAAAAAGTTCGGGTTCGCCGCTTTTTTTGTCGAGGAAGACGGTTTTAATACGCCGGTCTTTTTTTGAGAAATCTTCAGCGGTTTGGCGGATGGTCGGGCCAGCGGTCGGGTCGATGGCGATCCATAGTTCCCAAGAGGGGTATATCTGCGCGAGGACCGACTGGACCGCGGTCGAAAAACGATCGGGTTGGGTTTGGGTGACGGGCATGAGGATGGAAATAAGGGGCTTGACGCGGAACTGGCGGATCGACCGGCTTAGGGTGGCACGGGTGGAGGGGGTGTTTCGGTCATATTTATTGATCCAGATAGGGTAGGTCCGCCTATTCTTCATTTTGGCGATCCGTTTGAAACGCTTGGAAATTCCGCGAGGCCCTTCCCGGTGAACGATCAGGAACATCTTTTTGACGACGGTCGGGATCCCGCCGAGGCGTTTGACCGTGGCGATCGCGTTCTCGACAAAACGGAGATGAGGCTCGAAAGGGCGGGTTAATTTATTGAAGGTCCTTTTGGCTGGTTGGGAGGACCGAGAGCTCGGGACGGGCATTGGCACAGACCTTTGTCTTTAATTTGACGCTTCATAAGGATGGGTTCGTGGACAATATAATGTCCGTTTTGTTCGTTTCACAAGGAATATTGAGCGAGCTTTATCCAGGTACGAGGACCGCTTTTTAGAAGACCCGGACTGTCAACTGTGTATGATCCCGATCGAAATCAGGTATTTCGTGAAGAGCGCGGTGTTTATCAGGATCTGGGCGCCAAGGACCGTGTTACGAAACCAAGAACCGTAGGCGCCCAAGCGATAAGCGATCCCAAAGACCAAGAGGGGTACCAATACTTGAAGACCATGTACCACTGGAACGGCCTGGTTGCTGAAGACCGCCACTAAGAGAAGGCAGGGGAGACCCATAATGGTGGTCATTGCCACTGAGTTCTTGAGGCGGTGGATTTCCGAGACGTGGTAAAGACAAGCTCCATAGGCCAAAAGGCCGACCGCTCCGGCCACATTCAAGGTCGATCCGATCAAAATCCCACTCAAGTTGAAGGGGTAGGCTAGTAGATGGACGGGTAAAAAGGTGTTCAGAAGATTGGTCAGTCGGGCCCAGACGAAGTTGAGCCGGCCTTGGCCCGCTAAGGAGAAGTTCTGAGAGACAAGATCTGAGGGCAAGTTCAAATGTTTTTTCCAGGCAAACCAAAAGAAGGTCGTTAAAACGAAACCGGCAACGATCCACAAGATGTTCCGGATCCCGTCCTTTGTTCTTTCTTTCACCAAGTAATAAAGACAGAAGCCGAGCAGAAAAGCACCGGCGTAAGGGTGGGATAGATAAGCGAGGCCTACCAGGCAGCCGGTAATCCAATGATGTTTTTTTGTGGTCAAGGCATGGGTCAGGGCGAGAAGGATAAAGAAGGCGGCTAGGTCTTTTGGCCAAGTGAAAATGGTCTGGAAAATGAAATAGGGAGAAGTGGTGAAAAGTAAGGCGCCCAGCACAGCGGGCGCCATTTCCCATCGAACCCACGAATTGAAAAAGGCCGCTACTCCCAATAAAAGAGCTGCGTTGAGCGCGATCATGACGGCCAGATAAACGGTGCAGGCTCGGTCATCCCGGACCAATATCCTGAAATCGGGCCACTGAGTCTTGACATAACTGAAGGTGGGTAGAGTGGGATCCATCGAATCGGGCGGGGCGATGGCGGCTAGGACGGGAGTGACGATCGCCGCGGTCATAACCGGCCGGTTGGTCACCTCTTGCCCGGGTAACATGGGGTGATTCGCCTGGAAAGATATGTTCCTTAAAAAGTATTCGGCGGCGGTAAAGGGGATTACGTTGTCCGCTGGTAAGTTTCCGGTGATGTATTGGATCTTGACGCCGCGGGTCCATTCCTTGGAAACATAAGCGCCGTCTGGAAGGTCCGGTGGCATGGTGGGATTCGAACAAGCCAAAATGAGGCAGAGGGTCGAGAATAAAAGGTAAGCGATGAAAATGACCTTTTCCACTTTCGAGGCCTCGGCCAACGATCGATAGGTCTTGAAATGAAAAAAGCCGATCGAGCCGAGAAGAAAGAAGATCGAAAGAAGGAGGATGGCCAACGGAGTTTTGAGTGAGAAGGGCGCGACGGCTACCAGGATCCCGGCGAGAGCCGAAATGACCACCGAAAGAGTAACAGCGAAAGAAGCTCGTAGAAGGAAGTTCGGGCAGTGGTACTTGAACGTCTTTTCGATCCAAGCGATAGCAGAACCGCCAAAGAGGGCGAAGAAAAGAAACGTTCCGAATAAGACTTCTAAGGCTAAAAAATAATACATTATCAAGATCACCTCGGTTGGTTATGCCTGAGCGGCCCTTCCATAGGGCGGCGGACATATCTTAATCGGTCCAGGCACCGTTTTTTACCCTAATCGGTCCTATCGAGGAAGAAGAAAGTGTTCTTGCCGCAGGGAAATGGTGAGGTCTTCTTGGATCATGGATATAATTCGCTGGATGAATTTTGAGGAATTATCGAGGGCATTTTGAAATCATTTCGAGCAATTTATTACAGAATGCTGTTTTCCTTGATCGTCGGCGCGACCGTCGATGTTTTGTTGTGGCTTGCGGGGGTGCGGACGGGGTTCGTTTGGCTCCTCGTGCCCGTGGCCGCGGCCGGGATCCTCACCCTAGCCGGCGAGGTCCTCTTCCTGTCCTTTGGGATAAGCTCGTTGAGGGGCTGGCTCCCGGCGTCCTTCGTCGCGGGAACGTCGGTGACCAGCGTGGCGATGATAGCTCCCACTTTTTTCCTGCATTGGACAGCCCAAAACACGTTTCTGGGATGGAGCGGGCTTGTCATTCTCGCGGGGGTATGGGCGCGGCATAGGTTGGTACGAAACGCCGCCATGGTTCTCACTGATCTGGGTGCCGCTTCGCTTTTTTCCATTTTTGTCGTCTTCTTTTCACTCCATCAAGCTGTAACTTTGCCGGCGCTGATGACCAAAGATATCCTTCAGGTTTGGGACGATTATTTCATCCATGGCATGGTCGTCGCTTCTTTTGGGGATCCCCGGGCGACTTGGGCGGGGGACATCATGCTGTCCGGATCGCCCCAAGCCTTTTACCACTACGGCATTTTCATGCTGCCCGCGGCACTGCAACCGGTAACGGGACTTTGTGGCTTAGGATTGGCGACCGCGGTCATGCTGCCGCTGGGTCTCTTGGTCGGGTTGTTCGGTCTTTACTCCCTGGCTGCGGAATGGGCCGGCGTCGGCACGGCCCTTTTGGGTCTTTGGTTGGTTTGCCTGCTGCCGGACGCGTCGCGCTATTGGATGCGTAATCCCTTTTACGGTTTTCATTGGAGCGTCTATACCTCGCCGGGAGCGGGCTACGCGATCGGTCTATGCGGGGTGAGCTTTGGGTGCGCCTTGGGTTGGCTCCGGGGTCGTCAGTTAGGGGCATTGCTTCTTTCGGGCTTTCTCACGTTTCTACTCGTCATGATCCGGGCCCATTTGTTCCTCTTGATGGCGCCTGCTTTGGCAGGCACCATTGTCCTCTCTTTTTTGAACGAAACCTGGCGCAAACGCATCGTGATGGCGGGCTGCCTTGCCGCCTTTGTTTTGACGATCCTGCTTTTGAATGGAAAATTCGGCCGGTATGGTTCGGAAAGGGCCCAGCCCTTCACTTACATCCAATGGGTTTACACGATGGGGCCCGATCATTACGCGGACCTCTTTGGGCGTTCGGTCCAACATTTCGGTCAGCCCTTCAGCGCCATCGTCGGCGGGATAGGGATGCTACCGGTGACATTGGGCTTTTGGGCCATCCTTTTTCCGTTGGCGATCTGGTGGGAAGGGCGCCATGGCCGTTTCAAAGTGGAGGACTATTTTCTTCCTCTCGCGACCGTTGCCTATTTACTTTTGATCTTTTGGGCGCCGATAGCTTACAACGGCACCCTGGATGAATATAAACAAAGGTCATTTGTCCTGCTTTACGCGCTCGTGGTTTTATGGACGGGCCTTCGTCTGATAGGCGCTGTAGGTATCGACCGGTATGTGGCCTCTTGGCGCCCCGCCGTTTCGGCGATGACGGCCGCCGCGGTCCTTTTGACGACAGTGCTCCTGTATCGAAACACCGATCCGGGTAGTCCTGTCGGAAAGATCGTTGCTTGGAACGCTTATGACAAGAAAATAGATCCGGGCGTGGTACAAATGGCGGTTTTTCTCAACGCGAATGCCCACCCGAAAGACATGATCGCGGTCGGTGGTAAAGGAGCTTATGAGACCAACTCTTGCGCGACGGTCGAACTGGCCTCTATGACCGATCTGCCGGTCTATGTGGGGAGGATCGACTTTCAATTAAAAACGCGATCGCCCCAGACAGCGCAGATCATCCAGGAGCGGGCGGCGGAAATGAAAATGATCGACGGAGCCGCGGACCAAGCCAAGGCTTTTGAACAATTAAGGTCCCATGGGATCCGCTGGTATGTGTGCTCAGGGTCCAATATGCCTTCTTGGGATAGGGTTGGAAAAAGGTCGGTCTTCCATGCCGATTCTACCTATGTGTACGATGCGGCGAAAGAATAACGCTTCCGCGTAAAGCTTTAGCGGCCATTTATTCTGTATTCTTTTGTCTTCACTCTGAAAGCCGTTTAAACACGGCTTAGAACAAAATTGACTTTGCCAGTCTTATTTTATCTAATGGCTTTCCTAAAAATCCCTTAAAGTCAGGACTTCATCCATGAAAAAGGTAACCATTGTCGGCGGCTGCGGCCACGTTGGACTTCCTCTGGGCTTGGCCCTGGCGAAGGTCGCCCATGATGTGACCTTGCTGGACATCAATCCTAAGGCCGTCGAGATGGTCAACGCGGGAAAGGTGCCCTTTATCGAAGAAGGCGCCGAAGAGATATTTCCCTCGGTCCTGAACAAGAATTTCCGGGCCACTACCTCGCCGGATTCGCTCAAGACCTCCGATGTCATCATCTTCGTTACCGGCACCCCGGTGGACGAGCATCACAACCCCAAGGTCCACGATGTCATCAAGGTGATGCGTTCCTACGCGGATAAGATCAATCCAAAGGCTTTGATCGTCCTGCGTTCCACTGTCTATCCGGGTGTGATGGACGTCCTGAGCGATGTGCTTTCTGAAACTATCCCCGACATTAAAGTCGCTTTCTGCCCCGAGCGGATCGTGCAGGGAAAGGGTATCGAGGAGATTTTTCACCTTCCTCAGATCATTTCGGGTAACAGCCCTGCGGCCGAAAAGATGGCTGAGGAGCTTTTCAGCACCATTGCCCCCAAGATCATCCGATTGGCCCCCAAGGAAGCTGAAGTGGCCAAATTGATGGCCAATGCCTGGCGTTACCTGGAATTCGCCATTTCCAATCAGTTCTATATGATGACCGAATCCCAAGGGTTGGACTTCTATAAAATATATGACGCGCTCCGGGAAGATTATCCCCGGGCCAAGCATTTCACCCGTCCGGGTCTGGCGGCGGGTCCCTGTCTTTTCAAGGACACCATGCAGCTTTCCGCCTTCCATAAGAGCAATTTCTTCCTGGGCCAATCGGCCATGTTGGTCAATGAAGGCCTGCCGGTCTTTTTGGCCGACCAATTGGAAGCCAAGATGGGAGACCTCAAGGGCAAGAACATCGCCATCCTGGGGATGACCTTCAAAGCCAATAATGACGACATCCGTGAGTCATTGGCTTTCAAATTGCGCAAGGTTTTGGAGATCAAGCGGGCCCATGTGCTGGCTTCGGATCCTTATTTACCCGCGCCCGAGTTCACCCCTTTAAAGGAAGCGTTGGAGAAGGCCGATGGCGTCATCGTGGGTGTGCCGCATAACGAGTATTTGGACCTGAAGATCACAAAGCCCTATGTGGACTGTTGGGGCATCTGGAGAAAAAGGAAATAAAATGAAAATATTAGTAACGGGTTCGTCGGGATTCATCTGTGGATACTTGATCGAGGACCTTCTGGCCGCGGGCCATGAGGTGGTCGGTGTCGATAATTTTTCCAAATATGGAAGGGTCGAAAAGTCCTACGACAACAACCCCAAATACCGTTTGGTGCAGGGCGATGTGAAGAACGTGGACCTGTTGAAGGAACTGCTGAGCGATTGCGACACGGTCGTCGCGGCGGCCGCCATGATCGGTGGCATCTCCTATTTCCATGAACTGGCCTATGAGCTTTTGGCCGAGAACGAACGGATCACAGCCTCGACCTTCGATGCCGCCATCTGGGCCCATAAGAACAAGAAACTCAAGAAGATCAATGTGCTGAGCTCCAGCATGGTCTATGAATGCGCCACCGAGTTCCCGACCAAGGAAGGGGCGCAGCGGACCAGCCCACCGCCGATGAGCACCTACGGTTTCCAGAAATTGGCGACCGAGTATTTCGCCCAGGGCGCTTTCGAGCAATATGGTCTGCCTTTCACCATCATCCGGCCCTTCAATTGCGTGGGCACCGGTGAAAAACGCGCTCTTTGCGATTCCGAGATCCTCTCGGGTAACGTCAAATTGGCCATGAGCCACGTGGTGCCGGATATCGTCCAAAAGATCGTCAAGGGGCAGGATCCCTTGCACATCTTGGGATCGGGTAACCAGGTGCGACACTATACCTACGCGGGCGATCTGGCCCGGGGTATCCGTACTTGTATCGAGCACCCCAAAGCCCTCAATGAGGATTTCAACATCTCGACGGCGAAGTCTACGTCGGTGTTGGAACTGGCCGAGATCATCTGGAAAAAGCTAAAGCCGGGTGTTCCTTTCCGTTACACCTCGGACAAGGCTTTCAAATATGACGTTCAAATGCGCGTTCCCGACGTGAGCAAGGCCAAGAACGTTTTGGGCTTCGAGGCCACGACGGGCCTAGACGAGATCTTGGACGAGGTCATTCCCTGGATCAAGAAGCAAGTGGAAGTAGGCGGCATCTGATGGAACGGGTCCTTGATATTGTTATTCCGGTCTATAACGAGGGCGACAATATCATCACGGCCCTCGACCTGATCGCCGAGAAGGTCATTTATCCTTGCCGTGTTATTGTGGTCTATGATTTCGACCAAGACACAACCGTACCTGCGGTCCAAGGTTATCTGAACGCGAAGAAGAACAAACAAGAAGTGGTTTTACATAAGAATTCTATCGGCCGCGGCGCCCTGAACGCCATCAAGAGCGGTCTGGCCTTTGCTGATTCGGAGTTCGTTGTGGTGACTATGGCGGACCTGTCGGACCCTCCTGAAGTGATCAACGATATGATCGATAAGGCCAAGGCGAAGAAGGCCGATGTGGTCTGCGGCTCTCGTTATATGAAGGGTGGTTCACAAAAAGGCGGGCCCTTCCTGAAAAGGATCCTTTCGCGTTTGGCGGGGACTTCCTTGTGGTACATCACCAGCTTGCCGACCCATGACGTGACCAACAGCTTTAAGCTTTACCGCCGTTCTTTTGTGCAGGGCCTCGCCATCGAGAGCAACGGCGGGTTCGAGTTGGGTATGGAGATCGTGGTGAAGGCCTGGAAGTGGGGCTATAAGGTCGATGAAGTTCCCACGTCCTGGCAGGACCGGGCAGCGGGGAAGTCCAATTTCAAACTTTGGAAGTGGCTGCCGTCCTACTTACATTGGTACTTTTTCGCCCTTTTCAGCCCACCCAAAAAGGTTCAGTAGAACCCCGATAACCGCCGCCAGTATCCCGATCCCGATAAAAATAGAATAATTCGCCAGCAGCCAAGCGACAAAACCGTCAAAGTATCCTTCTTTAATAGGCCTGTCTGGAGGCGCGATGTTTGACGGCAGGATCGACCGGACCTGAGGGTTATTCAAGATTGAAGCCAGGTGCTCTGGAACGGGGTAAGGGATGTCCAGCCAAGGTTTATCCTCCAAACAAGAGATATTGCCGGTCACGACATAATTCCTCGCGTTGATCTCCTCTGCAGTCGATTGGTCCTTTTTGATCTGGAGGGACGGGAAATTCGGTCGTGAGTTGTAAACTTCCGCGCAGGTCCCGACGGATAAAATCCAGACAGTGGCGGCCACATAGGCGTATTTTTTCATCTTTTGCGGACATTCTTTGATCAACAACAACAAACAGACGAAACTCAGTAAAACCGCGATGGTGAACAGGTCCAGGTAACGCGGCGACAGGGGCGCTACCGCTCTTCCGTAGGCTACGCTGGCAACCGTTCCTATCATCCAGATCAAAATGGCGACGAGAAACCACTGGTTGTCCTTGGCGGCGGGCTTCTTTTTGACCATCCAGAGACCGAACAGGATCACCGGGGCGTTTTGCAACAGACCCAGGAATTTGTTGGGACACGGCCACCAAAGGATATGGAAAAAAGCCTTGAGGAACTGGCCCGCCGAACCGGCCTTGAGTACCTGATGGGCTGGAATGACAGGTGTGAAATGGACACCGATAACGAAGAACACCGTCAAAAGAGCGGACGCTAATAACTGTCCCAGGGTTCGTCGATAACCGAAAATATAAAAGATGAAAGAAACGGCCGCTGAAGCGGCGATGCAAAAAACTCCTGACGCCAACGAAAAGAAAGCGAGCCCCGAGAAAAGGAGACCAATAAACCATTTGGCCGAGAAAGGTTCGTGAGTCGTGGTGAACCACAAGCTTAAGATGGAAAAAAGAAGGACAAAATAGAACTGGGCCTGGAAACCAGCCAAGGTGTTTTCCCAGCCGAAGGGAAGAGCGAAAAGTAGAGCTGAAAAGACCAGTAGCGCGGGTAAATACTTCCGGCCGATTACTTGGGTCATCAAGAGAATGGCGAGCACGAGGGTGATAACGTGCAGGACTGCGTTAACGACCATTTGGAGAAGCGGGTTCCAGATCCCGTTCAGAACCAGTTCGGCCAGTGCCAACAAACGTGTGCTCAGGATTCGATGTTCGTTGTGAGGGGCGAGAAGATCGCCGAGGCTTAAAGTGCCATTGTGGAATGGGACATATAGGGAGGCCGCTTCCGCATCCCACTGATCCCAGAAGGGTGTGGCGTTGCCATATTTATTGATGAGCCATAGTTTTGTGCCGAAAATGAAAGCGGCGAAGGCGAAATAAAAGAAGAAATCCGACTTTAGTTTGTCGCTCATGAAAGGTGCCTCTTTTTGGCTTGACTTGAAATACACGGGGGAACAAACTTACGGCGCCATAGGGCTCCGCAGGCCGGAAGTATACTATAATTCCTGTCCGCCATTCTTTATTGGAAGTGGCCCTGGTTCGATCATTACAAGGACGTTATTGGGAGGGTTTTATGAAGGGTATCATCTTGGCGGGCGGCAGCGGAACGCGTCTTTACCCTTTGACCCGTTCCATCAGCAAACAAATGCTGCCGGTCTATGACAAGCCCACCATCTATTATCCCTTGTCCACTTTGCTCTTGGCGGGAATCCGCGAGATCCTGATCATCAGCACTCCCCGGGACCTGCCCATGATCCAAAATTTGTTGGGAGATGGGTCGAAACTGGGCATCTCGCTTTCTTACGCGGAGCAGCCCAAACCCGAAGGCATCGCTCAAGCCTTTGTCATTGGGGAAAAGTTCATCGGCAATGACTCTGTCTGTCTTGTCCTGGGTGACAACATCTTCCATGGCAACGAATTGGTTACCGCTTTGGAAAAGGCCGCTCAATTGACCAAGGGAGCGGAACTTTTCGCTTATCACGTCACCGACCCTGAACGTTACGGCGTGGTGGAATTCAACAATGACGGCATCGCGATCAGCTTGGAAGAAAAACCGAAGAAACCGAAATCCTCCTGGGCCGTGACAGGTCTTTATTTCTATGACTCGCAAGTGGTTCGTATCGCCAAATCGCTCAAACCCTCTGCCCGCGGGGAATTGGAGATCACCGACCTGAACCTGCGTTATTTGGAACAGGGCGCCCTTCGGATCAACAAGATGGGTCGCGGTGTGGCTTGGCTGGACAGTGGTACCTATGATTCCCTTTTGATTGCGTCCCAATTCGTTCAAATGATCGAACAGCGACAGGGTCTGAAGATCGCCTGTCTGGAAGAGATCGTTTTCCTGAAGGGGTTCATCGGGGTCAAGCAATTGGAACAATTAGCCGAGGAATACTCGAAAAGCGGTTATGGAGCCTATTTGCGCCAGGTCTTGAACGAGAACCCGGTCCAATAAAATGCGGGTCGGAATCGCGCTGGCTGTTTACCGCCCCCATCCCGAATTCTTCAAAAAACAACTCGAATCGATCGAAGCGCAGACCTATTCAGATTGGTTCTGCATAGGCACATTGGATTCTCCACTAGCTGAGATCTTTCAAGCGCCGGGCCTAGCCCGGTTCAAGGATCATCCGAAATTCCAATGGGTCGAGAATGAAAAACAATTGGGTGTGACGAAGAACTTCGAGAAGGCCATCCAGCTTTGTGTCCGTGCTGGGGCCGAGGTCATTGCTTGCGCGGATCAAGATGACGTCTGGTATAAAAACAAAATTGCCCGCTCAGTCGAAGTGCTTTCCTCAAAGCCTTCCATGGGGTTGCTACACACCGACATGGATCTTCTTTATCCGAACGACCAGGGGGAGGAGACTGTCGCCAAAGAAACGGGATGGCAGGTAGAGCGTCGGGGCGTGGACCATTCGGGGCCAGGGCATTTCTTGATCCGCAATGTGGTGGCGGGTTGTTCAATGCTGTTCGACGCGGAATTGGTCGAACGATACCCCGTCATCCCGCCGGAGTTCTATCACCCGGATCATTGGTATCCCTTTTTAGCTTCGGTCTATGGCGGGGTTTACGCGCTGCACGAACCAACACTTGCTTATCGACAACACCCGGACAATACCTTGGGTATCACGCCATTTCGGGGTGTCTTCGCCTTGTCGGGTAAAAAGGGAGCCGCCAGCGTATTGAAAAGATCACGTCAGGTCTATCTTTGGTCCCGGGACATGGCTCGAGCGGCTTTGCGCGAAAAGGTACCGGTGCCTTTCTGTTCGAGGTTCCCGATCTTGTCATTTGATATGGGACTTTCATTCGTTTTGATGGGCTTCTACTATTTGGTCGTTCCATCCCAGCGGGACGCGGCCTTGGCGCGGGCTTGTTTTGCCCGAGCGGTGGGCAAACTGCTGTTCTTCATGTCCGCTCTAAAGCCTGAAAGCCGCTGAAGTTTACAAAGGTCCCACGTTTGAAGTGATCAAGAAGAGTGCGTTACTGGCTCCAACCGCCAAGCGTTACCTGACTTGGGGTCACGAAACAGTTTGAACCGTTTCGCCGACGGTCTTGGTTTTTCTTCGAACCCATCATTGATAGGACGGTTTTCGTTGGGGATTGATACGTTCTTCCCGATCGTCTGATAGATCAAACCGCCGTTAACAAAGCAGGGTTGATCTTTCATCTCGACAATATCGCCGTCTTGAACCTTGTCCAAGAGACCCGCTTTCATCGCGGCGACAAGCGAATCTCGCCAGTCGTCCCAGCTGACATACTGATCATGCACTTCATGCATATTGACCGTCCAATTGGACGCCGTATAGAGCGAAAAAGCAAAAGCCACCGCCACGAAAACTCGAAGGTTCTTAGTCCTCGCTAATTTTTCTGAAGCCAGAGCGCCCAGAAAAGCCAACCCAAAATATTGATAGTACACGGGAAGATAGGGCCGTCCCCAGGTGACTTCTGATTGATATTTTTGTGTGATGGAGATCAAAAGGGGGGGTAAGAACAAGAATACGGCAGCGACACAAACCGCACCCCACGGGATATTGTTGGGTTTCTCGTTCTGTTTCTTTGCGAGAAGAAAATAAGAAATAAAAGAAAGGATCCCTATGGCCCAGGCTATTGGACTGTCTTTTAGATCAGCGAAGAGTTGAGCTGAGTGGTAATCGTGCTTTTCTTGCAGATAATAAAAACTTCCAGGGAATGCCCCGGAAAATTGCTTTAGGTATGTCCATGGGACCGCTCGAATGTCCCCTAATGACGTTCCAGCGTAAGCGCCTGTCGAATGGCTCTTTACGTAGAGATAGATCGCCGACCAGATCGCGAATGGAATGAGCACGATCAGCAAGTTGGTGATGCGCTTAGCGCGCGGCGCCACCAGGATAGTGGTAACGGCGATCGGGATATAGATCGCGTTCAGTTCATAGAAGAACAACGACAGGGTTAAGACCAAAGATGACGCGATCAGATAGCCGCTCGATCCCGTTCTGTACCACTTGACCAGAAAGATCAGCGCGGCCGTCATAAAGAGGCCAAGGACTTGATAAGTTGGGGCGAAAGCCGCGATCGGATCGTGGTAATTTCGTATTTGAAATAGGGAAACGAGAAATAATACGAAAACCCCAATGGTCGGCCAAGAAAAGCGTATCTGCCGGAGCAGATAAACGACGCACCCGATATGGGTCAACAAAATAGCCACGTGAGCGAGACGGATCACCCTTACATCTCGCAGCAGATAGAAGAAACCGTTTTGAAAGGGCAAAAAGAATAGCATGCGTCCGTGGTCGATCCAAAAAATAACTGTTCTGACGTTAAAAGCCCAGAGGCTAGAATGGAATCGATTGATCTGGCCCCAGATCTGACAATTGTACGAGTCGTCGCTCCACATGCCGTTGATCATATAAGGCAGTAAGATCAGGATGATCAAAGCGACCCCCATGCCGATCAGCAATAATGACTTAAGACGGCCATCGGCCAAGCTGAATTTTGTTTTCATTAAAAACATCACCTCGAAGAAATTTCCAGTCATTGAAGCGATCCATGCCGCGTTTCACATCCACTTGGATCCACCCGCGACATTTTTCGGCGATTTTAGCATGCGGGCTCCGGCCCCAGGGCGAATACAGTTTGAAATTAATGGACACGATAGTACACTTTCCTTGCAGTTCCATAGTGAATTCGGGGGAATAAGGCGGCTTATGCAAAGAATTGGGAAACGAAATGCGGCGGTCATCGCGGCGGAGAACCGTTGCGAGATCTGCGATACTAAACTGACCCTTTATCCCAAGGACTTTATGGAATGCCCGCATTGCCATAAGCGGGTCTGCCGCCAATGCTGGGACAGCGCTTGGGCCTCCAAGAGTTTTTCGGGTGATAATTGCACCCATTTGGCCGAGAACGACGGGCTGGACCCGATCGCTTACGCTAAAAAAGAAAAGAACATCAATTGGGACCTGCCGCGGTTGATCTTTGTGGGCGGCATGGCCGTGCTGGTGATCGGCGCGGTATTTTTGCTGTTGAACTACTTCGTTTTTTGACCCCTGCCCAATAACCGTAAACATTCCTGATAGACCTTTTCCACCGGGATCGATTCCATGCAAGGCCTTTTCGGACAACCGTATTCATAACCCAAAGTAGTGCAAGGGCTGCAAGGCACCGTGGCCAGAAGCTGGCTGACCTCGCCGCCTTTTTGACCGGGCACCGGGCCCAAGGCCCCCCATTTGATCGGGTTGGCGGGCCCATTCATGACCACCACGGGTTTTCCAAGGCCGGTGGCCAAATGCAGGATGCCCGTGTTGCCGCAAACAACCAGGTCCGCTTCCCGAACCAAGCCGCTCAATTCGCTCATGCCCAGTTTGCCCGCGCGGTTATCGATGGCTACGCCCGATTCCCGGATGATCCCCGCGACCAGTTGCTCTTCATAATTGCCCATGCCGGTCACGCGCACTTGGATACCATCGGCCGCCAACTTTTGAATGAGTTGGATGTAATAGGTCTCCGGCCAGGCCCTTTGCCAGCCGTAAGCGCCGCAACCCGGATGGATGTGCACAAGGGGGTGAGAAGTGTTCTTGCCCTTAGTGGAGCCCTGGTAAAGCCCTTCTTTTTCCAAAAAACCATTAAAGGGATCAATGGTTTCCCGAGGGACGCCCGCTAAGGCGGCAATCGAGACGAATTGTTCGAACTCGTGTCGGGTCTTTTCGTTGGGCGTGGTGCGATGATAGAGAAAGTGGCGGTATTGGCCGGGGGTTTTGAAACCATAACGGCGGGAAGCGCCGGACAAGAAGCAAAGCAAGGGTGAGATCCGGAGCCATTGATCGAAATCCAAAGCGAAGCGAGGTTTGAAGGCCCGCAGGGCTGAGAAAAGACCCCAAACCGAGCTTGGCTTTTTCACCCAGGTCCCGAAATCGAGGACGATGACCTCATCTATATAAGGGAAACCTTCCAAGGCGGCCTGGTTGATGGGGGTAACGACCGCCAGTACCTTTCCTTGAGGACCGACCTTTTGTTTGATGGCCTTGAAGACGGGCAAGAGGATCAAGGTGTCGCCCAAGGCCGATAGCTTTACGACCAAGACCCGGTCGCCTTCACTCAAGGTTCTTTGGGTTTCCTTTTGAAAAAGACGCGCCAAGCCGGCCACAAGACCGAATAAAAAAACCAAAGGAACACCGAGGAATCGGTCGATCTTCTTAAAAAATTTATTGCCCTTCATGGGACCTCGGTCGGAAAAGAATCGAAGGGCGATTCTACCATCGGGTGGGTAAATGACAACCAGGGCTTGTCCAGGGAAAAACTTGCAAAAACGATGGTTGGGGGTGTTAAACTCCATGGCCTTGGAATCCGAATTGAGGCGGTCCGCGTGAAAATCGCTTTGGTCCATGATTGGCTGGTAGAGATGGGCGACAGGGAAAAGATATTCCTGTCGTTGGCGGAGCTTTTTCCCGGGGCGGACGTCTTTACCCTGGTCTATGACCGGGCCCTCTTTGACCCCCATTTAGGCATGCGCAAGATCAAGGTCTCCGCCTTGCAATCCATCCCCGGCGGGATCAAGAACTACCAGGCTTTCTTCCCGATCTATTGGGAATTGATGGGCCGTTTGGACCTGGCCGAATATGACCTGGTGGTCTCTTCCAGCGCGGTCTGCGCCAAATGGGTGCGTGTTTCCAAGACCGCCATGCATGTTTGTTATTGCCACCGGCCCTGGGAGGCCACCTGGAACCTTCCAGACGCGATCTTCGATCCCTCCGGATTCTCTCCTTCCCATTGGCCGGGAAGTCTTTTTAATGGTTACCTCAAATATTGTGACCGGCTTTCCAATCAGGGCGTGAAACATTTCATGGCCGCCTCTGCGGGTGTCCAGACCAAGATCAAGGGTCTGTATGGACGGGATTCGGATGTTTTTTTTCCTCCTATCGAGACCGAGCATTTCCAAAAACCGAAGGAAGAGGGCCAATATTTTCTCTTAAGAACGACGACCCGACCGACCGCCACGGTAGTGAAGACGGTGGCCGCTTTTAAAAAAGAAGGCCTTCCGTTGATGATATGGGTCCAAGGAGAAACGCTGGGGCGTTGGGCCAAGACCGCTAAGGACGCCATTCAGGTGGAGAACCAAAAAAGCCTTCCTTGGGCTGAAGCTCTTTGCGGGGCCAAGGCGCTGGTCTGTTTGGAGGAAGAAGAGTGCCTGGTTCCCGCGGGCGAGGCCTTGGCAGCGGGTTGCCCGCTTTGGGTGCTGGAGGACACTGCTTTGGTTGACGTGTTGACCCTGGGCGAGACGGGCCTTCGTTTCACGGTCCAGGACCTGAAAAAAGACGCAACTGCATTCGATAAAACCGTTTTCAGCGTGGAGACCCTCCGGCAAAAGGCCAATCGGTTCTCGAAGGCCCGGGCCCTTTTCCGGATCCAGGTCTATTTCCGGCGTTTGTTCGGTATCGAGACCCAGATCGAAAATGAGAACCTATAAGGGCCGGATTTGCTTGGGCCGGGGTTAGCCGATAAACTAAGGGCTCTGAAACAACGACAAGAGGCGCTATGAAATTCCGAATCCACTCCATCTTCGCTATCAGCAGCTTTTGTTTGGATGGCATCATGGTGGCCCTTTCCTTCGTCGCCGCCAATTGGATCCGCTTTTACTCCCACTGGATTCCGGTCTCGACCGTTACCGATTACCGCCATTACCGTCTTTTCGTGGTGTTGTTCGTCGGGGTCTATTTGCTCATTTTCAAATACATCGGCCTTTACCGCCAGCGGCGCGGCATTTCGGGCATCGATGAACTTTCCAAGATCATCCAAGCGGTCTTCGTCGCGACCATCATCCTTTCAGCCTCCACCTTCCTGGCCCGCTTTTTCGCCTTCTCGCGGTTGGTGATCCTGCTTTCCGCGGTCTTGATTATCGTCACGGTGTGGATCGAGCGGACTTTCCTGCGCCGGGTCCAGATCATGATGCGCCGGCGGGGGATCGGAGTTACACGGGTCCTGATCGCGGGCACGGGGGAGACCGCTCAAGTGCTCATTCAGAGGCTCAAAAAGAATCCCGGCCTGGGTTATCGCGTTATTGGGGTTGTCTCGGAGAATAAGATCTCAGGTCTGGTGGAAGGGTTCAAGGTCCTGGGAACGCTGGACCAGTTCAGCGCGCTCTTGGAGACTCAATCGCCCGCCGAGGTCATTTTTGCCCTGCCGGCGACCGCCTATCCCAAACTAGTTCCCATGCTGGTCACCCTTCAGGATCATCGCATCAAGTATAAGATCGTCTCGGACCTTTTCGGGCTCATCTCGCATCCCGTGGGAACGGACGTCCTTTTGGATATGCCTATCTTTCAGATGAAAGAAGCTCCGCTCAATTCGTGGCACAACCGGGCGGTCAAGCGCAGCTTCGACCTGGTGTTCTCTTTTATCGGTATCATCCTTCTAACGGTCATCCCGGTCTTGCCGGTGTTGGCATTGGGAGTGAAGCTTTCGTCGGCGGGCCCTATTTTTTTCCGGCAAAAGCGGGTGGGCCGGGACGGGAAACAATTCTCCATGTATAAATTCCGCTCCATGGCTGTGGGGACGGAAACAGTAGCCTTTACCGCTAAAGACGATCCCCGGGTGACGGCCTTCGGTAAGTTCATCCGTAAGACCAGCCTGGATGAGTTGCCGCAGATCTTCAATGTCTTCATGGGTCAAATGAGCCTGGTGGGACCCCGGCCCGAAGTGCCGGGATTGGTGGAAAGGTTCGAAGAAGAGATCCCGCGGTATTTCGAGCGGCACCAGGTAAAGTCAGGCATCACCGGTTGGGCCCAAGTAAACGGCTTCCGGGGCAATACATCCCTGCACGAACGGGTAAAGTACGACATCTACTATATTGAGAACTGGAGCCTGACCCTCGATATCAAGATCATCATCTGGACGATCCTGGAATTGTTCGAGCATGAGCACGCTTATTAAAAGGAATTGAACGTGAAAATTCTAGTTGCCGGTGGGGTTGGTTTCACCCCGTTCTTTTTTTTGTTTATTCAATGTGACGGGGTCGAAACCAACTGGGCGCGGGCCCAACTTTGCGGGGGAACAGGGGTACGGTCTTGAAAATTCTAGTTACCGGTGGGGCTGGTTTCATCGGCAGTCATGTGGTCGACGCTTATATCGAGGCGGGGCACCATGTGGTCGTGGTGGACGATCTCTCGACCGGTTTACGCCAGAACCTCAATCCCCAAGCCAAGTTCTATCAAATGGACATTTTGGACGACAAGCTCCAACAGATCCTTCAGGACGAGAAGATCGAACTGGTCAACCATCACGCCGCGCAGATCAAGGTCAAGGCTTCCATCGAGGATCCTTACTTCGACGCGAAGGTCAATGTGCTGGGCTCGGTCCTGCTTTTGGACCTCTGCCGCCGATCGGGGGTGCGAAAGTTCATCTATGCTTCCTCGGGTGGGGCCATGTATGGCGAAGCCGACCAAGGTGCTTTCACGGAAGACCACAAAGCCAGGCCTTTCTCGGTCTATGGCGCCAGCAAGACCGCGGTCGAATCCTATGTGGATGTGTTCCATCAAACCTTCGGTATGGAATATGTCATTCTGCGTTACGCTAATGTTTACGGTCCCCGGCAGGACGCCCAGGGGGAAGGCGGCGTGGTGGCCATTTTCGCCAATGGCATGGCCCACAAGCAAGAGCTCCAGATCTTCGGCGACGGGTTCAATGTCCGCGATTTCGTCTATGTCAAAGATGTGGCCCGGGCCAACCTATTAGCCCTTCATTATCCAATGAATGATGCCTTTAATATCGGCACTGGGCAGGAAACTACGGTGAACCAGCTTTTCGACATGATGGGCTTTTTGATGGATTATCCACTGCCTGCCAACCATATCGTGCCCCGGTTGGGCGACCTGAAAAAAAGCGTTTTGAACTGCGATAAGGCCCGGGACCTTTTAAAATGGGAACCCTCTTATAACTTGAAAGCAGGTCTTTACGAAACGCTGAAGTTCTATCAAAAAGCCAAATAACCAAGGAGCTGTCATGAAAGCCATCATCCTCGTCGGCGGACAGGGTAGCCGTATGCGTCCGTTGACCAGTCATCTTCCCAAGAACATCGTTCCGGTTTGCGGAGTGCCTTTCCTGACTTACCAGATCGAATACTTAAAGAGTGTCGGGGTCAAGGAGATCGTCTTTTCCATCGGTTACCGGCCCGAGGATATCCGCGCGGTCTATGGGGATGGCCGCCGTCATGGCGTGAAGATCCATTACGCGCTGGAGAAAGCGCCGTTGGGTACGGCAGGGGCATTGAAGAACTCCGAAAAATTCGTGAAAGGGTCGCCGGTCATCGTTCTCAATGGCGACATCCTGACCGACATTCCCTTGGCCAAGATGATCAATTTCCATAAGAAAAACAAAGATGTGGCCACCCTGGGACTGGTGCGGGTCGAGGATCCTACTGCTTATGGACTGGTCCTGCTAGATAAGAAAAATTACGTCACCAAGTTCCTCGAAAAACCAGCCGCAGACGAGATCGTGACCGACACCATCAATGCCGGTGTTTATCTCTTTGAGCCCGAAGTGTTCGACTATATTCCCGCAGGGCAGAACTACTCGGCCGAGCGGGGTCTTTTCCCCAGCCTGCTCAAGGACAAGAAAAACATGGGTGGTTATGTATGGGAAGGCTATTGGCAGGACATTGGCACGCCTTGGAAATACCTGACCACCCATTGGGATATCCTCAATGGCGCGTTCCCTGTCTATGCGGAACACACTTCGCTTTCCAATAAGGTCTATATGGGTAAGGGTGTCAAGATCGGCAAGGGCGCTTTGCTCAAGGGCCCGGCCATCATCGGCGACGGCTGTGTTATCGCCGAGGGCGCAAGGGTGCTTCCTTACTCGGTCCTGGGTAAGGGTTGCGTCATCGAAAAGAACAGCTCGGTGACCCGAAGTGTCCTGTGGGACGGTGTTTCCGTCGGCAGTCATGTCCAGTTGGAAGAAGTGGTCCTGGGCCGCCATTGCAAAGTGCTCGATTTCACCAAATTGGCCAAGGGTAGCGTGCTGGGCGATCACGCCAAAGCCTGATCCGGGATATTCCATGAGCCTGGAAGGGTATAAAAAATCCGTCGCTTTCAAGGACCTGATCGACAATCAAAGCGTCGCGGTGGAAGTCGAGAACATGGCCCTCTTGCTGCACCGCCGGGGCGACCGGGTCTATGCCACCGGGATCTATTGCCCCCATGCTGAAGTCAGGTTGGACCCCCGCAATACCTCGGGGGACCTGATCATCTGCAAGGCCCATGGCTACCGCTCCAACATCAAGACAGGCGAGTGTATGGAAGAGCCGGATGTGAAGTTGAACACTTTTCCGACGGTCATTGAAGACGGTTTTGTTTGGATCAAGTTCTAAAAAAGGGGAATGACATTGGATCAACTTCACTTCGGCACTGATGGCTGGCGCGCTAAGATCAGCACGACCTTCAATTTTCCCAATGTGCGCCGGGTCGCTTATGGATTGGGTGTGACCCTTAAGAAAAAGAAGAAGTCCGCCCTTGTTTTCGTTGGTTACGACACCCGCTTTTATTCCGACCAGTATGCCGCCGAGGCGGCCAAGGTGCTGGCGTCCTTTGGTCACCGGGTAGTTCTGTCTTCCTGTATCCTGCCGACCCCGGCCCTGTCCCTGGCTGTGAAACAATACAAGGCTGACGCGGGCGTCATGATCACCGCCAGCCATAACTCGGGCGCCTATAACGGTTTCAAGATCAAACTGCCGCCGGGCGTTTCCGCACCGTCCTCTTTCACCCAGGTCGTCGAAAAGAATATTCCGAACTTCGAACCGGACCTGTCCCTGGCCGGGCCCGTCACTACCCAGGATTGGCTGCCCTTTTACCTGAAGGCCATTTCGGCCAAGGTGAACCTGAAGGCTATCCGCCAAGCGGGGTTCAAAGTAGTCATCGACTCGATGCACGGCGTGGGCGGGAAGCACTTTGAGGAGCTCATTTCCGGCTCCAAGACCCAAGCGGGGACCGTGGCGGCGAACCGGGACATTTTCTTCGGCGGCATCCAACCGGAGCCCATCGGACCCAACCTAAAGCCTCTCTTCAAAATGATGAAAGATTGGAAAGCGGACGTGGGGTTCGCCACCGACGGGGACGGGGATCGCATCGGTATGGTGGACGAGAAAGGCCATTATGTGGATGTCCATAAACTCCACGGAATCCTGCTCTATCACCTTTGGGTGAATCGGGGCATGCGGGGCGCGGTGGTCAAGACCGTGTCCGGAACCTTGATGATCGATCGCATGGCGAAAAAATGGGGTATCCCTATTTTTGAGACCCCTATCGGTTTCAAATATATCGGCGGGGTCATGCTCAAAGAGAATGTCCTCTTGGGGATTGAGGAAAGCGGCGGCATCGCCATTCAAGGCCATTTGCCCGAGCGGGACGGTCTCTTATCCGGGCTCTTGTTGCTTGAGGCGTTGGTGACCATGAAAAAAACTCCCACCGAAGCGGTGGCCTTCCTCCAAAAAGAATTCGGTCCCTACTATTCGGGCCGCATCGACGTTGAGAACATGCCCTTCGCAAAACAGGCCGCGGTACTGAACCGGCTCAAAAAGTCGCCGCCCGCTTCCATTGCGGGACAAAAGGTGGTTGGTCTTCAGACCTTGGACGGCGTTAAATTGAAGCTGGAGAACGGATGGCTGATGGTCCGTCCCTCAGGCACGGAACCCTTGTTGCGGCTTTACGCGGAAGCGCCTTCGACCCAACAAATGCAGGCTCTCCTAAAAGCGGCCCAGTCTTTAGTGAAATAGTCTGTCTATAAAGGTTTTTGGGGGCTGTTTCTGACCGCTAGGCCTCTTGGTCGTTGACGGCCCCGGTACCCTCCCGTAAAATCGTCGGTCTGTTGAAGTCTTTGTGATCCCCAAGGAGCCCGGATGTCCTTCCGTACCCGTCTTTTTCTTCTGGTTTTAGGCTCCCTGATGGTCCCGGTCGGTCTTTTCGCCGATAACTCCCCGGATGCCCAATTCTACCTCGATAAGGGCAATCTTTACGTCAAGGAAGGCAAGCCTTCGACCGCCATGCAGTACTATAAAGAAGCGGTCGAACGGAACCCTTACAACGTTCAAGCGCGCAACAACTTGGGCGAACTTTACGCCCGTGACAATGATGTTCCTCAAGCGATGGAGCAGTTCGACAAAGCGTTGGAGATCCAACCCAACTATGTCCCGGCACTCACCAATGAGGCTTACCTTTTCCTTCAAAAACGCATTTATGACAAGACCATCTATTACGCCAAACGAGCCTTGAGCATCGATCCGGAATCAGGATCGGCCCACTTCAACTTGGGCACGGCCTATCTGGGGGAAAAGCGCTACAACGACGCCGTGGATGAATTGAAATTGGCCGTTCGCAGTTACAAGGACACGGCCCCGGTCTATGAAAAATTAGGGGACGCCTTCCAAGCCCAAGCCCGCCATGAAGAAGCCATCGCTTATTACCGTCAAGCTTTGGACGTGGATCCCCTTGACGCCACCGCCCGGGGCAAGATGGGCGAGTCCTTCTTGGCCCTGGGTGACGAAAAGAAAGCGGTGGAGCAGTTCAAGTACGCCTCCGACATTGCCCCCAAGAGCATCGAGGCCCAGTATCGTCTGGCCGAACATTACGAGGATATCCGCGATTGGGACCATGCCAAGCGGCTCTATTTGATCATCCTTTCGGTGGATAACGAGCAGGCCAAGGCCCACCGCCAATTGGCCCTGATCTTCGAGCGGGACGAGCAATTCGGCCTAGCCCTTTATCACTGGAACAAGTACGCCGAGATCAACCCGAAAGACAAAGAGGCGCAGGACCACATCCTGAAGATCCGTAAACCGCTGCTCTCGAAGAAACAGATCGACCAGTTGCAAGCTGAGAAGAAATTGAAGGATGAAGAAGCCGCCATGCAGACCGCCACCCCTTCGGGGCCCTTGCCGATGCCGCAGGATAATGGCGGCGCTCCGCCCAATCCCTGGGATTCCAATCCCAGCGCCGCGGTCCAAGTCCCTAAAGTCGAACCGACCGTTTCCTTGGCCACCAACGAACCCACGGTTGTCTCCTCGGTCAGCACCGGCCCGGCGAACGCTAATGCCTCTCAGCCCGCAGTGGTCGCGCCCGCGGACCAAGCCCCTGCTTCCGGCACCACTTCAGCTTCACCCTCGGGGTTGGTCGCCGTCGGCGACGCGCCTACGACCACCCCGGTCCAAAGCGGCGATATCCCCAAGTTGCCGCAATAATCCTTTTTATCCCTTGAGAATCCGACCCCCATTCCCTATGTTTTGCGTCACTATTTTGAGATCGATCTTCGTGGAGTCCCGATGAAATTCGCCATTATCCTGCCGGTCTATAACGAAGCGCCGACCCTGGCCAAAGTGGTCGATCGCTTATCTGAATTCAAGGAAGCGGATGTGGTCGTGGTGGACGACGGTTCCACCGACGCCACTCCCTCGGTGCTGGAGCGGATCAAGGTGAGCGCCATCATCCGCCATGCCGAGAACATAGGTTATGGGCAGTCCCTGATCGATGGATTCAATTATGTGATCGAACATGGTTATGAATATTGCGTTACTATGGATGCGGATGAGCAACATGAACCCAGCTTCATCCCTCGTTTCCTCGAGAAACTATCCCGATTCGACATCGTCTCGGGGAGCCGTTATCTGGACCCCATGCTTGCAACGGATGTCCCGCCGGTCGAAAGGTTGGAAGTGAACCGGATCATCACCGAAAAACTACACCAGTTGATCCCCTATAACCTCACGGACAGTTTCTGCGGGTTCAAAGGATATCGGGTGGAGGGTCTCAAGAAACTGAAATTGACCGAGACCAATTACGGTTTTCCCATCCAGTTCTGGTTGCAGGCCGCCAAGGCGGGATTGACCGTGAATGAATGCGCGGTACCTTTGATCTATAAAGATCACAGCCGGAACTTCAATAACCAGTTCGCCAACCGGGACGAACGTCTTGTCCATTACCTGGAAGTGATGGACCGGGAAGCCAAGAGTCTCGGCCTTACCCCCGTACGATGAGGGAAACGCTCCAAGGAGCCAATCAATGAATCAAGTTCCCCAGGGTCACGGCGAATTCTATTTCGAGCCGGATCCACGCGAATGGAAGCTGGCGGTCATCCGCAACCGCCGGGACCATTTCAAAGCGGTGCTTTGGGGTCAGTATCCCTCCAAGGTGCGGGCCGAACTAAAAATGCCAACCGAACGTCCCATCGTCCTGACGGGGCACCAACCCGTCTTCTTTTATCCGGGGCTTTGGGCCAAATGTCTCGCGGCCAGTGAACTGGCCCAGCAGACCGACGCGGCCGTCTATCACCTCATCACCGATACGGCCTTGTCGCCGGAGTTCAAACATTACATCCCCGAGGCCAGCAGCCGGACCAACGCGCGTAAGCAAGAGGTGGATTTTTTCAGCTCCAAGGAATTGAAGACCAAGGAAAAGATGCTGCCTTACGCTTTTTTGGCGGCCCCGGACAAACCGGCCCTGGAAAAAGTGCTGGAAGATACCCGGGTTTTTGGCCCTTCGGCGGTCAAGGACGCCGTGGCATTTTTTGCCGATAAACTCGTCAGTGGGCTCAAGGCCAACCGCACTTGGAACCAATTCCATGCCCATACGGTGGATGTGCTGGACCGTTTGAGCGGTACCAAAAGGGCCATCCTGGAAGGAAGCGCCATTTGGGCTTCCGACCCATTCATGCACTTTGTGGCTTATTGGTTCATCCATGCCGCGGACCTGGTCCACAGCTATAACGACACCCTGAACGAGTACCGCAAGGAAAAGGGGATCACCCACGATATCGAACCGGTGTCCAACCTCAAGTTCGATGACTGGTATTTCGAGATGCCCTTCTGGGGTGTGGTGAAGAACCAATATCGTGACACCATTTGGGCCAAGACCGACGGGAAAATGCTGACCATCCGGCTGAAGGGCATGGACAACCAATTTACCTTCCATTTTGACGACCTGGAGAACGAATTGAAGGCCTCCAGCCTGCGGATATGGCCCAAGGCCATCCCCCAGACCCTCTTCCTTCGGATGTATCTTTGTGATTTCTTCATCCACGGCATCGGCGGCGGAATCTATGAGGAGGTAGTGGACCGGTTCTTCCATAAAACGACCGTCATCGAACCCCCGGCTTATGGGGTGATCTCGGCGACCTATTTCATCGATCCGGCGCAAAACGAGGAATTGAAGACCCTTGGGGGCGGCGAAAAGAAACTGGAGGCCTGGAAAAGGGCCCTGGAACAGAATCCCGAATATCTTTTTACCCGTTCCGCCGAATGGAAGTCGACCCTGCCCAAGGATATCCAGGCCCCGATGGAAAAGTGCTTCGCCGACCCGAAGCTGCGGGAGCTGGTCGATCAAAAGAGGAAGGCCCTGGAAGATCTCAAGGACCCGGACAAGAAACCCCGCGCGGGCAAACATATCAAGCAGGTGAATGAGGAATTGAACATTGCTTACAGCAATGTTTTTCAAGCGATCACCCGGGGCATCCTGGAAGCCCAGGGTTTGGAAGAGGCCAAAAGCGTTTTTGCTTGCCGGGAATATCCCTTCTTCTGCTATGGCGAGGATGTTTATAAGGACATGAAAGGAAAGATCGACCGGGCTTTGACCGAGGGCGTGAAATGAACGGACCGGTCCTGAAGATCGAGGTGCTGCCGGGTCATGAAGACCTAGGCTTGCCTTCTTACGCCACCGAAGGCGCCGCGGGAATGGACCTGCGGGCCGCCTTGACCGAACCTTTTGTCCTGCGACCGGGCGAGCGCACGATCGTGCCGACCGGCCTCAAGATGGCCATCCCCTTGGGTTTCGAGGGAACAGTGCGTCCCCGCAGCGGCCTGGCGATGAAGCATGGCCTGACCGTGACCAACACGCCGGGTACCATTGATTCCGACTACCGGGGCGAGGTGAAGGTGCTGCTCATTAACTTGGGCCAAGAGGCCTTCACCCTGAAAAGGGGAGAGCGTATCGCCCAACTGGTGATCACACCGGTGGTCCAAGCCCGGATCGAGCCGGTTCCGAGTTTGGATGAGACCACCCGGGGTTCGGGCGGGTTTGGCCATACAGGTACCCATTAATAAGCCGGCCTTTCTTTCACATCAAAACTTGAAAATAGCGCCGAAACCGACGAAGATTTAGCCCTCTTGGGGATGCCCCCTCAATGTCGATTATCCTAAAGGAAGACCCGTGAAATTAAGATGGTTCCTTATCGCCGCAACCTTGACCGCCTTGGGATGCGCTCCCCGGGCGATGGTCCGCCAACAAGCCGTCGAGGCACCGGCGGTAACGGCCACGCCCACCCCGGCGCTCCTTCAAGCCCCCGCCTTGGTCGATATCCACGCTAATGTGTCCGACGCGGATGACCAGGCGGCCCTCACCCGTGTCGCCGGCGCGGACGTCAGCGATTCCAACTCGGCGGATTACCAGCTGATCGCACAATATCAATACAACCACGGTGACCTGGGCGGGGCCCTGAAGAACTATCAAAAGCTGTCCCTAGCCGCCGGCAGCCAGCAGGACAAGGCCCAATACATGGTGGGCCAGGTCTATTACGACCAGAAGAACTACTTGCCCGCCTTGGCGGCCTTCCAAAGCGTGATGAGCCAATATGGCACCTCGACTTACGCGGGCCAAAGCCGCCAGATGACCGGGTTCGTCCTGGACCATTTCCTGGGGTTGGACGACCTGCGCAGTTTCGTGAACAACTATTCGGATTCGCCCTACCGGTGCAAGGCCCTTTATCAATTGGGCGCCCACGAGGCCCAGGCGGGCATGCAGGATGAGGCCTTCCAGCATTTGAACAACTACCTCACCGATTGTCCCAAGGACGATTCGGTCCAAGCGGCCCAGGCTCTGTTGCAATCTCTGCAGGTGAAGTCCTCGTCGAAAACCTGGCGGGTGGGGGTCCTGGTGCCAACGACGGGCCGTTATAAAGGTTTCGGTGAATCGGTCCTGAACGGCGTCTTATTGGCGGCGGAACAGGCCGAACAGGACAATTCCTCCCACAAGACCATTACCCTGGTGGTGCGCGACACTGCGGGCGACCCGGTAAAAGCCGCCAAGGTCTTCCAGACCCTGACCGCGGACAATAGCCTGGACGCCATCGTGGGTCCGGTACTGCCGTCGGAGTTCAGCGTGGTCGGCACCCTGGCCAACCAAGCCAAGATCACCCTGATCTGTCCTTCCGCTCCCCGGGACGGTTTTTCCACCCTCGGCCCTTATCTTTTCAGCAACAGCATGACCAACGAGATGCAGGGCCGTGCCATGGCCAAATACGCGGTCGAGCATTTGGGCTTCAAGCGTTTCGGTATCCTGGCGCCGGATGATAGCGACTCGAACAGCTATGGCAGCACCCTGGCCCAATCCTTTGCCGACGCGGTGAAGGCCGAGGGCGCGACGGTCACTTCTTCCCAAACTTATCCGGCCAACTCGACGGACTTCCGTGAACAGTTGGTGGCCCTGGGTGGGCAGGACCCGGGCGCGGTCAAAGAAGGCGACCGCGAGGGCAAACGCCGTTTGGATGAGCTGGACTATAAATTGGGCAAAGAGGTCGACAAGATCCTGGTGCGCGCCAAGGATTTTCAGGCCAGCCAGCCGGTCCTTGATACCCCCACGCCGGACCCTTCGCAGACCATTACCCCCACGCCCATTCCCGAACCGGCGGTGGCTTTTGTGGTGCTGCCGGAAGTGACCGCGACGGATAGGACCATCCCCCTCATCACCTCTTCCTTGGCGGATGTGGTCCGCGTTTCCTTGAAGAACCAAAAAGCCTACGCGGTCCGTAGCGAGGACCTTGTGAAGCAATCTTTTACCCGCTTGCCGAGGGGTGTCGCTTATCCGCAAACCAGCGAGCAGTGGGGCGACCTGGCCCAGGACACCCAATCGACGTTGATCGTGACCCTTCAAGTCTATGACGACAATTCCAAGGACCCGGTCTATGGCCCGGTTTGGCTTTACGGGGTGCATTTCGAGGCCTATCAATTCGACCGTACGAAAAAGAAGTTCGTGAAGGTCTATCAGAACAAGATCCTCTATAACGCCGTTAAGCCGGTGGCCGCGGCGCAGAACACCGATAACATCCAGGCCCTTTACATGCCCGGTCATACGGCGGTGGAGATACCCCAATTGGCGTCGCAGGTGCATTTCTACGGGCTTAGCCCGGTGCTGCTCGGCGGGCATTTGTGGGAGAACGATTCGGTGCGCCAAGAAGGCGGCAAAGACCTGGAAGGGTCCTATTTCGTGACCGGCTTCTATGTGGACAGCCAGCAGGGCAAGGTGAAGAAATTCGCCGACGATTTCCTACGGAAATTCAACAAACGGCCCGACTTTTTGGCCGCTCAAAGCTATGACGCCATGAATATCCTGCTCAAGGCGGTCTCCGCCTCGGCCACCCGGGACGATATTCGCACCAACCTTCTGACCATCACCAATTATGATGGGGTCAGCGGTTTGACCACCTTCGCCGGGCATGGCGAGGCGGACAAGCTGGTGCCGGTCCTGAAGATCCAGGGCGGCCAATTACAACAGGTGCAATAGGAACAAGCGTGGCCGACAACTCCAAGTTCGTACCAGCGAAGGGCATGCGGGATTGGCTTCCCAAGGAAGTCCTTCTGCGCCAAAAGCTTATCCGCCTCATCGAAAGCCATTACCAACTTTATGGGTTCCAACCCATTGATACGCCGGTCATGGAGAATATCGAGGTCCTTCAAGGCAAGGGCGGCGGGGAGAACGAAAAATTGATGTTCAAAGTTCAGATGAGAGGCGATGAATTAGACCGTGCTTTTGAAGAGTTAATAAAGAAGTCGAATTCAGTCGCTGAACAAACAATGGCGAGAATTGCTCAAGCAAGAGCCGAAATTCAACAAACGGCTGATATGGGCCTTCGTTTCGACATGACAGTTCCTTTAGCCCGTTATTACGGAAATCACGCGGCGGAACTCCCTAAGCCCTTCCGCTGTTACCATATTGGTCCTGTTTGGCGGGCGGACCGTCCCCAAAAAGGGCGCTTCCGTGAGTTTTATCAATGTGATATCGACATCGTAGGCGGCGCTTCGGATAGCTGCGAAGTGGAGCTTCTTTTAGCCACCGACCGGGTCCTCAAAGAATTGGGTGTCGGTAAGTTCAAGATCCGTATCAGCCACAAACAACTTTTGTCCGAACTTTTGACCGGGTTTGGCGTGGATGCCAATGGCGTTGCCAAGATCGCGGTAGCCATCGATAAGCTGGATAAGCAACCTTACGAACAAGTTTGGAAAGAGATCGAGGCCTTGGGCCATTCCTTGGAAGTGCTCAATAAGGTCGATGGATTCATCAAGAACGCCTTGAACAAACAGGTCGATCCGGTCCATTACAAGATCGGTGAAGCGGAAAAGCTGTGGCTGCAGATCGAGTCCATCCGCCAAAGGGTACACGCGATCAATCCGAACGCGCAGGTAGTCTTCGATCCGTTGTTGGTCCGTGGTTTCGACTATTACACCGGCCCGGTCTTTGAAATTAATGTGGAAGACAAGAACTTCGCTTTCTCCATCGGCGGCGGCGGGCGTTATGACGGTCTCATTGAAAAGCTCGGCGGCCCCAAGGGCACCCCGGCGGTCGGCTTATCGCTGGGTTTTGAACGTATCCTGACCATCCTTCTCGAAAAAGAAGGGGCGGTCGCCAAGGCTACCTATCCCCGGGTCTATCTGGTAAATGACGGCCAAGCGGAGAAAGACCTGCAGACCCTGGCTGAAATCCTGCGCTCGAAGGGTGTCGCGGTGGAGGCTGGGTTGGAAAAGAAAGATAAAGTGAAACAGCTTATCGCCGCCCAAGAAGCGGGTCTTGAATATGCCATTACCGAATTCGCGCCCGGCGCTTCCAAATTCAAGGTGCGCCAGCTTTCGACCCGCAAGGATACCGAAATGACGGCGGAAGAGTTAAAAGCCCTGCTTTCTTGAGGGTTTTTGCCTGAATAAGCCTAAAACCTTGTGTTATTATACGGCCCCTTGAAGGGGCCTTTTTTATTCATAGGAGAAACCACGTGGCGGAATTCTTAGGCGGCTGGAAAAGAACACATACTTGCGGTGATTTGCGCGGAGCCGATAAAGGCAAAAGCGTCATCCTGATGGGATGGGTACACCGCCGCCGGGACCACGGAGGCCTGGTATTCGTGGACCTTCGCGACCGCTATGGCATTACCCAGATCGTGTTCGACCCCAAGGCCCATCAACAATCCCATTTGGTCCGCAACGAGTGGGTCTTGGCGATCAAGGGTGAAGTGACCGCCCGCCCCGAAGGTACGATCAATCCCAAGCTTTCTACCGGCGAAATTGAGGTCACTTGTAAAGAAGTGAAGGTCCTCAACTCGTCCCTGACCCCTGTGTTTCCCATTGAAGACGAAGTGGAAGTGGCCGAGGAAGTGCGTTTGGAACACCGCTATTTGGACCTGCGCCGTCCCTCCATGAAGGACAAGATCGTCCTGCGCCACAAGACCTCCACGGCGATCCGTTCTTACATGAACAGCCAAAGCTTCCTCGAGATCGAAACGCCGATTCTCATCAAGAACACCCCGGAAGGCGCCCGCGAGTACGTGGTGCCCAGCCGTGTATATCCCGGCAAGTTCTATGTGTTGCCGCAAAGTCCCCAGATCTTCAAACAGCTCTCGATGGTTGCCGGTCTGGATCGCTATTACCAAATCGCCCGTTGCTTCCGTGATGAGGATCCCCGCGCCGATCGTCAGCCGGAATTCACCCAGGTCGATATCGAAATGTCCTTCATCGATGAAGATGACATTTATGGTTTGGGTGAGGGCATCATGAAACATGTCATCAAGGAAGTGACGGGCGAGGACATCAAGACCCCTTTTCCTCGTATTACCTTCGAAGAATCGATGAACAAGTACGGCAACGATAAGCCGGACCTTCGTTTTGATATGCCGATGGTGGATGTGACGGCCATCGCGGGTAAGTCAGACTTTAAAGTGTTCAAGGATGTGGTCTCCCGCGGGGATGCGGTGAAGGCCCTGAACGCCAAAGGCTGCGCGGACTTTTCACGCAAGGACATGGAAGACCTGACCGCTTTTGTCGCCAAGTACGGCGCCAAGGGGATGGCCTGGTTCAAGGTGAAGGAAGGCAAGCTCGATTCCAACATTGTGAAGTATTTCAACGAAGAGACCCAAAAAGAGATACTGACCGCTTTAAAAGGCGAGGAAGGGGACTTGTTCCTTTTCGGCGCGGACAACATCGACGTCGTGAACGAGTCGTTAGGCCAATTGCGGGTGGAGATCGCCAAGCGCAAGGGCTTGATCGAAAAGGGTCCCAAGTGGGCCTTCTGCTGGGTGGTCGATATTCCCATGTTCGGCAAGGATGAGAAGGGACGGACCTTCTCGATGAACCATCCTTTTACCAGCCCTAAAGAGGCCGATGTGGCCTTGTTGGATACGGACCCCATGAAAGCCAAGTCCAAGGGTTATGACATTACCCTGAACGGGTTTGAGATCGGCGGCGGTTCCATCCGTATCCATGACATGGACCTGCAGTCCAAGATCTTCAAGATCCTCGATATCAGCCCCGAAAAGGCCGAAGAACGTTTTGGATTCCTCTTGAAGGCCCTGTCCTTTGGCGCTCCTCCTCACGGGGGGATGGCCTTCGGCTTGGACCGTCTGATCATGCTCTTGGCGGGTACCAACAATATCCGCGAGGTCATTGCCTTCCCGAAGACGGCCAAGGCCACCGACCTGATGACCGGGTCGCCCTCGGTCATTGATCAAGAGCTGATGGATGAGCTCCATATCAAGATCGAGCTCGAAGACCTTAGCTAGACTGATTGCTCACTGATTTTGTTTTTATGAGGCAGAGGTCATTATGAATGTTCGGTTTTGGATCGTTATCTTTTTGTTCCCTGTGTTGTTCGGTTTATCGTTCTTTCCTTTGGCTTGTTCCAAGTATCTTTCAGTAAGTCCGTCAGTCACAACAATAACACCGACCAGTACCGTCACTAATACCCAAACCTTAGGTCCGACTTCGACCTCGACTTCGACAGCAACATTGACCTCAACCGCCGGCGTAAATACGGCAACATCGACAAGCACTTCTACAACGACATCGACTTTCACTTCCACGATGACATCGACTTTTACGTCCACGATGACAGCGACAGCCACCTCTACGGCAACCAGCGGTTCTTGTGGTGTTTATTCAAGCCAATGGGGAAGTTTTGGCGCGACGAACGGAAAGTTCGATTATCCTCACGGGCTTGGTTTGGATGGGTCTGACAATGTTTATGTTTTGGATAGTCAGAATAACCGGATCCAGAAGTTCAATTCTTCTGGTATTTATCAGACCCAATGGGGATCCGCGGGTTCAGGTAATGGTCAATTCAGCGATCCCTTTGGTATTGCAGTCGATTCTTCCGGAAATGTTTATGTTTCTGATACTGGCAATAACCGAGTTCAATCATTCACTTCAACCGGGATTTATATTACCCAATGGGGGACTTTAGGGACGGGAAACGGCCAGTTCAACCAACCATTAGGCATTGCTCTCAATTCGGCTGGTACCACTGTTTATGTGGGAGATGGAAATAATCGGATAGAGGTATTTACCTCGGCTGGTGTTTATGTGAACCAATGGGGAAGTGCGGGTAGTGGTAATGGTCAATTTTCAGGTATTTATGGCATCGCTTTGGATAGTTCTAACAATGTTTTTGTGGCGGATACGAATAATCAGAGGATTCAGGTCTTTAACGCATCCGGGGTTTATCAAAGCCAATGGGGAACACTAGGTACTGGAAATGGACAATTCGACAATCCCTTTAGTATTACTGTTAGTTCGACTGGTATTGTTTACGTAAGTGACAGGGATAATTATCGGGTGCAAGAGTTTGACCTGCCCCCCAAAAACTGGTCCACCTGTAAGGTTATAATAACCCGAAAGGCGGGCTGAAAAAGGGGGCTTTATGCCGAGAAAGAAACATAACGCAGAACAGATCATTTCCATACTTCGCCAGGTGGAAGTAGAGCAG
>DAIDGV010000024.1 GCA_027452205.1 candidate division FCPU426 bacterium | reverse complement strand
CCCTGATCGCCGAGGACGTGGCCTTCATCCGGGAAGTTTTCGCGAAATAGAATTACTGGCCGTTGATGAGCAGGAACTTACCCCGGCTGACCGCTTTGCCGCCGGATTCGACCACATAGAAATAGATGCCTGTCGCGCAAGGCAGACCCTGGCTGTTATAGCCATTCCATTCCATTTGGACCGAGGTCACCGGCATCTGTTTGACCAATTCCCCCGTGACCGTGAAGAAACTCAAAACCGAACCTGACGGCAGACAATCCACTTTCAAAGTATGTCTCACCGCCATTTGGGCGTTATAGGGATCGGGCCAAACATGGGTCACGCAGGTCGGCGTGGGCGTGTTGGTCGGGGTCAGGGTCCAGGTCACGGTGTTGGTACAGGTCTGGGTGGCGGTAACCGTGGGCGTATTGGTCACCGTCTGGGTATTGGTGACAGTTTGGGTATTCGTCACCGTCTGGGTGCTGGTCATTGTATTGGTGGGTAGGGGTGTCATGGTATTGGTCTGAGTACTGGTGATGAACGGCGTCGAAGTAGCGGTCATGGTGTTGGTATTACCGGGAGTGGGTGTGTTGGTGGCGGTGGACAAAAGGGGTACCTGATTCAGCCCGATATAATTAGTAAAAGTTTTGCTTTGTCCTGCATTGAGAACATAATTACCTACTGTTTCATCTCCATGGTTGGTCCACCAAACAACGACCGAGCTATCCGTAATAACAGTTCCTACTGCGCCGATACTCCACACACCCGAGCCTTGAACGGAAGGCCAGTAAGCGATCTCCATGGCGTCGGGTTCGGTCGCGGGATTGCCATAGGGGTTATTTTGAAGGGTGCCGGTCACCACCAAGTTGGCCACACCCGGCGGCGGGATATCATAGCCCCACCATTGGTTTGGCATGTATCTGTCAATGATCCGGTACATGGTATTGACCCCGACCGTCGAGGTGCCGTTATTGACCGATAGGTTCGCCCCATCCACTCCATTGATATCGGTGTCATATTCGACCCGCAATCCCACCGTGACCGGCAAGGCGGAAGTGTTGTCATAGGTATAAGTGAACATACAAGTATCCGGGTTGAGCCCCGTAATGGGGTTGTTCACGATCTGGTATTCGGTGCTTAAGGTCAAACCCGCGATGATGGTCTTGCTGATGGTGATATTGGCTCCCAGACCTATCCCTGAGGAAGCCATGGCGGTCTGGATCGTCGAGGTATCAAAAGCATAGAGTGATCCATTGACCCAACAAGTGATATAAGCGGTCCAATCGGGGTTCGCGAAAGCGTAGAGAATGGACGCCGAAGGCAAACTATAAAGAGGGGAGGTCCCCAGGCCAAAGATACCTGAATTTCCATCTCCCAAAACTTCGATGTAATTGCTTTGAACGCTGAAAGTTTGGGCCTGGGAAATCGTGGGGTTGGCAAAAAAAAGCGATCCCAACAAGACTAAAAGGATGAGCGTGCGATTCGAATAGCGCTTCACGGAAGACCGGGGCTTGGGCATCGGGTCATTGAATATTGTTCTGAAATAGAGCATATGGATATAGTTAACCCGCCCCTCGTTTAGGAAAGGCATCCAACGTTTTCTTTAAAAATTCGTTAAAATACTACCACTTTTGGACCGCCTTGGCTGTATTAGAAGCTTATCCTCACAAAATCTGAAGATTTGGAGCCGCCATGACCCCCGAACAAGCTTATGAAACGCTGACCCAACGCATGAAGGAGATCGCCCTTCTGGGCAACACCGCCGGTATCTTAGGCTGGGATCAAGAGGTCTATATGCCCGGCGCCGGCGCCGCTTACCGCGCCGAACAACTTTCCCTTTTGGCCGGCATGTGCCATCAAAAATTCACCGACCCCCAGGTGGGCGAACTGATCGCCCAGGCGGAATCCTCCAAGGCCCTGACCGGCGACCCCTTGAGCGACAGCGCGGTGAACCTGCGCGAATGGCGGAGGTCCTATGACCGTTCGAAGAAGTTACCTCAAAAATTGGTGGAGGAAATGGCCCGGGTCAGCAGCAACGCCCAGGTCGAATGGGTCGAAGCCCGCAAGGCCAACCAATTCTCCCGGTTCCAACCTTGGCTGGAAAAGATCATCGGCCTCACCCAGGAACAGGCTAAATGCTATGGCTATACCGCCCATCCATACGATGCTCTGTTGGAGGATTACGAACCAGGTTTGACCACCGCGAAGCTCGACGAGCTCTTTCCCCCGCTGAAAAAGAACCTGGCCGAATTGGTGGCCAAGATCACCTCGTCCAAAAAACAACCGGACCTTTCCATTTTGAAGCGGGCCTGCCCCGTGGATAAGCAGGTGGCCTTTTGCCGCTTGCTGGCCGAGAAGATCGGTTTTGATTTTGAGAAGGGGCGTATCGACGTGAGCGCCCATCCCTTCACCACCGGCCTGGGCCCCTGTGATACCCGGATCACCACCCGCTTCGAGGAAAACAATTTTGAGAACGCTTTTTTCAGCACCTTGCATGAAGCCGGCCACGGCATTTACGACCAGAACCTGCCCGGTGACGCTCATTACGGCACACCCCGGGCCTCAGCAGTATCGTTGGGCATCCATGAGTCCCAATCCCGGATGTGGGAGAACCTGGTGGGTCGCAGCCTGGCCTTTTGGAGATATTTCTTTCCTGAATTGAAAAAAAGCTTCCCTGGGATCTTTGATGACCTGAGCGTGGAGACTTTTTACTTCGCCATCAACCACTCGGCGCCTTCCTTCATCCGCACCGAATCCGACGAGGTGACCTACAACCTGCATGTGTGCCTACGTTATGACATCGAGACCGCATTGATCAGCGGTTCCTTGAAAGCGGCTGATATCCCAGCCGCTTGGAACAACGCCATGAAACAGTACCTCGGTGTGGTACCCCCAACAGACAGCGTGGGCTGCTTGCAGGACGTGCATTGGAGCCACGGCAGCTTTGGTTACTTCCCCACTTATACTTTGGGCAATCTTTACTCGGCGCAGTTCTTCGCCAAGGCCAACGAGGATTTGGGCGGGTTAGAGGGAAAATTTGAGAAGGGTGACTTCAAGTCTTTGAAAAAGTGGCTCAACGAGAAGATCCACAGCCAAGGCCAACGCTACCGCGCTACCGACCTGTGCAAAGTGGCTACCGGCAAGGACCTGTCCAGCCAGCCCTTCCTGGACCATCTCAACAAGAAGTTCGGCGCGCTTTACGGGTTTTAAAAGTTCAGGACACAAAAAAGGCGCGAAGCCAAAAGGCCCCGCGCCTTTTGTTTTTTAGATCAGGCTTTTTTCGTCGGCTTCAAACCCACGATCAAGATCAGGATCACTTCGATCGTCACGAACCCAATAACGTAAGGAAGACCACCCTTCGAAAAGCCATAGCTGTGCAGCCCCGCGCCCAGGATGAAGTTGACCCCATACCAAGCCATCAGGACCCCTAAGAAGGCCAGGACCACCCCGATGATGAAGCCTTTTTCCTTCAGCCAACCGGACAAACGCCCGTGCAGGATGGCCACATAACCCAAAAGCGCGATGAGCGCCCAGGTCTCTTTCGGATCCCAGCCCCAGAAACGGCCCCAGGAATAACTGGCCCAAACCCCGCCCAAAATGGTTCCCGCCGCCAGCATCACGATACCCACTTGAACGACACGGTAAAGCAGTTGGATCTGTTTCTTCAGCCGCTCTTTATCCCCGGCGTATTTCCAAAGGGTCCAGAGGCAAACATGGCCGATACCCAGGGACAGCAGGAAAGCCGCGTAGCTGAGGGTAATGGTGAGCACATGGATGGTCAGCCAGAAATTGCTGCGCAGGACCGGTTCCAAGGGCTGGATGGAAGGATCCAGGATGGTCGGAGCGTTGTCCGCTAGCACGAAACCCAACACCGCCAGGACCGAACCCGCCGCCACGAACTGGCGGTTCTTATAGATCAGCTCGAAGATGAGCGCGAAAACCGTCATGCCGAAGGTCACCCAAAGCAGTGATTCGTACATATTCGACACTGGCGGCCGTCCCGCGATGATACAGCGCAAGATGAATCCATAAGCGCTAATGCCGATCCCCGCCAGGAAAGCGATGAAACCTGGCACATAAAGCGCCCGTGACGCGAAAAGAATCGAGAGCCCCACCAAAACAAAAGCCGATAAATGAAGGATCCAAGCCCATTGGAAAGGCTTGAGCGAATTGAACTGTACTTCCAGGGCGATCTTGCCCGGGTCCACCGATTCTTTGGTTCCCAATTGGGCCAAGAGCATGGAAAGGTCCTGGCTATTGGAAGCGAATCCGGCCGCGTCATGGGCATCATAACTTTTGAGCACCTGAGCGAAGGTGGCCAGGATGGTCTTGATGGCGTCCGGCATCCCCTTGGGATTCTTACGGTAAGCGTCCTGCAGGTCTTCCAGGGTAACCCACTTTTGGGTCTTTTCATTCGGGATCGGCAAGAGAGCCAGCAATTTTCCCGTCTCGATATCCTCGAAACGCTGTAGGCGGGTGAAGACCGTTAGGGACTCTTTTTCCATGGCGTTCAAGCTGATCTTCTTCTCTTGTTTGGCGTAATTCATCTTGGCGTAAGCGATGAAACCGTCATTGGCGATGAGGAACTTTGGCGAGACGAATTTTTGGTCTACGGGCACGCTTAAAAGGTTCTTCAGTTCCAGGTTCTCGATAAGTATGAAATTTTTGTTGTTCCATTCAGCCGGATGGGTGAGCCAATCAAAGAGCAGGTCCATCGAACCCTGGCCTTGGAATTTCTCGTGACCGGTGATCATTCGCGCGCTTTCCCGGGCGAAGGTATCCAGGGGCTTCACCCGGCCGCCTTCCTGAAGGGGGAGGAGAGACAGGGCCTTGAAGTCCAAGGTTTGGGCGCTCAAAGGCGCCGCCAATAATAGGACCAGGAACAACCAAAGTTTACTTTTCATTTTTCCTTCTTCCCCCATGCCGGATTTTTGAACCAAAACATCAGGATGATCCCCAGCACCAATACGATTGCGCCAGTATATTTGACTGCCAGTCCCGGATCCTGCCCGACCGCGAAGACCGAGACATATTTCCCGTCGGGTTGGGGCTCGTAACTAGCCTGATAGACCGTGAAGCCATCGTGATGCAAGGGTTTATTCATACTGATGTCATAGGGAACTTCCTGCCCCGGATTCCGCATATCGGTGTAATAAATATCGCTGGCGTAAGAGGCAGCCTTTTGCGTGCCCGGGTCGAGCCCCAAATGGAACTTCACCAACCGGAGGGTGAAAGGCAGTTCCAACTGGCGGGGACCATAAGCCAATTCAAAAGCGGAACCGGCCAACATAAAAGCAGTCTGGTTCTGGAAGCCCAACCAGCCTTCTTTCCGGCCGCCTCGGCTGATGACCTCATAATGAAGGGCCGGGTTCAGGTCTTTTTGATAGCCGAAGTCGACGGGTTTATAGCTTTCCTCGGGAACGGCGTTGAAGACCCGGTCCGCGACCTTGAATTGCATGTCCATCCAGCCGGTTGGGTTCTCGGTGCCGATGGTTACTGGCGACATGGGCGTGAATTGTCCATTGTGGCTGGTCTGGTATTTCAACTTGTTGTCGGCGGTCAGGATCACCGCCAGGGTATTGGGCGCGATGCTTTGGGGATCCTTCGCCCGGCGTTTTTCCCAATCCGCTTCCTTCTCGAAGAAAACCGCGGCTGGACCCAGGTCCAAGTGACCGTAGTTCGGGTCGCCCAGGAACAACCATTGGTTCTCATGCACGAAAGAACTGTCCAGCACCACATGAACCCCGGGAAACCCCTTCTCGTTCGGCCCTGCCGGTCGGCCATCGACGCTCTTTTGGGCGTTCACGAAGAACTGGTTGATCATCAAAAGCCCGTCATGGGGCAGATCGATGAGGAGCGGGTGTTCCGGGCTAGGCGCCCTGTATTCGAACCCCGCGGCGATCTGTTCGATGGAACCGTGGTCGATCTGATAATAAAGGGTTGGTTTTTCCTCTTGGACCACATGACCCGTTTCACCTTCATTCAAGGCGATTTGGCCGTCCACCCCGAATTGCTGGGTCACGAAGGAACCCGCCAGGATGATGAGGATGCCCAGATGGGTGATAACGAAACCGGTCTGGTGTTTTTTCCAAGGAAACCGCGAAAGGGCCGAACACAGCACATTGATACCCAAGAGCAGCAAGGCCAGGTTGAACCACCAGGTGCTGTAGACAAAACGTTTGGCCACCGCGGTGGAATAACGGGATTCGACGATGGTCCCCGCCGCCAACAACGCGGAGATGAGAAGGATCATGGGTAAAGCAAGCTGGATGGACGCAAGGAACTTGAAGACTTTGTTTTCGAACAACTTTTTCACGGGAACCCCAATGTTGGAAAATCGAGGGGCTATCTTACGGGCTGGACTGGGTCAAAACAAGGGACGGACGGGCCCCAAAAGAAGCCTGTAATCTAGAGATAACTGAACGATCAATTGAGGACGATCTGTAACCCGGCTGAGATCAGAACATCTGAAAAGGACGCGATCACGCCCGTAGCGGCACTAGAACCGCCGCCGCTGAGCGTATAACTCACGCTCGCTGAGTTATATTTTGCCCCGATAAAAGCCTTCAGTTTGTTACCCAGATCGGATTGAATGCCGGCACCGAGCAGGAAATCCAAGCTGCTCGCGGATATACTCTAACTGGAACCCGTCTCTGAAAAATTCACCATGTCATGCCCGACACCGCACAATAGATAAGGTTGCATCCCCTGGGCCAGTTGGACATCCGGTAAGATCCGAAGGTCCGTCACCGAAACGATGGTCGTAAGCGAAGACAAGAAAGCGTCGATATCTAAGCGGACCGGGAAGTTCTTATTAAAGATTGAAGCTCAAACCCATTTGGACCGGGATAGTGATGATCGGTGTGTCGGCCATTTGTCCGGTGTTGTCCGAATTGTTGTCGTCGAAGTCCATGGCGAATTTAGCTTGAACAAAAAGGTTTAGACCCTTGTTGAGCACGAAAGCCACTCCCAAACCCGGGTCGAATTCGAAGTTGGCCCAAGAGGTGGTCGTTCCCGCCGGGAAAGCGGCGTTTTGCAAACTGTACGAATCCAAAGCCATGCCCGCACCCAAGATGAGGTAAGGCTGGATCGGCCCACCTTCGTCACCCATGCCGATCTGGAAAACCACCAAGACCGGGATGTGGGTCATGCTGGCCGTAGCCCCCGAAGGCAGACCAAAGCTACCCGCTCCCAGTACATTATTATTGAAAGGATTGGTGTCAAAACCACTTTCCAGTCCAATGGAAAAGAAATCATCAAAGGCATAACTGATACGTGCGTCAAAACCGAAACCTAAGCCCAGTTGGGTGGCGGCGGCGCTGCTGACGGCCGGGATCGCGCTCACGTTGAATTGGAACATGAAGCGCTCGGTGCTAGCCGTGTTTTCCGGTGTCAAAACCGTGGAGGACAAGGCCGGCGGTTTTGGTAAAGACGGGGTTGTCAAAGGGGTCTGCGAAGGGGAAGAAGGCGTCATGTCCATGGAAGGCGTCGTCACGGGAGAAACCGTCATACCCGGAGTGCCAACGGAAGCCACAGTCGATTGGGCCGTAGCCGCAAAAGTCGCCACGGGTTGAGCCGTGTTTGCTGGCGCCGCAGTGGAGGACACACTGAGTGCCCAAAGCGGTGAGGCCATCAACCCTAAGATCACAACCAGGACTTTTTTCATGAACGTCTTCTCCGTGGAAAATGTTCCATTCTTATAGACTCTGCCCCAGGCCGTTGCAAGGGAAAACCCCTAGAACGGGCCTTTTAAGCCGTTTCTCCTAAATAAGCCTCTTTTACTTTAGGGTCATTCAGCACTTTCGACGCTTCACCCTCAAGGATAGTGTTCCCGGTTTCCAACACATAAGCGGTATGGGAAGCCTCCAGGGCCAATTGGGCGTTCTGTTCGACCAAAAGGATAGTCGTGCCCTGGCGGTTGATCTGGGCGATGGTCTCGAAAATAAGCTCGATCACCTGGGGAGCCAATCCCAGGGAAGGTTCGTCCAGTAAAAGCAATTGGGGCCGTGCCATCAAAGCCCGGCCAATGGCCAGCATTTGCTGTTCCCCACCAGACAAGGTGCCCGCCAATTGCTGGGTCCTTTCTTTAAGGCGGGGAAAGAGTTGATAGACCTTTTCCAGGTCCTGGCGGATGCCAACTTTATCCTGGCGGACAAAAGCGCCCAGGTCCAGATTCTCCTCGATGGTCAGGTTGGGGAAAACTCCCCGTCCTTCGGGGCATTGCACCACTCCCAACCGGACTATCTCCTCGGGCTTAATCCCAGCAATGGACCGCCCCTTGAAAAGGATCTGGCCCGCGGTGGGTTTTTTCAGTCCCGAAATGGCCCGCAGCACCGTGGACTTGCCCGCGCCATTGGCCCCGATCAGGGAGACCACCGTACCCTGGGGCACTTGCAGGCTGACCCCACGTAAAGCTTGCACCGCGTCATAAAAGACCGAGAGGTCCTTGATCTGCAAAAGAGATTCTGTCACTTTTTGTTCCTCATGCCCAAGTAGGCTTCGATGACCCGGGGATCTTTTTGGATCTGTTGGGGTGTCCCCTCGGCGATCCGGACCCCGTGGTCCATCACATAGATCTTTTCGCAAATACCCATGACCACTTTCATGTCATGCTCGATCAGGAGAACCGAAAGTTTGAACTGATCGCGTACTTTTTCGATCATACGCATCAACCAAAGGGACTCTTGGGGATTCATGCCCGCCGCGGGTTCGTCCAGAAGCAGTATCTTGGCGCCGGTGGCCAAGGCCCGGGCGATCTCCAGTTTTTTCTGGTCACCATAGGGTAGGGCCCCGGCCAAGGCACCCCTGCGGTGGCCCAGTTCAAGGACGTTCATCAGTTCTTCAGTGCGTTCAGCGTAATGTTTTTCGATATCGAAATAATGGTCCGTGTGGACCAAGGCCGCCGCGAAACCATAAGGGTTGGCGTGATGGAAGGCCACTTGGATGTTCTTTTCGACGGTCAGATCCTTAAAAAGACGGATGTTCTGGAAAGTGCGCACCAAGCCCCGACGCAGTACTTGATGGGGTTTCAATCCGAGGATGGAATGATCCATCACCCGCACATCCCCGGATTGGGGCCGATAAATAGCCGAGAGCATGTTGAACACGGTCGTCTTGCCTGCGCCGTTGGGGCCGATCAGGCCCGCCAATTCCCCCTCACGCAGCACCATGGAGAAACGGTCCACCGCCACCAATCCCCCGAAGCTTAGGGTGATGTTCTCGGCCTCTAGAACGGATTTTCGTTGTTCAGAATGGTTCAGCAAGTGGTGTCCCCTCAAAAGATGGGTCATTTTAGCCGAACTGGAAAGGAGCGTGCACCTTTTCGGCCCCCTTCTTTACTTTTGGGTTCGCACTGGTAGAATCCCCGCCCATGGACCTGATCGTTTTTGACTTTGACGGCCTTATTTTGGATACCGAAACCGTGACCTTTGAGGCGTGGAGCGCCATCTTCCGCGATCATGGGGTGCGATTGCCGATCCACGAATGGGCCAAATGCGTGGGTACTTCCTATTGGGCTTTTGACGTGGAAGCTTATCTGGAGGAACAGGTCGGCCGAACCCTGGACCGCAAAGAGCTCAACCAACGCCACCGGGACCTTTGCCGGGAAGCCCTGGGACCTTTACAACCCCGCCCTGGTGTTTTGGATTATATGGAAGAGGCCCGAAAGTTGAAGATCCCGATCGCGTTGGCTTCCAGCTCGGACCAGAACTGGGTGATGGGCCACCTCAGCCGCTTCGAGATCGCGGATTGGTTCCATTCCATCCGCACCGCCGACGATGTGGAAAAGGTTAAACCGGATCCGGAGCTTTATCAATTAACGCTCACCACCATGGGCGTGAAGCCCCACCGGGCCCTGGCCTTCGAGGATTCTCCCAACGGTGTCAAAGCCGCCAAGGCCGCCGGACTTTACTGCGTGGCCGTGCCCAACTCCGTGACCCGTCAAATGCCGCTAAACGAGGCCGACCGCCTGATCGACTCCATGGCGGACATCAGCCTTCGGGAATTGCTGCACCAGATCGAAATGTCCCGAAAACAGGGCTGATTTCAAGGTTCTGGCCTGTCCACCCGGCTTTCAAAAGGGATATACTTAATGAAGTACCGCTTGGGAGGCCGTCATGGATTTTAACGCCTGCATGAATTGGATCGAGAGCCACAAACATCTTCCCTGGACGATCTTCCTTCTCACCTTCGCCATCCTGACCCTTTTAGAAATGCAAGCCGAAGCCTATCAAGAAAAGACTCCTCGCCTTTTGCGCTGGCCCAACAACATCCTGCTGGCCCTTTTGAACGCCCTGTTGATGCGTTTCGTTCTTCCAAGTTTCACTGTTTGGGTAGCCATTAAGGCCTATGGTCAAGGTTTTGGGGTGATGAACTGGATAAAGGTGCCGGAGATATCAGGCTTCATATTGACCGTGACCTTCTTGGACTGGGTCCTTTATTACTTGCACCGGCTCTACCACGCCATTCCTTGGTTGTGGAAGATCCACCGGGTCCACCACACCGACCCCGAGGTGGATGTCACCACTGGATTGCGCTTTCATCCTCTGGAGTTGATCCTGACCACCTTGGTCAAAGCGGGTTTTGTCTACTTGATCGGGGCTCCGATCTATTCGGTCTTCATCTATGAGATCCTGAGCGCCCTTTTCGTCCTCTATGACCACAGCAATGTGAACCTGCCTTCCTCTGTGGAAAAGGCCATCCGGTCCATTTTTATCACGCCCTATATGCACCGGGTTCACCACTCGCAGAAGACCGAGGAACGGAACAAGAATTACGGTTTCATTTTCTCCGGCTGGGATGTTCTTTTCGGCACTTACAAGGACCCGGCCAAGGTCAACCAATTGAGCCTGGGGCTGGACCTCTTCCACACCACCCGGTTCTTACGATTCAAGCAGTTGCTACTGCAGCCCTTCCTGGACCACAACGGGAATTTTAAGTGGAAGAACTTCATGAAGAACGTGTGAGGGTATAAGCGTAGCCTCGGTACTGCTGGAAAGGTGCCGAAGGCAACCAAGGGCCTTTCTCTTCTTTTCGGACACCCGGGATCTCGTAAAAATACCATCCATCGCCGACCTTGCCGCTCGGCAAGGCGTTCTCGATCCAGCTTTCCGCAATAGGTTTTGTCGCGGGATAAGCCACGGGCGCCAACTGATAGAATCCCGCGTTGATCACATAGACCCATCCCGGCTGGGGTTTTTCCAGGTCCCGCTTCTGAAATGGTTCCCAGTCCAGCCCATAAACTGCCGGATCGATCCCGCCCCAATAGGCCAATTTGACCTTACCCCAATGTCTTTGCTTGGCAACTTGAGCCAATCGTCGTGCGTCCTGGCCCCAATCCAGGTTGGAATCCGCCAGATAATGGATCTTTCTTTGTGGAAGGACCAGTTCGTTGAAATAACTGATCTCATGGGGAAAATTCAGGATGACGCTGCCCGCCTGCCATAAAAGGGCTACGCCCAGAACCACTTTTAGGAACAGCCGTCCCTTCGCCTCCTGCGCCAACCACTCAAGACCCCGGGCCGCGACCAGGAAAAGGAAAGGATAAAGCGGCAAAAGATAGCGGACACCGAGATTAGTTACCGGTAACAAAGCCAACCCCAGCACCGGCACTGGCAACCATTGCCAAAGAGGCATCTGTAGTTTTTTCGACGCGATCCCGATAACCGCCAAGGACAAAAAGAATAAAAACCCGATGGGTTCTTTGAGAAAGAACGCGACCGGAAAATAATACCAATGGCTTCCCAGGCTCGCTTGTCCAAGGAAATAGACCGGAAATGGATGCCGGGCAAAGACCATGTTCTCTGAGAATTTTTCCCGGAGGATCGGGAAAAAGCTGGCGCGCTGGGGCGAAAGAACAAAGAACGGAAGATAAGCCAGGACGAATCCTGCGCAAGCACCCAAAATGCCCAAAGACCATCGTTCTAATATCCGTTTCCCCATCCATGGACGGGTGAACAGTTCCAATAGGACAAAAATCGGGAGAAGGATCAGCCCATCGAACTTCGCGGCGACCGCCAACCCGGTCGCCAGACCCGCCGCCCAAGCTAGACCCTTCCCCGGTTTTTGGGAGTTTTGAACGAAGAAAGAGACAGCCAGCAAAAGAAAAAAATCCGGAATGAGCTCGATCTTAGCCAAGCCTGCTAAAGCCAAAAAGGTCGGATCCAAGGCCCAAAAGAAAAGGGTCGCAGCGCACCAAAGCGGTTCTTTCCGGGTAATCCAAAAAAGAAGGGCGCCAATGAGTAAACCGAAGAACCAACTGACCGACCGGCAAGCAATGGTGATTGAAAGCAATTGATCCCGGTTCCATTGAAAAAGGAAGGCCTCTCCCCGGTCTACCGAATCGCCGCCCAGGTTGGATGTCTTCAAGTGGAAGAGCTGTAAGGGTAAAGCGCTCAGGGCGGAGGCCAGGGGCGGGTGTAAGTGGGGCGTGAGGATATCACCCTGGGACCAATAGTAATAACCGTTGGTGATCTCCACCGGTTCGTCATTGGTCAGGGCGTCGGTGCCAAGCCGTGGTAGCACTTGGACCGAATAGACCAGTGCGAAAAAGAGGAAAAGCCAAGGGCCGGAAAGGACGCGATGTAGGTTCATAGCCCTAGTTTAAAAGCTAGCGGACCTTCCCGGAAAATAAAAAGGCGCGGCACCCAAGGGGATGGGGCCACGCCCGACGTCCGGGTAGGATGAACTCAGATCAGCGAATTAACGCTGGAACCGGAACCCAAGGAGCTCAGGTTACCATTCATGAGGGATTGGCTGGCCAAGGCCGCTTGCTGATCTAGGTTTAAGGCTTGGGCCGCGGTGGAATTGGGGCCAAGCAAACTCGCCAACTGTGTCTCCCAGGCGGGAGGCGCCGCGAAAGGATCGTTGCCCCCTAAAAGGGATGCCAGCCCCGCCAAGGAAGAGAGATTCGAGGAGTCTGAGGAACCGCTGTCCATGGAGGCTAACACATTGAGGTCACTGTATTGCACTTGGGCGAAGGCAACTTCTGCTTTTTGAGCGGGGGTCTTGGCCGCGGTGAGGGCCTGGCTGAAGATAGAGCCGAAATTAGCCGAGGCGCCATAGCTTCCCAACAGGGAGCTATAACCATTGTTCAAGACGTTGGTGAGGGAACTGTTCGTAATGGTATTCATGACGACCTCCTGTTAGGGAACCTAACGGCAGGCCAGGAGGTTTCTTTAGGCCTGATTTCGGCCTATTTTAAAAGGCCCCTGGGGTACTTGGCCCGGGATGGGAAAAGATAGACTGCCCGATTCTGGTTCCGGAACAAAAGGGCCCCGTCCTCGGGCTGCTCGGTCGGCATTTGGGCCAGGGAAATGACGTGGTAATTACTGTAGAACTCCAGGACCCGGGCATCCGTCTCTTCCCCCACGAAATAAAGGTTCTGGCCGGGATATTCGGCCGGATGTTCCAGCACTGCCAGGACCCAAATTCGGTTCGGGTCCGGTGGATCGATCCAATAGGAAAAAGCTTTGATACCCGTGCCCATCGACCAAAGGACCAAGGCTCCCACAAGCCAGGTCCGGCGCGGCCCCCACTGGGCCGGAAGGACTAGCAAAAAACAACAAACGAAGGATCCCACCAGTACCCACAAAGCATATTCATCCTGGGTCAGGCCGTTCACCAAGCCCAAGAAAGCCGCGAAGGTCGCCGCTAAGATGACCCGTTTCTCTTCCTCGAAACGAAAAAGGAAAGCCAGGCTTAGGGCCGCGACAGGCAATAGGGGCAACAGATAATTGATCAGGGTCGCAATGAAGAAAAGGATGAAGAAGAGATAGTAAAAGAAAAAGGAAGAACCTATTACGCTAGTGGAATCGAACCAACCCCGGGCCGATTGGGACCAACCCTCCCTCACCCAGAGGAAAAGGGATAAAGGCAGGAAAGGCCAAAGGAAAGCCAGACCTTCCTGGGCCAGGGCGGAATAAAACTGGGCGTGATATTGCAGGTTGTTCAGCGAGTTCCACCCGCCCGCGCCGAATCGTCCCTTCAGATCGAACTCCCAGGCCCAGTGAAGGTAAGGTGAGCCAAAAGTTAAGGCGCTGGCGGTCATCCAGAGGATCATGACCAATAGGGCCGGCAGGAACAGTCTCGAAAAGACCTTGGAGGCCGTGAAGGGCCAGGGCCGGCAGAACAAGAGCGCAAAGAAGAGAGCCGGAGAGAGAGAGAATCCATACCAGGATTTGATCGACACTCCGGCGGCCATCCAAAGACCCGCGAAGAGCAACTCGCGATCCGCGGCTTCGTGGCTGGGCGGATTGAAGGCCTTGGTCATGTGCCACCAAGTGCCCAAAAAGCAGGCCAGGAGCACCATATCCAAAGTACCGATACGGCTATAAAGGATGAAGTGTTCTTGAAGGAGCATCGCCAAAGCGCAGAAAAACCCAACCCGCAGGCTATTGCCCAACACGGTGCCGAGCCGCGAGACGTAATGGATACAAAGGGCTCCCGCCAGGGCGGAAAGGATCCGGATGGAAAATTCATTACGGCCAAAGATCTCAACAGCCAGTCCCTGCATCCAAAGGTAGAGCGGCGGTTTGTCCCAAAAAGGCTGGCCACGAAAGATCAAAGGCCACCAATGGCCTCCCTGGACCTCGGACCAAGCGATATCCGCGTAGATGGATTCGTCCAGGCCTAAGAGCCGGTTCTTCGCCAGCCAAGGTAAAAGTAAAAGGAAATAAAGAAAGGCAAGAAGAGTACCCGGAAAAACATCGGAGAAAATTCGTGAATAGGCGGGACGGTTATCGGAGGTCGAGAACATGGCTCATTTTAGCAAGAGCGCCCCGCGTCCACGGGAAAATCATTCCACGGGAACGACTATTGGTTGGTCGGGGTCTCTTCGGCGGTCGGCGTAGGGGTTGGCAAACTCTTGCGGTAATAATCGTTGAACCGATCGATGGCCTTCTCGTTCTTACAATCACCGCAATCATCCACCGTCTTCACCAGCTCGGTGTCGAAAAGAACCGTATCCTTCACGTAGAACAATTCGGAATTTTCCTTGGTCTTGCTCTTACCGCAGACCGTGGTCAGCCGGAAAAAAGCCAGGTGGGGTTGTACCCAATGGACCAACTTGAATTTGGGTTGCTGACAATCCCAACCACGGAAATCGATCTTATCGGAGAGGGCTTGTTCCAGGTCCCCGGTGACATCCGTGGTGGTTCCTTTGTTAATGTCGACAAAATAGGTCTTCCAAATGCCCTCGAGCACTTCCAAGTGCATGAAGAACTTCAGGCTATCCGGGGCCCAATCGAACCGGACCGATTCCAATTGAGGCGGCGTGGAATTGTCCCAGCGGACCTCAAAGGTCTTCTTTTCGGTCTGGCGGGCCAGCCGGGGACCCGCGTCCACGGTCTCAAAACGGCGATCAACATTCTTGATGTTCTCAACAATAATCGGATAACGGAAGAAGATGTTGTCCTCCACCCGGCGGTCCAGAACCTGCTCGACCAACACCCGGTAGCGCCCATTGGGCGACTCGGACAAATAAGCCTGTTGCGCGGCTCGCGAACTTGCCGGGAACAATGCCGTCAAAAGGGCCAGGCAAAGGATGGATTTAAAGGATGGTCTCAAGGATCTCTCTTAACGATCAAAATAGTCCAAAAAAATGCCGAATCAGACCACCCGTCATTCCAAACCGAAGGTAGCGCCCAAGTAAAAATTAAGCCCGTTACCCTCCAAGGAGCCCGTCGGGTTGCTCGCGCTGTTCAAAGGGGCCGGGGTCTCGTTGACCTTGCCCGCGCCAGTGATTCCCGCCCAACTGGTGAACCGTTGGGTCGCTCCACCGAGAATGGAGAACCCATCGCCCACGTAGAGCTCAGCGCCAATTCCCAAGTTCAGGCCAAAACCGCTTTCGGTCTGGTTTCCCGCCAGGATGACGTTGGTTTGGGCGTTGTTCAGCAGTTCAGAAGTGTCATGGGAAGAAAGGAAAGAAAAATTCATCCCTCCCAAAATGAAGGGTTGGATCGGTAGTGAGGTAAAAAAATAACGTTTGAGATCGAGGTTGATGGTGGAATAAACCGCTGTCGTGCTCAAGAGAGTGACCGGGTTACCGCTGGCATCCACGCCGTTATAAACATTGGCGGTGTGATTGCTGTACCAATAGCTGATCTCCGCGGCCCAGGCGTTCTCACGATAACCAGCCATTGCGGCCCAACCAAAATTGCGGTTAATCGCGGGAATGTAATCCAATTCCGCGTTCGAAGTACCGCTAGGGGGAAAAGTATAACCAACAAAACCATTGAAATCACCGCTGGTGTCGATCGTCGCTGAAGTTCCAAAGAAACCGATATAGGCGCGGTGCTTGATGAAGTCATGGGACTCAGGCTGTCCGTAAGTCTCTTCTTCGTCATCGGCCCAAGCTTTGTACGACCCGCCCAAACAAAGTATTGAAAAAAGTATGGCGTATAGAGCGATTCGATTGAATTTCATTCGACCCCCATCCTCGATTGACATTAAAAGCCAAAGCGGACCATCAAAAAACAAGGATATTTTAACCCAATTAGGAGGACATTCCTAAGTGAAAAAGGGCTAAAAGGAGGTTTGCGGGGTCCTTGAGAGGCCTCGGGACGGGTGAAATGGGGCTGAAAACAAAAAAGCCCCGGTCTTAGACCTAGGCTCGAAAGGTTCAGCGGTTTTTAGGAAGATCCTAAGGTGTCACTAGGTAAAGTGCGTCGTTGCTGTAGTCCGCCACCAACAAATTGGCCCCCAAGAAAACCAGACCATCGGGGCTGATATTGTTCGCTGTGATGCCCAAGCCTGAGGTGATAAAAGCGCCTGCCGGAGACGAAGTGGAATCATATTCTTTGACGATCCCCGCGTCCGAATCGGCGACATAAACTTTACCGCTACCATCCACGGTAATGCCATAAACGCCCGAATTGGTGCCCGTAGAGAATTGACCGAGCAAGGTACCGCTGCTGTTGAACATCTCGACTTGTTGGTTGCCCTGATCCGCCACGTAGATCGTGGAGGCCGCGCTATTGACCGCCACCGAACTGATGTTATTGAAGTTCCCTCCATTATTGAAAACAACCGAGGGAACGTTCGAGAAAGAAGAACCGAGGATCTCGATATAGTCATTACCCGTATCGGCGATGTAGATATTGCCCGTACTATCCGCCGTGATGCCTTGGGGATTCAACAAAGAGGCTGGGCCCGAAGCCAGGGTACTCACCGCCGCCGAAGCCGTCAAACTGGTGTAAACCCCCGCCGTCAGGTTGATCTGGTACTTATAGGCCACACTGGAGCCCTGATCGACCACATAGAGGGATCCACTGTAATAAGCCACTCCATTCGGTTGGACCAAAGCGGTCGAATTATAGGTGGTCACCGTGGCCACTGAATGGCCGGTGGTCGTGTCGAACACTTCGATCTGTCCGCCAGTTTGATTCTCAGTACCCTCAGCCGCGTAAACATAGCGTGTGCCGTCATAGGCCAATCCATTCGGCGCTTTATTCGCGGTCCAAGCACCGCCGGTCGCCACTGGCGTGGGACCCGAAGGCGTCTTCGTCGGGGTAAAGGTATTCGTTGGTGTCTGGGTATTGGTCATGGTCATTGTCATGGTCGGGGTATTCGTGATCACACCCGGCACCCGGGTAGCAGTGCTGGTATAACCTGCCCAATTGGTGGGTGTCAGGGTAACCGTATTGGTGAAGGTGGCCGTCAAGTTATAGGTCGCCAATGGCCCCGTGGGCGCCGAGTTGGTACAAGCCCAAGGCAAGACCAATCCCAAAGCAAGCAAAAGAAAAAAAGCGACGCGTTTCACGATTGGGCTCCTTTCGTTCATGGCACGAACTGATAGAACTGGTTATTGGTCGAATCGACCACATAGACATTGCCCGAGGGATCGGTCGCAACGCCTTCAGGAGTACTCAAAGTACCCTGACCGAAGATCAAGGCGGGCGCATTGAAATAATTCCCCACGGTGAACTCCTCAACCTGCTTGTTTCCCGTGTCCGAAACGAAAAGATCATTGGCCGAATCTAAAGCGACCGCGTAAGGCGCGTTGAACCCATAAATGGAGGCCGGTGAAGCGGGCACCCCGGCGGAAGTGTAGATGTGGATACAGTTATCGCTGGCCGCCACATAGACCGTAGTGCCAGCGCTATTCACTGCCAAGCCATAAGGCGTTCCATAAGCGGCCGTGGAAACAGTGCCTCCGTTGAACGTGGCATTGCTCGTGCCCGAGGGTAACGTTAAAGCGACGATCTTCTTATTGCCCGCGTCGCTCACATAAAGGTTCGTGCCATAGCAGGCCAGGCCTTGCAGGTTCGTCGAGGTAGAAAGGTTGTATTGGGCCGCCAAATTGCCGTTGCTATCGAACCGGGTGACTTGTGCCGATCCATTACCGACCACGTAAATGTTGCCGGAGGAATCGGTCGTCAAGGCTTTGGGCGAGGTATAGGTCAAAGCCGTGGATTTAGGCTTACCCGCGGGCCAGGAGGATTGAATCCCGCTGATATATTGCTTGATCGAGTTATTGCCGGTATCGCCCACATATTGTCGGCCCATGCTGTCAATGGCCAAGGCATAGGGGGCGTTGAAACCGGAGACAGGATAAACCGGAGTGGCCGTCGGGCTTGGGGTAAAGGTAAAGGTCGGTGTGGCGCTCCAAGTAGGATTGCTGGCCGCCACGGTCTGGACCGGGGCCACAAAGGCGGAATTGGGGGTTTGGTTCGAGCAGGAGACAGCCAACACCAGGGCCACCGCGTTGAGGACCAAGAACAAGAAAACGATGTATTTTTTCATTTTGATCCTTCCTATTCCACACCCAAGGTAGCGCCGAAAGTGAAATTCAATCCGCTCGCTTCGTTGGAACCTGTGCTATTCAAGGTGTTGTATTCGATCTGGGAGCCTTTGAACTCGTCAAAACTACCCCAGCGTTGATAAGCTCCCGCCACAATGGAAAACTCGGGTATCAGGTAATATTCCACGCCTATTCCCACATTCACTGCCAACCCCGAAAGGGTCAAAGTATAAAGGTTCCCCGCGCCATCGATATCGGCGTTCGAAATGTCGACCCAAGGAAAGCTGACGCCCAGGTCCAAGAAAGGCTGAACTGGAAGATCGGTCAGAAAATAGCGTTTGAAGTCGACGTTGATGGAATTATAGAGCGCTGTCCCGACCGCTGAGGCGATGGTCACAGGCGTTTGCTGGCTGCTACCCGCCACTCCTCCGTTGATGGTCGCCGTATGGCTGGATTGCCAAAAACTGACTTCCAAGGCATAAGCTTCTTCCCGGTGACCGATGAATAGACCCCAACCTGTTCCGGTAGACAAGGAAGGGATCAAGGACAAATCATACGCCGGACTTTGAGCGACCGAATAGCGGCTGCCTGAGAAAAGGCCGGTGTTGTCCACGCTAACCGAGGTGCCGACAAAACCAAAATAAGTACGGGTGTGGAGATAATCGCTCGGATTTCCATCCGCCCAAACCATCGTGGAAAGGCTACTGGCCAGAAGAACGTTCAGGGCCAAGAGGATAGATTTAAAGAACATCTTCATGAGGTTAACTTTCAAATTTTAGGGGTTGAGACACCCGTTAGACGTTCCAGAACGCCTAAAAAGCCTCTCCAGGACCGCTCAAGGCCCCGCATAGTCCCATACTTCCCTGGTTTTTTAAAGGAGAAGCCGGACAAGGGCGGTATTTTAACTGATTTTATAGGAAAGCCTGAACAAAAAAGCTCTTCACAGCTGGCTTGAACAGGCGAAAAAATTAGCCGATCTTGCGGTAAAAGATCTCCCAGCTTCCAACCCATTTGTACCCATTGCCGATCAAATACCAGGGGGCCTTGAGGATGTAAGCCGCCAGGGTCCTTAAAAAGTTGTCCTTAAAAGTGGTCTCAACAAAAGAAGGGTTCGATTCCAGCACCGAAAACTCTTGGGGATAAAGGAGCCGGACCATGCTTCCCTCCCAAAAATCCGCGCCCAGGTCATGGATATGGGCGGGATAAGTGAAATCGATCGTGATATGAAGCAACTTGGACAACTTCAAGAAGGGTTCTATATAAGGCGTGCGGAAATAGGCCACCCCCTTCAGATTCAAGAGTGACGAGAGTCGGTCGATCACTGGCTTGGGATTCGGAATATGTTCGATAACCGCACTGGCGATGATGAAGTCGAATTTCTTTGCGGGTAATTGATCCAGGGTCGGGCAATTAACTAAACGGATCCGGGCGTCATCGCTCTGGGCCAGGTACTCGTTGTAATCGACCACTGTGATCGTAATGCTCTTGAAGGATCTTTCCAAAAGCCGTTGGGCCATCCTCAAAGCGATGGCGCCATCCCCTCCGCCAAAGTCCAACACTTCAAAAGAGTCCGACGGCGGGAAATGCTTGATCACCTTTCGGGCCAAATAATCCCCAAATTGGGCCGTGTGATAACAGGCGACCCGGTCCTTCGTTTCCTTGACCGCGTCCTCGTTGTAATAGTTGCTGTAATAGTCCTTCATGGCTTGTTCGGTGGGTAGTCTCGAAGCGCTTTCGGCGAAGCAGTGGTTACACTTGAGCAAGAGAACGTCCGGATCTTTTTGGAGGGTATAGAAAGCGGTTCGGTTAGTGGAACCGCAAAAAAGACATTTCGGGTCCGGCGGATAGAGTTGGGCCTCGCCGAGATGGACCGTTCGATGGAAGACCGCCGCCGCTATTTTCATTCTGATCCTTGGTCTGATAAGAACGGCTTTATTTTTTAACAGCTTCCGGTCTTTGCAGGGCCCCGATCACGACCAGCGCTAGACTGCCTACCAAAAAAGGCCAGAAAGGGAAATCCCGGCTGCTCAGGGAAACTTTCATATAGAGGTAAGGCACCCAGACCGCCGCGGCCAGGAAATAGTATTTGGAGGCCGGGGTCGGCGGAGGGCGGTTCACGATCAATTCTTCTTTCGGCTTTTCTTGGGGCGCGATCACCGAGCGGCCTTCCTTACGGCTCTCAACCTCGGCGTTGATCAGATGAATGGCGTTCACGTTGGCCACGACCACTTTATAGGAGATCCAAAGGGACCGGGCATTGGCCGCCAAAGCTAACCACATAACTAGACCATGGACCCAAGGAGGAACGGATCCCGCGCCTACACCTCCCCCCAAGGCCGCCGCGACCACCGTGATGACAATGGCCAACATAAGGGCTGGATAGGATTGGTTCTTATAGTCCTTGGTCTTCTGGACCCAATGGGCGGCCAGGTTGTTCTCTTCCACAACCCGCTTGATGGACTTCCCGCTGCCGATGAAGAACCCAAAAATAAGGCACTGCAGCAGGACGATGAGGATAGCCATGAAGAAACCCCACAACATGTGCAGCCCCATGGGCAATAGATGGGCATGGGCCATCCCTAAGGTTACGAGAAAAAAAAGAATGATGGTCGCGCTGACGCTGGCGAAAACGGTCGGCATAGGTTCCCTTGGAAGTTTATTTCTCGAAAGCGGCCCGCACCGCCGGGTGTACCAATACCCCGTTGTCGATGTTCAATCCGTGCAGGATCGCGGGATTGTTGCGGATCGCCTCTTTGTACCCATGTTTAGCGATCTGAAGGACGAAAGGCAAGGTCGCGTTGGTCAAAGCGTAGGTGGAGGTCATCCCCACCGCGCCAGGGATATTGGTCACGCAATAATGCACCACGCCGTTCACTTGATAGACCGGATGGCTGTGGGTGGTGGGCCGGGCGGTTTCCACACAGCCGCCTTGATCGATGGCTACGTCCACAATGACCGACCCAGGCTTCATTTTTTTCACCATATCCCGGGTCACCAAATGGGGCGCTTTGGCGCCTTCCACATAGACCGCGCCGACCAAAAGATCCGCTTCTTTGACTTCCTCGCGGATGATCCGGCGGTTCGAGACCAGGGTCGTCACGTTCTTGGGCAACACATCCTCTAAATAGCGAAGGCGGGAAGGATTGATATCGAGCACGGAAACATTGGCCCCGATGCCCGCCGCCACTTTCGCCGCGTTAAAACCCACGATACCGCCACCAATGACCACGACCTTCGCGGGGCGCACCCCCGCCACACCACCCAACAAAATGCCCTTACCGCCCATGGAACGTTCCAGGTATTTGGCGCCTTCCTGGATAGCCATTTTCCCCGCCACTTCGCTCATGGGGGTAAGGAGGGGATGTTCGCCCGAGGGTAAGCGGAGCGTCTCGTAAGCGATGGCCACACACTTGGTCTTTTGGATGGCCTGGGTCAGTTTTTGGGAGGCGGCGAAATGAAAGTAACAGAAGAGGATCTGTCCGGGACGGATCAGGGAATATTCGGAAGATTGCGGTTCCTTGACCTTGAGGACCATGTCCGCCCGGCGGAAAAGGTCTTTCTTCGTGACGATCCGGGCGCCCGCTTCCTGGAAATCCTTATCGGAAATAACACTGCCCGACCCGGCGCCCTTTTCAATGAGCACCGTGTGCCCCGCCAGGACCAGTTCTTCCACACCGCCGGGAACGATGCCGACCCGGAACTCGTTGTCTTTAACTTCCTTCGGAACGCCGATGATCACGTGAAACCTCTTGGACTATTCTTTTAACCACTCCACCGCGCCCGTGTCCAGATGATAGACGGCGCCCACGATCTTTAAGGTCTCATCCTGTTCCATCTGCCACAACTCGGGACTTTGTTCACGGATCGTGCGCATGGTATTGAGCACATTGGCCCGCACCACCGCGTCCCAGCGTTCCTCATCGGTCAGGTTCTTATCGACCACCGCTTCCACCGCCGGCTGCAAACGGGCGTCCAAATCCTGCAGGTTCAGGGACCGCCAGGTCGTCCGGGGGCTGTTATGTTCGCTCAAAGCGCCCGCCAAGGCGGTGCAATGCGTGTGGCCCATGACGACCAGTACATGGCATTCCAGGTTGTCCGCGCCATATTCCAAGCTGCCCAAAATGCTCTTGTCCACGATATTGCCAAAGGCCCGCACCGTGTAGATCTCGCCCGGTTTCATATCGAAAATGGCCTCAGGCTCGACACGGGAATCCGCGCAGCTGACCATCATCAAAAGGGGAAGTCCCGGCTTGCGGACGATGTGTTTTTGATGGACCTTGTTACCCTTGATCAGCATGCTCATGATCGCGTCCTGCTGCTTTTTGATGTCAGGAGGGGCCAGGATGCCCGTGCGCTCCACCGCGCCCAGGGGAACGACCGCCGCCAACAGGATCAACATCAGACCGTATTTAAGACCTTTCATCGGACCCTCCTTGATTTACCCTCTTAAAAATCCAGAGACTTCCACAACGAAACCCCGGGCGCCGGCGTACCCGCCGGGCGCAGCCAAAACTCAGGGGACTTCAGCGACCTTTGGTAATTCATCACTACCTCGACCGGGTGATCACCCTGGGTCAGATGAACCTTTACGTCCCCTTCTTTGGCGCTCCCTAAATAGACGGGGATATGATCGGCGTTGTCCAACTCAAAGAAGACCAGATCAACGATCTTGTGGCCGTCCAATTTCAGCCAGCTCCGGTTTTCGCCTTGATAGTGGACAACATAATCCCCTTCTTTTGCGATATGAAGGGTGGCCAAGTAACGGATAACCTCCAATTTTTGTCGGATCAGTTCCTGATTGCGCTTGCCATCATAAAGTAAAAAAGGATCGTCCACATGGGCTGCCCGGTCCTCATATTCGACGATATCAAAAGAAATACCGGCGTCGTTCAAGGCATATTCCCTCTTCCAACCTGAGGCGGGCTCGTTGCGCAGCATGAACATTTTTTGTTCTGGTCTTAAAAGCGCTTGGGAAGGGATCACACAATAATTGTTATCGTATTTTCTTTGCCATGCCACGCCCGGAAAATACCGTTTGATGTCCGCCGCCATGGCCTGGCTTTCTTTGGAAAGGAAATCATGGACGATGATGACGACATCTTGCGGTTTTTCGCCCGGTTTCAAGTAGATCACGTTCACCGGACAGATACGGTGAGCGGAAAGACCCTCGCACAGAATCAAAGATTCACCATCAATGGCGTTGTCGCAGAAATAAACCCGGTCCCCCGCCTTTTGGCTTTCCGCCGCCAACATCTGAGCTCCCGTATCAAAAGTGATCGTTCGGTCGAACCAGTCAAAATAGACCCGGCTATAGGTGGTCCAGGCCGACCAACCCCAGAATCCGATCAAGACCGCTAAGACCAACCCCCCGACCCACCGGCGTGCGGACGAAGCGGTCATCATCACCCACAGATCGTTCAACCCCATCGCGGCCAGTAATAAGAAGGGCCCGACCGAATCCATCAGCCGAACATTGTGGGTAGCGGTCAACAGCACATGGGGCAAAATGCCCACCAGGACCGTCAGAAAGATGAAGAACTTGGACCAACTGGGCTTCGCGAAGAAATAAGCGAGCCCCAGGAAAATGACCATCACCTCGCCGAAACTGAAGAAAGAATCTCCCTCGAGACCCATGTTGAAGGGACGGCCTCCCCAATAGAAGAGGATCTGGACCGATAGATAGAGTCGTCCGATGAGGTCCGACAGGACCTGGGCCAGACCCGTGCCGTTCCATTTTAAGGTTTCGCTCACATGCGTCCAACAACCGGAGATGAAGGGATAATCCAGGAACACACAGATCCAAAGACCCAGCAGGGCCGCGAACCAGCCTTGATTCTTTTTAACGCTCGGCGCCTGAGGGCCCAAGACCGCGCGGGTCCCGACCAAAGCGAGGAAGATCGCGAGCAACGCGACGAAGCAAGGAATGGGATATTGCATGAACCATTGATTGATCATCAAGGTTTGGTTGAATCCAAAGGTCATATAGAAACAATAAACGGCCAGTGCCAGGATATTGGTCAGGATCACCCAAGACATCGGTCCTGCCCAGACCCGGTTCTTCTTTTGCCAAAGGGTCCAAACAAAGACGACGCCGATCAGGAAGATCGTCTCCAAGCGGGTGTAGTCGGTCATATAGACGTTGAGCCCGAGGGCCAAACCGAATTGGAGATAGTGTTTAATGTCCGTTTTTTTGAACAACCGCAGTGCGAACAAAATCGATAACAACAACGCGAAAGGCGCCGAGACCACGCCCGTGGACATGACGGTCAATTCCATCAGGGGCTTGCTCACCGCGCCCAGGGCCGCGGTCCAAAGACCCGTGCGTCGGCCGCCCAATTCCTTGCCGCACAAATAAAGGAGCCAAACCGTGCCCAGGTCGTTCACGATGGCCGTCAGTCGGGCGATAAAAACGTCCGTGGCGTTCGGCATCCAATGCCATAGGAACAGGGTGAGATAGGTAAAGAAAGGTTTCGTCCAGTAGTTAAGGTAATAGCCCTGCATGTAGTTTTGATAATCCCGCATCCAACGGGTCATGATGATCCCCACCGATTCGTCGCTGCCATAACAACCCTCGGGAGAACCAACCTTATAGGTCAGCATGACGATGGCCAAGGCGAAGATGATGCCGAACCAGATTCGGGCTGCCGAGGAAGAAAGGTCCGTCGAGGCTTTCTTGGGAGTTTCAACGGACCGGATCGCCCCGATCAAAGCGAGAAAGAGGGCGAACTGCATCCATAATTGGGCCCAGCCCAACCATTGGGGCTTCTCGGTCACAAATCCGTAAAGATCCGAACGGACAGTGAGCGTCACCAATCCCAGGGCCAACCAGAGCACCCAGATCAAGCGTTCCTTGAATTCCATCGTGGTCAGGGCCGAAAGTGCCCCTCCCAAGCTTCCCTTCGCGCTGTTCCGGCCGGAAAACTCAAGAACTAGGGCCACAAAGAGAAAAAGGACCCCTAACACATAGGATCCATGGAAAAAAGAATAGACCGAGGGGATGAGGAGCAAAAGCGCGTTCAGATGGGCGGAATTCTTAGCGGACAGGAAAGTAGGCATTGGATCAGGCCTTCCTATTTGATGACGTTCTTCGGTCCGACCGGCGGGCCGAGGATCAAAGGCTCGAAGCATGATAACAGCATTTTAAATGGGAGTGGGGCCAATACCGGACCTAAAGCTTCGCTTGACGCCATCCCCAAATGTAAAAAGGCGCTTCGGGGCCCTTTTGGAAAAGCAGGTCGAGGATCGAAACATTGTGGGCGAACGGCGGAAAGAACTGGGGATATTCGGGATAACCGGAATAATCTTTATAGACCAATTGGATCCCTACGGCGGCCATGGCAGCTTCGTCCATGTAATCCTTCGCGGAGGGGCCCGAAAGATAATACTCGGCGCCGCATTTCTTGAGCAACTGGACCAACCGGTCGAATTTATCCCCCGTCAGGGCGTAATTTTCAGAACGATCGAAGGCTGTCTGGATACCCAGCAATTCTTTAGCTATGAACATGATCAAATGTTGGTTCAATTCCGAAAGATATTCCCATTTCGTCTCATAGATTTTCTTGAGGGCGGATTCGTAAGTTTTGAAATAAGGCGCCTTGGAATAATATTGGACCAGGCTTCTCCAATGTTTTGCCGCCCAATCCGGGGACTGCAACTTGATCTGATCAATCAGCAGGTTATCATGATCACCCACCGGGATCGTCAGCCATTGGGCCCCTTGAGGTGTCTTGATCTTGTTACGATTGCGCCAGTCGTTCTTGGTGTATTGCCGGTCGTCATAGAAGATGAAAAGGTCGACATCGTGGATCATGTCGAAATAACCCTTCCAAGGGATATAATTGGACTGAAGAACCGCCACTTTTTTCATACATCGCCCTTCCATGAGATGCGGCTGAGCAATATCCGTTCGGGGCTTATTGTATTCTGGATCGACGCTTTTAAGGGAAGCCTTTGCTTAGCCTAAGTGCCGTTATTTATGACCCGCCCAAGACCAAATGCCTTAAAATGGGCCATCATTTCCGAACCTTTTAGGGAACGCGCATGAAACCTTTGATCATCTTTGGTGTGGGTGATAACGCTTCGGTCGCCCATTATTATTTCCAGAACGACTCCCCCCGTCAGGTCGTCGCTTTTACCGTCAACAAGGAATTCATCGAAGGACCCACCTTTTGCGGTCTGCCGGTGGTCGATTTCGACCAAGTGGCCGCCCACTATCCTCCCGGTCAATATGACCTGTTCGTCGCCGTGGGTTATTCCCAAATGAACAAAGTCCGCGCTCAAAAATGCCGGGAAGCCAAGGACAAAGGCTATTCCCTTGCCTCTTTTGTCAGTTCCAAAGCTACCGTCTGGCCCGGTATACCTTTAGGAGAAAATTGCTTCATATTAGAAGGCAACACCGTCCAACCTTTCTCCCGGATCGGGAACCATGTCACTCTCTGGAGCGGCAGCCTGGTGGCCCATCATTCCGTCATCGGCGATAATTGCTTCATCGCTTGCCAAGCGGTCATTTCGGGCCGGGTCCAGGTCGGCGATAATTGCTTCATCGGAAATAATGCCACTCTGCGGGACAAGATCACCATCGCTAAGAACTGCGTTATCGGTGCAGGGGCCTTAGTGGTGAAAGACACCCAGGAGAACGGCGTTTATATGGGGCACCCCGCCGAACTCAAAGGCTATAGCGATCAACTGAAGAGGATATGAAGAGACGCTTCTAATTCAGGATCAAAGGAACACTATGTTCATCAGCGTCGTCACGACCCTTTATCAATCCTCTTCTTACATCGCGGAGTTTCACCAAAGGGTCCGCGCTGCCATTCAAAAATTGCCCGGCAAGTTCCAATACGAGATCATCTTCGTGGACGACGGTTCGCCGGACGATTCGCTGGAAGTCGCCGAGGCCTTGTTCAAGAAAGAAAAGAACATCAAGGTCGTCGCCCTTTCCCGCAATTTCGGTCATACCCGCGCCATCATGACGGGGCTTTCTTACGCCCAAGGCGACTTGGTCTTCCTCATCGACTCGGACCTGGAAGAACCCCCCGAGATCCTGTCCAAGCTTTTCGACAAACTGACCCACCCGGGCAAAGGCCGGGCCATTGACGTAGCCTATGGACAACAAGAAGCCCGCAAGGGCGGCTGGTTTGAAAAGGTGAGCGGGGCCATCTTCTGGAAACTGTTCAACTGGCTGACCGACGCCAAGATTCCCCACAACATCATGACCGCCCGGCTAATGACCCGCCGCTACGTGAAAAGCCTGTTGATGCACCAAGAAAAAGAGATGTTCCTGGCCGGATTAATGAATATCACTGGTTATCGGCAGGAGCCGGTCATCGAGCAAAAGGGTCACAAGGGAAAGAGCACCTATACGTTAAAGAAAAAGATATCGCTGACCGTCAACGCCATCACCTCTTTCAGCCACGTACCCTTGATCTTCATTTTTGTGTTCGGTCTCATCGTCAGCTTCATTTCTTTGGGCGCTATTTTCTGGGTGCTTTTCTCCAAGTTGATCCTGGGCATCACTTATCTGTCCGGATGGGCGTCCTTGATCCTGATCACTTGCTTTTTCGGCGGGCTGACCCTGGCGGCTGTTGGGGCGGTCGGCATTTATTTAGGGAAGATATTCGTCGAGATAAAGAACCGGCCCTGCATCGTCAAAGAGGTCTATCCCAAGAACCTGCGCCGGTCCACGGCCAGCAACGACTAAAAAAAGCGGTAAAAATTCCATTTTTTTGGGGGATAATTCCTTGATCGGTGTGGGTCGTTCGTTATTCCAAAGACCGTGAAAGTGTAAGCCCATGCGTATCCCTTTCAACCAACCTTATCTCACCGGCAAAGAGCTCGATTACATCAAACAGGCCCATCAGCAGCGTCATCTTTCCGGCGACGGCCCCTTCACGAAACTCTGTAACGGTTGGTTGGAAAAGAACACCGGGGCCCAAAAGGCCCTCCTGACCCACTCCTGTACCGCGGCCCTGGAAATGGCCGCCATCCTTATCGGCACCCATCCCGGCGACGAGATCATCATGCCGTCCTACACCTTCGTTTCGACGGCCAACGCCTTTGTCCTGCAAGGCGGCGCACCGGTCTTCGTGGATATCCGCCCGGACACCTTGAATATCGACGAGAAAAAGATCGAGGCCGCGATCACCCCCAAGACCAAAGCCATCGCCATTGTGCATTACGCCGGGGTGGCTTGTGAGATGGACACCATCATGGCCATCGCCAAGAAGCACAACCTGATTGTGATCGAGGATGCCGCCCAAGCCATTGGGTCAACTTATAAAGGAAAACCGCTGGGGAGTTTCGGCCAGTTGGCCGCCTTGAGCTTTCACGAGACCAAGAACATCATTTCCGGCGAGGGCGGGGCCCTGCTCATCAATGACGATCGTTACATCGAGGACGCGGTCATCATCCGGGAAAAAGGGACCAACCGAAGCAAGTTCCTCAAGGGCCAGGTGGACAAATACACCTGGGTGGAAATGGGTTCTTCCTACTTGCCCAGCGATCTCATCGCGGCCTTTTTGTGGGCCCAATTGGAGAACTACGACACCATCATGGCCACCCGCAAAGCCATTTGGGACAAGTACCACCAAGGCTTCGCCGAGGCTGAAAAAAAAGGCCGGATCATCCGTCCCAGCATCCCCGACGAATGCGGTCCCAACGCTCATCTTTACTATTTGTTGATACCGACCGCCGCCCAAAGGGACCGGCTACTGCCTGCCTTACAGAAGGATGGGATCGGCGCGATCTTCCACTATATTCCCCTTCACGATTCCCCGGGCGGCCTGCGCTATGGCCGCGCCCACGGGGCCATGACCTTAACGAACGACTTAAGTGCCCGCTTGATCCGGCTTCCCTTCTGGATCGGCCTGAGCGAATTCCAGGACGAAGTGATCGGCCAAGTGCTTTCCCACGTCGAACGATCCGCTAAGGAGGCCTAACCATGATGGCGTTCCTCTACCGTTTGCTGGAGATACCCTGGGTTTACCGGATCGTCGTACGGATCCTGGCCCTGGGGGGGATGCGCTTCCGCCGCAAGATCGACAAGGAGATCTTCGACCGGCCCACTTATCGGGTCCTGGATGTGGGCTGCGGCCCGGACCCCATCGCCCCCGACCCGGTCGGCTTGTTGGTGGGCTTGGACGTGAACGAGGCTTATATCGAGAAATACACCGGCGGGTTCGTGGACAAGGATCCCCAGTTGATCTTCCATCCGCCCGAGGGCCGCAAGAGACTGGGTTACGTGGGATCGGGGGACAAGTTGCCTTTTGCCGACGGCGCTTTCGACGAGATCCGGACCTCTTCTTTTTTCCACCATATTCCCGACGAGGAAGTGATCCGGTGCATCCAGGAGATCGTTCGCTGTACCCAAAAAGGCGGGCGCCTGATCATGTTCGACACGATCAGTCCTAAGAGCGCCTGGACCCGGCCCTTGGCCTACCTGATCACTAAATATGACCGGGGACGTTTCATGCGCAGCGAGGAACAACTGGTCCAGGTGATCCAAAAGGCCTGCCCCGGCCCCTGGCAATGGAAGCGCCACACCTACACTTACACGGGCATGGAATTGCTCTGCCTGCAATACATAAAGCCCTGAACACAGACCCTAGTAGGTAAAGTTGGTCCAGAGTGACTTTTCTTCGCCGTTCCCGCCCAAAAGCTTCAAGGTGATCTTTGGCACTCCATAAGGAATGAAGTCGACGACTTCCACATGGTGGTCGCCCTTCTCCAATTCCACTTTATCCTTGCGGGTCAAAGGCGGCGCGCTGTAGTTCCATATTTTCAGGAATCCTTGGTCATATATCTCTTTCCCGTCAATGATCATGACGGTCCGGTTGTCCAATTGACTGGTGATGAGGTACCGACCTTCCTGGGTGACATGAATGGTGCCCTCTAATTTAAGGCTCATATCCGCATGGTCCTTACCACGGGTCGAAACCGTAGGATCGACGACCTCGTCCTGGTATCCGATGCCGCTAAAACCGTGGCCGTGATAAGGCAGCAGGCCCCAAGTGCGGGTCCAAAGATCGCCATGGACCGGAATGACCTTGAGGACATTGTTGGGGCGTTCGATATCCGCCGCCGGGATCTGACAACGGTAAGCCTTGATCACACCTGGTTCCACCGGGGTTCCCAGATTCTCCCATTGGGCGTGGGGGAAAGCCCCGCTCACGCTCTTTTTGATTTTCTCTTCTTCGTTAGAGACCATATAAAGGACCACGTTGGGGACCCTTTCTCCCGGAGCCCGGTCCAGATAGTTGGTATCAAAATACCAGCGATAGAAGGGATACCCTTCATAAATGAAATCAGCGGACCGGAAAAAGGCCTGGTCCGAGAAATAGACCCTCGTTCCCGGCTGGGTCATATCCTTCAAGGCCTTGTCCCTCAGGACGATCATGTCCTCCGGCAGGTCCGCCCATTGGTCATAGACCCGGGAATAATTACCCCGGGCGGTCCAGCCCGCGAAAAGGACAAGAAGAACAGAAAGAACAGTCCAATAGATCCGGGACCGGCCCAAGCTCATGAGGACCTGGGTTAACTCTTCCAGTCCGATAGCGGCGATGAACCAAAAAGGCATCACGCAAGAAAGCAGTAACCCGCTATGCACCATGCCCGCGAAAAAGTGGGGTACTAACCCAACCAGGGCCGCGACCAAGATGAACATCCGGCGCAGATTCGGCTTGGCCAGGCAGACCACCAAACCCAGACCGATCAGGATCACTTCGGAGTAGCCAAAGAAAGGATCGTCCAAAAGCGCCATGTCCGGCCGGTCGATATAGGTCCAGAACAAAGCCCTGAGGGTATCGGGCAAATGCTGAATAGCGATGACCAAATAAGAGGAGCTTAAAAAGTCGCTACCCTGCACCCAACCGTGCTGACGGATACGGGCGATGACACTCTTGTCGGTCAAAGCGGGGAAGGAGATCAAAAGACTGATCCAAGCGCCGAAGAGCCATTGGCCCCAAACGGTCTTTTTCTCGGCAGAGATATTCCCCATAAAAGCAGCAGCGATCAACCCCAGGGCGATCACGATAAAGGCGCAAGAAATGATAGGTAATAAGAAATAGAAACGCTCATACCCGATCCACTTTTCCAACGGCAAGGCGCCCGTGCAGTAAAAAGCGTAGGTCAGGAAAAAGAACAGCGAAACCCAGAACCAAAGATCCAGACCTTTCGGACTGAATTTTTGTCGGTTGTCCCAGATCACCAGGGCTAGGCCGGCGAAAACGAAAAAAGCCACGAAGGGTTGTACCGGGAAACAGCTGTAGGCCGACACCCCAATGGCCATGCCCCACCAAAGGAACCGATGGCTGGCCTCCTTTCGGGTCAGTCTCAGACTGGTCCATAGGATAAGACCCATGAAGAAGGGCAACATGGAATAGCTGTAACCCGAAGCGACCTTGTACAACATCGGTTTGGCCAAAGCCACGACCAGCGCGCAATAGAGACCCAGTCGGCGGCCGCCGAGCTCTTTACCCGCACGATAAAGAACGAAGATCGCGCCCAATTCAAAAAGCATGTTGGCTAACTTCTGGATGACCAGGATGGGGACTGATGGCAGTAACCGACACAAGAACAAAGCGGTATAGGCCCAGACAGGCAGCAGGCCCGGTTCACGAATGAAGGTGTTGGTGTGGTCGCTCAGATCCTTCATTTGGACGACTTCATGAAGGGTGCTGGCCGAGTCATCCCCATAATGACCGTTGGGAACGTCCATGTCGTGCGAACAAAGGAAGACCGCCAGGATCAAAACAGCCCAGATCCCTAAGCGGGTCCAAGAAGAGGGCAGATCTGGTACGTCGATTTGTCTCCGGCGCCAGAACCAATCCACGAGGAACAAGAGAGCCAAGGCATAAAGGGCCATGGTCCAAGGCTGCATGGTGAAATTCCATTGATAGTGAAAGGGGAAAAGCCAGTTATAGCCTGGAAAGTTAGTGATCACCGCGCAGAAGAATGTCCAAGCCGTTAAAAAGAGCGCTGGATATAACCAATAAAAAACGCCCTTCTCTTTAGTAACGGTTTTGGTGATCTTCTTTTTCGCTTTGGCTTTTTTGGGCATTTTAACCTTCCCTGAGTTCGATAGAACGGCGGCCGATAAGGTGAAGCGGAATAAAAGGGATTATATTCAACCCACGGGGACCCGTCATGCCTAAATACCCCTTAAAAATACCGATGCGGGACCCTGGAAGTCTGACTACAATGTGCCCTCATCCTTCGATCGGTTAAGGAAAAACCATGCTCGATCCCAGATACGTCCGTGAACACGAAGCCGAGGTCCGCAAGGCCTTGGAGAACTGCAAGTCCAAGGTGGACCTTTCCCTTTACCTGGACCTGGAACGCCGCCGCAGAGACCTGACCATTTCGGTCGATAAACGCAAAGAGCGCCTGAACAAAGCCTCCGAAGAGATGGGCCGTATGAAGAAGGAAGGCCAGGACATCTCGGCCTACCAGGCCAAATTGAAGGAACTCTCCGACGAGATCAAGCAGATGGACAACGAGATCGCGGCGGTTGAGAAAGATTTCCGCGACATCGAGCTGCAGGTCTGCAACCTGCCCGACGCCAGCGTGCCCGTGGGCGGCGAGGACAAGAACCAGGAAGTGCGCAAGGTCGGCGAACCCAAAAAGTTCGACTTCAAACCCAAATCCCATGATGAGTTGGGCGCCGCTCTGGGCATTTTGGATTTCGAGAAGGCCGCCAAGGTTTCCGGTGCGCGCTTCTTCACCCTTTGGGGTCTGGGGGCCAAGTTGGAACGGGCCCTGATCAACTTCATGTTGGACCAACACACCCAGAACGGCTACCAAGAGATCGTCGTTCCCCATTTGGTCAATTACCAATCCATGGAAATGTCGGGCCAGTTCCCCAAGTTCATCGAGCAAGCCTTTGCGATGAAGGAAGACAACTATTACCTCATCCCGACCGCCGAGGTCTCCTTAGCCAACCTGCACCGGGGCGAAACCTTGCCGACCGGGTCACTGCCGAAAAAATACATGGCCTACACGCCTTGCTACCGCCGAGAAGCGGGTACCTACGGCAAGGACACCAAAGGTCTCATCCGCTTGCATCAATTCAATAAGGTCGAGATGTTCCAATTCGTGGAACCCGAGAAGAGCATGGCCGCTTTGGACGAACTGGTGAATAGCGCGGGAAATATCTTGAGCCTCTTGGGGCTGCCCTACCGGGTGGTGGTTTTGGCCACCGGCGATAAAAGCTTTAGCTCGGTCAAGACCTTCGACCTTGAGGTGTGGGTGCCCAGCCAGAACACCTACCGGGAAATTTCCAGCTGCTCGAACTGCACGGACTTCCAAGCCCGCCGAGGCGGTATCAAGTTCAAACGCGAGGGCGGCGGAAAGCCGGAGTTGGTCCACACCCTCAACGGGTCCGGCCTGGCCGTGGGCCGCACCTGGCTGGCCATCTTGGAGAACTACCAACAGGCCGACGGGTCTGTGGTGATCCCCGAGGTTTTACGCCCTTATATGGGCGGCCTTGACGTGATCCGCCCGGTGAAATAAGGGAAAAAGCCCTAGCGTGTTTTTTTGCAAGGTCTTTATCTTGCCTTTCCCTAAAGGTTTCATATTCCTATCTGATACAATACTTGCCGACCATAACCGATGAGGAGTCTTTCCCCAATGGCAGATAAGATCGCCCAAACAAATACCGTCGAACCCAAAATGAGCAAAGCCGGCAAGATCACCCTGGGGGTGGGTGTCGGTGTTCTAGTAGTGGGTTACATGTTCTTAGCGACCGGTTCAATGACTTTGGCGCCTTTACTGATCATCGGGGGACTCATCACTGTCGGCGTTGGAATTTACAACCTTTAGGACCCCATGCTGCCTCAGTTGCCGCAGTTGATTTCCAGTGAGATCTGTTTGGATTGCCCCGTCTGTTGCCGTTTTCCGGAAAAGCAGGCGACCCTCTCTCCTTTCTTCTTCCCGAGCGAACGGGAATTGGTCGAGACCTCTCATATAAAAGCTAAAGGTTCTTTTCGGGAGCCCGCCATGGGGGCGGCTTCCAAGGCGCAGCTGGTTTCATGCGGGCACGGCTACGCTTGTTCGTTCTTCAATCCTGAGGACCATACGTGCCAGATCTATGAGGCACGACCCCTAGATTGTTCGATGTACCCCGCGGTGATCATGCACAGTGCGGATCGCCAGAAAGTGTTTGTCGGCGCGGACACCAAATGTCCCGCGCTCAGGCGGCCCGACGTGGCCGCGAAACTGAAGGAATATTTAGATTCGATACAGCGATACTTAGAAAGCACAGCCCTATCATCCCTTATCCGCCAATATCCTCAATTTATTAGCGAATTCCAGGAAGAGGTTGTGGAGGTGCGCGAGTTGTCGCTGGGAAAGGCTTAACAGATGGTTGCTACATTACAAGCACTGCGTCCCCCTCGGGCGATGCGGTGGGTCACACGCTGGAGATGGATCACTGTTTCGTTGGTCGTAGGAGCTTTGGGTCTGTTTTTCTTGATCCACAGCTGGTGGATCTTAGTGATCACCGGTGGTTTGTTGATCGGCGCTTTTTATAGTTATGGGGTTGCCAAACACCGCAGCCGTATCGTCGGGGAGGGTTCCGAAGGTGAGGCCTTGGTCGCCAAGGTCTTGGATAATTTGCCGATGGATGCCCGTGTTTTGCATTCAATCCAATTTCACTCGGGGGATAAACCCCGGGAGATCGATCACTTGCTCATCACCCATAACACGATGTTCGTGATCGAGACCAAGTATTTGCGGGGCCGCATCGTCGGCGACGTGCAGGACCGGGAATGGACGCTGCACAAGCGCGCCCATAAGACCCGCTCCCGCTACAAACGGGGTTTTTATAACCCCCTCAAGCAGGTCGCGACCCAGATCTATCACTTACGTAGCCACTTGGAATCCAACCTGTCGGACCGGTGGGCCCACGAATGCTCGCAGATCTGGATCCAAGGCGTGGTGGTCTTTGCCCATCCCCAAGGGGATTCTTCGGCGGTGGTCAACCACGAACACGGCGTGGTCTCTATCGAGAACCTGCCTCAATACCTGGCTAACTATCGACCGCCTTCACGGGCAAGCCGTTTAAGCTACGGTCTACGGCGGGAGATCTGCCGGGTCCTGACCGGCCACTGAGGAACCAAAGCCCCGGAATTTTCCGGGGCTTTTCTTTTTGAGGTCTTATGCCCCTGATCCAACTTCCCCATGGCGATTTTTTCGATTCAGTCGAACCTCTCGACACCCAATTCGAGAAGGCCCAAGATCTTTTCGCTCCCTTTCACGCTTTATCCACGACGCTTCCCGCTTTGCTCATGTGGCAGGATGAGTTCGCTTACGCTTTGGCCCAGAAAAACGGTTTCCATTTCATTCTGGCCCTTTATGGAAAGTCCGTTTACTTACCCCTTCCTCCGCATCCTTTTAACGCTCAAAGCCTGGGGATCGCTTTCGATTATCTAAAGCAGGTCAACGGTTCCGGCCCAGGCGTTTCCCGAGTCGAAGGGCTTTCTGCGGAGCAAAAAGAGCAGGCGCTCGAATGGGGTTATCCCATCCATCCGACTTTGACCGAATATATCTATGATCGCTCCTTGATAGCGGGACTTCACGGTGACCCTTACCGGGCCAAAAGGGCCGAGATCAATCATTTCCTCAAAGAGAACACCGTGCTGTTGCGCCCTTACCGAAAGAGCGACCTATCGGCCTGCGGCGAGCTTTTCGAACTTTGGAAAGGCCAAAGGCTTCCGGTGTTCAAAGGAGAAATGGGCGAGAAGATGATCCTTTCCTCGCAAAAGGCCCACTTAAGGGCTTTGACCCAGGGAGAAGACTGGGGACTGGATGCATGGGTAGTGCTCATCGGTCAAAAACTGGTCGCTTACACCCTGGGCGGTTCTGTGAACCCCACAACCTATGGCATCTATATGGAAGTGACTGACTTGACGGTCAAAGGACTGTCAGCTTATATATTCACCAACATTTGCCGGCAGGTGGAGGCTTACCCCCTCATCAACGCCGGCGACGCGGAAGGGTTACCCCGTTTGGCCGAGGCGAAAGAGCATTGGCATCCCGTGAAAAAACAAACGCTTTACGCGGCGGACCCGCGATAACGAGGAGTTGCGATGGCGGATTTTAAGATCAAATACAAGAAGACCTCGATCCACCGTCTCCAAAAGCGCAAGGGGGACAAGAAAAAGAACACCCCTTCCCCCAAACCCTCCCACCGGGTGCGCGTGGACTGGCACCAATATTTCATGAACATCGCCAGCGAGGTCGCCACCCGCTCCACTTGCGACCGCAAACATGTCGGCGCGGTCATCGTGCGCGACAAGACGATCCTCTCGACCGGTTATAACGGTAGCGTGCGCGGTCTACCGCATTGTGATGACGCGGGACACATGATGGAGGACGGACATTGCGTGGCCACTATCCATGCCGAGGCCAATGCCATTATCCAGGCCGCCAAGAACGGCGTGCGTTTGGATGGGGCGGACATCTATATCACCGCTTCCCCCTGCTGGAATTGTTTCAAAATGGTGGCCAATGCCGGAATCAAGACCATTTATTACGGCGAGTTTTACCGCGACGACCGCATTTTCAAGGCCGCCAAAGAGCTGAAGATGTACATCAGCGAGATCAAGGCCGCCAAGAGCCGCTGACCCCTTTATCTTTTCCTTTTCGCCAAATGTTTGAAGTATTGCACCTGTCGTTCCCGTTTGAGCACGTCTTTCAACGTACCGGGTTTGGACAAGCGGCGGGTCCCATCGGCCGAATAAAGGATGAATTGTCCGTTCGATAAGCGCTTGATCATGACACCCTCCCTTGTTCTTATTGGACCTCAGGGCGGGCTTTCTTGAAAATGACCTGGGTCAGCTTTCCCGAACCCTCTTCAAAGCTTCGCGAGCGTAGAATTTCAGGGGTTTGGTCAGTTCCCACTGAACTTCATCCAAGTCGCTTTCGCCTAACCATTGGATATCCTGGTGTTCTTCCACGTTCAAGGTCACTTGTCCGGCCTTGACCCGGGCAAAATAGATGAGCCCAATATGCCAATGGGGCTCTTTGATGAGGTGGATATCCATATAACTCGGGGCTAACAAGGGGATAAGCCCGGGTTCCGCTTCTAAAGGCGATCTTTCACCGACCAACTCCACATCCAGCCCGCTTTCTTCCTTGGCCTCGCGGATAGCCGCTTGTTCCGGATTCTCCTCTAGTTCGATATGCCCGCCGATAGGCAACCATCGCTGCAACTGCCGGTGAAAAACAAAAAGAACCTTTTGGTCCCGAACAATGAAAACTGAAACCGTGAAATCGATCTTTTCGTGGATATGAGGCATGGCTTCCCGCTAAGGTACGGTCAATCGACCGGATATTTGCGACGGCTATCCATCGCTGTACTTATTTTAATCGGAAGCCGTTATGGCTTAAGTAAAAGTTAAAAAAAGTGGGTCTTGTTAGAAAATGTTTTTTCCTAGAAACGAAAACGCGGAAGAGGCTCTCCGATCCCTTTCCGCGTTGAATACTCCAAAATTGCCGTTTTGTCGGATGGAGACCCGGGATTGAAAGGTCCAAACGCTATAAATGCCCGAGCCGTCATAGAGGTGATCTTCCCAGTTGAGTGACAATTTGTAAGCGTCCTTACAGAACCGGCTCGGACAATTGGATTTAAATCCCATCACGCGAACAAAAACCTAGAAATAAACCCTCAGGCCGCTTTAGCTTACCGTTTACCTTTCGGAACGCCGGAGCAAGTCGGAACTTAAAACCTGGGTTTGCAGCGCGTGTAGATGTCCCCTTTTTTCGTCATTGGTCATTTTTTGATCCTTCTTCTTGACCCACCTAAGATCATCGGACACGATGATCCAAAATAATTTCGGACCTTTTGTTCAACAACTATTCCAAATTCGAGGTCCTTTTCATCCATACCCAAGCTCTTTCAGCCTTTTCGCGCTTGTAGCAGGACAATTTGTGCCCTGACAGCGCTGCCGAAAACAGGTAAAATCGGCCCGGTTGGAGGGTTAGTCCTAATTGGTAAGGCAGTGGACTTGAAATCCACCGGGAGAAATCCCTTGCAGGTTCGAGTCCTGCACCCTCCGCCATAGGCAGACGGCATTAAAAATGCCTTCTGCCTATGGTGATAATCCAGAAAATCGAACCGTAGGTTCGGCGCTGCCCCTCCGATAGGCCCCGCACTTGTCCAAAAGACCATTAATCCACGGTCTTTTTCCTCAAAAAAAAAGGGACAAAATCCCTTAAACCGAATAAACTTATGTCCCTTTCAGCCTATAGAAATGACAATTGAGCTCACGGAGAGGTGGCCGAGCGGCTGAAGGCGACGGTTTGCTAAACCGTTATAGGGTCAAAAGCCCTATCGAGGGTTCGAATCCCTCCCTCTCCGCCATTTTTGAGAATATCCTTCGCTTTTAGCTTTCCCCTTTCATGCCTAAAATCCGCCTTTTTATTCTAGGTCCCCTTCCTTTTCATCGTTTCCCTTCACAGGACCCTGGAACTTCGTTAAAATAAGGCCCTGTAGGATTTTTTATGGGGAGAACACCTTTGAACACCAAAACCACGCATCTACTCTGGGTACTAGCTCTTTCGAGCGCTCTTCTTCTTCCCGCTTGCGGAAAGAACGAGGTCAAGAGCGAAAAGATCCCTGAAACCAACCTGAAATCTTCGACCATGCCTCCCCCGCCTAAAGTGGTCATGACCGCCACCGCCATGGTTTCACCGACTCAGACGGCGACTACTAACGCCGCTGTTCCACCCATAACGACAGGCGTGAATTCCTACACCAAGAAAAAAATTTCTTATAAACATAACACTGTAAATCACGCGGTTGTCATGGCCAAAAGATCCGTTCCGATGATGGCTGCTCCTTTAGCCACCCCGATCCCAACCATGGCCTCTTTCTCATCCGCTTCCTCCGCTTCGACCCCAATGGCCACCTTTACTCCGGTCACCGCTCAAGCACCTAAAAAACCAGGTTCTCGTTGGCCTTTGATCGTTGCCGGGATTGCCTTGGTCGCAGCGGTCGGCTTTTATTTCTGGACCAAGAAAAGTCCCCCGAATAACGATTTTCCCCTTCCTCCTATGGGCGGTCTTTCTCCAGTGAGCGGTTTTACCGCTATGCGCAAAAAAGTGCAGAGCGAGACCAAAAAACAATCGATTTGGACTAAAAAACTATTCTGATTCCCTCTTTTTAACCCACCCTTCTTTCCTAAGAACGGGCGGGGTTCTTTTTTTGCGGTTTTTCCCTATTTTCATCCCTGACATCGAAAGTTTTAATGAATTCCCCGCTGGGGGCGTTTATCATCACTTGCTGGATGTGGAACCTTGAAGGGACCTATGGCCGAACCACAAAAGTACAAAGACAACAAAGAATGGGGCGTGACCGATTTTTATTTCATCGATCTCGTCGTCATGTTGGCGTCTTCGGCCAAGATCGACCTGGGTGAACTACCGCATCCTTACTATAAAGATAAAGAGCTGAACCTGGCTCGGGCCCGCATCACCATCAACATGATCTCTTCTTTGATAAAGAAAACCTCAGGCAATTTGAACATCGACGAGAAAAAGGTGTTAAGGGAAGTTTTAGACGATCTGCAAAAGACCTATGTGGAAAAAACCCGAGATAAAGCAAAAGTCCCCGCGCCCGCTGCGGCTCCCCGGCCCTTGGTACCGACCCCTCCGGGCACCAACGTTCCTAAGACCGACGTGAAAGAATGGATCCGGATGGTCCAGGACGAGATTTCCAAAAAGAAACAGAACGCCCCGCCGAAGAACTAACGTTGCGCTGTCAGTTGTCGGCCCTTCCAATGCCCCTGCTCCGTCAAGAACCACCGCAGCGAATTCAGACCGATCAAAGCGAAAAGTAAACAGCCTAAAGGGTGAAAAACCACTGAGGCTCGGCTCATTCCATATCGATAGGCTTGATAACCCCGCACTGACCAAAGAACACAACAGAGGACCATTGCGGGCATGAAAGCTGGCGAACCCGGGCCCAAATCAAGAACGACAAAGGGTAGCGCCCCCGCGACCAGCAACACCACGATACTGTTCCAAAAATAAAGCTGCGAAAATCGCAAGGCTGGATAGAAGTTCTTCGAGAACCCTTCCCAGACCTCTTTTGTGTTACGGTACATTCGACACAAAGAAAAGTCGCTTCCGTCTCCCAGCATCACCCGATAGCCCGCCTGGACCAGGTTTTTGCCAAAGTTCAGGTCTTCCACGATCTCGTTCTTCACCGTTCGATGACCGCCAAAAGCTTCGTACACTTTTCGTTTGATGAAAATGAACTGGCCGCTGACACCCGCGAATCGGCTCCAGATACTATTGGCATTCAAGGCCCATCGGGCCGGGAAAAAGCTCAGGAGGTGGAAGGCCATGACCGGGATGACCAAAGCTTCCATCGGCGTCCGGGTCACTTGGCGGGTCAATAAGGACAACGCGTCCGCGTCGGTTGCCTCGGCCATTTGGGTGGTGCGCTTGAGCGTTTCGGGCAAATGCCAGGTATCCGCATCGATAAAAAGGAGCCATTCACCTTTGGCCTTTTGGGCCAGTTGGTAGCAAGCCCATGGCTTTCCCAACCACCCCGAGGGTAACTCTTTCCCACGGATCACCTTCAGACAGGCATTGCGCCGGGCATAGCGCTGGACTAAATTGAACGTGCCGTCGGTGGACCGGTCGTCCAAAACGATCACTTCATAATTGGGGTGGTCCAAAGCCAAAAGCGTCTTAAGACAAGGCTCGATCCGTTCTTTTTCGTTCCGGGCAGGGACCAAGATGGATACCTTGGGCCATTTTTTACGGAATCGGTCGGCCCGGGGCGGTTTTGAGAAAAGAAGCGCGTTCTCCACCGCGCAATAAAGCAGCCAAAACGATAAGAACCACCAATACCAAGCGAGAATGGCCAACCGTGAACCTACTTTCAGGCGTAAACCAGGATTTTCACCGTCCTCAGACCTCACCCGGAGGTTATGAGTGGTGGCATTTCGACGCGACCGACGAAAAGAACGACCTGTCTTTCACCTTGCGTTTTTCCGCGGGCGATCTTTTCTCCGCCTATTATCAGGATAACTTAAAAACTTATTGGAAGAAGGCCAAATCCCCCCTGACTTCGTCAGGTCCCATCGTTGATCCACCCCGGCCTCTGGACCACAACGGCGTTTTCTTTCAGGTCTTCGACAAAGGTTCGCTGATCGGCGAGACCACTCAAGAATTCTCAATGTCCTTTTTGAAAGCTTCTGATCAACAGGGCGCCGTTCTATTGGGTCCCAATCGTTTTAATTGGGATACCAGCGATCCGCCTTCTTACATCATCACCGTACAATCACCCTTATTGCGGGGCCGATCCGTCCTTCGGGCCCGCCTTTTCTTCACGCCCCTGACCAAAGCGTTGGGCAACTTACCCCAACCCGAGTTTCCCTCCACCCACACCTGGGTCCTGGCAGCCCCGCTGTGCCGGGTCGAGGGCACATTCCAATGGTGTGACCAAGCCGGGGACGTAAAAAAGGAGATGGGGTTCGTGGGCCAGGGCTATCACGATCATCACTGGGGGAGAGTGCCGCTCGGCCAATTCGTGGAAAGCTGGCATTGGGGCAGGGCCTTTCTGGGGGACACCACCTTGGTCTATTCCACCCAGACCTTCACGGATAAAAAAGAGCCTCCTGAGAACATCTGTTTGCGGCTTGAAAAGGGAGAACTTCGGTCGATCGACCGGAACCGGGAACCGCAACCCACGGGGAAACACCACAACTTCTTCTGGTTGCCCTACACGAAAGAACTGCGACAAGGCGACTGGGCCATCCAGCACCTGTCCATTCTGGGCAATGGTCCCGTACGATTGACCTTTCAAGATCAGGTGACCGGGCATGGCCTCAAGAGGGGCCCGGGGCTTTCGAGTTATGTCTTCGCCCCCCGGCTTTCGGACCCACTTTTCTTTCCTATGCTCAAGGGGCAAACCGTCCTTTATAGCCACAAGCGGACCATTGATGCACCGCCGCCGGACTCGCAGGGCGACGTTTCCATCCAACGGCCGGAATAAAAAAAGGGCCCTCCCCCAAAGGGAAGAACCCTTGCGAACAACAGGACCTAAAGGCTTAGTTGATGGTCTTTTGGCCAGGGGTCCAGCCGCAACCCGTCAATTTGCCGGTCTCGAAAGCCGACAAGGTGCGGAGCGTCTCCTCGACGTTACGGCCGACGGCCGTATCGTTCACGGTGGCGTGCTTCAGGTTGCCTTCCGGATCGATGATGAAAGTGCCGCGCAAAGCGATACCCTTCTCTTCGATCAACACGCCATAGGCGCGGGACGTTTGGTGGTTGGTGTCCGCCAAGTGGGGGAACTTCAACTTGCCCAAGCTGCTTTCCTGCCAGGCCTTGTGGCTGTAAACGCTGTCCGTCGAAGCGGTGATGATCTCCGCGCCAGACTTGTGGAACTCATCGAACTTCTCATTAAAGGCTTTGATCTCGGTCGGACACACAAAAGTGAAATCGAGGGGATAGAAGAACAGAACGACCCACTTCCCTTTATAATCCGACAACTTGATCTCTTTGAACTCGCCGTTCGGCATCAAGGCTTGGCCTTGAAAATCCGGGGCTTTTTGTCCGACTTGAGCTGGCATAACATCCTCCTTAAAATTTTCAATCTCATCCCACCGTCTCTGCAGGCGGTAGTATTTCGAAATCCACACCGCCGATTCAACACCGGCGGGAAATTCGTTCGTCAGGCCTTTTTTTGTGGGCCTTTGGCGCGCAGTCCGAGCAATAACCCCTAAAATGCACCGAATAATCGGTGATCTCGAACTGTTTAGAGGATTCCTTCGGGACTTTGATGCGGTCCAAAGCCTCGTCCTCCAGATCCACCACTTTATGGCAATGGATGCAGGTCAAATGATGATGACGCTCAGTATTCGGGTCATAACGGGCTGCGGAACCCAAATGTTGGGCCTTATGGATGACGCCCATGTCGACCAACGTATCGAGAACACGATAAACGGTTGTGCGGGAAAGATCGGGTAAATGATGGGTAACATCCGCATAGATCTGATCGGCGGTGGGATGGTCCAACCGGCCCGCCAGTACCTCCAGCACTGCCCGGCGCTGGACGGTCAGGGGAACGCCCTGCTCACGGCAGAGCTTTTCAAAATCCTTCATTTTGTCTTCGACAGTGGACCGTTGTTTCATGGTTGGTAATTTATTGCAATCGGTATTTAGTGTCAAGTAGCAGAATGAGCTTATTCGACGAAATAAACCCCATCCAAAGAAGGCTTCCGCCGGTTCGTGCGGGGCCACTTTTTATCGACCGGCTGGCCGAAACGGGCCAATAGGAGAGGCTGTTCATTGGCAGGCGCACCCATGATCTCCCGCAAAGGTTGATGCGTCTTCTTAAGGGTGATCGGCAGGAAAAGCGTTTGCGAACCCAATTCCATCTCACTCAAGGTCAAAGCCAACCGGGCCCACCAACGACCCGCGTTGAAATAGCTCTCCCGCCCCGGCTTGGAACTGGTCAGCAGCAGGAACCCCGGCGCTTCCACACCATGGCCCTGGCGCAAGAGAACCTGTCGGGCCACTTCCCGTAGTTCTTTTCGATAGGACCAGAAGCGTAAAAAAGCGAAACGGGTCATGACCGAGATCGGCAACCCGAAGGCTTTCATGGGTACCCCTTCAGCGGCATCCGATGAGGGCTTGGTCCATCGGGTCGCCTCTTCCCAAAGGAATTCGTCTTGGCTCGCCTCGTGGGAAAGGTCGTGCAATAAAGCGGAAATTTTCCGGGAAGCTTCCGCCCCCGTGACCAGATGGAGGTTTTCATTGTCCGAAGTCGCTGGAACCGCCTTGAGCCGGTCCAAATGGGTATCCCCCAAGGACCCTTCTTTGTATTTTCCAGCGTGGCTCTGCCGGGTCAGCAGGGAGGAAAAAAGATTGTCTGGCGCCGCCTCGGGCAAGGCTTTCAACTTTAACCGAACCATCGTGCCTTGGTCGGGGAAAAGGTCCCAAAGGAGCTCATAGCCCATCGCCGGCGCCGTTAAGGCCATATTCTCGGCGCAAGCGCCCAGCGCCATATAAAGATCTCTTTGTTCGGGGTCCACTTCAAAAGGCCGCACATTGGTGTAGAAAGCCTGCACTTCGATGACACCCTCGTTGCCATCCACTTGAAAGCGCCAGGGCTGGGAGTTGTAGATCGACGGCGCCAGGACACCGTATTCAAGAAGTCTGCGGCAAACTTTATCGAAACCCATGGTCTTGTCCTTCAAAAAAGTCTGGAAACGGTCCCTATCATAAAGAAAAAGTGCCTCTTGTCGTATTTTTAACCTGCTACAATGACGGAAATTTCCCAAGGAAAAGACCTTGTCCGACGAAAAAGCCGAGATCAAAATGATGACCCTGGAAGAGGCCAACGCGGCCTTGCCCCAAGTCCGGAAGGTCCTCAAATCCCTCCGTGAGATCCGGGACAAGGTCCTGCGTGTCCAAGCCCAGATCGAGATCGAGGAAATGACCGGGACTGACACGGAAGGCCGTCTGAGCCCCAGCGCTCAAAAAGCCGTGGCCCTCCAGATGGAGGAGTTCCAGGTCCAGACCCACCGCTTTGAGGAATTGCTGGAAGGTTTATTCCAATTAGGGGCCCACTTGAAGGACTTGAACCAGGGCCTCATCGATTTTTACAGTCTACGCGGCCAAGAAATCGTCTTTTTGTGCTGGAAAGAAGGGGAATCCGAGATCACCCATTGGCACAGCCTGGAAGGGGGCTTTCAAAGTCGTCAGCCCTTGGATTAAAGTTGGACCCTGATCACCGTAAAGAATCCATTCGAGGAGATCCTCATGCCGAAACCCTTTGATGCCGCCGACCAATCCGCCATTAATACCATCCGCCTTTTGGCCGTGGACGCCACCAGTAAAGCCAATTCCGGCCACCCGGGCATGCCCATGGGCATGGCCGCCGCCGCCCATGTGTTGTGGAGCCGCCACCTGAAGCACTCCCCTTCGAACCCCCACTGGGAAGACCGGGACCGTTTCATTCTTTCAGCCGGTCATGGTTCCATGCTCATTTATTCCCTACTTCACTTGCATGGCTACCCTGTTACCTTAGACGATCTGAAGAACTTCCGCCAATGGGGCAGCAATACCCCGGGCCATCCGGAGTTCGGCCACACCGTCGGCGTGGAGACCACCACTGGCCCCTTGGGCCAGGGGATCGCCACTGCCGTAGGCTTTGCCATCGGCGAGCGCAGCTTGGCCGCCCGTTTTGGCGACGAGTTGGTGAACCACAAAACCTGGGTCATCGCCTCGGACGGGGATATCGAAGAAGGCGTGTCCCACGAGGCCTGCTCCATGGCCGGTCACTTGAAGCTGGGGCATCTGAACGTGATCTACGATGACAACCACATTTCCATCGAGGGCGACACCAATCTGGCCTTCAGCGAGGATGTTCTCAAGCGTTACGAGTCCTATGGCTGGCATACACTACGCGTCACCGACGCCAATGACCTCGACGCTTTGGACAAGGCCTTCGCCGCCGCCAACGCGGAAACGACCCGCCCGACGATCATCGCGGTCCGTTCCCATATCGGCTATGGCAGCCCCCTGCAGGACAACGCCAAAGTACACGGTTCGGCGCTTTCCCCTGAGAACGTCCAAAAGACCAAAGAGTTCTTCAAATGGCCCCAGGAACCGACCTTTTATGTTCCCGAGGACGCGAAAAAGCGTTGTTTGGAATCCATCGAAAACGGCAAGAAAATGGAAGCGGAATGGAAAACCAAGCGGGATGCTTACGCTAAAACGAACCCGGATAAGTTCGGCCAATACACACAAGCTTTGACCAAAGAATTACCGGCGGACCTCGAAAAGAAGCTGACAGCCTTCCCGGCGGATGAAAAGGGTCTAGCCACCCGTCAAGCCTCCGGCAAGGTCTTGAACGCCATCGCTAAGGAAGTTCCATTCTTCATGGGCGGCTCCGCGGACCTGGCCGGCTCCAACGACACCCTTATCGATAAAGGAGGCGACTTCAGCGCGGAAAACTATAACGGCCGCATCTTCCATTTCGGCATCCGCGAACACGGAATGGCCGCGGCGCTCAATGGCATGGCCTTGCACGGTGGATCCATCGCTTTTGGCGGCACTTTCCTGATGTTCAACGACTATATGAAGCCCGCTTACCGTTTGGCCCATTTGATGGGTATTCAATCCATTTTCGTTTTCACCCACGATTCCATCGGACAGGGTGAGGATGGCCCCACCCATCAACCGGTCGAGACCCTGGCCGCCATGCGTTCCATTCCCAATGCTTGTGTCCTTCGTCCGGCGGATGCCAATGAGACTACCTATGCCTGGCTCATCGCCTTACGGCGCAAGAACGCACCGACCGCTTTGGTGCTATCCCGCCAAGCGGTCCCGACCTTTGACCGTTCCAAGGTCAGCGCGGCTTCCGGCACCCTCCAGGGCGCCTATGTGCTTTCGGAGGCCAAGGGCGGCAAACCCCAGGTCATCCTTATCGGCACCGGGTCCGAAGTGCAGTTGGCTTTGAAAGCCCAGGAACTGTTGGAAAAAGAAGGCGTGGCCGCCCGGGTGGTCAGCGCACCATCCTTAGAACTTTTCGCCGCGCAGCCGAAATCCTACCAAGACGAGGTGCTTCCCCCTTCCATTCAGAACCGGGTCGTGGTCGAAGCGGCGGCCAGTTTTGGATGGCACCGCTGGGCAGGGTCCAAAGGCCGGTTCGTAACGCTGGAACGTTTTGGCGCCAGTGCGCCAGGGAGTGTCGCCTTGAAAAATTTGGGCTTCACCCCTGAAAAAGTCGTCGAAGCCGCCAAGGATAGCTTGAAAGCTTAATTTGGTCCTAACCCAAGGCCGTCCTCGAAAGGGGATGGCCTTTTTTGTATCGAATGGAGCTTTCATGCTTTATGCCATTGAGTTGTTCTTTGATCCGAAGACCGAAAAGACCATTCAAACTTTCTTCCAAAAAATGGCGCGTGTCAAAATCAGCTCTTTCATGTTGGACACCGAAACTCTTCCTCATATTTCACTACTGGTTTTCAGGACTGAGGACTTGCCGGCCGTCATCAGTTCGCTCGATGAAATCGCTCAAAATTCTGAACAGTTAGCGCTTTACTTCCCCGCCTTAGGAACATTCCACAACAATGGCGTTCTGTTCTTACTGCCCACGGTCACGACTGGATTGCAAGACCTGCACCGAGACCTGTTCAAAAAATTAAAATCCCATATAAAAGAAGTTCCTCCTTGGTATTTACCAGGGGCCTTGACCTATCACTGTACCTTAGCGGTCAAACTATCCCGACAAAAATTGATGAAAGCCCTTCAACTAGCATTGAGAACAAAATTACCAAAAGCTTTCAAAGCTTCGAAAATAAGCCTCGTTGCCATCCATGAAGAAAATATGTCTTTTCGAGCCGAAACCTTGTTCACCCTTCCTTTGAGACCTTCAAGACCATGATCACCACCACCCATGTCATCCTCAATACCACGCTGTTAGGCCGCAAAGACCGTCCCGAACGCAACTGGCCCCTGGTGATCGGATCCACCTTACCCGACCTTCCTATGTTCCTTTATTTCCTTTCCATGTTGTTCTTTAAGACCGGAGTTGGATTGGAGAACCGCCAGGTCATCAGCGAATATCATTTCCGTCAACTTTGGGTCGATTGGTTCCATTCCATTCCCTTAGCCTTGGTCGGACTTTTGATCTGCTTCCTCGCCAAATACGGTTTGGGTCTTTATTTTTTCGCGGCGATGGCCCTGCATGACCTGGAAGACCTTCCCTTACATTCGCAGATCGCACACCGGCACTTTTTGCCTTTGAGCGACCTCGTTTTTCACAGTCCAATCTCTTATATCGAACCGGACCATCACGCCCTTTGGGTGGCGCCCTTGGAATGGTTAGTCGTTCTCCTCTGCGGCAGGGTCCTTTGGCGTCGAGGACTTCAGCCCTGGGTCCAAGTATGTTTGATATTTGTCATGGTCTTTCAAGGCGTTATTCTTCTCTATACCCTGGGTTTTCACTGGTGGCTGCTTTAAAGCAGCCTTTTTCCAATTCCCTTTTAAGGGAAACCCGACTAGATTAGGTGGGTCAACCCATTCGCCTGAAAGGGACCGGGCCGGTGAAAATACCATTCAAAGCCAAGGGTTTTACCCTCATTGAGTTGATGATTGTGGTCGCTATCCTGGCCACCCTCGCCGCTGTCGCGATCCCCAAGTTCACTTTAATCGTTGAAAAATCCAGGGAAGGCGCCACAAAGGGAAACTTGGGTGCCATCAAAGCCGCCATCGCCCTTTATTATGGCAACAACGCTGGCATCTGGCCTTCCACCCTTCAGACTGGCGAATCCGATTACCTGAGCGCTTATCTTTCTGAAATGCCGTCCGTTAAAGTAACCGGTGTTTTTATCCCCAACCCCTCTTCCCCAGCGGGTTGTCTTGTGACCAACACCGTTATGAACGGCTCCCCCACCGGTAGTGGACAGGGCTGGCTTTACGATAGTACCTACGGACAAGTCTACGTGAACAGCACCATTCACGATTCTCAGGATATCGCCTATTCTTATTACGGTTTCCAATAACCCCGAATCCCACTAAAGGCGTTCCTTGCGGCTCTGGTCCATCCATCCCCAATATTTGGACACCAAAGGACTCTTGGCGCTATGGCGAGAGGCGCTCCTGGCCCAAAAAGTGCTCCAAGGCCGGACCCGGGGTTATCGCAACCACCCTCAATTGGACCGTTTCAAATCCCATCCTTACCCCCGGAAAGCCATCGGAAGTTACTTGATGGAAATTTGGCGAGAAGCCGACCGGCGCGGATATTCCTTTGAAAAACGAAAGGTCAAGAACGCCTCTAAGGACATAGCGGCGATATCCGTTACCCGGGGACAGATCGCTCATGAGTGGGAACATTTGAGGAAAAAGTTGAAAAAGCGGGATCCGGCCAGGCTCAAAGCCAATGCCAAGGTCCATAGACCCCGATTGCATCCTTCTTTTCGGTCCGCGCCCGGGCCTGTCGCCGATTGGGAAAAAGTTTAACGACCCTTATTTTTTCTTAAGTTTGGATGCTGCCGCCGCGTCCATAGCGAAGATCAACCGGCCTTGCGCCGGTCTCAAATATTGGATGGGATAGCGGGGCGGTTCAGAGGACCCTTCCAGCACATCCTTCAGCCGATCGGCCTTCTTGATACCCTCGATCAAGACCACCGTCAAACGGGCCTGGTTGAGGATCGGAAAGGTCAAAGAGACCCTTTCTTTCTTTTCCGGGTCCACGAAATAACCCACCACCCATTTTTCACTCTCGTTCAACTGTTCCACCCGGGGAAAAAGGCTGGCCGTATGGCCGTCATCGCCCATTCCCATCAAGGCCAGGTCGAACTGGGGCAAACCCGCCCCACCGAAAAATTTCCGCAATTTGATCTCATAAGCCGTCGCGGCCTTTTCCACCGGCAGTGAACCGTCCGTGGCTGGAAAGACCTGTTCTTTGGGAACCGGCACCTTGGACAGGAGGTTTTCCAGGGTCATACGGTAATTACTGGTCGTGTCCGTGAGGGGCACGTGCCGTTCATCCACCCAAAAAAACCAGGTCTTTTCCCAAGGCACCAGGGAAAGATAAGGCTCCTCGGACAAATGCTGGAAAAGCCCCTTGGGGGTGGAACCACCGGACAAGGCCACCACGAAGCGACCCCTTTCCAACACCGCGTTTCGAGAGGTCTGCATGAAAAGATGGGCCGTCTCTTCCACCAATATCTCGGGCGTGGCGTGAACCTTGATCTCGGGGACGAAAAGAAGGGTCTTGGATCTTGTTGCGGTTTTGCGGGCTTGCGGAGCTTTCGTTCTCTTCGGAGTACGGACCGGCTTGGCAGCCTTTGGTTTGGAAATCTTCTTTGTCTTTTTTTTCATGTCTTTCCTCCTGGATGCCGCTTTAGAACGATGCCTGATCTAGACGGGTCAATCCTGCTTTTTTTGTTCAAGGGTCATATCCGGATGGATCAGGATGGTTCCCATCATTTGAAGTGTCCGCTTCCAGACCGGGTCCGCTTCGTAATGTTTGAACCCAATGGCCAGCACATCATCCGAGTGAAGATGTTCGAAGGTCACTACCCTGGAAAAAGCCAGCTTGTGGTTGATCTCCGAACGCGCGATGACCGTATGGGGATCCTCATCCCGGACCACCGTAAAGAGGGCCGGGGATTCGCCTTCCGTCATGATCCCCACCGCGAAAATACGGTCCGCCCGGTCATCGGGGGCGGGCACCGGTTTCAAAAGCACCTCGATCTCACCCTGGGGACCCTGGAACACGAGCCTGTCGGTGAAAGCCGCCAACCGGGGTTGATGATGGCGCCAGCCCAATTGAGCGGCTAGCCAAGCGGCCAGGTAAAAGCTGCGAAGGGGTGTGCTGCCCTCGCCGTATTCGATGGTGACCTGCTTGATCTGTTTAAGATACTTGGCCCAATCCCCATCGAACAGTTCGGCTAGAAGGGCCTGCCAGCGCTGGATGCGGATCCAGTTCATGTCCGCCAAGGTCGTGCGGGGATAGCGGTTATGCCAGAAGGCCGCTAAACGGCCCACCGACTGGATGGGGTCCTTGAACTTAGCCGAATCCACCCAGACCCGGGTCGCTTGTTTGGCCATATGCTCGAAGAAGGAGTTGTAATAGGGCATATCGCCAGGCCACCAAAATTCCACCGGCAGGTCCGGCACCAGGATGGAAAAAACGAAACCATAGAGGTTCTCGATGACCTCTTTTTGGGCGACCAGCTTCACCATGTCGCAACAGACCCTTTTTTCGGGGTCGCTCCAGGAAAGACAGCGGCCGCTGACGTAATAACGGAGCGGCGCCTCGGTGGTATCCGCCGCGGGACGCACGAGGATGTAACGGCCGGGGTGATATTGCACGACGTCCCCCAGGATGCCCTCCACCCGGTAACCGTCCTCATGGTCCGAGGCGTAAGCCACCAAGTTCGTGGTATAGATCCGCCGCAACCCCGAGGCTTGGATCTCTCCCTGCGGTTTCCACAGCCCCGTCAGGTCTCTTTCGATGTCCTGGGCGCTGGGATCACTGGTCATACTTTTCTCCAATGCCGCCAGGGCCGCTCCAACATATTGTCCGCCTCAACCGGGCCCCAGGTACCCGCCTCGTAATTGGGGAAAGGCGTTTCGGGCTCGGTAGTCTCCCAATGGTGGATGACCGGCATCAGGGCCGCCCAGGCCGCCTCGGCCTCATCGCCGCGGATGAAAAGGGTGGCGTCCCCCAGCATGCAATCAAGGAGCAGCCGTTCATAGGCCTCGGAAGTGCCCTCCGCGAAGCTGGTACCGTAACGGAAATCCATGTTCACCGTGCGGCCTTCCATGGTCATGCCGGGCACCTTGGTATCGAACTTCAGGGTGATCCCCTCATCCGGTTGGATGCGGATGATAAGCACATTGGGGGTCAGTGTGTTCAGGTTGTTCTTAAAGAGCAGGTTGGGCGGTTCTTTGAATTGGATGGCCGCTTCCGTGGTGCGCTTGGGTAGCCGCTTGGCCGACCGCAGCAGGAAAGGGACCCCATGCCAGCGCCAGGTATCGAGAAAGATCTTGATGGCCGCGTAAGTAGGCGTATTGGACTTCGGGTTGACACCCTCTTCCTCACGATAACCCGGCACCTTTTGACCCGCCAGGAACCCCGGACCATATTGGCCTCGAACCGCCAGGTGTTTGACTGAATGCTCGTCAAAAGGCCGGATAGCCTGCAATATCTTCAATTTTTCATCACGGATCGCATTGGCCTCAAAAGTGACCGGCGGTTCCATCGCGATCAGGCACATCACTTGAAAAAGATGGTTCTGGAACATGTCCCGCAGGATGCCCGCGCTTTCGTAATAACCGGCCCGGGTGCCCACGCCCAGGTCTTCCGAGGCGGTGATCTGGATATGGTCCACATGGCGGCGGTTCCAGATGGGCTCGAAAATGGAGTTGGCGAAACGCATGACCAAGAAATTCTGGACCGTTTCTTTGCCTAAATAATGGTCGATGCGGTAGATCTGGTGCTCTTTGAAGACCTCGCGCACCTTAACGTTCAGCTCCTTCGCCGATTCCAGGTCATGGCCGAAGGGCTTCTCAATGACCACCCGGGAGAATCCTTTATCTTCTTTGGCCAATCCGGCCGCGCCCAGGTTCGAGATGATCACCTCAAAAACGTTCGGCGGGGTCGAAAGGTAAAAGATCCGGTTGCCCATGGTGCCGTTCTTCTCGTCCAGCTCGTCCAGCCGGGCGGAAAGAGCTTGATAGACCTTGAAATCGTCATAACCACCGGCGATGTAATGGAAATTTTGTGAAAAACTGTTCCACACCGCTTCGGAAAACTGGGGTTTGGCCTTGGCCAGGAAATCCTTGAGCTTTTTGCGGAAATCCTCGTCCGAAATGACCGACCGGGAAATACCGATCAGGTTGAAAGAAACGGGCAACAAATGCTTTTCATAAAGCTCAAAAAGGGCGGGCACCAATTTGCGGACCGTCAGGTCCCCCGAGGCCCCGTAAATGACCAAGCTACAAGGAGGCGCGGTGCGGCCGCTGGAAAGGCCTTGGCGAAGCGGATTTTCCAATAGAACGGGAGTGGGCATAAAGGACCTCTTGAGAAGGGATCGGAGCGCCTTGACAGACAGCTATTTGAACAGAGGCTTGTTTTTCTTTCAAGCCCGCCCGAGACTGGGAATGGATGGTTTTCCAAGAGGAAACAGGCCGCGCTATCCTTTTTTAAGACAAAACAAAGGGCCTGTGCCGGTCCAAGTTCTCATTTAATTCTGAAATAGGCAACCATGGCCGATCTCAAGAAAAAAGTCCGCGAAAATATAGCCGGTGAGTTCTTCGTCGATAGCACCTGTATCGATTGCGACACTTGCCGCCAACTCGCGCCGACCATTTTCGACGATGCTGGTTCCCATTCCTTTGTTAAAGTCCAGCCTGATTCCCCGGAAACGATCCGAGCGACCACCCGGGCCCTTTTGGCCTGTCCCACCGGTTCCATCGGTACTCTCCATGCCAACGACTCTTCCCAAGTGATGGCCGATTTTCCGTTAGAGATCGAAGAAGGCGTCCACTATTGCGGTTTCAATTCCCCCAAGTCCTACGGTGGGAACAGCTATTTCATCCAGCATCCCGGCGGCAACTGGCTCATCGACTCGCCCAAGTTCCTGCCTCATCTGGTCAAACAGTTCGAAAAGAGGGGCGGCATCGCCCGGATCTTCCTCACCCACCAGGATGACGTGGCTGACGCGGGCAAATACGCGGCCCATTTCCACAGCCAGCGCTTCATTCACGAGGCCGATCAGGGGGCGCAAAAGGACGCGGAGCGGATCGTGGAAGGCACTCATGCTTTTGAGTTGGATGATGACTTCACCATCATTCCCACACCGGGCCATACCCGGGGCCACATGGTGCTGCTTTATCGGGGAAAATATCTTTTTACGGGGGACCATCTTTGGTGGCGGCGTAAACGGAGACAGCTGGGCGCTTCCTCCAGCGTGGCCTGGTACTCTTGGCGGGAACAGACCGAATCCATGTCCAAGTTATTGAATTACGACTTTGAATGGGTCTTACCCGGTCACGGCGACCGAAAATATTTGCCCAAGCCGGAAACGAAGAAAGAGATGGAAGCTTTGGTCAACCGCATGAAGGCTTCCCTCGAAGGCCATTGGGAATCCTAATAGGGTCTAAAAAAATTCCGGCATCCTGCTGAGATCAATATTGGACTTGTCCGGCCTTTTTCAAAGCTGAATCGATCCAATTCGCGGGCAAGGACGCCCCAAAAAGCTCGGCCGTTTTCTTTTGACCCTCGGGAGAAAGGACCGCTTTCAGGAAAACCGCCAAGGCGGAGCCTCTTTGGGATTGGCGGTAAACGCCCCGGTAATTCTCGTCCACGATGGCCCAGACGACCGAGGTCAAGGGATAGGCTTTCTTCCCCGGCGCCCGGGTCAATATCGCCGGTTGTTCCAATATCATCCCTTTTTTCAAGGACAAGGCCGCTTCAAGCGAACCGGCGCTCGGCGCCACAAATTGCCCCGCGATATTCCGGATCCGGTCTCCCTTCAACCCTTTTTCCACCGCGATATTCATATCGACCACCGCGATACTACCCGCCCATTGGCGGATCTTGGCCAGGACCTTCGCGTCGTCACCCACGTTCTCCCCGGCGGGCCAATGAAGGTTCTTGTCCTGTTCTCTTTTGAGGATCCACTGGGGGTTCTCTTCGATCAAAAAGGCCGGGAAAGGATCGTTCTTGGAATTCTGGTGGGACCGATGGATCACGAAAATGTCCAGGTCCGGTAAAAGAAGGCCCGGGTTCAATTTTCGGATAGCCGGATCGTTCCATTCTTTAATGACACCCAAATAGATGTCCGACAACACCTTTGGGCTCAGTTTCAATTCGCCTTCGGCGATTCCGGGCAGGTTCGTGACCACCACTTGAGCCGACAAGGCCACCGGCAGGTACAACACCGCCCTTTTGCCGGCCTTCTTCAGTTGGGACTTTCTCAGGATCGGCTCGGTCAGCACCAGATCACTGCCTTTACCGAGGAATTGATCGATGGCATCCGAGGCGTTCTTGCTCTCGATCTTCACTTTCGTCTCGGGGACGATCCCCGCCCAGGCCTGCGCCAGGGGTTTTTCCGCGTCGGAGCAAGCAACCTTGATCTCTACCGCCGCGCGGGCCGTGGAAAAGAACAGGAGCGAAAGCGAAAGGACCGAAAGGAACACGGCTGGAAATTTCATAGGACCCCTTTGATCTGGAATGCGGCAAGATTGCCACGGGACCCTTTCCAGGTCAACGTCAAAGCGCCTTTTCCCGGGGCTTCCAGTGCCCTTTCTTGTTTTTGGGCAACCCCCGCCCTATCATGAGCAGGTCATGAAAACTTACGATTTTGACCAACTCAATCAGTCCTTTGAATCCCAAACTCCCGAGGATGTCATCCGCTGGGCGGTAAAAGAATTCTCGCCGAACATCGCCTTAGCCACCTCTTTTGGGGCCGAAAGCGCCGTGCTTTTGCACATGGTTACCCAGATCGACCCGAACATCCCGGTCCTTTTTACCAACACGGGTTTTCATTTTAAAGAGACCCTGGAACACCGCGACAAACTGGTGGCCCGGCTCAAATTGAACCTTCGGGAATTGAAACCCGAGATCCCCACCGAGGAATTCCTGGCCAAGAACGGGAAACTTTATGAGACCCACCCCGACGCTTGCTGCGCCGTGAACAAGATCGCTCCCTTTGAAAAGGCCCTCAAGGATTACCAAGCCTGGATCACCGGCATCCGCCGCAACCAGGCCGACACCCGCAAGGACCGGCCCTTTGTGACCCCGGACCGCGACACGATGGTCAAGGTTAGCCCCCTGCTCAATTGGACCAATAAGATGTTCTGGGATTACGCCAAAAAACACGACCTGCCTTACCATCCCCTTTGGGAAAAGGGCTATCTTTCCATCGGCTGCTCCCCCGAATGCTGCACCCGTCCCGTTCAATTGGGCGAGGACCCCCGGGCGGGCCGTTGGGCTGGCAAGAACAAGATCGAATGCGGAATCCACGTTCCCTCGGAAAACAACAAATAAGACCCAAGCCGAACTTTTTGCCGGGCCGGACCGTCCAATGACTGTCGTTCAATAAAACCCGGGATATCCCTATGCGTTATTGGACCCTGTCCTTAATCCTTCTTTTGTTCCTTTATCCTTCAAGGACTCGCGCACAAGCTGTTACCCTTACTCCCTCACCCACAGTTAGTTCCACTCCCGCCGCCGATGACGACAACAACGGCGGGGCCAATGAGCCCGAGAAACCTTTTAAAGCCCATTGGACCGGGGCCATCGATATTTCCTATTCCAATCAACCCAGCACCCAGGGGGGCGGTCAGATCCAACGGCAATTGGGTTTCACCGGCACGGACCTCTTCACCGAAGAGGGCACGACCTATCTCAGCTTAGGGGTGGTGGCGGGCCGTCAGATCGTCGAGGGAACCGATACCAACTACGGGCAATTCATTGCCGGTGGCGGTTTGGGGTTCGGCTTCTTCCAGCCTTCGTTGGAACTTCAATGGCAAGCCGGCGAATCCGGCCTTGATTCCAAGGATTCGACCCTCACCCTCAATTTTCAGCTTTGGGATCCCTTCACCATCGGCCTGACCGAGGCCGTGGGTCTTTCGGGCCACCAAGGTCCGGTCTCGGAATTCGTGACCAAGTCGGACCGGACCGTCGAGATCGACACCGGGAGCTGGACCCAGGGCATCGCCATGGCCTTTGTGCCTTGGGATTTCCTGACCCTCACCTGGAACGGACAGAACGAGTACTCGGACACTTACCGGGCCCAACTGATCGATAGCGGAAAATCAATTCCCGTCAACCAAAGGGACACGATCCTTTCCACCACCTTGGGCGCGGACATCACTTTCTTGAAGGATTTCGTTTTCGGGTTGAGCTATCAAAAGGGTTTGGAGTATTACCCGGCGGGCACGGTCTATAGTCCCATCACCGGCAGTACGGTCACCTTTTCCCAGCCGACCACCTCGGCCTTCACCGGCTATACCGCCAGCCTGACCTATAACTTGGATTAGCTCGGTTCTTTCTTCTTGATCAGAACTTGAAAGCGAGGGCGGCCCCATAGGCGTCATGCCGGGGACCCAAGGCCTGCACGATCAAAGCGGGTTGCCCCAAGACCTGCAGCGTCAAGAGCGTCGCGGTGTGGGTGCCCAAGGCGATCCAGGCCCTTTCCCGGGTGCCCTGGTCACTGGCGGCTAGAAGGGTGACCACCGGATAGATCGTTTTGGCCATTCCCGCTAGGTTCACGAATTTCAGTCCCGCATCGTAATCCCCCGTTGTCACCAAAAGCCCCCAACCCAGGGCATCCACCCCGGCGGTAGTGAAGCCATAAACGGTGGCCTTGTCCATGAAGGCTTCGGTGTAGGCCCAACCGTAATAATCGGCCACCACTACCGGTATCGTGATCAACTCATTAGCGGCTTTGGCTTGAGGCGGGATCGAAAAAAGAAAAAAGACCAATAGGCCCGAACCCAGGATCGCCCGAAAACGGGAAGAGTTCATTTAACTTCCTTGTCTCGAACAGGCCGGCCATCCAGCACATAGACTTTACCTTCCGAAAGTATCCACTCCACCTCGGCATATTGGCCTAGTTGGGTGGCCAAACGGCGGGTCAATTGCACCGTTTCAAAAAGCTCAAAACCCCTCAAGGGAAATTCCTTCGGGAAATATTTCCAAGGCGCGTCCAAAAGCCCGTTCAGCAGGCCTTTTTCCGGGGATATCTTTAGGTACATCTCGCCGCCCGTGGCCACCGAGGTCATTCGGATATCCACGTCCGACAGATAAAAACCTTTTTGGGGATAGGCCCGGCAAATGCCCAAAGCCGTGACCTTCAAAGCCTTTTGGACGATAAAGAACTTCTTGGGACTGACCGCGGTAAAGACCATACGGACCACTTGTTCCAGGGAAAGGGGCTTCAGGGCCATCAGACCACTGTACGATCCGGGTGCGTCCGAAGGGCGAAGCCAGAAAGGCCCGTTACCGATATCCCTCAAAGCCTGTCGCAGCGCCTCTTCCCCCCGGTTGCGGGGCACCCCGCCACAAACGAGACCCGGCGAGGTCTCCGCGCCTAGGGGCAGCAATACGCTGAAGCGGCTGGCCAATTTACCATGGACCTCTTCATAACCCTCGGTCAGGTTCAAAAGCCAGATCCGGGGCGGGTGCAGCGACCGGCGGAAAGCCCCCGCGGCGATCTCCAGTTGGGGCCCCAAAAACGCGCTGACCAAGGCCAACACCCACCCGCTGATCAGGTCCGGCAAATAATGGAACCCCAAGAGCAAAGTGGAACACCAGATGCCGATGGCCAGAGGCAGGCCCCAAAGCAGGGATTGCCGGTCATGTCGCACTTGCCAAAGAAGAAGATAGGTCGAGATGGCCCCGTGTAAGCTGGGAAACACGTCGAACCGCGCGCCCATGTTCATCACCACGTCCTGGGTAAAATGGAAGATCGCCCCTCCCTGCAGCCAGGTCCATTCCGACGGATAGGCGAACCGGGGACCGATGGCCGGAAATAGCACATAACCGATGAACCCGCCCGTATAGACCAGGCTCAACCCCAGCATGAAGCGCTGGTACAAGGCCCGTCGCAGCCAGCTGTGATAGATCAAGAGGCCGAAGAGCCACACGAAAAGCCCTAAATAGCAGAAGCAAAAGAAGTCCGTCCATTGGGGGTGTCCCACCAGGCCGTTCTGCCAAAAGGAGGTTCCCTTCCCCATCAGTTGGGTGTTGAGCCGGTGCAGGTCCTTGTCATAAAGCTGCGGGTGCAGCACCGGCACCAGCGGTTTCATCAGGCTATAGCAAAGGGCCAGTCCCAAATAAGGCGCCAGTCCCCGTACCAAACCCCAGGTGCCAAAGGGCGGCGGACGGCGGACCGAGACGAAATACATCCAGACCAGCCAGAGCAGGGTGTTGAAGGAACTTTGAAGGAGCGCCGCGGAAGCGCCCGGCGCTTCGGCGAAAAAAGCGCCCATGGAGAGGAAATAAAAGATGAGGATCAGCAGGGAGGTCAAAAGTTCCGAGGGGGAAAAAACCCAAAAGTTCTTGCGGAAGTGCGGCGTGAAGTAGGACAAAAAACTCTCCTTCAGGTCACCAACGATGGGGTCAGTTTAACATAATCCGCCATGCCGGGGTTGACTGACTCAGGCATAAAAAAAGCCCCCGGGATTCCCGGGGGCTTGGACGCGACTTCGAGGGCTTACTTGTTATCTTGCAATATTTGAATGACCCCGCAGGCGATCCGGGCCGGCGAGCCGCTGGCGTGGATCACGACCGAGTGGCCAACAATGCTGTTCGCACCCGTCAGGTGGATCAACTTATCTTTGTACTTATAGTGAACGGTGCCTTTGTTATCGGGTGTCAATTTGCCCAGGTCCGCGGTGTCGACCTTCCCTTTTTGCGGATTGAAATGACCGCCCGCCGAGCTGGCGTCCGCGGCGGAACAATCGCCCTTCTCATGGACATGGAAAGGGTGCGCGCCCGGGGTCAGGTTTTCCAGGTAAGCCTCCACCAACACATAGCCTTTTTCTTGGATGAACTTGATCTCGCCCTGGACTTTGTTGCCGGCCGTAGGGTTCATTTCGGCCACCGCCGTCAATTTTGAGGTGCCCGCCAAAACCATCGCGGGTCCCGCTACCAAGACTGCCAGCACCATCAGCTTCAACGCTTGCTTGATCATGATTCCCTCCTCAGGGACAAAAGATATTTCATCCTTCCACGGCCCAGCCGACAAAATCAACCACCCAACCCCAGGAAACCGGGTTTGTTTTTCCTTGTTACGGAGGGCAAAGACCTTTTAAAAAGCGGCTAAAAGAATCCTCAGGATCTCGGCGGCTATCTTTTCAGCGGATTTCTTTTCGGTATCGATCGTGTAATCGGCGTATTTTTTGAAAAGAGGGGTTCTTTCACGGTAAAGCGCCGGTAAGGTGCTGCCACCCCGGCAAACCACGCCCCGTTGGGACCAATCGGGCAGGCGCTTTTGAAGGGTCGGAAGGGAAACCTTTAAATAGATGCGGGGACCCAGTTTTTTCAGCTGGGCCATGCCCTTGGGGTAGTAAACCGCGCTGCCGCCCGGCGAGATGACCGCGTGCCACTGCCTCAGTTTTTGCAGGACGTCGTCCTCCATCTTCATGAAACCCTTCGTCCCCAGGTCGTCCAGCACCCGTTGGAGGGGTTTTTGGTACCGGCGCTCGATCAGTTGGTCCACGTCCACGAAGTGATACCGTAATTTTTGGGCCAGGATGCGCCCGATCGTGCTCTTGCCGCTGCCGAACATGCCGATCAAGACCAAGTTCTCGGGAAAATTTTTCGGCCGGAAAGTCTGTGCTGGGGCGGCTTTGGGCTTCGGTTTCATCTTCACTTTGTTCAGCTTCTTCATTTTCAAGATCCTTATTTAGAACGAATAATCGACCGACAGGCCCGCTTGGTCCTGGGCGTAGATCACGTTGCTCGATCGCCATTGGGCTTGGAAGCGCAATTTCCATTCAGGTTCAAAGGCCCAGGAGACCTGGGGCCAGAACAGGAAAGGTCCGCCGTTGAGGGGTTGCACCCCCGTCGCCTCAAGCCGCCATTGTGCCGTAAGATCCCGCTGGGCCGAAGCGAAAAGGTAAAAGATCCCGGGCAGGCTTCCTTGCCAGGGTCCCAACGCGCCGCCCGTGGCATCCTGCAGGCATTGCAGGCTGACCTTGGTCTTGTCGATCAGGGTCGAGACCGCGCCCACCCACTCGAAGAGGTCCGTATTATTGGCATAGATCCAGTTCACGCCCTCGAATCGCACCTGAAAGTCCGGGAAGGTGCCGGATAATTCCAGTCCTATCCCATCCCGGCCCTCCAAAAGAGCGAAACTGGGCGTCAGGGTAATGCCGATCCCCCGGTCGATCAGGCGGAACACTTCCTCGGAATTTCCATCCGCCAGCCACCGCACCGACCCTTCCAAGGAAAGGTCGTCGAACAAGAAACAGTTGGCATTCACCCCTTCAGAACCCAAGGGAATATCCGGCTCCCAGGCCAGCACCGGCACCGGATTAAAATAATGGGTCGGGCTGTAAAAGTTACTCGATCCATTGTCGAAGGATTGAAGCCCGGCGGTCAGTTCGAGCGGCCCCGAGACCCATTTAAGATAAGCCCGGTCCAACCTCGCCATATTGAAGGAACCGCTGAAGGAAGCGGTAGTATCGTCCGCTTCCAGTTGGAACCGGTTGTTGGCGGGATAAAGCAGCCAATTAGCCGGCAAGGCATTAGAAGCGGTTTGCTGATCCGCTTGTCCTTCCAGGGCCCAGGAAAGGCCGTTCTCGAATTCCTCATGCGCCTTGAGCAAGGCGCGGCTGGATTGATAACTATTGGCCGCGCTATCCGCCGGGTGGATGATCCCCGCCTCGGTGGAAAGCTGACCGGAAAAAAGGACATTCTCTTGGGCTTGAATAGCGGCGGGCAGCCCCGCGAACAGGAACAGGAAAAAAATGGGTTTCAGGTTCGATTTCAAGATGGACGCTTGGCGCCCCAGTCCGGCGGAGCATTACGCAATTCCACTGATTGGACCGGGAAAGGCATGGTGATCTTTTCTTGGCGATACCGTTCATGCAAGGCCTTGATGAACTCATGCTTCATGGTAAAGGTCGCCCCATAAAATTGCGCCTGGAGGTTCACCGAGAAGTTGATGGAATAAATCCCAAAACCGTGGAAAGAAACGCTGGGCTGGTAGTTCTTGTCCGCGCCCGGCACCCGCTGTTGGATAGCGCTAGCCACCTCCACCGTGACCGCTTCGACCTTTTTCAGGTCGCTGGCATAATCCACACCCGCTTCCACGCTGAAAGCGCAGACCGGCGTCGGCAGGGTGAAATTCTGGATAAGGTTCTCCGCCAATTTGGAATTGGGCAGGATGACCATGTGGTTGGCCGGAGTGCGGATCTGGGTCGTGCGCCAGCCGATCTTTTCCACATTGCCCTCTTCCCCGGTGGACAGCTTGATGTAATCTCCCAGATGCACCGGCTTATCCATCAAAAGATAAATGCCCGAAAAAAGGTTCGTAAAGGTGCTTTGGAAACCCAGGGCCACCGCCAAACTGCCGACCCCCAAGGAAGCCAGGATGGGCGTAATGGAGATCCCCAGGCTGTCCAACACGAACATGGTCCCCAGCGCCCAGACACCGATATGGATGGAGGCCGAGAAAAGAAAGTGCGCCTCGCGAATGCCTTGGTGCTTTTTCTCCAGATCCCGGATCAAACCTTGCAGGACATTGTCGGCCAGGTAGATCAAGGCCACGAACATAGCCACATTCAGCCAGTGGGAAATGACAGCCACATCAGCGTCGAGGAAGGGCGCGTTCTTCACCGACACCATGAAACCCGTGATGATGACCAGCACATAGATGGGCACCGGCAGGGCCCGAACGAACATGTTGCTGAATTGGAAATGGGTCTTGGCCGCCCATTGTTTGAGCACCAAAAAAGCCAATCGAGCGATGAGCCAGCCCAGCAGGATCCAAATGACGAGGATGAGCCCCGCTAAGGTCCAATCACCCACCGGCGCTAGATCATGGTGAAAAAGATGGTTGTTCATGGGCCGCCTCGAATAAGGGTAAAAACCTGGCTATTCTAACGACCTTTCCGGGTCATTTCGAGGTTGGTGTGGTCGGAGTGGTAGGCGTTACAGGCCGTATCATTTCATTTAAAAGGACCTGAAGGGACGGATAAACGCTGTCCGGTTTTCCTGTCAACTGACCCACCAAGCTTTTCAATTCCGGTTGGTAATATTGGGCCAGCTCCAAACATTTTTGCGCCGCCTTGGGGTCGAAAGGCTCGCCGATGCCATGCCCCTTCTCGTGGTTCTGGGCCCTTTGGATGTCAAATTTCACTTGGGTATGGACATACTCAGCGTGGGTCTTCTCACCCTTGGCATAGGGCAGCAGGAAAGCCACGCATTGGGCCATCGAAGCGCCGTTATCCGTCTTCCAATGATAGAGGTCCAGGTTCTGGGCCCTTTGATAGACCATCGCCAGCCGGATCATGGGCTCCAGGTCATAGATGTGATAATGCAGGGCGTCCCTTTCTAAAAAATCATAGGTCGTGCCATCCCCGTTCAGGTTCGCTTGCAGAAGGGTCTTGAACGAATCAAGGACCTGTTGTTCCAGGGCCGGGTCGCCCAGGGTGAAAGCCGCCATGCCGATGATCTTCAATCGATGGGCCTGCCAATTGTTGATGTGCGTCTTTTTGCGAGGATCATCGGAAGCGATCAAGGTTTGCGTTACTTTTCGAAGCCAGCCATCCACCAGGGCCTGGTCCGCCGGGGCCACATCGGCGCGGATCAGGTCATAGGTCTCAATGAGCGTTTCAAGGTTGGTAGCATCGATCGGATTTTCAGGCGGCTGACAGGTCTTGGCCCAAGAGAGCACATAGTCTTGCGCCTTTCGTTCAAAATTTTCTCTGCCCGTAAACACGAAAGCCCATTCGAGAGTTTTCAACCGGTAAATATCCTTTAAGGCTTCCTCGGTACGGGTTTTGGTGTCACTGCCCTTGAGCTGGCCTGCGGTCTGGATGCGGTCGATGGGATGGGGTGTTTGGGTCAAATTACCCTCAGCGGACTTTTCAAGGGATTTGGCCCATTGGGCGGCGCCCGGGGATGTTTTGATCAAGGCCTGGATTCGGTTGATTTCGGCGGGTGTTAAAGAGACCGCTCCCGCCTGAAGAAAAGTCGTTCCACTCACCCAAACCAGCAATATCAGAATGAATTTTTTCACGGGAAATTTCCTTGGATCATTTTTTACTTCATCCACTTTTTTGAGACGGGCCGATCCGGATAAAGGTTCCCAAAAGGCTGTTTATTGCTTTTGATAGTAGAAAGCCTCGTTCAAAGTGGCCTTGAAGAAATGCGGATAGGGTCCCTTGGCCGTACGGTCACTCCATTGGAGTACCTTGCCCGTTTCGGTATTGAGCAGATAGACCACATCTCCCCGGTTATCGGCGAAATGCACCGAGGCCAGCAGGAGCCGCTTGTTATGCTTCCGAAAAAGCGACAAGGCCATGTCCTGAAAAGCGCCCGGCGCCAGGGGCAAGTGGGTCTCCCAAAGGGTCTTTTTATGCGGATCCAAGCAAGTGATGGATCCCTTGGCCGCGTCGGCCACATAAGTGCGGGCCCAAGGGTCCCGGACCAAGTCACGGATATCCTTGAATCCGTCGGCCTTTCCCAACGACCAGACCTCCTTGTCCTCTTGGAAATAGATCTCTTTGACGGTCGAGTCCTTCAGGATCACCAAAAAATTGCCGCTGTCCGGGCAAAGATGCACCAGTCGGGGAGCGACCGGCAATTTGTATTCCCAGCGGATCTTCACGCCGTTGCTCCGGGCCTCGGCCAGGAAAAGCCGTGGGTTCTTGGAATCCGCCGCGACCACCAATGTCGGATGACCGTTCGTGTCCCAATCCGCCGCCGCCGCGCTCTCGATGGTGCCCGTGTTCACCTTTCCCCAATCCCAGATTACACGGAAACTTTTCCAGACCCTTTTGACCAGCGAGACCTGCTTGGTCCCTCCGGCCACTAAAAAGGTATCGTCTGGCTCCGGTTGGACATCTTTCAGGGGGCCGTCCAGGTCATAGGTCCAATCCACTTGGTTGTGGACCACATGGGCAATGGCGGCTTTACCGCTTTCGCATAAGAGCAGGGACGGAAGAGGGATGGAGGCTTTTCCTGCCGCTTCGCTGAATGTCGTTAAGCCCAACGCTAACAAAAGCATTAATGAACGAAGATTATTTTTCATGCTTTTGTTTTATCCCCTGCATCTGTGGCTAAAAGGATTTGGATTTTTGACTACACCAGGAACAGAATGGTCTCAAAATTACGGTTGGCCTCCCGCAAACGGGCGCAAAGGGTACGGACCAGGATGTCCTGGATCGCCAAAGCCGTTCCGGGTTTTTCCTTACAAAGCTTCTCATACTGGGCGTGGGACAGGTACAACAAGACCGCGTCGGTCTCGGTCGTGGCGTCCGCGGAGCGGGGTGGCCTTTCGATCAGGGCCATCTCTCCAAAAATGGACCCCGGTCCCAAAACTGTCAAAAGGTTCTCTTGGACCTTCTTTTTACCTTCGGGAATGAAATGACGGCTGATACGCACTTTACCTTTACCGATCCAATAGAACCCATCGCCCTTATCATTCTCTTTGAAAATGACCGTTTTGGCCGGAATGGTCTTTTGTTCCAGGAAGCTGGAAAGGCATTCCCAGTCCTCTTCCCGGAAACCACGGAAGTTGGGGTCTTTTTGGAAAAGGGAAAGGTCGGCCAGCATTACAGTTTTCCTTTCAGGTCATTGATGAACTGGCGGGCGGTGCGGCCCGAACGGCCATTGTTGTAAAGGGCCCATTGCAGGGCCCGGCGGCGCAGTTCCTCGGCGGGCAACTTGAGACCCTCCACCTTGGCCCAATTTTCCACGATCTGAAGGTAAATGTCCTGGTTGGGGGAATAGAAAGAGACGACCAGCCCGAAGCGGTCCGACAGGGAGAGCTTTTCTTCGATGGTGTCCGCGCCGTGGATCTCGCCTTCTTTTTGGATGGCCCCCGCCCGGTCGTCGAAGAACTCCCGGATCAGATGGCGGCGGTTCGACGTGGCGATCAAGATCACGTTCGGGGGCGTCGCCTCGATAGTGCCTTCCAGCAGGGCCTTGAGCCCTTTATAAGAGGTCTCGTTCTCCTCAAAGGACAGGTCGTCCACGAAGAGCACGAACTTTTCCTTGCGGCCTTTCAAATGCCGCAGGATGTCATGGTATTCGTTCAAGTGGGAAGCCAGCACTTCCACCAACCGCAAACCCGTATCGTGGTAATGGTTCAGCAGGGCTTTGACCGTGGAGGACTTGCCTGTTCCCCGTTCCCCATAAATAAGAACATTATTGCCGCCCTTGCCTGCCACAAAGCCTTCGATGTTCTCTAACAGCGCCTTCCGGGCCTCGTCATAGCCCAAGAGATTCTTCAGTTGGATCGGGTCCACATTGTCGATGCCCTGCAAGCGGCCCTCGCCGGAATGGGAAACTTCCCACCGGAAAGCCCGGTATCGGCCAAAGTCGCCGAAACCTTCCTGGTGAAAGTGATGGGCGATCTCTTGCGCCAGGTTGGTCGCCTTGCCATGCAAAAGCCGTTCTTTCAGTTTGCGGCGGGTCTTGGCCAGGCTGAACCCGTCCACGGGCAGGGGCGCGGGCACCGGGTGGAAAGCGGGGATGACCTCAAAGGGGTTCTTGATCTGTTCACAGACCACCGTTTCCCAATCGGTCTTGAGGATAGAAAGGAGGATCTCCAACTCCGCCTTATAGACCATGGTCAGGGATTCGGGCAGTTTCTCGAAAGGAAGGGTCTCGGCGCGCTGGTGAAAGACATTAGGGTCTTCTAAAAGGCGTTCTAAAAAATGGTCTTGGAAAAGGTTTCCGGCGCTTTCCCGGGGGCTTTGGGATTCCATCAGGAGCCGCCACAGTTTGCCGTAACGCTGTAGCCCTTCGTCCGCGTCCTCTTTTTTATCCATCCACTTGAGCAGTTTTTGGAAAGCCTGGCCCGCCTCGTCCTCGAAAACGCCGTCGAGCAGTACTAAACGGTCCAGGTCCCTCAGGGCCAGCTTCGCGGCATTCGGTTGTTTTTGTTTTTTCGGGGAAGGCTTGGCCATGGCTTTTCTTTCCACCAAGAATGGATCGTTATTTTAACAGTTTGTCGGGAAAGTTCATAACTTCGATTCCAGATCAAAAAGCTTGATTAGCCACAGATACAGGGGGATTCAGGGGATATACCAACAATTCATAATTCAAAATTAAGAATTCAGAATTATGGTTTTATGTATCCCCTGCATCTGTGGCCAAATGGCCTTTGACTCTTCCTTTCTTCAGCAAAGATGCTGTTTCTTTCAGCTTCTTATCTTCTTAATATAAAACGATGTCACCCAGCACCTTAGAACAACTTCTCACTGAACGTTCTACCCCCGGTTCGCTTTACGAAAAGCTTCCCGGCGACCGGGTGCAATGTTACGCCTGCGCCCATCGCTGCCGTATCCCCGAAGGCCAAAGGGGCATCTGCAAGGTGCGTTACAACCGTAACGGCACTTTGATGGTGCCCCGCTATTACGTGGGCGCCCTGGCCGCCGACCCCATCGAGAAGAAACCCTTTTTTCACGCGCTGCCCGGCAGCAAGGCCCTGTCCTTCGGCATGCTGGGCTGCGATTATCACTGCGACTTCTGCCAGAACTGGATCAACAGCCAAGCCTTGCGCAACCCCGCCAGCGAGGCCGAGGGGGCTTATCCCCAGGATGTGCGCGCCGACGCGCTGGTCGAGGCCGCCCTGGACAATCATTGCCAGGTCATTACCTCCACCTACAACGAACCGCTCATCACCAGCGAATGGGCGGTGGAGATCTTCCAGATCGCCAGGCGCAAGAAACTGCTGACCTCTTACGTTTCCAACGGCAACGCCACGCCCGAGGTGCTGGACTTCCTCAAGCCCTGGGTGGATCTTTATAAGGTGGACCTGAAGTGTTTCAACGACCAGACCTACCGCCACAGTATCGGCGGCACCCTGGCCCCGGTGCTGGATACGATCCAGCGTTTGAAAGCCCTGGGCATTTGGCTGGAGATCGTGACCCTGGTCATTCCCGGCATGAACGACAGCGAAAAAGAACTGACCGACATCGCTAAATTCATCGCCTCGGTCTCGAAGGACATTCCCTGGCATGTCACCGCTTTCCACCCGGACTATAAGAGGCTCGGTGGCGAATCAACCTCGCCCCAAACCCTCAACCTGAGCTGGAACATCGGCAAGGCCGCCGGACTTCGCTATGTCTATTCGGGCAACCTGCCCGGCCAGGTCGGCACCACCGAAAATACGGTCTGTCCCCAATGCGAAAAGACCCTCATCGAGCGTAACGGCTATAAGGTTTTGCGAAACCACCTGGGCACCGATGGCCTTTGCCCCTCTTGCTCCACGCCCATACCGGGTGTTTGGAAGGTTCCCGACCGTTTCTGAAATGTCTATAATGCGGCTGCTTCCATTTCCAGGACGGTGACATGAAAAAGCTAACTCTCTTCTTATTGCTCTTTGGACTTACCCCAGCCCTTCACGCCGAATATGGCGTGGCCAACGACCCCAACGCCGCCGTGGCCGAGGCCCAGCAAAGGGTTTGGGATATCAGCGCCAAACTGAATGACGCCTATCTGAACCTGGACCTGACCCGGTTGGATTATCAAAGGGCCAAGCTGGTCGAAAAGCTGGCCCAAGTCCAGCAACAGGGGAACACCACCGCCGCGAACCAGATCCAGCAAAAGATCGCCGATATCGACCACCGCAAAGACATCCAAAAACAACGGCATGACCTTCAAACCCAGATCATTCAAGCCCGGCAACAAAATGACCAAAGCAAGGTTGATGCTTTGAACTTCCAACTCAAGGAACTGCAATGAGACCTACTTATCTTCTCTTAGTCCTGGTTTTGGGTTTGGTCTCTTGCGAGACGACCCAGGTGGTCCATCACAAGGCCGCTCCCCTGCCGCCCGAGATCCAAAAGGCGCAGAACGAGGTCTGGGACCTGCAGTACCAGCTTTACCAAGCCCAGCATGATCTGCGAATCGCCCAGATCGCCCAGAACGAGTCGAATTTGGAACTGCAAAAGAACGGCAACCCCGGCGCTTACGCGGGCCAATATTCTGAATTGATGGCAAAGCTATCCATGGAACAGGCCAAAGCCGACCAACGTTATGCCTTAGCCCAACAGTGGTACCAAGCGGTGCAGGATGGCGACATGGACGCCGCCAAGAACATCCAGCAGGAAATGAATCAACAATAATTTCTCAACCTTCGTGACACTTCAAATACAAAACGAAACCCAATGAGAAATTTAATACAAAAATTTAAAAAAACGCACTCCAGATCTACGCCGTTGACTTGGATCTTATTTGTTTTATTTTTTATCTCCGCTCGATTTGCGCAATCTCATGAAATCAAAAAAATCGACCCGAGCGGGATCGCTATCGATTCTTCGGGCAACATTTACATTGCAGATTCTTTTAACTGCTTGGTGTGGAAGATTAATCCCAAGGGCGTGATGTCTATTTTAGCTGGTTCGGGTGCCCCAGGATACATAAACGGTAAAGGAACCGCCGCTTCGTTTTCGCAACCTTCCAATCTTGCGATCGACTCGGCGGGAAGCGTTTATGTAATCGATAAAACCTTGATAAGGAAAATTAAATCGGACGGAACTGTATCGACCTTTGCAGGAACCAAATTCACTGAACTCAATAGCAGTTTCGATTTGCATACGAACCATAAGATCGGATTAAACGAAATTAGGCCTATGGGAATTGCCGTTGATGCTTCTGGAAATGTTTTTATTACAGATTGGTCCAACGGGTCTCAAATCCGAAAAATTTCGCCCGCTGGCGTCATTAGCTCCTTACCTAATCGAGGGAATGCCACTGAGGGAAATCAAACCTTTTGCAATACGCCTTTGCAATCCCCGGTAGGAATAGCTCTCGACAACGCAGGCAACATCTATATCGCGGATACATGGAACGGGCTGATTCGCAAGATCACCAACGAAAACGAAATGTCAACGTTGGCCAGTTCCAAAAAAATCATTTTCGTTCGGAGCCCGTCAAAGGGTTTTGAATTCGCGAAAACTTTTGGTCTTCCTTGGGGAATTGCCCTCGATTCTTCTAAAAACATCTATGTATCGGATACATCCGAAAACATTATTTTGAAAATTACGCCTAAAGGCACTTTGACCACTTTGGCTGGAAAATTCAGGGTTCGTGGAATGAAAAATGGAAAAGCGACTTCTGCTTTATTCAATATGCCCAAAAGTATCGCGGTGGACACATCCGGAAACATTTACGTTGCTGATGCCGGAAATAATTTAATAAGAATTATCAACAAGTCGGGTGTGGTAAAAACCTTATCGGCATCTGTAACCTTGGCGCCAAATAACTAATTGGGCCTATTTTAATTTCCGATTAACTTTTCTCGCCCACCGCTCGTCCAATCAGTGAATCCATTTGTTCTGATTGGGAGATGCTATGAAAGAACTGCTCTTTTCCTGCCTTCTCCTGGTTCTTGCCTTTCCCTTACACGCCGCCCAAAAGAAACCTGTCAAGCTGACCCCTTTGACCGACGATCAAAAGATGGCCCAGGTCCTGAACCGCCTTACCTTTGGCCCCAGGGCCGAGGATTTCGCCCACATCAAGAAGATCGGCACCAAGGCCTTTATCGAAGAGCAATTGAACCCGGATAAGATCGACGACAGTGCTTGCGACCAAATGCTGGGCCAATACCCGGACCTGCTGCTTTCCAGCTGGGACCTTTACCAAAAATATCCGCCCGCCAATACCCGCATCGTGAACGGCATCCCCGAAAAAGTGGATAACCCCAACGAGGCGGACAAAAAAGCCGCCAATCAAAAGATCCACCTCATCCTTCAACAAATGGACGCCGCCAAGCTGACCCGCATCCTTTACAGCAAGCGCCAGCTCCAGGAAGTGATGACCGACTTTTGGTTCAACCACTTCAACGTGACCTTCGAGAAGAACCGCATCAAATGGCTTTTGCCCGCTTACGAGCGCGACGTCATCCGCCCCTATGCCCTGGGTAACTTTAGGGACCTCTTGGGCGCCGTAGCCCATAGCCCCGCCATGCTGGATTATTTGGACAACGTTGTCAGCACCGTGGACCCCCGCTATGTGCCCGCCGCCGACATGGGTGAATACCCCATGATGGCCAACCTGGCCAAACCCCAGGCCAATGGCAAACCCAAGAAGAACATGGGCCTCAATGAGAACTACGCCCGGGAACTGATGGAACTACATACCCTGGGCGTGGACGGCGGTTATACGCAGGACGATGTCATCGCGGTGGCCCGGGCCCTGACCGGCTGGAGCTTTGACGGCCCCAATCTGCTGAACAAGTACCCCTATAACGCGAATCCTGACGATGTCTTTCGTTTCAAGTTCCGCCCCAGGATGCACGACTTGGGTGTAAAGACCGTCCTCGGCCAGAGTTTCGGCCCCAACGAAGGCGAACTGGAAGGCGAGCGGATCCTGGACATGCTCTGCCAAAACCCCGCCACCGCCCATTTCATCGCCACCAAACTTTGCAGCCGCTTCGTGTCGGACAATCCCCCGGAAGGTCTGGTCAAACGGGTCGCCGCGACCTTCTTGAAGACCAAGGGTGATATCCGTTCTTGCTTGCGGACCATTTTCTATTCGGGTGAGTTCACGGACCCGCAAAATTACCGCGCCAAGGTCAAGACACCGCTGGAATACGTGGCCAGCGCTATGCGGGTGACCCACGCTGAGATGACCAACCCCGAGGAAGCCGCCAATGTCTTGAACCTGATGGGTGAACCGCTTTATCTGTGCGAACCGCCCACGGGTTACCCCGATACCGCGGCTTCTTGGGTCAATTCCAGCGCGCTGTTGGACCGGCTCAACTTTGGGTTGATGCTTTTGAGCGACCGCCCCCTTTCGCCCGGCACGGTGGACCTGGTCAAGCTGGACCCGGCCTTGAGGTCCGGCGACGACGGCAAACGGATCTTGAACGGGTTCTTTAAGGTCTTTTTGCGGGGGCAAGTCTCGCCGAATACCCAAAAGGTGCTTTATGAAAAACTGGGCGATCCCGAGGTTTCCCACGCCATGCTCGACGACAAGCGGAAGACTTTCGAGGCCGCCCAACTGGGCGCTTTGGTCCTGGGTTCGCCCGATTTTCAAAAGCGGTAGGAGGGACTTATGAAAAAGAAGAGACCCACCAAACTTTCACGCCGGGAACTTTTTAAATGGGGCGGCATTGGTTTAGCGGGGCTGACCTTAGCGGCCATGCCCCGCTGGGCCCGTGCCGCCGCTTCTATGGCGCAGGACTCGCCGAAAATCTTGATCGTGCTCTTTCAGCGCGGGGCGGCCGACGGCCTGAATATCATTTCGCCCTTCAATGACCCTTACTACCACAAGGCCCGGCCCACCATCGCCCTCAACGCGCCCGGTCAGGACAAAGGCGCTTTGGACCTGGATGGAAAGTTCGGCCTGCACCCCGCCTTGGGCGCCCTGATGCCCATGTGGAAAGCGGGTACATTCGCCGCCATTCAAGCGGTCGGCAGCCCCGAAGAGACCCGGTCCCACTTTGAGGCCCAGGACAATATGGAAACCGGCACCCCGGGCGTCAAAGTGACCCCCGACGGCTGGTTGGACCGGGTCTTGAGCGACAACTACACTTCCAACAAGTCGCCCCTGACCGCCGTTTCGATCTCGCCGCGCCTTCCCCGCATTTTACGGGGCAATTACCCGGTGACCTCTTTCCCCAACTTGAACGCTTACAAATTTTCCGGCGGCGCCCTGCAGGCCAGCTCTTTTGAGGAACTTTACGCCGGAAGCATCGACAAACTTTTATCCGGTGTCGGTAAAGAAACCGAAGACTCGGTCAACATGCTTCAAAAGATCACCGGCGGCAAACCCCAGAAACCCGAGGATGCGGGTTACCCCAAGGGCAACCTTTGCCGAAGTTTTTATGAGATGAGCCGCATCATCAAGGCCAACGTGGGCTTGCGGATCGGCTTTATGGATATCGGCGGCTGGGACCATCACGCCAATGAAGGCTCTACCGACGGCCAACTGAACCAACATTTGCGGGAACTGGGCGATTCCATCGCCGCCTTTTACCAAGACATGGGCAGCCAAGCCCAGGACATTTTGCTGGTGACCATGACCGAGTTTGGCCGCACCTTGCAAGAGAACGGCGACCGGGGCACGGACCACGGCCATGCCAGCTGCATGATGGTTTTTGGCGGCAATATCAAAGGCGGGAAGGTTTACGGCACCTGGCCGGGGCTTGCCCCCGACCAGCTCTATGAAGGCCGCGACCTGCAAGTGACCACGGACTTTAGGCAGGTGCATAACGAGATCCTGACCGGGCATTTGGGGCTGACTTCGACCACCGATGCATTTCCAGGATTTACACCAGGAGCAAACTTAGGGTTTGTAGGTTAAAACATTATTTAACATCTAACAAATCACTAGAAGTATTTATCATTAGTTCAAATACATCAAAAAGAGATCCGTATGAATTCAAAAAACATTCTTCGAATTTCACTAATCGCAATTGGCTCGTTTACCGTCATTTCAATTTCCGAGGTCGCGTTCGCACAAAGTTCAGTGTTCACTCCCGTCCCCACTTGGGCACAACAACAATGGGAAAGTACGGATGATGACGAAAGAGCAAAAGAACAGGAGATAGAAACGGAGCAATTGTCACGAGAAGGGAAATTGAAGACTTTGCCACACAGTAAAGATTTTGCTCAAAATAAATCTAAACCTTTGCCTCCAACTCATTTAAAAATTACAGTTGCCAATAATATGGTTTACTTATCTTGGGGAAAACTCAAGCAAGTCAACGGATACATCATTTATGACTCCGACGATGGGAAAACATATAGGAAAAGAAAATATCCCGTCAAAGATACAAAAATATTTGTTGGATTTGTAACCGCGATAAAACAGAAACCAATTCATTATTTTGGAATTGAATCACTTTCTTGGGGAGGCAACAGCGAAATGATTGTTAAGTCTGTTGGACCTAACGACATTAACTAAATATAATAATTTGCAGTTAGAAATAAAATTATTTATCCGAAAATAAAAACTTGATCTTGTCCTCGCCCGCCGGGGCGGTCGCCGCTGTCTTGAGATTCTCTTCCACATGGGCTTTATGCTTCATTCCCACCAAAGCGGCGGTCACGCCAGGTGTGGAGCGCGTGAACTGAATGGCTCTTTGGGCATCCGTCTCGAAACCCGGAAAAGTCTCAGCAATGATGGCCGGAAGATTCTTGGATAGCCGCGCCTGCAAGATAGAGGCGCTGGTAAAGACCGCCAAGTTGTTGGCTTTGGCCGCTTCTAAAACCGGAATGGTCTGAGACCCGAACACTTGGGTGGGAAATCCCCAGGCCTCTGCCATGCCCATGTTGTAAGGCAGTTGGATGGCCTTGAAATGATGGTCGTTGCCCCCGGCCTTTTGGGCCGCCTTGATCACGTCCACCAGCGACAAATGTTCTTGGGCGGTCGATTCCACCCGGTAGCCGTTCCAAGTAGCGGTGCCATAAGCCTTGATCTTGCCTTCGGCCACCAGCTTTTCCAGTTCGGCGAAGGCCTTTTCCAATCGATTATAGAATTCTTCTTTCGGCACTTCATCTAATTGGGTCTCGGGGTTGTGAACGTAAAAAAGGTCGATGGTTTCCAGGCCCAGGTTCTTCAGGGACCTTTCCACTTGGTTACGCAGATAAGCCGGGGCCATGCAATGGCAGCCCGCCGCGATATCGGTGGTGGCGCAAAGGCCCGGGCCGATATATTCGTCATGGAAATACTGGGCGGGATTGGCCGGCGTGCCGCCATCGAAAGGAATGAACCCGCCTTTGGTACAGACCACCACTTCTTCCCTGGTGATCTTCCCCGAGTCCAAGAGAGCCTTCAGCGCCTTGCCAATGGCCCTTTCGCTGCGCATACAGCGGTAATTGATGGCCGAGTCCAGCAGGTTACAGCCCGACAGCAGGGCGGCTTGGACCGCTTCTTCATATAAACGGTCGTCCGCGTCATTAGGCAGACCCAGGTAAGTGCCCAAGCCGATGGAGGAAATTTGAAGGCCCATGAAGTCCCGATAGTTGGTCTTGAGGTCCTTGAACTTCTCGGCGTATTTTTTGGTGCCTTCCGGTGTGGCGCAATTCATGGTTTAACCTTTATTTTAAATTTCTTTTTAAATTCAGAAAAACTGATCACTTGACCATCTTCAATATCTCTCAAGCCTTGCAAAACAGCCTCGACAAATTTCTTTTCCTCAATAGTTCTTGGCTTCTTAACAGGTTTTAAAGAACTTAATCCGCGTTTATCAGCCTTCATCATAGTTAAATGATTTCTCCTTTATCCTTACTTAAGCAAACTTAAATTCTCCCAATAATAAGACACTAACTTGATGTCGTGCCCACCCACATTCAAGGTTTTGATGGTCGGTTGCAAGACCCCGCCGACAGAGACATAAAAGGGCTGGTTGGTGTTATTTTTGAGCACCCAGATGAGCAACGTGTTCATACCCGAGGCCAAGACGCTTTGGGCCGAGGCTTGGAACAACCGTCGGCCCAGGCCCTGGCGCTGGAAATCTTTAAGAAGATAAAGGCCGTAAAGCTCACCGATGCCCATTTCGGGATGGCTGCGTTCCTTGCCCCCGTCGGCATAGCCAATGATGCGCCCCTCATCGGTCTCCGCCACATGGATGAAGTAAGCGTGGCCGGTGGACTGCAAACTGTCATGGAAAATGGCCGTGGCGGCTTGTTCGGTCATGCCGTTGACGAACACGTCCGGCGCCAGTCCCTGATAGGTCGTGCGCCAGGATTCGGCGTAGGTCTTGGCGATAGCCGGAACATCCGTGGGAACAGCGGGTCTAATACGCAAAGGACCTCCTAAAACTAACGCGCCCCTTTTATTGGAGCGTCCAGCCGCTTAAAGGTAAAGGGTCCTGGATTCGGTGAATTGACCGTCACCGAAAAGTTTTTGCTCGCGAAGGGGACCCCTTTGGTGTGTATTTCATTCCCCGCCTCGATCGCGTAAACCCACCAATCGGGTTTCAGGAACCCGCGTTGGACCGAATCCTGGAAGAACGGCAGCAGGTCGAAGTTCTGGATGGAACTCATGAGCGTCTTGGGCACATAGGCCACATACTGCCAATGGTTATTGGGTCCCGCGTCGGCCTTGGTTTGCCACACTTCCCAATCGATCCCTTCGATGGAAACGTCGCCGACCTTGTATTGCCAGCCGCCGCAATTGAAATAATCGAGCCAGACCATTACCTCGGCCCCGCCATTGAACCCGTCGCCGCCGCACTTGTTATCGGGACAGACCCAAATGTCGTAAGCCGCGTCCCACGCGCCCGTGCGGGTCGTTTGGATGGTCCAATCGGTCAACAGGTTCTTCAATGAGCTGATCGGGGCGGGCAGGTCCTTGGCTCCGCTGGTCACGCCCCAGGAGGAACCGTAAAGGATGTAGGGATAAGAAGCCACGCCATAACCGCAGTCGAAAGTGTCTTTGACCACCGTGAAGTCGCCGGTCTTGTCGTCGATCTTCAGGCACTGCTCGCCCGGGCATTTTTCTTTGTTCCAATAGCCGGGCCCAATGTAATAAGGACCGACTTGGACGCCCTTATAGCGTTCACAATCATCGACGGTTGCCGCGAAGGCCGGGATGCTTAAGGCCAAAAGAAAAACAAGAACAAAACCCTTTCTCATATTCCCTCCAAAATAAAAAAGGCGGCCCAAAGGCCGCCTTGAATACTTGAACCTTACTTCTTGCCCTGAAAGCCCAGGCCGTCATCCACAATGATGCCCGCTTCCAGCCAGTCGTAGCCGTTCTCCATGACCTTGGCGGCCACTTTGCTGTCAGCCACGTCGGTATTACAACAAACCCCGTGGAAATACTCCCGGATGCGGATGCGGGATTGGCGGCAGAAAAGGTCCGCCAGTTCGCGGGGACCCTTCTCGCCCGGGTTCTGCTTTTCCAGTTCCATCACCTTGGCGATGGAGGTGGACATGGCGAACAATTCCGTGCCGATCTCGACCAAGCGGCCCAGGATCATCTGGCGGCGGTCCAGCTTGGGGCCGAACTTGATCATTTGGTGGAACAAGGTGCGGCCCAATTTACGGGACCGACATTCGATGAAACGCATGTGTTTGCCCAGCGAACCATAGCTGGCATAACGGGGCCAAAGGCCCGTCGGCAGCCACAAACGGGTGTACCAGAAGGGATAAAAGAGCAACGATTTGACCAGGGCGTTCAACTTCACCCCGATCGGCGCCTTGGGATTGAGCATTTCCCCGGCGGTGGACATGTGCTTGTCCAACGCTTCCCGAGCGATGAACAAATGCTGGATCTCGTCGGTGCCTTCGATGATGCGGTTGATGCGGGAGTCGCGCATCATGCGCTCCACCGCGTATCCCCGTTCCCCGCGCTTGCGCAGGGACGGCCCGGTCTCGTAACCCCGGCCGCCGCGTAATTGCATCAAATCGTCGATGATCTTCCAGGAAGCCACTGAGCAGAACAACTTGGACATCGCCGCTTCCAGGCGGATATCCGACCCCCCCTTATCCACGAGCGCCGACGTGTAATAAGTCGCCGCTTCCTGCGCGAAGGTGGAGGCCGCCATATTGCCGATCTTCACCGCGCCCGGTTCATGCTTCCCAACGGGCGCTCCCCATTGAACGCGCTCTTTCCCCCAAATTTTGGCGATGTGCACCGCCTGCTTCGACATGCCCGCCGACGCCGCCGGCAGGGTCAAACGGCCCGTATTGAGGGTAATCAAGGCCAGCTTCAACCCCAACCCCTCGCCCCAAAGGATATTCTCTGAGGGAACTTTGACGTCTTTAAAGGTGATGATGCCGTTCTGGATCGCCCGGATACCCATGAAGTCGCAACGGGTCGGGTATTCGATGCCCGGCGTTCCCTTTTCAACGATGAAAGCGGTGATCTGTTTTTTCTCGCGGCCATTGACCATCTTGGACGGGGTGCGGGCCATGACGACCATAACATCCGCCACCAGGCCGTTGGTGCACCAAAGCTTCGTTCCGCTGATCGACCAGGTCTTGCCATCCGCCGAGGGCGTGGCGGTGGTAGCCAACCCCGCCGGGTCCGACCCCGCGTTGGGTTCGGTCAGGGCAAAAGCCGAGATGGCGCCCTTGGCGAACATGGGGAAATACTTTTTCTTTTGGGTTTCGGTGCCGAACATCTTTAAAGGTTGGGGAACGCCGATGGATTGGTGGGCGGACAACCACACCGCCGTCGACCCGCAATAGGAAGCCACCAGGGCCACCGCGCGGTTGTAGTTGATCTGCGAAAGACCGACACCGCCGTATTCCTTCGGGATCTTCATGCCCCAGGCGCCCAGCTTGGCCAGGCCCTCGATGACGTGTTTGGGCAAGTCGCCGGTGCGGTCCACCTCATCCGGATCCAGATTGGCTTTCAGGAAAGTTTCTAATTCGGTGCAGTACTTATCCCCAATGGCTTTATCTTCAGGGTTTTGCAGGGGGTAAGGGGTGATGAGATCGGTGCGGAAATGGCCTAAGAAGAGCTCTTTAACGAAAGAAGGCTGGGTCCATTCGGTTTCCCGGGCGCCTTCGGCGACTTCCAGGGATTGTTTTTCGGCTTCGCTTAAGTGTTTCAGCTCGGTAGTTACGCTCATGGGTGGCCTCTCAACAAGGGATTGAACCGCTGTCAGCTTGAAACCGCTTGATCCACGCGTCGTTGTCAGGTCGTTTGGGCCTTGAGCAACAGGCCCATTCTAGACCTTTTAACAAAGGGCGGAAAAAGTATTTTTCTATCCCTCCCTTTCCGCAAAAAAGAATTAAAGATTTCCAATCCGGGGACGATAAAGTTAAAATCCTCCCATGAATCCTTTTGCCAATCCCGAAGAAGCCCTGGTTTACACCTACGAAGAGTTCCCGAAACCTGAAAGCGCCGGCGCGTTCGAGCTGACCGCTTTCGATCAAGAGCTCAACCCGCGCGGTTCGACCCAAGGTTTTGTCGATTTCCTCAATTTCGACTCCTCTTCCTTGGTCAGTGACACCCCCGTCGTTCAGATCGCCGTTTTTCAAGACTTCAAGGAAGTTCTTTCCCATCAATAAGGGACTTCCCATCTCAAGGAGCCCCTATGCGCCGCCTCAAGTCCCTGTCGTTCATCCTGTCCGCTTTCCTGTCCTTATCCCTGGCCGCCTCGGCCTTTGCCGGCGCCAGCGGTTACCATCTGCTTCGTAAGGTCGCTCTCGGTGGCGCACCAAGCTGGGACTACATGACCTTTGATGCCGTCAACCACCGCCTCTATCTTGCCCATGGGAACCAAGCCGACATTCTGGACGGCACTACCGGCAAACTGCTGGGCACTGTCCTCGGCACCCAGGGCATCCATGAAGCCTGCCCGGTCGTTGACGCGGGAGTGGGTTACACCAGTGACGGCGGCGCCAACACCAGTACCCGTTTCGACTTGAGGACCTTGAAGGTGCTCGGCCAAGTCCCCACCGGCCAAGATCCCGATGCCATCGGTTATGACGCCGCCACCGGATGCGTTTATGTTTGCGACGGCAAAAGCCAGGACGCCACCGTCATCCAAGCCGCCACCGGCGCGGTGGTGGCCACCATTCCCCTGGGCGGCAAACCTGAGTTCCTCGCTTCCGACGACAAGGGCATGCTTTACATCAGCTTGGAGGACACCGACGGTGTGGCCATGATCAATACCCACACCCATAAATTGATGAAGACCCTCGCCCTGCCCAAAGGTTCCGCGCCCAGCAGCATGGCCATCGACAAGACCAATGGTAAATTATTTATCGGTTGCCGCAATAAGACCTTGGTCATATTGGACACCCGTTCCGGCGACGTGGTGCAAAGCCTGCCCATCGGCGGCTACGTGGACGAGACCGTTTTTGACAGCGCCACGGGCGCTATTTTCAGCTCTTGCGGTGACGGCACCCTGAGCGTCATCCATCAGGATTCCCCCAGCGCTTACACCGTGGTGGAAAATATCAAGACCGTTCCAGGCGCCCACTCGATGGCCATGAACCCGGACAACCACGAGCTTTTCGTGCCGGCGTTGGAGAACAAGGTCCTGACCCTTCTCATCTTCGGCCAATAGACCCCTCTTTTTTTGCCCAATTCCGGCCCTACCTTCCCTGGGGGCCGGAATTGCGGTAACTTTTTCACTCCCCAGTCCGTCTAAACAACGTGAGACAAATTTGGAGGACCGAGATGCGTAAATACGCTTTCCTTTCGTTGTTCCTGTTTTTGGGTGTTCCTTTAATGGCCCAGGCGGCCACGCCCCAGGCCCAAGAATATGACGACCTGGGCATGTCCCTTTACCGCCAGGGCCTTTACGCCAAAGCCATCCCCTATTTCCAGAACGCCGTTCAAACGGACCCCCAGGACTGGCAGGGATACGAGAACCTAGGCAACGCTTATTTTAAGATCAACGCCAATACCGAGGCCTTAAGCGCCTATCAAAAAAGCCTTCAGATCAACCCGGACAATTCCACGCTGTCAAATATCGTTCAAACCTTACAAGGCAGTACTCCTTCCGTGTCGGGTAATACCGGTTTGAACCAAAACACGGTAGCCCCTGCGCCGCCGCCGTCCAACGTCACCCCGCCTTCGTCCAACTCCTCGGTCGAAAGTGAAGAACCTATCCAGAATAACCCCCAGGCCCAGGCCCCGCCGGCGTCTGGCGGACAACCGGACCAAACCTACGTTGTCCGTCGCCGCCGTCATTATGTGGACAACTTCGAACCCACCTACACCGACGGGCTCAACCCGATCGACCATGCGAAATTCTGGGCCAAATTCGAGACCGGGTATAACTATTCCCTTCAAGGCGACCTGAACAACAGCGCTTCGTCCATCAATAGCGAAAGCGCCAACGGAACCTTGTACGGCGACCCCAATTGGAGCGGTTCCGCCTCTATGTCCTCCAACGGTTATATGGTCGGCGGCGAGTTCGGTTTCCTTTTGGACCCTTATAATGGCTTGGGGATCGGCTTCCGGTTCATCCAAAGCAACGATTTCGTGTTCAACGCGGTCAACAACGCGCCCGCTTCTATCGGCAGTTCGCAAGATTTTGAGAACGGGGATTTTACGTCCTATGTAGTGCCCATCACCCTGGACTATTACATGTTCTTCCCCGACGGCGACGGCCGTTTCTTCTTCAGCCTGGGCGGCGGCTACTATGCCGCCGCGGTCAACATCAACGAGAATTACAATTTCAGTAACACCTCTGGTCAAAATTACAACTACGGAAGCCCGTTCGGAGCCCTGACCGGAGGCGGCTTAGGCTGTGAGGCTTCCATCGGACGGGAATTCGCCATCGGCCGCCATTTCGGGTTGGAGATCTTCGCCCGGGGCCGTTTCGCGCGGATCTCCGGCCTACAGGGCATCCTTTCGGACGGCCAAAGCTACGGGTTGGATAAGTTCAGCGACGGCACCGTGGACATCAATCCCGGTTCCAACGGCACCGCCACCTTGGACTTCACCGGCTTCGACGCCGGCATCTCCTTGAACTGGTATAGCTTCTGAGCCGGCCCGGCCGCCGTCTTCTTTATCCCTTCGTCCTTTTCCTTTTTTCCGCGCCTTTGGCCGCCCAGGACCTGGGCGATCCCATCCAGAACGCGATGGAGTCCAACAATTACACCCAAGCTTTTCTCACCGCCAAAAGCGAGGCCGAACGCGGCGACGCCAAGGCCCAGGGCGACCTGGGTTTGATGTACGAGAAGGGCTTGGGCACCGATGTCGACCCCAAAAAGGCGGCCTATTGGCTGGCCCGGGGCGCGCACCGGGGCGACGCCAGCGCCGAGAACAATTTGGGCGCGCTCTTCTTCCACGGCGAAGCGGTCATTCAGGATTACGCCCAAGCCCGGCAGTGGTTCGAGAAGGCCGCGGACCAAGGGCTTGCCTCAGCCCAATGCAACCTGGGCTTGATCTATGGCGCGGGATTGGGCGTGCCGAAGGATTACGCCAAAGCCTTGTCTTATTACCAAAAAGCCGCGGACCAGGACGACGTGGACGCCCAGGTCAATTTGGGCATGATGATCTCCCTGGGCGAGGGCACAGAGCAGGATTACAAGACCGCTTACTTCTGGTTCTACCGGGCCCTGCAGCACCCCTTTACGGACGAGGACAAGAAGAACGAGGTCCGCGACGATATCCAATGGCTTGAAAAGCACATGGACCCCAAAGATGTGGAAACCGCCCGGAACAAGGCCATGCGTTTGAAACCTGTCAATCCACAGCCGTCAAGGGACAGCTCTCCGTTGTCTGCTCAATAAACGTTCAGATCAAATATCCTAAAGGCCATGAACTCCTCATCGCACTTGGACCGAGCTGCCACCTGGGCCGTGGCATAAACCACGGCCCAGGTATACGGCTAGGCTCACGGATATGTCCGTGGCCTTGGCAGCCGGTAACTTAGCTCCCTCCCGCCCCGTATAAAAAGAGACCAAGGAGACCCCATGAAAAACCCCAAGAGCCTTTTCGCGCTGTTATCGCTGATCCTTTTGACTACCGCGGCCCAGGCCGCCTCCACCCAAACCGCCACCTTCGCGGGCGGTTGTTTTTGGTGCATGACCCCGCCTTTTGAGAAGCTGCCGGGTGTCCTCAAAGTGGTGGCGGGCTACGCCGACGGCAAAGGGGTGGATCCCACCTATGACGATTACGCCGAGAAAGGTTTCACCGAGGCGGTCCAGGTCACTTACGATCCCTCCCAAATCACCTATTCGGACCTGGTGGATGTTTTTTGGAAACAGATCAACCCCACCGACCCCAACGGCCAGTTCGTGGATCGGGGACCCCAATACCGCGCGGCCATCTTTTATGCCAACCTGACCCAAAAGAAACTGGCCGAACGGTCCAAGCGCGACCTGGAGAGGACCCACCGCTATGACAAACCCATCGTGACCCCGGTGACCGCCTTCACCAATTTTTATCCCGCCGAGGATTACCACCAGGACTATTACAAGAAGAACCCGCTCCATTATGGCCTTTACCATGACCATTCCGGTCGGAACGAATACCTGGACGGCATTTGGGGTGAGGGAAAACACTGACCCAAAAGCTTTATGTAAAATTCTTCCTATGGTCCTTGTCCGCGCATTAGGATAAACCCTTGATCTTTCATGGGGAGCGGGAACAATGAGCGGACTGGACCGATTCGAGATGGGCGTAGGTACCTGGGCCTGGGGCGACAAGGGCGTCTGGGCTTATGGGGAAGGTTACGGCGAGGCCGACCTGAAGGCCACTTTTGACGCGGCCTTGGCCGGCGGACTGACCCTTTTCGATACCGCCGAGATCTACGGCGACGGCTTGTCCGAGACCATCCTGGGCCGTTTTATGAATGAAAAACCTGAGACCCCTTTTTACGTGGCTACCAAGTTCTGGCCTAATCCTTGGTACACCAAAACCTCGATCCTTCTGGACCATCTCAAGGCTAGCCTTAAACGACTGGATCTGCCCCGGGTCGACCTTTACCAGATACACTTCCCCATGCCCTTCCTTTCGATCAAAGCCTGGATGGAACCCATGGCCCAAGCGGTCAAGGAAGGTCTGGTCAAAGAGGTCGGTGTTTCCAATTACAGCCGTTCCCAGATGCTGCGGGCCCAGGAGGCCCTAGGCAAGCACGGTATTCCCCTGGCTTCCAACCAAGTGCAATACAGCCTGGTGCGCCGCAAGATGGACTTCAACGGTGTGCGGGAAGAATGCCTCAAATCGGGTATCAGGCTCATCGCCTTCAGCCCGCTGGGCATGGGGATGTTGTCGGGCAAATACACGCCCCAAAACCCGCCCAAAGGCCCCCGCCGCATCTTCTACTTCAACCAACTGGGCCGGGTGCAAAAGCTGGTGGCCCGTCTCAAAGAGATCGGCGAAGCCCATGGCGGCAAGACCTGCAACCAAGTGGCCCTGAATTGGATCATCTGCCGGGGCGGCCTGCCCATTCCCGGCGCGAAGAACTCGGCCCAAATGACAGAGAACCTGGGCGCTTTGGGCTGGCGATTGACCGAAACCGAGGTCACCGAACTGGACGAGAAGAGCAAGTCCTTCACTTGGTGATTTTCCCCCGGACTTTCATTAACCTGTAAAAACCATGACCCCTTCCCCCCGCCGAGCCCCTTTACCGAAAGCCGCCATCGAGACCGCCCGGGTCGATTGGTCCCAATGGGACCCCTGGGCCGGTTGGCAGGGACTGATCGGCGTCGCCATTCCCCTTTTGGCGGGGCTGTTGTTGGGTCGTGGGGTTTCCGGCGCGATCGCCGCGGGCGGCGCCCTTTATATCGGTATCGGTTCTTACGACAAAGGGACCCGCAACGCCACTCCCGCCCTGCTTTTAGGCTGCGTCTTGATAAGCCTGGCGGCCCTGGCGGGTTCTTGGGCGGGTAATGAGTTGGGCGGGATTATCTTGCTCTCGGCCCTCTGGGCCTTGGGCGCGGGCCTTTTATCCGTCCTGGGACCGCCTTTTTCTTTCATCGGCATCAAGACCCTGGTCACCTTGATCATCGCCTCGGGCTATCCCTCGTCCCTCAAGGACGCCCTATCCCGGGCCGGTCTCATCCTGGCCGGCTCGCTGATCCAGACCTTTCTTTTTTATTGGGAGACCCGTCTCTGGTCCCGGTGGGGAGCCCCCCACCGTTCCACGAAACCCGTTCCGCTTTGGAAAAATGCCTGGGCTACGTTGAAGGCCCACCTATCTTTCGGGTCCGGACTCGTCCAGCACGCGGTTCGCCTTTCCCTATGTGTCGCCCTGGCCCAGGCGGTTTGCCGTTCTTTTTGGGCCCACAACGCCTACTGGCTGCCGCTGACCACCGCCATCGTCCTGCGGCCTGATTTTGAGCAGACCTTGGTCCGGGGCCTGTCCCGCATGGCCGGGACCGTGCTGGGCGTCGCCCTGACAACCCTGGTCGTTTGGTGGCTGCGGCCCTCGGGGATCACCCTGGCCCTTTTGACCCTACCCTGCGCCTGGTCCTGTTTTAGCTCCTTCAAGGCCAGCTACCTGCTTTATTCGGTCTCCATCACCGCCTATATTGTTTTTATGCTTTCCTTCATCGGCCTGCCCGAATCCTCGGTGCTCTTTAACCGCCTCACGGCGACCCTGGCGGGAGGGACCTTCGCCTTGGTGGTCTATTCGCTCTGGCCTGGGGACAAGTCGTCATGAACCTTTATTTCCGCCTGCTCAAATTGTTCCTGTCCCGGCTCTTTTTCCCAAAGCGGTTGAGGTTCATGGACACTTCGGTCATCGAGGGCCGGGTCTGGCCCACCGATATCGACAACAACCTGCACATGAACAATGGCCGTTATTTGACCATCATGGACCTGGGACGGTTCGACTGGCTTTTGAGCGGCGGACACCTGGGCTACTGCCTTCGCCACCGCTGGTTCCCCATCGTGGGTTCGTTGAAGATCCTCTATATCCGACCCCTGAGGCCTTTCCAAAAGTTCGAATTAAAGACGCGCATCCTGGGCTGGGACAAGAAATGGATCTATGTGGAACAAACTTTTGAGGTGAACGGCGCCCTTTGCGCCAAGAGCATCCTGCAGGGACTTTTTCATGGGCCCCAGGGCAAGGTACCCACCGCCGAATTGTTGAGGGTCCTGGGCCAGAAAGGCCGGTCGCCCCGGCTGCCCAAGGACGTTCACATCTGGCTGAGGTCGGTCAAATAGGTCTACTGCGAGGGATCTTGGTAGAGGCTGTGATAGCTGGGTTTTTTAGCGTTCTTCCACACAGTGACGGGCTTGGAGACCCGCCGGTTCGACGTGATGGCAATGGGCTTGCTTTGGTTGATGGGATAGAACTTATCGGCGCGGTGCAGGGGGATGCCCGTCTTTTGTTTGTCCGTGGTGGAGATCACGGTGTTCTTGGGCGGCGCTTTCTTGGACGGCGAGCTGTTGGAAGCCGCCGGGAAAAGATGGGTCGGGTCCGTTTGATATTGGGCCCAAGCGGCGGTCGCGGCGCAAAGCGAGATGAAAATAACGACGGTTTTCAAGGGCACACCCTTCTCTAACAGGGCACTGAAAGGTATTTTTCAGCGCCCTGTCGGCAGCCATGGGTTAGAACAAGCCATTTAAACCACGGGTTTTAATCTTTGTGGCTTGTTCATAAATAGGAAAAAGTCCCTTGGAAGGGGCTTTTTCAGCATCCTGCTAGAACAAAGTATGGTCTTCGGGGCTGGTCACGTCCACCTGCGGGTTCGCCCGGCGCAGGTAGGTCATCAACTCGGGCATCCCGTCCATTTCCTCGATGGTGATCTGGCGTGACCCCGTCTTGAAACGGTAATCGACGCCCCGGAAAGTATTGTAAACATTCAGCTCTTTCAGGTCCCGGACCCGGAAGACTATCCGGCGGAAGGTCTTGGAAAAGAAAAGAAGCCCCTTCTCGTCATCACAGACCAGTTTCCACACGCAGTGAGCGAGCAAGTAATAGATCCCTCCCACCACAAAGCAAGGAAAAGACAGGAGCAGGAGGATCTTTTCGTGAAAAGGCGGGCCCTGGAGCAAGAACCAAAAGGCAGTGCCAAAGCCGATCGGCGCCAGGATCCCGACAAAAAGATGGAAAAGATTGGTTTGAAGATAGGGTCGGTAAACGATCATATCGCGCTCGCTTGAAAGTCTTTGGACAGCGCCATGGACCTAATTTATAACGAACGCCCCTGAAATCCTACGGTTTGTTTTGCGGGATGCTAATCCCGCTTGCGGCACCAACCCCATCCGCAACAGGCTCCCTGGGGGAAAAAGACCAGGCGAAAGATGGCCGCCAAACCGAAGATCCCAACGCAATGCCAAAACGGCACGTGCAGATAGACCGGCGGGAGTTGGGGCAAATAGATCGGCGCCAGGTAATTCCATAGGAAATAAAATGGAACCGACAAAAAAATAACGCCAAAAACACCCATAAATGGACGCTCCTGAGAGGAATTGGTCCTACCCAAGATAGATCCCAATTCTTACCTTTTTGTCTCAAGGGTTGCTAAAGAACCCGGATTTGCCTATAAAAATGGGTGTTCTGGGGATTCTTGCCACCAAAACCCTGCCGAAACGTCTAAAATCGTGGCAGTTTGAGTCATCGAAGGAGAAGGTAATGAGATATTTCGTTTGGGCCTTTTGCGCGGCATTTTTATTTTTCGCGGCGAGTTGCAATCTATTGAATCCAACCGCGAACCAAGTCACCGTTCAAGCCAGCAACCAGTATGGCGGTGGCTGTCCGGTTATCGTCAGCCTGGATGGGAACAACACCGTGACCATCGGCCAAGGGGCTTTTAACCAATTCCCCTTGGTCAGTCCAGGTTCCCACACTTTGAACTTCCAGACAAATGGTTCAGGCTGCGTTTATAACAATAATAATTCCCAAAATTATAACGATACTTTCAATACCAGCAGCGGTAATGTTTATGTGGGTACGGTTAAATCGGTAACCGTCAACGGCAACATTCAATTATCGGTTTCAGGGCCTTAGCGGCTACTTGGCCGTCAGTTCTTTGAGCTTATTCTCGATCACCTGAAAGACATCATCCGTCGGCGGAAGCGAGTGAAGGTAATAGATCTTCGCCATGCGCAGCGACGTACGGGCGGACTTTTTATGGTTCACGAACAGGTCCGCGTTGGCCTGATAGAAGTAAAGGTTCCCCAACACCGGGTCTTGGTGGGCATAAAGGAACATCATCTTGTGCAGGAAGTCGTAGAACTCGTTCACCCTTCCATACTGTAAATAGATCCCGTCGATGTCCTGCAGGATCGCGGGGTTAGTGGGCTGGATGGCCAGGAGCGCCTGGGCGTCGGTTTGGGCTTTGTCCGCCATTCCCTTCTTCACATAGAGCGTCAAAAGGTCCTTGAGGGCCTCATAATCCTGCGGTTGGAATTGGTGGATCATCTCCAAATATTTGATGGAACCGCTCTCGTCCTGCAAGGCCATGGAAGCCAGTACCAATAAATGCGCGCAGAGCGCTTTTTCAGGGATCAGGGTGTAAAGATTGAGGGCCTTTTCGGCGCTATCAACACTGGGCGCCAGTTCGCCTAAACTATATTGGGTGAAGGCCAGGTTGTAATAATTATCCGCGCTGGCGTTCCCTGCCTGCAGGGACGCCTTGAAACAAGCCTCCGCCCCTTTGACGTCCTGTAAGTAAAGATTCACCAAACCCAAGTGGTAGTAGCTTTTGGAATCCGCCGCTTGATGGTTGGCCGCTTGGTAAAAATAGCTTTGGGCCAGCTTGAGCCGGGCCAGTCCTTTGTCCGCCTCATTGCGGTCATGGTTCAAATAGAACTGGTAATCGTATTCGCCTAAGGCTTGGTAGAGCCGCCAATCTTCCGGGAATTTGAGGAGCAGCGCCGAGAGCGCTTGTTCCGGATCCAGGTTATAGCGGACATAACTCCCCTGCTGTCCCCGGAAATCCTCCACATTTTGGTCCACGGCCATGTCCCGGAAACAAAAGACCTTCAAGTTCTCGCTGAAAACATAATCGTCCAACGCGATCTGGACCTTTTCCAGGGTCAATTCGGGGATCTGGTTGTTCGGATCGGCCTTTTCCAACAGTTTATAAGCGGATTCATATTTCTTTTGGGTCAACAGGGAGTCCACTTGGGTCAGGACCTTTTGTTTGGAAACCCCGCAGGAAACGAGGAAAAGGAGGGCGAAAAGTGAGAGAGGCGTTTTTTTCATGACGGTCCCTAAAGGAATGAACGTCCAATCGGCGCTCATTATGCCAAGAAAACGGGCAAAGGGGAAAGGGATGAGAGGCCAGCCGGGGAATTCAGGGAGGATCCCCCGGCGGCCGCCTGGATTAGTGCGCGTCCACCGGTTTCAGGACACCCGCGCCCTTGGGCCGTTTGAGGAAATAGACCGGGATGAGCCCGAAAGCGAAGGTGATGACCATCACCCAGCACATGTACTCGAAGCTGAGCCCGAAAGCCTGCCGCTTCACGCGGAAGTAAGCTTCTTTCATGACCAGGCTGTCCGGTTGATAGAGACCCAGGCTATCGGAGAACTTATAGGCCGCGCCCCGGGCGCTTTGGGCCCATTGGCTGAAGCTGGAGTTCAGGGGACTGACATGACCGCGCAGGTTCTCGAAGGCCACGTCCTGGGAGTGGTTGAACATGGTGGAGAGGAACGCGATACCGATGGATCCGCCCAACTGCCGGGACAGGTTCATGATACCCGCCGCCTGGCCCAGGGCCGGCCCGCGGAACTGCCCTAAGACCACCGCGTTGATGGGGATAAAAAGCCCCGCCATGCCGAGCCCGCGGATCATCAAGGGCCAGAACATGTCCGAGTAGGTGCTGATCGGGCTCCAAGAGGTCATCAGGACCAGGCAGACCTCCACGCAGGTGATGCCCCAAAGCATGAACAACCGGGGGTCGAACTTATGCAGTTGGCTGCCCATGATGGGCATCATGACCCCCGCCGCGATGGCGCCGGGTGTGAACAAATTGCCCGTCTGGCTGGCATCCATGCCCATGATGACGCTGGCGAAGATGGGCACAAAAAAGACCAGACCGTAAAGCATGGCGCCCAGGGTACCCATCATGATGGTGCCGTTAATGAGCGCGAAATTCTTGTAAAGCCTCAGGTCCATGATGGGATTCTCGATCTTGAGTTCCCACCAAATGAAAGCGGGTATGCAAATGCCCGCCACAATGGAACAAGCCAGGATGAGTCCGCTGGCGAACCAATCATCCGCTTGGCCGCGTTCAAGCACGTATTGGAGACAGCCGATACCGGTGATGAGAAGCGACAGGCCGATCGTATCGACCGGCGCGCTTTTCATCCTTTCATGTTGTTCCGCGTGTTTCGCCTCGACTTCGTGGTCGGTCACATAAAGACCGGCCAGGAACAAGGCCAGGATGCCGAAAGGCACGTTGATATTGAAGATAGAGCGCCAACCGAAATGGTCCGTCAGCCAGCCGCCCAGGGGCGGGCCGACCGTGGGGCCGATAATGACCACCATACCGTAAAGGGCATTCCCCAACCCGGCCCGGCCTGGAAAAGCTTCCAAAATGAGGGCTTGGGAAGTGGGCAGTAACGCGCCGCCCGCGGCGCCTTGGATAATGCGGAAAAAGATGAGGGTATAGAGGTTGGGCGCCAACCCGCAGGCCACTGAGGTAGCGACGAAAAGAACGATACAGGTAACGTAATAGCGTTTGCGGCCGAAACGGGTGCCTAGCCAGCCTGAAATGGGCAGCACGATGGCGTTGGAAATGATGTAACCGGTCACCACCCAGCCAATATCGTCCAGCGTTGCCCCCAGGTTGCCCATCATGGTAGGGATGGCCACGTTCACGATGGACGTGTCCACGATCTCCAGGAGGGACGCGATACCCGCCGTGATGACGATCATCAGGGCGGCGCGGGAAATGCCTTTTTCTTGTGGTTGCGGTTCGCTCATAAAATTATCACCTCTAACCCCCGAACCACTAAGTGTACAAAGTGGTCACTGCACGGTTAATTCAAAGGCTGGAAGAACTTTGTGTTCTTAGTGACCTTTGTGGTTCAAGACTTCTACTTTTCCGGTGTCGGACCACCAAGACGCTTGGTCCGCCTCAGCTTCGAGGTTTGCGGGGCCCTGTTTCCCCTGGACTTCACGTCCTTGCGGACCGACGCCGGTACAGCCTCAATAAAAACCGAACCTTATCAATGGATCACGACTCGTCTTTTGCGATCTATCGAACGGTCACCGAATACGGATGGAAACCACCGCCGAAAGCCCGTCGGCCAAGCGGTCGATATCCTGCGAGGTCAACCCGATCAGCTTGATCTTGACCGGCACCCTCTGCACGACCTTGGTAAAATTGCCCGTGGAATTGTCCGGCGGCAGCAAAGTGAAAGTGGAACCGGTGCTGGACCCGATACTATCCACCACACCCTCGTATTTCTTGCCCGAGATGGCGTCCACGCTGATGTCGACCTTCTGGCCGGGCTTGATCTTGCCCAATTGGGTCTCTTTGAAATTAGCCGTCACCCAGCGTTCCCGGGAGCTGACGAAACCGAAGAGCGCTTGGCCCGGCGGTACCACCATGCCCGGCTCGACGGACTTCTTGGCGATCACGCCGTCCTCGGGCGCGGTGATCTGGGTGTAGCTGAGGTTCAATTTGGCCTGTTCCGCCTTGAACTCGTCCGCTTCCAAACGCGCGGTCAGGTTGTGGTATTTGGCCACCGCCCCGTCATATTGCTGGTGCGAGACCGCCGCGGCCTTGTAGAGCTTCGACACGCGGTTGAAGTCCTTCTTGGCCTGGTCCAGGTCCGCTTGGACCGAGTTCAGGTCCGCCACCGACTGGTTATAAGCGGTGGTGTAATCCCGGTCGTCCAGTTGGGCCAGCACCTCTCCCGCCTTCACTTTTTGGTTCTCCAGGACCAGCACCTTGGCCACCGTCCCGCCGATACGGGGGGCCAGCATCAAGGAGTGGGCTTGCACGTAGGCGTCGTCGGTCTCCTCATAGAGGTAGCCTTGCACCACGAAATAAGCCACCACCGCCAGAGCCGCCAGGATCAGGATGGGAAATATGTTCTTCTTTTTGCCGTTGGCCGGCGCGTTAGTTTGCTCACTCATTGGTCAACCTCTTTCCTGTCGCAAGTTCTAGATTCGTCACCGCTTCTAAAATGTCCAACTCCGCCTTCACCACGCCCGCCGAGGCTCGGTACTTGTCCAATTCGGCGTCCAGCACATCCGTCGTCGTGTTCGTCCCCGCCTTGAACCCCAAGGTGGCAAGGCGAACGCTTTCTTTGGCCTTATCCACGTCCGTCAGCTTGGCTTCATAAAGCGCGCCGCTGGAAGCCAACCGGCGTTTCCACATGTCCAGGTCGAAGGGAGCTTGCACTTGGACGGTTTTTAAATCGGCCTGGGCTTCTTTGGCTTTTGCTTCCGCTTCCTTGGCCTTGGCCAGGGAAATGCCCCCGTCAAAGATGTCCCAAGTGGCCGCCGCGCCAAGGAAATAATCGGTGCGGAAATCGCTCGTGTTGCTCAATCCCGTCGTCAAATAATCGGGCGAGTTATAGAACTGATATTCGCCGATCAAGGAGATCTTCGGTGCCCAGAAGGAACCACTAGCCGCGCTGGCGTCCGCCGCCGCTTGGGCCTGCATCCATTTAGCCTTCAGGTCCGGTCGGTTGGCGAAGTCCACGTCCTGCACTCGGGATAACCATTTGTCCACTTCGATGGCCGGCACTTTACCGCTCAACAAGCGGTCATCGCTCTTAAGGCCCATGGTCTGGGCCAGGTCTTTGCGGGCAATGACCACGTTATCGCTGGCCACCAACTGGTCCGACTTCGCTTCGTCCAATTGCACTTCGACCCTCAATTTATCGTACTTCGTGGCGTCCCCATTCTCTAACCGGTCTTGCACGATACGCAGATGGTCTTCGAGGGTCTTTACATTCTCCGTGGCCATGTCCAAGAGCACCTTAGCGGCCATGGCGGTATAGAACTTGAGCCGCACTCGTTCCTTCACTTGGAACACCGCCCAGCTTTCCAGAATCTGGGCCGCTTCATGGGTCCGGTCCGCGGCGTTCATCTCGTGGACATTCTTGAACCCGTCAAAGATGTCCATACGGGCGTCCAGGTTCAAGGTCGTTTGGGGATAGATCTCCGGGAATTGAATGGGCGAAGGCGACCCGAATTCCACGTTCAAGAAGCTGTAGTTCTCCGTGAAGAAATGCTGGCCGCTGATGGAAACTTGCGGCAAGAACCCCCGAGCGAAAGACTCATACTGCCCCCAGGAGGTCTCGTTTTCGACAGCCTGGGCTTTTTGGTAATAGGGGGAATTGGCCAGGGCTTCGCGCACGGCCTTGTCCAGGCTCAAACCTTCGGCTCCACAGGCGGCGGTGACCCCCAGAAGGGTCAGAACAGCGATGGTCAGGAATTTGGGGGACATTGGATTACCTCGTCTCTTTTGGCATTGAATAATGGTGAAAAACCAGCTTGCGCAGCAATTGGAGCAGATTTTTCTGCTCCGAGGCCGTCAGGGGCCCTAAGAACTCTTTTTCGACCTCTTTGGCTTTTTTGACGATCTGGGGCATGAACCCCCTACCCTTCTCGGTCATGTAGATGGCGTGGGAACGGCGGTCCGTCGGGTGTTCTTTGCGCTCGACCAGGCCCAGCCTTTCCAGGTCGTCGATCAGGGCCACGATGGTCGTGCGGTCGATGTAAGCGCATTTGCCCAGTTCGTTCTGGGACAACACACCCTTCTCGTCCAGGATGGTCAGGATGCCCGCGTGCCGGGCGTTCATGCCCAAAGTGGTAAGGGCTTCGTCATAATGGTCCCGGACCTTGGCGGCGGCCTTATTGAGCAGGAACCCCGACCGGCCCGTCAGCGTCTCGGAGGTCAGGGCCAGGGACGTGATGTCTTCCCCGGTGGGTTTAAAGGTTTTCTTCAGGATCATGGGAATTCCTTAATTATCGGTTTGGCTGATAATCAGTACTACTGATTATCAGCCTTGATGTCAATATCGACCTTGGATTTATTTGGGAGGAAGAAACTTTCTACCGTCCCTGGTGGTATTAAAGGACAGGAGCTACCGTAAAAGGCCCAAAGGAAAAGGATGTCCCTTGGGATGGACAGCCCTCAATTGGGGCCCTATCCTCACCGAAAGAAAGCTATGCGAAAAAAATTAACCTGGATTTTAATCATCACTGGCCACCTCTTGGGTTCTTCTCTTTATGCCCAAACGGCCTTTCCGGAGCTCCAGAAAGGAATCACCATGCCCCTCGCTGAAGAACTTCAAGGAACCGTCAATGCCCCGGACTTTCCCTCCGGCGCCCAATGGCTCAATGTGGATTCCCCAATCTCGCTGAAGGACCTGAAGGGCAAGGTGGTGCTTCTCGATTTTTGGACCTTCTGCTGTATCAACTGCATGCACGTGATCCCCGACCTTCATAAATTGGAGGAAAAATATCCCAATGAGCTGGTGGTCATTGGGGTCCACTCCGCCAAGTTCAACTCCGAAAAGGACTCGGAGAATATCCGCAACGCGATCCTCCGTTACGAGATCCACCATCCGGTCATCAACGACAAGGACTTTCAGGTCTGGAGCTCTTACGGGGTCAGGGCCTGGCCTTCTTTTGCCCTGATCGACCCCAACGGCAAAGTGGTCGGCATGACCTCGGGCGAGAATGTTTATGACTTGCTGGAGCCTTATATCGAAGGTTTGGTGAAGCACTACAAGGCCGAGGGACAACTTAATTTGAGACCATTGGTCCTTCATTTAGAGAAGGATAAGAAACCCGCCATGCCTCTTTCTTTCCCTGGCAAGGTTTCCGCCGACAAGGCGACCGACACCTTGATCGTTTCCGACTCGGACCATAACCGTATTCTTGTCCTCTCGTTGGACGGTAAGGTGAAAGATGTGATCGGCGGCAAGGCCCATGGATTCAAGGACGGTTCTTTTGAGACCGCCCGTTTCTTCCGGCCCCAGGGCGTGGATTATGACGCAGCCTCCGGGGTTATTTATGTGGCCGATACCGAGAACCACGCGATCCGCGAGATCGACCTGAAGAAAAGGACCGTAAAGACCCTCGCGGGCACCGGGCATCAGGCCCGGCAATATAACGTGGAAGGCACCGGTACCTCGGTGGCCTTGAACAGCCCCTGGGACGTACTGAAGATCGGCGACCTGCTTTATATCGCCATGGCCGGGTCCCATCAAATTTGGACCCTGGACCTGAAGTCCCGCGCGGCCAAGATCTATGCCGGATCCGCTTATGAGAACATCGTGGACGATAAGAACTTTAAAAAGGCGGCGCTGGCCCAAACCAGTGGTTTGACCACCGATGGTTCTTCCCTTTTCTTCGTCGATAGCGAAACCTCTTCCCTTCGTGTCGCCGCCTTGCCTCCGAATAGCGGCGTAAGCACCTTCATCGGGACGGGTTTGTTCGACTTTGGGGATAAGGACGGCGATGCCAAACAGGCTTTGTTACAGCACCCCATCGGTATTGCCTATCATGACGGCCTTATTTATGTGGCGGATACCTATAACAATAAGGTGAAGGCTTTCGACCCGAAGACCCGGGTCATTCGTACTGTCATCGGCAACGGCCAGCCGGGCTACCAGGACGGCCTCGCCGCCCAAGCCTTGCTCAATGAACCTTGCGGCCTCACCTTCGCCGGGGACAAGCTCTACATCGCCGACACCAACAACAACTTGATCCGGGTGTGGGATCCCAAGTCCGGGCAAGTTTCGACCCTGACGCTTTCCGGTTTGGAAAAGATGCACCCCATGAAGACAGAGGATTTCAAAGGCGAGAAAGTGACTTTAGAAGCACAGACCGTAACCACCGGGGACCAGACCCTGCAAGTGAACCTGAAATTTCCGGAAGGGCTCGGTTTGAATCCTGAAGCGCCTTCCCGTTGGGAAGCGGTCTCTTCGAACGAAACGGTGGTCAAACCTGGAACCTTATCCGGTTACGTGGGGGGGAATATGCTCTCGGTACCGCTGCGCTTGGCCGAGGGTAAAGCGGCCTTGTCCCTGACCCTGCACCTTTACTACTGTTCGCACGGCAAAGAATCCCTTTGCTACTTCAAAGAGGTCCAGTTACAGCTGCCCTTGACCATCCAAACCGGATCAGCCAACTTGGCTCCGGTCGTTTACACGATCAAGCGCTGACCTTCGCCTCCGCGGCAGGCGAGAGCTGGTAATCGGGTTCCAGCGGCAATTCATTCAGGTCGATGCCGTTCTTCTCGATGACGCCTTGGTACCAATAAGCGCTCTTTTTCCAACGGCGCTCCTGGGTTTTGGGGTCCACCGCGATCAGGCCGAAGCAGGGGTCATAGCCCATGGTCCACTCAAAGTTGTCCATCAAGGACCAAACAAAATAACCCTTCAACGGCACACCCCGCTGCATGGCCTTTTGGGCCGCGGTCATGTAAGTACCCAAAAAATGGATACGCACGTCATCTTCCATCGTCCCTTCCAGGCCGCGCTTGGACATCCGGGTGGCCATACCGTTCTCGGTCACGAAGACCGATTTGAACTTGTACCGGTCCCAAACATAGAAAAGGATATCGCTGAAGGATTCGGGCCGCACTTCCCAATCCAGGTCGCTGCAACGGCTGCCCGGCGCCAGGAAGTTCTCGTTATCGAGGATGTTCGCGCCCTTCTTGTACCGGCAGGTATTGCGGAAATAATGGTTCACGCCGACAAAATCCACGGGCTGGGCCATCAATTTCAGGTCCTTCTCGATGGGTCCTTGTAATTTGCCCGCGAAATCCAGGAACTGCTGTGGATAACCCTTGTCTACCATCGGGTCCAAATAGGCCCGGTTATGAATGGCATCCAACCGGTCCGCGTGAACAATGTCCCGCGGGTTTTGGGAAAAGGGATCGAAGGTGGACATGGCCATCGCCGGCCCGATCTGCCCTTTGAGTTGAAGATCGCGGAAAGCCCGGGTCGCCAGGGCCTGGGCCAAGTTCAAATGATGGGCCACCTGTCCATAAGCGTTAGCGTCGGTCTTGCCCATGGGGAACCATCCCCACATATAACCACAGCAAGCGATCACGAGCGGCTCGTTGATAGTGACCCAGTAAGCGGAAAGGGACCCTAAACGCTTGAAGACCGCTTTGGCGTATTCCTCAAAAGCGAACACCGTCTCCCGGTTCTCCCAACCGCCTTCGGCCCAGACCGGGATCTCCCAATGATAGAGCGTCGCGAAGGGTTGGATGCCCGCTTGGTTCAGTTCCTCGATGAGCGCGCGGTAAAAATCCAGGGCTTTTTCATTGAGGACCCCGCGTTGCGGCATGACCCGGGACCAGGAAATGGAAAAACGATAGGTCTTAAGGCCGAGCTTTTTCATCATCGCCACATCTTCCTTCACCCGGTGGTAATGGTCACAGGCAATGTCCGCGTTGTCCCCCTGGGCGATCTTGCCCGGGGTGTGGGTCCAGCGGTACCAATCGCTTTCGACCGCGCCGTCCGCCAAGGGTGAACCCTCGATCTGGAACGAGCTGGTGGCGGCTCCCCAGAGGAAGTCCTTCGGGAAAGTGATGAAGTTAGAGGACGACATAACGGCTCCTTAAATGAATTAGCGCGTCTCCGGCGGATCGGCCTGCAGCAAGGGTTTCAAATGGACCATGGCCTCTTCGGCGCTTTCGGACCCGTTCCAGACCTTCTCCAACTCGGGGCCGATGATGCCGCTGACCACTTCCGTCCAGTTCTTGCAAATAGGCCCATAGCGGGCATATTGCACCGCGCCGAGCAGCATTTTTTTGTTCTTCGGGTCTTGACCATCCAGGAAGGCCGGCGAATCCGCCACGCTTTTCAAGGCCGGTTGGGCGAAACCCGTGGCGGCGAACTTTTTTGCGCCTTCTTCCCCGGAGATGAACTTGATCAATTCCCAGGCTTCTTTGGGATGGGCGGATGTCTTCAAAATGCCGTATCCCGACCCGCCGGTGGAAAAAGCCCGGTGCCCGTTGGGCCCTTTGGGAAGCATGGCCACGTCCCATTTGAATTTTTTGATCTCGCGGAAGGCTGGTGTTTTCCAAATGCCGGACAGGAACATGGCCGCCGAGCCGTTGACGAACATGTCGGAATTGCCCATGCCGCCCATGGCCGCGATGCTGGAGGGAGGCAACATGACCTTGTATTTATTGATAAGGTCCGAACGGAACTGAACGCCGGCCAGGGTGTGCGGATCGTCCGCGAAGGTCCACCGGGTCGGGTGTTTCACGTCGTCCGCGTAACTGCCGCCGAAGTCATAGATCCAGGCTTCGGACATGGTCCAGTCATCCACGAAACCCCACCGGGTCACCCGGCCGGTCTCGTCGGTCTTCATCACTTTCTTGGCCGCGCGGACAAAATCCACGTAGTCCCAATCGTCCTTCGGGTAAGACACACCCACTTCGTCGAAAGCGTCCTTGTTGTAATAGACGACGCAGATCGGCGCAGTGTCCCGGGGAATGACATAGACCTGGCCATCCACCGTAAAGCGATCCACCACCTCGGAATAATAGGTCTTCAGGTCCACCTGATCCGCTTGAACATAGGGGTTCAGCGGCTGCAGCGCATCCCGAAGATAGAAATCCTCGAAGTTGCCCACCTCCACGCAAATAACGTCGGGTGCCAACCCGCCCACCATTTGGGTAAGCAGCTTGGTGACATACTCCGAATAGGCCACCCGCTGCAATTGAACATGGATATCCGGATGCACCTTCTCGAACTCGTTGATGAGGTCCGTCAGGATATTAGTCTCTTGGACATCGCCCCAGGAGGCCAACTTGATCTCAACACCGTTCTTTTGTCCGCAGCCGGTCACCAGAATCATAAATAGGCAAAGCGGAAGCAAACCACGCCGCTTAATGATCCGGAGGACATTTTCGATAAGTTGTTTTGATCTTTTAAAGACCATTTCCACTTCCTGTCCCTTTATTGGTAATAAATATCATCGACATAGATGGAAAGGGGCCCCGCTGAAACCAGATCGCTAACATCCGAATTATTGATTACCAACCCAAAAGGTGTAGTGACCTGATCCAAGGGCTGTGGCAGGGTAAAACTGAATAATGTGTATGTGGTCATTACCGCCTCGACATGATTTACATTTCCACCATTGTCCGCGCCGCCGCCGCCAAAGAATTCGATACCGTTGCCAGCGAAGGTCCGGCTTGATTTTGCCCAGAAAGTGCAGACCGTGAGCCCAAGTGTAGAAAGATTTGTGGTCGGACTCGTCACGTTCCAGCCTTCATACCCTCCTGTTCCAAGGGTCGTGAAAACCCAAAGGGCGTCAACCGTACCCGCATGGGGATAAGTTGTGTCCGTTAAATTGGAAGTGGTGGTAGCACCGCCACCGCCGTCAAATTCACTTTCACCAGTGGCCACATGGAGTGAATCATTGAAGATCACCTGACCAACAGGGGTAGAAGTGGGTGTGTTTGTGGGGCCACCCGGTGTATTTGTGAAAGTGGCGGTCACGGTGGGGGTATGGGTCGGCGGGATCGTTGTGATCACTGGGACACCTTTCGGGGTACAGCCGATCACATAAGCCATCGTGAAATTTAAAACCAAGAACAGGGATAGAACCAAGAATCGTTTCATTGCAAAACTCCTTCAACGTCTCGAATTAATGAGAACGTTCTCAAAAAAGACTAAAAGACAGCTGCTTAGGAGCCGCCGGTCCACAACTTCTTCAGATCCCAATAGGATTGGCGCAATTGCCGCTCCCAGGGACTGTTCTTCCCATCCCCCTGGGAACAAAGCCCGAACCATTCTTCATGTCCCCATCCATCGGGGAAAGGTCCCTGCCATTGTCCTTGGGAAGTATCATGCACGTTCGCCGGTTTGGTCGGCCCGGCCTTCCACCACTCGTCCATCCATTCGAAAACGAACCCGCCCAAAGCGTTCCCCACTCCCGGGCCGCCACCGCGGTTATAAGCGATGTCCTTCCAGGAATTGACCAGGTACTTGGCTTGGTCCGTCTCATCCTCGCCCCTGCCGTTGAAATAAGCCGGACATCCGAACTCGCTGATGAAGACCGCCTTGTCCGATTCTTTTTGGATGGTCTCCCAGAGGTCGCCGAAACCGTCACTTCCCCGGTAAGCGTTGATCGCCATGATGTCCAGGTCCGGGGCGAATTGATCCATCTTAGGCACGAAACCCACCTCACCCAAACAAGCCGCAACCGGGTGATCCGGGTCCAGTTCATGAACCATGCGGCAGGCCCGTTCCACCAGATCACAATAGGTAGCGGGATATTTATTCGCGTTACAAGCCACGCCGAAATTGTTCTCGTTGCCGAGTATCCAGCAAAGGATATAAGGCTTGTCCTTGTATTGAAGGACCATTTTCTTGAGCACATCCAGGATGTTTTGTTGTTGCACCGGATCCGTGTAGTCCGTTCCTTGTTCCCAGGTCGCGCCCGAATCCTGCGCGTAGGCCCCGAAGGCAACGCCCATGGCCACCTTCACCCCTGATTCTTTACAGAACCTTTCCAAACACGCGGGGCTTTTAGCTCCATAGTAAAGACGGATCGTATTACAGCCCAAATTCTTCACTAAAGCCGGGTCACCCACCGTTGGATCGTCCGCGTCCTTATTGTTGGTCTTATGTTGATCGACCCAGCTGTCGAACACACCTTCGGGCGTGTCTTGATCGGGGAACCCCGCCATGTTCTTTAGGTCCGGGCTTTCGCCCACCTTCGTTGCCCCATAACAAAGTCCCTGAATGAAATAGGGTTTACCATCAACGTTCATCACCCAGTGGTGATTTTGGTATTCGACCAATTGCACCTTGCCATTGCCCCGGCGGCGTAATATCTGGCCCATATTCGGCGCGGTTTGGGCAACGGCTCGGACAAAATAACCAGGATGGATACGAACGATCTTTTGATCCGCCGCGCCGACGTTTTCGATATCGATATCGCAATCCTTCAGGGCCAAACCTAGCTCGGGGTGATCGCGCAGGATAGCGATGATGTTTTCCCGGGCCTGTTTGCCCAAACTCAAGGACCAACTCCAGCTATCACCGGTGTTCTTGCGGGTCGCCGTCGGGAATTGGACCAACAACGCGTAATAAGCTTTCAAAGCGGGCAGCCACATTTGGGCATCTTCAAAGGATTTTGCTACGAAATAAAGTTTGGAAGCCGGGTCTTGTTTACTCGTGGCCCAGCGGTAAAAATTCGTCTGGGCTTGGTCCGGATTTCCTTCCCACAAACCGAAGGAAGCGGTGGGAATATCCAAACCATCCTTTACCTTTTGATAGTTCGGGTCGTTCAAAACCGACTGCTCGTTGGGATAAATGCCTTCGCCGGAAGCCTGGGCCAACCCGGCCGGATCCGTCACTTCATAGGAATAATCCGCAGTACCGATCCCGTGGAACTTGCCGTATTTGTTGTAGTCCACCAACGGCGCGCCTGGATCGGCTACCGGAAAGGGGCCTGCGGCCCAAGCGATCGAAGACGAGATCCCGAGAAGGATCATTATCAGTAAAGATTGTCGAAAGATGTGTTTCATGTCCATGGTTGTTCCTTAATGGTATTGGAACTGGTCGATATAGACTTTGAAGGGCGACAGGTCCGACGGCAAGCTCATGCCTACCACCAAATACTGGGAAACTGCGGTCAAGTTGGCCGGAAGCGGGATACTGAAGCTCTTCCAATTCGTCGTCAAAGTAATGGGCGTAGTCGCTGATCCGCCCACGTTGATATTAATTGCCGCTTGGGTGACACCAGCGGCAAAACTTCCCTGGGCGTAAAAAGTGGCTTGTGAATAATTTCCGCTGGTCAGATCAATGGTCGGTGCGCCGCTGGGAACCAATCCAAAGGCTACCCAAGTCGCGCCATTATATTCGCTGTTGCTTGTGCTGTAATTCGTCACACCGAAGACCATATTGGCATTGCCCGAAATGGGTCTCACACTGGTATCGCCAAAACCGATGGTCAAAGCCGCGTCATAGGGTGAAGGCAAATAAGGACTCGCGACCGACACGCCCGCCGCCAAGGTGCCATTATAAAAGATCATCGGATTCGGGTAATTATTGCCCGTATAGGCCGGTTGATTGGGCGTCACTCCATCGTTCGTCTTGGGGGAACAAGCCGTCCACAGAAAAGCCAACACGACCAGAAATCCGGTGAAATATTTCATTTTTGTCCTCCCTAAAAGTTCAGCATGTAGGTGACGTAAATCTCGTCGATCGGCAAATTCACCCCATTGATGGATTGATATTGATAAGGATCACCCGGCAAGTTGGCCCAACGTTCATATTTGGCCGAGACTTGGGATGCACCGAACTTTTGCGCTAATTGGATCACGTAAAGCTGGCCGATGGTGTCACCGAACTGCACGTCCCAGCTTTCAGGTCCCCACACATCCTGTCCATAGGTCAAGGCCAGGCTTGTGTCGCGTAAACGCCAAGTAAGAGTGCTCTGAAAAAGATCCGTTGAAGAACGAATGGCTGAAGTTTGGCCCAGGCTGGCCATGCTATAGCCACCTTGCAGATCTAATACCCAATGCAGATCGTCGGTGCGCCACATCGTGATCCAATGTACGAAAGGCAAGTAACCGTTTGTCGGAGGTTGACCCAAGGAACCTGGGTTTTCCCAGACCAGATCGCCCGCCTGGTCCACATAACTGGTCAAGTCGGTGCCGGTGGGATAATTAAAGAGCGTGCCGATAACGCCGGTCGAAAAGTCGGTATCCAGGTTCATGTTGACGTTGTAGGAATCGAACACATTCGGGTTGTACTTGAAGAACCAGCCGTTTCCGGTGTTGTAGAGGAAAGACAGGCTGAACTTGGTCATCTCCCGATTATTGATGCCTGAAATAGGATCCATCGTGACCCGGAAAGGATCGTATTGGCTTCGCGGTTGGACCAAAGTTCCCAAGGGCGTTGTAGAAGTTCCGTAATAGACCAAGGGATCCGGACCTAAGAGCGGTTTTTGGGCAGTCCCATCCAAAGTGATCAGGAAGTTCGGCGCCGGGATCTCGGTGATCTCGCCGCTGATCCTTTCAAGGTCGCCGGCGAGCAGACCGCTATATTCGCCGTTGAGCATGATGGAATTGATATAAGGCACGCTGGTGCTGGTCAGTTTTACCTGATAACCCAAAGCGTCCGTCGTGTCGTTGGTCGTGCCGGTATAAAGCTGGTAACTGGTGCCGTTGGTACCCGTACCCGGCGCGACACTGGTCACGTAGTTATAGGCTTGGTTGGCCGATGCCGGGTTATAGAGAACCACGCCGTCGAAAGTGAAGGCGTTGGGCACCGGTACCTTTAAGGTGAGTTCCGCTTCATCGGTGGGATTGGTGTTGTAAGCGGTCAGGCTGGTGATGGTAACTGGCGGCGCGTAGGTCACGCCCTGGGCGTTATTGCTGAGCTGTTGCAAGTAGACCTTGTCGACGATCCCGACGGTGACGCCCTCGATGGTTTTTTGATACGCGGCGACCACTTCCTGTTGAACGCCCCAGATCAATTCATAACCCGCCCAAACATCCAGCCCATCCAACTCTTGTTTACCTTTCAACTCCATGCCCGACGGCACCGGTCGGCCCGACACGCGGAAAGGAGTGTCCACATCTTGTTGGGCCGGGAAAAGGTAATAGAAGTCATCGTTGCTATTGTAAAAGCTGTCATGAGGCATGCCGGTGAAAGCCCTCATCGAAAGGACCGAGGTATCAAAGTCCACTTCCGCCTTTCGCAAGAGCACGAAGATGTTGTCGTTGGCCAGGGTCGGCATGTAGGTGTAATGCAGGATGTCCGGCGCGACCTTGCCCCAGAACATCAGGTCAAAGGTTCCCGTGGCGTTCGGCAGGGGGTTCGCCGCGAAGTTCAAATTGAGGGTTTGGCCTTGGAGGATCGACCAGGATTCGGAGTTGCTCTCAAAGTCTTGCTCCAAGGAACCGCCCGTCAGGCTGACGACCGCCTTTTGGCCCTTGGCCAGTTGGCTTTCGTTCTTTTCGTTCAGGAGTTCCAGCTGGTTGATCTCTGATTGGAGCTTTTGAAGTTGTTGTTGCAAGTCAACCGTCGGCGTGGGCGCCGGAGGCGTTTGGGCTTGAAGGAGAGTGGAGAAGGCGAAGGCTGGGATGAAAACGAGCAAGGCAACGATCCGTTTCATGATTTCCCCGTTAATTTATTGAGCAACCCTTGACAAAATTGAGAACGTTCTCAATGATATCTCAAAGAAGCTTCCTGTCAACTCTTTAAAAAAACCCTTGTTTTCCCTTAATTATTGCTATTTTTGGGGTCATCCCCTAAATTTGAGTTCGTTCTCAAAAAGGAGCCGCCATGCCGACCATCCATGACGTTGCCCGTTTAGCGGGGGTTCACCGTTCTACGGTGTCCCGTGTCTTGACCGGCCAGGGCTCCGTCAGCGAAAAGAGCCGCAAGAAGGTCCTTGAGGCCGCCCGGCAGATGAACTTTCACCTGAACACCGTGGCGAGCGCCTTGAAGTCCCAACGCAAAACAGCTGTCGGTCTTTTGTCCTTCTGGCACTGTTCCCCCAACCCTTCCGAAACCTATTACCAACAGACCCTCACCGGCATCATCAATGAGATCACCCGGTCCAAGTTCAATCTATTGTTGAACAACATCGAAGGCACTTTGGACCCCGAAAATGAAAAAATGAAGTTTTGCTATGAAAGCCACCTGGCGGGCATCCTTTTGATGGCGCCCCTGGTCGAGAACGAATCCGCTTTCGATTTTTTGAACGGACTGAACATCCCGGTCCTCTTCCTCTTATATAAACCTCGGGACCCACGCTATTCCTACATCGACTTGGACAACCGCAAGGGCGCCCATTTGGCCGTGGATCACCTGACCAACCTGGGTCACCGCAAGATCGCCTACGTGGGCGGCGAGTTGACCTATTCCAGTAACGCCCGGGACCGCTATGAGGGTTATTTGGAATCCTTGAAGAAAGCGGGGATCAAGGAAGACCCCGAATTGGTCAGTAACGGTTACTTTTGGACCGGCCATGGCGAGGAGAGCATGAAGAAATTCCTCAAACTTCCTTCGGGCCAAAGACCCACCGCGGTCTTTGCCGCCACTGATACTATCGCCTACGGGGTCTTGAAAGCCGCTCACGACGCGGGCTTAAGGGTGCCCCAGGATATTTCCATTGTGGGTTTTGACGATTATGAAACGTCCAACCTGACCCAGCCGCCCTTGACCACCGTTCGCCAGCCTTTTTATGCGATAGGACAACAAGCGGTTCAGCTCTTGGAGACCCTGGTGGAACAAAAAGGCAAACCCAAACATCAATTTGTTGATCCCGAACTGATCGTCCGTGGTTCCACTGCCGCCCCCTGGTTCATGAACCGTTAATACTTGACCGGGGCCGGGCCTACCTTTAGGCTTTCCCCATGGCGAAATCCTCTTCCTTAGCGTGGTTCACCCAAGGCGATCTGGACGGCTTCTTCGGTCTTTTCGTCGACAACCTCCTTCAACTAATGCTCATTGGCATCCTCTGCAAGCTTTTCTGCGGCTTCCCCACCGATTTTTTGACCGGACAAGTATTGCCCGGCGCGGCCCTGTCCATCTTGATCGGCAACCTTTATTACGCCTGGCAAGCGCGGCAGTTGGCACTTTCCACTGGTCGCGCCAGCGTGACCGCCCTTCCCTTTGGCATCAACACACCCAGCCTGATCGCTTTCATCTTTTTGATCATGGCGCCGGTCTATCAAGCCACAAAGGACTATCACCTAGCCTGGCAGGCCGGGCTCTTCGCTTGTTTCCTGAACGGGGTCATGGAGATCATCGGCGCTTACCTGGGCGATTGGCTGCGCCGTCACACACCCCGGGCGGCCCTGCTTTGCGCTTTGGCGGGGGTGGCCATCACTTTTATCGCCATGGGCTTCATCTTCCAGATCTTCTCGAACCCCCTGGTCGGGCTCTTGCCGACCTTCTTGATCCTCATCTCTTACGCGGGCCGGGTGAAATGGCCTTTTGGTTTGCCTGGCGGTTTTTTGGCGGTGGTCCTCGGCACGGTCCTGGCTTGGGGCCTTCAGGCCGCGGGACTGGTCACTCTGAGCGTCTCGACCGATCCCATTGTTTGGGGTTTCAATCCGCCCAAGCCCGTACCCGGTGACTTGATCGCTTTCTTATCGAACCCGACGGGTTGGAAATATATGGCCGTGATCTTCCCCATGGGCCTCTTTAACGTCATCGGCTCTTTGCAGAATTTGGAAAGCGCCGAAGCCGGCGGTGACCGTTATCCCACCCGGCCCTCGCTTTTGACCAACGGTATCGCCACGATCGTGGCGGCCTTCTTTGGCAGCGCCTTCCCCACCACTATTTACATCGGCCACCCGGGCTGGAAAGCCATGGGCGCCCGGCACGGCTATTCCATCTTGAACGGTGTGCTGATCTCTTTATTGTGCCTCTTTGGCGGGGTCACCCTTTTCCTGCGCGTCATCCCGCAAGAATGCATCCTGGGCATCCTGCTTTGGATCGCCATTATCATCACCGCTCAGGCTTTCCAGGAGATCCCCAAACAACATGCGCTGGCCGTGGCTTTGGGGCTTATCCCCGCCTTCGCGGCCTTTACCTTGGAGTTAGTGGTGGAACCGACCCTGCAAGCCACCCATACCTCCCTGGGCTCGGTCGCTAGCGCGCTGGAAGGCAGCCTGCATCTGAAGGGCCTCTTGGCCTTGAGCCAGGGATTCTTGCTGACCTCCATGACCTTCGCGGCTATTTTGGTTTTTATCATCGAGCGGAAATTCAAGAAAGCGGCCTATTGGTGCCTGGCCGCCTCGACCTTTTCCTTTACCGGCCTTATCCATGCCTATAACCTGGCCGCCGATGGGGATGTGGAGAATAAGTTCGGCCTGCTGGCCGCGCCCGATTTCGGCGTGGTCTATCTTTTGGTCGCCCTGGTCCTTTTCTTGCTTTCAGGCAAAACAACCCGCCGCTGACCAAAACCCCTTGGTCGCGCTAGCGAATCGGTTTATCATTTCCCTGCTTTCATTCCAAGAACGAGGCTCCCATGAAGAATCCCTGGAAACTTTTGGTGCTTTGGTGTGTGGCGTCATCCCTGGGCGCGGCAACCGTTCCCCCTTCTCCCAGCCCGACCGCGACGATCTCCTTGGGCTCCTCGGTCGTGGAATGGCACAAATGCTCCAATGACAACGGCCTGACCACTTACTGGTCCAAGGTCGAGGGCAGCCAGGTCATCGCCTTCAAGGGCAAGGGCGTGGTGAACGTGCCTATCGAGAAAGTAGCGTCGGTCATCATCGACACGACCCGGGGCACCGAGTGGATCAGCAGTTTGGTGGAATCCAAGGTCGTACGGGCTATCTCGGACACCGAGTTCATCGAATATGACCACGTGGGAATCCCTTTCCCCTTCGACTCGGTCATTTCGGACCGGGATTTCGTTTCCGATGTCACTTTGAACTATGACAAAAAAACTCATTGGCTGACGGTATCTTATAAGTCCACGGAGGATGACGCGGCCCCGCGTTTGAAAAAATACACTCGCGGTATCTTGGACTGTGTCTTCAAACTGGCGCCCATGACCATGCCGGGGCAGACTTATGTGGAAGCCACGGTCTTTACTGATCCAAAAGGGAATATCCCCAAATGGCTGGTCAATTTCTTTCAGGAAGGCTGGCCCCAGGACACTTTCGCGGGCCTGCGCCGTCAATGCGCGAAGAACAACATCAAGACCCTTCCGGTGGTCGAAAGCTTTTTCGGCCCATCCAAGACCGAACTGACCGAAGCCAAGTAATTTTAGTGTTGTTTGGGAATGACGCTGATCTGACCGTTCTCTTCCAACACCGCGAAGCGGACCTGGTCCACGCTGGCTACCCCGCTTTTCCGTAGTGCCGCTTCCAGGTCTTCCATCGTGATGCGCTCCCGGTCCATGTGTCCTTTGAGCAGTTTGCCGTCATGGATCAACAGGGTCGGTTCCCCGGTCATGACCCGGCGCAATGATTTGAACCGATAGGAAATTTCCACCACTCCCCAATTGAGCGCCAGGATGGTCACCGCGCCCAGGAGCCCACCGCCTAACGAATTATCGTTGCCGATGACGGCATTCTGGACCACGTTCGAGATGATGAGCAGCAACACCAGGTCGAAAGGGGTCAATTGCCCCACTTGTCTTTTCCCCGTGAACCGGAAGGCCAGCAGGATGAAGAGATAGACCACCACCGACCGCAAGATCTTTTCTGCCACCGGAATATCCGGTATCCAAAGATGTTCCATAAAGCCTCCTTAAAATAAAAAAGCCTTCCTGGAAAGCCAGGAAGGCTTGGATGACATCACCAAAAACCATTAATCAATGTAAGCGTCCGCTTCGATCTCAACCAGCATCGCCGGATCGATGAGTTTGGATACTTCCACAATGGCCATCGCCGGACGGATCTCGCCGAAGACCTCGCCATGGGCTTTCCCATACTTTTCCCAGTCGGCGATCTTCGTGACATAAAGCCGGGTACGGACCACGTTCTTGTAGGACCCGCCGGCCTTCGCCAAGGCATCCCCGATGGTCTTCAAGGCGTTCTGCGTCTGCACATAAGGATCGGCGTCGAACTTGCCATCGGCCCCCGCCCCGGTCGTGCCGGAAACATGAAGATAGTTGCCCACCTTCACCGCGCGGGAATAACCCAGGATTGGCTCCCACTTGGAACCCGTGCTGATGTTTTCGCGTTTCGACATAAAAACCTCTTGTTGTTTTAATTCAAAATTTAAAATTCATAATTCAAAATTGCTGTTATGCCGACCCCGTCTTGCGGGGCGCGCTGATCTGACGGTTGGTGTTCTGCGAGGTGTTCGGGCGCATCGGCCCGCCCTTTTCGTGCTTGTGACCGTGCTCGTGGCCATGCCCGTGATGGTCATGTCCGTCACCCTCATGATGTTCTTCGGCGTGGGCCGCGGCGGCGTCCGCGTTAACCTTGGCTAAAGCGGAGCTTTGGGCTTCCTCGTCGGCGCGCAAATGGCACTTCTTGTATTTTTTTCCCGAGCCGCAGGGACAATCATCATTGCGGCCGGTCTTGATGCGGGACTGCCAATCGTTGTCAGCCATAGAACCCTCCTGGTTGGATTGCGTTCTTATTATAGATGGGAAGCCGAAGGAACGGCTTCCGGGTTATTTCTTTCCGCTCTTAGCGGCTTCCTTGGCCCTTTTGGCTTCCAGCTCGGTCCATTCCACGTATTCGGCGTAACCGCCCTTGAAATCGCTGTAAGTGCCGTCCGGTTTGAGTTCAATGACGCGGTTGGCCACTTTACCGATCAAGTCCTGGTCATGGCTGGAGAAGATGACCGTGCCCGTGTATTCGGACAAGGCGGTGGAAAGGGATTCGATTGATTCCAAGTCCATGTGGTTGGTCGGTTCGTCCATGATGAGCACGTTGCCGCCTTCGAGCATCAAACGGGACAGGACCATCCGCTGGCATTCGCCCCCGGACAACACCTTCACGTTCTTGTCTTGTTCCTCGCCGGTAAAGAGCATGCGGCCCAGCATCCCGCGGATCACTTGGCCTTCTTCCATTGGCGCGAACTGGCGCAGCCATTCCAGGGCTGTCATGTCCCGGGTCAATTCTTCCTTCACGTCCTGGGGCATGCTGGATAATTTCACCGTGCTTCCCCAGATGATCTGACCGTCGTCAATCTTCACGCCCCATTGGGCCAGGTCGCTTCCTTCGGCTTGATAAGACCCGACCAGGGACTTAATGAGAGTGGTCTTCCCCACGCCGTTCGGGCCGATAATGGCGATCTTGTCGCCGTTGCCAACGATGAAGCTGATCTTTTGGAGGACCTTCATATCACCATAGCTCTTGCTGATGCTCTTCACATTGAGGATATCTTTCCCGGCGCCTTGTTTCTCTTTAAAGAAGAGACGGGGATATTGCCGGGTCGAGGGAATGATGGTTTCGAGTTCGATCTTTTCCAACAAACGGGCGCGGCTGGTCGCCTGGGCGCTCTTGGAGGCGTTGGCGCTGAACCTAGCCACGAAGGCTTTCAGTTCGGCGATCTGCTTTTCTTTGCGGGAGTTTTCGGTCATCTTCGCGTCCAAGACCTGCTTGGAAGCGGCGGTAAAGTAATCATAATTGCCTGAATAGACCGTGACCTTCTCGCGGTCCACGTCGGCAATATGGGTACAAATATGGTTCAGGAAATGGCGGTCATGGGAGATGACGATGATCGTGCCTTCGTAGCTGTTGAGGTATTCTTCCAGCCAGTCGATAGTGCGGATATCCAGGTTGTTCGTCGGTTCGTCGAGGAGCAACACGTCCGGCTTGGCGTAAAGCACTTGGGCCAAAAGGACTCGCACTTTCCAACCGCCGGTGAGTTGCTTCATTTTCCAGTCGTGTTTTTCGGTCTCGACCCCAAGGCCTTCAAGCAATTCGCCGGCCGCGGCGGTAATGGTATAGCCGTCCATATCGCCGAACTGGGATTCCAGTTCCGCGGCGCGAATACCCTCGTCGTGGGTCATTTCGGGTTTGGCGTAAAGAGTGTCTTTTTCCTGTTGGATCTTCCAAAGATCGTCCCGGCCCATGAGGACCGTTTCGAGCACCGAGAATTCGTCGTAGGCGTATTGATCTTGTTTGAGGAAAGCGACCTTAATACCGCGGTCCACCGCGATCTCGCCCTCATCCGGCTTGATCTGACCCGAGAGGATCTTCATGAAGGTGGATTTGCCCGCGCCATTGGCCCCGATAAGGCCATAGCAGTAGCCGGGATTGAATTTGACCGTAACTTTGTCGAAGAGGGTCTTTTTGCCGAACCGAAGGGTAACGTCTTTAGCCGAGATCATTCTGAGAACAACGCTCCAAATACGAGATAAGGGAGCGCAATTCTCGGATGATTCGCCGGGAGAGTCAAGCAGCTTTAACGCGAGGACTTAACTGTTTTCGCTTCGATTTTGGCGCTCTTCGCGGCCTTTTCACGCAGGTAAGGCTCGTAATACTGCGTGTAGAACTGTTCCGTATGGTCCCGCCAGGTTTCCACGCCGCCCAAAGCGCGGCAACCGCAGATGACCCACCAAGCGTAATCCAGTTGATAGGGCTGAAAGCCCGCCCGGATACCGTTGGGGAACAAATGATGGTTATTGTGCCATTCCCCGGTCACCAACCCCGGCCAAAGCTGGTTGATGGACAAGTTGGTCCGATCGAAATCGTCCCCCTCTTTGCGAAGGTCTTTGCCGCTTCCGTGACCGCTGTAGTTATAGGTGCGGATCCCCACGGTCCAGACTTCCACGCCCGCGAAGATGGCGAACACCAAAGGCCAGCCGCCGATCAAGAAGAAGACCGCGCCCCAAAAAGCCCAGTTCAGGAGGAAGTGCAGCAGGGTCCAAAAAGGATGGGCGATCGAGCCCCACTTTTGGTACTGCTCGTAAGAATTGATCTTGATGCCGGTGTGATCGATCATCCCCGCCAAACGCTTGTATTCTTCCCGGCTCAGGTCCTTGGCGACGCCCTGGTGGTTCACGTCCGCCAGGAAACAATAAAGCCAGCCGCCATGAACGTTATAAGGGTCGCCGGGTTTCTCGGAAATGTAATGGTGCACATGGTGGGAGATCATATAGACCTCTTCAGGGATGACTTTCACGCTCAATTCCCTCACCAGGAACAGCCAGACCTTATTTGAAAAAGTGAAGGCATGATGCGTGCCGTAGCGGTGCAGGTAGACCGTGCCGTGGGTCCCCATCCAGACCATGCTGTAAAGGAAAGCAATGAGCAGTAATTTCCAGGTGAAATACTTCACGAAAAAGAGGACGCAGAAAGGAGCGAAGAACAACACAGTGAACCAGCTGAAAAAAGCCAACCAATTCTTGCGATCACTGAAAACATTCAACCGACCGAAGAACTCGGTCCACATTTCTTGGTTCGTGGGTTTATAAAATTGGCCCTTACGGGTAAATCCGTAAGACGGCGGGTCCAGGACCCGGTTCAAAAAAGACATTCGTGCGACCTCCAGAATTTTCCTCTAATAATAAACTCAACGGTCAAGGAGGCCTATTACTGGGAGGCAGATTATAACCCGATTAAGGGGATTCTTTATGACCTTGGTCATTGTTTTTGGGTTTTATGCCGATTTAATGGGGTTTTTGCGTTTGCATTTCGATGAAATGCGCTTGCCACTGGATTAAACGTTCATTATCCGAGGCCTTGAGACGGTGTTTATAGCGGAACTGGTCCTGGATGTATTGCATCACTTCGCCGGTCTTGGCCATTTTGACCTTGGCATGGGCCACCATGACGATAGGTCCGTCGAAGGCCGTGACGCGCACCGCGTCCTTTTGCCTTTCCGCTTTGACCAAGGTCCCGTGGCATCGGGCGATCAAACTTTTAGCGGAGATCTCGAAGGGATATCGAGGGGCTTGATCCATCCGACACCAGAGGGTCCCCGTCAAAAGATTCAATCGCACCTGTAAGCCCTTGTCCCCAGCCCGAAGGCGGCTGATGTGGATGGCGGTATGGGGCCCCAGATAGACGTAACCTTTACCGGGCAAGCGCAGCAAAATATCGCTTTTGGCGCCGGTGGAGACATTGTCCCCATCATCGACTTGGTCCTTCACCTTCACGCGGACTGTCTCGTCCCGTTCATCGTGGTAAGCGGTCACCGAACCGCTCAGGGCCACCACACGGAACCGGGTCTCATCCTCCTCTAGGGCCGCCGCCCTGAGAGGGGCCGTCAAGACCCCCAAGAGGGCCAAACAAAGGCAGATCTTCCACAATGTCATTCATCAACCTCGAAGAAAGAAAGTATCCCGGCCGTAACCGAAAAATAACACCCTAGATGTGCTTTTGGACGACGAAACCATACCATAGTGTCAGCTAAAATCATGTCAAAACGAACCAAGGAGACCCTATGTCCGAACCCCACATCGCCGCCAAACATCCCGCTGAAGTAAAGCTGGAAGAAGGCAAGACCTACGCTTGGTGCGCTTGCGGCCATTCCAAGAGCCAGCCTTTCTGTGACGGTTCCCACAAGACCACCGATTTCAGGCCCATGGTCTTCAAGGCGGAAAAGACCGAGACCGCTTACTTATGCCAATGCAAGCACTCGCACAACAAACCCTTCTGCGACGGCACTCACAAGAGTCTTTAATTTAAAATCCATAATTCAAGATTTTGAATTGAGGATCATTCCACCTGTTGGCCCAGGAAGGGCACATTCGGCATGGGGATGTCCTGGAAAGCCTTCGGCAGGGCCGGTTCGATGAAATGCTGGATGATCGTTTGATGGAAAACGCCCAAGACCAGGACGCCCAGCGCCAGCGCCAGGAAGGGCACGGTCATGGCCGGCGAGAAGGATACCGGAGAGGTATCATCCGGATGCTCATAGAGCAGGATCACCAGTTTCACGAAATAGAACAAGCTCACCAGCGACGCCGCGATCAAAAGCCCCGCCACGGTCCAGTTCCCTTTTTCCCAAGCTCCTTGTAGCAGATACCACTTACCTAAAGAACCTCCCATGGGCGGGATGCCCACGATGGAAGCGATAAAGACGATGAAAGCCAATCCGGTCCAGGGTCTCTGCCGGGCCAAACCCGATAATCTCGAAAAGGGCATGGGTCCCGGTGAGGGGTGCAAGACCCCGGTAATATAAAAAAGTCCGGCTACCGTCAGGGTCTGGTTCAGGGACTCGAGCAAGGCGCCGGTCAAAGCGCTCTTGTTGCCCAAGAGGAATCCGGCGAAAAGATAGCCCAATTGCCCCACGCTCAGCATCGCCAGGGACCTCAGCAGGTCCTTTTGCCGGAAGCCCAGGAACAAATGGGATAAGAAAACCACAAGAACAACATATTCCAAAAGGATCAACCACAGAGGCGCGCTGAACCCCGGCAGATTGAGAGCGAAGAACAGGAGCACGAAGAACAACTGCGCGACCGAACGGGTCATCACCGAGGAAAGGAACCCTGTCAAAAAAGCGGGGGTTTGGATCAGGAGCCGGTCATAGAACACCGGTAAAGGAAAAACGAAATAACAAGCGAAGGAGATCGCCATCAAGATGCCCGCGGTCAGGACCACGGTCCCATTCTTGGCGATGAACACTTGAGATAGGAGATCGTCCAGGTTCAAGGTGCCTGTGGAAATATAAAGAAGAAAAAGCGCCAAGAGGAAGACCGAAGCGCCTAAGTTACCCCGGAAGAAAAGATCGAACCCCTCCCGCCAGTTCTTGGACTGCCCCACCACCAAAAGCCCGGTCATCGCGGCCAACAAGATCTCCAGGTCCAAATACAGGGCCAGGAGGTCCCTGAACCACAAAAGACCCAAACTGGCGCCGATCAAAAGGAACAGACAAACGTTGAAAAGCGCCTCTTTGACGGATTCCGAATGGCGCAGCATCCAATGGGGCAACGCGTAGAACCAAGTCGCCATGCCGATCAGCCAGATCCAGCCCGCGAAAAAGAAGGTGAAGGGCGTCAGCACGATCTCCAGGCCCCAGGGAGCCGCCCAACCGCCCAAGTGATAATGCCAGACTTCTTGGGCTTGTGCCGGGACCCAGGCTTGCCAACCCCAGATCCAACCGGTGATGAAGACCGCTAGAACGATCAAGCGGTTGATCCAAGTCGAAGCCGCGCAGAGCGGCAAAAGAAGGGCCGCCGCCAGGAAAGGAAGCGTCAGGAGCAAAATGGGCAATTGGTCCTTCACGCTTTGCCTCCCAGGCCCCGCATAGTTTCCAAGCTCCCAAAACGTTTTCTCACGCCCAAGGCCAACATCAAGAATAGGCTCAGCAATCCTAAGGAAGCCAGCAGGATCACCACAAGGATGCTCAAGCAAAAGGGATTGATCTGACCGTGATACCGGGACAAGGCGGTCGACCAAAGCAGGACGATGTCGAGTTGGAATAGGACCCAGTTGCCGATCTTTTTCATCAAATGGGTCGAGACCCAGGCGAAATAAAGGGTTGTCAAACCCAAGACCAAAAGAACGCTTTGGCAGAACAACAGGCTATTTCCGGTCAAGGAACTGTTCCTTTCCCCGGGCCCAGACCGACCGGACCACCGCGATCGAAAAAAGAAAGGAGAGAACGCCCAGACAGCCTGTTACTTCCGCGCCCAGTACCCGGGCCGAAGGCCCTGCCAAAAATTCGTAATCCATCCAGTTGCCGCCATTCCAAAGACCCAAGGACCCCCAGCCCAACAGTGCTAAGGAAGAAAACCAAGAGCCGCTATAAAGGAGCTTTTCACCTGTCCGCACCGGGAAGGATTCCATCACGCAAAATAGGAAGGCCATTAAAGTGGCGACCAGGTTCAAAAGTCCCAACAACACCAGATAGGAAGCCCGGTAATCCAAGAGTGCTGAGAGGAAAGGAAGGGTTTGCCCTGTCTCTTGGGGACCCTGGTCCACATAACGGGACGCCACATGAAAGGTGGGATTCAGGTCCCCCACGAGGATAAGGGAATGAAGACATTGGAAAACCAAAAGACCCAAAGCCGCCAAAAATAACGGGATCAGGACGCGGGAAGGAATGGATCTCACAGGGTCGGGGCCTTTCAAATGAACGAGGGTTTCATCCTAATCGGGGGCCTATCGGACCGTCAACCGCCACGAGCCGAAGCCCTCGACCAATCTGGCCTTCATTTTCGTTATCATGAAAGGGTCGGATACCCCTGGGGGCTTTGAATGATCTCCTCTCACCCAAAAACATCTCTCGGTTTCTTGGTCCTCTTCGCCGCGACCGGCCAGTTCTTTATCGCCCAGTCCGGCTTGCTCAACAACCTTTGGATCGGTCTGTTCTTTTACGCTTGCGCCCTATTGGAACTGCGGCAAGTACCATTGGCTTCGATGCCTGAAGATCCCCAAGCCTGGAGACGTTCCGAAACCGTTTTCTTTTTGGCCATTTTGGTCCTAGCGGCCTTCTTGCGGCTTTACCGCATCGATTCCCTGCCCGCGGGCATGCATACGGACCAAGGTTTTACCGCTCTCTTGGCATTACGCATCGAGCACGAAGGCTGGCGGCCCTTTTTTGAGCTTTATGATTATGAGATCCCCATTCCCCTGGCCTTCTATGAATTAGCCGCTTGGTTCCGGTTGGCGGGCGATTCCCTTTTCAGCTTCCACCTTTTCTTCGTCCTCCAATCCCTTTTAGCCCTGGCCTTCTTTTATGGGGTGATTCGTTCTCTTTCCGGCCCGCGCATCGCTTTATTCTCTCTTTTCATCCTCGCGGTTACCCGCTGGAACTGGATCGAGACCCGTACCGGTTATCCCAGCGGCGAAGTTGCCTTTTTCCTTTTCGGCGCTTTGTTCTTTTGGCTTTATGGTTTTCGTATCCGCCGCGTTTGGCCCTTCGCCATCGCGGGGGCCTTCTCCGGGCTGGGGCTCTACTTTTATCAGTCCCTCAAGCTGCTGCCCTTTCTCTTTTTCATCTATTCAGTCTGGGAACTAGTCAATCACCAGGAAGCCCGAAAAAGACTTAAACCTATCCTAGCTTATTTCGCCACGGTCCTGCTTTTCGCTATTCCTTATATTCTTTACATCCAACAGGAAGGCGGCCTCGGCTACCGGGAAGAGAGCATCTTCATCTTCCATTCCATCATGGCCCAGAAAAGTCTGAAGCCATTCATAGATGTGGCCCTTAGTTACGCCGCTCTTTTCAACCGCTTAGGCGATCCCATCGCGCGGCACAACATCCCCGGCCACCGTATGTTGGACGACATTTCGGGCGTTCTTTTTATTTTGGGGTTGGCTTTGGCTTGGCGGTCCCGGAAAATCCCGGGTTCTTTCTACATCTCGACCGGTTTTGGGGTCATGCTGCTCACCGGGCTTTTGGCCGATCAGTTGGCCAATTCGAACCGTCTGGTCATCCTGACGGCCTTCATCGCTTATTTCGCCGCATTGGCCCTGGCCTCGCTGGCCGACCAAGTTCAGGCGGCTTTTCGGTTTTCCATCCGGGCAACCCAGGTCATGGTTTGTCTTCTTTTGGCCGCCCTGTTGGCCCAGAATTTTTACACCTACTTTTTTGAGCAGGCGAATAATGAGGAATGTCGTTGGAGTTTAGGATTGGAGCAAGCGACCCTCGGCGAGGATATCGCCAAAGCGGAAAGATCGGCCCCAGACCGGACCCATTTCTTCGTGCCCCCTTCGGACATCCATAACCACGTGGTGTCCTTCTTAGGTTATGCCGCCCGGAAAAATATACTGCCGCTGGATATCAGAGCCCTGGCCCAGGGGGACTTTCCACGGAACAAGGACGCGGTCTTCTTTTTGGACGCCAACAAGAACGGGGATTTCGCTTTCCTCAAGACCCTCTTCCCAGGCGGCGGTGAGACCTTCCTGACCAACGCCCAAGGACACATCCAACTTTACCGTTACGACGTACCGCGAAAGACCCTCGCCCGGGCCCGGGTCTGGGAAAAGGGCCTGCGGGGTACCTATTGGAATTCCACGGACCTGCAGACCTATTCCATCGCCCAACGGGTGGACCCGGTGTTGAATTTCACTTCTAAATGGGATTTTCCCTTCAAGAATTACCCGCCCTTTACCATCCGCTGGAGTGGCAAATTTAAGGTTCCCGAGACCGGGAACTATCGGTTCAAAGCCTTGAGCAACGATAGTGCCTCGGTCCTGGTGGACGGAAAAACGCTTTTGGATATACCCGTGCATTTGCGAAAAGGGACCCATGTCCTGAAAGTGCATTATCAAAAGCTGGGGGGCGAGACGATGGCCCTAAACCTGATCTGGAAAAAGCCCGGCGCGGCGAACTGGGAAGTGATACCGGCGACGGCCTTTGGGACTGAACTCTCTTACTGAACCAGTTTGGCTTTCATGTTGCGGACCGCGAAGAACCCCATCACTAAGGGTACGGTCACCATATAGGGGATCGCTATATAAAGATCGTCCGTGAAATGTCCGGTCGTCAGCATGCGGGACACATCGATGAAGTAATAAAGCGGCAGTACCTTGGCCACCAGGGCCGGTCCCGCGGGCATACGCTCCAGCGAGAAGAACGTTCCCGAGAAGAGGATCAGCGGCGAGATGATGCCACTGATGAAGAAATTGAATTGATTGATGTTCTTCACCAGTCGCGCCGCGAAAAGCCCCAGGGAGCCGAAAGCGATGGCCGTAAAAAACCCCACCACCGGCACCAGCACCGCCCAAAATGAATGGATGATCCCGAAGCAGGACAGTACCGCCACCACCACCGCCGAGAAAAAAGCGCCTTTAGTACCGGTATAGAGCAATTCCCCCCAGAAGACCTCGGACACGCTTACCGGGGTCGAGAGCATCGCGTCGTAATTGTGGTCCACCATCATGCGGAAGTAAGTGCCGTAGGATTCGTCGAAAGCGGAAGTATAGACCGCCGCCATCATGGCCTGGGCCGGCGCGATGAAACTCAAGTAATCCAACCCGCCCATGCTGTTACCCACGACTTGGGCCAATCCCCAGCCGAAGGACAGCATCAGGATGAGCGGTTCAATGACCGTGGGGAAAGAGTTAGTCGTGAAATGGTTCTGGTACACCCGGTAATGGCGGTACCAGACGGCGCCGACCAATCGAAAGAAACCCGGAACGGGCCGCGGATTATTCGGATTCATGCAGGTCCCTCCCGGTCAGTTTGAGGAACAGGTCTTCCAAACCCGTCGTGCGGATGCGCAATTGGCCTTTGAACTGCAGCGCCACTTTTTCCAGTTCCGACGGCGCCGCCGCGAAGACGAACAATTTGTCGCCATGCAGTTCCACTTGCAGGGTGCCGGTCAAAGGCACTTCTTCTTTTTTGATCCCCGGCAGTTCCAGCACATAGGCGGGCAGGTTGTTCTTCACCAGCTCATCCGGTTTGCCCATGGCCAGTACCTTGCCCTTGTCCATGACCAACAGCCGGTCGCATAACTCGTGGGCCTCTTCCATATAGTGGGTCGTCAGCAGGATGGTGACGCCCTTGGCTTTGAGTTCACGCATCTTGGCCCAAATGAGATGACGCACCTGCGGGTCCAGCCCGGTGGTGGGCTCGTCTAGGATGATGAGGTCCGGGTCGTTCAAGAGCGCCCGGGCGATGACCAAGCGGCGCTTCATGCCGCCGGAAAGTTCCCGGATGCCAGCGGTGGCCTTGGCTTCCAGCGCCATGAAGGCCAGCAGTTCCTGGATCTTCTCGTTGAGTGTCTTGCGGGGGATGCCGAAATAGCCTCCGTAGATCTGGAGGTTCTGGGTGACGTTCACGTCCTCGTCCAGGTTATCGGTTTGGGCCACCACGCCCATGCGGTTCTTGATCTGGGCGGGGCTTTTGTCCGGGTCTTGTCCGAAAATGGAAAGCTCGCCGCCGCCCCGGGGCGAACAGCAATAGATCATTTTCATCAGGGTGGATTTGCCCGCGCCATTGGGGCCCAAAAAGCCGAAGCACTCGCCGGGTTGAACGGTGAAATCCACACCGTCCACCGCGCGGAAATCGTCATAATTTTTGATGACCTGTCGGGCTTGGATCAGGGGCTTGGTCGCCATGGCATACACTCCTCAAAATAGGCCGCCAGCATACACAAAAAGCCTTTAAAAGCGAAAGGTCGGGCAGGTTAAACCCGGTACGGAATATGCATTGAAATAAGACAAGACCTTAGAAAGGACCCAAGTCATGAAATCCCTCACCGACCTCTTCTTAGCCCTCTTCCTCCTGAGCCTTACCAGCCTTTTGGGCCTTTCGAAACCCTTTTTTGTAGCCTTTGAATACGCCCTTAAAAAACGCTGGGTCAAATTCCCTAAAACCTTCAGCGGCATCAAGGTTCGTTAAGTTTTCCGACCCAACGGGAATTACATACTTAATTCTCTTACGGCAAAGCAACCGCCAGTTACGGCGGACGAGCTTAACCGCGCCGATAAAACTGAATAACCTATTCCATATCGGCGTCCATCTGCGTTTATCGGCGGCTAAAATATTTTTTTGACGTTGTTTGATGGAGTTAAGTATATAAATCCCAATAAAAAAGCCCGAGGGTTCGATCGCCCTCAGGCTTTTTGACCGGCGACCATTCGTTTTTTCTATTTTGATTCGACCCTTATTTTCAAGGCTTCGTTCATCGACTGGAACCCCGCCCGGGTGGCGCCGTCGAGCAGCTTCTTGAGGAAAGGCACTAAGATACCCGAGAAGATCTCACCCTGGATGAACAAGGCCCGGTCCTGGCCCAAGGGCCTCACCTGGAAATAATGCTCGCCGTCGAACAGACCCCGGAACCAAAGTTTGCCTTTCCAACGGAATTCCTGCTGCGGTTCCACCTTCAAGACCTCCGGATGGATCACCATCGGCTCCCGGTCCGGCAAGGCCAGGATGGTGTGGATCCTGTCCCCCGGCTTGGCCTCGCCCCGCACATATTGGATGAAGGGATTCCAGGACGGATAGTTGCGGAAGTCCATCAAGGTCTTCCAGACCCGGTCCGCGGGTGCGTCGATCTCGATATGGGTCACCAGTTCTTTGCTCATTTCCCGGCCCCTTCTTCCCCGCTCAGGTTGAACAAACGGCGCAGCCAAAGACGGAAATCATCCACATAACCATAGACCGCCGGCACGATGACGAGCGTGAGGACCAGCGAGCTGATCAGGCCCCCGATGACCGCCACGCCCATGGACTGGCGGAACTTCGCCACTTCGGTCAGGGCCAGGGCCGTGGGCAGCATGCCTGCGATGAGCGCCAGGGTGGTCATGAGGATGGGACGAAGACGGATGACCCCCGCCCGGCGGATGGCCTCGTTGCGGGGAACGCCCTTGCGTTCCATCTGCACCGTATAGTCCACCAACAGGATGGCGTTCTTGGTGACCAACCCCATCAGCATGATCATGGAGATCATGCTGAAGATGTTCATGGTCTGATGGGTCAGGGCCATGGCCACGAAGGCCCCCACGATGGCCAGGGGAATGGACGCCATGATGGTCACCGGCAGGATGGGCGACTCATACAAGCTGGCCAGGATCATGTAAGTGAAGAGCAACGCCAACCCGACCGCCATGAGCATGCTGACCATCAGGTCCTGCATATCCTCCGCCTGGCCGATGAAACTGTAAGAAACGCCCGGCGGTAATTTCTGCGAGGCCATGTATTTTTTGGCGGTGTCGATGATGCTCTGCAGCGCCCCGCCCTTGCCCAACTGGCCCGAGATCTGGATATAGCGCTGACGGTTCAAGCGGTTGATCTTATTGGGACCTTCGGTCGTGACCGGCGAGGCCAGGTCCGACAGACGGACCTGCAAGTGGTTGGTGTTGGGCACCCAGACGTTCTTGAAGTCTTTCTGCAAGTTACGTTGGTCTTCCTGCATGCGCACCCGGATGTCATATTCCAACCCGTTGTCGCGGAACTTGGCCGGCACCGATCCCTCGATCTGGGTGCGGAGCTCATTGCCCGCCTCGATGCCCAAAACCCCCAACTGGCGCAGTTTGGAAGGATCCAGCACCGCCTGGAACTCCGCCTTACCGCCGTCATAGTTGGTCGAAACGTCCGCCAACCCGGGGATGGTCTTGAACTGGGTCATGATCTGGTTCGCCAGAGGTTCCAAGGTTTTGTAATCGTCCCCCGCCAACACCATGTTAAAGGGCGCTTGGTTGGCTACCAGGTCACGGTCGCCCACCTGGGGCGAAAGTTCCGCCCGGTAGGGTTCCAGTTCTTTACGGACGATATCCTTCATGTCCGACGTCGTGAGCTTCCGGGTCTGCCAGGGTGTCAACTTGGCGTAGATGGTGCTGGTGTTGTCGTTCCCTTGGGTATCCCCGATGGTCTCCGAGGTCACCGCGATCTCCGGATGCTTGCGCACCAGGGCGCTGATGAGCAGGGTCTTTTCCCGCATAGTGTCCAAGGCGGTGTTCGGCGCGGCCTTGAGATTGATCATGAACTCGCCGTTATCCCCATTGGGCAGGAAGGTGAAAGGCACGTATTTACCGCCCACGAACACGCTGGCGAAAAAGACCGCAATGGACACCAACACCACGATCAAGCGATGGCTGATGAGCTGCCCCTTTTGCTTCGGGGCGGTGGTCCAGGTGATAAGCCTTTCATACTGCCGTTCCAGGCCGGTCTGGAAATTATCGAACCACTGCAGGATGCCCTTAGGCTTATCGTGTTTCCCACCCTTTTTCTTGGCCCAATAGGCCGACAACATGGGCCCCATGACCATGGCTTCAAAAAGGGAGACAGCCATGGCGAAGCAGACCGTCATGCCGAATTGGCGGAAGAACTGGCCCACCGTGCCCTTCAGGAAGGCGATCGGCAGGAAGACCGAGATGATGACCGAGGTGGTCGCGAAGACCGCCATGGCCACTTCCAGGGTGCCGTTCAAAGCCGCTACTTTGGGTTCTTCCCCTTCTTCCATATGCCGCCAAATATTTTCCCGTACCACGATGGCGTCGTCGATCAAAAGACCCACCGCCAGGGACAGGGCTAGGAGGGTCATCAGGTTCAGGGTAAAACCCATGCCGTTCATCAGGATGAAGGCGCCCAACAGGGACACCGGCAAGGAAGTGATCGTGATAAGCGTGGAGCGAAAACTGCCCAGGAAGAAGAACACCACCAGCACCGTAAGAAGGATGCCCAGACCGATGGTGTGCTGCACATCGTCCAGGTTCATGCGGACAATACGGCCGTCCTCACGCACCAAGGCCACCTTGGGGTTGCCCGGATGAGTCGCTAGCACCGCGTTGATGCGGTCCATGGCCTTGAACACGCCATCCACCACCGCCACGGTATTGGCCTTGGATTGCTTATGGACCAATAAGGTGAGGGCTTCTTTGCCGTCAATGGAACTGTAATTCTGGGCGTCTTCGGTGGTATCGACCACCTTGCCGATCTTATCCACCGTGATGGGCACGTCGGAGCCGATGAAATTGACCACCGTGTGCCGCAAGCGGTCCAGGTCGTTATATTCGCCCACTGACCGGAAGAGGGTGTTCTGGCCGTTGGTCTCGAACTTACCCACCGGCACGTTCTGTCCGTTGCGGCCGATATTATCCGCCACGCTGGAAGCGCTCAGGCGGTAAGCATTCAACTTCTTGCGGTCCAATTCCACACGTATCTCACGTTTGGCCCCGCCGAAGATATCCACCACGCCCACGCCTTCCACCTGGGACAGTTGCGGCTTGATGACTTGGTCCGCCAGGTCATAGGCCTGGTAGGGCGTCAAAGTGGAATTGAGCGAAAGGATCATGATCGGCTGATCCGAGGGATCCAGCCGTTGGATGACCGGCTCGTCGATATCTTTCGGTAGTTTGGGCCGTACGAAGGACAAGCGGTCGCGCACGCGCTGTTCGGCGTCCTTGCTGTCCGTTTCCAGGGTGAACTGGATGGTCACCACCGAGAAGCCTTCCTGGTTGACCGAATAGACCTTTTTGACCCCTTCGAGCGTGGAAAATTGCTCTTCCATGGGCTTGGAGATCTGGGTCTCGATCTCCTCGGGCGCCGCGCCCTTATAAGGCGTGGTCACCGAGACGAAAGGAAAGCTCACGTCCGGGAAAAGGTCCACCCCCAGGGAGCGGTAAGCCATGAAGCCCAGCACCATGATGAGGATGACCACGCAACTGACGAAGACCGGCCTTTCAATCGCGAGTTTAGGCAGGTTCATTCTTTGTCTCCTTGGGAGGCGCGCACATCCGTGGCCAGCCACCATTGGGCCTGGGCCAGGACGGAAAGTTTTTCGAGCACCACCGACAAATGGTTGATCCGGGCGGTGTTGTAATCGTTCTCGTAGGACAACATCTGGAACTCGGTCGTGCGGCCGTACTCGAGGCGTTTCTTTTCCTCGTCGGCTTTCTTCTTTTGGATGTTCTCGATCTCCTGGGTCATGACCAGGCGGCGGTTCACGTCCTGCAACTGGGTCTTGAGCTGGGCCCATTCTTGGCCCACTTCCAGCCGCTTGTCCTGCAGGTTCAAGAGCGCGCTGTCATAGTTCTTTTTGTAGCCCTCGGCCACCGTGGAGGAGGTGAAAACATCCAACGGCAGGTTGAACTGGGCCCCGACATTCCAGGTCGGATAATTGAAATTAAAAGCCGTCTGGTTAGCGGGCCCAAAATTCGGGTCCAACCCATTTCCGCGGTAAGAAGCGTTCACAGTGATATCCGGATAGACATTCTGGTGGGCCGCGTCATAAGCGGCCTTTTGCTGGCTCACCGTATCTTGGGCGGCGTTCAGGTCCAATCGGTTGTTCAAGGTATCGGGCAGTTCGACCTGCATCCTTTCCAGGGAATCTTCCAGCGGGTCCAATACCTCGGCGACTTCGGACCCTTTCTTATTTCGGTAACGGTTGAATTGCAGCCGTGCGGTCTTTTCGGCTTCCACCGCCATCTGCAGGTCCAGTTCAGCGACACGCACCGAAGCTTCCGCTTCTAACGAGTCCGGCGATTCGGCCAGGTTGCGCTTGACGCGTTTCTTGGTCCAGTCCCAGATCTTATGGGTGCGCTCCAGCGTGTCCTTTCGGATGCGGATCATGTTTTGGGCCAGGGCCAAGTTCCAATAGGCCACCTTGGCGTTATAAAGGGTCTGTTCCCTTTGATAAGCCGCGCTCTTTTCAGCGGACTGGAATTGATACTGGGTCTGGTGCACCGTAGCCGCGGTTTGGGCCCCCAGGAAATTCTTGAAAAGCGGCATGGAGATGCTCACCACCGGCGCGATCTGGTAATTGGTCGTGGGAAAAACGCTGGCCAGGGAAACGCCGCTGATCACGATCTGGTTCAACTGGGAATTGACCGTGGCGTTGTAGTTGGTGAAAGCGTAACCCAGGGACAAGGTGGGCCCGAAAGGCAGGGTATCGGTCAAAGAGACCCCCGCCGTATCCGTTTGCATGTTGGGGTAATTGAACCCGTTGGGCAGTTCGGTATCGTTGATATGGTTGTAGCTGGCCGTAAGGACCGGTGAATAGACCAGGTCTTGCTGGTGGGATTGTTTGTCCAACCCTTCCACCGAGGCCTCTGCGGATCGGTAATCCGGGCCCTGACCCTTCACTTCGTTCAGATAATCCGCCATCGACAGGTTGCCCGCGAAGACCGCACTCCCCGCCATCCATATCCCCAAAACCAAAACGGCTGTCTTTTTCATATACGCTCCGATAGATTCCAGCTTCGCCCTCGAAGGGGTCCGACTCAATCGTGCTTTTTTTTCTTCCGCGCCCAGGCTTTCCAGTCCTCCGCGCTCCAATCCTTCCAGTCCACGTCTTCCAGGTCTTCCCAGTCCCGGCACCAGCTTTTCCAACCCTCAGAACCCCACCAGGAAGGACTGCTGCCGTCCACATGCCGGGGCATGACCAAGCCGAAGAAGGCCGCGGTCAAGGCCACCAACCCGCCCAGCACCAGGCCCGACAGCACGAACACCACGATCAGGGTCGGCCCCAGGGCTTGACCGTAAGCCAGCACGATCCAGGGAAACCCCAGCGCCAGCACCACCCCGCCAATGATCCCCGTCACCGCGATCTCACTGCCCGCGCCAAAGACCACGTTGGCTTTGACGTGCTCTTTCTCTTTCATTTCTTCGCTCATGCTCATCCTCCCGGATTATCGGACACCCAAGGTCTTGCGCAGGGCTTTCAAGGCATACCGCGTGCGGCTGGCCGCCGTGTTGAGGGAGATCTGGAGCGCTTCCCCGATCTCCTTGAACGACAGGTCCATGTGATACCGCATCTGGATCACCTTGCGTTGCTCCTCCGGCAGTTTGCCGATCGCTTTTTCCAATTGGCCGGGGTGGCTCAGGGCCGGCCCTTCCTCGGATCCGCGTTCCAGCGCCGCCGGTTCGGCCACCTCATCCAACGAGAGGTGGACCTTGCTTCTTGTCCGTTTTTTGAGCGCGTTCAACCAGACCGCCCGGGCCACATAGGCCCCGGGATTTTCCAGCTCGAGCGTTTCTCTTTTTTCCCAGAGGGTCGCCAGGGTTTCCTGGACAACGTCCTCCGCTTCCTCGCGGCGTTCCAGGATCCTCACCGCCAGCCGCACCCAAAGGGGCCGGTTGGCTTCGATGAAGGCCCGGAAAACCTCCGCTTGCCGAAAATCGTTCATGGCCGGTTCGAACCTCGCTTGATGGATGGATCCGGCCAGGATCATTTTTGTCTACCTCAAGCGCCCGGAAGGGCTTGGAAAGCGGCGGAATAAGTCCGCACCAATTGGCGGACGAAAGCTTCCTCGCCGCCAATGAGCCCAACGGGATCACCCACCATCTTGATGGTCCAGTTGTAATGGGCCAGGGCGGACATGAATTGGAAGAAGAGAAGCCGCAGCTCTTTCTCGTTCTTCTTGCCGGATAGGAAAGCCGATACTTCCTTGGCCCCTAGGGCCACTTTCTCCCCGAGGAATTCCATATAGAAATTGCGCATTTCCCTGTTCTTGATCATCTCGGTCATCATAAGCTTCATCTCTTCGAGCTTCTCGGGCCGTTCCATCTCGGCAAAATAAAGCCGAGCGATCTGGGCCAAGCATTCGTCCAGGTTCTTGGCATGGATGCCTTGGACCTTTTCCTGCATCTCCTTGCCGCGGCCATTGAAAATCTCTTTGAGAATGCACTCTTTGTTCTTGAAGTAGTGGTAAAGGGTCGCTTTGGTGACATGGCAGGCCCCCGCCATTTGGGACATGCTGGTCTCTTTCACACCCTGGGCCGCGAAAAGATGGCGGGCATGGGCCAGGAGTCGGGTTCGTTGATCGGCGTGTTTTTGAGGATCGATTTTTTTGACCATAGGTCGATTAACCTACCGACCGGTCGGTCAATAATCAATACTTCAAGAAAGATTATTTAGAGGCCTAGAACCGTATATTTGGGGCCATTCTCCGTGCAACCGTTATTTTGCAACCTTTCCTCTCTCCCCTCCGTCCAATAAGCCGAGGTAGGACAGATAGTTTGATCCACCCAAATTTAAAGGAGAAACACCATGAAAAAGTTATTCGCGATGGCTTTGGTTGCGTTGTTCGTTGCTTCGACCTCCAGCTTGGTTTTGGCTGAAGGCACTACCGCTGCTCCGGCTGCTGCCGCTCCGGTGAAGACCACGAAGACCTCTGCTAAGAAGACCATGAAGAAAAAGAGCCACAAGAAGAAGGTTGCCAAGACTGCTGCTGCCAAGCCGGCTGCCGCTGCTCCGGCTGCCGTCTCCAAGTAATTGTTCGTTCATTTCGGGCCTTGCGGCCCGAAGGATACCCAAGCGGTTCGGCCGAAAGGCTGGACCGCTTTTTTATTTCCCGCCTTTTTAACGCGTTCCGGACCGATCCCTAAAGACCTCTTTTTCCGGCCAAAATTTGTGCAACTGGACTAGCTCACCCTTCGTCTTATAAGCAAGAAGTTCAAGCAACACAAACTCGAGGAGGATGTCATGAAAAAGTTCATTACTTATCTGACCGCGTTGGTTCTTCTGGTTTCCACTTCTGGTTTGGTCATGGCCCAAGGGACAACCTCGGCCCAGACCACCCCGGTGGCCAAGAAGGTCATGAAAGTGAAGAAGATCCACAAGAAGCGCTCGAAGAAATCGGTCAAACCGGTCTCGACCCCTGTGGTCAAATGATCAAAAGGTCTTCGGACCTATTGACCCAAGCCGTCCGGCCCCCCGGACGGCTTTTCTTTTTTGGGGGTTGGAAAGCTTATTTCCCCATCCTCGGTTCAAAAACCCTATAATTTCCGTGGGTTTCCGGCGGGCTTGCCGTATTGACACCCCCTATCCCAAGGGGTAAAACGTTGGGCCTGTTATAGAGAGAATGAAAGGCTTTTATGTTTTCGAAGACCACCCGAGGATCTTTCCTGGCCTTACTGGCCCTCTTGGCCCTTTCGCCCGTCTTGAACGGCTGTTTCATCAAGTCCATGGCCGTCAACTCCGTCGCCGATGGATTGGCCGGACAGGGCGACACCTTCTCTTCCGATAATGATCCCCAATTGGTGGGTGACGCCATCCCCTTCAGCTTGAAGTTCATGGAGAGCATCCTGGCGGCCACACCCCGCCACACCGCCCTTTTGACCACCCTTTGCCAGAGCTTCACCGAATATAGCTACGCTTACATCCAGGTCGAGGCCGACTATATCGCCGATGCCAATTACAGCCAGGCCCGGGAGATGCGGGTGAGGGCCAAGAAACTTTACCAACGCGCTTTGGAATACGGTTTGCGGGGTCTGGACACCCGTCACGACCATTTCAGCCAAAAGATCATGACCGACCCCAAAGCCGCCGTGAAGGACACGAATAAGGACGACCTGGATTTGCTCTATTGGACCAGTGTTTCTTGGATGGCCGCCATCTCCATCGGCAAGGACGACCCGGAGCTGGTCTCCGACATTCCCCAGGCCGAGGCCATGATCTACCGGGTCGAGCAACTGGACCCCAATTATGGTGATGGTTCCCTGCAGGAGTTCCTCATCACTTACGAGGCCGGCAAACCCACTTTGATGGGCGGCTCCATCAAGAAGGCTAAGGAACATTACGACAAGGCCTTGGAATTGACCAAGGGATTGAGCGCTTCCGCCTACTTGAATTACGCCGAGGCCGTGGACCTGAAAGAACAGAACCGCGAGGAATTCGAGGAGATGCTCAACAAGGCCTTGGATATCGACGTGGACAAGAACAAGAGCATCCGGTTGGTCAATTTGATCGACCAAAAACGCGCGAAGTGGCTATTGGCCCGCGCGGACACTTTATTCGTGAAGTAAATCCGTCAAGGGAGAGACTATGTTGAACATCTGGAAAAGATTGGTCGTTATCCTGGCCCTGGCCGCGGCCTTCGTGGCCACGGATCTCCAAGCCGAGGACATGGTCCTCAAACTCGGCACCCTGGCCCCCGAAGGGTCTTCCTGGGACCTTATCACTCGCGACATGGGCCAGGAATGGCAGGCCGCCGGCGTGAAGCTGCAGGTCTATCCGGGCGGCGTGTTGGGCGATGAGCCCGATATCGTCAGCAAGATGCGCATCGGCCAGATCCAAGCGGGCATCATCACTGTGGTGGGCTTGGCCCAGATCGACAAGGCTGTGCAGGCCCTTTCCATCCCCTTCTTATATAAGAACGACGCCGAAAGCGATTATGTGCGCTCTAAGCTGCAACCCATCCTCGAAAAGCGCCTTTTGGCAAAGGGCTTCAAAGTTCTTAACTGGGGTGAGGCCGGCTGGGTCTATTTCTTCGGCAAAGAACCTATCTTGACCCCCGAAGACCTGAAAAAAATGAAGTTCTTCGTTTGGGGCGACGATACCGACACGATGAACATTTGGAAATCCGCCGGTTATTCACCGGTACCCTTGGCTGCCACCGATATCCTGCCCAATTTACAGACCGGTCTTATTAACTCGTTCGACACCACACCCCTATCGGCGCTGTCCTTCCAATGGTTCGCCCTGGCCCCCCACATGACCAACGTGAAGTGGGAGCCCCTGGTGGGCGCCACCGTCGTGACCACCAAGGCCTGGGACGCGATCCCCGCCTCGGCCAAGCCGGCCATGCTCAAGGCCGCGGCGGCCGCGGGAAAGCGTTTCCGCACCGAGATCCGCGCGGGCAACGACAAGGCCATCAAAGTGATGGAATCCAAGGGACTGATCGTCCACGACGTGGATGATGCCATCTATGAGAAGTGGGAAAAAACCTTCGAGGCGGCTTATCCGCAAATTTCCGGGACCGTCATCCCGACCGATATCTTCGACCTGGCCGTGAAATACCGGGATGAATACCGAGCCAAGCACGCGTCCAAGGAAGCCGCCCAGTAATGGTTTCTCGGAAAAAACCGGTCAAAAAAAACCGAACGAAAAGGATCTCCGAGATCTCCGCCGCCATGGCGGACCCGAACGAAAGTGTCATGTCCCACCCGGGTGAGGCACCCGCCCGCCCGGCCTTTTGGCATCCCGCCGAGAACCTTTTCCTGACCTTCTTTTTCGCGTTGATGATGGCCCTGCCGCTCTTGGACATCCTCGGGCGCAAACTGCACGCATACGTCAGCCTGGTGCCGGTCTCCCTGGTGCCCGGTTCCCTGGCCTTGGTCCAGCACGCGACCCTGGCCATCATGATGTTCGGCGGCGCGGTCGCCGCCCGCGAAGGCAAATTGCTGCAGCTGGCCACCACCGCCAGCATGATCCCGGACCGTTTCAAGACCTTCGTCCACGTCCTTACCACCGGGCTTGGTTCCGCCATTACCCTCTACCTGGTCAAGGCCAGTTATCAATACGCCATGATCGAGCAGCAGGTAGGCTCTATCATCGCGGTGGGCATCCCCAAGTGGGTCATCCTCTTCTTCCTGCCCGTGGGTTTCACCATGATCGTCGGCCGCATGATCTGGCGCTCGTCGGAACATAACAGCCTTCGTTTCGTCACCTTGGTGCTGGCCGTGGCCTTTTCGGCCTTGGGCCCGGCCATCCATAACCCTTCCGAGTCGTTCATCTATATCTGCTTCGGCCTTTTAATGGTCGCGGTCATCATGGGCATGCCGGTCTTCCTGGTGCTCGGCGGCGCGGCCCTGATCTTTTTGTGGAACTCCTCGACCCCCATCGATTCGATCCCCGCGGAAACCTACCGCATGGTGGTCTCCCCGACGATCCCGACCATTCCTCTCTTCACCCTGACCGGTTATTTCTTGGCCGAGGGCGGCGCCTCCCAACGGTTGCTGCGTGTCTTCCAGGCCTTCTTCGGCTGGCTCAAGGGCGGGCCTGCCATCGTCACCGCTTTGGTCTGTGCTTTCTTCACCTGTTTCACCGGCGGCTCGGGGGTGACCATCCTGGCCTTGGGCGGCTTGCTCATGCCGATCCTCTTGGCCGAAAAATATAAAGAACGGGACGCCTTGGGTCTTTTGACCAGCGCCGGATCCCTGGGCATGCTCTTCCCGCCCAGCTTGCCAGTCATCCTTTATGGCGTGGTCTCCCACACGCCCATCGACCAATTGTTCTTGGGCGGCATCGTGCCCGGATTCATCCTGCTCTTTATCACCGCTTGGTGGGGTATGGCAAAAGGTTCTAAGGAACAGGCCGCCAAGCATCCTTTCCGGAAGGAAGAGGCCCTCGCCGCGGCGTGGGGCGCCAAATGGGAACTGTTGTTACCCCTCGTCGTTTTCATTTTCCTTTTCGTCATCAAGGTCACCCTGGTCGAATCCGCCGCCTTGACCGCGCTCTATACCTTCGTGGTCGAGGTCTTCATTTACCGCGAATTGAAGATCAAGAATGTTCCCAAGGTCATCACCGAATGCGGCATTTTGGTGGGCGGCGTGCTGCTCATCTTGGGCGTGTCCCTGGGCTTTACCAACGACATGGTGGACGCTCAAGTGCCGGCCCAACTGGCCGCCTGGGTGCATGCCACCGTGCATAGCCAATGGGTGTTCCTCTTGATGGTCAACCTGATGCTCATCGTGGTGGGCAGCTTGTTGGAGATCTTCGCCGCCATCGTGGTGGTCGTTCCCCTTTTGATGCCGATGTCCGCCGCCTTCGGCGTGGACCCGGTGCACATGGGGATCATCTTCCTGGCCAATATGGAACTGGGTTTCCTGGCCCCGCCCCTGGGACTGAACCTTTTCTTGTCGTCCTACCGCTTCAAAAAGTCCATGGGCGAGGTCTATTTGGCCGTTCTGCCCATGTACCTGATCCTTCACGCCATGGTCTTCGCCATTACCTATATTCCCTGGCTGACCATGGCCCTGCCCCAGTGGTTGTGCCGCTAAAAGCCCGCTGACACGCCCTTTCCGGGGTGGGTCCCGGGTCCGGTTGAGTCTATAATGCCCGCTATGTCCTCCCTCATCAGCCAACACTCCGGCCTTTATACGGATTTTTACGAGCTCACCATGGCCCAAGGGTTCGTCCTGACCGGCAAGGCCGACACTCACGCTTGTTTCGATTACTTCTTCCGCGACAATCCCTTCAAGGGCGGTTATGTGCTCTTCGCCGGGTTGGCCGACCTTTTAGAGGCCCTCGAGGAGCTTCATTTCGGCAAAGAGGACCTGGAATACCTGCGGGAGCAGGGCTTTCAGCAAAAATTCCTGGATTACCTGAGGGACTTCCGCTTCCGGGGCAAGGTCTATTCGGCCCGGGAAGGTGAGGTGGTCTTTCCCTTGGAGCCCGTGGTGCGGGTCGAGGGCACCTTGCTGGAGACCCAGCTCATCGAGACCCTGCTCCTGAACTTCCTCAATTTCGAGTCCCTCATCGCCACCAAGGCTTCCCGGGTGGTTCAAGCGGCCCATGGCCGCCGGGTGATCGATTTCGGTTTCCGCCGGGCCCAGGGTTTAGCGGGCATCCAGGCTTCCCGGGCCGCCGCCATCGGCGGCGTGAACGGCACCTCCAACGTTTATGCCTCGTTCCTCTACAACCTGTCTCCCTCGGGCACACAGGCCCATTCCTGGATCCAAAGTTTTCCGGACGAGCTGACCGCCTTTCGGGAATTCGCCAAGATCTACCCGGACCGCACCATCCTCTTGGTCGATACCTACAACACCCTCGAAAGCGGCATCCCCAACGCCATTGTGGTGGCGAAAGAATTGGAACAGCAGGGCCACCGGTTGGTGGGCATCCGGTTGGATTCGGGCGATCTGGCCTATTTGAGCAAGCGGGCCCGCGCCATGCTTGATACCGCCGACTTGCACTACGTGAAGATCGTGGCCTCGAACCAGTTGGACGAGAACATCATCAAGAGCCTTCATGACCAATCCGCGCCGATCAATGTTTACGGCGTCGGGACCAGTCTCTTGACCGGCCAGGATACGCCGGCCTTGGACGGGGTCTATAAACTGAGCAGTTATGACCAAAAGGCCACTTTGAAGGTATCGGAGAATATCGCCAAAACTTCCCTCCCCGGCGTGAAGAAAGTCGTGCGCTACATGGACCCCGAGGGTCTTTTTTATGGGGATGGCATCTTGTTGGAGGACGAAAAAGCGACCGAATATATCTATCACCCACTCTTTCCGGACCAGAAGAGCCGGGTCGCCCATTGCTTCCCGGAGAACCTGCTTTTCAAGGTGATGGAAAATGGCAAGATCCTGACCCATTTCACGGTCAAGGAATGCGCGGCTTACGCCAAGGAACGCCTCGCGAAGATGTCGCCGGAGCATAAGCGCTTCGAGAACCCGCACACTTACAAGGTGGGCGCCACCCAAAAACTAATGGACCTGCGCAGCAAACTGATAGCCCAATATCAAAAACCTTAAGATCTGTAACTTTTAAACCGCCGGGACCTTAGTAAAGGGGCCGTTATTCCCTTTGAAGGATTTCCTATGCGCCGCTTTCTTTTGGTTCTTTTGCTCTCGCTGACCTCTTCCTGGGCTTTCGCCCAGGCGGGGGCCACGACCGGCCCCAACCTTTCCACCGCCGGCAAGATCGCCGACTCGGACGATCTGGTTCGCCCTTTAGAACGGGGCGCCATGATCCCCGATGGCACCTTGCGGACCGCCGAGGGAAAAGAGATCCAACTGAAGGCCCTGGTCGCCCAAAAACCCACGGTCCTTCTTTTTTATCGCGGCAGCTGGTGTCCTTACTGTAACGAGCACCTCTACAAGATCCAATTTATCGTGTCCGACCTGATGCGCTTGGGATACCAAGTGCTGGCCGTCACCCCGGACAACGCTTATCACTTGAAAGAAATGGCCAAGCGCAACCAATTGACCTATACCCTGCTGTCGGACCCGACGATGGAATTGACGAAGGCTTTCGGCTTGGCTTACCGGGTCAGCCCTGATATGCAAATGACCCTGCGCAAATACGGTCACAACCTGGAGGACGCGACCGGTAACAATTTGGGGCTTTTGCCTGTGCCCGCCGCTTATATCGTGAACCAAAAGGGAAAGATCGTTTTCTCTTATTACAATTCGAACTTCCAAAAGCGGGTGGACCCGGAAGCGCTCTTGAGGGCGGCCAAGGTGAACCTCTCCGCCTCGAACTGACCTACTCTTCGTCGAACTGCCACTGCCAAAGGGATCCGCCCTCGAACCCTTTTTTCTTGGCGATGTTCTTCACTTCGGCCTTGAAGGTCTGCAGTACCCGCACCAGGTCCTCGTCGATCCGCTGGAAATCCAGGGTCAACTTCACCCGGTCGGGCTCGATGGTCGCCTCGATGATCTTCAGACCGGGAAAGCGGGAAGGCAAATGCCGGAGGCCCTGCTCCGCCCAGTTCTTAAGCTCGTCGACGAGCAACGGTTTTTTATCCTGGGTATAGAGCGTGACCCGGTGGCGATGGTCCTCCAAGGTCAAAGAGCCCCCACCGCGCGGCAATAGCGGTCGTCGAACAAGCCCTGGATATCGAAATCCTTGCGGATGACCTTGGCGCCCAGCAGGAATTTCTTGATGTCGTTCATCGTCTCGATCTCCGCGGGTTGGACCTGCATGGAATAATCAAAACCCTTCAGGGTCTCGGTCAGCACCGCCGCCGAGAAACGGTTCTGTTGGGCCAATAGTTTCACCGTTTCCGCGGGGTGTTTTTTCACGTAATAGTTGGTCTTCTGGGTCGCGCGGAGGAAGGCTTTCACCCATTGCACATGGTCCCTGGCGAAATCCGCGCGGGTTCCGTAAAAACTGTAGGACCCCGGGAACTTGGCCGAATCCACCAGTACCCGCGCTTTTTTATCCTTCTCCAATTGCGCGCGGTAAGGCAGCCAGGACACTACCGCGTCCACCGCGCCGCTGCTCAAGGCCGCGCCTTGATCCGGGGCGTTCAGGTTGACCAGTTGAACGTCATCGACGGACATCCCCGCCGTCGCCAGGACCTGGGACAGGAAATAATGGACGCTGGAACCCACCTGCGCCGCGACCTTTTTACCCCGGAGGTCCGAAATGAAATGGATATTGGAATGGGGCCGCACCAGCACCGCGTTGGTCGCCGGGTTGAAAGCCGCGTTGGCGATGATCACCATATCGATCCCTCCGGCCTTGGCCGTCAAGGGCGGCATATTCCCAATGGCGAAAAGATCCACCCGGTCCGAGGCCGCGGCTTCGGTGATGAGCGGGCCGGAAAGGAAAAGGTCCCACTCCACCTTCACGCCCAGTTTCTCGAATTCTTTCTCGTAATAGCCCTTGGCTTTTCCAACCCAAAGGATGGCGCTGGAGGGTTGGTAGCCGATATGGACCGTCGGCAGGGTCTGCGCCCCCGGGGACGAAAGCAGGGCCAAAAGAAGGAGGATGGCGTGAAGAAGGGTTTTCATGGGTCTCTCCAGGGCATTTCGAACCGCCCTAAATTGCCTGAAATGTCATGGAATGGCAAGGGTCCCTTCAGAAGAACTGGTCGTAAAGGGTTTTACGCAAGCCGATGAACCCTTCCTCGTTTCGGTTCCGGGGCCGGGCCAAAGGAACATCCAGAACCTGGCGGAAAGTTCCCAAGCGAGGCGTCATGACCGCGATGCGGTCGGCCAGGAAGACCGCCTCGTCGATATCGTGGGTCACTAGGAGGACCGTGATCTTTTCTTTTTGCCATAGCTTGAGCAGTTCTTGCTGCAGGTGGATACGGGTCAAGGCGTCCAAGGCGCCAAAAGGCTCATCCATCAAAAGCACTTGGGGTTTTGCCGCCAGGGCCCGGGCCAGGGAGGTCCGTTGTTTCATGCCGCCGGATAATTGATGGGGATAGGCTTTCCGGAAGCTTTGCAGACCGATCAGCTCCAGATGTTCTTCCACGGATCTTTGTTTATCGGTCGGTGAAAGGCTTTCCCCGCAACCGAATGCGATGTTCTCTTCCACCGTCAGCCAGGGAAAAAGCCGGTGATCCTGGAAGACCATGCCCCGGTCCAGTCCCGGCCCAGTCACCGCCTGGCCGTCTGAGGTGATGGAACCTTGGGTCGCCGGTTCAAGCCCGCCGATCATGCGAAGCAGGGTGCTTTTGCCGCAGCCGCTTTCCCCCACCAGGCAAACGAACTCGCCCGCGCGCAAGGTCAGGTCGATGCCTTGCACCGCCGTGACCCCGTTGGCGTAGGTCTTGGAAATTCCTTGAAGGATCAGGTCACGGGACATGGGAATTCCATTTCAAAAGCGCGCTTTCCAGCTTTTGGAGCAAGGTGTCGATGGCCAAGCCGGTCAGCCCGATGGCCGCCACCCCGACCAGCACCACGTCCGGCTGGGAAACTTCCCGGGCGTAAAGGATCATGAACCCGATACCCGAGGAGGCCGCGATCAGTTCCGCGCCCACCACACTGGCCCAGGCAATTCCCATTCCGATCCGAAAACCCGTAAAGATCGAGGGCAGGGCCGAGGGCAGGACGACCCGAGTCAGTAACACCCAGCGGGGTTTTTCCAGCACCCGCGCTACCTCTAAATAATGTGGGTCCGTTTGGCGCACACCCTGAATGGTGTTGAGGAAAACCGGCCAGAAACTGCCGATAGCGATCACAGTGATCTTGGAACCCTCATCGATGCCCATCCAGAGGATGAGGATGGGGACCCAGGCGATGGTGGGGATGGGCCGCAAGAACTCGGTCAAAAGCTGGGTCGCTTGGCGCAGTTTTTCAGAAAGCCCCAGGGCTAGACCTAGGATAAGACCGAGCCCCGCGCCGATGAGGAACCCTTGAAAAACCCGGATCAAACTGATGACCAAATGTTTTTCAAGTTCCCCGGTCTTTAAAAGGTCCCAACCGGTTTGGGTGATGGTGAGGGGGGAAGGTAAAAGGGTTGGCCGCAAAAGGCCTAGGTAACTGAGCCACTGCCAGAGGCTGATGAGAAGAAATGGCAACAAAAGGGCCCGGAGGGCCCGCGAAAAATTTTTAAATTTAACCCTGGGTTCCATGGCTCGCCAACCGGTCCGCTAAATAGCTGGAACGGGTCAAGGGACTGGCCTGAACGTTCAACCCGATGGTCTTTCCATACTCGGTCCAACGCGCATAGCGGTCCAAGGGGACATATTCGGTCACGTCCAGGATCGATCCGGGCGGCTTTAGGTATTGGCCGATGGTGAAGAATTGGACGCCTGCCTGGGCGGCGTCTTTGAGGACACCCTTCACTTCTTCTTCGGTCTCACCAAAGCCCACCATAAGGCCTGCCTTCAGTAGAGTCCTCGAAGTATCAGTGTTGGCTTGGAACCAGCGAAAGAGCCCGAGCGAGCGTTCATAAATGGCGCCTGGGCGGATGGGGCCATAAAGCCGGGGAATGGTCTGAAGGTCGTGGGCGATCACATCCGGCGGATCGAGCAATAGTGCCTTGAAGGCCTCTTCTTTGCCGAGAAAATCCGGCACCAGGATCTCGATCTTGAGCGCCGCGTCATGGTCCCGCAGGGCCCGCACGATCTTGGTGAATTGCAAAGCGCCGCCATCGGGTAACTCATCCCGGTTGGGCGAGGTCATGACCAAATAGCGCACTTGAAGGGCCTTGGCGATATCGACCACCTTCTGGGGCTCCGTCGGGTCCAGGGGCAGGGGTTTACCCGTCGTGACCGCGCAGAAAGGACAGCCCCGGGTGCAGATGGAACCCATCACCATGATGGAGATCGTGCCGTGCTTGGGCAGGCATTCGCCCCGGTTGGGACATTTGGCTTCCTCGCAAATGGTATGGATCCCGTTCATCGGAAGCTTCGCGATGGCTTCCCGGAAGGGGTGTTTGGGGTTGGGGTTGATGAGGAAAAAAGGGATCGGTTGGCGCGGCAAGGTCGGGTTCGTCATGAGGAGGCGATTATAACAAACTCATCCCGCAACCAAAGACCGGCGGAAATAAAAAAGGGCCCCGAGAGGGGCCCTGGATTCATCAAAAGAACTACTTTTTCGAAATGCTGGCGATGACCAAGGCCCCGCCCATAAGGCCGGTGTCCTTGAAAAGAGCCATCATGGCCATCATCTTCATTTGGGGGTTCATCATGCCCGGCAAATGGATGGTCAGGATGAAGATGAAAAGCATCAGGACCAGCCCAAAGCAGGCCAACCGGGCCTGGATGCCCGTGATGATCGCAACCGCCGCCAGGATCATACAAACGCCGGTCAGATAGACCCAGACCACGCCGCCGGGGATATAAGCGGGCACCATCCCGCCCATCTGATCGGCGTTCATCAAATGACCCAGCCCGAAAAGCACGAAGGGAACGGAATACAGAATACGACCGACCAGACCCAAGACTTTATCCATGACATCCTCCTGGAGTGAGTGACCGACCTGGTTATCTTATCAGAAGGGTCAGATGCCTAGTCTTTCCTTTGAAGCGATGTCGGGAAAGGGTTTACCAGGCTTTTTCCCGAAGACCTGACGGACCCAAGCGTTCGCGGGCCGCTCGAACCACCGGTAAGAAACGTAACAAAAAAGGCCGACCCCCGGGAAATAGAGCAGGGGCGCCCAGGGCCCCATCGCGGAAAAGACCGGCCAAAAGAGGAACAGGAAGGTCACGTGCCACAGGTAAGCGCCGTAACTGAGTTGGCCAGGCCAGGACAGGATCTTCATCCACTGTCCGTTCATGAATTTCAGGTGAATGCCTCCGATGATCATCAGCGCGCATCCCAGGGCCAGGCAGGTCGGCGTCCAGATCAAAAGACCCGTGTCCACGATGGATGTCCCGTAATAGACCGCCAGCACCAGGACCGCCCCGCCGAAAAAGAATAGTCCACTGAACCAAGGCCTCTTTTTAAAAAGATCCTCCGCGAAGGGCAAAAGAAAATAAGTCAGCGCGCCCAGGGCGATCTGGTCGAAGACCCCGAAGGAAGCGATGGTGCTCATCAAAAAATCCCGGGGCGCCCAAAGATGGACTCCCGCGCGGAACAGGATCGCCGACAGGACCACCCCGGCGAGGAAGAGCATCACCTTGCGGCGGTTCCCCAAGGCTTTGACCAAGAGCGGGTAAAAAAGATAGAACTGCTCTTCCACCGCCAGGGACCAAAGCACGCCCCAATGGAAGCTGACATCCTGATGGCTGAGCAGGATGAACCAATTGAAGGTGAAGGTGAAAAGACTGGCCCAAAAACCCCACTCGAAATGGGAGTTGGGCCCGCGGTAACAAAGGCTCATCGCGTAATCGCTTTGGGGATGGGTCGCGAGGATAGCGAGCCCCGCCAATAGCACCACCGCCAGCAGTGGAAAGAGCCGGGCCACCCTGCGGACATAAAAAGCTTTCAGGTTAAGACCTTGGAAATTCCCGCTGGGTCCGACCAGCATCTTGGTGATGACGAACCCCGAGACCACGAAAAAACAACTGACGCCGAATGTGCCGTTGGCGAAGGTATGGATGATCCCTTGCCACAAAAGGGGCGGATACCCTTTCGATACGCCGCTGAGGAAAAAATGGAGTCCCATCACCGGGATGATGCTGAAGAGCCGGATGAGATCGACGACGGGGATCCGTTCGGGAGCGCGCGAGGACATGGTTTCATCTTAACCGGAGCCCTTGGGAAAGGACCAGCTTTCCCCTTTGGTTTCCGGCCAGTTCCTTCTTGTATTCCCCGGGGTCCTTTCTTAGCCTAACCCAGCCATTACTTCATTTTGGGAGGCCCTATGCCGAACCTTTTCGATCCCCTGACCCTGCGTGGTTTGACCTTGAGGAACCGCATCGGGGTCTCTCCCATGTGCCAATATTCGTATGAGGACGGGTTTTCCAACGACTGGCAGCTGGTGCATCTGGGCAGCCGGGCGGTGGGTGGCGCGGGCCTGGTCATCGTGGAAGCCACCGCGGTGGAGGCCGAGGGCCGCATCAGCCCCGGGGACCTGGGACTGTGGAAGGACGAGCACGTCGAGGCTTTTTCCCGCCTGACCCGTTTTATCCATTCCCAGGGCGCCGCTTCGGGCATTCAGCTGGCCCACGCCGGCCGCAAGGCCAGCACACCCATTCCCGGGCAAGCTTCGGTCAAGGAAGGCGCTTGGGTCCCCTCCGCGCCCAGCGCCCTGGCCTTCGACGAGCATTCTCCCCTGCCCCAAGCCTTGGACAAGGCGGGCATCCAGCGGATCGTTCAAAAGTTCAAGGAAGCGGCGGCCCGGGCCTTGAAAGCGGGCTTTGATGTCGTCGAGATCCACGGCGCCCATGGTTATTTGATCCACGAGTTCCTCTCGCCCTTCAGCAACCAGCGGACCGATGAGTACGGCGGCTCTTTCGGGAATCGCGCTCGTTTACTGAAAGAAGTCGTGACCGCGGTGCGTCAGGTCTGGCCCGCGGACAAACCGCTCTTCGTGCGTTTGTCGGTGACCGATTGGAAAGAACCCGAGGGTTGGACCGCCGACCAATCGGTGGCCTTGTCCAAGGAGTTGAAAGGTTTGGGAGTGGACCTGATCGACTGCTCTTCCGGCGGGGTCGTCCCCGGGGTGAAAATTCCCATCGCCAGCGGTTATCAAACGCCCTTGGCGCAAAAAGTGAAAAAGGAAGCGGGAATGGCCGTGGCCGCCGTCGGCATGATCACCGGCGCCGCCCAAGCGGACCACATCATCCACACCGAGCAAGCGGATCTGGTCTTATTGGCGAGGGAATTCCTGCGGGACCCCTACTTCCCGCTGCATGCGGCTTTTGAATTGGGCAAAGACATCGCTTGGCCCGCGCAATATGAAAGGGCAAAAAGGAAATAACGGCGGGGGAACGGCTTAGAAGTTCTCGGCGACCACTTTGATGCTGATGGTGGGTTCTTTTTTCTTCGAGCGGTAGACTACCGTCTCTACGTCGCTCAACACCGACAGGATGGCGTCACCGGTGCCGATCAGGCTCAAATGGGCAGACTTGAGGGTGCCCGGATAGCTGTGCAACCCCGCGAAATGCTTCGGGGATTGGTGGATATAGGTATAACCCTGGGGGTTATAACGGCAGGCCGATTCGATGACCGGCTTCTGATCGTCCTTGTTCAGCGCCACTGTTAGGATATCTTCCAGGGCGTCCTCGTCCAATTTGCGGTCGGGCATATCGAAAAAGACCGCGGAGATGCAATAGTTGTGATCCCCCACCATCTTGTGCTTTTTGTACGCGTCCTCCACCGAATGGAACAGTTTTTCAGGTTCTTCCACCAAAGCGATCTCTTTGCTGACGATCTCGTTCAAGGTGTGGTTCTTCGCGGGTTGGCCCAGGCGCTTGTTGGTCTTCTCGAACATGATGCGGCCGTCTTTTTCGGGACTGCAGGTATAAAGTTCGTCGATCAGGGTCTTTTTCTTCGGGTCATAGATAAGGATGCGGTGCGATTCGGACAGGATCCAGGAATACATCAGGATGTCGTTCTGCCCCACCTCGCCCAAGCCCGGATAGGGGATGAAATCGAGGATGATGAAATTGTTGTCCAGCAGGGTTTCGGTGCCCAGGTCCATCAGGGCTCGGCAGCGCTTTTTGACGTCCGTGGGCAGCTCGACATTTTTATAAATGGAAAAAATGCCGGTCCCTTTGGCGTATTTAGAGTCGTCCATCGTCGCGGTCATGGGCTGCCTATGAAGATTTAATGAACATCAACGAATGATCCATCAAAGCGCCATTATTGTAAGAAAATTTCCGGGGAAATGACCAAAAAATCGGACTTGCGTCGCTTTTTTTATCGGGCGTGAAAAGAGAACGATTACGTTTTGTTTTTTATTTTTTAGGGCCGCGTTGGTTTTTTGATCTTTCAGTGGAATTCCAGCGATTTACAACGGCTTAACGCGTTCCGAAGGCTCTACCAAACTAAATTCACCGCCGCGTCGCCGTCGATAGCGACCCGTCCTTCGATCCCGTAATCGCTCACATAAGCTTCCTGCATCTTCATGGAGGTGATGTGGGTCTTGAGCACTACATGGGGACCCAGATTTCGGTTGAGCATCTTGTCCATTTTCGCCCTCAACTCGTCCAGGTCCTTGCCCACAGGGATGACCGAATGCTTGCGGAGAGCGTCCCGCATGCCGTTCCCATCCAGGAAATCGACCATCTGCACGAGGAAGTCGCTGGATTTAATGTCGTAATCCATGTCCGGGAAATCGATGGTCTGGGTCTCCTCGTGGTAGGTAGGCGTGCCCAGCAAGTAGACCGTCATATGGGCCGGTTCCTTGCCCAGGTTCAGCAGGGGCGAGTAATCCACATGGGCCTCGACCACGATCTTTTCCCCGGAGCCATAAAGATGCACGCTTTTCAAGCGCACTTTGTAGTTCTCCCCGCCGGGCAGGGCCATGTCCACGATACCTGTCTTAGGTGTCATGAGCAGTTTATTGACCTGGTCGATCTTGATCTTCAGGTTGGTCGTGATATGGAACCCTTCCCCGCCGGGGATGTAATCCTGCAAAGGCGGCAACTTGGTCTTTTTCGTGTTGGGTTTATCGCCGATGATCACCCGGGGCACGGCATAAAGCTCGAAGATGGTCTCCACCCGGGGTTGCTTCGGGTCGGGCACGATATGCGTGTCCCCCACACTCAAATGGTGGGGAAAGATCTGCAGCCAAATATCGTCGCCAATAGGGATCGGTTCCTGCAGTTCGGCCCAGACTTCCTTGAACCTCTCTTCCATGCTGCTCATCTTCTTCAGGTCTTCATTGAACTGGCTGGTGCCTTTGCGGAGCAGCTTCTCACCTTTCGCCATTTCGGCGTCCAGGGTATTTTCCTCGAAGTCCGGCGCCTCTAAATGCCAGTCCTTGGACCATTGGATGGTCGAGGAGACCTTGCTCTGCATCTCCTTTTCGATTTCTTCGGTCACGCTCCCGCCATCTTCGTTCGTGGTGATCGTCTGGCCTTTGTAATGAACGTGCATCTGGGTGGTCAGTTTGTTGTCATCGAATTTCCAGTCCAGGGGATCCCACCAGACCTGGGTGCCCAATTTCTTCGTGATCTCCTTTTCGGCGCTTTTGGCGTCCGCTTGCAGGGCTTCGGACAGGTGCTTTTCCACCTCTTTCAAACTGGGCAGAACGACCACGATAGGGATGCGCAATTTGGCTTCCGGCGGTTTGGGCAAGCTATGGATCGGCGAGGGGCTCGGCGGCACCAACAGTGAGGACGTGGTGGCGCAACCCATCACACTCAAGGACAAGACCGTTAAAAGGAGGTTGAACAGGCTCTGTCGGGTTTTCATGCGCTTATGATATTTGAAATCCTCTCAAGAACAACTACTGTCCATCCGGCAGCGGGATAAACATCATTCCATCGTCCAAAAAGCTTTTTTTCACGCTTTTTTCTTTGCAGTCCTTCTTTTCGCATTGATAGACCGCCTTGTAGACGGACTTCTCGCCTTTTGCTAGCTTTCGGGAAACCTGCTTCATCTCATCGCCACAGCCTAAACAAGAAGGCATGACCACTCCTTTTAACGGATCTTTTTCCCGAACCAGGTGGTTTTCGGGTCTTTTAAGTGCCGCATGACCTTTTCAACATTACGCTTTAACGCTTCCTCGCCCTTCAAGAAACCCAAATAGCGAAGCAGCTCCTTTTGATGGGACGGACTGAGTTTCTCGAACACCTTCCGGGCGGACGGGTCCTTTCGCAGTTCCCGGGCCAGGGCCGGTACCATGGGGGTCACCCGTGGTCGGGTATCCAGCGTCACGATCACCCGGATCCGGTCGTCGACATCCTTCCCCGCCGCCTGCCGCATGGGCAGGTTCAAATAAAGCCGGTGGACCTGTCCGGGTTCGAACCCTCTTTGCCGGCCTAATGGCATCAGATTGGCCTTAAAGATCTTGCCGCCGATCAAAGCCTGGACGGGCACCGTGCCTTTCCGGTCCCATCTTTTCCCCAAATGGACCGGCACATCGACATAAGGATTGATCTTCTCTTTTCGAATGACCGCTGAAAAGGTCACTTTTTTCATTTGAACAAGTCGTTCCATTTTTGGTCCATATCGCCGCTGTTTTTCCCGGGGTTGGACTTGCCCCCGGAGAATTCGAACTCGTCACAGAAATTGCGCTTGTCCTTGTCCCGCACCCGGTCCGTGGTGCGGCTCCGGCATTCATGGGCGGCCGAGGAGTCGTAAAGTTTGCAGTTCAGGCAGCAATACAGGTCCGCACCGCATTTCCCGCAGGTCTCTCCCCTTCCCGGCTGGGTACCCGGCGGTCCATCCCAAAGGGCGCCGCAAGCGTGGCAGGCCTTCATGACCCGATCTCCCCCAAAGCTGGGGAGGCTTGGATGGCGCTCAATTCCAAGGGACTCTTCGGGAAGGGTTTAAAGTGCGGCGAAAGGATCCAAGCGCCGACGGGAACCATTAGAAGTGCGCTAAAGAAATAAGCCATCAGGGGGATCATCGGGGCCTCACTGGGAAAAGAGGTCCGTAAATTAGCACAAGGGAGCGGGTTATATCCAACGGGCAGGTAAAATTTATACCGCGTTCTGGAAAGCGGCCGGGTTGCCGGACATTTTTTTGAGGAGTTGGACGTTCTTTTCGTGGATCTCGAACAGCACCTTGGGGGCCTTCTCCAAATGAAGCACCAACATGGGACCCCATAGCATCTCGGCCTGGGACGTTTTGATGTCGCTCCAGGGAATGAACAGGTTCTTGTGATGGAGGCTGAAGAAATAACCCATCGAGAGATAGAGTCCCTCCTCATCCGCGCCCAGGTCCAGGCAGGTGTGGTAATAGACCCAGTTCAACTTGGCCGAGCGCCATTTCAGCAAAGCGCCCTCGTATTTGCGTTTGGTGCCGTAAACACGGCCCAAGGACGTCCAGCCGCCGAATTGGGCGATCAGCCAACCGCCCAAGAGCCAAAAGACCACGCAGAAGAGCGAGAAGAAGAAAGGAAAGTCCAAAAGCACCCGGGTGGAATAAGCGTGGCCGTCATGGGCCCAAGGGTTGTAGAAATAAATGATGACCGCCAGGAAATTCAGGAAGATGAAGGCGATGGAGACCATGACCTTGATGTGGGAGGCCGATCCGGAAAGGAATGTCGGTAGTCCCGGATATTTTTCCAGGGTCTCGGCGCCTCCGGCGAAAAAGACCCAGACCGCCAAGCTGAAGTTCATCACGAAGAAGACCACCCACCACAACATGACCGTCACATTACCCGAGGAAGGCACCAGATAGTCCAAAACCCCTTGGGTCTTGCCCAATAGGATGCCCGCGCCCATCACCACCCAGGGCAGGTTGGTCCAGATGATATATTGGGTGAACAGTTGCCGGTATTTGCTCTTGAGGGCGTCGTTGTTCTTGATGTGGGACATCACCGAGCGCCAGCCGAGGAAACAATTGACCAAGCCCATGGAAAGGAAAAAGGCCCAAAGATAGCGGAAAGCGAAAGGGGAATGGGCGAAAGGAAAGGTCAGATCCATCGGCGTTTGGGCCATCATTGCCTCCCGGTCAGATCAGGTCCGCTGACCCGGATCGGGAAAAGCGGCCTTTAAGCGTGGGTCAACTTCGGTTCTTTAACGGCTTTGACTTCGTCCAAGCGGGAAACCGGGGTGTCGTAGGGGGCGTTCTTGAAAACGTCCGGATTGGTTTCCATTTCCTGGCGGATCTTGAGCATTGCGTCCACGAACTCGTCCAGGGTCTGCTTAGTTTCTGTCTCTGTCGGCTCCACCATCATAGCCTCAGGCACCACTAACGGGAAATAGATAGTAGGCGGATGGTAACCAAAATCGATCAGCCTTTTCGCTATATCCAGGGCCGAAATCCCATACTGTTTCTTCAGGGGTTCGGCAGTCAGCACGAATTCATGCTTACAGAGGCGGTCATAGGCCACCGGATAGCGGCCCTTGAGCCGGGCCAGGAGGTAGTTGGCGTTCAAGGTGGCGATACGGCCCACCCTTTCCAACCCCTCTTTCCCGTTCCGTTTGCAATAAGCCAGGGCCCGCAAGAGCACGCCGAAGTTGCCGGTGTTGCCCTTCATGCGGCCGATGGAAGAAGGGGAGCCGGTCTTCAGATAATACCGGTTCCCTTCCTTAAGCACCCGGGGTTCGGGCAGGTAGGGCTCCAAAGCTTTGGTACACCCCACCGGGCCCGAGCCCGGTCCCCCGCCTCCGTGAGGAGTGGAGAAACTCTTATGCAGATTCAGATGGACCAAGTCGAACCCCATGTCTGCCGGTCGGCAGATCCCCATAATGGCGTTCATATTGGCCCCGTCGTAATACAGAAGACCCCCCGCGTCATGGACCAGCTTCGCTACTTCTAAAATATGCTCCTCGAACAACCCCAAAGTGCTGGGGTTGGTGAGCATCAGCACGGCTGTCTCTTTCCCCAATTGAGCTTTGAGTTTTTCCACGTCCATATTTCCCCGCGCGTCGGTGGGGATGGAAACCGTCTTCCAGCCCGCCATCGTGGCGGAGGCCGGGTTGGTGCCATGCGCGCTGTCCGGCACGATCACGTTCACGCGCTGGTGTTCGCCGCGGTCGGCGAAATAGCGGCGGGCCATCAAGAGCGCGGTCAATTCCCCATGGGCCCCCGCCGCCGGTTGCAGCGTCAAGGCGTGGCATCCTGTGATCTCTTGAAGCCAATGTTCCAGGTCGAACATCACTTGAAGCGCGCCTTGGATCTCGTCCTCGCGCTGGGCCGGGTGCAGGTTCGCCCAAGCGTCGGCGAAAGCGATCTCCTCGTGCACCTTCGGGTTGTATTTCATCGTGCAGGAACCCAGGGGATAGAAGCCGTTGTCGATGCAGAAATTCTTGCGGGCCAAAGCGGTGTAGTAACGCACCAACTCTACTTCCGCGTGCTCCGGGATCGCGGGCACTTCGCGCACCTTCACCCAGCCCGGCAGGGCCGTGGGCTTTTGGTGGATCTTGCCGCCGTGCTTCTTGTTGGAAAATTCCTCACAGGCGGAAATGAAGGATTCCAGATCGTCCAGGCTGTTCATCTCCGTACAAGCCACCAACACGCAGTCCTTGAACTCCGGATAGTCTTTCGAAAGGTCGTAAGGGGCCACCAGGCCCCACTCGGCCAGGAAGTCCGCGAAGCCCGGCGAGGGCGGACGCACGACGAACTCGTTGGCGTAACGGGCGCTTTCGATCTTGAACCCGGGGATCTTTTGGATCTCTTGGGCGATCGCGTGCGCGATGGCCACGCCGTCTTTCGCCACTTGCTGCGCGCCCTTTCCGCCCTTGAAGTAAAGCCAGGCGGAGGCGAAGTTGGCCATCAGGGATTGGGTCGTGCAAACATTGCTGGCGGCCCTTTCGCGGCGGATATGCTGTTCCCGCGCTTGGAAAGTGAGCACACAACCTTCTTTGCCATTGCGGTCCGTCGTGCCGCCCACGATGCGGCCCGGCATTTGGCGGATATCGTCCATTTTCACCGTCATGAAGCCCGCGTGGGGGCCACCGAAAGAAAGGATATTGCCGAAGGATTGGGCGCTCCCCGCGCAAATGTCCGCGCCCAGGCTTCCCGGGGTGGGCAGCAAGGCCAGGTTCATCGCGTCGGTCACCGCCACGATCAAATAGGAATTCTTCTCTTTGCAGATCTTGGAAATGGCCGCCAAGTCCTCGATGGTCCCGAAGAAGTTGGGATATTGAACGATGAGAACGGAATTGGGCCACAGCTCGGTCTTCAATTCTTCTAGGTCCGTCTCCGTGCCCGTCAGGCCGATCTCGCGCAACTTCAACCCATGGGGGTCCAGGTAGGTTTGTACGGTCTGGCGGTACTCTGGGTGGAGGGCCTTGGACACATAAACAAAGGACTCGGCCTTCTTCACCCGCAGGCCCAGCAGGGCCGCTTCGGCCACCGCGCTGGCGCCGTCATATAAAGAGGCGTTCGAAACCTGCATGCCGGTCAACTGCACCATGTAGCTTTGGAAATCGAAGAGGACCTGCAATGTGCCCTGGGAGATCTCGGGCTGGTAAGGGGTGTAAGAGGTCAGGAATTCGGGCCGGGTCACCACCGCCTTCACCGCCGCGGGAACCTCGTGGTAATAAACGCCCGCGCCCAAAAAGCAGGGGCGGTCCGACACCGGCAGGTTGTTCTTGCCGATCAAATTGAAGAAACGCTTCAGCTCGGGCTCGGTCATGCCCGCCGGCAGGTTGAGGCCCTTTTTGAGGATTTGGGAAGAAGGAACGTCGGCGAAAAGATCGTCCAGCGCTTTCACGCCGATGACCTTCAGCATTTCCTTTTCATCATCCGGAGTAATGGGGATATAGGCCAAACTCAACTCCATGAGAATTTTGAATTTAGAATTCTAAATTTTGAATTGGAAGCTTTTAAAAACTCATAATTCTTAATTCATAATTCTTAATTACGTGTCTAGTGTGCCGCGATCGTTTTCAAATAATCCGCTTCACTCAGGTACTCGTCCAGCGCCTTGGGGTTATCGACCTGCACCACCGCGATCCAACCCTTGCCTTCGGGGTCTTCGTTCACCAGGCCCGCTTTGTCCTTCAAAACGGTGTTCACTTCCACCACCGTGCCCGCCGGGCTGTAAGCGTCGGCCACGGCCTTGACGGACTCGAGAACACAGAGACTTTGTTTATCCGCTAATTTTTTGCCGACGTCGGGAAGTTCGATGAAGACCACATCCGAAAGTTCATGCGCCGCGTGCTTGGAAATGCCGATACGGACCTTGCCCCCGCCGAGGTCTTCGAACCATTCGTGGGTCTTGGCGAACTTGCGCATGAAAACTCCTCAAGATGTGTGGGGCGCCAAAAGCAAAAATAAGAACCTTTTGCGGCCCACCATACCCAAAGCCCTGTGGGGTTTGGGTATCAGGATTTCTGAAATTTTAAAACGGAAAGTGTAGAGGGGGTGTGGGAAGCGGGATTGAATATATCAAAAATGAAAAAGTTTTCCAGACTTATCCCCGTATAATTCTCTTTAGCTTCTCTGACACGCGTCATCTTCCTATGACCAAACCTTCCATCCCTTCGAACTTGGTTTTCGGGGCCCTAGCCTTCTGGGCCGTCGTGGTCTTCGTGGTTTATTTCTCCAGGATCCCCGATCCTGCCCAGCTTTTGTCCTCGGCTTGGCACGCGGAGGGCCCCCAGTCTTGGGTTTTAGGCGGATTTTTAGCCGCTTGGTTCCGTTTCGCGGGCCTTTTCTTCCAGTCCTTGCTGCTGGTCTTCGCTTTGGGACGTATCGGCGTTCGTTTTGAGAAACTTTTCACGCCTTCGCTCGGCAATCCGCTCCTTCGCCTTTCTTTTCAATTCGCTCTCGGCGCCCTCTTCACCACCCTGCTCTGGGCCGCCTTAGGCATCAACGGGCTTTGGCAGGGGCCTTTCCTGTTAGCGCTCCTCCTAGGGATCATCCTCTGGGCCTTGTGGGATGGGGCACAAGCCCTACGAAAAGGCTCTTTTTTATTCCCCTCCCTTCCCCTTCCAGGCGGTCTTTATCGCGGGCTGGCCCTTTTGATCGGTTTCGAACTGTTTTTTTGTTTCTTGCATGACCTGGCACCCGAAACTTGGGTGGATTCCCTTGTCTATCACCTGGGTTTCCTAAAGAACGATCTGGCCCGCCACACCCTGGTGGATATGCCGACCCATTCCTATTCCCTTTTCCCCTTCGCGGGCGAGCTTTACTTTTTGAACGGTCTGCTCCTGGGCGGCACCGAGGTCGCGAAACTTTTGAACGGCTGGGTCTTCTTTTTCACGGTCCTCTTCGCCGGGGGCTGGGCCCTGGAATGGGCGGGGGAAAAGGCGGCTTGGATCGCCATGGCCCTGACCGCCTCTTTTCCACTCCTTTGCATGAACGCCTGGACCACCCAGGTCGAAACGATCCTCACCTTGTTCGTACTGATCTTCATTTATTTTGTCGCGCGGCTTTTGACCCAAGAAGGGAACTCGCCGGCGAATGCCCTGGCCGCGGGGCTAGGCTTGGGAATGATCCTCTCGATCAAATACACCGGCTTGGTCATCCCCCTGGCGGTCTTGCCGGCGGCCCTTTGGCAAAGCTTCGACAAGAACACCCGCCCTTTTTCCGGGCGTTTCGTAGCCCTTCTTTTTTTGGCCGCAGCCATCGTCTTTTTCTTTTGGCCCCTTCGTGCCCTGGTTTTGACCGGCGACCCCGTCTATCCCTTCGGCCCCTCCGGCGCTTCTTTCCGTGTTATCCCCGAAGCGCACCTGAAGAACCTGATCGCTTTCAGCCACAACCTGCCCCGCGCCTTCGACCTGACCTGGTGGAACTTTCCCTGGGCCCTTACCATGAACGCCGTCAGCATTTATGATTTTCTCGGTCCCTTTTATTTGCTGGCCTTACCTTTGTTCTTCCTGGCCCGTCCCCAAAAGCCGGGGCTTCGGTTCTTGTGGAAAGTCCTCTTGCTCTACGCCTTGGCCGCGCCCTGGGTCAGCGAAATGCCCCGGTTCCATATTCCCTGGTTCATTCTCGCGGGGCTCAGCCTGGCGGTTTGGGTCGGATCACGCGGGAACAACCTTTGGGAGAAAGGTTTCGCCTGGGCGGCCTTGGTCTCAGCGCTCCTGACCCTTCCCTACCTCTTCGGCATGAGCGGCCATTATTTTTCCTGTGGGGGACTTTGGCAAGGCCGGGAGAACCCGGCGGATTATTTGGAACGAAAACTGACGGGCAGCAATTACGCCTGCTGCGATTGGATCGCTCACAACACCCCGCCGGGCTCCGGGGTTCTTTTGGTGGGGGAAGCCCAAGGTTATTACTTGGACCGGTCCTTTGACGCCAACATGCTGCCCGACGTCGCGATTTTTCAGCACATTGTTCGCCGCGCCCAGACCGCGCGGGACATCCAAGAACAGGTCCGGCAACTGGGGGTGGATTACATCCTGGTCGGTGAGCCTAAGGGTATTCAAGAACAGGGCTGGCTGCCCCCGGGCGAGGAATGGACCCAGGTGGAGTCGGCGTTATTGGACCAATATCAAAAAGTTTATTTGACGCCGGTTTATCAAGCGGACCGGCACAGGGTTTATCAGGTCCGTTCCGGGTCCTAGCGGAACCGATTCTCGCGCATCCAAAGGATCTGCCCCGTGTGATGGCGAGCATGCCAAGAATAAATACCTAGTGACTGGGCCAAGGATCGCGTCTTGCCGTCCGGTTGAAGGAAAGTGCGGCGAAACTGATCGTCGCTCATCTCCCGCATCAACCGGGCCCAGCGGGGCTGTACCCCGTCAAAAAGGGTCAAAGCGGGTTCTAAGTCGCCGGTTTTGTTGCCCGGCAGTTCGGCCCAGACATTATGGTCATAGGCTTTCAAGGCCGGGTTTTCCTCGGTCAGCGCGAATTTGAACCGCAAATAGCCGTACATGTGGCTATCGACCAAATGGTTCACGATCTGTCGGATGTTCCAGTTCTTGTACTTGCTGTCCAACTGCTCATCGATCAGGCCCTTCAGGGCTTGGCGCAATAACTCCGGCGCCGCTTCCACCTGGGCGATCAATTCGTTCTTATTGGCCAGCACGAAGGTTTCATCGTTGTTCATCGGCCCAACAGGCTGCTGCGGCGCTTCGGTCATCTTATTTCCCCTTCGCTTTGGTCACGTGGCGCACCCAGGGCAGTTTGGCGTTCAGGGCGGGCACTTGTTTGCCCCGGATCTCCACCGACAGCGGTTTGTCTTTGAACTCGGTCTTCACGTAAGCCAGGGCGATCCCCTGCTTGAGCGTGGGTGAGAAAACCCCGCTGGTCACTTCCCCTACTTCTTGCCCCTCGCTGAAGACCTTATAGTGGGAACGGGGAATGTTCTGCCCCTCCAACGTGATCCCCACCAGCTTTCGCGCCGGTGTTTTATTGAGCGCTTCCCGGCCGAAGAATCCCCCCTCTTTGTCCATCTTCACGGCCCAGCCCAACCCGGCCTCATAAGGCTGGGTCTTGTCGTCGATATCGTTGCCATGCAGGGGTAGCCCCGCTTCCAGGCGCAGGGAGTCCCGCGCGCCCAGGCCGCAAGCGGTCACTTCCGGCTGTTGGGTCAAGATCTCCCAAATAAAGGGCGCGTCCTTGACGTCCATCATCAGTTCATAACCATCCTCGCCCGTATAGCCGGTTGCCATGATGAAAACGCTCTTGCCCTGGATCAGTCCCCGGCCAAAGCCGAAGTAAGGCACGTTATCCAGGTTCACGTCCGTCACCAGGCGCTTCAAGACGGCGTCGGCCTTGGGACCCTGCAAGGCCACCAGCGCGGTCTTGTCCGACAGCACGTCGATGGTCAGGTCCTTGCCCGAGGCGAGGAATTTTAAATGCTCTACGTCGGTCTCCCGGCCTCCCGCGTTGATGATCCAGAGGAATTTGTCGTTGGCCTCTTTGTAGATGATCACGTCGTCGATGATGCCACCCTCTTTATTGAGGAGGAAGCCGTAAAGGGCGTTGCCGATATTCACCTTGGACAGGTCATTGGTGAAAGCCCATTGGGAAAGTTTGTAGGCCTGCGGGCCCGAGACGCGCACCCGGCCCATGTGGGAAATGTTGAAAAGCCCCGCGCTGGTGCGGGTGGCCTCATGTTCCGCCAAAATACCCTTCGTGTATGACACCGGCATGTTCCAGCCGTGAAAGTCCACCAACTTGGCGCCGTGGGCTTGGTCCCAGGCCAGGCAAAATGTATCGCGCATGAAATCCCTCTCGGTCATTGATCAGACGAGCTTCAAAATAGCAGTTTATTTCGGGGGATTCTTATACTTTTAGAAAAATTTTAGGGAGGGACCAACTCGCGCCAAGCGCCCAGACCGTTAATAAAGGCCCCACAAGGCCAATAACTTTTTGACGCTTTCGAAGGTCAGAACAACCTCGCCAGGCAAGAGGTCCCTGCCCAACCGGCCGGTCAATTCGCGCCCGGCCTGTTCTAAAAGATCGGCGAATAGCCTTTTTCGCGCGTCATCGCCCCGGCGGTTCGGAACGAAAGCTTCCCGGGTCGCGTAGCGGCACACCAGGTCCAGGGTCAGGTAACCTTTCAATATTTGTTTGATCTCGGTCTCACGGTCGAGGGGCAAGGGGTCTTTCATGCCCCCATCGTAAAAGGCTATTTTGAGGCCGTCAACAATATATTCACTGATTAGTGTATATATTAAATAGTGGCCCTTTCGAACAAGGGGTCTATGAACAACCCGGACAAGATCATCGTGAACATCGGCCGCAGGGTCGCCGAAATGCGCTTAAAACTAGGCCTCACCCAGGACGCCTTGGCCGAAAGAGCCGGGGTGACCGGAGGTTATATCCGCCAGATCGAGGGCGGTTGGAAGAACATGCGGGTTTCGACCCTCTGCCGCATCGCCGATGTCCTGGGCTGTGAAACGGCGGACCTTTTCAAGACCGCTACCCTGAAAAAGCAAACCCCGGGCCGCCCCCGCCAAGCGCAGCCCAAGAAAGCCCCTGAAGGGTCTTCTATGTCCATTGCCGCTGAAAGTCCCGCGGTCTACCGCGTCAAAAAGCAAAAACCTAAACACAAAAAATAATCGGGTTCAACCTGCCCAACTCCGTTTTGAAATTCCGAAACGGTATATCAAGCTCGATCCCTTGGGATCGGGTTTTAGGCGTGGGTGGGGGTGGTGCTGACCAACTTGGAGGGTTTGATCCAAGGGGCTATTTCTTCCGCCCGCCAGACCTGGCGCTGAGAGCTTTCTCGTTCCGGCTGCACTTCATAAAGAACATACTTTTTTCCATCCGCCGTCTCGACTTCTTGGGTGGTTTCATAAGCGGCGAACTCGCCGGTCCTTACATTCACGACACGATCTTTTCGGGTCAGTTCCATATGGGCCCTCCTTTGGTGGGATGGACCCAGTCTAGGGAGATCGACGGTCCATTAGCGAGGAGGGAACGGGATTATTCGGTAAAAGATCGGTAAATCTTGGTTTTCAGTCTCTTTCACCGAACTTATTGAGCACCAACCGCTTGAGCGAATCCCGGGCGGCGCTGGCGTCCTCGCCTTCGAAGATCAGTTCCAGTTCGCTTCCATAGCTGGCCGCCAAGGCCAAGAGATTGAGCAGGCTTTTGCCGTTGGCGTCCTTGTATTGGTGCCGCACCAAGACCCGGCATTTGTATTTTGAGGAGGTCTTGACGAACTGCGCCGCGGCCCGCAGATGGAACCCCAGTCGGTTGACGATGGTTACCTTTTCAGTGATCTCCATAGACACGCTCCCCCTTGCACCGAGCCCACAAGGCGAGGTGCGAGATTTAGGTGTACCCAATTTCCATTTAACAAAATTGGGTATCCCGTATCACTTATTTAGGGTACACCCGTTCTCAGCTTGTAAATACGGGGGCACCCTCTTTTGTGACATCTGTACTAGAGCAAAGCTTGTGCCAGAGTTTGGTTGGGTTTTGAAAGGGCTTTCAACGGTAGTTAAACGAAACGCCAAACAAAAATGGACGCGGTTAAATTTGTAGAGAGATACAAAAATGTCGAAGCGTGTTTACACCTAGGGCGAAGCCACAAGCTGAGCCCTGAGATTTGGTTGTACCGATCCAATGAATATAAATGGATCGGTAATACTCGTCCTGCGACGAGCCATCAAAGCGAGTCGCGAGATTTCACCTGTTGTGAGGCTTCAAGCCGAACAACGTGGTTTGGTTGTGCCAACGCTAAATATCAGCGTTGGCAGGTCGCTACCGTTTCCGTAGAAACGGTAGCTGAAGGGCGCGATAAACTTTTTTTGAATTTTCTAGATCTTGTCCCACAAAGAGATCAATGTCACCTGTGGCTGTGGCAAACCATAAACCGCTAAGGCATAAGCGCCCACAATTAAAAAGTCAGTCTTTTCCTCGCACAAGGCGACCAACATGTCTTTGTAATCTGGATTCAGCATGAGTCTCCTTCATAAAAGACCAATTATCCAAGGTCAATCGCCACATCATGGCAAGACCCCGCGCGGGCGAAACCGGTTCAGGATCCGAAGACAGGTTCGTATCCGATAAGTGTTTAAGTTTCACAATAGAACGATTTTTTAATTCCATGGCCCTATTATAACAAAAAACCGCCGTCTTCTTTTGGGTTCATCTGTTCTTTAAGCTTTCAATTTTTTCACTTGATGAAAATGATCGAAATGTTTGTCCAAGGTCAAGATCGGGCATTGGTGTCTTAAGCAAAGCGCGGCGATCAACCCATCTGACGCCGGCACCATCAAACCCTTTGACCGAAGCCCATTCAATAAAAACCCGGCCGTTTGAAAATCGACCCGCTCGGAGTCCAGATAAGGCAAGGCGGATAAGAGGTCTTCCAACATATCTTTTTCACCCGCTTTGGCCCCTTGTAAAAGCTCAAGTTCCACGGTTCCGCAAAGGAACACGCGCCTTTCTTCTAAGAGCCCGTCCAACTTAGCCGCCGCGGGGCTGGGCGTCCCTCGGAAATAGTCCACCCAGACCGAGGTATCAACGAGTACGTTTGCCATAGGTTGCCCGGTTCTCTTGCGCTTCTAAGGAGCGAAGCTTTTCCCAATTATCTTCCATGTAAAGCTTCCCTTTTAACGCCCTTAGTTTTTCAACCTTCAGATGTTGAACCCAATCACCCAAGGCTTTATTCACCGCCTCGGTCCGGGTTTTAGCATGGGTGTATTTCATGAGTTTTTCGATCACTTCATCTTCTACGGTAATGGTTGTGCGCATCTTCGCCTCCATCATCAATTATGACCATAATTATATGATATAGCGGAGCATCAAACAATTGGCTATTTGATGCGATTTATCCGATGTGGCTTGCCTCTAAGACCTTATGGAGAATTTTGAGTTCACTTACGTTTCATCGTGGCGATCATGAAATTCGCGATGACTTCCAGGGCCGGCTTGAGATGGGCTTTAGGCCCGATCCCTTTGTTTCAGTTCCTCGGCCTCATAAGCGCAAAGCAGTTCCGCTTCCTCCGGGCTTAGAATTTTGCCGCCGCCGAAAGCGGTCAAGACCGCCCGGGGCAGATCGACGAGGAAAAAAAAGTAAAAAAGACCGCCTAAAGCCAATAGGACCGCGCACCTGATCTCAGAGGCGGTTCGGTTGTTGATCAAGTTCGTCAGGTCGTCGACCGTCGTCAGCAAAAAGCTTCGAAACGGTTTGACCCAATTCTCTCCGACCGATACCTCCTCTTCGGTCTGCGGCGTGGAGGCGGAGGCCTGCGCCGTTCGAAGGGCCGCATCGGTCTCCCCGTACTTTTCGATCATCTTTTGCTGATAGTCTTTTTCATCGAACTTGCGGCGCGCGTAAAAATTCAAGCCGAAAGGATAGCCTTCATCCAGCTTTCCATCAAAAGCCGAGTTCAAGTTGAACAACGACCTGGTCATCTGTTGGGTATATTGCAAACTCCCTATTTCCGATCCGTCGATCCATGAAACACTTCCCAGTTCGATCACACCCGTCAAAAACGTCGGTAAAACCCAAAACAAGAGGATGAAAAGAATGAAAGGCCTCATCGCTTTGTAGGAATACCAGGAAGGGACCTGGCTAACCGTCTTCGTGATCCCCTTTATTTCAAATAGGGTCCTGAGCCTGTTCCGATTCAAGCTGGTCCGAAGGCCGCCCAGATCGTGGATATAAGCCAAGATGTGTGTCGCCAAGATCCAACAAAGGAATTGAAGTGAATGGATCAATGACAGGCAAAAATAAGCCACTGGCGCAAAACACAAAAGGATATAGATCGCTTCGATGAACGTGTTTTCGCTTTTTAAATATTGCAGCTTTAACCGGAGGGCTCCGATGAAATAAAGATAAGCCAACAATCCCCAGCCTATTTGGGCGGGGATCGCCTCGCTGAAGGCCCAATGCCCCAATTGAATGCTTTCGGACACAAAAAAGAAAAAATAAACGAGAAAAACAATGCCGAGCGCTTTCGCCAGATCTTCGGTTTGGATCCAGACCCGCTTTTGCGCATTCACTTGTACGCTTTCCATATATCCCCACTTCAACGATATAAATGATGACCTCAACTATATTTTAAGGCGTTGCCCCTTTGTTCCACTAACTTCATTCTATTGTCTGGATTCTTTAAAGGTTTCGTACTCAAACCGAGTAACTACCCTACTAAACCGTAAATGGCTTTTAGGCTCTCGACAACTTGCGGTAAAGTCTGGGTCCTGATCCCGTAAATTTTCACATCGATCCCTTCATTTTGAACACTTCCCAAAAATGCTTTCATGTCCTCTTGGATCGGGAACGGCAGTTCCAAACGCGTTTCAGCCGTCAGCAGTGGGAAAAGCCGAAAAACGTCGTTTTGATGCTTACTGATCTTCTTACTATCCACCACCTCGCCTTTAGCCCGCCGCCGGGAAAGGTCCAAATAAGCCTTCGCTTTCATGGGGATCAAATGTTCCGCGCCCAAAACGGGCAGCCCTTCAACGACCTTTCGGCCTGTTTGTAGAAAAGGGTAATAAATCTCGTCCAAAAGAATAGCCGACAGGCTGGAAGTGTCGTCCCCCAGGGGAAGAGGTGTGATCTCGCTGCCCGGCGCCAGTTCGAAGCCTTCGGGTTGGGAAGAGAAAAGTTCCAACATGGCGGGATAAGAAGGGTTAGCGGGATCTTGGAACCGATAAAAGACCTTCTTGCCCGTGCTTTTTTGTTTGTTCTGGTAACGGCCCTGGCGGATGAAATCCCAAAAGACTCTCGCGAATTTGGGGCCTAGGGTCTCGACATATAAGATCATGTCGATATCTTTGGTCGCGCGAAAGGGTGGATTCAAGTCTTTCAAAAGGATGGAACAAGCCGTCCCGCCGATAATGACGAACGAACTCAAATGGCCCTTGAAATGGTCTTTGAACCGATCCAGCCCTTTTACCATTCGACCTTCTCCATCATTTCTTCCAGCGCGGCCTCGACCCGTTCGTCTTGGTCCCCCCGAAGGCATAAATAGAGTGAGAAGGGATCTACCCGTCCGTCTTTCGCGAATCGTTTGGGGTCATAGCTCCAAACTTCCAACTGTATCCTATGCTCATGGTCCCAATCCGGCCCGTTTAACAATTCCGCCCCTGTCTTGAGGCGAAGCGCAGGGTTCATGTCGGTCGCGTAGGTTTTTTCATTTGGTTCGACCAAATGGGAGTAATGCGCCAAAGCGGTCAATCCCGATTCGATATAGCCCCGTTTCGCGGCCGCGTTCCTCTCATACTCGGTCCGGCTCATTTTGATGGGATCCCGCAGTTGAGGCTTCGCCTTTTCCCACAGTTCCCTTTTCGAAAGATGGAATTCAACTTTTCTTTCCCGCCCCTGGATCTTTACCGCCGCCAGCCCCGTTTCTTCCAGTTCATTCAGCACCCGGGAAATGGTCATCAGCGAATAGCCGAACTTCTCTCCCAGTTGGGTGCCGTTCAGGACTTCTTTGGAACCGTTGTTCAAGACATCCAATATCACCAGCTGGGTCGCCGGGCTGTAGGTCTTGATCGGGGCCATGGCGAATTTCTTGAAATGTTCGCTCAAAGCCACACCCAGATCGGGCAAGTAAAGCTGCCGTCCGGGAACGATGAAAGAAACCCTCTGTTCGATCAGCCGGGCCCGATTGAAAGGGGTAATGACTTGCGGAACGTAAATGACCTCGCCCTTCCAATGTTCCTTGGCCATTTCGGTGTGCTTGCGCACGGTGGCCGGGGTTTCCTCGGTCTTGGTTTTGGCCACCATCAAAAGACGTTGGGTACCCAAAAGGAACAGGGTAAAAAAGTCATAGTGGTCCCTTAACAGAAAGGGCAACGCCTTGGCGTTGGCCCAAGGGGTCATTTGGCTTTGAAGCGCCAAGGTTTTATCCAGATAGTCTTTAACGGTTTGGGCAAACATGGAGGCCTCATAATCTATAACATCACATAGGCATGTTAACATCATTAATGTTAACGAGCAACATTAACGTTATATATATTGATTATTGGCTTAATTCATAAGCTTCCGAAGTGGTGATGTTTAATGGCCGAAATGATCCAGTGGAACTAGCACGAGGTTAACCATTGGCCGCATGAATGGCCAGCCAGTATGTGCATACGAGAAACGTGGTCTTTGAGACAAACGAATGAAAAATGCGGAGTGGAGAATGAAATTACGAGGAAAAACCTTAACTATGATCTTTAGGCCTGACCCCTGGGTTCCTGCAAGGTTTAATGGTCCTGTTAGACCTCGATCTCCCGCGAATGGACGGACGCACCTTCTTGCGCCGGGTCAAAGCTCAGCCCCAGTTCGAGAACCTCAAAATGGTCGTCCTCACCAGCTCTAAGTTGGATTCGGACATGCGGGAAGTGATGGAACTGAAAGCCAAGGCTTACCTGGTCAAGCCAATCGATCTTTATGGGTTCTTTAGGTTGGTGGAGGATCTGCAGAAATATTTGGATGAAGAACAAAAATGAGAACGGCCTTCTCCAAGAAAAACCCAAAACTTCTATTCGTTTTTCAATTTTAACCCAGAGCTCTGATGAAAGGTCTGGATCGCTTTGACTGGGTCGAAAGTCTTTCCCCAGATTTTCGGGCCGGAATGGATAAAAAAATCTTCCACTTGCCTGCGAAATAAAAGGAGCGAAGCCGAACGAGGACTGCTTTTCAGCGCCCTCCCCCAAACTTCGGCCAACAAAGCCGCTGGCACCTTTTTCTTTCGAAAGACCATTTCCATGTCCGCGATGTCCGGTTGCAGGTAACGGGTCATTTTGCCAATGGACCAATAGGCGGGCTCCAAAACCTTCACTTTTAATTGGCCGTATTGTTTGAAGAGTTTCGCGTGCTTTTGATAATCCATCAGGGTGATCATGCCCCAACGGTCGATATCCTCGTCGTAGTTACTGCCCAAGCCGGTCAAACGCTTGTTCTTCTCAATGGCTTCCGCCAGCCGGTCCCACTGCTGGGCCTTGCCGCTTTTCAGTTGAACACCAAAATCCACATCCATGCTGGGCCGCACTCCACCCATCAAGGCCCCGGCAGCCGCGCCGGTCAAATAAACCGTGGCCTCTTCATTAAAATCCTTCGCGATGCCCTTGAAGAACCGTTCGATCTCTTTGGGATTCACTTACTTTTCTCCCGCCCAAGCGGCCGCTTTTTCGCTCACCCTTTGGGCCAAACTTTGGATCTCCTCGGGCCGATAGGTGGCGCTCAGGGCGCGCCAGAGGTCTTGTACCGGTTTCCCCGCCTTGAAAGGCTTCGGCCCTTTCGCTCCCGCCGCCCGCAAACGACCTTTCATCAAGGCCGCGGTCTGACGGGCCAGTTGGTTTTCCACTGGGTCTTTCAGGGTTTTGCCTTGCGCCACCGCCTCGGCTACCCGCTCTAATCGGTCGCGGGTCAGCACTAAAGGCTTTTCTTTTTCGGGACCAATACCATCGGCTAGGGTTCCCGGCGTAATGTTCAAAGCCAAGGCCAAAACCCGCAGGGTGCGTAACGACACTTCCCCCTCTCCCCGTTCCATGCCCGAAAGATTGGGCTGGGGTATGCCGGTCTTTTGGGCCAAAGCCATCTGGCTCAGGCCCCGCTCTTTACGCCATAGGGTTAAACAAGGTCCAAAGGGAATCATGACCTAATTATAGTAAATTTACTATAATTGTCAATTTAAGAGCCAAATGGGTCTACCGCCGCTTCATAGTGAAGATCAAAAAATCCGCCATGCCTTCAATGACCGGTTTGAGATAGGCTTCTTTTTCGGGGCTGGAACCCACCGGTTCCATGAAACTTTTCAGGATATGTACCAACTGATGCTTTGGCACATAGTTGCTCGCGTTCGATCGATCCCGCAGTTTGTAATCATTGATCTCGGCCAATAAGAATTTCGTCAGGCCCGGCATATTGGCGTCCATTCGTAACAGGTCGTAGTAACTACGCATCTTGCGCGTTTTGCCCTTATGGACGAATTTGATCTTGGGTTGTTTCTTGTCGATCTGATGGCAGATGTTCTTGAGGGCTTTGAGGACCGAGGCTTGGGTAATGGGCATCAAACCCCCTCTTGGGTGCGGGTTTACCAAATATATCCGTACCTATTACATCTATTTTCCCCCCAAGGGTCTAGGCTCTAGGGGTCGCTACCTTAAGGAGGCCTCTATGGATTACATTCAAGTGCTTCACCGCCAAGGCGCAAAAGCGCACGCGCATTTCGGTTGGTTGGTCTACATCGGCACCCTGAACATCATCTTGGGCATTTTGGCCGTGGCTTTTACCGGCCTCTCCACGCTTTTCGCCATGCTTTACCTGGGTTGGCTTCTCATTTTTAGCGGGGTCGCCTCGATCTACTTCGCTTATCGCGTCCGGCACCTGGAAGGCCATTGGTCTTTCTTGATCTTGGGGTTATTGACCCTCGTCTGCGGCGGCTTTTTGCTGGTCAACCCCCAAAACGACGCGGTGGTCTTCACCCTGGTAGTGGCCATCTTGATGTTCACCAGCGGACTGTTCTCCATCCTTTCGGCTTTCTTCACCGATGCGCCCCACAAGGGCTGGGTCATCACCAATGGGGTCATTTCCATCTTTTGCGCCATCATCATCTACAACACCTGGCCCTTTTCGGGTACCTGGGTGCCGGGTACTTTCTTGGGGGTCTATTTGATCTTCCACGGCGCGACCCAAGTGCGGGTCGGCAACGCCGGTCAGCGGTTCTTTAGCAAGAAGGATAAGGACAAAGCGAAGAAGTAACTTTCCATTGGCCGAATGAATGGCCTGAGCAAATATGTGCATGCGAGAAACGTGGTCTTTGAGGCAAACGAACGAAGAATGCGGAGTGGAGAATGAAATTACGAGGAAAAGCCTTAACTATGATCTTTAGGCCTGACCCCTTGGTTCCTAGGCTGGATACAAAATGAAGACTGTCCCCAAGACTTCGCCGAATTAAGTGCCCACTAAATCGGGGAAGTCCAGCCTGCCCCCTTTGTTATGGATTAGTTTTGTTCGGCTTTTATTTGTTAGATAATTCCAAAAGATATGACGAAATAGCGGTTGCAAGGTTAATTGCCAATCGGGCATGAAGCACATCGGGTTTTATTGCATTTAAACCGCGCCCGTGGGCATCTCCCAAACTATTCCTCAATGTTCCAATTCCTTGAACCACAGAAACACACCCGCCAAAAATTTGTTTAACCGCTTCTTCTGAGTGATCTGTAGGTGCCAACTTCAATTCTTTCGCTGTTTTTCTATACAGCATGGAGAGATCGTCTTTTCTATCGTACGAAACTGACCGTTTATCAAGAACTTGTTTGCAAACAGACTCTAAAAGCGAGCAAGCTCCCGTAATAGCACCTTCAGGATCATCCACTACTCTTCCAAGAATCTTCTCGTGAAACTTGACTATATCTTTTTCGCCATAAATTTTTAAAATTTCCGCTCTAACTGCCACCTCACCTCTTAGTTTAACTAAGAAATCTCGGTCGATGTTTTCATCAATGATTTCGGCTGTTATTAGCACACTTATCAGATCAACATCTTTGACGGACCACTGCGTTCGTTCCAATTCCCAATCATCTGAAATATTCAACTCGAGTTTTAACTTTTTTATTTTCGCAAAAGAAATACGTTGATTGAAATCAAACAGTTCATATTCAATCCTCAACGTAATGCCGTTCTTTTTGATCGACTTTATTCGTCCGAGCCGTGCATCTTTATTAAGTTTGCCTTCGTACACAAAAAGACAGGGAAAGGACTTCAATTCGTCGATAGCTCCTTTATCAAATCTTTTGAATTTTTCCCATATTGTTGATTCCGTATATTCTTCAATAGCTCTAGATCCTTCATATTCACAAACGGTTCTTTTCCACTGTTCATCATCGGCAGTCACAAAAAGGTTATACATATTATTTTGTCCATTCATCCGATAACGTTTCCGCCTGCTTCAAAACCAGATCAATGGCCGTCTCTTGCTCATCCGGCGGGTATTTGTAACGGCGCAAGGTAATACGAACTAGGTTTCTCAAACGGGCACGAACGCTATCCCGTTTCTGCCAATCCACAAAACTACTTCCCTTTAGCTTCTCTGTAATTTCTAAAGCGATTTTCTTTAGTATTTCATCGCCCAATTCACGCATTGCACTCTCGTTTTCAGCTAATGCCCCATAAAAGGCAAATTCGGATTCATTAAGCCCCAGTTTTTCGCCGCGTTGAAGGGCCTCTTGAAATTCTTTGGCCATCGCAATGAGTTCTTCAATGACCTGGGCGCTTTCAATAGCCCGGCTCCGGTAACGGTTGAGGGCATCTTGCAGCCTATCGCTGAACTTTTTCTCCAATACCACGTTGGTTCGGGCGCGAGACCGGATTTGGTCATTTAAAAGCTTTTGCAGCAATTCCACAGCAAAATGCCTTTGGGGCATCCGCCGAACTTCATCCATAAAGGCATCCGACAGCAAACCGATGTTCGGTTTTTCCAAACCTGCTAACTTAAAAATATCCTCAACCCCGCCCGCAACGACGGCGTTGTTGATGATTTGGTGCAGAATGCTGTTTCGGTTTTCTTCCGAAAGCTTTTTATCGGGGGTCGTAGCCTTGGCAATAACCGTCTTGATCGCCTGGAAGAAGGCGATTTCCTCCCGCAAAGCCAAAGCTTCGTCCATGGTTCCGCAGAGCGAAAAGGCCTTCGTCATTCTTAAGACCGTATCAAACCAACGCTTTTTGCCGTCTTTACCCGCCTTTTCCTCCAACCCCAAAATAAAATTGGCGGCGGGCATTAAAAGAGAAATGGCTTTGGTGCGATAGGCCGAATAGTCAAACCCATGCAGTAACACCCTAGCGATATCCACTTCTTCCCGCAACTTTTCCAGTTCTTGTTTCACCGCCGAAGCCGGAGTGCCCTTACCCATACTTTCGGTGTAGATCTTTAAGGCATTCCTCAGTTCCGAGGCAATGCCGATGTAATCCACCACCAACCCACCCTCTTTGTCGCGGAACACGCGGTTGACCCGGGCAATGGCCTGCATCAGGTTATGGTCCCGCATGGGTTTATCGACATACATGGTGTGCAGGCAGGGCACGTCAAAACCGGTCAGCCACATATCTCGCACGATGACCAATTTCAGGGGGTCTTTCGGGTCTTTGAACCGCTTCTCCAGCGCCTTCTTGGTTTTCTTGGTGTAAAGGTGGGGCCTTAACAACTCCACGTCCGCCGCCGAACCGGTCATCACTACCTTTAAAGCGCCTTGGGTTGGGTCCGCGCTGTGCCAATCGGGTCTTAAGGCGACAATTTCCTGGTAAAGCCTCGCGCATATCTCCCGGCTCATGCAAACAATCAGTCCCTTGCCTTCAATTACCGTGTTACGGGCCTCAAAGTGCTTCACAATATCGGCGGCCACTTCCTTTAACCGGGGTTCGGCACCCACCAGTTTCTCCAAGGTGGACCATTTTGTTTTCTGGGCCTCCCGCAGGGCCACGTCTTCCTCATCCTCAAAGACTTCCTCAACTTCACCGCTTAACTTCTCAATTTCGGCTTGGTTGATATCCAGCTTGGCCAAACGGCTTTCATAATAAATGGGCACGGTGGCCTTATCGTCCACCGCATCTTGAATGTCATAAATGCTGACGTAATCGCCAAATACCTTCCGGGTATCTTGGTCTTCTTTTTCCACAGGAGTGCCGGTGAAACCCACGAAGGTGGCATAAGGCAGGGCTTCCCGCAAATGGGTCGCATAACCGTATTTATACTTGCCTGTTTTCTTGTCGAGGATCGCCTTAAAGCCATATTGGGTGCGGTGGGCCTCATCGGCGATCACCACCAGGTTCGTGCGGTCGGTCAAGCGTGGGAATTGGTCTTCATCTTTTTCAGTGGAAAACTTCTGCATGGTGGTAAAGATAATCCCGCCCGAAGTTCGGCCCGCCAGTAATTTGCGTAAGCCTTCCCTATCCTCCGCCCGTTCCGGGGTTTCTTTCAAAAGGGCACGAGCGCCCACGAATGTATCGAAAAGCTGTCCATCCAAGTCATTTCGATCCGTCACCACAACTAGGGTGGGGTTCCGCATTTGGGGTTCCTGCATCAGCTTGCCCGCGAAAAAAGCCATGGAAATACTTTTTCCCGACCCCTGCGTATGCCAAACAATACCGCCCCTGCGGGAACCTGGTTCTACCGTTTCCCCATGCCGCGCCCTGGGTTCGTACACTTCCACCACCGACTTGGGTTCGGAAGAGGCAATCACCGTGGCTTTCACGGCTTCACGAACCGCGTGAAACTGATGGTAACCCGCAATCTTCTTGATTAACCCATCATCCGACGGTTCGAAAAGAATGAAAGACCTTAAATAATCCATCAACAAGTCCGGCGCGAAAAATCCACGCACCACCTTTTCCAGTTCATATTCCAATAAAGGTTTGTCGTCCTGGTTTCGAATGGTACGCCACGGCAGAAAACGTTCCCTATCCGCCGTTAAAGAACCTACCCGGGCGCTTGTCCCATCCGAAATGACCAGGGCTTCATTGAAAACGAATAAATCGCTGATTTCTTCTTTGTAGGTCTGAAGCTGATTAAAAGCTTCCCAAATATCCACCTGCTCCAAAGCCGGGTTTTTCAGTTCAATCACGGCTATGGGAAGACCGTTGATGAAACAAACCAAATCAGGCCGGCGCAATTGCCGAGTGCCTTGCAGGGTAAATTGGTTAACAACTAGGAACTGGTTCTTTTCCGGGTACTCAAAGTCGAACAGCCGAACGCGATCCCCCCGTTTCTCACCATCTTTCACTACTTCCACCGACAAACCATCCACCAAAGCTTCATGAAAAGCGCGGTTGTTCAGGATGAGAGAAGGATTTTCGGGTTTTGATATGCGGCTGACGACTTCTTCGAGGACAGAATCAGACATACCGGGATTTAATCTGCGAAGCGCTTCTAAAAGCCTGCCTGTTAAAACGACTTGCCGGTAATCGACTCGTTCGGGTGTGTCACCGTCATGGGCAATATCCGGGCCGAATCGATATTCCCAGCCTGTGTCTTGGAACCAAGTTATCGCTAAATTTTCAAGTTCGGATTCGTTTATCAAAATATTCTCTTATTTTGAATTAACCGGCCCACCTAATAGACTAATCGTCACAACTATAAGAGCCACAAGAGCTGTCACCCACCAAGCGTTACGCCAACGTGGTCTGAAAAGTCCTATGAAAAATGAAAAAATGACACCCGCAAACCCAGTCTGCAAACCATAACTATTGGAATGATTTTTAAGCCAATCCCACGGGAGTCCATAAACTAACCACTCAAACCCCGCAATTACTAAAACAGAAACGAAAATTGCCGTAATCACAGGATATTTCAATAAATCATTGGGTGAAGATGATTTCAAATCTGTCTCCTGGAGAATGGAAGAAAGCCGGAGACACAAAGTAGCTGAAGCGGCGGCTGGTTGACGAATTGAGCCCATAAAAATAAACCCCGCAGAATTGCCGCTGTCATCAGTCTGCCGTGCATAAAACCCGCTATACCAACGGTTTGCGATGTAACGAAGTGCCTTATACCATCTTCTGATTGGATCCTGCTCTTCTTTCACTAGAGGATAATCATTCAAAAATTCATCGAAATTTGAAGCTAACTTTCTCCCAGCAATCTCGGCTAACCGCTGAAACCGGATAGCAGTTTCATCGCGAGGAGAGACAGCCGCTATTCGCCAATGTTCTCCTGCCGCGCCTGTTTGTCCGTCAATACGGGCAAATTGAAAAGAGGTTTCTAATTCCCTAAATCTTCCTTCTAATTCAATCCAAGTCATTTGACCAATGCAACTTTCATTTCCAAAAACCAATTCACAATCAATTTGAACCTTTGGATTAACCCGGCCCGATTGCCAATCAGCTCTTCTTCAATATCCCGCCAATCCAAATACATAAAACTTTGCGGCGGATTGTTTACCCCTAGTTTTTCCAGGTTTAACGGGGTTTCCAATTTCACGACGTTACCGACGACTATTCCGAATGCCTTTTCTTTTCCGTTGTAGTATTCCGTATATTCCCCAAACTCAAGGCCCGACGTATCTTTGAATTCTTTCCATAAAGCCAAAGGTTTTTTGGCGACGATTTCTTTCACGTCAAAATAACCGACTACTTTTTTAACTGGCGAGGTCGAATAAATGACCACCCTGCTTATTTCTTCGGACATCCTCGTTTTTCGAAATTCTACTTTTTTTTCACCGGACAATATGGAATCGGCAAACCTAGGATAAAGCGAAACCAAAGCCACTTTTAAATTCTGCTGGTTATCCAAGTTAAGCCCTCCCCTTTTATTTCAAGTATTGACTGTGGAGCCCCACTTAAAACACCATTTGCTTTCAGTTCAGTATAGGCGATGGGTGATTCGAAAAACATGACGCGCCTGAACTTAATGGCCAGGACCTGCTGCTCACATAATTTCTGTATATCCACAAAAGAATAAACCGTCCTGTCCCCCACGTATTCCATAATTTCATCAGCGTCGGTGGCGAATTTAATGTCCTCAATAATCCCCAATGCGGTAATGGCTTTCGTGTCACCCGAACGGTAAAAGAAAACATTGTCCCCAGGCCGCATCTTTTTAATTTTGGAATTGGAAAGATAGGCTTTTCGAATGCTGTTGCCACAGGGTTTTTCAGGAAGCCAGGCGCTTTGAACTCTTAGCTCGGGAAAAAGCATCTCGTGAAATTGAGGCTGTATGGGGATGAGATAAGATTTATTTCCATCAAATTTTGTAAGCCAGGGGCCAAATAACCGATTAAATTCCAACGGCAACATCGCATCCTGTTCCTGCTGCGAGAACTTGAATCGCTTCACCAACACGACTTCGCCCAAGGTTGTTTTGTGCCCCGAATCCTCAAAGCCAAATCCACGTAAGTATTCCATTAATTCGGGATATTTGGGCAATACCGTTACATACGCATGGTCATAGTTATTCTCAAATAAAAAATCAAAAACCGGCTTTAAAAGTAATTCCCCAAATCGTTGCCGGGAGTATTTATCCGAAACTTTAAAAGTAGAAAGTTTTAATGTCTTTCCCTGTAATCCATACTCATTTTGGTCTTCGGGTTTGATAATGCAAAAAGCCGCCAACGCTTCGCCCTCTCCATAAATAACAAAACAATCCCTTTGGTCCCTTTTAATCTTGATAAGCCAATCATCGAATTTCGGCGCATAATCCGCCCGTAAACTATCAAAAATAGGGTCCTTATCATTAAGTACATGGGCCTTGCAGGAAACAACGGCAGGCGGCGGAGGTGGGATGACTTCGTAGAAATCTTTCAGTTCCTGAAGTATTTCAACGGAAGTTTTAACCCTATTCCCGACATTCAGCTTTACTGCCTTTTTGTGGATTTCGAGATCATCTGTTACCAAGATATCGACCGCATTTTTAACAACCGCCAACAATAAATTCCCATCTACCCAATCGTTGCTATTCTTTTCAGCCTTTAATTCTTCAGGCGAATCCACGCTCAAATAAGGCGCATTGGACAATTCATGGTATTTGGATAAAAGTTCGGTTCTTAATTTCACCCTCTCCGTATCTTTGTCCCTCTCAAAATCAGCCTTGATACAGGGGTGATAAAAGAGATTCCATTTGGCTTTGGAAGCCAAGCGAAACATTTCAGACATTAACTTGGTTTTGGTATGTAGATTTTCAGCAGAGGTGGGTTCTAGAGGTATAAAGATATTTGTGTCGATTAGAACATTCAAGATTTAGCCAACTTTTAATTCACCGGAAATAAGCTTTTGCAATAATACATCCCGCAGATCAGAAAGTACTTTGTTTTCGTCGTGGTTGATACTCATTTTTTGAAATAAAAGTTTTATGATTTTTCCAAACTCACCATAAATTTCTTTTGAAGCTCTGACTATCATGTAATGACCTATTGTCTCTGCTGATACGCGCTGTCTTCCTGTTGTTCCATTCATTTTTTGAATAGCAAAATCTCTGAAGACTTCATCACGCGCAAGTAAATACCCCCACTCGGAGGGTATTGGTGGAAGAGGCCGAATAACGATATATTCGGTTGATCCCCAACCAACAACACCCTCATCAAGAAAATCTACAAAAGCAGTCTTCCCATTCTCAAGACATGGAGTAATTCTGGCTAAAAGCGTATCGCCATTTTTAAATCGTGTCCCTGATCCAACCGCTCGCAAAAACCATCCTTCAGGCCGATGTCCAACAGTTTTTACGTTTGCCATTTCGACATACGGAGCAACAACACCTTTTTCAGTTCTCCGTAATGGATTGATTTCTGAAACTTCGAGCAGAGGTGACCAATGCCAGTCTTTTGGAACTTTACCCAATTTGGAATCTTGAAATTCAGATGGAAAAAGATCAGCAATTTCTTTGGGCAAACCGGTATCACGGCCTTCGGTTTTGGCATAAACGGGATCGAAATCAACAAACCAAGATTTAAATAACGCCTGTGCAATCGCCTCTAACGTTTCATTCATTTTTCGGTTGAGTTCAATCTTGTCGTCTAAGGTGCCAAGAATATGCGCGATATTTTTTTGTTCAGTTACAGGAGGAATCGGAACTTCGCACTCAGCAATATCTTCAGGATTAATAGAGGGGTAAGCCGTCTTTTCTTCCGCAATTGATGCTAGATAATCAATAATTGGATCACTGGTTGAAAGGTAATAGATAAATCTAGGCGAATTGTCATTTTTCGCTCTTAAAACTGAAAACCCGGTAGAAACAATGCGATTGGGTGGTACGTTTTTTAAAAAAACAAATGCTCGGTTACCCGGACGAACTGTGGAAATTATTGTGTCATTTTCGGCAACAATGCGTTTGGCTCTACTTGGGGCCTCTTTTAAAATCAAATTTTCTATGCCGTTAATCGAACCTTTGTTTACTCCAGAAATATCAAGATACTCGATGTCGGTGTGTGGATAATTTTTATCAATCTGGGTTGGATTAAAATACGCAAGATTATCCAATCTATCAATTCGCCAACCTTTCGGAAGTGTTTCTGGCGACAAACCAAACCTTGATATATCAAACACCATATCGACGCCTCTTCTTACCCTTCTTTTTAACTAGGTGCTTCTTGGCTTTTGAACTTACGGCTCGTTTTGTTTTTCGCTCACTTGCCCCCAGTTGTTTGACCTGCTCCACAACCTTGTCAAAATCACTGGTAGGTTGTTCGGCCTCCAATCGTCTTTGTTCAGCGTCATACTTTTCAAATTCCTGATGGGCATGTTGCAGGGCGGCATCATGGGAAATGCTTCCGGCGTGGGTCAGAATGTTCTTTTCGTTGAATTGCAGGAAGGCATCCAGCTTGGTTATCCAATCAGCCATGTGCATGGGGTTTCGGTTTTGGGCTTGCAGTTCCGCATAATCCAGGTACATGGTGACGATACGGTTGAGGGCGCCAATCTCCTTTTCGGTCAGGTAATTCTTGGCCACCCCTGCATCCTGCTTTCGGATGGATCCTTGGGGGGAATGCTTCCAGACGGTTAAACCCATATGGGGCTTGGAGGCGTCCGCCCGTTCGGCAATGATTTCGGCGGCAGTGTGGCCGTGGATGGCGAAATGAAGCTTGTTCTGCACGGTGGCGTAAAAATCCTGCGTGATGGGCGCGTGGGGGTCATAGTCGATGCTGGTGGCGTAAATATCGGTGATCTTCTGGTAAAAACGGCGTTCGGAGGCACGGATAGAACGAATGCGTTCCAAAAGTTCGTCGAAATAATCCTCGCCCTCGCCCCGCTTGAGCCTGTCATCATCGAGCACGAAACCCTTGATGAGGTATTCCCGCAGGCTGCGGGTGGCCCATTGCCTGAACTGGGTGCCCCGGTGGGAATGGACCCGGTAACCGACGGAGATGATGACATCCAGATTATAAAAATTGGTCCTGTAATTCTTGCCGTCCGCCGCAGTTGTCAAGGATTCCTTGACAACTGAATTTTCGGCCAATTCCCCCTCATCAAAGACGTTCTGGATATGCAGGCTGACGTTTTGCTTGGTGGTTTGGAACAGTTCGGCCATTTGGGCCTGGGTAAGCCAGACGGATTCATCCTGAAGGCGGACTTCTAAGCGGGTCTTTCCGTCGTCAGTCTGGTAAATCAAAAACTGCGACCTGTTACCATCTGAATTGGGCTTTTTTTGAATGGGATTTGCCATGGCTACTTCTTCTCCCCCAGAAAACCCAGCTTCTTGAGGTTCTCTTTGATTTCCTTATCTAATTTTTCGCCTTTCTTCATTTGTTCCATCAATTGAGCCGTCAGGCGTTTCATTTTTTCCTCAAAGGGTTCGCCGTCGTCCTTGACGGCCTTGGCCCCCACATAACGGCCGGGAGTAAGCACAAAGTCCTGCTTTTCGATGTCCTTGAGTTTGACGGACTTGCAGAAGCCTGCCTCATTTTTATAACCCTTGCCCTGCCGCCAGGCCTGAAAGGTGCCGACGATCTTTTGGATATCCTCGGGGGTAAAGTCCCGCAGGACACGGTCTTTCATGTAGCCCAAATCGCGGGCGTCGATAAAAAGGGTTTCACCCTTGCGGTCACGCAAACCGTTTCGGGCGGACTTGTTCTTGGTGAGAAACCAGATACAGGCGGGGATTTGCGTATTGGTGAAAAGCTGGCCGGGCAGGGAAACCATACATTCCACCAAGTCCGCCTGAAGGAATGCCTTGCGGATTTCCCCTTCATTGTTGGTGTTTGAACTCATGGAACCATTTGCCAGCAAAAGACCCATACTGCCTTGCGGGGCCAAATGAAAAATCATGTGCTGCACCCAGGCGAAGTTGGCATTGCCGGTGGGTGGAGTGCCGTATTTCCAGCGGGGATCGTCTTCACGAACAGCGCTGTCCCACTCTTTCATGTTGAAGGGCGGGTTGGCCATTATGAAGTCGGCCCGTAAGTCCGGGTGCAAGTCCCTCGATAGGGTATCGGCCCATTCTTTTCCCAGGTCATAACCCAAACCCCGGATGGCCAGGTTCATGCAGGCGAGGCGCCAAGTGGTAGGGTTGGATTCCTGCCCATAAATGGAAATCTTCTGTCTTTGGGTGTCGGCGTCGTAGTGTTTGACGTCCGCATATTGCTCAATGAATTCAGCGGATTGCACAAAGAAACCGCCCGAACCACAGCAGGGGTCGTAAACCCGACCTTGGAAAGGTTGGAGCATTTCAACAATGAGGGTCACGATGGACTTGGGTGTGTAATATTGGCCGCCTTTTTTGCCTTCGGCAGTGGCAAATTCACCCAGGAAATATTCATAAACATGGCCCAGGATGTCTTTGGCCTTGAGGGAAGCATGATGAAACGGTATGTCGGCGATGCGGTCTATCAGACTGGGTAATATCGAATCAATCTGCATGCGGGCATAGTTTTTTTCGAGGACGTTCTTAAGTTGTGTATTGTCTTTTTCCACTTCGCCCAAAGCGTCATCCAATAATTTACCGATTCCATTGAACGTATATTGGAAGGTTTTACCGTTTTTAACGGTTAACTTGGTGCCATTGGCAACCTTGGCGTTTGCCTTGATGAAATCCCACCTGGCCAGGGCAGGCACCCAAAAGACGTTCTTTTCCAGGTAGTAGTCGCGGACTTCTAATTCTTTCGCCCTATCTTTGGGATCTTCCAGGTAATAGTCATTTTTAGGATCGGCAAAGGCCGCTTCCAGTTCTTCATGCCTCTCTTTGAAGGCGTCTGAGACGTATTTGAGGAAAATAAGCCCGAGGACGACGTGCTTGTAGACCGCTGCGTCCAAGTTGGAGCGCAATTGGTCCGCCGCCGTCCACAACTGCTTGTCGAGGTCTTTGAGGAATTTTGTTTCTTCGGTGTTCATTTAAATCTTTCGCATGGGTAGTTTTACGAAGCTTTTCTTTTACCACTGTATTCAATAATTTTTTGAGTTTCTAAAAACGCTTCTCCAAACCATTCCCTATAGTTTTCTTCCCTTGCATCTTGATGATGAATATCCCACAAGTAATCAGCCCAATGACTAAAAGCATGAGAAATCTGAGTCAGATTTGGTGGATACATTTTGCCGGAGAATAACGAATCAAATACCTCATCATTAATCAGTATGCCTTGCGGACGAGGCCTGAATTGGCCGTTTAAAGACTCTATTACTTCAAACAACTCGGCCGTTTGTCGTTGCGATGTTCCGCCGCCCTCAGAACTAGTCCAATAAACTTTCGACAATACACGAAAATAGTATTTGGAGATCATCAATACTACGCCCGTTTTCCCCTCTTTGCCTTTTGAACGAACAAGATATAAATTTTCAAAATCATTATTTTTAACAAGTTCCAAAACCTGATACGGACTCATAGAAAATTCGTCGCTCTTGAACGGAGGAACTCCATCTTGTTCAAAAAATAATTTATTCACACCAAAGACATTACAAAAATTATCAATAAAACCTATTGTTGGAATTTTATTGCCATTGAAATAATCGTAAGCTAACTCGTAGCTTTCCATTTGCAATAAACGAGTAATGCCCTCTGTTGTAAATTTATCTAATCTTCTTCCCTGATTCATTAAATGAAAAACTTCTCTGAGCTTTTTGGATAAGAAATTACTGTCAAATAATTCTTGTGATTCGTTTTGGAATTTCATTTTTTCTGAAAAATTGATGATCTGATTTCCATTATTAACGTTCACCATCTCATTTTCGGAATTATTGATCGCCGTTTTTGGTGGACCTTCTAATAACTTCTCTATTTCCTTTCCCAAAATAACTTCGACGATCTTTTCAAGAATGGCCATACATTTAATCCTTTTATCGTTTTGGTCTATTTACTTTTTCTTATAAACATTCAGCCCAATCTTCTCGTCTCGATCGGGTAACGACTGATTGCCTTCCGTTGACGCCACAATGATGGTCTTGCCGCTGGCCGAGGGGCCAAACTCTTTGGTCAGATCGACCTTGATGGTCAGGATGTTGCCTTCAACCTTCAGTTCCACGTTCTTCATAGCTGCCTCCCGCTGTTTTAGACGCCTTATTATCACCAGGAAAGCCCTTCTGCCCTAGTCCACCTACAAAAAAGGCGGCCAAAAGGCCGCCTTTTAAAAGTTTTTCTATTTGGTATCGAGCGTTTATTTCATCTTTTTGCGGTAAAGCTCCAAAAAATCGGCGGGTGAAACAACCGGCACTGGGCCACAAGCGGCGCGAGGAAAATGTTTGGTGTTGCCCGTAATAAGCGCTTCGGCCTTGCCTGTCCAAGCCACTTCCAAAAAAGGTTCGTCCCCGACATCCGGTAACCGGTGGGACAAGGGTTCGGCCGCGACCACGAAACCATCCCCTTCGATCTGGTTCAAAAGGACCCGTGTTTGGGCCGAGGAAAAACCGAACTTGGGCCGTTTCAGCACATCTTCGTATTCGGACAAGATGCGGGCGTCAAAGCAAAGTTGCAGGGACCCGGACGAGACCAAGCGGACAATTTCACCCGGCGGCCCAAAGGGGGACAAAAGACCCGAGACCAGAACATTGGTGTCGAGGACAACCTTCACGCCTTACGGCCCTTGCGGACCGAAGCGATCTCGGCGTTGATCTCTTTGAGGGACAATTTGTCAGCTTCCGTGGCCAAGGAACGCGATTGTATCTTTTCGACCGCGGCGGTAGCGCGGGCCCGGCGCAAAAGGGCTAAAGACCCCTCGACCGTTTCTTCGTTAACCGAGCTGATCAGGGCGATGGGTTTACCGTTGGAGGTCAAAAGAAGGTCTTTTTCATTCGCCAGATCCTTCCAGACCTTTCCCGACTTTGATCGAAAATCACGAACGGATACGAATTTCATAACAACCTCCCCGAAAAAACTGTGTACACATATGGTACACAATTGACCTACAGATAACAATGCGCCCAAAACACCTTTTATTCCAGGATTAGGGTTTCATCCTCGCCCGACCAATTTCTTGGCGATCGTAAAATGGTCGTGACCAAATAACGATATTCTTTTATGTCTACCTGACGCCTTCAAACGATAAAAGCGCCGGGGTTATCGTGAACCCCCAATGGGTCTGGTTTTTCTTGAGGGCAAAAGGTCCGTTTTTGTAAATTTCTCCTGTTTTTAAGACCACCTCAGGAGAACCTTATGTCTCAGGACCTATCTGTCACGATGCCTCAGATCACCCTGCTGCCCCTGGACGAGCTCTTCGTCCCCTCATGGAACCCCCGTAAATACATCGACCCCGTCGAACAGGCCAACCTGAGGGCTTTTATTGAGAAGGGCGGAAAGGTCCGCCGGATCGAGGTTCTCAAAGCCGACAAGGGCTGGTGGATCATTTCAGGCCAAAGACGCATGCTGGCCTTTCGAGACCTAAAGAAGACCCATATCGAAGCCGAGATCATGGATATCACCCTGGCGGAGGCCAAGATCATGGCCGAGACCAGCAACGAAGGGGTCAAACCTTATTGGCTAGACAACTACGAGAACTGGGAAACTTTAAAAGACGAGAACCGCTGGACGATCCGGGAACTAGCCGACGAGCTGGGCAAGGATAAGTCGGTCGTCAACCGGGCGGTTCAGGTCATGAGCCTGCTCAACCCCGCCAGCCGGGCCATGATCCGCGAAGACCTAGAAGCTCAAAAAGCCTTATTTTTGAACGGTCTTGTCTCCGGCGGAGACAAGGACGTCGAAAACAAAGGGAAATTGTGGGAGTTCAATCAAGAGTCGGCCCGGAACCTGATACCCCTCTTAACCGGTCGGTCGGTGGAAGAAGCCCAGGTCCTGGCCCAAGAAGCGATCAAAACCATCCTCCAGGACCATCTACCCGCCGCCAAGGTCAAAGCACTGGTGGCGAAGTCGGCTGTTTCCAGGCCGCAGGCCAAGAAGCGGGCCGAGCCTGTCCAGGCGGGTGACCCTGCTGATTCCGTAAAGGGATCAGCGCAATATGACCCTGGGCCCCAGCAAATCGCTGAGGCCAACGGGCAAGTGCCTCAGGCCGCCCCTTCTGCCCATGCCAATGGCATTGATCACCCGCCATTGGCACAGCCAAAGCCTGTTGCTCCGCTGGAAGCTTTGCAACAGGCACCCGGCCACGCAGCCATCCCCAAGCACCTTTCCGAAGCGGGGCATACCGGGCAAATGTCCGAGACCGAATCCCTCATTTGGGGCGAGGCCGCTGGCATCTCGATCATCAGCCGCATCAAGGCCAAGGTAAAGAAGGGCGAAAGGCCGTCCTTCTTCGAGGCCCTGCTTTTGGCCGCCCATGCCCTTGGGGCCGGCCTGGCCTGGCTGGGCAAACACACTTGGAAAATAGCCAAACCCGTCGGCAAGTTCGTTTGGAAGATCGTGAAGAACAGCCTGAAGGGTCTTCTAAAAGCTTTAGGCCGAACCGTTTACAACGTGGTTCGGGTCGCCTTGGGATTAGCGGTCTTGGCGCTGTTGGGCTGGTTTGGCTGGGAGGTTTACAGGAACGGCTTCCACCCCCGCCGCGCACTGATGGAGATAGGCAAGACCCTGTGGGAGTGGACGGTTCTTTTGTGGAGACAAGGTTAAGCACAATAAGAAAGGCTCTTGGAAATTCCAGGAGCCTTTGAATTTCTTTATTTTTCGGAACCTAAAACATACTTTCCTAGTTTTTTAGATCCCACCTTACGAACAAGTCCCGCTTTGATAAGGGGCTTGAGCAGATCCATGGCACCCTGGCGGGATACGCCTAAAGCTTTCCAGAGCTCGCTGGGCGAAAGTTCTCGTCTTTCCCGTAGGAGGTTTAAAAGCTTTTCCTGCCTCGGCCTCAAAACCGTTTTTTCCGGGCCTGCTTTGATGGCCAAATGCTGGGCTCGGTTCCAAACCCTTTCCAACGTTAAGTGCAACGCTTCTGCCGAATATTCCAACCAACCGGTCAGATCGTTCCCTTCTTTACGAACCAAGTCTAGGTGCTGGTAATAAAGCTGCCTTTTTTCCCAATAGACCTCATCCACAGAAAAGAGATGGTGCGTGTCAAAACCCCGGCGATACAGTTCCCAAAGGGCTAGCATGCGCCCCGTCCGGCCGTTGCCGTCCGCGAAAGGATGAATATCCTCAAAACGATAATGAACGATGGCCGAACTAATGACCGGCGACAAAGCGGCCGACCTTTCGTTCCACCATTCTAAAAATTCCCGCATGAGCGGGCTGACTTGATGGGCCGCCGGAGGCATATGGTTGCCTACCCGCACCTGCATGGTACGGTAACCTCCCGCTTTCCCCTGGTCCATCACATCCGCGGCGATGAGATGGTGAAGCTTGAAAATGTCCTCATGACGAAAAGATTTTTTATTCGCGTGTTTTTCCACATGCCGCAAAGCGGCGAAATAATTCAAAACTTCCCGTTTGGAACGTTCTGTTGCCGATGGCAATTTTTGCCCCTCTTCAAGAACCCGAACTTCTTCCAGCGTGAGTGGATTGCCTTCAATAGCGGTAGAGCTATGGGTATTGCGTGCCCGGGCGTCTTTTTGCAGCGCCGGTATCCAAGGAACTTGGATGGTCGCCGCCATTATCTTTTCACGGAAGACCGCGATCTCTTCCAGAATTTGAACCAAGTGCGAAGTGATCTTGTATTGAGGTTCGTAGGCCATGAAATAACTTTAATTATGAGTCAAGTTTAAGTCAAGTTATTAGTCAAGTAACCTGTCAGAGCGGTTCCGCTAGTCACGGGCCTATCTGTCTTGGCGCTGTTGGGCTGGTTTGGCTGGGAGGTTTACAGGAACGGCTTTCACCCCCGCGTGGCGCTGATGGAGATAGGCAAGACCCTGTGGGAGTGGGCGGTCATCCTCTGGCACCAAGGTTGATTTTAATATCTCTCGTACGACCAACCCGCGCGCCTCAGCCTGTCAGGCTCGTCAAAACAACAACTGGGCCGCTTTTGATTTTTATGACATACTCGACCCATATGGAGCTGGACCATTTCCTCTATATCGGCTTTTTTCTGACCATGATGGGTTTTAATCTTCCTCCATTTGGCCTGCCGATCCCCGTTTGGGGTGTCGCGCTGATCGCTTTGGCGATCGTTATCGCCCTGCTCTACATCGCGGCCGGTTTTTATCACTTGGAAATGAAAGCCTGGTGGGCCGCCCTGGTCCTGGTGATCGTCGGCTCGGTGGCCAGCTATTTCATGTTCTTGTTCATGGACCCCGTGAGCGCCTATCAGCAAATGCACGTGCCCGAAACACAGATCGAGGTCATGAAGAGAACGGGCATGCTGGAAATGTTCAAGTCGATGTCGAACATCAGTTGGCTCATGATGACCCCTTATTTTGGATACTTGTGGTTTGTCCGCCGCTATTTCACCCAAAAGGACTAAGTATCCCGAGCCACGGTAGTTAAAACAAAAAAGGCCGCCCGAAGGCGGCCTTTGAACTTTTATTAAAGAACTATTTTCTCATCTGTTTAGGGTATTTTCTCGGATCGAAATAAGACTTTCCGTCTTTACTCATTTGCCAAGTCGTCATAACTTCATTCATTACCAACGGTTGCGCTTCTTCACCTAATTTTTGGACCACTATTTTATTGCGGTGGCGAAGTGTGCGGTTCGCGACACGCTTGTCTGATTTTTCTGACCTCGCGGCAACTATGCCGCGAATGGAGGTATGTCTTTTAGATCGGCTCATCTTAAACCCTCGACTAGATCACTTTTTAACTGTTTTCCGCTTCAAGTCCGACAAAAACTCTTTTGCCGGCACGCCCTTTCGGTCACGGCCGCCAGCCTCAATGTCTTCTGCGCCGCCATCATAGAACCCATGTCCCAAGATCTTTTGGGCAGCAGGTTGAATGGCCTCAATGAATTTCTGCCATTGAGGGTCTTGCGCCCGAAGTGAGTTGAAAATAGCGGAGTCCACCGCGCCCCGGATAAAGCTGGATAGGTCCTTCACGCCCAGTTTTTTCGCCATTTCTTTCCAGTGTTTTTCTTGGCCGGGGGTGATACGAAAATTGATCGGAACGGTTTTCTGTTCCTCGATCTGGATATGGGAAAATAACGGCATTTTATGAACAATCGCCTTGGACATGGATGCCCTCCTCTTTCCACTATTTGCAATGCAAATTGTATTACATGGCGTATGACGGGTCAAGGCGAAGGTTAAGACTTCGGCATAAACTCAACAATAAAGCAGATCTTTTGCTCAAGGCGGTATTCGACTTTTAACATAAAGCGCAACCGACCTTCACTGACGGTGAGCCAGATACGCATATCGTGAAGCGAGGGTCTGGGGTTTACAAAATAATTCTCATCCGGAGGAAAGGTTTCAAGTTTGGATACGACCTTTTCTAGAACGCCCACCACCATTGGATGTTTTTCGTAATAGGCCGTAACTTTGGCTCGAATCGAATCTTCAAATTCGACCGGCCAAGGATTCGTTTTGATGAATTCTTCATACAGTTTTCGGGTCAACGATCAACACTCCTAAGATCATATGTATACATGCGTATACTATTTAATTTGGAGGGGATTTCAAGATTTTTTGGTGAGTCCGTTTGACGATATCGATAAGACTTAAATCCCTTGTTCCTTGTCCCCCTTCCCAATTCCGTCTAAAATGCCGCCCTTATGTACCGATCCCTCTTTTGTAGCTATTTAAATGAGATCGGCACAATACCAACTTCGTTTTTACCGCGCGGTTGCCGCGCGACGAATTAAAGGTTATTGGGTATGGACCCAGCCATCAAAACCGAGATCAAGAACGCCGTGGCGAAACGCCGCACTTTCGCCATTATTTCCCACCCCGACGCGGGTAAGACCACGCTCACGGAAAAACTGCTGCTCTATTCGGGCATGATCCAGACCGCCGGTATGGTGCGGGGCCGCAAGGGCGGCAAAGTGGCCGTTTCGGACTGGATGGGCATGGAGCAGGAACGCGGTATCTCCATCACCGCCTCGGCCATGCAGTTCCCCTATAAGAACGCCATCATCAACGTGCTGGACACCCCGGGCCATCAAGACTTCAGTGAGGATACCTACCGGACGCTGACTGCCGCCGACTGCGCCATCATGGTGATCGACGCGGCCAAGGGCGTGGAAACCCAGACCCGCAAACTGTTCGAGGTTTGCCGCTTGCGGGGCATCCCCGTGATGACCTTCATCAACAAGATGGACTTACCCGGCCGGGACCCGCTGGAACTGATGGAAGAAGTGGAGAACGTGTTAGGCATCCATAGCGCGGCCATCAATTGGCCGGTGGGATCGGGCCGCGAATTTGTGGGCGTGGTGGAACGGGCGAGCAAGCAGTTGATCCTCTTCTCGAAAAAATCCGTGGGCGGCGCCGCCAAGGCCGCCGTGGAAAAAGTGCCCCTGGACAGCCCCGAGGCCAAGACCCTGATCAGTGAGGAGCTGTGGGACAAACTGCGCCACGATATGGAACTGCTGGAGGTGGCCGGCAACCCCTTTGACCGCGAGCAATTCTTAAAAGGCAAAGTGACCCCGGTCTTTTTCGCCTCCGCCCTGACCAACTTTGGCGTGGAACCCTTCTTTGACGCCTTTGTCGAAATGGCCCCGCCGCCCGGCCCCCGCCCGGCGGATACGCCCAACGGCGAGATCATGATCGACCCGATCGAGAACGACTTCAGCGCTTACATCTTTAAACTGCAGGCCAACATGAACCCCAAGCACCGAGACTCCACCGCCTTCATGCGCGTCTGCTCGGGCCGCTTTGAGCGCGACGTGGTGGTGAAGAACCACCGCCTGGGCAAGGACCTGCGCCTGAGCCAGCCCCACACCATGCTGGCCGCGGACCGCAACACCCTTTTCTACGCTTATCCCGGCGACATTGTGGGCGTCATCAACCCCGGCGTTTTCGCCATTGGCGACACGATCTCATTAAAAGGGGGATTCAACTTCAAGCCCCTGCCGTCCTTCCAGCCTGAAATTTTCGCGCGCATCCGCCCCAAGAACGTGGAAAAGCGCAAACCCTTCGACAAGGGCGTGGAGCAAATGACCGCCGAGGGCACCGTGCAGATGCTTTACAGCTGGGACGGGTTGGACTTTTTCGTGGCCGCGGTAGGCCGTTTGCAGTTCGATGTATTGCAATACCGCCTGAAGGCCGAGTATGGCGTGGAGACGGTGTTGGAAACCCTGCCCTTTCAATGCAGCGCCTGGCTGGTGGGCGACGTGGATGCTTTTGACCCGCCGGTGCAGGTCTTGAAGACCAAGGACAAGCAGGGCCGCCCGGTCATCCTTTTCCGCACGAGCTGGGACAAGGAATACACCTTAAAGAAGTGCCCCAACCATCAACTGTTGGACATGGCCTGACACCCGCGGAGCCTGTTAGAATCACCCTATGAGCGGATCTTCCCCTTCTTCGGCTTTGGACCGAGCCCTGGTCTATCGTCCTTGGTTTTTCTTCGTGCCTTTTCTACTTTCCAACACGCTCCTTTCTTATTTTCACTTCTCCCTGATAACTCAGGTTTGGATAGCGACCTTCGGCCTTTTACTGCCATTTCTTCTGGCCGCCGGTATCATTTTAAGCGACCCTGCCCGAACACCCTTGAACCTCCAGCCTGAGAGAGCGCCGGCCGAAGGCGCGCCCATCCCCCCGATTGCGTGGATCCTTTTCGCGGCGGTCCTGCTGTTCACCCGCTTTTACCGGCTGACCTCCCTGCCCTTCTGGCCGATCTCCGACGAGGGGACCTTTTCCGAATTGGCCCTCGGCCTGCTGAAAAAATGGAACTGGACGCTTTTATGGGGTGAGGTGCGGTTCGAACCCCTATTGATCTGGGGTTTAGGCGGCTTCTTTAAACTGCTCTCCCCCTCTTACCTTTCGATCCGGCTTTTTCCCGCTTTGATCTCTTTGGCCACGGTGCTTATCTGCGCCAAGGCCGCGCGGCTTTATCTCGCCCCCCGGGCCGCTTTCGCTTTCACCTGGATCTTCGCCTTTTCTTTTTGGCAATTCTCTTTCATGCGCCTCTGCGCGCCGGAAATATTGGTTTGTCTTTTTCAATTTGCCGCCCTCGGCTTGTTGGCAAAAACACTTCAAGCCCCGGCGGACCGGCGCTGGCCCTGGCTCATGGGCCTGACCCTCGTGGCCGGGCTGGGTTTTTATACTTATGTGAACTGGGGGGTGGTTTGGCTTTTCATCGCGCTCGTGTTGGGATCGCGGCTGCGCCGTTCTCTGCCTTCCTTTTCGTTCTTCCTGGCCCTTTCCCTGGCTTTGGCCTTACCTTGGGCCTGGGCGCGTTTGCATCCGGGTAATTTGGACTATGTGCATTCCGCCTTTTCTTTTTCGCCCTTCACGCTCTTTTCGTATCTTGCCGGGCTTTTTTGGCGGGGCTTGCCCAGCTTTCCCTTTGGGCCCAACTGGGGCGGCATGTTCGATCCTCTCACCGGATCGCTGATCTTTTTAGGGGCGCTCTTCGCCCTCAAAAACCTAAGCCGGAGCGCGTTGACGCTCTTGGGTTTCGGATTAGCCCTTTCGTTGCTGCCCGGGGTCGTCACCTATGACACCGAATTGCACCGCGTGACCCCCTCGCTTCCTTTTTGGATCTTGCTGGCCCTATGGGGTGTCATTTCCCTTTGTCCCGGCCTGGCGAAGGGGCTTTCGAGGACTTCTTGGCCCGTTCCGGCGCTCTTGGCTTTAGCCCTATTGGGCTTGAACGGTTTTAATTTCATCTTCAACTACGACGACCTTTCACGCGTTCCTTCAAATCGCCAATGGCGTTCGGTGTCGGACGCCGAGGCTTACGGGATCCTCCAAGATCTTAGCCGGCACACCGGCCCGGTCTATGTCTTTTCCCAGTTCGGTTTGGGCGAGGACGGCGTCCTTCAAGCCGCTTGCTATTCATTCGACCCTCTGCAGGACCCCGCCTTGGCCCAGGTCCAGCCCCAGTGGACAGCGGTGTTAGTGAACGGCCATTATGCCCCTTATCTTCTCCGCCATTTCGCGGGCGCCCAATGGCGGCCCCTTCACAACGACCAGCCGGTGCCGCCGCCGCCCGGACTTTTCTTGATCCCCACCGCTTCGATCCCCCGAACGACCTTGGCCGATTGGAAAGAAGCGGACCGCGTTTACCGTCGTTCTAATTTGGACCTGAAAAATAAATTGAAGGTCGAACCCTTTGACCGCTACGGCGCCCGCTTCGCGGGCCTGGATGGCCGGTTCCCATCGGATCCTTTTCTCACATCCGTCTATTGGGAAAAACGGGCCTTCTATTGTTTCCTCGACCGGGATTTCCCTTCCGCCATCCGTGACTATGGGATCGCTATACAAAAGGGTTATCCCGCCGCCCATCTTTATTATGACCTGGGTTTTTGTTGGAAATTGACCGGGAACCGGACCGAAGCGGAAAAGAATTTTCAAAAGGCCGTCCGCATCGCCGGCGGGCCCTTGGTCTTCCCTTGAAGGCCGCCTTTCATCCTGATCCGCTTGGTTTCACCCCCCGCCTTTGTGTTAAATAGCCCATGAAAAATAATATTATTGAGGTGAAGAACCTTACCAAAAAGTTCGGCTCCTTTACCGCCGTCAACGGCCTGTCCTTCAACACCCAGCGCGGGCAAGTCTTCGGTTTTCTCGGGCCCAATGGCGCGGGTAAGACCACTTCCATCAAGATGCTCACCACCCTTTTACAGCCCACCAGCGGGCAAATTACGGTGGATGGCAAGGACGCGGTGAAGAACGCCAGGGAAGTTCGCGAAAGCTTCGGCATTGTCTTTCAGGACCCCAGCCTGGACGATGAGCTGACCGCCTATGAGAACATGGAATTTCACGGCGTTCTTTACAAAGTGCCTCCCGCGGTGCGCAAGGCCCGCATCGAGGAACTGCTCAGGATGATCGAGCTTTGGGACCGCAAGGACGACCTGGTGAAACAGTTCTCCGGCGGCATGAAGCGCCGGTTGGAGATCGCCCGGGGCATCTTGCATCACCCGCAGATCCTCTTCTTGGACGAACCCACCGTGGGGCTGGACCCCCAGACCCGCAACCACATTTGGAACTATATTTTGGACTTGAACCAGAAAGAGAAGATCACCGTCTTCTTCAGCACCCACTATATGGAAGAGGCCGACCGGGTGGCGGACGAGGTGACGATCATCGACCGGGGCAAGATCATCGCCCAGGGCACGCCCGCCTCGCTGAAGAAGAAGGCCCGGACGAAGACCCTGGAGGAGGCTTTTATCAAGCTGACCGGCCACGGCCTGCGGGACGAGGACGCCTCGGGTATCGAGGGCATGCGCATGATGAAAAAAATGTGGAGGCGCTGACCATGGGACCCATCTATATCATGTGGCTTCGCCAGTTGAAACGGTATGTGCGCTCCCGGGCCCGCATGGTCGGCTCGCTGGGCCAGCCGCTGATCTTTTTATTGGCCATCGGCTTCGGCTTTGGCCCCATCTACCAAAAGGCCGGCGGCGGTGATTACATCCAGTTCCTCGCCCCCGGCGTCATCGCCATGGCGGTGCTTTTTACCGCCGTCTTCGCGGGCATCGAGGTGATCTGGGACCGGCAGTTCGGTTTCTTGAAAGAGACCCTGGTCGCGCCGGTGTCGCGCTTCAGCATCATGATCGGCCGCACCCTGGGCGGCGCCACCGTGGCCATGTGCCAGGGCGTCATTGTAATGGTCATTTCCGTTTGTTTCGGCTTCCGCCCCCACTGGGGCGCCATCCTTTTGGCCTTGGTCTTCATGTTCCTGATCGCGATGCTCTTCACCGCCCTGGGCACCGCCCTGGCCTCGCAATTGAACGACATGCAAAGCTTTCCGCTGATCATGAACTTTTTGGTCATGCCGCTCTTTTTCTTTTCGGGCGCCATCTTCCCGCTGAACGGGGTTTCACCGGCGCTGGCCGTGGTGGCTTCGTTCAATCCTTTGGCTTACGGGGTGGACGGGCTGCGGGCGGCCTTTGGCGGGACGGCCTTTTACGGGATGGGGACCGACTTGATCGTGCTGGGCTTCTTCTGCGCTTTCTTTTTAGGGTTAGGCAGCTGGCTTTTTTCGAAGATCCAAATTTAAAAAGGTCCTAAACCACCAAGGACGCAAAGGGCGCCAAGAAAACCCACAAAGTTTTTAAGGACCTTTGGTTTTGATCCCAAACAACGGTTGCCCTGGGATCTTTACTTTGCGCGGTCGTTCTGAGTGAACTTGGTGCCCTTTGTGGCTCAAGATGGCCGGAAACAAAAAAAGCCGCGTAGGTCCGACAAGCCTTTCCATGTTAAAATCCGCCCATGAACCCCCAAGCGGACTTTTCCTGGAACGCGCCCTTTTCTTTCCATCCTTGGGCGCTTTTTTCGCTCTTTCTGGTCTCTTTGTCCCTGCTTTCTTACGGGTCCCTTTCTTTGATCGCCCAACTTTGGGTCGGCATTTTGGGCGTCTTGGTTCCTTTGGCCCTAGCCGCCGGGCTGGCCTTGAAAAAAAGGAAACAACACCTTCCCCCGCCTTCCGCTTTGTTTCTCGGGGCGGATAGGGATACGCCCTCGGTACCCGCTTGGCTTTGGTTATTGCTGGCGGCAGTGGTTTTGTTCACCCGCTTTTTTCGTTTGGAGTCCGTGCCTTTTTGGCCCATCAGCGACGAGGGGATCTATTCGGTCCTCGCAACCTCCCTGATCAAACATTGGGATTGGACCCTCTTATGGACCGAGGGAAAGATGGAACCCCTCATGATCTGGCTGACCGGATTGTTCTTCCGGGTCGACACCCCCTCGCTTTTATCGCTGCGGCTCTGGACCGCCCTTTTGTCCTTGGCGACGGTCCTCTCCGCTTACTTTTTTGCCCGGACCTTCCTGCCCCGCTGGGCCGCCTTTTGTTTCACCTGGTTGTTCGCTTTCTCTTTTTGGGAATTCACCTTGATGCATTTCCTGACCCACCAGGTCTTCACCCTTTGGTTCGAGATGCTAGCCTTGGCCTGCTTGGGCCGTTATGCCGCCGCCGACCGTACCCGGCCCCTATGGCTAGTCGCCTTGGTACTTTGCAATATCCTGGGCCTTTATTCTTACTTGAACTGGGGCGTGGTGGCCTTGGGTACCTTTTTGGCGATATTCGCTTTCGCCCGTCGGCGGCCCGAAAGGTTCTGGGACCCTTGGATCTTCATATTAGCGATGGGTCTCGCGACCCTTCCACTGGCCAGGGCAAGGCTGGGGCAAGGCGGGTTGAGCTATATTGACCGGCTTTTCCAATTGAAAGGTTTTTTCATTTTGTTGTTGGGGTATCTGCGTGGTCTTTTCTTTGAGAGCGCTGCCAGTTTTCCTTACGGTTCGAACTGGGGCGGGATGTTCGATCCCATCTTGGGCGCGCTGGTCTTGCTGGGTTTCGTGCTAGCCCTGGAAAAAATGCCGGGGCGAACCCTTCTGGTGGTCTTGTCCGGTCTTTTCCTGGGTCTGCTGCCGGGCATCCTGACGACCAGTGTGGAACTGCACCGGGCTACCCTGTCGCTGCCCTTTTGGATCTTACTGGGTACCGAGGGTGCTTTGTCCCTGGGACCGGCCCTGGGAAAACCCCGCGATTGGGTCCCTTTTTTGGCGTTGGGATCCGTCCTGGCGGCGCTCAATTTTTACAACTTCATCAGCCCTTATTGCGACATTAACCGGGTGCCGATGGAACGCCAGTGGCGCAACCTGAGTTACGCGGACGCTTATCAGGTGGTGAAGACTCTCGATGACCGAACCGGCCCGGTCTATCTTTTTTCCGACTTTAACACCGACTACGACAATAAGACCTTGAACGTGGCTTGTTATTCTTTCGACGCCCTGCAGGACCCGCGCCTTTCCGCTGCCAAGCCCCAATGGGCTGTGTTGATCATCAACAGCCACTATGCGCCTTACCTGACGAAAACCTTTCCCGGGACCCAGTTCCGCATCTTGAGGACCGACCGACCTAGCCCGGAGCCGTTCGGTATTTTTCTCATTCCCACGGACCGGATCGGGCCGGACCGCTTGCGGGATTGGATCGCCGCGGACCAAGTTTATCGGGAAGAGAACATGAAAGTGAAGAACAAGAACCTGAACGGGACTTGGAGCCCCTACGCGGATTATTTCTCGAGTCTTCGGGACCGCTATCCCCGGGACCCCTTTTTGACGACGGTCTATTGGGAAAAGGCCGGGCTCTACGCGGTCTTCGACAAGGATTATCGATCCGCCGCGGACGATTATCGAAAAGCCGCCGACTCTTTGCCTGCGGCCCATCTGGACTATGACCTGAGCTTTTGCCTGCGGGCCCTCGGCGACGAGAAGGGATCGCGCCAAGCCTATGATCGGGCGATCCAACTTTCCAAGGTCACGGTGCCCTAAAGGGAACTTGCCTCTAAAACAAAAAAGGCCCCATTGGGGCCTGACACTTTTTGCCTTTCGGTTGTTCAGCTCACCTCAGACCTCGATCACCACGCTGCGGCCTTCCCGGACCACCCGGCGGCTGCGGCTTTTTTCGTACCAGCAGGACAAACAATAGTGCCCGCTGTTGTCCTCGATGATGCAGGAATCCTTCGGCCCCGCCAGTTGGCAGCGGTCACATTGGTAAAGCGCCTCGCCCAACTCGTTCATTTCGACCAAACGCATGGTTCTCTCCCCTTCCACGGAAACCCGTTAAATGGATGACTTGGCCCGTTTTTTCATATGGTTCATTTCCAATTGGCGGTTAACGGACAGGCACCGCCAGCAGTAATAACGCTCGTCGTTCTCAACGATATCGGTGATCAGCTCACCGACCATTTGACAGCGATCGCATTGGAACAGAACGCTTTCCGAAAATTGATCCAGGATCAACATAGCGGCTCCCTCTATTTCAAGATTAGGCGTAGCAAAGGTGTTGATGAGCGTGGATCGTAAAACTGGACATAGTTTGGGTTCGGGATGTTAAAAGGAGGTGACATTTGAATGGGCGGTTTGTAACAAGGGGGAAAACAGCATGAAAATGACCGATCGGAAAACGAAAACCTTATCCGAACGAACAACTTCAAAGGCCGATCTATTGACCGCCGATCACACCTGATGAACGCCGATAGGGATCACATCTTGGAAAAAGGACCTTACCGGCGCCGATCCGTCTTGGTCGGCGGTTACTTTGCCGGAGGTGCGGGGTTAATGCCTGATTTTTAATGGGCGGGCGTGATGAAAGTGGACCAGCTGCCCACATGCACCGGCCGGGTGCCCGCTGGGAAGAAATAACCCCATTGGTTCTGGTAGGTCAGGTGGGAATTATGGAAACGGTAATTGGACAGGTCCTCGTTCACATTGGCCTGGGTGATCTGCCGGTAACCGCTATTCGCCGGAGAGGGCTGGTATTGGTAGGTCGTCTTGGTTTGATAGGTGTGATAAGGCCATTGCCAGGTGAACTTGGTGGTGGAGCCGCTCTGGTAAACGGTTTTCAGGGGCGGGTCCGCCCAAGCGGCGCCTGCGGTGAAAAGAAGAAGTAGGGACAAAAGAACTTTCATGGAAAACCTCTGACCGCATTTTAGGCCTGTCGGGGACTTAGAACAATCGCATTAAACCCAGGGGTTTACAGGCTTAAATTGACGGAGAAAGCGGACTTAGTGGAGGCCGAAGATCTCATTTAACGTTGGATAGGGATGCTCGCTTCGCTCTCACAGGGGAAAATCCCCCTGTGTACCCCTTCCCCGCACCCCTTCTTCATCCCATCAATGAAATGAAAATATTTCGTTCAAAGTGGGATGGGGATGAAGAATTTTATCCAATTGATCGACGGTGACTTTTTGCGTGACCAGCACGCAGGCTTCGCCGATGAGGTCCGTCGCTTCCGGGCCGACCAGTTGGATGCCCAGGATGGTCCCCTGGTCGCCGTCATAGACCGTCTTGTTCCAACCGACGATCTCGCCCAGGATGCGGGCTTTGCTGTTGGCGGCGAAATTGTTCTTGAGCACCTTCACGTTCATGAATATTTCCCGGGCCTCCGCTTCGCTCAGGCCCACCGAGGCGATCTCCGGCGAGGTGAAGACCACATGGGGCACCTTGGTGTCGTCCATGGTCTCGAGCGAACTGGGGCGGAGGATCTTTTGTGCCGCGATACGCGCGTGTTCGTAAGCGGTGTGGGCGTAAGGATATTTGCCCGTCAGGTCGCCCAGGGCGTAAACGCCCTTCACGGAAGTTTCCATAAAACCGTCGGTGACGATCTTTCCGTTATCGGTTTTGAGATGGAGCGAGGGGATGCCCGCCAGGTCCGAGTTGGGCTGACGGCCCACCGCCACCAGGATCAGTTCCTCATCCTTGGGTGCGACCGCGGTCAGGCCCAGTTCGATCTCCACCCCTAATTTGCGCAAGGAGTTCATGAGCGCTTGGGCCACTTCCTCGTCCATGGTGGATAATATTTTCGGCATCACATCGCCTACCCGCACCTTCACGCCGAGCTGGGCATAGAGACAGGCGAATTCCAGCCCGATGACCCCCGCGCCCACGATGAGAAGGGACCGGGGCAGCTTGGGTTGGGAGAGCAGTTCGTCGCTGGTGACCACCTTGCCGCCCACCGGAAAGGCGGACAACTGCCGGGGCCGGGACCCGACCGCCAGGATCAAGGAAGCGCCTTCGTAAGTTTCGCCATTGCATTCGACCGTCGTGGGCGACTTCACAACGGCCTCGCCGGTAACGACCTCGACCTTGGCGGTAGAGAGCATGTTTTGGATGCCCCGCTCCAGCACCATGAGGGTCTTTTGCGTGCGGTCGACCATGGTTTGGAAGTTGAAGCGGACGTTATCGGCCTCGATACCCCAGGCCTTGCCTTCTTTAGCCAGCGTGGCGTAACGCACCGCCGCCGATTGCAGCAGTTTGGTGGGGACGCAACCCACTTGCAGGCAGGACCCGCCCAGTTTTTTCTTTTCGAATAAAGCGACCGTCTTTCCGCCTTGGGCCAGCAGTTGGGCCGCCCGGTAACCGCCGGGGCCGCCGCCAACGATGAGGACGTCGAATGATTTCAAAAGGGACCTCTGATTAAGGAATGACGGATTATATCGCGGTCTGGGAATTATTTATTTAACTCCCGTAAGACAAGCAACCGCCGATCAAGGCGGATAAACGCCGATAAATCTTAACTTATCCATCTCTATCGGCGTCCATCTGCGTTTATCGGCGGTTAAAACATTATTAAGACGTTGTCCTTGTTGATAGGCTGTTGTCGTTTTCAAATACCACGCCCGCCCGCTCAAAAGCCTGCGTCAGGGCCTGTTCTAACTGCGCGCGGGAAATAGGCGCGCCTTCATCGTTCAGCCCCGCCATATTGGACATACTTTCCGCGGGGAAAACTTTTTTCCAATCTTCCGCCACCGAGAGCAGGAACACGCCTTGCTGGAGGAACACGTCGCCCCGCCGGGCCTGGGCCCCGCCGGCCACCTTTTTTCCCCGCCAGGTCAGCTCCGCCTGGGAGGGCGCGGTAAAACAATGGGGGTCGCCCAGGCCCAGGTGCTTTTCCAAGGTCATCCGCGCGTCCCGGCCCAAGGTTTGGAGCCCCTCGGCGAAAAGCTTGCTGATCTTGCAGTAGCTGTCCATCAAGGGCCCGCCGACGAGGGGATCGTTCACGGGCGCGAGGACCGCGTAACAAAGGTCCGCCTCGCCGTGCAATACCGCCCGGCCGCCCGTGGGCCGCACCTCGTGGGGATAGGTCAGTTTATCCAGGGGAAAACGCCGGGCTTCCAACCGGCCCAGGGTGAAGGTGGGTTTAGAGAAATAAAAAAAGCGGAGGACGGGCTTTTGGCCCGCCCGGTAGTTGTCGAAAAGGGTTTGGTCGAAGGCCATTTGGCCTTGAGTGGGAACGGCTTGGGACGAAGGGATCAACCGCCACCGCCGCATAGCGGCGGAATTTTGAATTTTGGATTCAGAATTATAAATTTGACTCAAAAAGACTCCCAAAAACAAAAAAGCGGCTTTAGCCGCTTTTCCTAAATTTATAATTCAAAATTCTTAATTCAGAATTGCCTTATTTAGAAGCTGACCGAATTTCCACAACCGCAGGAGCTTTTGGTATTGGGATTGTCGATGACGAATCCCGCCCCGCGCATATCCTCGACATAGTCGACCTTGGCTCCGTTCAGGTACTTGGCGCTGAGCGGATCGATGACCACCCGGATACCGCCCGCCTCATTGACCTCATCGTCGGACTTGGCCTCGTCGAAGGTAAAACCGTAAGAGAACCCGCAATTGCCGCTTTCCACGAAGATGCGGAAATCCTTGCCCTGATAATCGGGGCTTTGGTCGGTAAAGGTTTTCACCTTGGTGGCGGCGGCTTCGGTCATTTGGATCATGGTTTCTCCTCGAACTTTCGGTGATCTCCACCGATGTTTCTATTATATCGGGCCTTGCCGACCAACCGTCAAGGGCGGTCCGGGACGGCTTAGGTCAGCGCGTTCACGACCAGCGATTGGCCTTCGACTTTGCGGCCCTCGATATAGAGCAACCCCAACCGCGAGGGGCCCGTTCCCCGGATGCCTTCGGGCAAACGGCCCGAGAAGGAACCGGGGTTGAAGAAGTAGATATTACCCATCTTGCGGGCTTTTGGCTCGAAGTGGTTGCCGTAAACGATCACGTCCACCGGCTCGTTCTCGAACTGTTTGGTCATCCACTCGGTCAGGCTGAAAGGGGGACCATAACCGTGGATAAGCCCGATCTTGAGGCCCCGGGACCGCCACACCGCGCGCACGTAAAGCTCGGATCGAACCTCGTGGGACTCCGCGTTGCCGCAGACCGCCTCGGTCGGCGCGAGGGTCTTGAGTTGATCCAGCACCCGCAGGTCCCCCACCGGGCCCGCGTGCAAAATGGCGTCCACGCCATGGAAAGCCCGGCTGACTTCTTTCATTTGGTCCGGGGTGAGCAAGGTTTGAGTGTCCGCGATGACGCCGATGACCACGAAAAACTCCTTTTTTGATTCGCTTATCCCGAAGAGAAAAAGCATATTAGCTATTCCCCCATGGGATACAAAGCTTCCTGAGACTAAAAAAAGGCCATTGGGCCACAGATTCATGGGATTCAGGGGATATAACAACAATTCATAATTCAAAATTAAGAATTCAGAATTATGGGTTTATGTATCCCCTGCATCTGTGGCTAAAATGGATTTCGAATCGCGGTTCATCTTGAGATAAAAGGTTTTAATTTGAAGATCGCCCTCTGTCAGATCAATACCACCGTCGGGGACTTCAACGGGAACGTGGAAAAGGTCCTCGCCTCGCTGAAAAAAGCCAAAGCGGACGGCTGTGACTTGGCCCTTTTCCCCGAACTGACCCTGACCGGTTATCCCCCCCGGGACCTGCTGGACCGCCTTTCCTTTTACCAAGAGGCTGAAAAAGCCCTACAGAAGATCGCCCAAGGCGCCCAGGGCATCGCCGCGGTCGTGGGGACCATCCAAAAGAACGAGGGGCCGGGCTTCCCTCTCTTTAATAGCGCGGTCGCCGTCAAGGACGGTCAAGTGCTTCACGTCGTTCACAAGACCCTTCTGCCCAACTACGACGTTTTCGACGAGGCCCGTTATTTCGCCCCCGCGCCCCAACCTTCCAAACCCTGGGAGTACAAGGGCCAGCGCATCGGCATCACCCTTTGCGAGGACATTTGGAACGTCGATGGTTATTCCCAGCACCTCTACACCCAGGACCCGGTCAGCTACCTGGCGGCGCAAAAAGTGGACCTGCTGTTGAATTTATCCGCCTCGCCTTTTCACGCGACCAAGCTGACCGTGCGCCAACAGCTTTTGAAAATGTCGGTCCGCAAATCCAGATGCCCCATCCTCTATTGCAACCTGGTGGGCGGCAACGACGAATTGATCTTCGACGGTTACAGCATGGTCGCGACCCCCAACGGCGGGATCGTTCAGGGAAAGGGTTTCGAGGAAGACTACTGGATCTATGACACCCAAACGTCCTCGTCGCCCGCGGTCCAGCCGGTCAGCCCCATCGCGTCCATTTACCAAGCCTTGGTCCTGGGCACCCGGGACTATGTGCGCAAGTGCGGCTTTCAAAAAGTGCTCATCGGCCTTTCGGGCGGGATCGATTCCGCCCTGGTTGCCGCCTTGGCCGCCCAGGCCCTGGGCCCGGAGAACGTGTTAGGCGTCACCATGCCCTCGCCCTACTCGTCCGAGGGTTCCATTGAGGACTCGCGTCAACTGGCCAAAGCTTTAGGCATTCAATTTGAGGAGATCCCCATCACCCCGGTCTTTGAGCCGGCCTTGAAACACCTCACCCCCTTCTTCCAGGGCAAACCCCCGGATACCACCGAGGAAAATATGCAGGCCCGCCTGCGGGGGTTGATCCTCATGTCCCTTTCCAATAAGTTGAACCGGCTGGTTCTTTCGACCGGCAACAAGAGCGAGATCGCGGTGGGTTATTGCACTTTATATGGGGACATGTGCGGCGGTTTGGCCGTCATTTCGGACGTGCCGAAGGTGATGGTCTATGACCTGGCCCGCTTCATCAACCGCGACGGGGAGATCATCCCCTTCTCGACCATCGAAAAAGCGCCCTCCGCTGAGTTGCGGCCCAACCAGAAGGACCAGGACTCCCTGCCGCCCTATGACATCCTGGACGGTATCTTGCGCTTATATGTCGAAGAGAACGTTCCCCCCGCCCAGATCGTCAAGGCCGGTTACGACGCGGCGATCGTCGCCGACATCGTCAAAAAGATCAACCAGAACGAGTACAAACGGCGTCAAATGGCCCCGGGGTTGAAGGTGACTGCCAAGGCCTTTGGTATGGGCCGCCGTATCCCCATCGCCCAAAAATTCAGGGACCTATAATTTTGGCCGGACCCCATCAATTTATTTTCCATCGGTGAAAAAACCTGATATATAAGTAGTCCGAGGGAATTTTCCCGTCGCGCGCCGACGGGTTTTTTTAACACCCAACCTTAAATCATTTTCCGTTGGAGGTCGCCTTGGCCGCTGAAGCCCTTTATAACTACAAGATCAAATGTCCCTTTTGCGAGACCACCTTCGAGACGACCCGCATGAGGCCGTCCGCCGTCCGGGTCAAGGAACAACAAAGCGACTTCGGCAACATCTTCGAGGGCGAATGCCCCTATCTTTACGCCATCACCGTCTGCCCCAACTGTTCCTTTGCCGCGCGCAATTCGGATTTTGAGAAGATCCGCGTCAGCGCCGAGGCCAAGATCATGTCGGCCAGTAAGCAGCTGCGCGTATCCACCAAACCCAAACCCGATATCTTCAAATTGGGCCCCAGCACCCCCGAGGTGGCCGTGAAGCGCTTCGAGCTGGCCATCGCTTTTTATAAGATGCGCTACGTCATGGAAATGGGCGTCTTGGCCAACATGTACCTACACTTGGTCTGGCTCTGGCGTATGGCGGGCAATAAAGAGAAGGAACTATTGGCCATCGCCCAAGCCGCGCAAGTTTACGAGGAATACCTGGCCAAGGCCTATACCCTGCCGGAGAGCCTGGGTGAGCCCGGGGTCATCTATCTCATCGGCGAGCTGTACCGCCTCCAGGGCAAATTGAAGGAAGCGCGCCGCTTGTTCGAATCCGGTCTGGGCAGCAAGGAATTGCGCGATTACCCCAAGATCGCGGAGATGATCCGGGACAAGATCGCCGAGATCAAGGCCGACATGGAAAAGAACCCTCAAACGGCATAACCAAGGTTAATCTTTACCTATCACCAGCCCGAGGTTGCATCCGACCCTTTCCCCGGGCAAAATGGTCGCCATGTCCCAACCTTTTGTTGAGATCACCAAAGAGATCACCTTCGAGGCCGCCCACTATCTGCACAACCCCCAGTGGGACCGGGCCAAGAACCTTTCCATCTTCAAAAAATGCTCCGGTTTCCGCAAGGACGACCCCAAGGCCGTTCACTATCCCCACGGCCATTCCTACCGCTTGCGCGTGACCGTTCGCGGCAAAGTGGATCCCGCCACCGGATTTGTCATGGATTTCAAAGTGTTGAAGGATATTTTGGAAGCCCAGGTCTTCGACCGCTTCGACCACCGTTTCATCAACAAAGAAGTGGAACCCTTCAAGAGAGATGAGAAACGGCAAACGACCGTGGAGAACCTGCTCTTGGTCATGTGGGACAGCCTGGAACCCGCCATCCGTAAAGAAAAGGTTTCCCTGTACGAGATCACCCTTTGGGAAACTCCCACCAGCTTCGCCAGCTACCGAGGGACCTCAAAATAAGGCTCAGTGGCCTTTGAGGATGAAACCCAGTAACGCGCCGGCCAAAATGACCCAATTCGAATTGAGTTGATAGCGGATCAAGAGGAAAGCGGAGATCGCCCCCAGGCCGATGGTCAAAGGATCGATCAAAGCTTCTTGGCCCAAATGGAATAACACCACCGCGATCAAAGCCACCGCCCCCGCGTTGATGCCGTCCAGGAAATGGCCCGTCCAGGCCGAACGGCGGAGCCAACCCAACAGCGGCCCGCTGGCAAAGACCAGGAGGAAGGCCGGCAGAAAGACTCCCGCGGTCGCGATCAAGGCACCTGAGGTTCCCCCTAAGAGATATCCAATGAAGGTCGCCGTGGTAAAGACCGGCCCTGGCGTGACCTGCCCCACCGCGATCGCGTCCAAAAGCTGGCCTTCGGTCAGCCAATGTCGCTGCTGGACCAGACCTTCGTGAAGGAACGCGAAAAGAACGTAACCGCTGCCGAACACCACGCAACCCATCTTGAGGAAGAACCAGAAGAGAGCGGTCAGGTTGAAGTTCAGCAACGCTGACCCGGTGGTGAAAAAGCCAAGGGGTGTCCAAGCCTTGGGGGACCGGGAAAGCGGGACCTTCAGCAACACCGCCGCGGCGCCGGTGCCCAGGAGCACCCAAAGGGGATAAGGTTGCCAGACATAGGCCAAAGCGGCGAGGATCGTGAGCACGGTCAGTTGCGGGTCCTTCAGGGCCGACCGGCCCAAGCGCGCCAAAGCTTGCAGTACCACCGCGATGACCACCGGTTTGAGCCCGTAAAGCAGGCCCGTCACCGCCGGTAAATGCCCATAATGGACATAAGCCATCGCCAGGACCCAAACGATGAGCATGGCTGGTGCGATGAAACAAAGCCCCGCCAACACGAGGCCGGCCCAACCCGCCCGGGTATAACCGATGAAAAGGGCCATCTCGGTAGAACTGGGGCCGGGCAGCATATTGGCCATGCCAAGCAGATCGAGGAATTTTTCCCGGGTCATCCACTGACGGCGATGGACCGCCTCGTCTTCCATCAAGGCGATATGTACCGCCGGGCCGCCGAAAGCGGTGAATCCCAATCGCAAAAAGAAAAGCGCGATATCAAGGAGAGAGGTTCGGGAATTCTCGGTCATGGAAGTATTTTAGGCCTGAAAAACAAAAAGCCCATCTCGAATGAGACGGGCTTTTATTGGGATGGTGGACATGATGGACACCTGTTCAATCGGCAACCACGAGACCTCATAGGAGATGATCGGGGAACGATGTGATTTTTTCAGGGGAATTCGAATGGAAGAATCCAACGATGAAGGTCGGAGGATGCGGGTCGGCGATTCGATGGTCAAAGACCGGATTTCAGTAGAACAGAACAACCTCAATGGAGGTGATATTTTCCGCTGATCAAGGAACTTAAGCAAAAAAGGGCTCGGAAAGGGCCCGAACCTTTGGGCTTGCCTTGAAAAGCGCTTACGACATCAATGGGCCGCCGGAGCCACTTGAGTCGCCGTCGCGGAATCTTGCTTTTCCCCGTGGATGATCCCCGAGTTAGCGTCCAAAAGCTTGTTCAACGCAGCGACCTGTTCCGCGGTCAAGTCCTTTTCACCGTTCGTTTGGAAATTAGCCTTCAATTGGGTCTTGGCGGATTTAATGACATCCCGGCAAGCCTTGGCCTGCTCGTTGGTCAAGGTGTTACCTTTCACCCCTTCCTCGATGCGTTCTTCCTGGCTCTTGATACGCATCTGGACTTCATAAAGACGCGGATGGGCCTCTTCTTTTTTAGGCACGGACGGTGTGACGCTGGCGGGGGACGCGGAGGTTCCCGAAGCGATGGTTCCCTGGGCCAAAGCGGCGCAAGCGGCACCCATGGTCAAGACCGAAACGGCGATCGTCATCATTTTTTTCATAAATTTATTTCTCCTTGATTTTTTAATGGACCTGTCGCTCCAAGGATCATTCCCTTTGACGCTTCCACTTTTACAATGGTTCGCCGCATGTCCTTGAGAACGGCTCTTTTGTCGAAGAGGAAAAGGATGGCACCGCCACCTCCTCCGTCGTTCGGCGATCACTGCCCTTCCGTGGCGAAAGTCCGGTACGTTTCCCGCTTTTTTGCGATTGTTTGGGGCTCTGTTCCGTCCCTGGCGTCCGAGAAACAGCCGCGGACCGCATGGGACGGACCCTATAGACCTCAGTGCCGGCAGTTCCCGGCGGGGAGATCTTCCCTAACAAGAACACCCATTGGGAAAATGACCGTTCTTCAAGACTTCACTCCACGAATGTGCATGTCTTCTCTTTTACGCAGGAACCGTGCCACAAAACGCGGGCTCTTTCCCTGGCTTTCCGCACTATCTTGTCGGCTTGACCGCATGATAAATTGCCCGGCGTGAAATTTTTTATGCGTTTTTCAATCGTGGAATTTTTTCATCGCTCTTGAACTTGGTAAAGAAAAAATTGTCCGTTATTATCGGAACGGTACCGGGGGATCTCCTTTAAGATCGACGAGCGATGATTTTTATCAGCCTGAAAACTAAATTCATTGCCCTCTGCGTGCTGTTGTCGACGGGAACGGCGGGCCTTTTGGGTTCTTATATGGTGTGGGAATCCTATGAGTCCCTCCGCGCCCAAGCCCAACAGGCCCAACTGGCCCTCGCCAAGACCCTCGCCTGGCAGGTGGATCAAGGTGTTTCCAGGGCCTTCCAGGCCATCATTGACCTTTCCAAGCGTCCCGAAACTAGGGACATGAACAAACGATTGATCATCCCCGAATTGAACTTCGTGACCTCGACCACCGAATTGCTGGACGGCCTCTTGATCGTTTCCAATGACTGGGGGGTCGTTGCCAAAACCCATCCCGCGGTCCCTGCGGAAAACCTGCCGCCCAAGGCTTGGTTCAAGGCGAATCGTCTGCGTATCGCCTCCCTGACCGGTTCGGTGCTGGTGGATTTCTATAAAACACCCAAGGGTAATGTGGGCGTGGTGATCGCGGCGCCCATCCGCAACCCGAAGGATCGGAATGTCTGGGGCACCCTGGCGGGCATTCTCTATATCCCCAACCATACCATCGGCAACCTGGAGGATGTACATGTGGGAAAAACGGGCTATGTTTACCTGGTCAATGAGGATGGCATCGCCATCATCCATCCTGACCGTTGGTTGCGCCTGGTCAATATGAGCGACAACCCCTCGGTGCAGGCCCTCCGCACCCATGGCGAGGGCATCCTGCAATACCGGAACCAAAAGGGGGAAGAGATCCTCTCGGCCTTCGCAAAAATCGCCTCATCCGGATGGGGTATCGTGGTCCACCTGCCTGCCAGCGAATGCTATGCCCCCGCCAATCGGATGCTGAAGGTCATGTCGGCCTTCCTTCTCCTCACCTTGGCCCTCAGCGCGGCCCTTTCAGCGCTGCTGGCCCGGCACATCGTCCATCCCATCTTGGCCCTGGCCGGCAGGGTCGAAAAGATCGACACCGGGAAATTCAACATCGGTGGGGACCGTCCTTCCTCCTCCGCCAATGATGAAGTCGGCCTATTGGATCAGGCGATCTCCCGGATGACCCGGCGTTTGGAATTCCAGGACCGCGAGCGGGAGCGATCCCACCAAAGGGCCTTGCTGGCTGAAAAAAAACTGCATGAATCCGAAAAACTGGCTTCCATCGGTCAATTGGCGGCGAGCCTGGCCCATGAACTGAACAATCCTTTGAGCGTTATCTTGGGAACAGCCCAATTGATATCCAGGTATCGCGAAAGACATTTGAAACGATGGGCGAACCGCGTCATCGTGGAATCGGATCGTTGCCGGAAACTGGTTTCGGATTTGTTGGATTTTGCCAAGCCCCTCCAATTGAGGCCCCGATCCGTGGACCTGGTAAAGCTGGCTGAGCGCTGCTGGAGCCAGGTCGATCGGACAAGTGCGCGGGTTCCTTGCCAGTTAAGGGTCTCGCATCGGGTCTTTATGGCCAAGGTGGATCCCGACCGCTTCCAACAAGTGTTCCTCAATTTGATGACCAATTCCGTTCAAGCCATGCCGCAGGGCGGAACGGTCATGTTCCGCTTTCATCGGTCGAAAGATGCCGTTTCCCTTCTGGTCAAGGATGAGGGCCCGGGACTGCGGTTAAGGAACGCTGAGAGGATCTTCCAACCCTTTTTCACCACCAAGACCAAAGGAACCGGCCTGGGGCTTGCTATCGCCCGGGCCATCCTTCGGGCCCATGGCGGAACGATCGGCCTAAGATCCAACCCCAAAAAAGGAGCCCTCTTCGTGTTGAGCTGGCCCGACCAATCTTCCAAGGAGAAGGACAATGGAACCTAAAGCCCGGATACTGGTGGTGGATGACGAGGAAGGCGTTCGGGACACCCTTACGGACATGCTGGGATACCGCCGGCACCGCACCGTCTGCGCCCAGGACGCTGAGGAAGCGCTGCGGCTCCTGGAACAGGGGTTTTTTGACCTAGTGATCACGGACCTACGATTGCCCGGCCTCTCCGGCCAAGCCCTATTGTCCGCCATCAAGAAAAAGGATGCCAACCTGCCGGTGGTCGTCATTTCGGCCTACGGCAACGCGAAGAACATCGTGGAAGTGGTCAAGAACGGCGCCGAGGATTACCTGGCCAAGCCCTTTTCCCAGGATGATTTGGACGTCGTGGTTTTGAAATCCCTTGAAAAACGCCGGCTCCTTCTTGAGAACGAGCGCCTTCGCCGGAAGATATCCACCTCGAGCGGCGGCCTGGGCCGGATGCTCGGTTGCTCTAAATCCATCGAACAGGTCTTCCATCTGATCCAAAAGGTGTCCTCCAGCGATTCCAACGTATTGATCACCGGTGAGTCCGGGGTCGGGAAGGACTTGGCCGCGCGGTCCATCCACGATCTTTCCACGCGCCGCGACCGCCCTTTCGTTCAGGTCAACGCCGGGGCTTTGCCGGCCACCCTTTTCGAGGCGGAATTATTCGGGGTTCGGAAAGGAGCCTATACCGGCGCCACTGAAAATCGGGAAGGGCTCTTTCAAGCCGCCGATGGGGGCACGCTCTTCTTGGACGAGGTGGCCGAAGTTCCCATGGAATCCCAGGCAAAGCTCTTAAGGGTCCTGGAATCCCGCGAGGTCAAACCCGTCGGCGATACCCGTTCCCGGAAAGTGGACGTGCGGGTCTTGGCCGCCACCAACCAGAACCTTCAGGAAATGGTCCACACCGGGCATTTCCGCCGGGACCTTTTTTTTCGTCTATCCGTCTTACCGCTTTCCATACCCCCTTTGCGGGAAAGACAGGAGGATATCCCCCTGCTGGTCGAGTTTTTCTTGAAACGGTTCGCCAAGGGCGGCTCCTCTAAGAAACTCCGGCCTGAATCCCTCAAAGCCCTTTTGACCCACCGCTGGCCCGGCAATGTGAGGGAATTAAAGAACGTACTCGAAAGGGCCATTCTTTTCTCGGCCGGACCCGAGATCGGCCCTCAGGACCTTTTTCTGTCGTTATCCAACGAGAACCCCTTTCCTTGGGGGCCTTTTCGGAACGCGAAAAAACAGAACAACGAGGTTTTCGAAAGGCAATACTTGATCCGGACCTTGAAGGATTTTAAAGGGAACGTCACCCAAGCCGCACAAGCGGCCGGAATGGCTCGCCGCAATTTCCAGTTCCTGGTTAAAAAATATCAAATCAAACCATCTGAATTCAAAGGCTGATGGCGGCACGAGGGATTTGGACCATACTTCTTATCACAAAGGATAAGCCCGGCACCCATGGCCCTTCCCATTGGTTCAAGTCGAGTAATGTCCGAAAATAAAAAAGCCCCGCTCAAGGAGCGGGGCACATATGGTGGACATTACTGGACTCGAACCAGTGACCTTCGCGATGTGAACGCGACGCTCTAACCAGCTGAGCTAAATGTCCGATATCAAAAAACTTTGGCCAAAGGCCGAAGCGAAAAGCCGAATCGGCATTTAACACTTGGGACGAAGTCCCAACGTGTAAATGGCCGTCTTCAAGCTTGGCATTAAATCATTGGAACGAAGTTCCAATGGATCAATGTCTGCTCCTCTCCCCAAGGGGCGAGAGGGGCAGTAGTTTAGGTCCAAAAAATGGCCTTTTCAAGAAAACATTGAAAGGCTTAATCCTGGCAGCAACCGCCCGAAAGCGTGAAGGGCTTGTCCCAACAAACCTCTTTTTCCAAGGATTCGCCGGGGGTCGGCAAAGCCGGCTCTTCGATCTTTTCCGCCGTTTCTTTGGGCTCCATACTTATCTCCTCAAAAGGTCTGTCTTTTATAACCTCAGTCCCCCAAAAAGAAAAGCCGTGACTTCGATGGGAAATCACGGCTTTTTGTGCGGCTAACGAACGAATGATTACTCGTGTTCGCAAACGGCCAATTGATCCAAAGCTCCGTTGATGGCGCCGATAGCGTCGGCTTTATGGCCATGGAAGTCATTCGCGGCTTTCCAAAGGGTATGCTTGGCATTACGCAATTGCTGGGCCGCTTTCCAGATCATCGGATGGTGATGACGGGGACCGCCGTTGAAATCGAAATGAGCTTGGTCATCCGCGTCGACGTTCACCGACAGATTGATCCCGGCGTGAGCCGCGAAAGGGATCGCCACTGCCACTGCCATACCCGCCACCAAAAAGGCTTTACGAAAATCCATACGAACCTCCAGAAATTTGATACCGGACCATTCCCCCCCCAGGGGAGAACGACATCCTTAAGACGTTCCGCCCGGGAAATTTGTTCCTCTTTTAAATCCAGGTTAACCGGGTCGGTTTTTCCTCGTAATTCCGTTGCGATAGGCTGGGGGCCCTTTTTATAGTGGTTCACCCGAAAGGAAAAGACCTTGTCCCCTGTGCCTTCCCAACTCAAAGCCGCCTACGAGGAATGCGGCCATTTAGCCTTAACCCATTACGAGAATTTCCCCGTGGCCTCCCTTTTGATGCCTGCCGAAAGCCGCCCCCACGTGACCGCCCTTTATACCTTTGCCCGGGTCGCTGACGATTTCGCCGACGAGGCGAAGTATAAGGGTCGGCGTTTGACCGAATTGAACCGTTGGGAAAAGCAGCTCAAGGACGCCTTGCGGGGCAAAAAAGCTCCTGCGGTCCTTCAGGCTTTCGCCCATACGATCAAGACCTTCCACATTCCCCTGTGGCTTCCCTTAGGCCTGTTGAAGGCCTACCGCATGGACCTGACCGTGAAGCGCTACCCAACCTGGGAAGGGGTCCTGCGTTATTGCCGGCATAGCGCCAACCCGGTGGGGCGCATGGTGCTGCTCATCTCCGGCGTTCGAGAGGAGAAGCTTCACCGCTATTCGGACCATCTCTGCGGCGGACTGCAGCTCATCAATTTTTGGCAGGACACCGCTATCGACCTGAAGCGGGGCCGTATCTATTACCCTCAAAGCGAGCTCCAAAAAGCCGGGCTGCGCCCCCAGGACCTTTTGTCGCGTAAGGACTCGCCCGCGGTAAGGACCTTGGTCAAGAACGCCCTGAACTATACTGAACGCTATTATGAAAAAGGGTTTCCGCTACTTTCCGCCGTGGAAGGCCGTTTGAAGCTGGAACTTCGCGCCACTTATTTGGGCGGACAGGGCATCCTGAACAAGATCCGCCAAATGGATTACAATGTGCTCTCCCATCGCCCTCATTGGAGTTCTTGGGAAAAGCTGGAGCTGATCGTCAAAGCTTGCTTGGGAAGGGTGCGGCCATCGGATCGGTAACCTTGAACCCTCAAAAAAGCCCCCTGGGTCAAAAGACCAGTTTCTATTATCCGCTCTTGCTCTTGCCCGCGGACCAGCGCCAGGCCATGGAATCCCTCTACCGTTTTTGCTGGCTGGCCGACGATATCGCGGACAACACGGACCCCCTGCCCCTGAAGAAGAAAAAATTGGCCACATTCAAGAAAGATCTTTATCTGGCCCTTCAGGAAAAAGCCAAGGACCCCTTCTTTAAGACCTTCCAAACCGTCATCAACCGCTTCCGCCTGTCGCCCGAACCCCTGCTGCGGATCGTGACCGGGGTCGAGAGGGACCTCAAACCCATCCGCTTCAAGAAGTTCGAGGAATTGCGCCAATATGCCCTGCAAGTGGCCGGCGGACCAGGTCTGGCCAGCATGGAGATCTTCGGTTACCGCGACGAGGCCCACCAAAAATACGCCGAGAACCTGGGCATCTTCCTTCAGATCGTCAACATGGTGCGGGACCATCAAGAGGACCTTTCCTTGGGCCGGCGCTATTTTCCCCAGGAGGATTACGAACACTTCCATTTGAACCCCCACACCTTGGGCGAGAAAAACTCCCATTGGCGTAATTTTGTGGAGTTCCAATTGGACCGGGCTTGGACCTATTTGGACCGAGGTTGGTCCTCCCTTAACAAAAAAGAACGCAGTGAGCTTTGTACCGCCGAGGCCATCGGGGCTATTTACGTGCGTCTGCACCAAAAACTGAGGTCCCAGCCCGACCAGATCCTTTTGGGCAAGGTTTCCCTCAGCAAGGCAGACAAGGTCCTCTCCGTCTTGGGCGCGCTGGCTCGCTGTTCCCTCTGGCGCGGGTCGAGGTTCTCATGAGCCGGGTCCTGGTGATCGGCGGCGGTTTCGCGGGCGTGGCGGCGGCCACTGCCCTGGCCGAAAAGGGCTTCGCGGTGGAACTGTTGGAATCCCGTGGGTCTTTGGGCGGCCGGGTCTATTCGGCCCAAACCCCTGCTTTCCCCGCGCCCGTCGACAATGGTCCCCATCTGTTCATGGGCTGTTATGAGGAAACCTGGAAGCTCTTCAAGCGTCTGGACACCCCCGATGTTTTTCAGCGAATTGACCCCATGACCCTGACCTGGCTGACCACTGACCGAAAGAAAGTTTCTCTTCGTTGCGCGCCGCTGCCCGCGCCTTTTCATTTGGCTTGGGGCCTTTTGACCACTAGCGCCTTTAGCTGGTCCGAAAAAGTGAAGTTGACCCGGGCCTTGATGCGTTTCTCCAAGAAACCTTTTTCCTTCCCGGCGGATGTGCGGACCGTTGAGCGTTTTGTGCTGATGACCGAACAAGGGCCCCAGGCACTGGAGCGTTTCTGGATTCCGCTTTGCAACGCGGTGATGAACGTGCCGATGGACATCGCGCCTCTCGAGGGACTCGCCGAGGTGCTGCACCGGGTCTTCTTCGGGAAAAGGTCCGACAGTTCTTTGGTCCTGGCCCAAAAGCCCCTGAGCGAACTGGGTTTTTCCCAGGTCGGCGCTTATCTGGAAAAACGCGGCGGAAAATTACGGGTCCATGAGGGCATCCAAAAATTCGAGGTCAGTGAAAAATCTTTCACCCTCACCAGTCGGACCGAGCAGACCTATCAAACCGACGCGGTCATCTGGGCGGTACCTCCTTCATCTTTATCCGCTCTTTGGCCCAACGATGGCTGGGCGGGTCCCCAAAATCTGCCGCAGTTGGGCAAATCGCCCATCCTGTCCGTTCATCTGATCCTGTCTAGGCCCATCTTGACCGAGCCTTTGGTGGGATTGCCCGAGGGCCGTTTTGAGTGGGTCTTCAACCGGAACGCCAATTGGGATTGGAAGGGCCAAGGCCAGTACCTGAGCCTGGTCGCCAGTGCCGCCGAGAACCTAGCCAAGTTGAGCGAAAAGGAATTGGTCGATATAGCTTTGGAGGATCTGCGGGACCGCCTGCCCGAAGGGACGGTTTTGGAGGTGCTTCACGCCAAAGTGACCCGGGAAATGGCCGCGACCTTCGTCTGGACCCAAGCCACCGGACCCCTGCGCCTGCCCTGTGAGACACCCTATCCTTTTGTTTTCCTGGCCGGTGATTGGACCGACACGGGCCTTCCCGCGACCATCGAGGGCGCCTGCCTTTCGGGCCACCGCGCCGCGGAAAAAGCCGCCGCTTATTTGAACAAGAGGGGTGCCTGATGGCCACTTCGGATTTTTTGAGCGAAGACCTGGCGGTACAGTGCCAGGACCTGGCCGGTGAGATCCTGAAGACCTACCAGCACCTGCCCTGGGCCATGAAGAACGAGGCAGTGGCCCGGCTGAAACGCCAGATATTCCAATTGGACGAGGAAGTGAAGAAGGCCCAGCTATCCGAAAGTGTCGCCCTCACCCAATCGCGGTTACGGGAGGCCATCGCCTTGATCCATGAATGCGTGCCCCTGTTGGACCTGTGCCTGCGCAAGGTGCTGGTATCCCAAGAATTGCATACCCGATGGATCAAGCGTTTGACTGGGATCGAATCGAAATTGTCCGAATGGTTGCGGGCTGTTTCCAGTCATTAACCTGAACAAAATTTAGCCACAGATGCAGGAGATACATAAACCCATAATTCTGAATTCTTAATTTTGAATTATGAATTGTTGTTATATCCCCTGAATCCCATGAATCTGTGGCAAAAATAGCTTTTGAATTCGGTTTGAATGTTCGATTTATTCTTAAATGATCTCAGCGTTTTTCCGGGCCGTGGATGAGGATCCGGGCGGGCGCTTCCACTTGAAGGGTGGCATGGCTGATCCCACACTCGTCCTTTAGCACTTCCGAAGCCTGGGTGACAATGCCCTGGGCCTGGCTGAGGGCCTGGTCGTTCACTACCAAATGGGCGGTCATATGCACTTTTCCCGCACCCACTTCCCACAAATGCACGTGATGTAATTCGCGCACCTCGGGGATTCTTTCCTGTACCACGCTTTCGATCTTTTCCGCGCTCAGGCCTTTTGGCGCCGATTCGAGCAGGATGTGGAGCGCCTTGCGGAAAAGCCCGATGGCGCTGGAACCGATCAAAAGAGCGATCCCCAAGCTGAGCACCGGGTCCACCCAGGTCCAGCCGGTCTGGGAGATGACCTCAACCCCGATCAGCACCCCTAGGGAAGAACCCAGGTCGCCCATCACATGGAGCCAGGCGCCCTGGATATTGATGTCGTGGTCATGGTTGCCATGCAGGGTCCAGGCGGATAAGGCGTTGGCGACGAAGCCGATGGCGGCGATAAGGCCCATGGTCTTCCAGTTGGGAAGGGTTGGATGGGTCAGGCGCTGAAACGCCTCAAAACCCAGGCCCGCCACCATGAGAAAAAAGGTGATCGCGTTACCTAGGGCGGCCAAAACCTCCAACCGGGCCAACCCATAGGTGTGGGTCGAGCTGGCGGGTTTTTCGGCCATGATCATGGCCGCCAGGGAAATAAGCAGGGCCGCGAGATCGGTCAGCATATGCCCCGCGTCGGAAAGCAACGCTAAAGACCCTGATACCAACCCGCCGATAGCTTCCAGGAGAAGGATGGCTGCCGTGATGCCCAAGGCCCAGAACATTTTGCTTTTGCGGTCCAATCCATGAGAATGCCCACCATGGGAATGGTCGTGGGCATGATGATCGTGCTTGTCATGCGAATGGGAGTGATCGTGTGAGTGCGAATGGTTGTCGGTCATGGAATTATTTTAACATCCTATCAACGTTCGTGTCGTTTGAAGAAGTCCCAGATCAGGTCCGTGGCGTCCAATTGACGGCTCACCTTACCCACCGCCCACTCCCCTAAATAAGGCAATCCTCCTGGCCAGGTGTGGCCCCCACCATGAACGATGAATAGGAATACTTCAGCCCCGCTCTTGGAAGGGGGATAGACGACCCGCTCGACCCGGGTCAGATCCCGGAGGTCTTTGACCGGCAAAGGGGCTCGGGTGGGATTGTTGGGACAACCGTCCAATACCGCCCAATGCAGGGCGGTATCTTGCACTGGGATGACCTGTCCCCGCTTGTGCTTGAAGAAGTGAACGTCCCCGCCCTCGAAGGGCACCAGCGGGTCTTTGTCTCCATTGATCATCAGCACCGAAACGGGGAACTTGGGCTGGCAGCGGTCCGGCAGGTTGGCCGGCATGGAACCCGCGACCGGCGCGATGGCCGCGATCTTGTCCGACAGTTCGCAGGCCAAACGGTTGCACATCATGGCTCCGTTGGAAATTCCCGTCACATAGACGCGGTGCGGGTCCGCGTTCTCGATGTTCACCATCTCGTCGATAAGCTTGGAAATGAACCCCACGTCATCCACGTTCTCTTGAAAGGCCTTGCTGCTGACATCGTTCCGGCCGTCGTTCCAGTTGTGGTCGATACCCGCGGGGTAGACGATGATGGCATTGTCTTCATCCGCCAATTCATTGAACCGGTTGTAGGTCAGCTTTTCCATGCCTTCGGGCTTGCCCGTGCCCCCATGCAGCACCAGGATGAGCGGCAGAGGTTTGACCGGCGCTTTCGCGGGAATGTAATAGATGTAATCGCGTTTAAGTTGGCCGACTTGGATATGCCCCCACTTGGGTTTGGCGGAAAGTTTGACCCCCGCTTGGGCCGTCGCCGCCAACATCATTGAGATCAAAAGGAAATAAAGAGTTCGCATAGAACCTCGGTCACGAAATGGTTTTCCGCCGTCGAATGTTCCCTAGTTTTAACCGATTCACCTCATTTTTTGAAGGGACAAGCATTAACCCGAACAAAAATCATTTTTATCGCTCATTTTATTTTGGCACGAAAAATTCCGGCGGGTAGATATGTCCCGTGATGTAGACAAGCCTTTGGGTCGTCCTATAGTTGAATCAGAAGGGGGATCCCAAGAGAAACACCCTCTGGGTGCAAGAGAGGCTGAGGCCTCCAACGATAGGGGATCTTGAAGCTGGAAAGGTTGGTAAGGGGTTCGACACTGCCGCTCAATGAGAGCGCCCAAGGGAACTAAGTTCCCAACGTTCGCAACCCCGGCCTGGTCGTCCAGTGAGCAGGTGTCGTGGTCGTGTAGGTGCAGTGGCTGTGCAATCGTCGGAAAGGTCCTACGGAAGCGCCAATTGACGCGGGGCGAGACCCTTAAACGTAAGGGATCTTATTGAGGAGTGCGTTTTTGAGCACTGAATTAAGGTAGTAGTAAAAAAGGCCCTAGACGTTCAGGGCCTTTTTTATTGTCTCCGATGAACGTCCAAACATCATCGGGACATCCAAAGAGTACCGTCCTTGTCGAAGGTGAGAAACCCGGGGCCCAGGTCTTGGTAAGGATCGGACCTCACACCGTCCCATCGGCCTATACAATGACCCACAGAGTCAAACTCCTTGATAATCGAGGGCCCATGGTCCGACACATAGGCATTATCCGAGGTATCCAACGCTAAACCCATAGGATCAATGAACTCATTATCCCAGGTACCATAACCATCCAAGGTCCACTGAGCATGGCCCTTCGCATCATAACGAGTCAAACCAGATGAAAGGATAAAAAACCCACCGTCACGACAGACTTTCAGGATAGGGCTTCCGCCTTGAACAAAACCTTTCGACCCTTCGACATAAAAGGTCTGAAGTAGTTGACCTTGAGGGTTAAATTCGCAGACTAGCCTATAACGCATCTGGTCTCTCTCGAGTGTGGCATCATTCGCTTTGGAAAAAACTTTGTCGGTCAGTAGATAGATATTTCCTTTGGCGTCCACATCCAGCGATCGCAAGGGTGTCCGATAAGCCTGTATAGTCTTGGCGTCGAACTGGGGCGGCACAAATTGAAGTTTGGGATTACATTGGGAGTCAAAGACGAGAATGGAAACCCCATCACTAATATAAAGATTACCGGCCTTATCCAAGGTCAATTCACTAAAGGAAGTCTTAGGAAAAACCCGGGTATTTAGTACGAACCCTTCAATACTCATGCGGGTTATGACTGCGTTAGAGTTGTTGTCGCGCTTGTCTTCCGCATAATAAAAATCATTGTCCAGACCCGCCACAACATGGGTTACATAGGAATAAGGACTGCCCGTCAGAGGTACCGTTTTCATCTTGACTGTCGCGGGAGCAGACGGCGGATTCCAACTCTCCGGCGGATCGGCATAAGAAAAACTTCCTTTGATCGCAACCAGAGGGAACCTCAAGAGGGACAAATGGCCCTGCTCCGCCACAGCAAAGGCTTTTTGTCCAGGTTGATAGATCGCGCCATAGTGAAAATCGGCTACACCTGACCAAACACTGACCTGACGTGGTTGTAAGTTTTCATCTACATACAAGAAGATCATACGGTGGTCAGGATTCGACCGAAATCCGATCCAAAATCCCTTTTCGCTGGGCGGGGCCAGCACAATAGAAGGATTCAGCAACCGATCATTAAAAACGAATTGCTCTTCCTTCTGCCATGCGACTTTGTCCTTGGGTTCGACCAGATTTTCATGCTGAAGGGTCCTTAGATCAATGCGCTCTTCTATCCAATCCTTGTGTACTGGCTGGGTCTGTCCCGAATAACCACTGGGTTCAGGTTCATCCTGGTTCGTGTCATAGTCCCTTTCGTTCTGTATTATTAAGAGGCAAAGCCTTTCTGGTCCCACTTCGAATTGAGCGGGAGTTGTATTAGCGATGGACCGGATGATGGCAAACCCTACCGAACGGCCTGTCTTACGATTCAGACAATAAGCCACCTGGGGTAAATGCCCTTGGTTGTCATATCCCGCGTGCGCGTTCCCCCGGCAAGAAGCCACTAAGTTTCCAGAACCGTTACAAACGCTCATTCCCCACAAAGGTAACGTAGAGTAACCCTTTATTTTTTCGCAGTCGGGATAACTATAAAGACCTTCTTCTTTGCCATCTAGACACCCAATGAATTGTTTCTTGCCGGGCAAAAGCATCATCCAACGATTCAAGGAATCGGGTCCCCTCAAACTGGCTACATACTTTTCGGGCATATAAAGACCCTTCTTCGGATCTTCTAGGTCAATCCAACGGGGAACCGCTACATCGTTTCTCAATTTAGCTAACTGCCCATAAGGAATCTGTTTTGACAAAATCGCCGCCAATCCGGCATCGGGTGTTTCCATGGGAATTTCTTCGATGATCGGCGGTGCGACGGGATCCGCCCCGAGAAGAGGGCTGGTGCAAAGCAAGGTTAAGATCAGGATCTGTAAAAAGACTGGTTTTCCGCCCGAACGAAATTGCATAGAGCTTGTCCCTTCAAAATATTTCTCGCTGATAATCTACATCCTTCTAACAAGCCCTATGATAACCTACTTCTACTTTTCAATATCAAAGGGGGCGTTTTCATGCGACCTATGTTGAACAAGATCATTTGTATCATCGGCTTGATGACCGCACTAGGTCTCTCCCCTGTAGGCGCATGGGACAAGACCTATAACACTCCCACGGTCACTCCCACACCCAAGTCTTCTGAAGCTTCCGTGCAGCTCAAGGATGGCACACCCGATTATCTTTCTAAGCTCACCGCCGGACCCCTAGGGCCGGTCTTCCTGGTCCCTAACATGGTTTTCAACACCCAATATCATCCAGGAGAAATACAGGCCCAACCGCCAAAATTTCTTAAAATCATCCTAATCGCCGGCAAGGGCCGATTCGAATTTCCAACCACCCAATACAACACAGATGGCACACCTACACCTGTCCCAATGCCTAATCCCAGTCTGAAAAGTGACGAAGCCCTCGTACCATTGAACTTTCGTGGCGGCGCACCCATCCTCTTTTATCCCGACCAACCAGGGAGCTATTCGCTCCAGGTGACTTGTCCAGAACATCCCGAAGCAGGGCACCTTGATTACAACTTCACCACTAAGCCGTTGGATAAAGGGGGTTTTGATATCTACCTCCAGACGCTCAAACAAACCACCCCAGTGCCTCAGAATAATTACCGCTTCACACGGGTCAGCTGCCGCTCAACCCAAGACCTCCATACCCACCAACTAACTGCTTCTCAACCCACTACCTTCATCGTCGAATTTACCAAGGACAAGGTCACTTCCAAATATGAGTTACAGGGAAAACAGAAAGAGACTATCTCGCCTCGGCATGCACCCGATTATCAGAAACAAGCTGCCGAAATGGGCCAACCCTGGGGAGAAGATCAGGATAATTATATTTTCCTGCGGATTGTTGAAGGAGGAAGCCCTGGTAAAAACGGCAAGGGGTGGGCCCAATTGGATCATTTCTATAACTTCAATTATTTCGACAAGAAGACCTTACAAATGACCCAAACGATTACGTTCATGTCCCAAGGTAGCTACTCGATTAATTCGTATGAACCACAAAAGGTCTTGGGTGTTCCGGGCAACAGTACAAACAGTTTCTATAATTCTACTAGGGATGTCTTTAGCGTGGATAAAAGCGAGATTCTCAGTATCAAACCACTGCCTTAAATCAAATCATTTGAGAAGATCGGTTGACCCAATGGGCTCAAACGTCCGGTGCGTCCATGGGCGCGGGGCATGACCCTTCAACCAACGGGATCTTGTTGAGGAATGCGTTAGTGGATTGTGCTGGTCTGAAAGGCCCCGGGTTCTCTGGGGCCTTTTTTATTCTCGATACTTTCATGTTAAATCTAATCCCAGTTGACCCATATCACACTCACTTGTGATCGAATGGACTTAAGTAGAAGTGGAACTTTTTTAATGCCTCGAAAAGTCCGGGAGGAAAGTTATGGCGATGACACAAGAAGAAAGGATGGGGTTGATCCCCCTCAAGACCAAGGCTCAGATACTCGCTGAAGTGAACGATCTGGATGACCGGCTCGAAGCCGCTATCGCGGCGATGGCGAAGAACAATCCTGGAAAAATATTTGTGACCACCAAGGACGGTTTCGTGACCTTGTCCGGCTACGCCCCGAACCACGAAATGAAGGAAGAGATTGGCCGGGCCGCTATGGGCACTCCCGGCGTTCGCTGCGTTACGAACCATATCAAGATCTTGCTGGATGACGCCTGAAAGTCGGTCGGCGGATATTGGTCGGATCGGGATCCAGACCCCGGGAAAACTCCCGAGCTCTTTTGTTTCAGCTTAAATCCGAGTTTTAAGCTTTTTCGATCTTCTGTGAACGCAAAAAGAACAGGGTCTTTTCTTTGACCTTTCGGCCCGTAAAGGTCTCCAATAATCGCGCGTAATGATCTAACTGCTGGCGGTAAGATTCCAACCCCCGGCTGGGGTCCTTATCGGTCTTATAGTCCACCAGTACCCATTGATCCTGTTCGAGGAAGGCCAAGTCGATGACCGCGTTGAGCGTCTTGCCTTCCGCGCCCTTCCCTGTCAGGGAAAGTTCCCGGAACACTTGCCCGCTTTTTTTGGCCCTCTTCAGCAATTCATTCGACAAACCTTGGACCGCCAGATCGGCCGCTTCGGCAGCCTTATCCGTCGGCAAGCCCAGTTCCACCGCCCAATGGGAGGCCGCTTTCCGGATCGTCTTTTCGTCCCAATTCCAGCCTTTTTCCAGCAACTGATGGGTCAGTACCCCAAAGGCCTTGCCTGTCTTCTCACCCGAATGAACCTCGGCCGATTCTTCGCCTTCCAGGCGGTAACCTTCCCGCAATGGCTTATCGTCGTCGCTATGAACAATGGAAGTGACTGACGTAAGGCGTATTTTCCCTTTACGCTTTTCGACCAGGTTTTTCTTTTCTTCGAGCTTCTTTTCGAACCAGGCCTTCTGGTCTTGGACCGGCGCGCTGGTACGGTCTTTTTCCTGGAGGTCCACCGCCAAAGCGCCCGCTTGGGCCGTCTTGGAAGAAGTGGTGACCTTTCGCTTTTCAAAAAGCTTTTCATCGAAGAAAGAGGTGATCGGTTTGAGGAATCCCCCGCCTTTTTCTTGTTTAAAGAGAGGCAGAACGAGACTTTCCCGCGCCCGAGTGCAACCCACGTATAAAAGGCGCAGGGCCTCGGCCTTTTCTTGTTCTTCTTCCTCCGCCTTGGCGCTTTCGAACAACGCGGTGGAAAGCTTGAGCTCTTGAGAGCCCGCCTTGAACTGCACCGTTCCCTTTTGGCGGTTCACGATGAATTCGGGCGCGCGGCCCTTTTCCGGCGCGGCACCGGAAAGGATGACCACCGGGAATTCCAACCCCTTGGCCTTGTGCAAGGTCATAAGGGTCACTTGATTGCCTGTTTCTTCCGGCCCCGGTGCTTCCCCTTCCATCGTGTCCTCTTCCCTTTGGCGGGAAAGCCATTTCACGAAGGCCCGGTAAGTGAAATTTTGGGACGCTTCCAGGTCCCGGCATTGATCGACCACTTTCATCAGGTTCGCCACCCGCTGCTCGCCATGGGGCTGGCAGGCCGTCACCGCCAAGAGATTGGTCTGGTCGTAAAGATAAAGCAGGCTTTCCGCCGGGCTCATTTTGCGCGTGGCGAAATGCCAGGTGCGCAGATAGCGGAAGGCCTCTCCCATCTTTCCCGAAGGCGCTCGGAGAAAATGGAAGATCCCGCCTGATTCCCGATAAAGGAATAATTCCTCGTCCGTAAAACCGAACAAGGAACTGCGAAGAAGGGCCACCAAACTGGCCTCATCCGCCGGTGATTCAAGGCAGGCCAAAAGGGTTTCCAGCGCGACCACTTCGGGTCGGTTATAGAATTTCTTGCCGCCCACGATCTGGAATTGGATGTTCCGGCGGCGCAGGGCGTCTTCATAGACCGATTCGGTGTTGGAGAGCTCGCGGAAAAGGATCGCGATGTCCCCCGCTTGGACGGGTCTTAGTGTCGGTTTGTCCTTCGGCGATTTGGGATCCACAACGAGCGTTTTATCTTTGAGCAGTTGGTCGATGAAGTCCGCGGTGTTTTCCGCTTCGATCTTTCGAAAAGCGGCGGTACTTTGTTGTTCTTCAGGCAATTCAGGTATCTCAAGCCCGATCAAGGGCGATAATCGATGGGTTTTCACCTGCGCTGAGGCCACAGGGCGAGGCGCAAGCTTTGGTTGTGCCGATTCCATAATGGAATCGGCATCGAGGGTTCTGTGTGCCTTTTGGGCGTTATAGGGAAAGACCCCCGCCTCAAAAAGCTTGAGAAAGCTTTGATTGACCCAATCCACGATGGGCGACAAAGTTCGGAAGTTCTCGGTGAGTTTTTCCACCTCGCCGCCGCAGGCCGCCAGGCGGGCTTTGGCCTCACCATAAATTTCCACATCCGCCCGGCGGAATCGGTAAATGCTTTGCTGAGGGTCACCGACGAGAAAAAGTTTTCCGGGTTCTAACTCCACTTCCTGCCAAGTCTTCGACTTTTTTCGCTCTTTTTCCGAAAGAAAGAAAACAATTTCGACCTGGAGCGGGTCGGTATCTTGGAACTCATCCACGAACAAATGGTCGTAGCGTTTTTTTAGTTCTTCCCGGGCGTCCAGCCGGGTCTTCAGCAGGTCCCGGGTCTTGGAAAGAAGATCGTCGAAATCGAGGAATCCCTGTTGGGTCTTCACCTTGGCGTATTCCTCCAGGTAATCCCACAACCAGCCCGAGACGCCGGTCACCGCCGCGTCTTTCACCCGGGCTGCAAGTCGTTCCTGGCATTCCCGGAATTCTTCGACATGGTTTTTCGCGATCTCTAAGTTCTCTTTACCCCAATTCTTTTGGGCTCCCACATTTCCGATCTTCGGTACCGATAGATCCGCTAAGGCATAGGTCAAATTCTCACCGGTCAATCTTTGGGCTGCTTTCCAATCCTTCTCGAATTCCCGCAGTTTTTTGACCAGTGTGTCTTCGGCCGAGACGGGCTTGGCGAGTGCTTGGATGAGCGTCCAAAGCCGCTTCAGGTCCGTCAGGGTCTCTTTTGGGTCCGGCATGGGGGGAACGGACGGCTTTTCGACGAGCGATCGGTTGCGCAGGAGCTGTTCTTTAAGTTTTTCAACATGCTCAAAGGTGCCGCCCAGCTGGAAAAAAGGCATGAGCGCCTCGACCTTTTGGGAGAGGGACCGCTTGAGCCAGTTTTCCCAAGCTTGGGCTTCTAGCGCGTCGGTCTGAACCTGATCCAGCACCGTGAATTGCGGATCCACGCCGACTTCCACGGGATATTCGCGCAGCAGCGAGGAACAGAAAGAATGGATTGTGGAGACCATGGCTTGTTCGAGGTCTTTTAGGGCTTGTCGTAAAAGCTTTTCTCGCGCCTGGCGATCGCCGGGGAGCAAAGAAAGGGTCCCTTCCGAATCGAATTCCCGTTCCAGGCGGTACCGAAGCCGTTCGACCAATTCCCCCGCCGCCTTATCGGTAAAGGTAATGGCCGCGATACGGGTCAGCGGGGTTCTCTTTTCGAGTATCAGCGCCACCAACCGGTCGATGAGCAGGGTGGTCTTACCCGTGCCCGCGCCGGCGTCCACGGCGAAAGAAGCGTCGAGGTGGGTCAGTATCTTTTGACGGGCCTTTTGATCGGAGATCATGACAGTTTCTCCAGGGCGTAATAGCTTTGCGCTTGCGGGTCTTCTTTCTTGTTCTCACCCCGGTCCTTCATGCCCGACCCGCACAGACGGCGGTAATCACAATGGTCGCAAGCCTCGCCCACCGATGGGAAAAGACCCTTTTGCACTCCTTCCGCCACCGTGGACAGAACCTGTTCCAACACCGGTTCCACCCGGCCCGCCTTGTCGGTGTCGAACCTCACTTTTTTATGATCACCCTTGCGGGTGATGAAGTCGTACAGCGCCTGATGGGAAACCTTTTCGGGATAGAGATGGCGCAGGGCCCAAAGATAAAAGGGCAGCTGCAGTTTGGTGCCATCCTTCACGCTGTCGTTCTTCGTGCCCGCGGAACTGCCAGTTTTATAGTCGACCACCCGCAATTCACTTCCATCCGCGGAAACATCCACCCGGTCCATACGGCCTTGGAGTTTCAGTTTTTGCCCATTCGCCAGGGGGAAGACCACCTCGCTGTCTTTGCCTCCGAAGGCCACCTCAAAAGCGAAAGGCGTCCAATCGGGATCTTCCAGAACTTCTTTCAGCACACCCGTCAGGTCCCGGGTCATTTGTTCTTTTTCCCAATGCCACAAGGCGGGCGCGCCAGGCACGCCTTCGGTCTCGAAACGGTGAAAGGCCGAGGCTTTTTCTTCTTCAAGGGTTTTGAGCCCTTGTTCCAGGTCCCGGGAAGCGGTCCAACCTTCAGCCAGGCCCCGGACCAATGTCTTTTCAAGAATGTCATGCATCAAGTTCCCCCGGTCGGAGGATTGAAGCTGGACGATCTTTTCCGGATCCGGGGTCACGGTCAGATGAAGCACATAACGGTAAAAATAACGCAACGGACAGAGCGCGAAGGTTTCCAACCGGGAAGCGGAAATGGCGCTATGGTCCAGACCGTAATTCTTCGCTAAAGCCGCTTGGGCTTCCGCGCTGGAGAGGATGCCGTCATGGCCGGTGAAGACCTTGTAAGCTTGGCGGTTTTTGAGCAGTTCTTTTCCCTCGAAATAAAAGGGTTTATCCCCCGCGACCGCCAAGGCGGGTACCGGGTTGCCTTCCCGCGCTTGGGAGAGAGCGGTCAAAAGGGTCTCCAAAGGATCGCCGCAATCTTTCAGATCCTCTTTCACCCAATCACTGACGGTCACCGCCTGCACCAACCCGACGGCATCGCCCAACCGGCTGACCCGTTTGCCGAGGATCACTTCGACGGATTCAAAAAGATAAATGGAAGGCGTGCGGGGCGAACCCGTGGAAGGATTCAAGTGCGGAGCTGTGAGGATGAGCGCCTTTCGGGCGCTTCGGACCGCCAGGAGGAACAAAAGCCGCTCCTCAAGCGCGCTGGCTTGCTTGAGGGCGATCTCTTCCTCACCCCGTCCGGCGATAAGCGCGCGTTCCTCATCCAAAAGAAGGGGGTCTTGCCTGACCAACCGGGGCACGAATTTTTCGACCAGTCCGGGCAGCACCGCCACCTCGAAGGAAACACCCCGGGCCTGCATCAAGTCCACCACTTGAGCCCCACCGGGCTGTAGTTCTTGCGCCGGTGAGTTCTTTTGTTCGAGGAGCGTCTTTAAAAGTTCGGTCAGGTCTTCCGCGGTCAGGGCCAATTTGAACGAGCCGCTCAAAAGGGACAAAGAGTTGAGGACTGCCGAGGTCTCTTCACGGGCCGGCGACTTTGTCAGGAAAACCTCGAAGCTTTCTCGAAGGGCTGTGACCTGCGTGCCCCAATCCTTGGCTTGTTGGAACTGTTCCCGGGCTTGGAACAATTTGCCCAGGACCTTCTCAAAAGCAAAAGACGCCGCCAAGGCTTCCGACATGGGTGTGCTTTCTTCCTCTTCCGCGTTTCCCTTTTCCTTTTGCTTGCGCCAACCCAGGATGCGGCGGGTCCATTCCTTTTCGCCTTCGACAACCCGGGCTTCCCGGCTCATCACATCCCAAAAAGAAGGATTCCATTCATCCAGGCTCAAACCAAAAGCTTCTGGGCCCAGGCAGGGACAGGACAAGAGGTCCATAACCGTGTCCCGGGGTAGATCGTTCAGGAATCCATCGAGCAAAAGAAGCAAGGCCTTGGCTTCCATCGACTCTAACAACGGCGCGGGCAGGGCTCGGGACAGGGGAACGCCTTGGGCAGCGAAAGCCGACGGCATGATTTTGCGGTAAGAACTGGTCTCTCGCAACACCACCGCGCAATCCGAAAGGAAAACATCTTGTCGGTCCGCTTCGTTCAGGAGGATCCGGGCGATCTCCTTGGCTTCCCTCGGTTCGCCGGGGCAAAGGAGGATCTTGCAATCGGAGTTGTCGAAGTCTAGCGCCTGTTGCGAGGCTTCCTGCCGAGCGACAAGCTTTGGCTGTGCCGATCCCATAAAAGGATCGGTGTCGGTGGGTTCGGAAATCTCTTCCTGGAATAGTGCCGTTTGTAACCACCGCCGGGGGCTAATGCTCTTTTCTTCCCAACAGGCTTCGGCCCGGACCTGGCCCATGCTCTTGGCCCATTTCACGAAGGGTTTGGCGTATTCAAAGGCTGGGTGGTCCTCATAAGGGATGAACCAATGGCTTTTCCCCGCGGCGCTGAAATGCGTGAGGACTTTTTTTTGAACTGCCGGGGCATCATAGAACCCGTAGACCCAAACGACCCCTTTATCCACTAGGGGCTTTTCGAGCACCTTTTGATAAGTGTCTTCCCGGTCCAGCCAGCCTCCCTTTTTCTTCCAAGCCTCATAAGCCGCGAAGAACCCGCTGAACTCTTTAAGTTTGCCCGCCAGCCTTTCTTGGCCGGCCTTGGCCAAGCGGGCCGCATGAGCGTTCAGGCTGGCGGGGGTATAGAGCCCTTCTTTCAGTTCGCTCAAGGTGGCCCGAAGCGCATGGTAAAAACCAGGGGTTTGGCGGACCGCGCCGAAGGCTCGGCTTTTTTTCAGCAGTATTTGGGTAACTTCTTTGAGAATGACCGGCACCAGCACATCCGGCAAGGTCTTCAGGTCCTCTTGGATGGCTGTCTCTTCGGCCAGGTCTTCCATGTAATGGCGTAAGGTATGCACTTCGAGGTTGAAAAGATCCTGTCCCTTTTCGGTGAGTACCCGGCGCAAATGCCCCACTAACAGGTAGTTGGGCACCAACACCGTGATCTTGGTAAAGGGATCTTGGGCGCGGAAATCTTGGTAAGCGGCGAGCAATTGTTCTTCGAGGAAGGGTTGGTAGGGACCCAAATAAAGGGAAAAACTCACGGAATGGTCCTTTAGGAAGAACAGGGGTTTGAATCCGAATTGACGGTTATTATAATCACTTTCCCCTGGACGAAAGGGATTTCGCCGGGCTTAAAGGACGATAAATGTCGCGTGAAATTCAAATAGCCAATGCCGCCGGATTTTGTTTCGGCGTGAAAAAAGCCATCCAAAAAGCCGAGACCATGGACAAGGCTTTTATTTTCGGATCGCTCATCCACAACCCGCAGGAAGTGGCCCGCTTAGCCTCGCTCAACAAAAAGATCGTCTATGACCTCAAGGACGTCGAGGATAACAAAGTGGTCATCACCGCCCATGGACTCGACATCAACGTGATCGGCCAAATGAAGGAAAAAGGTCTGGAGATCGTTGATACCACCTGTCCCCTGGTAACCAAGATCTACAACGAAGGCCTCAAACTGCAGGGTCAGGGCCTGCGTATCGTCATTGTTGGTGACCCCAAGCACGTGGAAGTGAAGGGCATCGCCAGCCGCATGAAGGATCCCATCGTCATTTACCACGAAGAGGATATCGTCCAGGTCCCCGAGGGATCGAAGGTGGGCGTGGTCTGTCAAAGCACGCTACTATTGGAGAAATTCGACCAGTTCGTTGATTTATTGAAGGCCCGTTGCGCCGAGGTGGTGCCGATCAACACTATCTGCAAACCCACGAAGGACCGTCAGACCGCCGCCGCCGCCCTGTCCAAACAAATGGACATCATGATCGTGATCGGCGGACGCAATTCCAGCAATACCCATAAACTGGCCGATACCTGCATGATGAATCTGCCCAATGCCACTCACCACATCGAAACCGCCCAGGAGATGGACCCGAAGTGGTTCGAGGGCAAGCAAAAGGTGGGCATTACTGCTGGCGCCTCGACCCCTGATTATCTTATTGAGGAAGTCATTGCCAGGATCCGTACTTACGACGAGTTGATCCCCGCCTAAGCCTTAAACCAACCTTAAATAAAAAAAGCCCGCGTCCCCGAAGGGCGCGGGCTTTGTACTTTCAGACCGATCAGAAATAATCGATCGGCAGTTTGCTGACCGGCTTGGAGTGTTTCTTGTACTTCGGCGTCTTGCTGGCCAGGTCGCGGGCTTCTTTCACCGTCGCGCTATCCACATCCTTGTGATACTCGAAATCCTGTTGGGGATAGATCAGGTCCGGGTCTTGGATCTTGTCGCGGTTGGACTTGAAAAGCAAAGGCCATTGGAACGAATCCCCGTAGATCGAAGAGCGTCCGGCGATATCCCAAAGGGTGTCATGCTTCTTGACGGTGTAATGAAGAGTTTGGTCCGGGGTAGGCTTGGCTTCCGGTTCTTGTGAAACTACTTCTTTTTTGGCACTGCAACCCACCATCAAGGCGGTACCTAAAAACAGCGATAACATCAGGGAAAAAGTCTTTTTCATGGCTTAGCTCCTTTTGAATGACCTATTCTTTTTAACTGGTTTTATCCCAAAAGACAATCCTCCATCGTCTTATTTCGAATCTAAGACCTCACAAATCGACAAAAAAAGGGCTAAAAACCAGTTTTCAGGTAAAACGTCTTTCCCCTGTGGAAAATATTTAACTTGGGGATCCTGAAAACGCGGTGCTAACGTGTTTGTAGAGAAGTTTTCCACCCACATCGACCGCTTGAAATACGGCCCAATCCTTTCATTTCGAGGAGCCCTATGGACCCCCTTCAAGCGATGACGATACCCGAGTCCAAAAAAAAGTTCATGTCCCAATTGGCGCATGATTTTCGCGCGGCCATCAGTTACGTTTCTTTCTATCCCATCAATAGTTCTTTTGTCACCCAGGCCATTCAAAAATTGCACAAGGATTTTCAAAAGGTCCTGCATTCGGTCAATCCTCTTTATATCCATGTGCAGGACGACAAGCTTTACGCCAATGATTATCTGCTCTCTCCCCTAGACGACCTGCTGAGCCTTTTCAAGGATCAGGACCTTCAAGGCGTAGAGATCACCAAGGATATCACGCTGACCGAACTGACCGCCTGGCTGCAGGTCATCACCTTTCCCTTCGAGGAGAACAAGGAAAAATTCCAACACCAGGACAAGACCAACATCCGCCCGTTGACCGGCACCGTGCAAATGCAGGAACCTTCTAAGGCCGAGACAATGAGCCTGCGGATCGCCGATTCGGCCGCCACCTTGATGCAAAGCACCCCGGTCAGCGAGGAACCCATGGACCGCAACCGCCATGCCCTTCTCAGTTTCGTGGCCGAGGCCTGGCAGTTCTCCCAGTTGCAGCGCAAAACCCTAGGCTCCAGCCCCGAAATGACCCATCTGCTGGAAACCTTCGATCAAATGTTCAATCGCCTGCTGGAACGGATGGAAAGGTCCTCTCCGGATTTCAGCAATATCTCCACCTGGTTCAAGAACCCCACCGGGGACTTCATGGCGGAAGGCGCGACCTCTTCGATGTATTCGTTGTTGGAGATCGCCATGGAGAATGGCTGGCCGTCGGTGCTCTTTGACCCGGCCACCGAGGGTCTGGTCAGTGATTGTTTGGCTTATTGGGTGGAAAGAGGCCGCCAGGACTTGGTGGAAAAGACCGTCTTCTCCTTGGCCGATGGCCTGCGGGGCAATCCCCTCGAGCGGCAATTAGCCCTGACCCATTTGATGGACGCCCGCCCCTGGGTGAAGAATGCCAAGGTCGTGGAAAAAGTGTTGGACCAACTGAACTTCCTCATCGCTTCCGAGGTCTATCCCGGCACTTACCAAAGCGCCCTGCTCCTGGCCTGGGACCTGGTGGAGGCCGCTATGGACCTGAAAAAGGAACAACCCGTGCTGACCCTGTTGGCCACCTTGCACTTCCAGGCCGACGAGGACATCGCGTCCTTCCCTGAATGTTCCTCCATCGCCCGCCATTGGCTTTACGAACGCTCCACTCCCGAGTTGATCCGCCGGTTGGTGGATTGTGCCCATCACGCGGGCAAGCTCAACCACTTTCCCCTGCTGGGTGAGATGGCCGCGCCGCTTTTATTGGAGGATTATTTCGGCTCCACGCCCGCTCAAAAATTGGAAGCGCTAAACCTGCTTTATGAGATCCGCGAATCGGTCCGGTCCGTCCTGGTCGAGATGCTCGCTTCGGTCGAGGAAGAAAAGGTCTGGCAATTGTTGCCTCTCCTGGACCGCTGCGGCTTGGACGCGCCCTTGGCCCTGCAGCTTTCCTCCTGGGTCGGCAAGGGAACTCCCCAGCTCAAACAAGCGTTGCTGGACCTGTTCGACAAGATCCATCAATCGGTGGGGGGCTTGGCCTTGCGTCCCGCTTTGCTGGACGGATCCACGGCCATCGCGGTCAAGGCCGCGGGGCTCATGGGACAGCTCCAATTTCCGGGTGGTACCGCGATCTTATTGAAAGCCGTTCAAATGCGCGCCGAGCGTTTCCCCGAGAACGAGGATTGGATCACGGCGGTTTGTTTCTCCTTGGGGGAATTAGGGCAAAAAGAAGCCATCGATTTTCTCGGACAAGTGGTGACCAAAAAGGCCTCAAAGAAATCCGTTTATTCGTCCCACACCCGCCTGCAGGCGCTGAAAGCCCTGGCGAAGATCCACCGGCCTGAAGCCATGCGTTTCTTGCAGGACGCTCGCAAGGAAGAAAACGCTGAGTTAAGGGAAGCGGTGGAAAAATTATTGCAGGAAAAAATCCCTGAAAAATTTACGAATGAAAAAAATTAGCGCGCTTTTAGAAGAGCTTTAACTGGTCCGGCGAGACCGAGTGACGGGAGCTTTTTTTGCGCGCGGTCGACCGGGGCGCGATAGCCTCCGCGGGCACCGCGGTCGCGGCGACCGGCTCGGGTAGAGGAACCTCTGTCGTTGTCAGGGACGCCGAAGACGTAGAAGGTGTCGCTTCTTTGATGGCCGCAGAATCGTCGTCCACTTCCCCGCCTTTGGACCGGACCCAAGCCGTTCCGTCGGTGCAAACCGTCAAATATTCGCACCAGCGGCAAAGAATACCGGTTTTCGTCGGGAAGGTCTTCGCCTTTTCAATGGTCTCGATCTTGCTGATATATTTTTGTTTCAACCAGTCGATCTCTTTGGGGTTACGCTCCGCGACAACCTGGTCTTTCTCAAAAGCCACGAAATGCCACATCAACTTATATTTTTCCTTGGCCCCGAACCGGGGGTTTTGCAGTAACCCCGCGTGATAAAGGGCTAATTGGTCCTCGCTCTTGGCGTCCTCGTCGCTCATCTTGCGGGCACTGGTCTTGTAATCGTGGATCCAGAGAGTGCCGCTGTCATCCCGGCCCAGGCGGTCGATGAAACCCTGCATCTTGAACTGGCCTTTGGGGTCCAGGTTGAAAGCCACCTTCAATTCGATGCCCTCGGTCTTGTCCTGGTCGAAGGGATGGTACTGATGGAAATAGTTCTCAACGAACAACTGGCCTTTTTGGAAGTAATCTTCCACCGTCTGGCCCGCTTTGGCGATACGCAAGGTGTCTTTAAAGCCCCGGTCCCTTTGCTTTTGCAGGGAGGTCTGCCAATGCTGCTGCCAGTGGTTCTTGAAGTAATTGACCAGTTCGTTGACCGTGGGCACTTTGTTGTCCAGCTGGCCATAGAGATATTCCATGGTCTCGTGGAAACGGGAACCGAGGAAAAGCTCGATACCTTCGGCCACCGGCGAGGGCCGACGCTCGATGTAACGGAATTGGAATTGGGCGGGGCAGGTGTAATAAGTATTGATGCGTGAGTACGAATAAACGGTCATGTGCGGATTATAACGGCCCTTTCCTTTAGCAATGCAACAAAAACAGAAAATCGATCGCCGTAGATGCGGAAGATTCGGGAGATAAACCTTTTGAATCAAAAAAATTCGATCCCAACTGTTTAATTTTAGGATTTATCTTTTTATATATCTGCTGTATCCCCTGCATCTGTGGCTAAAATGCCTTTGTTTCCAATTATTTTAGGAGATGACCCATGGCCCTTTTGACCGCCGAAACTATTCCCCATCCTTACCCCCGCACTTATGTTCCGAAGGACGCCAAACTGGGTGATTGGTCCGTCATCGAACCGATGCTGAATGAACTGAAGAACCGCCCGCTCAACAACGTCGAAGATCTGAAAAAATGGCTCAACGATCTTAACGACTTGGAACAAACCTTGAGCGAAGAAGGCTCGATCCGATACATCCGCATGACCTGTAAGACCGACGACCCCCAGATCGAGAAGGATTACGTGGAATTCCTCGAAAAAGTGGGTGAGCCCAGTAAACCCCTTTTCTTTGCCCTGATGAAGAAATATTGGGAATGTCCTCATCGGTCCGGTTTGGACAAAGAGGAATTCTTCCTTTACGACCGTTCTGTCGAGAACCAACTGACCCTCTACCGGGAGGAGAACATCCCCCTGGAGACCGAGCTGGAAAAATTGTCCCAGCAATATCAAAAACTCAGCGGCTCCCTGACCGTGCAGTATGACGGCAAGGAACAGACTCTCGAACAAATGGGCCGCTATTTAGAGCTGACCGACCGGGCCAAGCGGGAAGAAGCTTGGAAGATCGTGAGCGAACGCCGCCTAAAGGAAAAAGACAAATTCGAGGACCTTTACGATCAAATGCTGAAGATCCGCGGCCAGATCGCCAAGAACGCGGGCTTTGATAATTACCGGGACTATATGTTTCGCCGCAAGGAACGCTTCGATTACAGCCCCAAGGACTGCGAGGCTTTTCACCAGACCGCCGAAAAGACCATCAAACCCTTGGTGGACAAGATCCAACAGCGCCGCATGAAAAAAATGGGTCTCTCTAGCCTCAAACCTTGGGACATGTCGGTGAACCCGGACGGTTTGGCGCCCTTGAAACCTTTCGACAAGACCGAACAGCTCATCGAAGGCTGCGAAAAGATATTGGGCCAAGTGGACCCTGAGTTCGGCGCGAACTTCCGCCAGATGAAGGAACTGGGCCTTTTGGACCTGGATTCCCGCAAAGGCAAAGCTCCCGGCGGTTATCAATCGGACCTGGAAGAAGCCCGCATCCCCTTCATCTTCGCTAATTCGGTCGGTGTCGATGGCGATGTGCGTACCCTGCTGCATGAGGGCGGTCATGCCATGCACAGCTTCGCCTGGAAGAATGTGCCCTTTTATCCTTACCGCCACGCACCCATGGAATTTTGCGAGGTGGCTTCCATGAGCATGGAGCTGATGGGCAATCCTTATCTATCGGTCTTTTACCCCGATCCCAAGGACGCCGCCCGGTCCATGATCAAGCATTTGGAGAACGTCATCAGCCTGCTGCCTTGGATCGCCACCATCGACGCTTTCCAGCATTGGATCTATACCCACCCGGGCCATACCCGCCAGGAACGCACCGACCAATGGGTGAATTTGCGCAAAAGATTAGGCGGTCTGGAGGATTGGACCGGCTTTGAGGAAGTGCGCGCCAATCTGTGGCACCGTCAGCTGCATATCTTTGAGGTGCCCTTCTATTACATCGAATACGGCATCGCCCAGCTGGGCGCGCTGCAGGTTTGGCGCAATGTCCGCAAGGACAAGGCCGAGGGCGTGAAGCTTTACAAGCGGGGCCTGGCGGTGGGCGGCAGCAAACCCCTGCCGGAGATCTTTGAGGAAGCGGGCATCCATTTTGATTTCAGTTTGAAGATGATCCAACCGCTCATGGATGAGGTAGAGAAGGAACTGGATCGGCTAGCCGCGCTCAGCTGAGCTATTTCTTATAGCCGAAGGGGATCTTGCTTTTAGTGACGGCGGTAGGTGGCGGGGCGGTTTGCTGCATCCGGCGCCGGTCGTCCATCTCGAGGAGCAGGTCGAAATCCCCTTTGTGCACTGCGGTGAACTTGATAGCTCCCTCAAAGACCAATCTTTTATATTCCACGTAACTGGTGACCTGGGTCACCTTACCCAACAACCGCAAGGGGATGCGGAACTGGGCCACCGTCATCTGTACCACAATGATCTCGTTGTTGTTGAAGACGTTATTTCCCACCAGGCTTAACTCGCCCAGGTCGACCTTTTTATCGAGCACATAATAAGTCTCGTCGCTGGAACGGGTCGGCACCCGGATCTTGGTACCCTTGAGCTTGGGGATCTTCTTGATGATCGCCCGGTGAAAGTTGACCTCGATGATGGAGAGGGGTTTGCCGTTCTTGCGTCTTTCCAGCCAACCTTTGTTCAGGCCCATGATCGTCCTTGTCGGAGAGGGGATAGCGTGGTTCAAAGATATCAAACAATGGTCCACCGGACAAATTTTGGGAGGCTTTTCGGCAAAAAAGACCGGGCAAAAGTGCTTTAATATCCAAACCCTGCTTTTATTCCCGCGGTGAAGGATTCTCTCTTGTTCCAAGGCCTTCAAGGTTCCCTCAAGCCCGGTACCTGCCCGGCCTGCGCCGGCGATAACCAGACCATCCAGTTCGACTGGCGGGTCCTGTTACAGGGTCAACCGAAGTTGGTCTTGGCGCAAAAATTCCAGTTCGGTTCTCTCCTTCAATGCGCGCTTTGCCGCCAATTTTGGTATTTGGACGCGGGCGAGGAAAAGATCACTTTCGTTCCCAAGGACCGGGTGCCTTTGCTCAAGACCTGGGGCACCACGTCGCTTTCCCTGTCCGTCGAATTGTTCCAAAAGGCCAAAACGATCGGCGCAACCCCGGTGCATAGCCTGGCCCGAAAGACCGAATATGCCGAGGTACCTTGCCGGGTAAAGACCCGGGATGGGCGCTGGACCGACAAGTGCCTGCTTATTTTTACCGACGCCCCGCCTTTGGAACCGGATTTTGGGGACGCCCGTCTATTGGAAGAAGTGGTCGATATTGAGCCTTCGGCCTACGCTTTACCGGCAAAAGTGCGCTTAGCGACTTGTCATTCCAAGACCGACGAGAAAGGTAACGCTCGTACTTGGGTGCGAACCGATAAAGATAAACTTCTATCCCTGAATTGGACCGTGAATTTCGTGGATTACAAAAAAACAAAAGGGTCCGAGCTGATCCTAGTATCGGAAAAAGACCCGGCCTTCAAAAAGAAAATGGGAAAAATGGCGCTTTTACAGGAACCGAGCCTGACCCTTTTCATGGGTCATTGGTCGAAAGAGATATCAAAATTAGGGATCAGTTGAAGGCGAGTTTTAATTCAGCGGTGCCCGGGCCCAGCCCCAGCGAGAGGTCTTTCGGCTTATAGACCGTCATTTGGCCGATGAGGAACCCCAGTGTCGCTCCCGCGACCACATCCGAAACGTAGTGATGATAACCTTCCACCCTCGCGCAAGCCGTTACCGTGGCTAATGAATAGGCCGCGATGCCCGCGCCCCAGCCCCAATACTTGGTCACCACCGGCGCGAAGGAAAAAGCCGTGATGGTGTGCCCCGAGGGAAAGGATTGGTTGTTGGAACCGTCCGGTCTTTCCCGAAGTCCGATATATTTGAGCCCGGTGACCGTGATCGTTGAGAGGAGCAACGCCTCGCCCGCGTCCCGGCCGAATTCCTGCGCTCGGGTATCATGCAGAAGGGAACCACCCACCCAACTGCCCAGCGCGCCAAAACCTTCCACCCATCCCTCGCCATAGAAATTACCGAAATCCCAAAGGGGTTGGACATTGAGCTGTTGAAGGGCCACCGCTGGCTTGGTGCTGTCACCGCCGATGACCCAATCGCCCGAGGTGATAAAAACCCCTGCGGTAAAGGGCATGATGTTCTCTTCGACAAAAAGATGGGGCAGGTCATCGACGATCTTGTTGGGCCAATGCGCGAACGAGGTATCGCTATCCGTCGGCTGCCAGTCTTGGGAAAAGGCCGAGGAAGTCCCAGTAACAAGGACTACAGCGGAAAAAAGAAGGGCGAAGAGGCTTTTTAGCACTGACTTCCGTCGGATTCTTTCGGTGTCCGTTTCGCGTAAGCCCAGACCCCGATGAGGATACCGATGATGGTCACGAGCGCGTAAACCTTGCCCTCGCCCAATTGGGTCACGACCGTACCCGGACAGGTGCCCGCCAGGGCCCAGCCCGCGCCGAAGATGAAAGCCCCGATGAGCCGCTTAGGATCGAACTTCATGGGTTGCCAGTCCAAAGCCTTGCCCGAGAGGGTCGGCTTTTTGTAGCGTTGGGTCAGGAACAACCCGGCCGCCACGATCAGGATGGCCACGCCGATCACCCCGTACAGTTGGAAGTCCTTCACCATGAACATATCGACGATGCTGTCGTAATCCGTGGCACGGGCCTTGGAAAGAAAATAGCCAAAGAAGAAACCGAAAAGAACGAAGGTCAGGATCGAGCCGGTGGAAAGGGTCGTCGAGACCTTCTTTTTCTTGCGCACTTCAAAAACTTCCATCGAGGCTTTTCGGGTTTTACGGGAAAGGGCCATTACATCACCGCCTTAAAGACCAAATTGGTGACCAACACACCCGCCGCCAAGAAAACGATGGTGGCTAGGATCGACATCTTACTGCCCAGGGCCACGCCCATGATGCTGTTACTACTGGTGCATCCGCCCGCCCAACGGGCCCCGTAACCGATCATGAACCCGCTGACCAACAGCCAAAGGGTTTTGATCCAAAAGGAACCGTAGGTAAGCGCGTCCAGCCGTCCATAGGTGAGGGTCCAGCTCCAATGGCCCAGGTTGGCCACGAAACCGCCCAAGGGCAGGCCCAGTAGGAACCACAATTTCCATTGGGAGGAAGTGGTATTCGTCAGGACGCTGCAAGCGTCGGAGAAAGCGCCCGTCACTCCCAGCTTTTTTCCCGTGAACCAGGCCAGACCGAAAGCGGTCAGGCCGATGCCCGCGCCCGCCACAGCCCAATGCCAGCTGTTCATGAAAAGATTCCAATAAAGCTGCTGCCAGAAGTTGTTCATGGTCCCTCCTAGGGTTAAGACGCTCTTAATTGTATCGGGTCTCGTTAACGGGGTGCCAAAAAATGCCTTTGCACCCCGTCAACGGCCACGGATTAGGAGCGATATACCTGCGACGAAGACGCAAAAAGTCCATTTTTTTAGACTTTTTTATACGCCGTTAAAAGTTGAAGTCCCCGAACTTCTTACCGGTGACCCTTTCAAAAGCTTCCACGTATTTTTCACGGGTTTTAGTGACGATCGCGTCGGGCAGCACCGGGCCCGGCGGCGTCTTGTTCCAATCCTTCAGGGTCTCCAAATAATCCCGCAGGAATTGCTTGTCGAAGCTGGGTTGGGTTTGGCCTTCTTTATACTGGTCTTTCGGCCAAAAACGCGAGGAATCCGGTGTCATAACCTCATCGATCAGGATGAGCTGGCCGTCCAAGAGGCCGAACTCGAACTTGGTATCCGCGATCAGGATTCCCTTTTCATTGGCCACGTCTCGGCCCTTTTTATAGATGGCCAGGCTCACATCCTTCACCTTCTCGGCCAGCTTATCGTCATTCAGGATCTTTTTCATCTCGTCGAAGGAGATATTGATGTCATGCCCCTCTTCCGCCTTGGTCGAAGGTGTGAAGATGGGTTCGGCGATGCGGGAGGACTCGATCAGGCCTTTGGGTAATTCGATACCGCAGACCTTGCCGGTCTTCTGGTATTCCTTCAATCCCGACCCGGTCAAATAACCGCGCACGATACATTCCGCCGGAAGGGGTTTTGCTTTTTTGACGATCATAGAACGGTTCACCAGCTGGTCCTTGGCCTTTTGGAAGGGCTCGGGCAGGGTGGACACATCCGTCGAGATCACGTGATTGGGGATGATGCCGGCGACTTGCTTGAACCAATAAGCGGAGATCTGGTTGAGCACCACGCCCTTGTCCGGGATACCGTTGGGCATGATGACGTCGAAGGCCGAGATACGGTCGGTCACGACAATGAGAAGTTTATCGCCCAGATCATAGATATCCCTCACCTTACCCCGTTTGGGGGCCGGCACGCCGGGAATGTTGGTCTGCAGGACAACGTTGCTCATGGTTACCTCTTCAGGGAAATTAATTTTTGACGGAGTTCTTCTTTAGCCAGTCCACGTACTTTTTGACGCCTTCCTCGATGGAAAGGAACGGTTCGTTATAACCAGCCTTGATCATCTTGTGCATGTCGGCTTGGGTGAAATATTGGTACCCGGCGCGGAATTTCTCCGGGGTATCCATCCATTCAATGTTCAGGGGCTTGTCGATGGCCGTGAAAAGGGCTTTGGCCAGGTCCACGAAGGTGCGGGCCTTGCCCGTACCGCAGTTATAAATGCCCGAAGGAGCGTTCTTTTCCAGACAGAAGATCACCAGCTTGACGATGTCATCGACAAAGATGAAATCGCGCATCTGTTCCCCGTCCTTGATGCCTTCTTTGTGGGAACGGAACAGGCTCATCTTGCCCGTCGTGGCGATCTGGTGGAAGCCATGGAAGATCGGTGAGGCCATACGGCCCTTGTGGTTCTCGTCCATACCGTAAACATTGAAGAACTTCAGTCCATACCAGCGCGGCGGGGCGGCCCTTTGCTCCAGGGCCCACAGGTCGAACTCATGCTTGCTTCGGCCATAGACGTTCAGGGGTTTGTAGTGGGGGATATCTTTGTGTTCGTCGGAATAACCCTCGTCGCCCTTGCCGTAAGTGGCGCCCGAGGAGGCGTAAATGAGGGGCACTTGGTTGGCCGCGCACCAATTCCAGATGGTCTTGGTGTAATCGGTATTCATCTTCCACATATAGACGGGGTCATGGTTGCCGGTGTCGGTGCAGGCGCCCAAATGGATGATGCCGGTGACGCCTTTGAGCTTGGGCAATTCCTCGAGGAACTTGGAGCGGTCGATGAAGGGCAGGTTCTCCAACCCTTTCACGCAGCCGCGGGTCTTCGCGTATTCGGGTTCATCGACCAGGATCAGGTCTTTTTGGCCTTTTTCCAGCAGGGTCTTGGCCACCCGCGCCCCGATAAAACCGTAAGCTCCCGTTACAACGATGCTCATGAATGTTCCTTATCCAGAAAGTGACGGCATTATAGAGAACAAAGCGGGTTTTCACCACAGAGGCGGGATACTGATTTAAATTTCAAATAAACCATTTTCACCACAGATCCATGGGATGGAACAAGGCTTGAACGACTTTTAGATTTTGAATATCGGTGACATCCCGTGCGTCTGTGCCAAATTTCTTTTATTTATAGGCCCGAAACGGGATGGGCCGAACGGTTCAGCGCGAACGGCAAAAGGTTCACCGAGGTACGCTCGCCATTCACCATTTGGGCCATCACTTCACCGGTCACCGCCGAAAGCAGGATGCCGTGGGTGTAATGCCCGGCGGCCATCCAAACCCCCTCCAGTCCCGGTACCGGCCCCAGATAAGGCCAACCATCGATCGATCCCGGTCGCAGGCCCGCCCAAGTTTCCTCGATCAAATATTGGGAAAGGCCCGGCACTAATTGCATGGCACCGGTCTTGAGCTTTTCAAGTCCGGCGGGCGTGGTGGATTTGTCGAACCCCACATCCTCCAGGGTGCTGCCTACATAAATATGTCCGTCCAATCGGGGCACCATATAAGTGATGCCGGTGGAACCGGTATGGAAAAGGATATGTTTCACCACACCAGGTTGGCTGCGGTAATGGACCACTTGCCCCCGGTAAGGTTTGGATACCAGGGACAACCCCAGTTTTTCCGCTAAGGGCGCTGACCAGGCCCCCGCGGCGATCACTACGCCATCCGCGTCGATGACACCCTTGTTCGTGCGCACACCCAGGAACTGTTTACCCTTGATGAGAAAATCGTCCACTTCCTCGAACTCGCGCAGGTCCACCTTGGCTTTTTGCAATACCTGTAATAGAGCCCGGTTCAATCGGGCCGGCAAGACCTGGCTGGTGTGGGGAAAATAAAAGACCGATTGGGCCAGGGAAGAAAGTTGGGGTTCTCGGTCCAACGCCTCAGGGCCCTCGTACCATTGGCCCGTCAAGCCGAAGGTCTTGAGATTGTTCTCCATCTTATGGATGGCGGTCTCTTCCTCTTCGGTAAAGGCAACGTCATAACTGCCCGAGTTCTGGTATTCCGGGTCCACTTGGCTGTCTTTCTTGAGCCGGGCGGTCCATTCAGGGAAAAGATCGTAGGACTTTTTACACAGCTCCATCATCGACCCGCCCACCCGGGCCACCGACCGCAGGTCCAGGAATCCCGCGCCCGCCCAGGAAGCTTCTTTAGCGAAAGCGCCCCGGTCCAGCACGATAGGGGTAATACCTTTACGTAAAAGTTGTTCGGCGATGGAAAGGCCAATGACCCCTCCGCCCACGATGATGATGCGTTTTGAGCTCAAGATGATCCTCTTTTGGGTTGATAAGACGGCCAGTATAAAGGCGGTTCCTTCCGGGTCTCTATGACGTAGAAAATAAAAAAGCCTTCCCTCCCCGGAGGGAAGGAAGGCTTTTTGCTAGGAATACAGCTTACTTGGAGGCAGGGACTGAAACGGTCGCGGCCGGAGCCATCGGCGGAACGGCCGATGCCGGAGGAGCAGCGGCGGCGGCAGCGGCAGGGGCGGCAGCAGCGCCACCGGCCTTCACAAAAGCGTAAGGACGGATGGCCAAAGCGAACCACTCTTTACCGCGTTGGGCGAGAGCGGCATAGATATGAAGGCTCATATCCGGGGCAGCGGTGCCATCGGCATTCTTCAGGCCCGAGATAGTGCCGGTCATATCGACCAAGGCGAACCCAGGTAACACGAAATGGAATTTGAAGTTATCGAAAGTGTGGGTGCTGCCCTTCATCATGGCCAGATCACCAGCGACGACCTTTTCGACTTCCTCACGGCCCCAGCCTTCTTGACCGAAGGGATTGATGACTGAGCCTTCTTTTAAGAAGTGGGAAGCGACACCCTTGGCATCACCAGCCGCCCAAGCGTCAGAGACCTCTTTAAAAACCTTCTTGATACCAGCTTCATCACCAACTGGCTTGGCCTTTTTGGCCTTCGGAGCGACAGCGGCGTCCGCAGCAGGCGCGGCGACATCGGCGGCCGGAGCAGCAGCGGCGGGAGCGGCAGCATCAGCGGCGAGAATAGGCGAAACCATCAAAGCGAACAGAACAACGGCTAAAGCTTTCTTCATTGATCTTCTCCTTGTTATCCGGCGTCTTCCCCAGCACCTTCGCGCGACAGACCGGAAGCAGCGTTATTATGCTGCCAGCCATGGGACCCGTCAATGAGGAGAGCTTGGTTATTTGTTTTCCCTGGAGGGGACGGTTATACTCCCCGTACTTTTCCCATCGAGGTGCGCCTTGAAGAAGACCCTTTTCCTGGCTTTGTTCCTTTCCCTGATCGCTTCTTCCCTTTTCGCTTCCTCTTATTTCACCGTGGAATGGCGCGATGGGCGCGCCTGGTTCAAGACCCCCTCAGGCAAACCCTTTATTTCCATGGGCGTGAATGCGATCGGTGACCAGTCCTACCGGGCCCCGAACGACAACTATTACAATCCGGTAAAAAATCAATTCGACGGCGACAAGGCCGCTTGGATCAAGGAAGTTTTCTTACGGATGAAGGAATGGCATTTCAACACCGTGGGCGCTTGGAGCGATGAGGACCTCGAAAAAAAGAAGGTTCCCTATACTCACGAGCTTTATATCGCCCGGGGTAATCCCTGGGAGGATGTGCTCAACTCGGTCTTCAGCGACGCTTTCGTCAAACGAGTCAAAGAAAATGCCCAAAAGGCCGCTGAATATAAGGACGATCCCAACCTGATCGGTTATTTCTTGGACAACGAACTGCCTTGGTGGGGCGATTACGGTTGGAAAACCGACGGCCAAAAGACCCTGTTGGAGCGTTACGCTGCCATCAATTTGGAATGCCCGGACAAGGACGCCTTGAAGGCTTTCTTCGAGGATCGCTACGACAAGGACATCGATAACTTCAACGCCGTATGGGAGACCCACCTCAAGTCTTTCGAGGACCTGGATAGCGCTCAAACCCTCATTCCCCGCACGAAAAAACAAAAAGCCGACGCCAATGCCTGGGCGGGCATGGTGGCCGAACGTTATTTCGCCGTGACCACCGAAGCATTGAAGAAGATCGACCCGAATCACTTGATCCTCGGTGTGCGTTTTGCCGGTGAGGTTCCCTGGGAAGTGGTGGACGCTTGCGCCAAATATTGTGACGTGGTGTCGGTGAATCTTTACCAACGGTCCGGCGATTTCGACACTAAACTTTTCGATAACTTCTACGCTAGGGCCAAACGCCCCATCCTGGTCACCGAATATTCCTTTGCCGCCGAGGAGAACCAAAGCGGCGATCCCAACAAGGGCGGCGCCGACGTGCGGGTGCCAACCCAGGCCGACCGCGCGGAACATTTGGACCGTTACGCCCATCAATCCCTCAACCTTCCCTATATCGTGGGTCTTCACTGGTTCGAATGGTCCGACGAATCCCCTCAGGGCCGTTTTGATGGCGAGGCCTGCGACTATGGCCTGGTGGATATCCATGACAAGCCCTACACCCTGCTCACCGAGAAACATACCGCGTTGAACCTTTTGGCTGCGGACCTGCATAAGAACTCAACCTCACCCCTGCCGGACCATTTCGAACCGGCCCAGGACGCCCAGTACCGGCAAGCCGGGGCCGGGATGAAGATCCCCAACACGCGGGACTTCTTACGGATAACCTCTTCCGCGCCTGTTTCCACCTGGGGCGACGATAGCCACAATGGCACGGTCACCCTGGACCTATCCAACGGACCCTTGGCCATGGATTATGACTCCGGGGGCGGCTGGGGCTGCGGGATCAGCTGTTATCCCAATGTGCCGCCCCTTCTGGACAAACAAGCGGTGGACCTGACGGGCTATAACCTGCTGGTTTTCGAGGCTTTCGCGCCAATGGGCCTGACCTTCGAGGTTTTTCTGACCGAAAGCGGTGCCAAGGACCTGACCCAAGCGATGAATGGCGCCGATGGCGAATCCTATTCTTTTCCTTCTTTTACCGGCACCGGCCACTGGCAAACCTACACCGTCCATTTCGAGGATCTAGAATTACGGACCGCCTTTGGCAACCAAAAGGGGAACAAGATCTTGGACCTGCAGGGTCTTTCCACCGTGGATTTTTTCATCCCGGGCGGCCAGGGTTCGGGGCGGCTTATTTTGCGTAACCTGCAATTCCGGGTCCGCTAACTTCCCTTAAAAATGGCCCCAGAGAGGGCCTTTTCTATTGGCGGGCAAAAAGCTAAGATGTGCGCCGTTTTCCGTAAAAGCATCAATAGGATCGATGCTATCCCTGAAGGAGCTTTCGCATGAGCTATAAGTTAGGCACCAGCTATTTTTCAACCCGCATCTTGGAACACGTGGAAAAGGACCTTAAAGAGATCAAGAAACAGGGTTGCAACTTCGTCCTCCATACTTTTGATGAAGTGGACCTCTATTACAACAAAGAGAACATGAAACGCATCACCGAGATGAGCCACAAGATGGGTTTTGAGGTCTATTACAGCCCCTGGGCCATCGGCGGGGTCTTCGGCGGCGAGTGTTATTCCCGTTTCGTCATGCAATACCCTGACGCCTGCCAGGTGCTTTCCACCGGCGAAAAGGTGGGCTTCGCCTGCCTGCGCCAGCCGAAATTCAAGGAATACATCAAGAGCTGGATCGAAGCCTGCGCTTACGCCGGCGGCGATGTGCTCTTCTGGGACGAACCGCACCTTTGGATCGCCGAGTGGAACGACCGGGTGAGCAACAAGAACGAGTTCTCCTGCCATTGCTCGGTCTGCCAGGCCGAATTCAAGGAACATTTCCACAAGACCTATCCCAACCATTGGACCCCGGAGGTCGAGGAGTTCCGCGACCTGACCTTGGTGGAATTCCTGCGTTTCGCGACCAGCACTACCAAGAAGGTGAACCCCAAGATGAAGAACGCGGTTTGTTTGCTGCCCAACGACAACCGTTGGCCCAATCCCATGTGGGAAAAGTTGGCGAAGTTACCTGATGTGGACATCCTGGCCACTGACCCTTACTGGAAACAAAGACCTTACGCCACAGGTCGCCGTGATCCCTTGGAGGGTTTTGTGGATACCTTCGCCCGCAAGATCGTCGACATCGCCAAACGCAACCACAAGGAACCGCAAGGCTGGATCCAGCTCTATGGCCTGCGCAAACAGGACGAGCCGGATATCACCCAAGCCTTGGAAATGTGGGAAAAAGCCGGCGTGAAGAATATCGCCGCTTGGGGATTCCGAGCCTGCGAATCCTATTCCTTATTGACCAGCGAAAGACCGCAAGAATGCTGGAAGCGCATGGGCGACTTCTTTAAGAAGCTGGGCAAATCCAAGGCTGCTTCCAAAAAGAAAAAATGAGGTTTTTGGTCATTTAAACAATGATAAAAAGAAATCTCGACTCCAAAGATTTCCAAAGGAAATCGTGGGGTAAACCTGTTTTTTTTTGATCAAGCCGCTTCCTGCAAAGGGGCGGCTTTTTTTATGGGCAGAGAGCTTGTCCTTTCAAAAAAAGAGTATAATTACTTTTAGGTAACCATTTAACCAATTTGATTTGAAGCTTTTTCGATCGACTTATTAAGACCGCTTATTTCCATAAGACCTTCTTTAACACGATCCAGGAGGAAGCTAATGGAAAAAAGTCCCGTCGCTCATTTTCATGTCGTACTACTCGGCGCTCTTTTTTGCGCGCTCTTGCCGCTTTCCGCTTGGGCTCAATTCGAGACCTTTACGCCGACTTTCAGTCCCACACCTCAATTAGCCATTACTGGAACGCCGATCATCTCCACCGTTTGGCTGGGGGTGGAGGATCCCTTAGCGCCTACGATCAACGCTCAAAAAGCAAAAAGTTCTGCGGGAAAGATCAAGGAAGTCTCCGGACTTTCGGATGAGGATCAAGTATCTTCGCCCGCTCCTACCGCCACACCCCAAATAGCGACAGAGACCGGTGGCGGCAATGGGTCCGACCGTCAGAGTGGGCGAGGCTCCCGAGGCAAAAGTATTTCCTCTTTGGATACTTCCAAAAACAATTCGCGGGCCGATCAGGGTGAACAAGGATCGGGCAGTCAAGGCCCCTCCGCGTCGGGCGGCAACGGCGAGTTCGAAATCGACACCTCCTTATCAGGTACAAACGTGAAAAAGAAAGTGCCTACCGCCAGCCGCAAGGGTTCTGTCTACAGGGGCGATAGCGAGTTGACCATGCTCGATCTTTATCACGCGGGTATCGAGAGTTATCAAGCAAAAGAATATGACCAGGCTATCGAATACCTGAAAGAAGCCCTCACCATCCAGGACAAGACCATTCCCTATTTTTATTACGCCGAGGCTAACGCTATGCTGGGGGTCATTTATAAGTTCAACAAGCCGGACGCGAAGCTGGCCCGGAGCTATTGCGAAAACGCCTTGCGGATCGATCCCACCACCCGCACCGCGCAAAAGCTTATCCATGAGATCGATGTGAACGTTACTGACACCGAAGAAGTCTATTGGAAGGGCATCCAACTCTATGGCAAGGGCCATTACCATCAAGCCATCCGGCCCCTCCAGCAAGTCGTGGAGACCCAGGACCCGACCACACCCAGTTTTTATTTCGCCGAGGCCGCCAAGACCCTAGGCATTATCTATCAGTTTTATGAGAAGGACCTGGACCTGGCGGAAAAATATTATGGCATCGCCCTGCGCATTGAACCCAAGGATGAAGTGGCGCGCCACAACCTGAATAAACTCGAAGGTTCGAATTAGCTTTGCCTTTAACCCCTCGCTTCTATCTGTGAAAGCCCCCAATTAGTGGTCCGCAGTTTCTGCGTCGAGGTAGCGAAAGGGACCCATTGGGGGATGGGTGGAGCGATGCATTAATCTATTAGTATCTTTCTAATCTCCGTGGCCTTATGGCGGGCTTGAATGGATAGAAGCAAAAAGAATAATGACTTTGTCTAAATGTTCTAAAATAAGGTCTCATTTCTAGGAGGCCTCCTAATCTACCGCACCCGCTTTAAAAATGACATCGTCGCCGAATTCTGGCTCCCCAAGGACAACAATAAAAAAAGCCGGGTCATCCTTCTTTGCGATGGCATGCCCAGCATGCCCCGCAAACAGGACCTGGCCTATTGGCTTTCGAAAAAGGGTTATTGTGTTTTTTATCCGCGCTTTCGCGGCACGTGGGAAAGCGACGGGCATTTCATGCGTCATTCTCCGGCAAAGGACATTTCGGATGTCATTGACGGGCTTTCAAAACCCCTGCGGGAAGTGACTTACGGGAAGAAATTCTCGCTCAAGCCGAAGGAGATCTTCGTTATTGGCGGCAGTTTCGGCGGGGCGGCGGCCATCCTTTCCACGCTTGATCCTCGGGTGACGAAGGCCATCGCCAACTGCCCGGTAGTGGACTGGAAAGTGCTGGGAAATTCAGAGAAAAAAGAGACTTCTAATCCCAGCTATGTGGCTTATTTGAAGGCCGCTTTTGGCCGCGCTTACAACTTGAAACCCAAGGATTGGGCCAAGCTCAGGACGGGCCGTTTCTACAACCCGGCTTTCCATATCAAAGACTTAGACCCGAAGAAGTTCATGATGTTCCACTCTCAGGATGATCCTTATATTCCCTGGAAGGTCGTGGCTCATTTCGCGAAAGAGACCGGTGCCCCACTGGTGTTATTAAAGAAGGGTGGTCATCTCTCGACCAACCGCACCCTGCCTAAATATTGGAAAAAGATCGAAGCCTTCTTTCGATCTCATTCCTGACATCCCGGAACCGTTGCAGTTGTTCCTCATGAGTGCCCGGCTGACCCGCCGGGTCCGGTAGACCCCAATGAAGCCGTTCCGCTTTCCCTAAAAAGACCGGACATTCTTCCTCTTTACAGAGCGTAATGACTGTATCGACCGTGGAAGGATCGATCTCCGTCACGGACTTGGATCGGTGCCCGGTGATATCGATACCCACTTCGGCCAAGGCCTCGATGGCCAAAGGATTCACATGGGAAGGTTTGGACCCCGCGCTTTGAATGATCGCTTCAGGACCGTAAAGTTTCTTCGCCAACCCTTCGGCCATTTGGCTCCGGGCCGAATTGGCCACGCAAAGGAATAGTATTTTTCTCATTATTTTTCCTTACCAAACCAACTCTTCGTGTTGGTGCAGAACGAACAAACCGACAACATAACGGGAACTTCCACCAATACGCCGACAACCGTTGCTAAAGCCGCCCCGCTTCCGGGACCATACAAGGCGATCGCCGTAGCCACCGCCAACTCAAAAAAGTTGGAGGCGCCTATTAGCGCGCCCGGCGCGGCCACCGAATAGGGCACTTTCAACAGCTTCATCAAGCCATAAGCAAGTCCGGCGTTAAAGTAAACTTGTATCAGGATGGGAACGGCAATGAGAAATACATCCAACCATCGACTCGTGATATTTTCCGCTTGGAAAGCGAAGATCAGGATCAGCGTCGCTAAGAGCGCCAATATCGTGATGGGTTGGAATACCGGCAGGAATTTTTCGTTGAACCAATTGATTCCGTTTTTTTGGATGAGGCTCCAGCGGCTCATGGCCCCTAACAAAAGGGGAATGACGACAAAAATAATGACGGAATATAAAAGGACCTGAAAAGGAACTTCCAGACCCGAAGCGCCCGAGACTAAAAAACGGACAATAGGCGCGAAAGCAACCAGCATGATGAGGTCGTTGACCGATACTTGAACCAATGTGTAAGCCGCGTCTCCCCCGGCCAAATAGGACCAAACAAAGACCATGGCCGTGCAAGGTGCGGCCGCCAAAATGATGACGCCCGCCAAATACTGGTTTGCCGACTCCACTCCTAACCAAGGAACAAACAGTAACTTAAAGAAAACCCACCCGAAAAAGGCCATCGAAAATGGTTTTACCAACCAATTCACGAACAGGGTAACCAATAAACCCTTGGGTTTTTTTCCAACGTTCTTGATGGAAGCAAAATCGATCTTCAACATCATCGGATAGATCATGAGCCAGATCAGGATCGCGATGGGAATGTTGATATGACTGCCTGTGCCGAACTCCATTCGCTGCAGAGAAGTTACGACTTGAGGCGCCGTTTTTCCGATAAGGATCCCCAGTCCCATGCAAAGGGCCACCCAAAGGGTCAAATAACGCTCGAAGACATTCATTTTTTGGGACAAGTTACTCATTTTTATTTCCTTTCTTATGGGCCCATCCTGAGATCAGGGTTTTGATTTTTCGTTTGGTTTCGTTGAGTTCTCTTACTTTAGATTCCAATTCCTTGATCTTGTCGTTGAAGATTTGGACCGTCAGGTCGCAGCAAGGACCCAACCCCTGGTCACCACAGCGGGTGATGCGATGGATTTCTTCCAGGGTCAGCCCGAATTCCTTCGCCTTTTGGATGAAGAGAAGCCGTTCCACCGTGCCTTGGCCGTAAAGCCGGAACCCGCCAGCTGTGCGCAAAGGTCCGTCGAGCAGGCCTTCCTTTTCGTAATAGCGGATGGCATGGACGGAAATACCGACTTTTTTGGCGACATCGCCGATCTTGAGGGCAGGCAGGAGTGTTTGCATGGGAGGGATTCTACACTCTAGAGCTTACTCTAGAGTCAAGTTTTGGAAAGATCCTTAAAAGCCGAGGCCAGATCGCTTCTAAAATTCTCTTCGCCGAATTCTTGGTATTGGTTCGAGTATTGAAGCACCATCAAAGGTTGGGAGTGGATCCCCACCAGGACAAGCCGCACCCCTTGTTTCCGGCAACGAAGGCGTATCTGTTCCAGTATTTTGAGGCCCGAGGTATCCAAATGCAGGACCCCTTTCATTTCTAGGACCAGGGCTTTCGGTTTTTTGAAAAAGGACGATTCCACCTGTAACAATTTGTTCGCGGCCCCAAAAAAGAAACTACCGTGAATGGAATAAACTTCCACACCCTCGGGTATCTGCAAGCCTTCTCCCAATTCACCCGTGCCCTCGTAGGTAAGCGCTTTAACCTGGGTCAGTTCCGCCATCTTGTGCATGAACAAGAAGGCCGCCAGGATAAGCCCGACGCTGACCGCCACCGTCAGGTCCATCAGCACGGTCAAAAAGAAAGTGACGAGAAGTACCGCCAGGTCGCTGCGAGTGCCCGAGAGAATGAACTTGAACGACCGCCATTCGGACATGTGATAGGACACCATCACCAGGATGCCCGCCAAAACCGCCAAGGGAACATGGGACGCCAGGGGACCCGCCACGAGCAGGATGATGAAAAGCACTACCGCGTGCACCATACCAGCCACGGGCGTCCGGCCGCCGTTGCGGATGTTCACGGTCGTGCGCGCGATAGCGCCGGTTGCCGGCATACCGCCGAAGATCGGCGAAACGCAGTTGGCCACACCCTGGGCCACCAGTTCCATGTTGGACTTATGCCGCCCGCCGATCATCCCGTCCGCTACCACCGCGCAAAGGAGCGACTCGATCGCCGCCAGCGCCGCGATGGTCAGCGCCGCCGGGAACAACCCTTTGATCGCGATCCAAGAGTTCAAAACGAACTGCGGGTGCGGAAGACTTTGGGGTATACCACCAAATCGCGTGCCGATCGTTTCCACCGGCCAGTTCCAATAAGTGGTCGCTGCGGCGGCAAGGACCAACGCCACAATGGACCCGGGCACTTTCCAGCCTTTCGGCCAAAAAACGATCAGGAGGACCGTGAAAAGGCTGATCCCAAATGAATAATAATTGAACGTGGAAAAACTGTGGAAATAGGCGCTCCACTTTTCCAAAAAGTCCGAGGGGACCTTATCCATTTTGAGGCCGAAGAAGTCCTTTATCTCACCGGAAAAAATGATGACCGCGATGCCCGAGGTGAATCCCGTTGTCACCGGGTAGGGAATATATTTCACGTAGGTTCCCAGCCGGGCCAGCCCCATGGCGATCAAAATAAGTCCTGCCATGCCGGTCGCCACTGCCAGACCGTCATACCCGTATTTGGCCACGATACCCGCCACGATCACCACAAAAGCGCCCGTAGGTCCGCCGATGGACACCCGGCTGCCGCTCAGGGCGGAAATAAGGAACCCCGCCACCACTGCCGTGTAAAGGCCCCTTTCAGGACCTAACCCTGAAGCGATCGCGAAAGCCATGGCCAAAGGAAGGGCCACCAGCCCCACCACAAGGCCCGCTACCAAGTCCGCGTGAAATTGTTTCCAGGAATAGTCTTTAAGACAAACGATGGATTTGGGAATGAACATGGACACCTCGGTTTTGGCGCAACAAAAACCAGCTTATTCATTCTGGGGTCACGGCAAAATGTCTTCTATGAGCTAAATCATAAAAGGTTCGCTTAGTTCCCGAACTGGGTCTTGACCTGGATGATGGGTTCCAATGTTTTTTCGAAAACCTCGACCACCCGGGGGTCAAAGTGACGGCCTTTGCCCTCGCGGATGATGTTCATAGTCTCGTCCATGGAAAAGGCGGGTTTGTAGCAGCGCTTGCTGGTCAAAGCGTCGAACACATCCGCCAGGGCCACAATGCGCCCCGATAAGGGAATGTTCTCTCCCTTCAAGCCATGGGGATAACCCGACCCATCCCACTTTTCATGGTGGGTCACGGCGATCTGTTCGGACATCTTGAGGATCTCCGCTTTGGCGTTCTCGAGGATCTTTCCGCCGATGATGGTGTGGTTCTGCATTTCCTTGAATTCCTGCGGGGTCAGCTTGGCGGGTTTGAGCAAAATGGCGTCCGGCACTCCCAGCTTGCCGATGTCGTGCATCGGCGAGGCGAACCGGATATTCTCCACCTCCACTTTGGAAAGCCCCATGCCCTCGGCCAAAATGGCCGAATAGCGGCTCATGCGTTGGATGTGGGCGGCGGTATCGTCGTCTTTATATTCGGCGGCTACGGACAAACGGAAAATAGTATCCAGATAGGCTTCACGCAGTTCTTGGCCGAGCAGGGTATTCTTGATGGCTACCGCGGCCTGGCTGGCCAGCGACAAGGCCAAGCTTTCGAACTGTTTGCTGAAAGGCACCACCGTCTTGCCCTTACGCGCGTTGATCAGTTGCAGCACCCCCACCACATTGCCGCTGGTATCTTTCAGGGGCACAATGAGCATGCTCTTGGTGCGGTAATTGTTCTTTTCGTCGAAGGAACTGTTGAATTTGTATTCTTTGGTCTTGGGGATCTTATAGACGTCCTGGATATTAAGGACCTTGCCTGTCACCCCCACGAAACCCGCCAGGGAACTCTTATCCAGTGACAAGTAGAAACCCGAGAAGGTTTTGACCGCCGTCACACCTTCTTTTTTGGCTTTTTCCCGGGCCCGCTTTTCCAATACCTCATTCTGGCTCAGGGCGAAGCGCAGCTGCTGCCCCTCGCGCACATACAGGCTGCCCGCCTCACAGTTAGTGAACTCCCGGCTTTCGGTCAGGATCAGGTCCAGCAATTCGTTCAAATCATGTTGTTCCGAAAGGGCGATACCGATGCGGTTCAGGGACATGATCTGTTCTTGGAGTCCCCGGGACGATAAGGATTGGGGGGTAGCTTTAGCCATACGAACCTCGCTTCTTGGTTTCCTGCTCATTTTACGAAAAGATCACAGCTTGTCCCGCAAAGCTTTGGGCACGAGCTGCGGTTTTAACTGTTGGTTAACGAACACCAGCACCTGCTTGGCGTCGGCGATGAGGCGGCGGGTGCCTTTGAGGCGGAATTCATAGTCGATCACGATGGAAGTATGGCCGACTTTGGAGATCCATCCGGTCCCGACCAACACATCCTCAAAATGGGCCGGAGAGCGGTAATTCACCTCCACATGGGCCATGACGGTCCAAAGCTTGGTCAGCCGGGACTGCTTATGGGAAAACCCCATTTTCTTGGATAAGGCATAACGGACCCGTTCCAGGAACCGGCCAAATTCAGTATTGCTGACAATGCCCTGAAAGTCGGTCTCGAAGGACATGATGGGCATTTCAATACTGACTTTGTGTTTGTTTTTCATGATTTCAGTATAAGGCTTTCACCCCAGGGTGCCAGAGGGACCCCTGAAAGACCCCGGCCTTTCGGCAGGAGCGGTTATTCCAGCAGATCATCCCCTGCGGGCGGCTTGGGAACCGGTGGCGCGGTAGGCTTCTGGATATTGGGGGCTGCGCCCGGGGCCGCGGGGGGTACCCCGGGCTTAGAGGCCTGATTCAACAACGAATCCAGCGAGACAGCCGGCGGTTTGGGGGCACCAGGAGCCAGTGTGCCAGGGGTCGGCGGAGCAGGGGCTTTCGGAACAGGTGGAGCACCCGGAACCGGGGGTGCGCCCGGAACGGGGGCCTTCGCCGCTGGAGGTGGCGCAGGGGCACCCGGTGTAGGACCCGCTGAAGGGGGCTTAGCGCCCACCGTTAAGCCTGGAATAGGGGGCAAAGGCGCAACTGGAGCCTTGGGGGCTTCCATGCCGGGGATCTTAGAACCCACCGAAAGACCCGCGGGCGGGGCGATCGGGGCAGAGGGGCCCGAAGAAGGACCCGCGCTAGGCGGCTTGGCGCCCACCGTGATACCCGAAGGGGGTGGAGGAGGAGCACCGGGTGCGCCTGCGGGGGGCTTGGCCCCAATGGTAATGCCCGGCACGCCGGGGGTCGGGGTCGCAGGAGGTGCTGGGGTAACGGGAGCCGCCGGAGTTACCGGGGCGCTGGGGGTAGCTGCGGGAGGAACCGCCGGTTTTAGGCCGGGGGCGGTCACCGAGGGAATCTTGCCGGAGATAAGGGCATCCAAGATACCTCCCGCTGGCTTGGTAGGTATCACCGGGGCGCTTGCGGCTGGAGCGGCAGGTGTAGGAGTAACGGGGGTACCCGGAGTCGGGGGTACCGCTGGCTTGGCGGCAGCAGGGGTAGCGATCGGGGCACCCGGCACCGGGATGGCCGGCTTCGGGGCAGCACCCAGGCCAAAAGCACTATTGAGGTCCAAAGCCGGCTTGGCCCCAGGGGCCGGGATAGCTGGCGTAGAAGTAGGGGTGGGCATAGCAGCAACTGCAGGGGTAGCAGCGTCAGTTCCCCTCTTGGTGGCAAAGGTCAGCACGATGCGGGTACCCGGCTCGGCCTTTTCGGCCCGGGCGGACCCGCCATGGGCGGTCAAAATGGTCTTTACCAGGGACAATTTAAGGCCCGTCCCCGCCAACTGGGGCGAGGCGGGGTGTTTGGGGTCGTAGAACTCGTCGAACATCTTGGGCAGGCCCTCGGCGGTCACGTTCAAACCCGGGTCATGCAGGGTCACCCGGATGTTATCCCCCACCGCCTCGACCACGATCGGGATGGTGGTGCCTTTGGGGGCGTCCTTAATGAGTTGCAGGTAAAGCACGTTCCACAGCTGGGTCAGGCGGCGCTTGACCACAGGTACCTTGGGCAGGCCCGGTTTGGCATCGACCTTGAATTTGAGGTTCTTAAGCTCGGTCTGGGTCTGGAAGTTGAAGGCCAGGGTTTCGATCTCTTTGGGAAGATCGACCATATCGACTTTGGCGTCTTTTTGCTCGATCTCCACCTGGTACATATCGACCAGGTCATTAATGAACTTTTCCAGGCGGGCGGAACGGTTGATGACCATGCCGAGGAACTCTTGCTGCTTTTCGTTGATGCCCCCCTGCCCTGCCCCGATGACCGAGGAAACGTAACCCTTGATGATACCCAGGGTGTTCTTGAGCTCTTCGGCCATGGTGCGGATAGCCGCCGCGCGGACCTGGGAGACCTGGATCGAGGAAGCCGCGGCCGCCGCTTGGGCCGCCTTAGTCTCGGCGGTCTTGAGCTGGGCCTGTAACTGGGCGAATTTGCCTTGGAGGGACGTGAATTCCACCTGCACCGCTTGGGCGCTGGTCAGGTCCGCCTTCAGGCGGGCGATCTCGTTCTTGGCCTGCTCGCTTTGGTTGCGCAGGCCTTCGGTCATGCCCTTCAAAGCATCCAGTTCTTTGAGCTTATCGGCCATCTGTTGGGTCTTCTCCGCGGCCTCACTTTGGTATTGGCGGCTTTGTCGCTGCATGCCGCTGACCTGGTCATTGAGGTTACGGATAACCGCTTCTTTCTTTTCTTGGAACTTTTCATTGAGCAAATTGAGGGCTTGCACGATCTGCCCCGCCTCGTCATTACCGAAGGACTTCACCACCTCGGGGGTGAGGGTGGCCGGATCGTCCGCCGCGGCCAAAATAACGCCGGTCGCCCGGCGGAAAGGAGTCGCCAGCATGCGCGAGGCGATCGCCGCGCCGATGCAAAGCAGCGCCACCGCGATGACGAATCCTAAGGCCATGGGGGTCATGACCGAGTCCGTCAGGGCCGGTTTGACCACCGACTTGGGCGCGCTCGGGGCGCCCGGCACCGTTAAGGGGAAAAGATGTACCACACCGAACTTACCAAACCCTAAATAACCGTAAGCCGCGCCCATGGAAGGTCCGCTGGAAACACCGTTCTTTTGGGCCATCAGGTCTTCCGTGACTTGGTTCAGCCAGCCTTCATGCTGGGGATTAAAGCGCGAGGAAAGTTTGGAAGCATCCGAGTGGTAAAGGAACTGGCCCGAGTTGGCATCCAGAATGAAGTATTGCCCATTGGGATTGGCGCCACGGAAGAATTGGGTGATATTGAGAACTACCTCGGCCAAATAACCCGAAGGCAGCGGCACCGCGAAAATGAAGGCCGGATAGCCCAGCCGGTTTGTATAAAACTGATAATTATTGCCGCCGTTCTCTTTGAACTTTTCCTGGATTTTGGCGAATTCAGGGTTGGAGCCATAGTTAGCGTCGACCAAAGCGGGCGTGTCGGGTATGGTGCGCACCGCTTTGCCCGTCGGGTCCAGCAAGACCACGCCGGAAACACCGTTATGGCTACGGACGAAATTATCCACATCCGCCGGGGCGTGATGGGCGTTCAAGTTGGCCGCGTCCATATTGGTGGACTTGATGGCACTGAAGATGGACGAGGCAATCGTCTGCACTTCGCCTTGCTGCTGGGCGGGATTGACCGCGACCGCCGCCGGAGTGGAGGAAGTTTGCGCGGCCTGGGGTTCGGCGTTAAGCGCGGTGTAAAGATAGAACCCCGCCAGACCGACGACCGGGACGATACCCGCTAGGATAAAAGCAAGATAGAACTTACTTTTCATTCTCGTCTCCGTCCTCGTCTTTAGGAACATTGATGACAGCGACCAATCGGTCGTCGTCGTTCAGTTTAATGAGCCGGACGCCCTGGGCCAGGCGGCCCGTGGCCTTGATCTCCTTCACCCTTTGGCGGATGACCTTGGCAGAAGCCGTCATGGCGATGATCTCGTCCTCGTTGCCAACGATGGCGATCGAGACCGCCAGACCGTTCTTGGCGGTTGTCTTGATATTGAGGATACCCTTCCCGCCGCGACCTTGCTTGCGGTAAGCGTTCAGGTTGGTGCGTTTGCCGAAACCCCGTTCGGTGGAGGTAAGCAGGGACTTGCCGTCCTGCACCACTTCCATGCCGATGACGATGTCATTCTTCGCTAGCTTGATGCCCCGCACACCTTTGCCCGCGCGGCCCACTTCCCTTACCTGCTTTTCAGGGAACCGGATGCTCTTGCCTTGTTTGGTGGCGATGATAATGTCGCGTTTGCCGTCGGTGATATGGGCGGAAACCAGCTTGTCGCCCTTATCGAGAGTGATAGCGATGATGCCGCCCGCGCGCGGCTTATCGAAGGCCGTCAGCAGGGTGTTCTTGATGAGACCTTGAGCGGTGGCCAAAAGCACACTGCTTTTCTCGGTGAATTCTTTCACCGGCAGGACAGCGGAGATCTGTTCCCCTTCGCCCAGCTTGAGGACATTGGCCAGGGCCGTGCCCTTGGCTTGGCGTGAGGATTCAGGGATCTCATAGACCTTCAACCAATGGATCTTGCCCAAGTTGGTAAAGATCAACAGATAATCGTGGGTCGAAGCGGTGTACATACGTTCGACAAAGTCTTCTTCACGCACGGTGGCACCGGCCACGCCTTTGCCGCCGCGGCGCTGCTTTTGATAGCTATCGACCGGCAAGCGCTTGATATAGCCCGCGTGGGAAATGGTGATGACCGCTTGTTCGTCCTCGATCAGGTCCTCGACCTTGATATCTTGCGCTTTACCGATGATCTCGGTGCGGCGCGGGTCGGCGAACTTGTTCCGGATCTCGGTCAATTCATCCTTGATGACCTGCCAAAGCTTCTTTTCGGAACCCAGGATGCCTTTGAGGACCTCGATGAGCTTGATGATCTCTTTGTACTCTTCCTCGATCTTTTTAATTTCCAAATTGGTCAATTGGCGAAGTTGCATTTCCAAGATGGCTTGGGATTGGATGGCCGACAGTTCGAAGTTCTTGATAAGGGCCTGTTTGGCCTCATCGGTCGTCTTGGAAGCGCGGATGGTCTTGATGACCTTATCCAGGTTGTCCAGCGCGATACGCAAGCCTTCTAAGATATGCGCGCGTTTTTCGGCCTTATCCAGGTCGAATTTGGTGCGGCGAATGACCACTTCTTTACGGTGTTCCAAATAGTGATACAGCATGCCCTTGAGGTTGAGCACCCGCGGCTGCCCATTAACGAGGGCCAGCATGATAATGCCGAAAGAAGAGCGCAAATTGGTCTGCGTCATTAGGTTGTTGAGCACCACTTGGGCGTTCGCGTTGCGGCCCACTTCGATGACGATCCGCATACCTTCGCGGTCGGATTCGTCCCGCAGGTCGGAAATGCCTTCCATCTTCTTATCGCGGACCAGTTCGGCGATCTTCTCGATGAGTTGGGCCTTGTTCACCTGATAAGGCAATTGGGAGATGATGATGCGTTCGCGGTCTTTTTTATCGACCTCGATGCCCGCTTTAGCCTGCATGCGCACGGACCCGCGGCCCGTGGTGTAAGCGTCATGGATGCCTTCGCGGCCCAAGATATAACCACCCGTCGGGAAGTCCGGACCTTGGATGAACTTCATCAGCTCTTTTACGGTGGATTCGGGGTGATCGATCAATTGAAGCAAAGCGTCGATGACTTCGCCCAAGTTGTGCGGCGGCACGTTGGTGGCCATACCCACGGCGATACCCGTGGAACCATTGACGAGGAAATTTGGGAAAGCGCAAGGCAGCACCAGGGGCTCTTCGCGGGTGTTGTCATAGTTGGGGACGAAATCGACGGTGTTCTTGTCGATATCGCGGAGTAGTTCTTCGGACAGCGGGGACATACGCACTTCGGTATAACGTTCGGCCGCCGGCGGATCGCCGTCGATGGAACCGAAGTTACCTTGCCCGTCCACGAGCACGTAGCGCATGGAAAAATCCTGCGCCAAACGAACGATGGTGTCATAGACCGAGGCTGTTCCGTGCGGATGGTAGTTACCGGTCACGTCACCGGTGACTTTGGCCGATTTACGATAGGGTTTGCGGGAAGTGAGCGACAGATCATGCATACCCATGAAAATGCGGCGATGCACGGGCTTCAAACCGTCACGAACGTCCGGCAAGGCACGGCCCACGATGACGCTCATGGCGTAATCGAGGTAAGAATCCTTCATCTCATCTTCGATGTCCGTGGTAACGATATGGCCGCGGTTCACATCCCCGCCGTCGCCGCCATCCGCCGCGACCGCCGTTTTGACCGGCGGAAGATCGTCATTGCCGCCGTCGCCGCCCGCTTGGGGAGCGCCCTTGAGATTTTCTTTGTTCTTTTTCGCCTTAGCCATGGTCTTCCTTAAGTCAAATTTTGAACCACAAAGGACACCAAGATCACCAAGTTTTCATTCAACTCGGTTCCTTACATTGCGCTTTACTTTGTGTTCAGCTTCGTGTCCTTCGTGTACTTAGTGGTTTAAGATTAAATGTCCAAATTCCTCACTTGTTTCGCGTAAGTCTGGATGAAGTTACGGCGTGGTTCGACCTGATCACCCATCAGGATGTCGAAGGTCTTGTCCGCCGCCACCATATCTTCCAGCTTCACTTGCACCAAGGTACGCTTGTCCGGGTCCATGGTGGTTTCCCACAATTGTTCCGGATTCATTTCACCAAGACCTTTATAACGTTGGATGGCCAGGCCTTCTTTGCCGAAGTCCTTCACTTTTTCGACGACTTCGTACATAGACTCGAGGAAGTATTCGCTGGAGCCATGCACGATGACATATTGGGGTTTCACTTCTCGCTCTTTACCGTCGTGCTCGACTTTTTCCGGCGGGAAAAGTTCGGAAACTTCCACGCCACGGCCATCCATGCGTTTGATGATCTCTTCGATCTGTTTGACTTCCGCCATGTCCTTGATGACCTTGACCCGCACCATATCCTTCACGTCACGGCTGGTGTCATAGATGAAGTCCATGCCTTCTTCGGCGCTCTTGCCCTTTTCGGCGGCCTTCTTCATGTCCTTGAGCTTGTTCTTGATCTTCTCGACCTTGTCGTCCTTTTCACCTTCGGTATAAGCGTGTTCGATCCCCAAAGGCGATTCGATCTCATAAGCCGGGCGTTTCTTTTTACCCATAAGGGCTTCTAAGAATTCTTGAAGATTCAACCCCGCGCGCTGCAGCGAGGAACCGATCGATTCCAAGCGCACCAGGTCGTTCACCAGGTCTTTCAGTTTTTCTTGCGGGAATTCGGAGCGGCTCTTCCCTTTCAAGCGGAACAAACGGACCCCTTCCATGCCTTCTTGCAGGAGGAACTGGGTCATGTTGGCTTCGGCTTGCAGGTACATTTCTTTCTTACCGCGCTTCACCTTGTACAAAGGCGGCTGGGCGATATAAACGTAGCCCAGTTCGAGCAGGGGCTTCATTTGGCGGTAGAAGAAGGTCAGGAGCAGCGTACGGATGTGGGAACCGTCCACGTCCGCGTCGGTCATGATGATGATGCGATGGTAACGGGCCTTTTCGACCTTGAAGTCATCTTCTCCGATACCCGTGCCCATAGCGGTAATGAGGGTACGGATCTCATCGTTATTGAGGATCTTGTCGATGCGCGCGCGTTCCACGTTAAGCACCTTACCCTTGAGGGGCAAGATGGCCTGGAACTTACGATTGCGCCCTTGCTTGGCCGAACCACCGGCCGAGTCACCCTCGACCAGGTAAATTTCGCTCTTGGACGGATCTTCCTCTTGGCAGTCGGCCAATTTGCCGGGGAGGGCTGAAATTTCCAGCGCGCCCTTGCGGCGTGTCAGGTCCCGGGCTTTACGAGCTGCTTCACGGGCCTTAGCGGACAACAAACACTTGTTGACGATACGGCGGGCCACCGTTGGATTCTGCTCAAAAAATGTCCCTAAACCGTCATTACAAACTTGGCGGGTGATCCCTTCGACTTCCCCGTTGCCCAATTTGGTCTTGGTCTGGCCTTCGAACTGCGGATCCGGAACTTTCACGGAAACGACCGCGACCAATCCTTCACGCACGTCGTCACCCGAGATGGCTGGGTCGGAGTCTTTTAGGAGCGAATTCTTCTTGGCGTACTCGTTGATGGTGCGGGTCAAAGCGGATCGGAAACCCTGTAAGTGGGTACCACCCTCGATGGTGTTGATGTTGTTCACGTAGGAGAAAACATTTTCGGCGTAAGAATCGTTGTATTGGATGGCCACTTCGACCACCACATGGTCCTTATCCTTCTCGAAATAGAGCGGCGTGGCAAAAAGTAATTCTTTGCTCTCGTTCAACATCTTCACGAACTGGATGATACCGCCGTTGAATTGGAAGGCCTCTTCTTTACCCTTTCCACGCTCATCGGTGAGTTTGATATAGATACCCTTATTGAGGAACGCCAGTTCGCGCAGGCGCTTGGCCAGGATGTCGAAGGAATAGACCGTCTCGGTGAAGATGGTCTTGTCGGGCAAGAAAGTGGTCTTGGTGCCGGTCTTCTTGGCTTCACCGGTGGCTTTCACCTTACCGTCCGGAACGCCCCGCTTGTAGGACTGGTACCAGATCTTTCCGTCGCGTCGGACCTCGACTTCGGTCCATTCGGACAAAGCGTTCACCACCGAGGCGCCCACGCCGTGCAGACCGCCGGAAACTTTATAAGTGGAATGGTCGAACTTACCGCCCGCATGGAGCTTGGTCATGACCACGTCGAGGGTGGACATCTTTTGGGTCGGATGCATATCGACCGGGATACCGCGGCCGTTATCGGTCACGGAAATGGAGTTGTCGGAATGGATGACCACTTCGATTGAATCACAATGACCGGCCAAAGCCTCATCGATGGAGTTATCGACGATCTCATAAACGAGATGGTGTAACCCGGCGCCGGAAGTAGAGCCGATATACATGGCCGGACGTTTACGGACCGCTTCGAGCCCTTCGAGGACCTGGATGTTCCCGCCGGAATATTCGCCCGCTTTGGGGGCCGCCGCGGGGGCTTTTACCGGGGCTTCTTTAGCTGCCTTCTTGGGGGCTTCGGCTTTGGACTTCTTCGCTTCTTTTTTCGCCATTCGCTTCCTCGTTCTTGGTCTTCTAGTTTGACGACTTGCGGGACAACCCGACATTTAAGGTTTTGATCCCGATCTCCGGCAATTTTTGCTGCAACTTCAGGAGCAGCTCCGCTTTGCGGAAATTCACTTCGTTCATCCAGATGGAGTGGTTGAATTCCATCTGCACCGTGCGGCCCTTGAGGACGATCCCCGTCATGGCCTTGGAGAATTTCTCGCCGAGCAGTTCCCGGCAGGCCTTCTCCACTTTGAACTTTTCGAAATCACCCTTCACGCCCAGCGTTTGAAGAGCACCTTCCAAAAGTGACGTTACTTCGACCAGCCCCTGCGTTTCTTTCTTCGGCTTTCGGCGGCGCATTACGCCCTCACCGGGACTGGCTTTGGCCCCTCTTGCGTCATCTGGATCTTCCCCGCTTCCACGCGGAACACCCGGGCCTTGGCTTGCGCCGCGGCGAAATCCGCTGGAGCGGTCCCGGTCAGGAAGGCCTGACCTCCCTGCTGCAAGCGGTTGAGAAAAAAAGCCTGCCGCTTGTCGTCCAGTTCGGCCATCACATCGTCAAAGAGCACCAGAGGCGCCGTGTGGCAACCCTCGGCCAGGATATCCAGCTGCGCCAACTTGAGCGCCAAGGCGCCGGTACGCTGTTGGCCTTGGCTCCCGAATTTGCGCAGCATCTGCCCATTCACCCACAGACCCAGGTCATCGCGGTGCGGGCCGACCACCGTTACGCCCCGGGCGATCTCTTCGCGCCGGGCTTTCGTAAAAGCTTCGATCATCTTTTTTTCGAGCGACCCTTCATCGCCTTCCACCGGCAACGTGGGTTCGTACCGCACTTCGAATTTTTCAGCGCCGCCCGTCAAGTCCCTCAGCGCCTCGCCCGCGGAGCGGGAGAGTTGGGCGGATATTTCCAACCGCCGCTTCATGATGGCCGCGCCGTGCTGGGCCAGAGGCAGGTCCCAGACCGCCAGTTGGCTTTCCAAATTCGGCACCCGCTGCCGGAGCAGGGAGTTGCGCTGCTTGAGCGCCCTTTCGTATTGCTGCAGATGGGCCAGATAACCCGCGTCCATCTGGAACATCATCGTGTCCAGGTAGCGGCGTCGGAGCGACGGCCCACCCTTGACCAAAAAAAGATCATCCGGCGAAAAAACCACCGCGGGAAGGCGTCCCAAAAGGGAAGAGAGCTTCTTTTGCTTCTTGCCGTTCACCAGCAGGGTCTTGGGCTTATCCCTTCGTAGTTCCAACCGTACTTGTTCTTGGCCTTCTTCGCGTTGCACGACACTTTCGATGGCCGCCGCTTCTTGGCTGAACTGGACGATCTCATCGTCCGAAGATCCGCGAAAGGACCGGGTCGTGGAGAGACAGTAAAGCGCCTCCAAGACGTTGGTCTTGCCCTGGGCGTTGGAGCCCAAGAACAAATTCAGTTGGGGATGGAACTCCACCTCCAGGGTGTCGTAATTACGAAAATGGGAAAGTCGCAACGAACAAACATGCACTCATCAACCTCGCCTATGGATACATGCTGGCGCGCGGAAAGCGCGTCCCCGATGCCGGGGAAGAAAAGCCCCGTCCAAAAGGAAGGGCCGGATAGAGACCGTCTTTAAGAGGCTTTCGACCTAAAAACCGCCTAAAAACAGTTCGACGAACAGCCGTTATTATAGTCGGGAGCGCTGGGGAAATACATGGGAAAGGGATGGTTCTGTATAGTGTTTTCGAGATGTATTGCACAATAAATTAAACAATTATTTACAGTGCCTAAATCAGGGTTTTCAACGTCTCAAGACGATGCAGCGAGACTCGGAATAAGCTTTTGAAGTACGAGTGAGCGAAAGATCAGAAGTCGGCGGCAAAAATGTTCCATGTGGAACAAACGGAGGTCCGAAAGAGAAGTCGAGAGGATTAGAGCGGGCGTTTGGACGGTTGGCCCACCGCCCGAGGATAGGCCGCCGGTGTCGGGGCGGTCTTGCGCACAACCACATAAAAGCGTTTCTGGTCGGACCCGGGTAAAAAGTAATCCACAGTCTGGATAACTTCGCCGCCCAGCGTTTCGAGGGCCTTTTGGCTGTCTTTGAGGCGTAAAACCTGTTCCTCAGTCATCCAATCCACAAGATATCCACCGACCTTGATAAGGGGCAGGGCGTACTCCAGGACCACAGGAAAGTCCGCGACCGCCCGAGCCACCACACCGTCATATTGCTCCCGATAGCGCAGGTCTTGCCCGGCATCTTCCACCCGGCCCACCAGGGTGACACCCTTCAATTCTGAAACCGCCAAACAGTCTTCCAAGGCAGTGATCTTCTTGCCCACCGAGTCCAGTAAGCTGATCTCGACCTGGGGAAAGGCCGCCATGAATACCAGTCCCGGAAAACCACAACCCGTGCCCAGGTCGATCCAGCGGGGAGGCTGAGAATCACCCAAAAGAGGCTTCAAGACGGGTAAAGCCAGGGCGGAATCCAACAAGTGGAAGCGAAGGACATCCTCATCCTTCGTCCAACGGGTCAAATTGAGGGTCTCGTTGATCTGGAGCATCTTCTGGGTGGCTAGGGTGAGGGCTTGAAGGGTCGCAGGGGTAAAGAAGGGGGCTAAACCCTTTGCCTCAAAGGTTTGTTGGATCTGTTCGGCGGACAGGCTCAATCTTGTTCTTCCATTTTGGCCAGAACTTCAGCCTGTTCTTTCGAAAGACGGCTAATAGCCATCAAAAGCACCGACAGATCGCCCCAAGAAACCCCCTGGATGCGGGAGGCCTGGCCAAAGGTCTCCGGTTTGATGCGATTGAGCTTTTCCCGGGCTTCTCGGGAGAAATTGGGGACTTCCAAATAGGGGAAGTCATGAGGGATCGGCAGGTTCTCATTGCGGGCCTGGCGCTGGATCTCCTGGCGCTGCTTGTTCAAATAGCCCTCGTACTTGATCTCCACCTCGATCTGGAAGGCTACTGGGGGCTCAAAGAGTAGGTCCGTGGGCAAAAAGGGCTTTAAGCCCTCATAGGTCACGGAAGGGCGGCGCAAAGCTTCTTCTAACTTGAGAGAACGGTCTTTCGCCACCAGGCCCAGGGCCTCATTTGGGGCGGCTTCCGGGGGCAAAACCCGGGTGCGGAAACCCTGGAGGCCCCTTTCGATCTTGGCTTTCTTATCCAAAAGGGCTTCCCGGGCTTCTTGGGAGATAAGCCCCAGCTGATATCCCTTTTCCATCAAGCGCAGGTCCGCGTTATCCGGGCGCAAAAGCAGGCGGTATTCGGCTTTGGAAGTGAACAAACGATAAGGTTCATCCGTGCCTTTGGTCACCAGATCGTCCACTAGGACGCCCATATAGGCTTCCGACCGGCCCAAGATGAGAGGGGATTGGCCCTTCACCGCTAAAGCGGCATTGATACCGGCCATCAACCCCTGCGCGGCGGCCTCTTCATAGCCCGAAGTGCCATTGATCTGCCCCGCCAGGAAGAGATTCTTCACCTTATGGGTCTCGAGCGAGTGGGAAACCTGGGTCGGCGGCACGAAGTCATACTCGACCGCGTATCCTGGCCTTACGATCTCCGCCCGTTCCAGACCCGGAATGGTATGCAAGAAGGCATATTGAACATCCAGGGGCAGGGAAGTGGAGAGCCCATTGAGATAAAACTCATGGGTCGAGAGCCCTTCGGGTTCTAAAAAGATCTGGTGGCGGTCTTTATCCGGGAACTTCTTGATCTTGTCCTCAATGGAAGGGCAATAGCGGGGCCCAATGCCCTTGATGACCCCCGAATAAAGGGGAGAGCGAGCCATATTGTCTCGAATAGCCTGATGGGTCTGCTCGTTGGTATAGGTGATATAGCAAGCCACCTGCGGTTGCAGGGGGAAAGTGGTCGTAAAGTGCGAGAAGGGCAGCGGTTCTTCGTCGCCATGTTGGGCTTCGGTCTTGGAAAAGTCGATGGAAGCGCGATGGACCCGGGGATTCGTGCCCGTCTTAAGACGCCCGACTTCTAAACCCAGCTCGATCAGATGGGCGGATAAGCCTTTGGCCGGTAATTCACCCGTACGGCCGCCCTCGATCTGGGTATCGCCGATGTGCATGAGGCCATTCAAGAAGGTTCCGGTGGTGATGATCACCGCTTTGGCCCGGATCTCCTCGCCGACTTCGGTCAAAACGCCTTTCACCACACCGTTCTCGACGACGAGGCGCTTCACTAAGGCTTGGCGCACCGTTAAACCCGGTTGATGAGTCACAACATGCTTCATGCGCTGGTTATAAAGTTCTTTATCGCATTGCGCCCGGTAACCCCACACTGCGGGCCCTTGGGTGCGATTGAGGATACGGGATTGGATGGAAGTCGCGTCGGTGGCCTTGGCCATCTCGCCGCCCAGCGCGTCGATCTCCCGCACCAAGTGACCCTTGGCCAATCCGCCCACCGCGGGGTTGCAGCTCATCTTAGCAATGGTGTCCGGGTTCATGGTCAGAAGGGCGGTAGACAAACCCATGCGCGCGCAAGCCAACGAGGCTTCGCAGCCCGCGTGACCCGCACCGACCACTAACACATCGTAAGAGGATGAAACGAATGACATAGGACGAGGTTTATAACACACAAGACCGACCGAGACAACTCAACGGGCTTTGACCCGAATGTTCCATGTGGAACATTTGGATTCCCGTCCCAGCCCTTGTTCCTCGGAGGACCTAAGACCCCATCCTTAGCGGCAAGAACCAAAGAGCGATTCAAAAATTCTCGAATAAAAATTTTCGAATTCGATCCTCAATCTGTTTTGAACAACTCGAACGACTGTTCGCAACAGCTTCGGAAAATGCTCCTCGAACTTTTCAAAACAGCATTTTGGAATACCTTGACCGTCTCGCCTCCGAAAACCGCCCGAGGTTTATTCAATCCTAGCAGCAGGCACTAGGCTCAATTTCGCCGATATCTCGGCAGTCTCTTTTATATGTGACATTATTTATGCATATATTCACAATAAAAAGCCTATTTTTAAAGAAAATCAATTAAGTAAAAGAATAGCGACAGAAGCAAAAGGTGGAATTACTTACCGATACAGAACTTAGTGAAGATATCCTCAAAGGCCTTCGCCGGCAGGTCGCGGCCCCGAATGCGGCCAATGGCCAGGGCGGCCTCCCGCAGTTCTTCGGCCCACAGCTCGTAGGGCTGCTTGGACTTCATCAGTCCCTTCAGGTTGGTCAAAGCAGCCAAAGCCCTCTCGACCTCTTGTTTGTGCCGGGCGGAGGTAATGACCACATCCTCGCCGCCCGAAGGGGTCTGAATGAAGCTCTCGACCGCTTTCAAGACTTGAAAGAGACCTTCTTGGGTCTCGCAGGAAAAGCCCAGACACTTATCCGTGGGGAGCTGGGAGAATTTCTTCCAGGGTTCCTTGTCACCGACCAGATCCAACTTGTTAAAGAGGAACCATACCCGGCCCGCCGCTTGGGCATCCTCAAAAACCGACGACGAGCTTTTCCACTCGTTGAGCGATTCATTCGGTTGGGAAGCGTCTACCAGCCAAAAGATCAGGTCCGCTTCTTCCATCACTTGGCGGCTGCGGCGGATCCCTTCGACTTCCACCACATTCTCGGCTTCCCGGATCCCCGCGGTGTCGAAGAACCGAACCCGGACCCCCTTCAAGCGAAGGTCGCCTTCCACCACATCCCGGGTCGTACCAGCCAAGGGGGTCACAATGGCCCGCTGGGTGCCCAAGAGGGTATTGAGCAAACTCGACTTTCCCACGTTGGGCGGTCCCACAAAAGCCACAGTCAAACCTTCGCGCAAGACTTTGCCCTGGTCATAGCTATCGAGTAATTTTTGGAGCTCACCCCGGACTCCCTCCACCTCTTGCTCGAACTTGGCCTGGTCGAGCGGGGGAATGCCATCCTCAGAAAATTCGAGCCGGGCCTCGATCTTGAGATAGAGCGACTTGAGGAACTCTTCCATCGGTTCCAAGTGGGAGGCCAACCCGCCGGTCAACTGACGCAGTGCTTGCCGCCGGGAAGCATCCCCTTGAGCGGACACTAAAGCCTCGACCGCTTCGGCCTGGGTTAGGTCGAGCCTTCCATGGATAAAAGCGCGGTAAGTGAATTCTCCCGGCTGGGCCAAACGGGCCCCCAGAGTCACCAACAGTTCGAGGATCTTTTCTAATAAGAGGGGACTGCCATGGACATGGATTTCCACCACATCCTCGGTCGTATAACTTTGGGGACCCGGCATGACCAGTAGGAGCCCCTCGTCCAAGAACTCCCCGGTTTGGGGTTGGCGAAAGGGCGTGAAAAGGATCTGCCGTTTCTTCTCGAAGGACTTCCCCTCGGGCAAAAGTTTTTGAGCGATGTCCAAAGCCTTAGCGCCCGAAAGCCGAATGATGCCGATACCGCCCACCCCCGCGGGGGTCGCGATGGCCGTAATGGTGTCGTCCAGTTCGTACATGGCGGTAATGTAGCACAACCCCTAGCCGGACCCGAAAGAGCCTAAAATAAAAAAGGCCCTCCCCCCGAAGGGAAAGGGCCTTTTCGAGAACCGGTTCTTAGGCGCGGTTGCCGATATTGTCATCAATGACCGGCTCGGGCGGGATCGCATTGCCCGGCATCGGTTCCTCTCCCTCGGCTTCCGAAACCGCGGGAGCCGGCGGGGCCACGTTACCCGGATCGAAACCTTCCGGGGCGGCTCCTTCCGCGTCTACTGCCACAGCGACAGGATTCGCGGCCTTTACCTTAGGCACCACCACCACCCGGCGGCGCAAACCTTCACCCCGGCTTTCAGTGGTCACATGCTCATGATCCTTCAAGGTCAAATGCACGATACGGCGGTCCTTGGAGCTCATCGGGCGCATAGGGATCTCGGTGCCGGTTTCCTTGGCCTTATCGGCCAGGCTCAACGCCAATTCTTTCAACTTTTCCTTTTGGCGTTCCAGGTAATTCTCAACATCCACGATCAGGATGGTCTTCTCATCCCCGGTCAGGCGTTGGGCCACTTTGGAGACCAAATACTGCAAGGAATCCAAGGTATGACCGTGGCGACCGATCAAAGTGCCGCTGGAAGGTCCCTCAATGTTGAGGACAATGTTGCCATCCTCGTCCTTGCGGCTCTTCACGGTGTCCGGCAAGCTCATGCCGCGCAGCAAACGGGTCAAAACACCTTCCGCGAAGGGAATGACCGCGCTAGGCTTCAAAGCCACCTTCACTTTGGCGGGCTTGGAACCGATGCCCAAGAAGCCCTTGGTGCCCTCGTCGGTCACTTCAGTCTTCAGGTCGTTCTTGGTCACGTTAAAACGGCGACAAGCTTCTTCAATGGCCTCTTCCACGCTACGGCCGGAAACTTCCACCCAAGAACTGCCTTTCGGATAACCACCCTCCGGGCGTTCCGAACGGCCTTCACGGCGGTCGTTGCGGTCAAAATGACGCGGACGGTCCGAACGGTTGCCGAATGAATTACCTTCCCGGTTGCCATAAGGACGGCGGTTACCGCCACCCGAGCGGCCTTCACGGCTGTCAAAGCGGTTGCCATTGGCGTTACCCCCACGGTATCCGCCGCGGTTTTCACGTGTTTCACGGTATCCGCCGGTGCTGCTACGGTGTTCCCGGTTAAAGCCGGTGCCGGGGCCGCGATGGGCGCCACGGGGACCGCTGCTATGCTTCGGGCCGTTGTTCGACTGATTCGAAAAATTTCTCATATTACTTCCCCTCTTCTTTCTTCTCGTGGTTTTTGACTTCCCGGTTCACTATCTTTTGCTGGATCATCGACAAAACGTTCGTCACCACCCAATAAACCAGAAGCCCCGAGGGCCATTGGAAGGACATGAACGTCAAGAGTCCCGGCATCAACCACAACATCACTTTTTGTTGACCAGCGGCCTGGTTCGCCATCTGGCCCGACACCTTTTGTTGGAGCAACATCGTCGCGCCCATCAAAAGGGGAAACACGTAGAACGGATCCTTGAGGCTGAGATCGTGGAGCCAGAGAAACCCGGCGCCGCGCAGCTCAATGCTATGACCCAAGGTAGAATAAAGAGCCCAGAACACCGGCATCTGGAAAAGCAAAGGTAAACACCCGCTCATGGGGTTAATGCCCGCTTGGCTGTAAATAGCCATTTGTTCTTGCTGTTGTTTTTGCTTATCGTCCGGGAACTTGCGCTTGATGGCGTCCAGCTTGGGCTGGATCTCTTTCATCTTCTTTTGCATTAAGTACATGCTCTTGTAGCTGTTATGAGTGGGCAGCCAGAGCAGCAATTTGACCGCGATGGAAAGAAGGATAATGGCCAAGCCCCAGTTATGCGCCAGGGTGTAGAACCACTTCAACAGTTCCAACATATAAACGCTAAGGAACCCAAAGAAGCCGAAATCCACCACGTTCTCCAATTGCAGGTTCAGTTTTTTGAGGACGTCATAATCCTGGGGTCCAAAGAAGACTTGCAGTTTACGTTCGAAGCTTTCGCCACCGCGAAGGGCAGGCGCGTCGAAGTTGAGCAATGGACGGGGAGCGAAGGTATCTTGGCTCAAGACTGGCTCGGGATGTTCCACGTTACCCGGCACATAAGCGTTTTGATCCCGTACCACGCGCACCGAGCTGCCACCGGAAGAAGCGTCCGGTAATAAGGCCGCCACAAAGAATTGGTTCGATAGAGCGGTCCAAGTGATGGGACCTGGAATATCCAAGCTTTCCTTGGATTTTTTGGCTTTTTCGTTGGAGACCACTTTGCCGCCCACGAAGGTGGATACTTGGTAGCCCGGCGTGCGGCTAGTTGCCACACTATCATCCGCACCCAAGGTATCGGACCATTCCACGGACAAATTGGACGCCGGTACTGACCCGGAAGCCTGGCTCACTTTCACGTCACAACCGATCAAGTAACTGTCGTTGGTGAAATCGAAGGTCTTTTCCACCACCGTGCCACTGGCATCCGATGCGCGAAAAACCAATTGGGCTTTCTCCTTGGCTGAAAGTTTCTTCGAACCGCCGATGATCTCAAAATGCTTGTCGTTCACGTTAGCCAGAGGAGCGTAAATCAAAGAAAAAGGCCGCGGATGGGAAGCATCTGGGTTGACCAATTCGATCGGCTGATGGGTCTGACGATTCTGGTATTTCTTCAGGTTGAAACTGGTCAGGACCGCGCCTTCATTGCTAAAAACCGCCGTGTAATCATTTGTGTCGATCGTAACGGACTGGGCCGGAACGTTCGACGCCACAGGGGCGATCTTCTTTTTAGTGGCAGAATGAGCAGAAGCGCTGATCGAAGCGGTTTCGGCAGAAGCCTTGGCCGCGGTTGAGGATCTAGTGGGAACCGACGCCGTGGTCTCCGTGGAAGGAGGCGGGGTCGGCATGAGGTACATCCAAGCTCCCAAGACAACCATGGAAGCCACGATGAAAATAAGGGTACGGCCTTGCTGATCCAATTGATTCTCCCGTTGCGTTAATTTTCTTTTCCCGGAGGAAAAGTCTTACTGCACGGGGTGAAATCCTCCGGACGAAGCGGGATGGCAACGGCTCAAACGCTTTAAACCCATGAAGATCCCTTTGAGGACCCCATAACGTTCCACAGCTTGATAGGTATATTCGGAACAGGTCGGCGAAAAACGGCATGAGGGGGGGAGGTAAGGCGAAAGTATCAGCTGATACCCCTTGATGACTATTAAAATGACCCGTCTGAAGAGCTTGAACATTGCTAAACCCTACTTGGTCCGGGGAAGGAGGCCCGCCCGGGACGCGAGAGAAAGGAAAGACTTTCTCAACTCGTCAAAGGTGCGGTTCACGCTTCCGCGTCGGGGGACCAGGATGATCTGGTGGCCGCCGCGGAAAGTCTCTTTTTCCACCCGGTAAATTTCTCGAAGGCGCCGTTTGAGGCGGTTCCGAAGGTAGGCCTTCCCTAAGGCCCGACTCAACGAAACGCCGAATTTCCTAAGACCGGCATCCTCTTTAAATTGCACATAAAAAGCTAAAGTTCCATCTTCCAACTTACGGCACTGCTGAAACACCGACTTGAACTCGTTGGACCGCTTGAGCCGCTCGGTCTTTAAGAAACGCGGCATGACGATTCCATCCAAAAACCTTTATTGCTTGCTGATCTTGTGACGACCCTTAGCGCGACGCTTGCTCATCACACGGCGGCCACCCACGGTTTTCATGCGGCTGCGAAAACCATGCACTTTTTGACGTTTACGCTTGTTCGGCTGATAAGTTCTTTTCATGAAAAAACGACCATTCCTTACTGGATTTGCGGGTCAACCCCCGCTGACTTTCGCGCCTATTCAGGCGAAAAGAGGGCTGATTCTATACTATTAAAGAGAAAGACGTCAACGAAAGGCACCCAGCCGCCTGGGGAGGACCCTCCTCAGGGCCCATGCGAACTTTCTAGCCCCCACCATCCCTAGAACGGTTCAGCTCTCAAACAACTTTTACCTACTATCCCTAGAAGCGGCCCATCCTTCCTTGGTCCAACGTCCAAACCGTGGTAAAAGAAGTCCGTGAATAACAACCTTCAACTTATCCTGGGGGGCGCCCGATCGGGCAAATCCCGTTTCTCTTTGGTCCAAGGCGACGAGGCGCTTTTCGAGCGCCGCGTTTTTTTGGCCACCGCCACCGCGGGCGATGAGGAAATGAAGGCCCGGATCGAGAAACACCGCTCGGACCGGGGCGCGGAATGGGAAACCCACGAGGCTCCCTATCACCTGACGGATGCGTTGGAAAAATTGCGGCCCACCGGGAAAACCTTGATCGTGGTGGATTGCGCCACGCTTTGGATCTCCAACTTACTCTGCGGAATGGGCGGCGCCTCCTTGTCGGAAGCTGAGGCGGGGCGAAAGATCGACGATCTAATCATGGTCCTTTCCAAGACGCCCGGAACAGTGCGGATCGTTTCCAATGAAGTGGGATTGTCCATCGTGCCTGATAACGTTCTAGGCCGGCAATTCCGTGATCTTCAAGGACTTCTCAACCAAAAATTGGCCGCGCAGGCCGCGCAGGTCTTCTTTCTCATCGCGGGGATACCTCAAAGGATAAAGTGAGGACCCCGGCTTGAAAAATGGAGTCCGGTAGCCCCAAACTGCACTTAACTATCCGTTAACCTGTTGAGAGAGCCCTCATGCCCTTCAAATCACCTGCTTCTTTTTCCAAGACCGATCTTTCCAAAGGGCTGCAGACCCTCGGTAAATTGTGGAACAAAGGCCTTCTGCCCAAAGACCTGGAGCGCCATTACTTCCTTCATTGGTTCGTAGTTTGCGACGGTAACATCCTGCAAACCGCCCGGATCTTGCGGACGCACCGCAACACCATCCAAGGTCATTTCCTCGACCTTGGCTATTCGAAAAGATCCGTCCGCCTGCGCCATGCCTGGGCGGAAAAAACTGAAAAAACAAAGGGCACCTTCGAATCGAACTTTTTGGATTTCTATCATCAGTTCGGCGGCAAACCCAAATTTACCACCGAAGAGAACAAGGCCCTCATCGCCCTTTGGAAAACCCGATTCGACTTCAAGACCCTTTCTTCCCATTACTTGCTTTGGGCCCTACGCTCGGGCAAGAGCAAGGATTGGGTGCAAAAGAAGTTGGATTATTCCAACCGTCATCGCATCCGGCTTTTGACCGGCTTGTTGCAACCCAAGAACCGGGATGGATTTTGGCTCTCGGTGCTCAAACCCTCTTCCCAAGAGATCTATTCGGCACGCTACCGCAATATCTTGTCAAAAGCCGGCAAAAGCTGACCTTCCCGGGGATTTTGTTAATGACTTGCCCCCGGGGGAGTGAAATAATTTTGCGATTCTCATTTCACTTCCGAGGTCTTCATGAAAACTATTCGCATTCCGACCGTTAAACCCTTGAACCCGAAAGCCATCGAAAAAGCCCAAACCCGCCAGGCGCAATTGACCAAACCGGCCAAAAGCCTGGGCCGGTTGGAGGACATCGCCATTCAAGTCGCCGGTATCACCGGGGAACCAATACCCCAGCTCGGCAAAAAACGCGTCATCCTTTGCGCCGGGGATCATGGCGTCACGGTTGAAGGGGTTTCCGCTTTCCCCTCCGCGGTCACGCCCATGATGGTTCTCAACTTCCTCAGCGGAGGCGCGGCCATCAGCGCCCTGGCCCGCCAAGCCGGCGCTGAAGTACAGGTCGTGGATGTGGGCGTCGCGGCGGACCTTCCGAAGCACAAACAACTGGTCTCCGCCAAGGTCGCCAAAGGCACGAAAAATTTCAAAGTCGAAGACGCCATGAGCGAAAAAGAATGCGAAAGGGCTTTCCAGATCGGCCTTGAGCTGGCGGATCAAGCCAAGAAGGACAAGATCAAGTGGGTCGCCTTAGGCGAGATGGGCATCGGCAATACCACCAGCGCCGCGGCCTTGATGGCGGCGCTCTTGCCCTGCGCGGCGGAAGACGTCACCGGCTTCGGCACCGGCATCAACCGGGAACAATGGCTCAATAAATGCCGGGTCATCCAGGAAAGTCTGAAATTACACGAGCCCTATCTCATCAATCCCTGGGAAGCCCTTCGTCGTTTGGGAGGCCTGGAGATCGCCGCCTTGACCGGAGTGGTCTTGGGCTGCGCCAAGAACCGCATCCCGGTGGTGGTGGATGGCTTCATCACTTCTTCCGCTTTCTTGGTGGCCTATCGCTTGAACCCAGCCGTGAAGGACTTCGCCTTCTTCTCTCATTTATCCGAGGAACCCGGCCATGCCAAGTTCTTCGAGATGTTGGAGACCAAACCGCTTTTGAATTTAAAAATGCGCCTGGGAGAAGGCTCCGGCGCGGCTTTGGCTTTGAACATCTTGGAATCCGCCATCCGCACTCACGCGGAGATGGCTACTTTTGAAAGCGCCAAGGTCCCTACCAAGATCGAAAAAGAAAAGACCAAGGCAAAAGCAAAGAAATGAACGCTCTTTTCGCCGCCTTTGCCATGCTCACGTTAATTCCGGCTAAAAAGCTGAACCCGACATCGGAAGAACTGAAACTTTCGGTCCTCTTTTACCCCCTGGTCGGCGCTTTGTTTGGCGGGGCTTTTATTCTGATCGATCATCTTTCTCTCGCGACGGACCTGAAAGCCCTCGTCCTTCTTTTGGTTTGGGTCCTTTTGAGCGGCGCTTTTCATTTGGATGGCCTGGGGGATTGTCTGGACGGCTTCTTTGGTGGCAAGGACCCGGAAGACCGCCACCGCATCATGAAAGCCCCGGATCTGGGCACCTACGGACTCGTGGGTATCACCCTCACCCTTATCTTCAAAGCGATCCTGATCCGGCACTTACTCGACCAGGCTTCCATTACTTATTGGCTCCTGGCCATCCCCGTGGCGGCCCGCTGGGCGGTCTGCGTGGCTTGTTTCATCTCTAAACCGCCAGCGGGCAATCAAGGCTTGGGCTCTATGGTCATGGGCATTCCTCTTCCCATTTTCCTAGCGGCGACCGTCCTGGCCGCGGCAGGTTGTTTTGCCCTGGGGAAGAACATCCTTTATGTTGGCCTCATCGCGGGGATCATTCCTATCTTCGTTAGCCGCATCTCACAGGAATATATCGGCGGTTTGACCGGGGATGGTCTGGGCGCCACTGTGGAACTGACCGAAACCGTTCTTCTCTTCTTCGCCTGCATGAACACCCATTGGATCGTCTTGTGAAAAAACATGTGCTCGTCATCAGCCATGGAAGCCGGGATACGCGGGCTAACGCGGACTTCAAGAAACTAGTCCAGCTTTATCAAAAGAAGCATCCCAACTGGGTTATCGCCTACGCCTTTTTGGAACTAGCCGAACCTTCCATTCCCCAAGCGCTCAAGAAACTGGCGAAAAATACGAGTCTTGTGGAAGTCCTTCCACTTTTCCTGTTCCAAGCCAGTCACGTTCGGGAACATATTCCGGAGATATTGCGGACTTTTGAAAAAGAGAACTGGGGTTTCAAGACCTTATTGAGGAAACCTATTGGCCCCGAACCCAAACTAATGACCATACTGGACCAGCGGCTTAAATAAAAAAGCCGGAGCGGTTTCCTGCCCCGGCCTTTGTCATCCCCCCGCTTTGAAACCTTTTCAGAACGAGATCTTAGTGCCCCCATAAGCCGACAACCCTGGAGTGCTGTAACCATAAGCCGTTTCGTACCATTGGTTAAACAAGTTATCCACCCGGGCGAAAACCTTTACTTGCGGATTCACTTGATAGGAAGCGCGTAGATTGACCAACCAGTAGCTCGGTAAAGTCACGATATTCGCCGGGTATTCGAAGTCGTTATCCAGGGCCGAACTGGTATAGATCACTGAAGCTCCAAATCCCAACTTGTCCAACTGATAATCCGCGTCACCATTAACCTTGTTCTGTGGACGACGCAGCAATTCGGTATCATTGGAAACGTTCCAGGCATAGGTGTAAGTGTAACCACCCTTGAGATCCAAGTTCTTAATACCCCTGAACTCCAGAAAGCTTTCCACACCATAGGTGCGCGCCTGACCGATGTTGGTATAAGTGCTGTTCTGGTACTGGATCAAATTGGTCAGATCGTTGTCGAAATAATTCGCGCCCAAGGTCAGGAAGTCCTTCCCCGCGATCGGCTGCTCAAATCCCAAGTCGAATCCTGAGCTCGTTTCAGGTTGAAGATTTGGATTTCCTAAGGCAAAAGAGGACGGATTGAATAATTGATAAAGTGTTGGCGCCAAAAAACCCGTTCCATAGTTGGCCTTCAACTTGGTGTCGATGCCAGGCAAGATATAAGCCAATCCGGCTTGATAAGTCGTATGGACCCCATATTGACTTTGATCTTCCCAACGACCTCCCAAATTGAAAAATAACCGGTCCTCAATATTGGTTTCACTTTCCGCAAAACCTGAGACCGTGGTCACATTGGTCACGGGCAAACTGGAAGCCCCGCCATAGGTTGATACCGCCCATTCGTCCTGGCCTTGCACACCCAAAACCAAAGTTTCCTCCTTGGCAAAATGCAGGTTGTTCTGCCAGACAACTTGGCCAACTTGGCTGTCATAGGTAGCCTGCCAAGCGTTGGAATCATAAGGATTGGCGGTCACGTTGTAGGCTCGATTGTCGTCATAGAAAGCGAAGGTCAATGTCTGATCCCAGAAGCCGTTCAACAATTTCCAATCAGTATGGCTATCCACCATGAATTGTTTTTGTAAGGCGAAAGCCGTTGGATCGTCCACTAGGACATTGACCGGTTGATCATCAAAACTCGTATTCGATTGGCTATAACGGGCAAAAACCTTTTCCTCCAAATTCGAGGTTAAGTTCGAACCCAACCGAAGGGACACTGTATTGTTATCGTCCCCATTGTTGATGGTCCCGGGGTTCGTGTCCGTACTCGAATTTAAATTAGCTTTGTCAGTAGCGTCCAACCCCCTCACATCCAGGGCGGGGAATCCCGCGGTACCGAAATGGGAAGCGTTGAAATTGAAATAACCGCCATTATCGCCGCCTTGAGCCGAAACGGCTTCATGGGTCGTGTTATAGGATCCCCCTTCGACCAATACCGATCCACCCAAGGGTGCGGGCCCGCTTTTAGGAATGATGTTGATGACGCCACCGATGGCATTGGAACCCCAAAGAGTGCTTTCCGGTCCTCGAACCACTTCGATCTGTTCCACGTCATCCAGGGAAAGACCATCGAGATATTCATAATCAAAAGGACTTCCCACGGGATCATTCAAGGGAATGCCGTCCATCAAAACCAAGGTCAATTCAGGATTAGCTCCCCGAAGATAAACGCCTGACGTCTCGCCAGGATTACCATTTTGGGTCACATTGACACCCGGCACTTGGACCAAAGCATCCTTGACTGTGCCGGACTGTTTCTTTTCCAATTCCTGGTTATCCAAGATCGTTTCTGAACTGGTGACTGCGTTTGGATCGGCCTTTACCCGGTTAGCGGTCACGACCACTTCCGAAAGGCTCGCCGGCTCAAGGGACGCGGAGACCTTCGGGGATGCGGAAACGGTCACGACAGGCGTTGCCACGATCGTCGGAACAATCATCTGGCCCGAGACCGTTGGAACTGTCGTGGCGATCAATGTCGGAATCGAAGTCGCCAAAACGGTGGGGACCGCTGTGCTCACAGCAGGTGGCATAGTGGATAAAGGCGTCAGAGACGCCGCTGGAAGGTATGAACTCAAAAAAGAAAAAAGACCGACACCTAGAACAATCCGACTCAAAAACTTTTTCATTTGCCTACTCCCGAGGCCGAGGACTTCATGGGAGTCAAATGGAAGAAAAACCGAAAGGAAGGTTTTACTCCGTCTTCTTATTCCCGAAGAAGCCGTCGAAAATTCACCTCAAGGCCGGTCTCCTGACTCGGGGCAAATTTCCGGGCCTTCCCATCTTTTGGACAGTGGCTTGCGGAAAAATTCAACGCCCCTCACAGTGGCGGGTCCGTGCCGGATTCTCACCGGCTTCCCAAACACCTTGAGTTGTGGGGAAGTAAATACTCTTGTTACCGAAAGTTGTCAAATGAAAGTTGGGGATGTTTTAAGAAGTGTGACGAACATCATAATCCCAGCAAGCTTGAACAAAATAGGCGGGGATCAGTGGATGAGAGCGGAAGTGCAAGTGACAGTAACTCGCCAGAAGATTTCCTTGAGCGTAACCTTCACTAAATTTTTCCCCGGCGCTATTGACGCCTTGGTAGACCATGGAGCCGCGATATCCGCTACGAACAATACTCGAATAATGGAATTCATGTCCCCGGGCAACGGTGCCCTTGGGCCCCAACAAAGAAGGAACTGTCGTTTTGATCTCCACATAGCGTAAATGAAGCCGTTTTCGGTCCATTTCAACCTTTAAAGGCAGAGCCCCAACCAATGGAAAGGCCCGTCCTTCAAACCCCTTCAAACTTTCAGAAAGATACATGAGACCGCCGCATTCGGCGTAGACCGGCATCCCTGTTTTTACTTTTTGAAGGATCTCCCGCCGCAAACCCTTGTTCGCGGAAAGCTCTCGAGAAAAGCTTTCAGGATAACCACCGCCGAAATAAAGCCCATCCAGATCCTTAGGAAGTTTCTTGTCTTTCAGGGGACTAAAGAAAACCAACCGAGCCCCTGCTTCCTGAAGCATTCTCAAATTCTCAGCGTAATAAAAACAAAAGGCGCTATCTCGGGCCACACCCAACTTCACTCCGGCGGGCGGTAAAACAACCGAAACAGGAGAGCGCTTTCGTTTTTTGAGTTTTAAGATCTTGGCGAGACGAGTGATATCCAAAGTTTTGGAAGCTGCCGAGACCGTGTCCCGTAAAACCTGGCGCGCCTTTGGATTTTCTTCCAGGGTGCGTAAACCCAAATGCCGTTCAGGAATTTCCCGCCCCCGATCCCTTAATAAATAACCGATCACCATTTTTCGAAGAGCCGGCTTGAGGGCTTTCATCACCATCTCGTAGTGTTTTTGGCTTCCCGCCCGGTTCAAAATGATCCCGGCTACTTTCACCCGAGGATCGAATCGTAGCAAACCCTCTAACAAAGCGGCGGTGGTCACCGTGGCTCCCCAAATGTCGATAACCAAAACAACAGGAATCCCCAGTTTTTTGGCGATCTCCGCACTACTGCCACTGGTCGTGCCATTCTTTCCATCATAAAGTGCGCCCATACCCTCGATGATCGAAATATCGGCATCGGAACCATAACGATTGAAACTTTCCCGAATTCCTGACCAGCCCATCATCCAAAGATCAAGATTGATGGAATCTTTACCCGTCGCCAATCGGTGATAGCCGCCATCGATATAGTCCGGGCCGATCTTGAAAGGTTGGACCTGATAACCTTTTTTTTGAAATAGGGCCATGAGCGTAAAAGATAAGGTTGTTTTGCCAACGCCACTGCTGGTGCCCGTGACAAGAAAAGAGGGAGGAGCTGTCACGGTTGGGTCATCCCGGTTTTTTCAAATGCGTCCGAAAGAAGTTGGGCCAAATGCAGCATCGTTGGACCCGGGATCATCAGATCGTCCCCTTGAAAAAAATAAAGATGCCCTTCCCGCACCGCTTTCAGGGTGGACATTTGGGACCAAATCTTTTGTTCGTTTTTCTCATCCTCTTTTTTCGATTCGGGAGGCAAGACCGTAATAATGACATCCGGGTCTCGGCTAACCATCTCTTCCTTGGAAACGATAGGGTAGGTCAACTTGGAATCTTCCAATACGTTGACCCCGCCGGTCCATTGGATGAGCTCGTTTATGAAATTATTCGATCCGACCGCATAAAGTTGCTGCAAAGCCCCGGGCACATGATTCACAATGAATAGGACCGATAAAGGTTTTCGATCGCTTTTATGGCCTTTCAATCGACCAAGCCGCTTTTCAAGCCGATCCTTTGCTTTTTTTGCCGCGCTTTCCCGGCCCATTTTTTCACCGATCAAATCATAAAGAGCTAAGACGTCCTGTGTTGTGTAGCATTTCATGGCCAGGATGGGGAGATCTAGTTTTTGAAGCCGGTCATAATTCTTCCCAAAAAAAGAAGGCACCAATATCAGATCGGGTTTTAATGAAACGATTTTTTCAATATTTGGATTTACCCACCCGCCGACTTTTTCTTTTTTCGTGGCTTCGGGCGGGAACTTGCAATAATTGGTCACACCCACCAATTGATCTTGGGCGCCGATGTCATAAACGATCTCGGTAAAATTTGGCGAAAGAGAAATGACCCGGTGGGGGATCGTTTGAGAAAAAACCCGCGTTAAGCCTAAGATAAACAAAAGAACGACCCAAATCAAACGCCGGAACTTCATGCGGGCCCCCACCTGTTGGAATCCAGTGCCCGTAGTGTACAATCCCTTCATGACATTCCCAAGCAAGCCCACCACTAAAATCTGCAGCCGCTGCGGCAAAGGCTTTCAATGCGGCACCTTGGAAGCCCACGGCAGCTGCTGGTGCACCCTTTATCCCGTGCTTCAGAACGTAAACATGGAAAAAGACTGTATGTGCTCGGACTGCCTGATGGAAGCCACCCTGATCCAGACCCTTGAGGAAAAGAAGCCTTGAGCGACCTTCGGATCGCTTGTTTCCTTCCCGCCGCCACCGAAATGGTCTGTGACCTGGGCCTTTTCGATCACCTGGTGGGCGTCTCCCATGAATGCGACTATCCCGCCCAAGTAAAGACCAAACCGGTGGTCGTCCGTTGCGCCATGGACCTGGCTAGTTTGAGCCTTCAACAGATCGATGAAGCGGTCAGCGCCCGTATGGGCCAGGGCCAAAGTGTTTACGCCGTGGATGAGGAAGCGATCAAAAAAGTAAAACCGACCCTCATCATCACCCAGGACCTTTGTCAGGTCTGCGCCCCTTCGGGCAATGAAGCGACCCAAGCCTTGAGGACCCTGGTGCCCAAACCTGAATTCCTTTGGCAAACCCCGCACTCTTTCGACAATGTCCTTGCTGACCTGATCGCTTTGGGTGAAAAGACCGGCACTCTGGATAAAGCCCGTCAACTGGCCGCCCAGGCCCAAGCCCGGATCGATGCTGTCAAAACCAAGAGCAAAGAACTAAAACCCAAAAAAGTCTTCTTCATGGAATGGGTCGATCCTATTTATTGCGGCGGCCATTGGATACCCGAGATGATCGGCTGGGCCGGCGGGGTGGACAATATCTCAAAACCAAACGTGGATTCAGTCCGCATCCCGTGGGACGATGTTTTGAAGTTAGACCCCGAAGTATTGATCGTTTCGCCTTGCGGCTATAACACCCAAAGATCGTTGGAACAGGCTGAGTTATTGAAAACCAGGCCCCATTGGAACGACCTTCAGGCGGTAAAGAACAAAAGGGTCTATGCGGTGGATGGTAATTCTTACTTTGCCCGGCCCGCTTTACGATTAGTGGATGGAGTGGAGCTCTTGGCCCATCTGATCCATCCGGAGGTCTTTGATTGGAAAGGCCGTCCGGAGGCCTTCGCCGTCGTTTCGCTTTAGTGCTTAAAGAACCAATAAACGACATTTAAAGTGGCCGAAATAGCCAAAAGGGCCGTCAAAAGCACGACGGAAATATGGATACCCTTGTGGCCCTTTTCCAGGTACTGCACCCTTCCCAATAATTGTTCATTGTTCGCCTTAAGGGTTTGGTTCTCTTGGCGCAGTTTCTCGTTCTCTTGCCGAAGCTGGTCCGCACCGGTGTACTTATTCGCCGCGTGATCGAACCATTTCTTCACGGTGCCCCAAATGACCCAACGCATGGGATCAGAAGCTTTCGTTGAAGGCTACGTCGCCGGTGACGCCCACTTGATAGGCCGAGACCCGGCGTTCGAAGAAGTTGGTCAATTCCTGAACGTCCTGCAGGTCCATGAAGTCGAAGGGATTTTTGGTCTTATACTTAGGTGGAAAACCTAGATTGACCAAACGTTGGTCGGCCACGAATTCTAAATACTGGCGCATGGAGCCGAGGGACAAGCCGGCCACTCCTTCCTGCAGCAAATCCGAGGCAAACTGTTCCTCGCAATCGATAGCATCCGCCAACATTTCGTGGATCTTCTTTTCCAAGTTGGAGTTGAAGAGCTGGGGATATTCCTTGCGTACCGTCTCTACCACTTGGAAAGCAAAGGTCATGTGCATGCTCTCGTCCCGGAACACCCAGTTCGTGCCCGCCGCCAAGCCATTCAGCAAACCTTTCGAGCGAAGGAAGTAAACATAAGCAAAAGCCGCAAAGAAAAAGAGACCCTCCACCGCGCATGCGAAACTGATGAGGTTCATAAGGAACTGTTCCCGGTCCGCCTCGGTCTTGATTTCGTTAAGAGCATAGACCGAATTGATCCACTTGAAACAGAACTGGGCCTTGCGCTTGATCGAGGGAATGTTATCCACTGCTGAGAACGCTTTCTCCCGTTCGGCCGGATCCGGCATGTAGTTGTCCAAAAGGGTCAGATAGAACTGAACGTGCAGGGCTTCTTCATAAAGCTGACGCGATAGATACATACGCGCTTCTGGTGAATTGATATGTCGATAAAGGTTCAGCACTAGGTTGTTCGACACGATGGAATCCCCGGTGGCGAAGAAAGCCACCAAACGCTGGATGAGATGTTTTTCAGGGGCTGAAACTTTATCGCGAAGATCGACCAGGTCGGTGGAGAAGTCCACTTCCTCGACGGTCCAGGTGTTCTTGATGGCCGCGCGATACATTTCATAAAAAGTCGGGTACTGCATGGGGCGCAGGGTCAGCTTGAATCCGGAATCGAGGATCATGGGGGCTCCTTCAAATTAAGAGAGAAAATATTTCACCACAAAACAACTCGGAGTTACATCGAGGAGTTCGTCTTTTTCCTCAATGTAACTCCGTTACAACAACCGTTTCGGTTAATTACTGGCAGGCTTCGCAGGACTCCGGATTTTCCAGCGAACAAGCCACCGCTTCGGCGTCCGAGAACTTCGGAACCGGCGCGGAGGCGGCCATCGTAGCCGTGTTGTTCGACTGGGCGATACGGGTCGCGGGCCTCGACCGCAGGTAATAGGTGGTCTTGAGTCCCTTTTTCCAGGCGTACATATACATGGAAGAGAGCTTGCCGATGGCCGGCGATTCCATGAACAGGTTCAAGGACTGGCTTTGATCGAGGAAAGCTCCCCGTTCGGCGGCCAGATCGATCAGCGCTTTTTGAGGCAGTTCCCACACGGTGCGGAACACTTGCTTGACCGTATCCGGCAATTCCTTGATGTCTTGGATGGAACCCTCGCCCGCCTTGATCTTGTTACGGGTCGCTTCGTTCCACAGACCCAATTGCTTGAGCTCGTTGACCAGGTAACGGTTCACTTGCAGGAACTCGCCGGACAGGGTCTCGCGCTTGAAGAGGTTCGAGATCTGCGGTTCGATACATTCGTAGCAGCCGCAGATGGAAGCGATGGTCGCCGTCGGGGCGATGGCCAAGAGCAGGGAATTACGCAACCCGTGCTTCTTGATCTTTTCGCGCAAGGCATCCAAACGGGCGGTGTTCTTCGCCGTCACTTTCCACAGGTCCGGCTGCAGTACGCCTTGCGCCGCGCGGGTTTCCGCGAAGTTGGGGTGAGCGCCGAGCTTTTCGGCCAGATCGCATGAAGCTTCCAAGGCGGAGAGATAGATCTCTTCCTGGATGCGGGTGGACAATTCCAAGGCTTGGGGACTGTCAAAGGGCAGGCGCATTTGGAAGAACACGTCCTGCAGGCCCATGATGCCCAGACCCACTGGGCGCCACTTGCGGTTGGAATCCGCTGCGCTGTCGATGGGATAGAAATTGATATCGATGACCTTGTCCAATTGATGAACGGCCAGGGTGGTGTTGGCGCGCAGCTTGTCAAAGTCAAAACCGCTGGCAGTCACGTGGCGCGACAGGTTCAGCGAACCCAGGTTACAGACCGCGGTCTCCTTGGCGTTGGTCACCTCGATGATCTCGGTGCAAAGATTGGACAAGTGGACCGCTTTGCCCGCGGTGGCAGTCTGGTTGCACTTTTCGTTGGACGAATCCTTGAAGCACATCCAACCGTTGCCGGTCTGGGCCAGGGTCTTCATCATTTGGGCGTAAAGGTCGCGAGCTTTCACCTTTTTGACCGCCAACCCTTTTTCTTCCGCCTCAGCGTAAGCCTTTTCGAATTCGGCCCCGAAAAGATCCGTCAATTGGGGCACGGCCTTCGGGTCGAAGAGGGACCAGTCCGCGTCCGCTTCCAAACGCTTCATGAAAAGGTCTGGCACCCAATGGGCCAGGTTCAAATTGTGCGTGCGGCGCGCTTCGTCGCCGGTGTTATCGCGAAGCTCCAGGAACTCCTCGATATCCGCGTGCCATGTCTCCAAATAAACACAACAAGCGCCTTTGCGTTTACCGCCTTGGTTGACTGCCGCCACAGAGGAATCCAGCGTCTTCAACCAGGGCACGATGCCCTGTGAAAGGCCATTGGTACCGCGGATGAGCGAGCCCCGGCCACGAATGCGGGTGTAAGCCACCCCGATCCCGCCGGCGAACTTCGAGAGCAGGGCGATGTCGCTGTATTTCTTGTAGATGGCTTCCAGGGAATCCTGCGGGGAATCCAAAAGGAAGCAGGAGGACAATTGCGGGTTCCGGGTGCCCGAGTTGAACAAGGTCGGGGTCGAGGGCATATATTCCAGCGACGACATCAAGCGGTAGAACTCGATGGCTTCCTCGGCTTCTTCGAACAAGCCGCAAGCCACGCGCATGAAGAAATACTGGGGTGTTTCGATGACCTGGCGGGTCTCGGGGTGCTTCAACAAATAACGGTCGTATAAAGTACGAAGACCAAAATACTCGAACAAGTCCGTGCTGTAGGATTCGATGGCCGCGTTGATCTTACGGGCATTGGGCGTGATGCGCTTGCGGATGGCGCCGTCGATAATGCCGCTCTTGTAGCCCGCGTCAATGGACTGGGAGAAATTATGGATATCTTGGTTCATCACTTCTTTTTCGATATAGGTCGCGAGCAAGCGGGCGGCCAAGCGGGAATATTCGGGTTCTTCGGCGATCAGGTGAGCGGCGGTCTGGATGGAGAGTTGGTCCAACTCCATCGTGGTCGCGCCGTCATAAAGACCGCTGATGGTACGGGTGGCGACCCGCATCGGGTCCACGTGGGTCAAGCCGCCGCAGCAGCGGGCGATCGCGCGGACGATCTTGTTGGGGTCGACCGGCTCGAATTCGCCATTACGCTTTTTAACGCGCATCATGGTGCGGACGGCGACTTCTTCGCCTCCCACCACGGATAGATTCGGACGGCTGGCGGACGAGGCCGGAACGGTTTCGGACATAAAAGCTCCTTCAAGATGGTTCTCCGCGCGATCAGGGCGCGTGGAGGCAAACCTATTTTTGGAGAAAAATGAGACAGCTCATTCCTCTCCGCGCGTTCGTTACGAACGGAAATGGAAAAACGAAAAACATTTTTAGGGAAGTGAAACGGCGTTGAAGAGGTGAGGGCCTGTCTTCTTCCCCAAGAAGAAAGGTTTGTGAGCGTTCGGCAGGTCTTCGGACTGACGGGCCTTTTCTTTCCCTACTAGCCGCGCTTCCCAGATCATCCATGATGGCCCAGTGCGTCGTTCGGCTTTCGTTCCCGTTTACCGCTGCGGGGCAGTCCTGGTCTTTCACCAGGTTCCCTTTTCAACGTTTGGATCCCCCAAACGTACCGCTCGCTGATTTCTATATTATGTGAGGTTAATTCTCTGTCAATACTAAAGCTTGTGGTTTTTGGGCAAATCTTGTGCCACTAGCGCAACAAAATGACACTGGATAAAAGGACCGCGCTGATCAGGGCTGTCGTAGCTTTTAACAACGAGATTGCCTTGAGAATGTCCGATAGCTGGCAAGGACGACCGGATGAATTCAAGAAAGCCTGTGGATAGGTCTTGCCGCCATATCGGTTTATCCCGCCCAACCGGACCCCTAAAGCCCCCGCGAAAGCCGCTTCGCCATGGGCAGCGTTGGGACTGGCGTGTTTAAGCCGGTCTTGCCAAAAAACCTTGAGCAAACCCCAGACATCCAAACGGCAGATCAAAGCGGCAGGGGCTAAAAAGAGAACGCAAAGCCGGGCGGGAAGGAAATTCATCGCGTCGTCCATCCGAGCGGCACCCCAGCCGAACTTTTCATAGGGCGCGTCCGGGTGGCCGATCATTGAATCGCCTGTAGAAACCGCTTTGAAGAAAAAAGCACCGGGTACTCCGAAGATCAAACCCCAAAAGACCGGGGTGAGGAACCCGTCCACAAAACTTTCCCCGATGGTTTCCACCACGGCCCGAACGATCTCGGCCACGGGCAATCCCTTGGTATCCCGCCCGACCACCCGGGAAAGATGCCGGCGGGCTTTGGGCAGGTCCCTTCGCAAAAGAGCCAAATAGACCTCCCGCGCCTCATCCACCAGGGTACGGACCGACAGACACCAGTAGAACAGGAATCCTTCCGCCAAGATCTGGGGTAACCCATCCCGGATGAGGGTAAGAAATAATCCCGTACCTAAGGCAAAGACCGAGCCGGTGAAGACCACCGCGAAAAGACCCGTTTCATAACGGCGCCAATTGGCCTTCCGGAAGAGTTCATCGAACCAACGGTAAAAAGCGCCCATCCATCTCACGGGATGGGGTAATCGTTCGATATCCCCCAAAAGAAGATCGAGTCCCAGGGCTAAAAGCAGGGCCAATGCATGGATCTTCATCCGGCTTCCTCTTTTTTCAGCGCTGCGACAAGCCGATCATTTTCCGATGGCGTCCTTAAACCAACGCGGAAGAAAACAGGACCCAAGCCTGGATGTTGGGAAAGATCGCGGATCAGTATTTTTTCATTCATGAGAAGTTTTTTCAAAAGAGCCGTGGCTGAAAAACCAGGGACGAGCCCTTTCACCGTAAAAGCGGTCATGCACGAAGGGAACACTTTGAACTTTTTAAGCGCGTTCAATTCCATAAAGACCCGTTCTTTCTCCATACGGTTCTTGGCTTGACTCTCGGTCAACCAAGTTTCTTGATGGGTCAAATAAAGCCCCGCCGCTTGCGCCAAAGGCGAAACCGTCCATGGCATTTGAAAAGTCCGGAAAGACCCCGCCAGATCAGGGTGCAGCAGCAGAATGCCCAAACGCAAGCCTGGCACCGCATAAGTTTTGGAAAAAGAACGAAGCACCGCCAAGTTACGCGGCCAAGGATCCAGCAAAAAATTATCTATTGGGTCATCGGCCAGTTCGATACAGGTTTCATCCACCACAAAAAAGGTTTGAGGGTGGCTTTGGATCAGGTCCTTTAAAAGGGGATGATAAAGACTTTGACCCAGGGGATTATTCGGGCGGGAAAGAATGAGGAAGTCCGGCTTTTCTTTCATGCCTTCTTCCCATTGCTGGGAAGAGAGCACCCAATCCTTTTCTTCCGTCGCCAGTAGCCATTTTGGTTCCACACCCATGCGCCGTAAGGCGGGGGCATAATCCCCATAAGTCGGGCCGACAATAACGGGTCTTTGCGACTTACGCCAAAGCGGCAAAAAATGAATGAACTCGGTCGTACCGCCGCCCAGGAAAACTTGTTGAGGGATCACTTTCATTTGTCGGGCAAGACGGGCTTTGAGACCTTCCCCGGAGGAGGGGTGAAGCAAAGCGACGCCCACTTGGCCCTTTAATGCGTCTTCCAACCCCGGCGGAGAACCACAAGGGTTGAGCAGGTTGGAGAAATCCGTCAGATCTTTCGGGGAACAACCCGCTAACGATGCGGCTTTTTCCAGATCACCGCCATGCTCAAAAAGAACCTCGCTCATTCCATTCCCACCAAACGGTCCAGAAACTTCACGTCCAAATGCCGCCGCACCATCTCGGCCAACCGGTCAAAGTCTGCCTCATCGGATTGAACTTCCGCCTGAAGGAAAAGGCCCCTGGATTTACCCAAGGCATCCAACAGCGCTTGGCGAAGGTCCTGGTTCTCGAAGAGACCGTGCTGTAGCGTGCCCGCTACCGAACCCAATGCGGCGCCTTCGGTTTCAGAGACCGTTTGGCCATTGCGCGTCAGAAGGGCGAACAAGGGGCGCGCCGGGGCGGATCGTTCCACCCGGCCGCAATGGATCTCATAGCTTTTGAAGCCCCGCGCCTCCGGGAAAAAGCCCGAGTTTTGGGTCCTGCCGCCGATCTGTGAAGTGATCTTGTTTTTCTCGAAGCGGGTCACTACCGGTAAGAGTCCCAGTCCGGTAACCCGTTTTTGGGTGGATTCCACTTCGTCCGGGTCTTCGATCGATTGGCCCAGCATTTGATAACCACCGCAGATACCCAAGAGGGAAAGACCTTCCTCGGCCCTTTGTCGTAAGGGCATTTCAAATCCTCGCTCCCTCAACCAAGCCAAGTCGGCCACCGTGGATTTGGTGCCGGGGAGGATGACCAAATCCGCATCGCCGATCTGGCCAGGACGATCGATCCAATCGAGTTGGAAGTTCTTTTCTTTCTTGAGCGGTTGGAATTCGTCGAAGTTCGAGATGCGGGGAAATTTCAGGACTGCCACCCGTAAAGGCGCAGGAGAAGAAAATGTCCGTTTGTCTTCCAATACGACCGCGTCTTCCTCGGCGACGTTCAAGTCGAAGAGATAAGGCAACACGCCCAGTACCGGCAGGTTGGAACGCTGTTCGATGAAAGACAATCCAGGTTTGAGGATCCCCAGATCGCCCCGGAATTTATTGATAACCAACCCTTTCACCCGTGCCCTTTGGTCGGGTGGTAAAAGGTCCAGCGTGCCGATGAGCGAGGCGAAGACCCCGCCCCGGTCGATATCGCCGACCAGCAGCACCGGCGCGTCCGCTTCCTGGGCGGCGAACATATTGGCCAAATCCCGTGATTGAAGGTTCACCTCCGCGGGACTACCCGCTCCCTCCAAAATGACCAGGTCATATTTCGCCCGTAAACGGTCCAAAGCGCCGCGGATGACCGGTTTAAGCCGGGGAGAATAGTCATAGTAATCGCGGCCCTCCATGGAAACCTCGGCTTTGCCCAAGGCCACCACTTGCAACCGCCGGTCGGATTCGCACTTCAAAAGAATGGGATTCATGTCCACCTGAGGTTCGATACCACAGGCTTGGGCCTGCATCACCTGGGCCCGGCCCATCTCCAATCCCTCGGAAGTGACAAAGGAATTGTTCGACATGTTCTGGGACTTAAAAGGCGCGACCCGTAGGCCCTTGTGGTAAAAATAACGGCAGAGCGCGGCCACCAATAGACTTTTTCCCACCGAGGAAGCCGTACCTTGGACCATGAGGGTTTTGGCGGGTATCAAAAATCCACCCCTGGTTTGGCGGGAATGCCTTGATCGAAAGGATGTTTGATCTTTTTCATTTCAGTGACCAAGTCCGCCATCTCGACCAGCTCAACAGGAGCGTCGCGACCGGTCAACACCACTGAAACTTGCTTGGGCCGGTCCTTCAAGGTCTGGACCACATCCGCCTGATCGATGAACTGGTAGTTCATGGCATAGGTGATCTCATCGAGAACGATCAGGAAATGTTGACCGGATCGGATGAAGTTCTTGGCCCTTTCCCAAGCGGCCTGGGCGGCGGCTTTATCGATATTAAGGTCCGTGCTTTCCCAAGTAAAACCCTCTCCCATGGTTGAAAAATTCAATAAATTTGGAAAGGTCGCGGCGATCTTCTCCGCCCATTTACGGTCCCCGGTCTTCCATTTACCTTTGATGAATTGAACGACCGCCACTGGATGGCCCCAACCCAAAGCCCGATAGACCATACCTAAGGAAGCGGTGGTCTTGCCTTTCCCCTCACCGGTGTAAATGACCAAAAGACCTTTTTCTTTGATCTCTTTGGGCGTCATGGAAGGTTCAGTCAAGGAAGTCTCCAGGAAATAAAAAAGCCCGGGATTTCCCGGGCTTTGATTTTAACTTGATGTCGAGAGCGAGTTAAACCCGCATCGGCATAATGACACAAAGATAATCAGCGTCACCCTTGGGCCGCAAGATACCGGGGCTTAAAGGCTGGGTCAGCTCGATATTGACCGTATCCGTTCCCACGTTTTTCAGGACATCCAAAACATATTTGGCGTTATAAGCGATGCTGATCTCCTCCCCCTTATAATCCACGTCCATTTCTTCCTTGGCTTCACCCATATCGGGGGTCTTGGAGGAAATCGACAATTTTCCATTCTTGGCTTGATAACGGATGGAATTGGATTTTTCAGAGGTCAAGATAGCCACGCGACGGGTCGCGCTGGATAACTCCGAAACCGAAGCTTCGATCTTCTTATCGGATTCTTTTGGAATGACCTGTTCATAATTAGGGAATTGACCCTCGATCAAGCGGGAAATGATCTCAACGCCTTCGATCACGAACTTGATCTGGTTATCGGTTACATAACTTTCGACGATCAATTCATCTTCTTTACCCTTTCCTAGGTCTGAAATGACCTTGGAAAGTTCATTTAAAGTCTTAGTCGGGATAATAACACTGGCTTTATCGTCGTTCTTTCCTTCAAGTTTCTTTTGAATAAAAGCCAAACGATGGCCGTCCGTCGCGACCATCCTTAATTTGCCACCATCCACTTGGAAATAAACCCCATTCAAGACATAACGAGTTTCATCGGTGGAGACGGCAAAAATAGTCTTGCGGATCATTTCTTGTAACAAAGCACCTTTGATCTTAAAAACCTTGTCTTTTTTAACTTCAGGCAAAATAGGGAAATCATCTTTGGGTAGACCATGAACTTTGAAATTGGACTTTTGACAAACCAAGATCATCTTATGGCTATCATCGATTTCCAATTCAACGGTGGCTTCGGGTAATTCACGGACGATATCGGATAATTTCTTGGCGTTGATGGTGATATTGCCTTTTTCAACGATCTCCGCGGGAACAGAGCAACGAATACCCATATCCAGGTCGGTCGCCACAAATTCCAATTTTTTATCCCGGGCTTCCAAAAGGACATTCGCCAAGATCGGCATGGTATTTTTGGAGGCCACCGCGCTTTGAACGGTCGTTACCCCTCTTAACAGATCACCCCGAGTCAGAACGACTTTCATTCGTTGGCTCCTTAGTCCTTACTGGTTTTAAAAATCTTTTTAAATTTCAAAAGAATAGAAGTGGTAGTGGGCTTTGAGGATATGTGAGTACTCCCTGGTTTCAGCGGCTTTATCAGCCTTTTCGCGGAATTTGTCCTGGGAATAAACTGGGGACATTATAGGGTAAATCCACAGGCCCGCAACTCTTTTGCCCGGAAGCGCCACTTATCCCGAGGCTCCCCGGGGCTTTTCAACAAAAGCGCGTGGACAACTAAGTTCCGAAAAAAATTATCCCCGTTCTTATCCACGGGGGGATAAGTGCCTTGTGATTTTTCCGGATAACTGAAAATAAAAAGGCCCCTGAAAATTCAGGAGCCTTTGGAGAGAATTGGATGGAACAGCGGTTAGAAGCTGTAGTTGCCCTCGACCAGCTGTTTTTTAAGGCTATTCACCTCGGACAATAGGGTGATGTCGCTGGTGAGCAGATCTTCGATCTTTTCATAGGCGTGGATGATGGTGGTGTGATCTTTACCGCCAAAAGCCGCGCCGATCTCGGTCAAAGAATGGGATGTCAGCTCCCGGGATAGATACATTGCGATCTGGCGGGGAAAAGCGATCTGCTTGGTGCGCTTTTTCGACTTCATATCCGAAAAACGGCAGTTATAGCGCTCCGCGACGACTCTTTGGATGGCATCGACGGAAATGCGACGTTCTTCGTTCGGCAAGCTGTCTTTGAGGACATCTTTGGCCGTGTCTAAGGTGATCTCCTGGTGGGTCAACGACGAGAAAGCGATCACACGCAACATGGCGCCTTCCAACTCGCGGATATTGGCTTTGGCGTGATTGGCGATAAAGGCAGTCACTTCGTTGGGGACCAGGATGCCCTCTTTTTCAGCCTTCTTACGAAGGATGGCGATACGGGTTTCCAGGTCCGGCTCTTGGATATCGGTGATCAGGCCCATTTCGAAGCGGTTCTTGAGACGTTCTTCGAGCTTGATCTCTTTCGGATGACTATCGGAAGTGGCCACGATCTGCTTTTGGGCCTCGTAAAGCACGTTGAATGTATGGAAGAACTCTTCCTGGGTGGCTTCTTTGCCTTCCCAGAATTGGATATCGTCGATGAGCAAAACGTCCACCGTACGGTATTTATTGCGGAAATCCTGTTGACGACCCGATTGGATGGACTGGATGAAGTCGTTCATGAACTTTTCAGAGGATATATAGAGGACTTTCTTATGGGGGTTCTGGGCCAGGACATGGTTCCCAATGGCCTGCAACAAGTGGGTCTTCCCCAAACCGACCCCACCATAGATAAAGAGAGGGTTATAAGAACGGGCCGGCGCTTCAGCCACCGCCAAGCAAGCGGCGTGGGAAAAGCGGTTGCTATTACCCACCACGAAGTTATCGAAGTTGAACTTGGTATTAAGGACGAATTCGCCATTGCCCGAAGGCTTGAAGGCCTGGATAGGTTTTTCGACGACTTCGACCGCGATCTTGGTCTCGGCCAGCAGAGGCAGGGTTTCGATGGGTTCTTGGACCGGGACGGACCCGATCTCGAATTGGATCTCGAGCTGTTCGGGGTAAACGGCCTTTACGGCGTTCTGGAGTTGGGCTTGGTAATGGTCCCGGATCCAGTCCCGGAAGAATTCATTGGGAACTTGGACTTTAAGGGTTTTTTCGTCCACCAAGGCTTTGGTGGATTTGAACCAAGTTTCAAAGCTTTGCTGGTTCAGGTCTTTTTTTAGATTTTCGAGACAAAGGTCCCACAGATCAGCGGAAGTGGTCATCCACAAACCTCCCCAAAATCTGAAACGCCAAAAACCCCGTAAAAGAGGGGTATAAGAGCTTTCATTAAATACTTATCCCCCGTTTATCCCCAGGGTGGGGAAGGCCTTTGTTAAGGGGCCGTAAATCCACAATTCACAAATGGGCAGAACCTGTGGATAACTTCGAAGGCATCGTTTTAAGGATCCCTATCGGAATGAAGGGAAAACTTCATCGCTTCCCTTGCGGGCAGTCCCTCGGGTTTTCGATCCCGGGGTTTGAAACCGACTTAAAGCCTTGTCACTTTAAGTTTTTTAAAAAGCCGGGGGAAACAATCCACAAGTTATCCACCCTATCCACAGCAACGTCCCCGAAAAGACCACTATATCTAGTGGTGAGACAAAAAAATTTTTTTGCCGATCGTCGAGAAGAAGGACCGATCACAAAAAAATTTCGTAGGTCGCGGCGAAAATTTTCGAAAACGTAATTTGCTTTACCCTTTTAGAACTTTTTCAGTTTTAGTCAAGATTAATTTGAGCGGAAACGAAAAATATTTTTTAAGAAAAAGAGCGGCTTTTAAATTTTTTCCCTTGAATATTTTTCACGGGATTTTTTCCGCCCGATCACGCGATGAATATTTTTTGTCACGTCACGGGATTAGTAGCTGAGCGAATCCAATTTCACTTTGCCGCGGAAGATCCAATAGATGCTCAGGGTGTAAGAGAGGATCAGCGGCAGTCCGACCGCCACGAAAAGCGACATGATCTTCAGCGTGGTGACCGACGAGGCGGCGTTGTAAATGGTCAAGCTATTCTCCGGCGAGGGATTGGAAAAAACCATGTAGGGATAGACCCCGATGCCGAAAAGCGCCATTAAAAAGAAAAGCGCCGCGCAGGAAGACAGGAAAGCGCCGAAGCCTTGGCCTTTGGAAACGTTCCGGGGAATGTTGGCGATCGCCAGCACGTTCAACACCGGCACAATGAAGAGCCAAGGCGCTTGTTGCAGGGTGGTCATCATCCGGGGAATGTAGATGAGCGTGGCGAAAGTCGTCAGGACGTAAAAAAGAATGAAGGTGATCATGGTGTTCTTCACCCAGCCCTTCAACTTTGCCTGCAGAGCGCCCTCAGTCTTCAGCACGATGAAGATGGAACCGTGCATGGCGAAGAGCGAAACGGTCGTGAGACCCAAAAGAATGGGGAAGGGTTTCAGCAATCCCAAAAAAGTCCCGGCAAACTCGTGGCCGGCGTCCAGTGGGATGCCCCAAGCCAAATTGCCCATGGCCACCCCGATCAGAAAAGCCGAAAGGATACTGCTGATACTGAAACTGATGTCCCAGGCCTGCCGCCACCATTTCATCGGCTGCTTGCTGCGGAACTCGATGGCCACCGCACGGAAGATGAGCGCGACCAAAAGCAGCATGAAGGCCAGGTAGAAACCCGAAAAGACGGTCGCGTAGGCCTCGGGAAAGGCCGCGAAGAGGGCACCCCCGCCGGTGACCAGCCAAACTTCGTTCCCATCCCAAATCGGGCCGATGGCGTTCAGGAAAATGCGCCGTTCGGTGTCGTCCTTCACGAACAAATGCAGGGCGCCGACGCCCAGGTCAAAGCCGTCCAAAATGGCGTAACCCGTAAAGAGCACGCCGACCAAGATGAACCATAGGGTTTGCCAGTCGAAGTTCATGCGCGGTGTCCTTGTTCTTCTTTCGTTTCCGGTCCGTGCTGGATCTTGTCATTGAGCAGGTAGATGAACAGCACGAAGAGCAGTGAATAGATGAACCCAAAGAGGATCATCGAGGTCAGGACCTCCCCGGCCTTCACGCTTTTCGACAGCGCATCGGAGGTTTTCATGAGGTTATAGACGATATAAGGCTGGCGGCCCACTTCGGCCGAAAACCAACCCAATTGATTGGCCGCCTGGGGCAAAAGCACCGATAGCACGAGGACCCAAAGGAACCAGCGGGCCTTCCATAGCCCGCCCCGCCACCATAAAAAGAGGCCGAACCAGGCGATGGCGATCAGCGCGATGCCGATGGCGATCATGGCGTGATAGGTCTGGAACACAAAATTAATGGGCGGTCTTTTGTCCGGCGTAAAGGCGTTCAAGCCTGTGACCGGCGCGTCGCTCTGGCCCGAGACCAAATAGCTCAACAAGCCGGGAATGGAAACCCCGTGGGTCTGGCCGTTCTTCTCGTCCACCCAACCGAACAAATAAAGCGGGGCGGCGGCGGTCTCGTAATGGCCCTCGTAAGCCGCCAGTTTGGCGGGTTGGGTGGCGGCCACGACCTTGGCGCTGTCGTGGCCCGAGAAAAGCTGCAATAAAGAAGCGGCCGCAGCGACCACCAGGGCCATCTTCAGGCCGGTCTTGGCGAAGGTCTCGTATTTCTTTTTCAAAAGGTAATAAGCGCTGATGCTCAGCACCGCGAAAGCTCCGGCCTGCCAAGCGCCCATGTAAACGTGCCAGATACGGCTTACCGTCGAAGGGCTGAAGACCACCTGCCAAAAGTCCGTCACTTCCGCCCGGATGCCGCCGCCGGGCTGGCCGACCAGGTGATAGCCCGCGGGGGTTTGTTGCCAGGAATTGGCCACGACGATCCAGACCGCGCTAAAGTGCGCGCCCAAGCAAACCATCAAGGTCGCGAAAAAGTGGGTGCGAGGCTTGATGCGGTCCCAACCGAAGAGCAGCAATCCTAAAAATCCCGATTCCAGGAAAAAAGCGAAGACCCCCTCCGCGGCCAAGGCGCTGCCGAAAACGTCCCCGACGAAGCGGGAATAAGAGGCCCAGTTGGTGCCGAATTGGAATTCCATCACCACGCCCGTGGCCACGCCCATGGCGAAGATGAGGCCGAAGATGCGGGTGTAGAACCGGGCGATCTCCAGGTAAAGCTTCTCGCGGGTGAAAAGGTAAAAGCCCTCGAAGAGGACCAGGCATAGCCCCAGGCCGATACTCAAGGGCGGGAAGATATAGTGGAAAGCAATCGTTAAACCGAACTGCGCGCGGGATAAAGCCAGAGCGTCCATAGGTCTCCTGTTCGGGGGGCTGAGGTCAGCTTAGTTTTTGCCGACCGGTAATAGCAAGAGCGTGCCATGGCCGGATCCTTTGTTTTATGACGCAAAACACAAAGGGAATCCGTTGACACCCCCGGAAGGGAGGGATTAAATACCAGCGTTGTTCCAAGGTGTTCGGGAAGCCGGTGAGAATCCGGCGCGGACCCGCCACTGTAAGGGGAATTCTCCCAAGGCCACTGCTCACGCGGGAAGGCCGGGAAGCTTCAGCCCCAAGCCAGGAGACCGGCCTTGGACCCATTAGCAAGCCTCGGGGACTGGGCTTTTCGCTTTTCATCTCAAGCGGATCTTTTTCCTCGGGTATTTCAAGCGCCGGGGAACCATGAACCTTTTCGAACTTCAGGACCTATCTTTCTCTTTTCCCACGGCGTCCCCCTTCGCGCTCCGGTCGTTGGACCTTTCCATTGGTCAGGGCGAACTGGTCGGTTTCCTCGGTCCCAATGGCGCGGGCAAATCCACCTTGCTCCGCCTGATGGCGGGCTTGTTGAAACCCCAAGCGGGCAGGGTGCTTCTCGGTGGCAAACCTCTCGCGGCCCATTCGGCGAAAGAAAGGGCCAAGCGCGTCGCCTTCGTGGCCCAATCCACGCACTTTGCTTTTCCCCTCAGCGTGTGGGAGATCGTGGAGATGGGCCGCCATCCTTATCTGGGTCGGTTCGACCTGATGGGCCCGAAGGATAAGGACATCTGCGAAAGGTCGCTGAAACTTTGCGACGCCTGGGATTTCAAGGACCGTTCTTTCGACGAACTGTCCGGCGGGGAAAAACAGCGGGTCCTTTTGGCCTCCGCCTTGGCCCAAACGCCCCAGGCGCTTTTACTGGACGAGCCCACCTTGTCCCTGGACCTGGCCCATCAACTGCTCTTGTTCGAGATCATCCAAAAACTGCACCGCTCGGAAGGGCTTACGGTCATCGTGGCGACCCATGAGCTCAATTTGGCTTCCCGCTTCCTGGATCGGCTTCTCTTAATGAAGAAGGGTCAAGTGGTCGCGGACGGCGGTCCCCGTCAGGTATTGACGCCGGCGAACATCCATTCGGTGCTGAACGTAAAGGTGAGGAAACTGAAAGACCCCAGCGGTATTGTTCATTTCGTGCCGACCCGGCTGGAGGCGGCCAAATGAAGACCACCGCGCTCAAAACCCAGGTATTACTGCTCACCTTTTTTATATTTTTAGCTGTCTTGGCGGTCTGTCCTTTCATCGGGCCCACGACCCTTTCTTATCAAAAGGTCTTCCAAGCGCTGACCCCGGACAACCAAGACGCGCAGATCTTCTTCAATGTCCGTCTCAGTCGGGTGCTTCTGGCAGCCCTGGCGGGCATGGCCATGGCCGGGGCGGGGATTGTTTTCCAAGCGGTCCTGCGCAATCCGCTGGCTTGTCCCTTTACCTTGGGCGTGGCCGGGGGCAGTTCTTTCGGCGCGGTGGTGGCCATCCTCTTCGGGTTCGGCACCAGCATGGGCGGGTTTTCGCTGGTCACCTTCTTCGCTTTTGGCGGGGCGCTGCTTTCCATCGGTCTCGTTTACTTTTTGGCCTTCATCCTGCGTTCCTTTTCAGCGGTCACCCTGCTCTTGGCGGGTATCGCCATCAGTTATTTCTTCAACGCGCTGGTGCTTTTGGCCTATTACGTCGCGGACTTTACCCAGGCCTATTCCATGATGCATTGGCTCATCGGCAGCCTGGATGTGATCGATTACGGGTCATTGGTAAAACTGGCGGTGTTGATGGGCGCGGGGGTCTTGGTGCTTTTGGCCTTCTCCCGGGAACTAAACCTGCTCGCCGCCGGGGAAGAGCTGGCCAAGAGCAAGGGCGTCTCCACGTCTTTCGTGGTAACGGTCACCCTTTTGACCGCTTCGCTCATGACCAGCGCGGTGGTGGCCCTGACGGGCCCCATCGCTTTCGTCGGCCTTATCGTGCCCCATCTTTACCGGCTCTGGATCGGCAACGACCACCGGTTCCTCTTGCCTTGCAGCGTGCTGGGCGGCGCGGCCTTCTTGGCGCTATGCGACACCGTGGCCCGGTCCTTCTTCGGCCCCACGGAGGTGCCGGTGGGGGTCTTCACCGCGCTCATCGGGGTGCCGGTGCTTTTATGGCTTCTTTTCTACCGCCGGGCCGCTTGAGGGTTTGAGCTGGCGGTTGAAGAAATGGTTCACTTCCAGGTTCTTTTTGGTCATTTTCAGCGCGACCAGGCTTTTCAGGAAAAGGACCTCATCGGGATGGCCTCCCAGTTGGGTAAAACCGTCAATGAGCTGGTCCAGTTCTTCCAGGTGGATATCGTCCAGGGTCTGCTTCAACTGAAAGGTCAGGTTGTGAAGTTTCAGCAGTGAAAACTCTTCCAGCAATTCGGCGGCGAGGTCTTTAGACATGAGGCGCTCCAAGATGTCGTGTTAAAATTCTCAACACCCTCTAGACGGTTCCCGGCCTTTTTATTGCATCCCCGGGGAACGAAAGTGGGACCCATTCGGGTAAAACGTTTGAAACGGGAATTTTTGGGATGAACTTCTCTTACTTTAATGAGGATGAAAAGAAGGCCGTCTATCGCGTCATCCGCGACCGTCGGGACGTGCGCAAGTTCAAGTCCGATCCCATTGCGTCTGATATCCTTCAGCGCATCCTCAAGGCCGCCATGCAGGCGCCGTCCGTGGGCTATATGCAGCCTTGGAACTTCATCCTCATCGAGAAAAAAACCATCCGTAAAAAGGTCCATGCCGCTTTCAAGAAGGCCAACCAAGAAGCCCAGAAGATGTTCAAAGGCGCCAAGGGCGAGCAGTATGGTTCGCTCAAGCTGGAAGGCATCCTAGACAGCGCCTTGAACATTTGCGTGACCTGCGACCGGGAAAGGTTCGGCAAGATCGGCCTGGGCCGTACTCACCAGCCGGAGATGGACCTTTACAGCACCGTTTGCGCGGTGCAGAACCTGTGGCTGGCCGCCCGCTGTGAGGGCGTGGGGGTGGGCTGGGTGAGCATCCTCAAGCCCGGGGAACTGGTGAAACTCTTGAAGCTCCCCAAGAAGGTCGTGCCGGTGGCTTATCTCTGTGTGGGCTATACCAAGCAATTCGCCCCGGAGCCGGAGTTGAAGACGGCGAAGTGGAACCCCGAATTACCGAAAGAAGACTTGGTTTTTTGGGAAGAGTGGGGAAATAAGGACCAACTTCGATAAGAAAGCTACCTATTGTATTCGTCGTTTTCGGATACGTGATTGACAAATTCTCCATCATTATCATTTCACGGCAAGTTGAGTTAAACTTGAACCTCGAGCCTTGTTCCCGGTTCGATCTTAATCCTCGGTTGAATTCTTTTTTAAAGGAGATTCGCATGAAGAAGATGATCTATTTTTTGTGTCTGACCCTTTTCTTATTTCCCATGGCTGGTTGCTACACCATGAACCATACGATCGGCAGTGCCGATCCCAATGGGCCGGTCGTTGCTAAAGATACCCAATGGTTCCTGTTGTGGGGCCTTATTCCTTTGAACAACGTGGATGGCGGTCAAATGGCCAAAAACAAAGGGTTGACCAATAACTACACGATCCAAACCCAGCAATCGGTCCTGGATGTGTTCTTGAACATCATTACCGGGTTCGTGACGGTTTATAGCCGCACTGTCGCGGTCATTGGGGGGAACGGTTCGGCGGCCGTGGTGGGAGGAGGGGCAAATACCCTGCAATTGGCCAACCAAGCCATGGCGAGCAAGGATTACAACACGGCCTTGCAGGATTATCAGGCGGCTGTTAACGCCAATCCCAATTCGGCTGCGGCCTACCAAGGATTGGGCACTTGCTATTATTACATGGGTCAGAAGGACCAGGCGATCAACGCTTACGAGAAGGCCGTCGCGTTGGACCCTTCGAATACCCGGCTTCAAGCCTTTATTCAAAAGTTGAAAGGTCAATGATCGTCAGGTGTTCTTGAGCCTCCCGGAAAAACCTCCGGGAGGCTTTTTTATTTAGGTTCGATTCCGAAATATCCCATAACGGTGTCGTTTTTTCGGATCGTTGGATGGGTTGGGTAAGTATTCTCAAGCCCGTGGATTGGTAAAACTATTGAAGCTCCCTAAAAAGGTCGTGCCGGTGGCCTATCTCTGCGTGGGTTACACCAAGCAATTCGCCCCGGAGCCGGAATTGAAAACGGCCAAGTGGAATCCCGAAGTGCCCTTGAACGAGCTTATTTTTTGGGACCAATGGGGGAATAAGTTCTCAGAGGATTAGTTATGACAATGGAAGAACTTGGAAAAACTGTAGAAATTTGTTTCTTTTCTTTAGGTGGTTCTGTTTTTATTTCCCAAGTTTTAAATTTAAATAAGCTTTGGGATTTAAATAAATGGCTTACTAAAAACAAATCAGATAAGTGGAAAGAAATGAGAGGCGGAAATTACATAAGGTATGTTTTCAATGACGAAGACATGAATGTTGAGGTAATAAAAAATTTAAAAAATCGATTAAGAATACATTTAAAGTTTACGTTAATAATTTTTTGTTTATTAATTACTATGTCTTTGATTGTTTTGTTTGTATTAGCTACTGGAATCGTTAAAGGTGGGCCAGGATGGGAATAGTTATTAAATACATTCCAACTCAGCTTTGAAAGTTCGGTATTAGTCCTTACAATCTCTCCTATGGCTTTTCGTAAGACATCCTCGTCCGCTTCTACCCTCGATCAACTTTTGGATTCGCTCCGGTCCCGTGAGGACTTAAAGGACCGGATCAAGCACATCGAGAGGATCCCCTCCAAGCCCGCCCGGTACCAAGCCTGGCCCAAGACCTTGTCCAAAGACCTGGTCACCTTGCTGGAAAAATCCGGCTTTGACGCACTCTACACCCATCAATCCCAGTCCTTTGACGCCCTGCAAGCGGGCAAGCATGTGGCGGTCACGACCCCGACGGCCTCCGGCAAGACGCTGTGCTTCAACCTGCCGGTCATGCAGTCCGTCCTGAAAGATCCAAAGGCCCGGGCGCTCTATCTTTACCCTATGAAGGCCCTGGCCCAGGACCAGCTCAAGACCCTGCAAGAATGGAACGGACGCCTCAAGACCGCCAAACTGCCGCCCTTGAGCGCTGAAATATACGACGGCGACACGCCGACCGGTGTGCGCACCAAGATCCGCAAGAACCCGCCCAATATCATCCTGACCAATCCGGACATGCTGCACCTGGGCATCCTGGCCTATCACGACGGCTGGTCCGACTTCTTCAAGAACCTCAAGTATGTGGTGGTCGATGAGGCCCATAGTTATAGAGGTATCTTCGGCAGCCACGTGGCCCATGTGCTACGGCGGCTTCGCCGCATTTGCCGCTATTACGGCGCAAACCCGCAATTCATTACTTGTTCCGCCACCCTGGGCAACCCTGAGGAGTTCCTCACCGGCCTGACCGGACTCGATTTCGAGATCGTGGCCGAGACCGGCGCGCCGCAGAACGGCAAGACCTTCATCCTTTGGAATCCGGACACTAAATCGGCCTATACCGACGCGACCACACTTCTTATTGAGCTCCTCAAATCTGGAATGAAGACCATTGTCTTTACCAAAGCCCGCAAAATTACGGAACTCATCAGTATGTGGGTCACCCAGGCCCGGCCGGAGTGGGCGGCGCAGATTAAAAGCTACCGCGCGGGTTATTTGCCCGAAGAGCGGCGGGAGATCGAATCCAAACTCTTTAAAGATGAACTCAAGGCGGTCATTTCTACCTCGGCCTTGGAAGTGGGTATCGATGTAGGCGGGCTGGATGCCTGCGTGCTGGTGGGCTATCCAGGAACCATGATCTCCACCTGGCAGCGGTCGGGCCGGGTCGGGCGCGGCGAAGCGCCATCGGTGGTTTTCCTCGTCGCCATGGCCGACGCCATGGACCAGTTCTGGATGAAACATCCGAAGAAATTCTTCACCATGAAAGCGGAGTCGCTCATGGTGGGTTATGAGAACGAGATCATCGCCTCGGCGCATCTGCGCTGCGCGGCGTCGGAAGTGCCCCTGACCGCGGCGGATAGGGACATCTACGGACCTTTGTTCGACACCTTGCTGCCGCCCATGGTGCAGGAAGGCCAGGTGCTCGAAAGCGCCAGTGGGGACAAATGGCTGGTCACGGACAAGAACCCCCAGCGTCTTCTGAGCATCCGCGACGCGGGCCAGGCTTACCAGATCATCACGCAAGACACCGGTGAACTCATCGGCACTATCGACGGCATGCGGGCCTTTAGGGATTGCCACCCCGGCGCGGTCTACCTGCACCAGGGCGTGCAGTACGTGGTGAAAGACCTGCAATGGGAACAAAAGAAGATCATCGTCAGCGACGAGCCGGTGGATTATTACACCCAGGTCAATTACGACGAAGAGACCGAGATCCTCGAAGAAATGCAGCGGCGGACCTTAGGCGTGGGCCCGGCCCAGTGTTTCATCAAGTGGGGGAAGGTGAAGATCACCCAGCGCTTCATCAATTACGAGATCCACCGCATTGTGGACCAGTCCCTGGTCTCCACCGTCGAACTGACCCTGCCGCCGCAAACCTTCGAGACCAAGGCTTTGTGGATGGTGCTGCCCGATTATCTTCAGCGCAATTTGATGAACGAGAAGATCCACTTCATGGGCGGCCTGCATGCCGCCGAACACGGCACTATCGCCATGATGCCTCTGCATGTGGTTTGCGACCGGTGGGACTTGGGCGGCATTTCCACCCCCGCGCACCCGCAGGTGCCCCAGCCGGTCATCTTCATCTATGACGGCTACCCCGGCGGGGTGGGGCTGACCGAGCGGGCTTACGAGACTATGGAAGAGCTTCTCACCACCACCTATGAGATGATCCGCGACTGCGAATGCGAGGACGGCTGTCCTTCCTGCGTGCAATCGCCCAAATGCGGTAACGGTAACCATCCTTTAGATAAAAAGGGCGCTTTGCTCATCCTGGGGCATATCCTGGGCCGCAGCGACCGCCAAAGGATCATCGGGGAATCGTCCGTTCCCATGGCCGCGCCCACCCCCATCCTGCCCGTTAAGGTAGAATCAAAGCCCATGACCCTCGCGAATTCAGGTCCTTCCATTCAAACCGAAACCCCGCCCGCCAAGACCGGGCCGGTTGTGTTCGACATCGAAACCCAATATCTCGCCGCGGAGATCCCCGGCGGGTGGAGCAACCTGCCCGGCATGAAGCTCTCCTGCGCCATCGTTTACGACGTGGACCAGGCCAAGTTCTATACCTATATAGAAAAGAACGTCCAGGACCTGATCGCCCATTTGAAGGCTTCCAGCCTAGTTATCGGCTTCAATAGTCAACGCTTCGATTACGGCGTGCTGCAGGGTTATACGGGTTCGAGATTGGCAGACCTGCCCACGTTGGACCTGATGGCGGACCTACAAAAGAAACTCGGCCACCGCTTGTCCCTAGCCCATTTGGCCCAACATACCCTGGGCGGCGCGGAAAAAAGCGCGGACGGATTGTTGGCCGTGCAATGGTGGCGGGAAGGCAAATACCAACAGGTCATCGATTATTGCCAGATGGACGTGAAGCTCACTTACGACCTTTGGAAATTCGGCAAGGACAACAAACATGTGCTCTTCGCCCACAAGCAAAGTGGGGAAGTGCTCAAGTGCCCGGTGAGTTGGTAATTTAAAAATAAAATGGGGGATTATAAAGTGAAAACATTTTTTTGTTTTCTATTAGTTTTTTACCCCGTAGTTGCTATGGCAACTATTGACCCCACTCCAGTTTTTACGACTTCTAATATTCCAAGTGTGCAAAGCACAGAAACACCTTCGAACGAACAGTTTATAAACCCAATTTCTTTTTCTGTTTCAATAACGGCAAAGTCAAAAGATATCAACAATTCGATGATAGACATGGCATTAAATTCGTTAGGCGAAGCTTATGTGTTAACGGGAAAATCGGCGGAATTGATTCATTTAGATTCAGATGGAAATACTAAAGAAAGTTCATTTATTGCAAATTTAAAAGCGAATCCGTGGTGGAGACTAGATAGATTTGTAGTAGATAAAAATGGAAATTTTTATTTTTTAGATAAAGCGAAAGGAAAAATATACAAATATGACAAAACACTTACCCAACTTTTCACCTATTCAGTTAATCCAAAAGGATTAGCTGAAGAGTGCCATTCTTTAAAAATAGATCCTAGTGGTTCTCTTTGGTTACTTCAGGTCAACTGCAAAATAACTAAATTCGATAGTAATTTATCACCCTTACAAACAGTAGCACTCAAACCCGATATGAAATTGAGTTACCCTACTTTTTTTCATTCTTGGGATTTCACCTTCGATTCAAAAGATAATGTTTACATAATTACATTCGAAAACTTTATTTTAAAATTTGATGATAAAGGTAATTTTTTAAAAGGATTCGGTGGGCGTGGTTTTAAAACAGGTCAATTAATCCATCCAGAAGCAATTACATGTGGTTTAGATGATTGTGTCTATGTGTCAGATGCTTCTAATGATCGTGTTGAAAAATTCTCGCCAAACGGCGAATTCATTACTCAATGGAATTTAGATGAGCCTATGTACGAAGGCAGATTATCGGTGGACCAAAATGGTGATCTTTGGGTTTTGAATGGACAACAGGTCACAAAATTTAATCATAATTTGTTAGAAAAAGATTCGAGTTATTTTTCCCAAGAAAATCTGAAAAGGGCTGAAACTTTACCGAGTTCATTTAGTTTCACTTTGGATGAAAAAGGCAATATTTGTGAGGATTTTTGGAAATATACACCTTATTCCCCAAGGTTTACTGAATCAGAATTTCAGGTGATTAATGCCCCTTGTAGACTTGAACCTTTCGCCAAATTGTTTGGTGATTCAAAATTTTCTCTTGGCCAAATCGCTCATTTTGATCCGACCAGAGACGATGTTTATACCGAAAAGGTAAAACAGAATTTTATTCAATATGAAAAAGACATCAAAACTCTTGGGAGTTATGGGTTTGATTTGTCTTTTGATAACGTCGGCGGAGAAGATGATTTAGAAATTTATCAAAAAACAAACCAAGGTTTCTTATGGGGTTTTTTCAAATGTCTTTATTTTGTTCCCAAAGATAAACCGAGTCAGGCATTTTTTATTACGAACGATATAGAAGGTTTAGATGAAGTAAAAATGGAGGTTTTGGGGAATGAAAGGTATCTATTTCTGATTTGGTATCATGGCGCAACGGGCGCCAATAGAAGTATGTTAAATATTTATGATTTAAATTTGGAAACTCAAAAAATATCTTCAATAGAAGAATATTTTGGCGGTATTCAAGCGATAAGTCTTAAAAATAATGATCATTACAATTTAATAATTAATCAAAATGTAGCTGAATCGGTTGTGTGGCCCTATTTGTTTTCCTGGAATGGAAGAGAGTGGGTAGATACAAGTGACGAATTTCCAGATTTTTACAAAACTAAGGCTGTTGAGATTATTTCTAACATTAAATATCCGCCACGTAATATTGAAGAACAAAAAGAACAACAAAAAGTAATAACTGCTCTTAGTAATGCTGCATTAAAGGGGGGGCCTTCCGCTTTTGGCAAGTATCCGCATACTCCGCAAATTAGGCCACCGGATAAATTTTCATATATGAAGATGCGAGCAATTAAAAAACCTAAAAAAATGAATAGTGAATTGGTTTCGCCTAATACCACTCCAGGTAATTAAATTTGAACACTAATCAGATTAACTATCTCAACATCGGCCTCATGATCTCGTCAGCAGTTTTTGCCTTGGTTTATCCCTTCGAAACTTTTCTTTTCGCTTATACGGTGCTGGGGCCCCTGCATTATCTGACCGAAATTTCCTGGCTGCATGAGCGGGGTTATTTCACCAACGGCAAGAACGACTATCTCTATCTGCTCGCGGCGGCGGTGATCTTGACCATAACGAGCCTGGACCTGATCCCGGGCCTGCCTAAATTTATCCCGCCCTGGTCAGCCTTCGCGGCCTTTGGCGCGGCGCTGGCCTTTGTAGTCCTCAAGACCCCGGTGGCCCGTTGGGCAATGGTGGTCCTTCTGGCGGTGGCGGGCTTTCTGATCGGGTCTTCGGCCTGGTTCTTCATTCTTTTCGGGGTCTTTCTGACCACGCTGATCCATGTGTTCGTCTTTACGGGTCTTTTCATTTTGGCGGGGGCTTTAAAAGGTCGTAATGCTTCCGGCCTGCTTTCTCTGGCGGTCTTTGTCCTGATCTCCTTCTCGTTCATCTTCATTCATCCCGCTCATGCGGGTTATCAGGTAGGGAACTATGTGGCGGACAATTACGGAACGGTACGGGACGATGGCTCGCTGAGCAGTCCCTTTCTGGCGGTGAATCTTTATTTTTCCAAGATCTTCGGTCTGTCCGGGTTCCCAACTTCGATGGCTTCCATCAAGGACTTTGCTGGCGCCATGAACAATTATCTTTATCATCATCCGGTCTCGCTCTCGCTGATGTCCTTCATCGCTTTCGCCTACTTGTACCACTATTTCAACTGGTTCTCGAAAACCTCCATCATCGGCTGGCATCAAGTCTCGAAGGTCCGTCTGATCGTCATCGGTGTTATTTGGGCCATCTCGGTTGGGCTCTATGCTTTCAATTACGGTATGGGCTTACGCTGGTTGCTTTTCCTCAGCTTGGCCCATGTGCTGTTGGAATTCCCTCTGAACCACCGCACTTTGATCCAGATCGCAAAAGAACTTGGCGGGAGGATGAAGCCGTTCCATAATGGCGGTTCGTTGAAAGAAAGAGGAACCCGTGCACGCGCCTAACAAAAAGACACTCATCATCGTTTCGCTCATCGTGCTCGGCATCATGGTGCTGGGGTTGGCGACGACCCTTTTGAGCGACTACCATAAGCTTGTCGATGTTTTCCAGCATCTACAAATGGGTCAGATGATCTTCGCGTTGCTTTCCACAGGCGTCGCTTACCTGGCCTTCACGCTTTCCTTCAATTCGCTTTTTGAGATGACCCCTTACCGAGTGCCCTTCGGCAAGTTCTTTTCCATCATGTTCATCTCGGCCACGATCAACTTCATCATTTCCTCGGGTGGTATGTCGAGCATCGCGATCCGTGCTTTTTTGCTCAAACATGAAAAGGTCCCTCTTTCGGTCACCATTCCACTCTCCTTCGCGCAGAACATGGTCTTCAATTTGGTGCTTTCTTTTGTTTGTTTAGGCGGTCTTTTCTACCTTCACGGCCACCCGGAGTTCGCGGCGGGTCCGAAGCAACTGGTCATCCTGGCTTTCATGGCGGGGCTCTTATTGGTAGTCATCGGTATGATCATGATCTTCTTCAATACCGCTTTCCGCCGCTGGTTGTTGCGTCAATTGCTTGTCACGGGAAATTGGGTCAATCACAAGATCCTGCGCAAGAAGAGCAACAGCAAGATGCTGGTCGAGACCCGTAACAAGATCGAAGCCACGGTGGCTTTCTTGCACCAAGGTTGGACCCAGCTTTTCCTCGTGCTTTTTTGGGTGTCGATGGATTGGTCCTTCACGGCGCTGACCCTTTATTTTTGCTTCCATGCGGTGGGGGTGAGCCTGCCTTTGGGCCTGCTCTTGGTGGGCTTTACGGTGATGTTCCTCTCATCCAACATCAACCCGGTGCCGGCGGGTTTGGGCGTGAGCGAGTCCCTTTTAGCCATTACCTTTGGTTACCTGGGGGTCGGGTTCGAAAAGACCCTGGTGGCCGCTTTGCTCTTCCGCTTCGTGTTCTTTTTGATCCCCTTGGCGGTCTCGACCGCCCTTTACCTGGATACCATGCGGTCTTTCCTCAAGACCCAAACCGCCGAAGAGACTAAGCCGCACTAAGCTTCACAAAATCATTATTTTGACGTCATTGCGAGGAGTGGCCCCTGAATAGGGGGACAGTAACGACGTGGCAATCTCAATTTAAATAAGTCTTTGAGTTAAAACCTGAACCACCCAAGAACTGAGATTGCTTCACCGCATAGTTCGCGGTTCGCAATGACAGATAAGCCTCAAACCCTCTAAAAACCCATATAAATAGGCCTTTATTGGATATAGTAAAAACTTAGGTTGACTTGATATAAATCGACTCATATAATCTGTTTTGTAGACAAAGATTATATGGATTTTAAATCTAAGATTTTTAGAAGTGGTTGTAAGTCCCCTGCAAGGGACAAGGAGGATGTCATGGAAAAGCTACCATTCGCGTTCGAGGAAAAGTCTCTGGGGACTTACCTGAAAGAGATCGCCCGAGTTCCCCTTTTGACCCCTCAAGAAGAGAAAGACCTGAGCCGCCAAGCCCACAAAGGCGATGAGAAGGCTTTGAACCACCTGATCGAAGCCAACCTGCGCTTCGTCGTTTCCATCGCCAAGGGTTACCGCAACCGCGGACTGACCTTTTTGGACCTGATCAACGAGGGCAATTTGGGCCTCATCAAGGCCGCCCGGACCTTCGACCCTGAAAGGGGCGTCCGGTTCGTGTCCTATGCGGTGTGGTGGATCCGTCAATCCATCCTGGCCGCCATTTTGGACAAGGCCGACATGGTGCGTATCCCGCAAAGCCAGACCAAGAAGATCCGCCGCATCAACAAGAGGGTCGCGGAACTGGAACTAAAAAAAGGCGAGGCCTTGAGCGACGCCGAGGTCATGAAAAAGACCGATATCAGCCGCGAAACCTTGAACGAGGTGCAGCAGTTCAACCACGGTTACGTGAGCTTGGACACCACCCTGGTCGGGGACAGTGAAAAGCCCATCGGCGATTTCTTGCAGGACCCGCAGGACGCGGTGGCCTTCGAGAAAAAGATGATGGATCGCGATCTCGTGGATAAAATAAAGACCGCCTTGGACGACCTGGACCCCCGGGACGGGCAAGTGCTGAGCTTGCGCTTTGGGCTGGACGGCCAGGGTGTGCGCACCTTGGACGAGATCGGCCACTTACTGCATATCTCGAAAGAGCGTGTGCGCCAGATCGAGGAGCGGGCCATGAAGAAGATCCGCAACTCGAAGAACTCAAAGTTGCTGCGGGATTACTTGGTCGCCTAACTATAACGTTCTAAAGGCTGCTGAAAATATTTTTCAGTAGCCCGTTAATTCACCGGAGAGGTCGAGAAAAATGGAAGTCGGTCGGGAACATCCGGTCTATACCATCAGCGTGGTCGCCCAACTGCTTCAATTGCATGAACAAACCATTCGGCAATATGAGCGGTTGGGTCTGATCTCGCCCTGCCGGACGATTCGAAAAACACGGCTTTATTCGCAATGTGACATCGAACGGCTCGACTGCATCAACTATCTCGTCAAAACCTGCGGGGTCAATCTCGCGGGCGTGCAGATCGTGGTGCGGTTGTCCCTGCAACATCCGGACATCGAAGAACGTCTAAAGAATAAGCGATTCGATCCGCAAGATTTCCTTTAACAGAATGATGAAAAGTCCTCAAACCGGACTTTTCCTATTTTGGTCGCGGATCAATCCCTTGAAAAGAAAGTGATTTAAATTCGATCCGCTCCTAGCCTATGGCTGTTAGACAGGGTGAAAATCATTTTTTAGCACCCTGTTAACTCAATTTAAATTCGACGGGTCAGGAAAAGACCCTTTTGTCCCGCCGATCTTGGAGGCTTTTATGTCTTCCGATACCTTTTTCAAAAAATTCAGCGTGGCACTGGTGTTGTTCCTGGCCGCACTGATGCCGATCCCTTCTTTGGCCCTGACGCTGGACGAAGGCACACCCCCGGTCCAATTGCCCGCTAACAGCGCGGCGTTGGGCCTGCAAGACGCTTTCATCGAAGTGGCCGCCAAGGTTTCCCCGGCGGTGGTGAACATCGGGTCCGAATGGACCGAGGATGTTCAGGGTTATGGCAACATGAACGAGCTCTTCAACTTTTGGTTCGGTAATCCTTACGGCGGGTATCCCCGCCAAAACCCCACTTTCAAACGCAAACAACGGGCCCTGGGCTCGGGCTTTTTGGTGACCTCCGACGGTTACATCGTGACCAACGCTCATGTGGTGGGCAAAGCGGAGAAGATCACGGTCACCCTGGAAGACGGCACCACCTACCCGGCCAAGATCGTCGGCAAGTATGAGAAGGTCGATATCGCGGTCATCAAGATCGAGGACGGCAAGCGGGTGTTCCCCCATGTGGTCTTCGGCGATTCGGACGACATTAAAGTGGGCCAATGGGCCATCGCCATCGGCAATCCCTTCGCCTTGGACCATACGGTCACCACCGGTGTCATCTCGGCAAAGGGCCGCAGTGTGGAGATCGGCGAGGGCGGCAACGGCCAAAGCTATATCCAGACCGATGCTTCCATCAATCCGGGTAACTCCGGCGGGCCCCTTTGCAATATCGAGGGCGAAGTCATCGGCGTGAACGCGGCCATCTACAGCCAATCAGGCGGGTCGGTGGGTATCGGTTTCGCCATTCCTTCCAACATCGCCCGCAAGACTGCCGAGGACCTGGTGAACAACGGCAAGATCGTCCGCGCCGGCCTGGGTGCTGTGGTGCAAACCCTCAGCCCCGCCATGGCCAAAAGCTTCGGACTGGCCTCGGATCAAGGCGCCTTGCTTTCAGATATCAACCCCGGCAGTGCCGCCGAAAAAGCGGGCCTGAAGCCGGGCGATGTGGTTTTGGCCTTGAACGGGACGACAGTGACCGATTCGGGCAACCTGGTCTCCCAACTTTATACCTTCCACCCGGGTGACACGGTCACCCTGACGATCCAGCGTAATGGTGCGAAGAGCAACGTGCCGGTGGTCTTGCAAGCCTTGGATGAGGCCGCCTTGGATAAAAAGAACGAGAAGGCCGGTGAGAACGGCCCCAACGGACTTTCGGGCCAGGGCCAGAGTGAGTCCCTCGGATTGGCCTATCAGGACCAGACCCCGGATATCCGCTCCCAACTGCCGCCCAACGCGCCCAAGGGACCGGTCATCACCGATGTAGGCCAGCAAAGTCCCGCCGCCCAGTCGGGCCTGCAACCCGGCGATGTGATCCTGAAATTGGGGAATAGGCAGATCGTGTCCGCCAATCAATTGACGGTGCTCTTGAAGAAGAGCGATCTGAAGAACGGGGTGCGCTTGTTCGTGTGGCGCGACGGCCAAACCCTTTATACCATCCTGCAAACGGGGGACTAAAAGCCCCGAAGGCGTCAGAGAAACAGAAAAGAACGGTAGTTTTTGCCCAGCCCGGGTGAAAACCGCCGTTCTTTTTTAATTGTATGCCCACGATTTCCTGCGGAAATCTCTGGCCTGAAACCTCGATTGTCGCTCTATTCAATTTTTTTCGAGGTTCCAGCCTTTATAATGACCCCGTCATTACCGGGGCACTCAGGTTCCCCGTCAAAGGGTCGATTTGAACATCCTTCACGTTTTAAGCGGCGATTTTGTCTCGGGTTCTGAAACCTCCACCGCCGCTCTTATCCATGCCCAAGCGCGGGACGGCCACCGTACCTTTGTCGCTTCCGGGCAATTCACCCGTGCTACCCCGGCCCGGATCATCATCCTGCCTATCTATAAGAGAGGGTTCTTCCAACGCTTGTCCAACATCCTGACCCTGACGCGGCTCATCCGCCGCGAAAGCATCGACATCGTCCATGCCCATTCCCGGGCGGCCAGCTGGGTCTGTTACTGGGCCTGCCGCCTGACCGGGACGGCTTACCTTTCCACCCTCCATGGCCGCCAACACCTGCATTTCTCCAACCGGTATTTCAATATCTATGGAAAGCGCTGCGCGGTGGTCTGCGAGAACATCCGCGAGCAAATGCTGAACGAAACGAAGGTCTTTCAACCCGACCAATTGGTGATCGTGCGCAATGGCCTCGAACTCTAATCCCGTCATCCTCATCGTGGGTCGCTTATCGGGCCCTAAAAATGAAGTCATCCTGAATATCCTGCGGCAGGCGCCACAAATCTTTAAAAGGTTCCCGCGCGCTCGGTTTATTGTCGTGGGCGGTCCGGTCAAGGATGTCCACCGGCAGGTCCAAAAGGAAAATCCCGCTGTTCATTTTGAAGGGCACCAAGCCAACCTGAAACCCTATTACCAAAAAGCCACAGTGGTCATCGGCGCGGGCCGGGTGGCGCTGGAAGCCATGCGGCAGAAAAAAGCGGTCATCGCCATCGGCGAAAGGACCTATATCGGTCCCTTGGGTCCGGAGAACGTGGAGAAAGCCAAGGTCACCAATTTCGGCGATTGCTGGGAGACCGAAGTTTTCGATTGGGACCGGCTGGCGAAAGATGTCATCGCTCTTTTAAAGGACCCCCAGCGGCGGAATAAAGTCGCCCAAACCGGCCATGAACTGCTGAAGGCCGAGTACGACATGAAGAAGGTCTATCCCCAAATGGCCACGCTCTACGACCGGGTGTTGTTCGAGAGCAACCTGTCCCAGATCCATGAGCTGCCCATCCTGATGTATCACCAAGTCCTGGAGGAGGAACCGAAGCTGGCGAAGTTCAACCTGCATGTGTTGACCCAGGACCTTGAAAAGCAATTGCAGTTCTTGAAGCGAAAGGGTTTTGAAACGATCACTTTCGAGGACCTGCTGAAGAAACGAATCCCGAAAAAACCGATCATCCTCACTTTTGATGACGGCTATGAGAACAACTATGATCATTTGTTCCCGCTCCTGAAGAAATACGATATGAAGGCCGTCATCTATATTCTGGCGGACCGCAAAGCCAAGACCAACTATTGGGATCTTCCCGAAGGCGAGGCGGAACATCAATTACTCCGCCCGGACCAGATATTGGAAATGCAGCGGTCAGGCTTAGTGGAGTTCGGCTCTCATTCCATTAACCATGTCCGGCTCAATACCCTTAAAAAGGCCGCGATCGAAAAGGAAGTAGCCGGTTCGAAGAAGATCCTCGAGCAGTTCCTGAAGAAGCCCGTCCACTCCTTCGCTTACCCCTATGGAAACTTCAACGAAGAAATCAAAGCCATCACCCGGACGGCGGGCTATACTTTCGGACTGACAGTTAAACACGGTCCCACGCGCTTCGGAGGGGACCTGATGGAGATCAAACGGGTGCATATGTTCCCCCATACCACGATGTTCGATTTCCTCAAGAAAACCAGCTGTTTTTACCTGCGCTACCGCAAACTCTCGGGAAAAGAGGACGTTTAAAAGTTGAAACTATCCATTGTTGTCATCACCCTCAACGAAGAACGCAATATCCAACGTTGCCTGAAAAGCCTGATCTTTTCCAAGAAGGTCTTTACCCGCCTAGAGACCATCGTAGTGGACGCCCAAAGCACGGACCGCACCGTGGCGGTGGCCAAGAAATGCGGAGCTAAAGTATTTACCCGGGCCTGGAAGGGCTATGGGGACCAAAAGAACTGGGCCCTGGCGAAGGCCACCGGGGATTGGATCCTTTCCCTGGACGCCGACGAGGAACTGACCCCGAAACTGGTCACCGAGATGGAAAGGACCGCCGCGACCAACCCCACAGGGGTGGACGGTTATTTCATCAAACGCCGGGCCTTTTTCCTGGGCAAATGGATCAAGCACTGCGGCTGGTGGCCCGATTCCCAATTGCGCCTCATCAAACGGGGCCAAGGCGCTTTCACCCTGGAGCCGGTCCATGAGGGTTTGGAAGTGAAGGGGAGGGCCCTGGAACTGGACGAGCCCATGAACCACTACACCTATGATTCCATCTATCAATACATCGAGAAGATGAACCGCTACTCGAACCTGGCCATTGTGGACGTGAAGAGAAAGAAAAAGATCTTTTGGTGGTTCTATGTGACCGTGGCGCCTTTCCTGACCTTTTTCCGGATGTATATTTCCCGCCGGGGCTTTTTGGATGGCTGGCATGGTTTGATGGTCTGCGGGCTTTCGGCTTTCCACGATTTCGTCAAATACGGCAAGCTCTGGGAAAAAGAGATCCTCAAAAGGGGGACCCACAATGGATGACGTGAAAGAGATCAGTTTCGAGAAGGCCCAGCAGTTCCTCCAATCCGGCGCGACCTTCGTGGACGTGCGGGACCCGGCTTCCTTCGAGGCGGCCCATGTGCCCGGTGCCGTTTATCTGAGCGACGCCAATATCGAGAAGTTCGTGAAGAACACCGACAAATCCAAGCCTATCGTGGCCTATTGTTATCACGGCCACACCAGCCTGGGCGCGGCGGCCTACCTGATGGACCAGGGTTTTACCGAGGTCTATAGCTTGATCGGCGGTTTTGAAAGCTGGCGCCATCACGGGACGATCGAAAGCTGATCCAGTTCATTCAAGGGTTTTAAGGGAACGGATGTCCAAAAATTTTTACGCGGGTCTATTCCTACTCTTTCTTTCCTCCAGCGCCCTTTGGGCCGGTCCCGCAGACCTTTACTATTGGGCGGGCAGCCGTCTTTACCTGGGCGGGCAACTTCAATTAGCGGTGCCTTATTACGAAGCGGTCATCGAGGAAGATCCCCAGAACTGGAAGGCCTATCAGGCCTTGGGCGGTATCGAATACCAGTTGGGGGAGGTCGACAAAACCATCGCCCATTTCAAGACCAGCTTGAGCTTGAACCCGAACAACCTGGAACTGTCCCAATATCTGACCATCCTCACCAGCCATCCGGTCAATCCCTCGTCCACGCTGGACAAGTTGGCCCTCACGGCGTCTTACTACCGCGCCGCCAACCGGCTTTATTTGGAAGGCCAATATCTTTTGGCATTGCCTTATTTCCAAGCGGTGGTCCGGGACGAGCCCCAAAGCTCGGAAGCTTACCAGGCCCTGGGCGGCGATGAATACCGGATGGGCCGTTTCGACGACGCTATCGGCCATTACAAGAAGAGCTTGGAGATCAAACCGGACAATCCTCCCTTGATCGATTTTTTGAGGAACCTCATCAACCGCAATGTCCCGAAATCGCCTACCTCCAACGCGCCGATGCCCATGAGCGGCTCCCAGGTATTGCCCAGTGACGCGCCCTTACCGCCGCCGCCCGCGGTCCCGGTGGCGAACACACCTGCCGCAACCGCCAGCATTCCCCCCCCACCCGCCCCGACGAATACGCCTACGATGGGCGCCTCGACCCCGTTGCCAGCCCAGCCGACCCCTTCCATCACCGTTTCGTCCGTCCAGGCCAAGACGGAGGATGACCGCTTGCCCCATGAAGGCAGCATGGCCTGGGAGCTTGGCGCCGCGGCGAATTTCTACGGCTACCAGGACCTGAACAGTTTCGGTTTGGGCACGGTCAATCCGCCCACGGGCATTCCCCTGGAGGTCGAAGTGGACTTTGGCGGGGACTATACGATCATCCAGAGCCTACAGGTCGGGGTACAACTGCAATACCTGGCCAAGCAGAACGAGATCGCTTTCTCGAATTACGTGACCAATATCGGCGGTTCGCCAATGACGGTAACTTCGACCTCGACCTGGTCGGAGAACGCCGCGGGCGCGGCGCTCGACGTGAAATACCTTTTCCCGCTGAACAAGGAATTCCGGTTGATGCTCGACGCCCAGGGTGGTTATTACACTTTGTTGAACACGACCTTCATCTATCAAGGCCAGGTCTATGAGAACCTGGACTTGAACTCCTCGGCGTTGGGAGGCGCTTTCTCAGCGAAGATCGAATGGGTGGTAGACCCGGGCAAGTTCGCCATGGACCTGGGATTGGGTTACCGGGCATTGAGTTTCTCTTCCATCACCGCCTCGGCGTCGAACCTTTCAGGACAGTCCACCGTCAGCGGAGGGGCTTCCATCGATTTTTCCGGGCCCCGGATCGATGTGACCGCCCGATTCTTTTAAACAATGGGCATTTGGCCTAAAATCAGCGGCGTCGAATAACTTTCACTGAGGCGGCACCTATGGGCGTTTGGGACAAAGAATACAGGCATTGGTTGATGAAGGCCGAACCGGACGTCTATCCGGTCGAGCAGTGGAAAAAGGACAAGGTCACTTTCTGGGACGGAGTGCGCAATTACACCGCCCGCAATTTCATGCGCGACAAGATGAAAAAGGGCGACGGCATGTTCTTTTATTATTCCGGCGCCAAACCCAGCGGCATCATCGGGGTGGGCGAGATCGTGAAAGAAGGCTATCCGGACCACACCGCCTTCGACCCGAAGGACGTTCATTTTGACGAGAAGAGCGATCCGGCCAAGCCTATCTGGTACATGGTGGATGTGAAATACGTGAAATCCTGTAAACAGATCCTCTCCATTGATTTCCTGAAGAAGGTCCCCGGCCTGAAGAACATGGCGCTCTTCAAGTACTCACGCCTTTCGGTCCAGCCAGTCACCGACGCGGAGTGGAAGATCATCATGAAACTCATCGATTCCCAGGAATAAGGCCCGGCCTTAAAAACTGCGGATGCTCTGGATGCGGGGGGATCTGTCGGGCTTCGTCTCACCCGGTTCCTCGAAATAGATCCAAGCGTCGCCGACCTGGCCCGTAGGCGGGGTGCGCGCGGCCCAACAGCGGGCGATGCGAATGAGGTCCGGGAAGAAGAGCGGACCGATCTGGAAAAAAGTCACGTTGGCCACATAGACCGTGCCGGGCTGGGGCGCCTCGGTATCCTTCTCACTCCAAGGTTCCACGGGAACGCCATAAAAAGATAAGTTCACCGCGCCGCCGAACTGGGCCAGCTTGATGTGTTTCCAACCTCTTTGCTTGGCCACTTCGGCCAGGCGCTTCACGTCCTGCCCGATATCCAGGTCATTGTCCGCCAGGTAATAAGCCTTCCTCGCCGCCGGGACCCCATCATTGAAATAACCGATCATGTCGGGCGCGTTCCAAAGCGTCGTACCCGCGTGCCAGGCCAATAGTCCCACGACCACCCATTTTCCATTAATGTTTGGCAGCCGTTCCCATCGGATCTCCCAAAGCCAGCCCAAGGTCCCCGCGGCGATGAGGATGAAAAAAGGGAAAGCGGGCAGCAGATAGCGAATGCCCAGGTTCTGCACCGGCAGGATGCAAGCGAAGAAAAAAAGCGGGGAGAACCACAGCCAAAAGGGAAGGGGCCTGCGGCGCAAGATCGCCAGGGCCAGTCCCAAGAAAAGCAGGACCAAAAAGGGCAGGGTGTCCTTCAATAAGAAAGTCGCCGGAAAATAAAGCCAGTGGTTATCCCGGGAAGCCAAGCCGCAGAAATAAGTGGGATGATGAAGGCCCGAATAGGCCGTCATGTGCCGCAATCCGGCCAGGAAATAGGACCAGGGCAAAAGATGTTCGGGAAGCAAAAGGGTACCGGGCAGGTAAAGAACGCCAATGGCGAGGAGGGAGCCGATGATCCCGGCAGCCCAATCCCGGATGAGTTTTTGCCGGGCGGGACGGGCGCGGTAAAAATTCCAGGCTTCCAGCGCCGCGAAGATCGGCACCAAGGCCAAGGCGGAAAATTTCGAACAAATGGCCATGCCGCCCAGCAGTCCCGCGATGAAAGCACCCCGCGGGCCCGGCTCTTTCAAGTGGGCCTCAAAGGCCAGCACCACCAGGAAAAAAAAGAAAGCGGCGGGCAAGTCCGCCAGGGCGATCCCCGAATAGGCCAGGAAGGTGGGATGAAAGGCCCAAAGGAACAAACTGGAGAAAACCACGATGAAGGATTTTCCACGTACGGCATAGAAAAGCAGCAAGCCGATGCCCAGGCCAAAGGCCAAGGTGACCCAGCGGCCCGCTTGGACCATGGCTTCGACCCGGTCCTTATTGAGGATGAAGAAAAAGTAGTAGGCCTTCGATTGAATGTCGGTGATCTGCGGCGGAACGGCGTTGTTGAGCCCCATAAAACGCAGGGGAAGGGCCTGGAGCATCTTGGGCAAGGGGGGATGATGGTTGTGGGTCACCACATCGCCCTGCCAATAGAAATAACCATTGGTCAATTCGACGGGCTCATCGCTGGTGGGAGATTCCTCATAGATGCGGGGAACGACCTGCGCGGCCAAGACCAGGCTGAAGAACAGGAACCAGAACCAAAGGAACTTCGGGGAGAAAAGGGTCATGAAAGGATTTTAGCGGAATCCCCTAGGCTTTGAAGGCCAGAAAGCGCAAACGAACATAGTCCGCGGTCCATTTACCGTCCGGGCCGCAGAGTTGAGGCCGGACGGCTTCCTGGACTTCCTCTAAAAAAACAGGAACATCGGCTGGGTCCAGTTCCTCCAGATAATTCTTACGGAAGGTCTGTAACCAAGCCTTAGCGTCCTTGGGCAGGGGTGTAGGCCTGTTGAAGCGGTCCATGAACTCGACCCGAAAACCGTGATTTGCTAAGAGGCTGCTATATTCCTCGACCGTCGGGTAATAATTCGGTTCAGGGACCTTATCGATCAGACCCCGCTTGGCCAGGGCGATCCGGCAAGCTTTCTCGAAAGTGGCGATATTGCCATGCCCGCCCATTTCGGCCACGAAACGGCCCCGGGGTTTGAGGGCCCGGTGGACCCCCTGGAGCACTTCTTCTTTCTTTTTCATCCAGTGCAGGGCGGCGTTGCTGAAGACCGCGTCGAATTCAGCGTCGAAGGTGAGCGCTTGGCCGTCCATCAACCGGGCATCGACGCCCAACTTCTTGGCGTTCTCCACAAAGTCCGGGCTAGCGTCGACCCCGACCACCTGACAGCCCTTGGCCATCAGTTCTTTGGCTTGGATGCCGTCGCCACAGCCCAGGTCCAGGATGCGTTCACCCGCTTGAGGCGCGAGCAATTCTACGACGCCCGCGCCCAGTTCGGTGACGAAGCGGGCGTTCTCGTTGTATTCTTTTGAATTCCAAGTTTGTTCAGACATGAAACCTCATTTACCACCAAGACACCAAGTTCACTAAGAACGACAAAATCATCTTGTTCAAAAAATGCTGCCCATCCTGGTCTTTTTATGAGGTTTTCTTGGTGCCCTTGGTGTCTTGGTGGTTCAAAAGATTGTTCCAGGATTTTCTCATGATCGTGTCTTAGTTCTCGATCAGAACTAAAACCCGCTCACGTAAGGGAGCTTCTTGGCAACCTCCGCGGTCTTGCCCGCGTTGGCCAAAAGAATTCCCGTGGTATCCCAGGTGCCATTGACCAGGGCGTTGCGCTTGGATTCATGGATGTCGAACTTCAAATGCTCTTTGCCGTCGGCCAAGAGCGTTTTCTTGTCCAGGTCCAAGGTGAAATGGGTATTCGGATTGGCTTTCACCATTTCCTGCAGCTTTTTCATCTCGGCCTGGCTGACGGTGGCCGTGGGGATGCCCAGCATGGTGCAGTTGCCCGCGAAGATCTCCGCGAAGGACTCGCCGATGATTGCCCGCACGCCCCAGCGCATCAGTGATTGGGGAGCGTGTTCGCGCGAAGACCCGCAGCCGAAGTTCTGGTTCACGAACAACAAGTGCGCGCCCTGGAACTGCGGCAAGTCGAAGGGATGGCCCTTGGGTTTGCCCTCGGCGTCAAAACGCTCGTCATAAAATGGATACTTGCCCATGTTGGTGAAAGTGATCTCTTTTAAATAACGTGCCGGGATGATGCGGTCTGTGTCGATATCATTGCCCTCGACGGGTACGGCTTTGCCTTCGATTTGGTTGATCTTGCTCATTTCAGCACCTCCCGGATGTCCGCGACTTTTCCTTCGATAGCGGCCGCCGCCACCATGGCGGGGCTCATCAACATGGTGCGTCCCGTCTTGCTGCCCTGCCGGCCGATGAAATTGCGGTTCGAGGAGGAAGCCGAAATTTCATTGCCCTGCAATTTATCGGGGTTCATGGCCAGGCACATGGAACAGCCCGCCTCACGCCATTCAAAACCCGCTTCGGTAAAGATCTTATCCAAGCCTTCCTTCTCGGCCTGGGCCTTCACTTGCTGGGAGCCAGGAACGATGAAAGCGCGCACGGTCTTCGAAACCTTGCGGCCTTTGGCCACCTTGGCGGCCTCCCGCAGGTCCGAAATGCGGCCATTGGTGCAGCTGCCGATGAAGGCCACGTTGATGGGCGTGCCCTTGATGGATTGGCCCGGCTTGAGTTCCATGTGCTTGTAAGCCAGCTCCACCGTCTTCACTTCGTCCGCGCTGAAACTGGAAACTTCCGGCAGTTTGTCGTTCACACCCACCGATTGATCCGGGGTGATGCCCCAGGTGACGATCGGTTCGATGTCCTCGGCCTTGAAGTTGACCACGTCGTTGTATTCCGCGTTCTTGTCGGAGGCGACGGACTTCCAATAGGCCAAAGCCTTATCCCACTTGTCCCCGGCGGGGGCATAGGGACGGCCCTTGATGTAATCAAAGGTGGTCTGGTCGGGGTTCACGTAGCCGATGCGGGCGCCGCCCTCGATAGCCATGTTGCAGACCGTCATGCGCTCTTCCATGGTCATGGCGTCGAACACGTCTCCGCCGTACTCATAGGCGTAACCGATACCGCCCTTCACGCCCAGCTTTTGGATGATATAGAGGGTCACGTCCTTCGCTGTTACACCCGGCTTCAACTTACCATTCACATTCACCCGGCGGACCTTGAGGGTATCCATGGACAAACATTGGGTGGCCAACACATCGCGCACCTGGGTGGTGCCGATGCCGAAAGCCAAGGTGCCGAAGGCGCCATGGGTGGAGGTGTGCGAGTCGCCGCAGGCAATGGTCATGCCCGGCTGGGTCAAGCCGTTCTCCGGGCCGACGATATGCACGATGCCCTGTTTGCCCGATTTGAAGTCGAAAAAGGAAACGCCGAAGTTCTTCACGTTCTTCTCGATGGCTTCCATCATCTGCTCGGCCTCGCTGTCCTGGAAAGGACGGGTCTGGCTCTTGGTGGGCACGATATGGTCGACCGTCGCGAAGGTGCGGCTGGGATAGGCCACCTTCAGGCCCTTCTCAGCGATCATATCGAAAGCCTGGGGGCTGGTGACCTCGTGAATGAGATGAAGACCGATGAAAAGCTGGTATTGGCCCGTGGGCAGTTTTTCCACCACGTGGGCGTCCCAAACTTTGTTGTAAAGCGTGCCTTTTGCCATAAAAACCTCTCTGAGGAAGATGGGATAACCATAGGCCCGGAATTACCATTTGTAAAAGATATAGTTTCTATATTTAATATAGTTATCAACTATGGAAACTCACCAACTCCGTTATTTTCTCGCGGTCGCGCAAACGGGCCGGTTCACCACCGCCGCCCGGCAATGCAACGTGTCGCAACCTTCCCTGAGCATCCAGATCGCCAAGCTGGAGGGCGAACTGGGTGGACCGCTCTTTGAACGGGCGAAAAAACAGACCAAGCTGACTTCGCGGGGGGAGCTCTTCCTGCCCCGGGCCAAGGCGGTGCTGGAACAGATGGAATCCGCCCGGGAAGAAGCCAAGGCTTTGTCCGGGTTGAAATTAGGAAAGGTTTCGCTGGGTTGCATGCCGACCACCGGCGCCCATTTATTGCCACCGATCCTGACGACCTTCCGGAAGAACCATCCCCAGATCGAAGTGCAATTGAAGGAACAATCCTCCCCGGATCTGGCTCGGGACCTGGAACAAGGCGAGATTGAACTGGCTATCATGGACGAGGCAGGCCTGAGACCCGGCTTGGACCACCAGACCATCCTGGAGGAAGAATTGCTTTTGGCCCTGCCTGCCAAACATCCACTGGCCGGCAAAAAGTCCCTTCATCTCAAACAAGTGGCCGAAGAACCTTTCATCCTGATGAAGACCGGCCACGGCTTTCGCCAGATCACGCTGGACCTTTACCGCAAAGCGGGGCTCGAGCCCAAAGTGGTCTTCGAGAGCGGCGGTATCGAAACGGTGCAGGCACTGGTAGCGGCAGGATTGGGGATCAGCCTAGTGCCCCAAATGGTGGCCAAATATCCGGGGGTGGCCTATGGCAGCTTGGCCCAGCCCCGGGCCCACCGGACCCTCTCTTTGGCTTGGCGCAAAAAAGCGCCCCTTTCCCCGGCGGCGGAAAGCCTCAAAAAAGTCATTCTCGGTAAGGTCAAAGGTTAATTCACGGCATCCCGCTTGATTTGGTTAAAAGTCCTTCTTTAGCATGACCCTAGTTCATCTTTAGGGAAAGAAGGCTCTCTATGAAGATCGGCATCATCGGATCGGGCGTTGTGGGTCAAACCTTGGGCGCGAAACTGGTGGAGTTGGGACACGATGTGGCCTTGGGCACTCGCGATCCGCAAAAATTAGACGACAAAAAGAACATGGCGGTCACCCTGCGGGAATGGCTGCCCCAAGTGCAAAACAAGGCCCGGGTGGTCACTTTCAAAGAAGCCGCGGCCCATGGGGAACTCCTCATCAATTGCACCCACGGACAGATCGCGGTGGACGCTCTCAAATTAGCCGAGGCGGGCAAGGTCGGTCCGAAAATCTTGATCGACACAACCAATGAACTGGATTTCAGCAAAGGCATGCCGCCGGGCGCCCTGGCGGGGCAGGACCGCTGCAACGCCGAGAAGATCCAGAACGCTTTTCCCAACCTGAAGGTCGTCAAATCGCTCAATACCATCTCCGCGCCGGTGATGGTGAACCCCCAGGCGGTGGGCGGCGGCGATCACACCATCTTTGTTTGCGGCAATGACGCCGAGGCGAAGGCCAAGGTGACCGAGCTCTTGAAGTCCTTCGGCTGGAAGGACGTGTTGGACTTGGGGGATATTTCCAGCGCCCGGGGCCCGGAAATGTACATGGGGTTGTGGATCCGGCTTTGGGGCGCGACCAAGACCGGCATGGTGAACATCAAAGTGGTGCGGTAGTCCGTCATTAAAAAAGGCGGGAGGATATTATCCTCCCGCCTTTTCTTTTTTATTTCGAGTCGCCTTTGATCTCATTGGCGCGATAGATGAAAGCTTTCAACACATCCTTGAACTTTTGGTCGAAAACGAAGGACTTGTTCGCGTCCTTGTCATCGGAGCTTAAATTGAAGGCCACCGTCTTGGCGGCCAGGATCTTGTTGATAAGATCCTCCGTCAAGGGAACGCGAACTTCTTCATAGGCGTGGATACCAATAAAGTCGTCACCCGATTGGCCTGAGTGATAATCCTGGGACAAGGTCTTACTGTCATCATCCAAGACCAAGGTAACTTCGGTGGAAGGGGTGTATTTGAACCAGTGATCATCGATGGGGTTCTTGGCGGTGATCTTTTGGTTGATCACATTGTCGAAGAGCAGGTAATAGCTGACCTTCCGGTTTGCGCTGCCCGGATCGCCTATGAAAACGGCCTCGAAAGAATACTGCAACATGAGATTGTTCTGGCTGAAGGCATCACCCATGCCGGGCACCCAGTCTCCATTGGGATAACCCTTCTTGACGAGAACGGTCTTCTTGATGACCTTGTCGGTCTTAACTTCCCAGTCGTCGTAGTGGTTGGGGCGGTCATCGGCCAAGGAGTGGGATGCGAAAGCGAGAAGGAAGAGGCACAGCAAGGCGACTTTTTTCATAGAAGTTCTCCATAGGTGGATTGAAGAGGCAATAACGGTCTTATTATAATTCTGGTCTTATTCGAATGGATGGGAAGAAAACCGGAGGCAGAACCATGAAAAAAATGAAGTTCGAGGCCATGGTATTCGAGGGCCATAAAGAATTGATCGCTATCCATCTGCCCTTGGACCCAGCGAAGATATGGGGAAAACAGCCCCGGTATTTCATCAAAGGAATCGTAAAGAAGTGTCGTTTTGAGGGCGAGATCGGTTTTCGGCGGGGGTTCCACTACATGCTTTTGGAAGAGGCTCTTTTAAAGAAAGCGAAACTGATACCGGGGGACTTGGCGTTGTTCGTTCTGGAACTGAGGAAACCTACGGAAGAAGAGGCAAAGACCAAAGCAACTTTGGCTTGGGCGAGAGTGATGAAGGGATAGGGCAGAGGGATAGCCGAAAGAAATATTTATAAAAGCTTTATTTTTAATGGAAATTTTCGGCTCGCTGCCTTTGGCAGCGCCGAACCCTTGGGTTCGAATCTACCGCTAAACCATAAAGGGCGACACCTTTGTAGATGCCGCCCTTTATGGCGGAGAGGGAGGGATTCGAACCCCCGTTACGGTTGCCCGTAAATCTGATTTCGAGTCAGACGCATTCGACCACTCTGCCACCTCTCCGGGTCAAACAGCTAAATAAGTTGTAACGACTCTCTTCCGCTTTGGGAAGGGAATGCGTCTTCGACGCATGAACGAAATAAAACCCTTATTTAAGTTCTATTTTTCACGGACACTTTCGTTCCGCTTCCTGGCGGAAGCGCCGTCCACTCTGCCACCTCTCCGAGAGGTTTGTGATGGTTTTAGCGCCTGTTCACGGCGAAAACCGGCTTAAGTGGAGGGGTATTCTAGAAAACCAAAGCGTTAGCTACAAGACAAACCATCTTATTTAAAATCACCCTTATTTATGAGAGATTAAGGCCATGAAAAAGGTCTCCATCGCCCACCTTCGCCGCGAATACCGCCACGAAGAATTGATCGAAAAGAACGTTCCCGCCAACCCTATTACGCTCTTCCAGCGCTGGTTCAAGGAAGCGTTGAAGGCCCAGGTGTTGGACACAAACGCTTTGGCGGTGGCCTCAGTCTCATCCTCGGGTAAACCTTCCAACCGCATTGTCCTTTTGAAAGGCCTAGACCCGAAAGGGTTCGTCTTCTACACCAATTACGAAAGCCGCAAGGGCCGGGAACTGCGCCAAAAACCCGTGGCCAGTCTGCTTTTCTTTTGGCCTCAGTTGAGTCGGCAGGTGCGTGTCGATGGCAAGGTCACCAAGGTTTCTGCCCAAGAATCGGACATTTACTTCAAGACCCGGCCCCGGGGCAGCCAATTGGGCGCCTGGGCTTCCAATCAAAGCGATATCGTGCCGGACCGGGATTTCCTCGAAAGACGGATGCGGGCCCTGGAAGAACAATTCGCCGGCCGGGAAATTCCCCGGCCTCCGCATTGGGGCGGGTTCCGTTTGATCCCTCATACGATCGAGTTCTGGCAGGGAAGGCCCAACCGGCTCCATGACCGGCTGCAATACCAACGGAAGGGATCGGGCAGTTGGAAGATGTCCCGCCTCGCGCCTTAAGTCCCATGGAAAACACCGACAAGCGAAATAAGGTCGTCCAGACCATCAGTGTCCTCGTAGTGGTCGTCCTCTTTTATATCGCCCTCTGGGTGCTGCGCCGGGAGATCCGGACCAGCCACTATGACGATGTGGTGCATTACCTCCGGCAAATGCCCGCGGAACAATTCCTTCTCGCTTTCCTGGCCACCATGGCCAGCTATTTCGCCCTGACCTTCTATGACGTACTGGGATTCCGGCATATCAAAAAGCCCATCGAATATCCCAAGATCGCCCTGACCTCTTTCACCTCCTACGCTTTCAGCCACAATATGGGCGCGGCGCTCATCACCGGCGGCGGTATCCGCTATCGTTTCTATTCGGCCTGGGGCTTGAGCGCGGTGGAAACGGCCAATGTGCTCATCGTTTGCGGTTCGACCTATTGGGTAGGTTTTTTCACCATGGGGTCCCTGTTCTTTTTCCTCAACCCTCCTACGCTGCCCGATTCGATCCACATCCCTTTCCAATCGGTCACGCCGGTAGGCCTTCTTTGCTCCCTGATCATCGTGACCTATCTTTTGTTTTCGGTTTTCTTAAGAGGGAACCTGCAGGTCTTCAAATGGAAGTTCCCCATGCCCTCGTTGAGCATCGTATTGGGTCAAATGCTCGTCGGCTGCACGGATTGGATGTTCTCCGGCGGCGCCCTTTACCTATTGCTGCCCGACAGCTCAGTAAGTTATTTTTCCTTTTTGGCCATTTATCTATTAGCCCAGTTTGTCGGCTTCATCAGCCAGGTTCCAGGCGGGTTGGGTGTTCTGGAAACAGTGGTGGTGGTCCTTCTTTCGCCAGCGCTGCCCGCTTCCGATGTGTTAGGCGCCCTTTTGGCTTTCCGTTTCATTTATTACCTGATCCCCTTCGTCCTGGGTCTCTTCACCTTTTCCACTTTCGAGATCATCCGCAATAAGGAAGGATTCAAAAGGGCCCTGCAGATCCTTAACCGATGGGCGCCGGATTTCCTTCCGCATGTCTATGGAGGACTGGTCTTCTTGTCGGGGGGTATGCTGCTTTTATCCAATGTTTCGCCCGAGGTGAACCGGCGGGTGCTTTGGCTCAATGAGTTCCTGCCCCTTCCTTTCCTAGAAGGCGCTCATTTTTTGACGGCCTTGGTGGGTGGCTGGTTGTTGGTGCTGGGCCGGGGTATCCAGCAGCGCCTAGGAAGCGCCTATGTCACGGTATTGGCCTTGCTGGGTTTGGGTGTGTTGGGTTGTTTTTTCAAAGGTTTCGCCTACCGGGAAGCCTTGCTGCTTTTGATCCTCTTTGTGGCGATGTTGTTCAGCCGGGCCTATTTTCCCCGGAAAGGTTCCATTTTCCAGCAGCGCTATCCGGTGGGCTGGGTGGCCTTGATCCTTTTCGTCTGGCTCGGGTCCATTTGGATCGGCGTGGTCAATTACCGTTACGAGACCCTTTCCATGGACCTTTGGACCACCTTCGACATCGTGGAGGACGCGGCCCGGTATCTGCGCTCCAGCTTTGGGGTGACCCTGACGCTGTTGGTCTTCTCGATCATCAGCTTGATCTCGCCCACCCAGCCCGAGACCGATTTTCCCAATATCGACGAGTTGGACAAAGCCCAAGAAGCGCTCAAACATTCGAACAAGAGCTATGCCGGGCTGGCTTTGTTGGGCGACAAAGCCCTTTTGTTCAATAAAAAGCGCGACGCTTTCCTGATGTACGCCATCGAGGGGAAGAGCTGGATCGTCCTGGGCGACCCGGTGGGCCATGAGAAGGACCGGGAGGACCTGACCCTGAGGTTCCGCGACCTTTGCCGGAAAAAGAACGCCCTGCCGGTCTTCTTCCAGGTCGATCAGAACCACTTCGAGGCTTATTTGAACCTGGGCTTGACCGCCTTGAAGATCGCCGAGGAAGCCCGGGTGAACTTGAAGAGCCTCAAGCTGGAGGGCCTTTCGGCGGACCTGAAGAACACTTACCAGCGCTTCCACGAAAAAGAGGATTATCAATTCGACGTCATCCCGTCCGTGGGCGTGACGGCCCATCTGCGTGAATTGCGGGATGTATCCGAATCCTGGTTGAGCCATCACAAGACCCGGGAAAAAGGATTCTCCACGGGGTTCTTCCGTAACAGTTATCTCAAACGCGGGTCCGTCGCGGTCGTTCGAAAAGAGGGGAAACTCGTGGCTTTCGCCAACCTGCTCCCAAGCCACGGCAAGACCGAGATGGCTGTGGACCTTTTGCGTACAGCGGGGGAAGAGCCCAAATTCCTAGAAGATTATCTTTTGCTGGAGGTGCTTTTCTGGGCCCAAAAGAAGGATTTCCATTGGTTCAACTTGGGCAGCGCGGGTCTTTTGGACATGGAAGAAAGCCCCTTGGCGCCCTTTGAGGCGTCCCTCTTGGAGATCCTCTCACCTTATGGCCGGGCCCATCATTTGACCGAGATCCGCAAGGAGAAGGATCGGTTCAACCCCGAGTGGATGGCCTGCTACCTAGCCTACTCCGTGAACCTTTCCCTGGAGGACGCTTTGAACAACATCGCGTCGCTCATTTCCCGGGGGAACCGGGCGGGCCTGAAAAAATGACCCGCCGGTCCGCTTTCCTGGTCTTGGTCTGGGTGGCTTTGGGTTTTCTGGGCGGGGGCTGCATGGCGCCGGGGCGGTATCTTTTGAGCGAGGACACTCCCACAGCTTCGCCCGAGGAAGCGGTGCAGAACGCCCGGGACTTTTGGGCCCACCGGCCCGGTTGGAAGGTTGATTGTTCCCATTTCGTGCTGGCTTGTTATCATTCGGGAAAGATGAACCGCTTCTTGAACCACCGTAAAGGAAACCACAACCTAACCCGGGACCTGAACACCTATTTGACCCTGCTCAAGACCCGCCGGGCGCAAGTGAAGGACATCCGGCCGGGGGATATCCTGATCTTCGACAAGACCTATGACATCAACCGGGACGGCCGCATCGACGCCAGGGATGAGATGACCCACACCGGGATCGTGGAAAGTTACGACAATGGACTGGTCACTTATATCGACTCGTCCGACGACCGACGGCCGCCCCGGATCCACCGCCGCCGGTTCAGTTTTTTCGACGACAATATCAACGAGGTCGTGGCCCGGGACTCGGCCACGGGACGCAAGATCCGAGCCCGGGAAACTTTCCGCGCGGCCTTCGCGGTGCGATAAGGAGCATTTTTGAAGAACGAACGCTGGATCCTATTCTTCCTCGTTTTCATGGGCGCCCAGGCGGTCTATTTGACCACCTTGAACCCGGCCTTTCCCAATGACGATTCGGCGGAAACCGTCACCGCCGGGGTTACTTTGGGGATCCAGCATCCGCCCAGCTATGCCTTGGCCTCCTTGGTCGGAAGAATCCAAGCCCTTTTGCCTTTAGGCGGCCCGCTTTTTCGCGCCAGCTGGGCTTCATCCTGTTGGGCCTCGCTCGGCGCGGCGCTTTTGGCGCTGGTCCTGCTGGAGATACTGCAAGGCTGGGGGGCAACCCTTTCCCGTTCCCTTTGGGTCCGATGGTTCTGCTCGGTCATAGGAGGAATGGCCTTGGCCCTGTCGCCGACCTATTGGCAGAACGCCCTGAGCGCCAAGGGCGGTATTTATCATTTAAGTCTTTGCGTCCAATTGCTCACGTTGCTGCTTTGGGTCCAAGCGAGAAAGAAAGGATCCTATGGGCGGGTCCTGCCGATCACCTTGTTCCTGGCGGGCCTCTCCCTGGCCCATCATTGGGAAACAGCGGTCATTTTCATGCCGGCGGGACTCCTTCTTTTCCTTTGGGGCGAGAGGATCGATCTGCGGGACTGGGTCCGGGGCCTAGCGGTGCTGGTCCTGGGGATATCGCCTTTGCTTTATTTGCCCCTTCGGGCCCATTTGGGACCGGCGATGAATATCGGGGCGCCCGGGTTCCTTTCCACTTTTTGGGCGGACCTTTCGAGAAGCTATTACTCCTCGCAAGAGATCAACTTTGTAGCGGTGCTTTGGCGAGCGATGCTGGGTCGCGTCAGCTGGGAACAGATCGGACCTTTCTTGAGCCAAATGTCCCAACAGGTCGCTTTTTTCACGGATCATTGCCTGAACGATCTGGGATGGTTGTTCCTGGTCCTGGCCGTGGCGGGTTTATGGCGTTGGAAGGTGGAAGGGGAAAGAAAACTACTTTGGTTCTTGGTTGCCTCGGCTTTTTTGTTGGTCGCGTCGCTCCTCTCTTTTTTATCGATGCCCAACGATTGGATCGGGGCGAAATTCCTCCTCCCTCTCCACTGGATCGTCTTCTTATGGGCAAGTTTGGGTCTGTCTTGGGTGCTGGACCAGTTGCGGGAAAAGTTCAAGATCGCCACTCTCTTTGTCATTCTTTTGATGGCCGGCACCCTGGCTTTGAACTGGATCAGCCATCGGGAAAGTTACAGCCAAGACCGGGAGTTGCTGAACTACGACTATGGGGTCGATCTTTTGAAGGCCCTGCCCCGGGGTACGGTGTTCTTCGCCGAAGAGGACCAGGACTTTTTCTCCCTCTATTACTTACAACAGGTGGAACATCGCCGACCGGATGTGGTGATGATCCCGACCTTCCTCTTGTTCGAACCCTGGGGTGTGGAGCAGTTCGAAAAAGAACAGCCAGAACTAGGCCTAACCGCTTCCCAGATTTCCTTACCGGATCATTACGCCAGGATCATCTACGCCACTTCCGAGATCGTTGTGAAGAACCGGGACCGGCGGCCCATCGGTTTTTCGGGTTTCAACGGACCTTTCCACCAGTATTATTTGAACCGGCAAAAGGACCTAAAGGTCCGTTCGACGGGCCTGGCCTGGCTTTTGGAATCGCCGATCAGCCATGGGCTTCCCGCCTTGGCCCCGGCGCAATTACGCGTGCGGGGCTGGAACAAGGGATTCACTCCCTTGGACGGCGCTTTGGGCGGACTGCGAAAGGTTTATGGCCTGTTGTTGAACGATCCACAAAGTTGAAGGAAATAGTTTGATACACGTTGTCCTCATCGAACCTGAAATCCCCTGGAACACCGGCAACGTCGGACGCACCTGCTTGGGCGCGGGGGCCGAACTGCATTTGGTGGGCCGGTTGGGGTTCCATCTGGATAACAAACAAGTGCAGCGGGCGGGCCTGGACTATTGGGAAAAGGTGGTCGTGCACCGGCATGACACTTGGGAAAAGTTCCTGGATTCCATCCCCAAGGACGCGGCGCTGTTCTTTTTTTCCACCAAGGGGGAAAAGGCCTATTGGGATATCGCTTTTCCGGGCGAGGCCTACCTTGTTTTCGGCAAAGAAACGGCCGGTTTTCCCAAGAGTTTCTACGAAATTTACCGCGACCGGTTGTATCGTATCCCGCAGAAGGACGAGTCTATCCGCAGTTTGAACCTTTCCACCTCGGTGGGCATCATCCTGTTCGAGGCGGTCAGGCAGTCCCAATCCCGGTCGGGAGAGCCCCAATGAAAAAAGCGGGTTTTTGGAGAAGGTGGGTTGCGTTGGTAATTGATCTTTTCTTGAGCCTTGGTTTCCTTTTGATCGTTTATGAGACGATCCTTTTGTCCCAATGGAACGGTTATACGATCGGCAAAAAAATAATGGGTATCAAAGTTGTCAGGACAGACGGCAAAACGCCTGATTGGATTCATGCTTTTGTTCGATCAATTAGCCGATGGTTGTCCGCGTTACCTCTTGAGCTTGGTTATTTTTGGATGCTGTGGGACAAGGATTCCCAGACCTGGCATGACAAGCTGGCCGATACTTATGTGGTCGAGGCTTAAAAGCCCTTTTTGGATCTTGTTGGTCCTTCTTATATTCATCGGGGGATGGTGGGGCATGAGCGAACAGTCGAGCGGCGAATTCAAGCACACGAACCGTCTGATTCACGAGAAAAGTCCTTACCTGTTGCAGCACGCCCATAACCCCGTCGATTGGTATCCCTGGGGCGAGGCCGCTTTCGAGAAGGCGAAAAAAGAGAACAAGATCATCCTTTTGTCCATCGGCTACTCCACCTGCCATTGGTGCCATGTGATGGAACGGGAAAGCTTCGAGAACGAGGCCACCGCCAAGATCCTCAATGACAACTTCGTCTGCATCAAGGTGGACCGCGAGGAGCGGCCTGACGTGGACCAGATCTACATGAACGCGGTCATGTTGCTGACGGGGCAGGGCGGCTGGCCGCTCAATGTGTTCCTCACGCCGGACCTGCATCCCTTCTATGGCGGCACTTATTTCCCCCCGGACGCGCGCTATGGCCGGCCCAGTTTTCCGATGATCCTGGAGGATGTGGCCCGCACCTGGAAGACCAAGCCCGAAGAGGTGCGCAAGGGCGGGGATCAATTGGCGGCCTATATCGCCGGGACCAAGGCGGACCATTCGGGAGGCACGCTGGACCAAAAGGTCCTGGACCAAGTGCGTCACTACGCGGTGAACGCGCTGGATAAAAAGGATGGCGGTTTCCGCAGCGCGCCGAAATTCCCCCCGGCCATGCTGTTGAGCTTCTTGATGCGCTACACCCAACAAAAACCCGATCCGGCCTTACTGGAAGCCATCGAACTGACCTTGAACAAGATGTACCAGGGCGGCATCTATGACCAATTGGGCGGCGGGTTCGCCCGCTATTCCACCGATGACGAATGGCTGGTGCCGCATTTCGAGAAGATGCTTTACGACAACGCGCTCTTATCCCGGGCCTATTTGGAAGCTTATCAACTGACCGAACAGCCCGAATACGCGCGCGTCGCCAGTGAGATCTTCACTTATCTATTAAGGGATATGACCAGCCCCGAGGGCGGTTTTTACAGCGCCGAGGACGCGGATAGCGAGGGCCATGAGGGGAAGTTCTATGTTTGGACCCCGGACGAGATCAAGGCGGTTCTGGGCGAGGACAACGGCCATCTTTACTGCCAGCTTTACGGCGTGACGGACCACGGCAATTTCGAGGACGGGAAGAGCATCCTGCATCTAAAGAGCGCCCTGCAGCATCCCCTGCTGGCGCTGGGCCGAACGCCGGACTGGTGGCAAATGGTGCAGGGCAAGATGCTGGCGGCCCGGGCCAAACGGGTCCGGCCCCACCTGGACGACAAGATCCTGACCGCCTGGAACAGCCTGATGATCTCGTCGCTGAGCTTGGGATACCAAGCGCTGGGCGATGAAAAATACCTGAAGGCCGCCGAGAAGGCCTCGGCTTTCATCGAGAAGAACCTTTTTAAAGACGGACGGTTATTGGCGTCCTACCGCCAGGGACCTTCGGAGATACAGGGGTACATCGACGATTACGCTTTTTATCAAGCGGCCCAATTGGATCTCTACGAGAGCACTTTCAACCTGGACTATTTAAAGAAAGCCATCGAGCTGGGCAAGGACATGGACCGGCTTTTTTGGGACGACCAGGCGGGCGGTTATTATTTCAACGGGTCCGACCAAAAGGACCAGACCCGGCTTTTGACCCGCACCAAAGAGGCCTATGACGGCGTGATCCCTTCGGGTAATTCGGTGGCCGCGGAGAGTCTTTACCGCTTGGCCGAACTGACGGGCAAGAATGAGTACCGGGACCGGGCCGACGCCATCCTGAAATGTTTCTCCGGCGACCTGGCCAAGGGTGGTTCCAACTTTCCCCGGATGCTGCAGGCATTCCAGTTCGACTACCAAGGACCCGCGGAAGTGTTCGTGACCGGTCCTGAGGATGGATCGAAGGAACTGATCCGATCGATCTGGAAAATATTCACGCCGAACAAAGTGTTGGTCTACAGCGATGAAAAGAATATCCCGCAATTGAAGGCTCTGGTGCCTTGGACCGAAGGAAGACCCAGCCAGGGAGGGAAGCCGACGGTCTATGTTTGCAAGAACTATCAATGTCAATTGCCGACCACTGACGGGAAGAAAGTTTTGGAATTACTTCGGTGAAAGGATGTGACATGAGTGTGTGGAAAGAATTCAGGGAATTCGCGCTGAAGGGCAATATGGTGGACCTGGCGGTCGGTATCATCATCGGCGGCGCCTTCGGTAAAGTCGTGTCCTCGCTGGTGTCGGATGTGTTGATGCCGCCTCTCGGATATCTCATCGGTGGGATCAACTTCACGGACATTAAGATCCAACTCAAAGCGCCCGCTTTGAACCTGGCCGGAAAGATGACCCAGGAAGTGACCATCAATATCGGTAACTTCATCCAGTCGCTTGTGGATTTTACCATTATCGCTTTTACCGTTTTCCTCATGGTGAAGGTCATCAATCGGATGAATCGAAAGGCAGCCGAGGAACCGGCGCCTCCGGCGCCAGCTACCCGGGAAGTGGAATTGTTGGGCGAGATCCGGGACTTGTTGAAGAAATGATCTTTTGAAAACCATCGACTTTTGCGTTGAAAGCTACGGGCAACGGGACCTTTGGGGCACCCTGACGGTCCCTGAAAAGATCATTGGCTGGCCTATCGTGATGGCCCACGGCGCGCTGGGTTTCAAGGACTGGGCTTTCTTTCCTTACACCGCCCAAGCTTTCGCCGGGGCCGGGCATCCGGTGGTACGGTTCAATTTTTCCGGTTCCGGGATGGGTCCCCAGATCGACGGGCCCTTCGAGAACCTGGAAGCCTTCCGGCAGGACACCATTACCAAACAAGTCGAGGACCTGCGGTCCATCGTCCGATGCCTGGTCCAAGGCAAGTTCGAACCCGACCTGGGACCCCAAGAGAAGGCCTTTTTTTGGGGACACTCCCGGGGCGGGGCGGTCTCGATCCTGGCCGCGGCCAATTCCCCCCAAGTGCAGGGTATCGCCACTTGGTCCACCATTGCCCGGGTGAACCGGTATCTCTTTGAGGCCAAAAGCCTTTGGCGCCAGCAGGGGGCCATGAATTTTGAAAGTTCCCGCACCGGGCAAACCCTGGCCTATACGACGGACTTTTTGGACGATGTGGAAAATTGGGGCAAACAGGGCGATGTGCCGACCTTCCTTCACCATTTGAAGGTGCCGGTCCTGTTATTGCACGGTATGGAAGACACCAGCGTTCTCCCGGATGAGTCCGAAAGCCTGGCGGCCATCTATCCCAAGGCCAAGCTGACCCTGGTGGCGGGAGCCGACCACAAATTCAATTCGGTCCATCCCTTTACCCAGCCCAGCGCGGCGCTGACCCAGGCCATCGAAAAGACCCTGGCTTTCTACAAAGAGATCCAAGGAAAGACCTTGTGAAAAAGATCATTCAGCCCCGTTCGACTCCCCGATTGAAGCCGAAGGATTTCCCGGGATTTTCCTCCCAAGACCTTCAGGACCTGGAAAAGTATTATCAAACCCAATTGCGCACTCACGACGCGCCCGAAAAGAAAGTGGGTTGGAAGACCCTGGAAAGCCAGCGGGTGCGTTTTGAGATGCTTACCTGGATCGCTCCGCTCAAACGTTCCAAGATCCTGGACATAGGTTGTGGTTTAGGGGCCTTCTGGGGTTACTTGAAAGAACAGGAGATCCCGGTGCGCTATACCGGCGTCGATCTTTTTCCAGAGGGTATCCGAGAGGCCAAGAAACTGCATCCGGACGCTCGGTTCTTCGCCCGGAACATCCTGAAGGATCCTTATCCCGCCCGCACTTTCGATTACGCTTTCCTCTCCGGTGTGTTCAACGTGAAGGTCGAGAACAATTGGGCTTACATGAAAGCGTTGTTGCAACAAGCTTTGCGACAAAGTAAGAAAGGGGTAGCCTTCAACGCCTTGAACGCGGAGTCGGGTTTGAAAGAATCAGACCGCTTCCTCGTGCATCCCAAGGAGCTGGTCACTTTTGGAAGGTCCTTGGGCGTGAAGAAAGCGCATTTAATGGACCACTATCACCACTTGGACCTGACGCTCTTTCTCTACAAGTAAGCCTTCTCGATCGATCGGTTGTTGTACTAGAAGCGGATCCCTTCGCGCGCAAAGAGACCGTTTGCGTGTTTTTGCCCAAAAATAGCTGGAAAAAAACGGGGTTCATCCCATACACTCTCAACCATGAACTCCCAAGCCCTTCATCGCATCGTTTCATTGGCGCCTCCCCTGACCGAGATCCTCGGTTATCTGGGCTTTTCCCACCAAGTCACCGAGATGAACGAGTATTTCGACGAGACCCCCATCCCCGAGGGCGAGGATAACCGGCCCGAATATTGGTACACCATGGCCGAGGAACGGGTGCTGAGCCTGCGCCCCGAGTTGGTGCTGACCCTTTTCCCCAACCAATGGGAACTTCACCGCCGTTTTAAGGAAAAGGGCCTGAATACTTTACACCTAGACCCAAAATCGATCCGAGACGTGGAAGATTGCTTCCGGTTGGTCGGCAAGGCCGCGGGGGCCGGGGAAGAGGCCCGTCAATTGGCCCTGGATTTCGCCGGGGGTATCGCGGGATTGAAGGAAAGGGTGCCTGGCGGTGGTTACCGCCCGAAGCTTTATTGCGAGGAATGGAGTGTTCCGCCCACCGCTCCGGGAGGCTGGTATCCGGACCTGATGTCCGACTCCGGGGCCCATTATTTCCCCATGTTGTCCCGGGAACTGAGCCGGGTGGTGCGTTTGGAAGAAATGCTGATGTTCGATCCCGAGATCATCATTTTCGTGGTGCGGGGCACGGAGGGGACTTCTTTCAATCCGGACGCGGCCTTGAAGCGCATGGGTTGGGAAAAGATCAACGCGGTCAAGAAGCGCCGGCTTTATACGGTGGACCCGGCCCTTTTGAACCGTCCGGGACTTCGCATGATCGAGGGCGCCAAGGCGGTCCAACAGATCATGGGGCAGAATTTCTGGGGCTGGCCGATCGCTAACTCACCTTACTTCCGCAAAGTCGTCGATTGACCACCAACCCTCTCAAGGGTTCTCGAAACCTTCGGGTACGCCGCCTAAATAATCCTCATCCCTAAAATGCGAATGACATTTGATACAAGAGGCCAGATGCCCGTCGCCAGGCAGCCACTTGACCGCGTCCTTGAGCCGTTCGGGATTATTGGGCGCGGGTTTGTCCCACTTGAAAGCGTAAAGCCAACCGCGAGTGCGGGGTGAGTCGGTGACCGCGCCTTTCTTCATCACGTAAAGGGGACCCAAGGTCCCGGAGGGTTGGCCGTTGTCATCCTCGAAGGATTCCTTCACGACCACACTGCCCACCGGCAAGGGGTCCGACCGTTTATAGGCCTCGACCGCGTCCGGGGATACATAGGTGTTCACCCAGCGGTGGCCATGGGCGCGGCTGTTCCAAGGGCGGATGTTCATCTTGACCAAGTTCTCGTGAAAATTGCCCAGTGAATCGAAAAGGTCACTGGACCCGGCGTTGACGGTGGTCTGTTCATGGTCGAACCCATAGACCATCTCGCCGCCTTCGTGCCCGGTCACGGCGAAAGCCACCGCCAGGACCAAACCCAGACCCAAATTGATCCCATCGGGCCAAGGCTCCCTATTCAAGATCTTCCAAGCGGCGATCCCCACGAAGAGGGCCAAGAGCAGCGAAGCCGAGCCCCAGAGCGCGTGTTCTTGAAGCTGACCATGAAGGGCCGAGGCCGGGGGGATCCAGGACAATTGGGGGACGATACCGAACTGCAGGGCCAGCGCGTGGCCGGAGAAAAAGGCCGCCACCGCCGATAAAAAGGTGAGGGCCCAAAGGATGGCCGCGGCTTCGGACCATTTTTCTTTCGGCCAGAAACGTTTCGCTACCAGGCAGAAGAAAGCCAGAATGGAACAAGCGATCGGGAAATGGATGACCGCCGGATGAAGCGGGCCCAGCCAGTGGATGAGGTTTTCCATGAGGAACTCCCGGAAGTTGATGGCCTGATTATAAGTGGCGCCGGGTCCGAAATCTCCCGCCCTTATCAAAAAGCCTCTGTTAAAATGACCCCACCTCAGCCTTTCCAGGAGACCTTTTGACGACCCCCTCTTTCAACCGCCCTTCGGAAGTACCTTCCGATATCACTTTCATCAGCCTGCCCAAAGCCATCGCGGATTTCCATCATTTGCCCATTCATGTGCCGGTACCGGTCGATCAAGAGGAACAAGCAAAAGAAAAGGGGTATGACTTTTCCCTAGGCGCCCAGACCATGGCCCGGCTATTGGAGGCCGCTCCCCAGGTGCCCGGGGCTTACCTGTACCAACTGTTCATCCAAAAGTGGGCGAAGCTTTTAGAGCTCAATCCCTATTTCGTCAAGGGGCGGGTGGCGGAGGCTATCCCGAAGCTGGTGGAGATCCTGGAGATCGATCCCGAGTGTCCCCTGACCGCTTTCCAATTGGCTTATTGTTTCCGCGTGACCGGGGAATTGGAAAAGTCCGAGTCCTTCTACCGCCAAGCCCTGCGCATGGCGCCGGAGTCCGGGTGGATCTACAGCAACCTGGGCCGCACTTACCGCATGATGGGAGAAAAGGCCAAGGCCACGGAGGTCTATTGGAAAGCCCTGAAGCTTTTGCCCGGGGACCAATTTGTGTTGGAGCAATTGGTGGAATTAGGCGAGCTTTTCATCGTGCCCAAACCCGGTTCCGACGAGGCGCTCTTTGTGAAGCGGGAGGATTATGAACGCAAGATGCGGGAAGCCCTGGAAAAAGAATCCAACGCCGAGAACCTGATGGGATTGGGTTGGAAGCTGCTGCAGGACCGTTTGACGGACGTGGCCAGCCAAGCTTTTCAGAAGGTGTTGGACCAGGACGCCCGTTATCTCGAGGCGCAACTGGGTTTGGGTACCGCTCATTTAGAAGCGGGCCGTTATAAAGAGGCCGATAAGGTCCTGAATGAATATTTGGATGAGAACCCCAACTCCGCCACCGGCCATTTGAATCTCTTTAAAGTTTATTTAGCGCTGAACGAGCAGGAACTGGCCTGGCAGGAGATCCAAACCGCGGTGTTGTTGGACCCGAACCGATTGGATGTGCTGCGCCAGCTTTACTTCCTTTTCCTGGAAGCGGACCGCCAGGAAGAAGGCATGGAATGGATCGAGCAATTGATCGAAGAAGTGCCTACCAGTTTCGGGCCTTTATTGGTGAAGGCCTGGGGCTTGACCGAAGCGGGCGATTGGGATGGCGCCGAAATAGCCTTGAAGGAAGCGCTCAAACGCGAACCCCGCAATGAGGATGTGCTCTTGTTCTACACCGCCGAATTGGGCCGACGGGGAAAGATGCAGGAACTGATCGACCTGGTGCTGGCCCAGCCGGAACCCCGTTCCATCTCGCTGATCATCAACCTGGCTTTGGCTTATAGCCGCGTTGGCAAGATGGCGGAGGGAGAGAGCGTCTTGAAGGAATACCTGGAAAGGACCGACCTGTCCCTGGAAGACCAGCAAAAGGTAAGGGCGCTGCTGAGTGAAATGGAAAAGGCCGACTAGCCTCAAGACAAAACAAAAACTTGAATCAATTTAGCCACAGATGCAGGGGATTCAGGGGATTGAGTCAAATTCTAAATAACCAATGATGAAGACAACTAAATCCGATCTTGTTTTGATGGTCTTAAATCTATTTAAGAATTTCTTGGTTTTATCCCCTGGATCCCCTGCATCTGTGGCTAATTGGTTTTTGTTCGCCGTTATTAATCCGTGATGGCAGCGTAAGTTCTTTCCGCGCAGAGGACGATCCAGCCGCCGAGGAAGAAGCCCAGGTCCCGCAGGACCGTCCAGACCGTCAGCTTTTCCGTGGAATCCATCGAGAAACAACCGCAGTTCATTTCCACTCCATTGGCCAAGTTCCAAGCCAAGGCCAGGCTGTAAGTTCCCATCATCAAGCAAAAGAGAAATGCCGCGCCCCGGCGTTTATAACCCAGGGCCAGCGCGACGCCCGTGAAGAATTCCATCCAGGGAATGACCACCGCGATCAAGGGCATGAGATCCGCCGGTAAACCATGGTAATTCTCGACCACTTTAAGGAACTTGGCGGGATCGCCGATCTTGTCCACCGCCGCCAGGATCAAGACCACCCCGCAACCGACCCTTAATAAAGTTTGAACGAGGGGCAACCAGTTCTTCTTGGAAGAGGACCGTTTCATGGCTGTTCCCCCGTCTGGATGGGGTAGCCGGATTTTTTCCACTCCGGCCAGCCACCGAAGAAGACCTTTACGTTGGTATAGCCCTGGCCGATCAGGGATTGGGCCAAGTGCAGTGAAAGGTCACAGGAAGAACCGTGGCAATAGGTGATGATCTCTTGGGACTTATTGGTCAACTGGGGAAGGACCAGGGGCGCGAACTTGTCCATGTCCTCGGCGTAAAAGTTCAAGGCGCCGGGGATATGGCCTTCTTTATATTCATCCGGCGAGCGGGCATCCAAAAAGACGGCACTCTTCTGGTCGAAACGGTTCTTGACTCCCACTAGGCTGACCCGGGGTACCTGGTCCAATTCCAGGTCCTGAACGGGCGAGGCGGTCTTGGCCGAGGTGTTCTTCCATCCCGGATAAGCGGCGGGTTTGAGAGCCTTGAGAAAATCCTGCAGGTGGTGGCTTTTGGGCGCTTCCACTTTCAACGCGATGCCATAAGGATAAAAGGCGTTGAAAATCACCGCGAAGAAGGTGGCGAACACGAAAAGGACCCAAGCTTCGGACAGGGACTTGCGCCTGGATAGTTTTTTAGGCGATAAAAAGGAAAGGTCCATCTGAGCTCCTTGTGCCCCAATGATAGGCCAGAGCGGGCATGGTTTGAAGGGTTTCGCCATTTCCTTCGGCATTTTCACCCCTTGGTTCCGCCCTTTCGGTAAAATGGTCCGAATTTCCAGGAGCCCCCATGAAAGCTGAATTCACTCTTACCCGCGAAAGCATTTTTGTGATCGCCTTTTTCGCTCTTTTGGCCGTGCTTTTAAGCATGCTTTTGTCCCTCTTAGGACCCTTCATCAGCTCTTTCCTTTGGGCCACGATCCTGGTGATGGTCTTCTACCCCGCTTATTCCCGGTTCCTCCAATGGACCGGCGACCGGCCTACCTGGTCGGCCTTGATGGCGACTTTATTAGTATTGGTGCTTTTGGCCCTGCCGGGGTTCTTCGTGGTGGTCAACCTGGCCCGGGAACTGCCCCGGGTCTACGACTTCCTTTCCACCAGCCAATGGGACCAAAAGAGCCAATGGGTCATGGAAAAGTTGAAGTTCCTGAACCTGGAAGGTTGGGCCCAAAGCCTGGGACTGGACTCGAACCAGACCGACACGGTCCTTCAAAAAGAGATCAGCGCGAACCTTCAACGGTTGGCCGAATTGACCGTCACCAAGGTCACCGAGGCTTTCAGCAACCTGCCCATCTTCCTTCTTCAAGTGGTCTTCGTGACGGTCGCCCTCTTCTTCTTTTTCCGGGACGGTTCCCGGTTGGCCATCAAGGCCATCGACTTCTTGCCCATGGAAAAAGACCATCAAAAAAAGGTGGTCCATACCTTTTCCGTGACCGTCACCGCGGTGGTGCGGGCGGTCTTTCTTTGCGCCTTGATGCAGGGCAGCCTGACCGGCATCGGGCTTTACCTGACGGGCGTGCCGGTGCCGATCCTTTTGGGTCTCCTGGCCTTCGTCAATTCCTTTATCCCCTTCTTGGGCGCGGCCTCGGTCTGGATCCCGGCCTGTGTGTGGCTCCTGATCCAGAACCAACCTTTGGCGGCCGCGGGGTTGTTATTGTTGGGCATCATCATGACCATCCTGGACCAAGTGTTACGGGCTTGGCTGATCGGCAATGAGGCGAAGTTGCCTATTTTTTGGCTTTTCTTTACCACCATCGGCGGGTTAAAGGTCTATGGTTTCATCGGCATTTTTCTCGGGCCCATCATCCTCTCCATGGGGATCGCTTTCTTGGCCATTTACCGCGAGGTCTATCTGGGCAACCACCGCAAGGGGAAGATGTCATGATCCAGCCTTGGAAAAAGAAGGGCGAAAAAGTCGATTACGACTGCGGGTTCTTCCAGGTAACGGTCAAGAACAGCGCCTCACCGGTGACGGGCAAGGAACATCCCTTTTACGTACTCAACACCTGGGACTGGGTCAATGTGATCGCGATCACCGATGACGGCAAGATCCCCATGGTCAACCAATACCGCCATGGATCCGAGGCTTTCAGTTTGGAGATCCCGGGCGGGGCGGTGGACCGCAATGACGGCCACGCTTTGGAAGGCGCTAAACGGGAACTGCTGGAGGAAACAGGTTACGAGGCCAGGGAATGGGTGGAACTGGGTAAGATCCGGCCGAACCCGGCGATCCTCAATAACACCTGTCATATCTACCTGGCCAAAGGCGCCAAGAAAGTGGCCGACCTGGACCTGGACGAAGCCGAAGAACTGGAAGTGCAGCTTCACACCTTGGCCGAGATCGAGGCCATGATCCGCCAGGGCCAGTTGACCCACGCTTTGGTCATCGCCGCTTTTCAGCTTTACGCGCTCCACGTCAAAAAATAGCCCCATAACACATCGTTTAAGTTTTTTTGGAGCATTTCCGGCCCTCGTTTTTTTCAAAAAAATGAACAATCCCTCTTGAGACCATTTATCAACAATAGTAAGTTTTATGTAAGGGTTCCCTGATAACCCTTAGAAGAGGTATTTTTATGAATCGTGTTTGTGTGTTTATCGATGGAAGTAACTTGTATTTCGCCCTGAAGCGGAACAACAAGATGACAAGAGTGGACTATTACCAACTTTCCCTGGCTTTGGCCGGGGAAGGGCGAAAACTGGTGAGGACTTACTACTATAACGCCGTGTTCGACACGAACCATTTTTCGGACAAGGCCAAAAGCCAGCAGTCTTTCTTCGATTCGCTGGACCGCACCCCCTACCTGGAACTGCGCCTCGGGCGCATCATCCAGAACCGGGAAGGCCACCGGATCGAGAAGGGTGTGGACGTGTTGATGGCCGCGGATATGGTCTATTACGCCGCCCGGGATTTTTACGACACAGCCATCGTCCTGACCGAAGACCAGGATTTCTCGCCCGCCATGAACTTGGTCAAAGAACTGGGCAAGCAGGTCGAATTGGCGGTCTTCCCCGACGCCCAAAGCCGGGAAATGATCCGCGCGGCCGATAAACTGGTGGGCTTGGATGAGGTCGTCAACTCCCATGCCGCACAGATCTTCCCCGCGGCCGGTCACACGGGCGAAGACATGGGTTACGAGGCTTGATCCAGTTGTTCAGAACCAGGCGGTCCCCAGTGGGGGCCGCCTTTTTTTATGTCTCGAAGAGGGAAAGCTGCCGCACGGGAAAAAGATCCCGCCAGCGGCTTCGGTAACCCCACTTTTCCTTATAGGATCTTATTTTCCCGGATATTGCCTGGACGTAATCGTCCGGTGGATAGGACCGGGATCCATAAAGCTGCCGGGTTTTCTGGAAAACATCTTTCCGATGGGTCTTGAGGGTCTGGAAATAATAGTCCCGCACCACCGCCCCGCGAAGTCTTAGAACATTGTGAACGAGATAATCCACGTCCAGTTCCACCGCGGTCTTTACCATACTTTCCAAGGCTTCATCGTTATCCGTCACGAAAGGGATGACGGGCATCAAGTGGATGCCGCAGGGAATGCCGGCGGCCCTCAATTGCCGCAGGGTTTCCAGCCGCCGGTGAATGGGCACGGCGTGGGGCTCCAGGAATTTTTGTAAGGCTGGGTCCAGGGTAGTGATGGTCATGGCCACCGCCGCCCCGGCGTTGTCGTGTACTCGTCTCAGGATATCCAAGTCCCTGACCACTAGGTCCGACTTGCTGGAAAAGACCGCGGGCCAGCGGTGCTTGGCGATCACCTCAAAGATCTTCCGCGCCAAACCATACTTTTTCTCCGCGGGTTGGTAAGGATCGGTGATGGCGCCCAGGCTGATCCATTCCTTCTTCCGCTTCGTTTGGGCCAGTTCACGGTCCAACACTTCCGCGATGTTCACCTTCACTTGGATCTTGCGCTGAAAATCGAAAGTGTTCTGGAAACCCAAGAACCAATGGCTGTAACGGGCAAAGCAATAGGGACAGCCGTGGCGGCAGCCGCGGTAAAGGTTCAGTGAATAGTAAAAAGGCTTGGGACTGTAGGGCAGGCGGGTGTGGTGCAGCGCGCTTTTGACCTTGATCTCCAGATATTCCACTTCTTTAGGATCGTCATCGACTTCGGTATAAACGGGGGAATAGGAAGTAGAAAGAAAAGGGTCTTTCATGGGAAACCTGCCACTGGAACAAAGGAACCACAGATGTACACAGATAAACGCGGATCAAGGCTTGGGCTTTATCGGCGTTCATCCGTGTTCATCTGTGGTTAATGATCCAAATTCAACGGGGACTAAAAACGCCGACGACCTTGCCGATGATGCGGAAGTCTTTGTCCTGCGTCACCACGATCGGATCGTACTTAGGGTTCGCCGCTTCCAGCACCACTTTGTTGCTGGTCTTGCGGAAAGTCTTCACGGTGGCTTCGCCCTCAATGAGCGCGACCACGATCTCACCGGGGGTGGCATGGCTGGTCTGCTGCACGATGACCCGGTCGCCGGGCAGGATATGCGCGTTCACCATGGAATCGCCTCGCACGGTCAGCGCGAACAAGCTGCGTCCGCCCCGGGCCATGGAAGGATCGACCACCATGGTGGTCTCGCGGTTCTCCTCCGCTAATAAAGGAAGACCGGCGGCGACTTTACCCAGAACCGGAATAGAAATACCCACCGAGGAATCTTCCGATAAACGAAGACCCCGGGCGGTATGTTCTTCCCTCTCTAAATAACCCTTCTCTTCCAGCGCCAACAAATGTTTCCGGGCGCTTTGGGGCGAGTTCCATTTGAAATGCCGCATTACTTCCCGCACGGTCGGCGGGCGATGATCTTTCATTAGATGTTCTTGAACGTACTCAAGCACCGATCTCTGGGTGTCGGTCAAGGTTTCTTCGGATGGCGCCATGTCGAGTCTCCTTTTTTAAAAAACTAGTTGAAGAAGAATACAGCCGTATACTAGTATACAGCTGTATTCCAAGTCAAGCGAATAGAAGGAAGTTCTTCATGGTGGAAATCGACCTAAAAGCGCATGAAAAGCAGGGAATTCGCCCCCAGGCCCTGCCGGGTCATTTGGGGCACCGCCGCCGCTTGAAAGAGAAATACGCCGCCGCCGGGGCCGACGCTTTACAGGATTACGAGCTGCTCGAACTATTGCTGACCTATTCCATTCCACACCGGGACACCAAACCTTATGCCAAACAACTTCTCGCCGTTTTTCAAAATATCCGCCGCGTTCTGGAAGCGGACCTGGAAAGCCTCCAAAACCTCGGCGGGCTTCCTCTTCAAAGCGCTTTGCAACTCAAGGCCATTGGAGACCTGGTCCGCCTATCCACAAAGCAGGAATTCAAACGGGGCCGGATCATCTCCAGCCCGCAACAGGTCGCCGCTTTTTTAAAAGAGCAGATCGGCGGCCGGCCCAGGGAAGTCTTCACCGCGCTTTTCCTGGACCATCGAAATCACTTGTTAGCCTTCGAGCATCTCCAGGAGGGAACGGTGGACCACACCGCCGTCTATCCCCGGGAGATCCTCAAGCGGGCCCTGGAATTGAACGCGACCGGGATCATCCTGTCGCACAACCATCCCGCGGGAAGCCTGGAGGCTTCCGAAGGCGACAAGCAATTGACCCGGCAGGTGCAGTCCGCCGCCCGGGCCATGGGCATCACCATTCACGACCATCTCATCGTGACCACGGAAGGAACCTTCTCCTTCCGGCAATCGGGATTGCTGTGACTCTCTTCAAGGAGGAAGAGAAATGATCAATAAAGACCTGAATAAACTCATCCGCATGGTGGGTATCTTCAAGATGGACCGGGCCCAATGGCCCGCGAGCGCGGCCGAGTTGGTGCGCTTTGTCGAGGGCAAAGGCTGGACGGTGGATATTTCCACGTTCCATACCCTCACCTTCAAGGCCCTTTCCCCGGTGAAGGTGGCGCTGGACATGGCCTGGCCCGCGCCGGGTCAATGGCTTTCCTGCTTGAAAGTGGAAGTGGAGGAGGTCTCCATCCAGGGGCAGGACCACCTGCATTTTGTGGAGCATCACCAGCCCCAACCACCCCGCAAAAGGGAAACAAGGTCTTTTTGTTACATCGAAAAGCGACCGATGCAGCGGAAGAAATCAGCTTGAACGGCACAACTAAAATTTAAAAACATCAATTTAGCCACAGATGCAGGGGATACAGGGGATGGATTCAACATTCACGAACCTAAAAGCGAATACGCCGCTTCTTAATGAGATTACTGAAAAGATCATCGGTAGTTCTTTTTCAGTCATGAATACATTAGGCAGCGGATTTTTAGAGAAGGTTTATGAAAACGCTTTAACCATTGAACTTAAACAAATAGGGTTAAAAGTAATCCAGCAAAAACCGATAGAGGTTCAATATAAGGATCATGTAGTAGGCGAATATATGGCGGATCTCTTGGTCGAAGATCAAATCATCGTTGAGCTAAAAGCTGTTCAGTCTTTACAGGATATTCATTTCGCTCAATGTTTGAATTATTTGAAGGCCACAGGATTCCCGATCGGTATGTTGCTGAACTTTGGGAACCCGGAGTTGCAATTTAGACGCGTTGTTCCTCGTAAAGAATGGAAAAAGGATACTTTGGCTCAATAGATTTGGGCTCATCCCCTGTATCCCCTGCATCTGTGGCTAAATCGATTTTGCCGCGATGTTTGCCTTAGAAATAAAAAAGCCCCGCCGGAAATCCCGGCGGGGCTTTTGTTTTGAAACTTAAGCCTTGGCGGCAGGGGGGGCGTCTTCCGGTTTCTTGATATCCAGGTTCATGCCCACGATGTTGGCGCCGGCATCCACATACAGAACTTCGCCGGTCACGCCCGAGGCCCAGTTGCTGGCCAGGTAAGCGGCGGTCTTGCCCACCTCGTCCTGGTCCACGTTGCGCTTCAAGGGGGTCAAGTCTTCCGAGGCCTTCAGCATGCTCTTGATGCCGCCCACGGCGGAAGAGGCCAGGGTCTTGATGGCGCCCGCCGAGATGGCGTTCACGCGGATATCCTTCGGGCCCAGGTCATAGGCCAGATAGCGCACAGTGGCCTCCAAAGCCGCTTTGGCCACGCCCATGACGTTGTAGTTGGGGATGACCTTGACCGAACCGTAATAGGTCAGGGCGATGATGCTGGCGCCGGGGTTCAAAAGGGGAACGGCCGGCTTCGTGATGGCGATCAGGCTATAAGCCGAAATATCCAGGGTCAGCGCGAAACCCGCGCGGCTGGTGTTGACGAAATTGCCCTTCAGGTCGTCCCGGTTGGCAAAAGCGATACAGTGGATGAGGATGTCGAACTTACCCCACTTCTTCTCGACCTCTTTATAGAGGGCTTCGATCTCATTATCTTTCGACACGTCGCAAGGAAGGATGAGCGAGGCATTGACCGATTCGGCCAAGGGGCGAACGCGCTTTTCCAAGGCTTCTCCCAGATAGTTGAACCCCAGTTCGGCCCCTTCGGCATGGAGCGCTTTGGCGATACCCCAAGCGATCGACATATCATTGGCGACCCCGAAGATGAAAGCTTTTTTACCGGACAATAATCCCATCGTGCTGCCTCCATTTGGCTGCGACTTTGAATAAGCCTGCGCGGGGATTAACTTAACGGTTTTTGGGGGCGGATTAAAGCAAAAACGCCCAAAGGGCCTGTCAAAACCCTGTTATATGTATTGATATGCGTTCGAGGCTCTTGATAATAAACACCGTTGTCATCCTCCGCCGAGGTTCCCATGCTCAAACACATCGTGCTGTGGAAAATGAAAGAGGGTGTGGAAGGCCGTACCCGTCGAGAAAGCGCCCTTAAGTTCAAACAAATGCTCGAGGCTTTACCGGCCCATATCCCGGAGATCCTGGAACTGGAAGTAGGTCTGCCCTTTGAGGAAGGGGATACGGTCTCGGACATCTCGCTTTATTCTTCTTTCAAGGACGCCGCGGCTTTGAAGGCCTACCAAGAACATCCGGAACACTTGAAGGTCATCGCTTACGCCAAGACGGTCATCGCCGAACGCCGGGTCTCTGACTATGTCGTCAATTAAGAATTAAAAATTTTGAATTCATAATTATTTGAGGAGGTTGTCATGCCCAAAGCTGCCCCGAAAAAAACAGCGGCTCCCGCCAAGGCCGCCAAGCCGGTCAAAGCTTCCGGTAACCTGAAGATCGCCACTTTCAACGCGAACTCCATCCGCGCCCGCATGCCCATCCTGCTGGATTGGCTCAAGAAGGAACAACCGGATGTGCTGGCCGTCCAAGAGACCAAAGTGCAGGACCATGAGTTCCCGAAGGATGTCATCCAGGCGGCGGGTTGGAACGTCATTTTCCACGGGCAGAAAAGCTATAACGGCGTGGCCTTCATCTCGAAAAAACCCATGACCCTCTTGGACAAGCGGTTGTACCCCAAAGAAATGGAGGAACAAGCCCGGCTGATGGTGAGCGAATATGACGGCGTGAAGCTGATCAACACTTACATTCCCCAGGGCTATGCTATCGATTCGGACAAGTACAAATACAAACTGAAGTTCTTCGCGGACCTCAAAAAATATTTCGACAAGAACGTGCCCGCCGCCAGCGCGGCCATTTGGATGGGCGACCTGAACGTGGCGCCGACCGAGATCGACTTGAACAATCCCAAGGGCAACAAGGACCATCCTTGTTTTCACATCGACGCGCGGGAAGCTTTGGCCGCCACCATGAAGGGAAAGTGGACGGACCTGTTCCGGGAAAAAGAAAAAGGTCCCGGGCACTACACCTTCTGGGACATGCGCCAACCCCAGGTTTTTGAGAAGAACTTAGGCTGGCGGATCGACTTTTTGATGGGTACACCACCAATGGTGTCCCGGCTCCAAAAAATTTGGATCGACACCAAGCCCCGGGGCCTCGAAAAACCCTCGGACCATACTTTTCTCATCGGCGAATTTAGCCGGTAGGGTGTTCGTTTTCATAGCTTAAAAAAGGCCCACTTCCGGCTTCCCGGCCGGGCGGTTTAATTGACTAATCCCCGCAATGGCGGGATAATTAACTCAGGTAAATACAACGTTTTTTTGACGGAAGATTTCACCTTGCAACCTGGGGTTGCCGCTCCATTGTTCTCAAACTCTTATTTCGACTTATTTCCTACATTGACCAGGAGCGGCGAAGCATGAATTTCAATTCATCTTCTTATATTAAGCGGGCGGTAAGGCGCTTGGGATTGGATCCCCGGCAAAGGCCTTATTTTTTCTATATCCCGAACCTGCGTTCCCCCAAGGGCTCCCTCATCGCGATGGCCTTCATCATGTTATTGGTCATGTCGGTCCTGATTCCCGTGGCGATGACCCTCCTGACCAGTGTCCGGCAGAACACCAACGCCGCCCAATTGAACGTGGCCGGCGCGGAGAATTCCGCCAAGGCCGGGTTGGAAGACGCCCTGGGCTGGTATGTCCGCCAGAACAAGGTGTTGACCGCTTACGCCAATAACGTCTCCGTGGGATCGACCCCGACCTGGGGTATTTCCAGCTACAACCTTTCTCCCACCCCGACCCCGATCTATTACACCTATATCGATCAACCTTTTGCGCCCTCTTACAACGGCTCCAATCCCGCCTATTCGGATACTTCCGAATCGACCACCCTTAATATCGCCAACGGGGTCACCAGCTGTTTTTACGGTATCGCCAACGAATATCCGGTGGATGCCTCCTCCAACACCATTCCCGCGGCGGGGCAGACCACCGCGGTTTACTTCGCCCGTTATGAAGTGGGCGAGCAGGTCGATCCCGTTCCCCCCACCGGGCCGACCTATACGCCCAGTTCCAGCGCCTGTCACGACATTACGGGTGACCGGGAAGGCGGTTATGTGAACGGGGACGGGCTGGTTTGGGCCATCAATTCCACCGGCTATATCTACAAGCGCATGGATTACCAGATGGACCAATATGGGGCATGGCTTGTCCCCTACAACGTTTATCCCAACAAGGTCCTGGCCACGGCCAAGGCCTATACCGAACTGCGCAAGCTCACCTGTAACCTGCCGGTCAGCGCGGCGGGCGACGCGGCCATCTATGTTACCCGGGCCGTCAGCGTTTACCAGAACGGTTACAGCTATTTGAACGGCAAACAAAGCGGGGCTTACGCCCTTTGCGCGGTCACGGGCACTTCCGCCTCGGCCACGCTGCCCAACGGCGCGGGCTCGACCAACTTCTTCGGGGGCAGTACGGTCATCAACGCCACCAGCTCGGTGCTCAGCGATTCCAGTATCTTCGGCATGTCCATCAAGGACATCCAGTTCATCGCGGACAACGTGGGGTCCGCCTCGGCCACCATCACCATCGGCACCAACCAGCTTTCCTATTACAACGGCAGTATTTCCTTCACCGGCAATAATCCGGTCACGGCATACCAGAACCTGAACGGTTCGGGTATCCTGATCGTGAACGGCAACCTGACCTTGAATGGAGCTTCTCCTTCGACCAACTGTTATTTCGCCGGCATCGTTTTTGTGACCGGAAACTTGACCATCATGAATGGAGCGGATATCGACGGGGTGGTCATCATGGGTAATTCCACCAGTTACAACGGCACCGGCGGCGCGGTGGACATCGCGGGGTCCGCCGGTCAGGATGGCATCCTGAACGCCAATCCCCATGTGGTCACCGAGGCCTTGAAGTATGTGGCCCAATACCGTGAGGACATCAGCGCCCGAAGGGTGTTGCTGGCCTTTCCGGGTATCTGACGAAAGGAGGACCTATGTACCGGCTTAGAAAAAGATTCGATCAAAAGGGTTACACCCTCATCGAAGTGGCCATGGCGACGGTCGTGCTGGGGGTCATGGCCACCACGCTCATCCTTTCCAACCGAATGCTCAATAAAGAAGAGGTCAAGAACGCCGACCAGACCTTCGCCACCCAAAAAGCCATCCAAATGTACGAGGAACTGCGGTCCCTGGTGAACGGCAACCAGCAATTGGGCGTCGGGGTCCTGGATAATTACACGAACAACTCCAAGTACGACCTTTGTTTGACCACCGATGTCAACGTGGACAACGGCTCGTCCACGGTGACCGGTTCCATCGACGCGGCGGCGGCCAATGCGCTCAGCGGCAATATCAAGACCGGAGGCATCTGGCGTTATATGCGGCAGGTGGAGGTCAACCGTGTCGCCAATGACATTTATGCCCGTCAGGTCACGGTGAAAGTCTTCCTCTATCCGGGAAACGCTTACGACGAAACCAATCCCCAACCGGGTCCGCTTTTGGCGACGGTGGGCGGGGTCTTAAGAACCTCGGCAACGCCCTATCAACCTAGCCAAGTGATGGACCTTTATATCCTGCAGGTCACCACCATCCCGGCCTGGTGGGCGGTCCTGCCCACCCTCAGCCAAGCCATGCAAACAGCCGTCTACGACCTGGAAAGCCGCACTCCCGGCCTGGTGATCCGTCCCCATTTCATCACCCGCAGTTCCTACGGGCGTGATCCTTATTACCAGCCTTATACCAACTCGTCCGCCCATCCCGCGGAGTCGACCACCTTCAACTGGGCCTATTTCTACCCGGGTTATACCATGCAGGACGCCGCCGCCTGCAACTGCGACGCGCAATACTATGACCCGGACAACGACCAGAACAGCCTCCAGATGGCGGGTCAAGTGCTTTTGGACGGTACTTCGGACCCGATCTATAGTTCCCAATTCAACGCGTCATCCGGGGTGAATTACACCATCGCGGACCAATACAACAACGCCATGCGCTACCCGGACGAAATAGCCGAATACAGCGCGGTTACCCAGGCCTATGCGAACCAAACCAGCGTCAAGAACGCGGGTATCACCGAGATCAGCTACCGCATGCTGCTGGAGGGGATGCTGTCCCAACCGCAAAGCTTTGAGAACTCCATCATCGTCAACTTGAACGGCGAGCTCTTGCCGGTGCCTCCCATCCGCAATTACTCCGACCCAGCCAAGGACCCGGGCAATCAATTGACCAGTCTTCTGGGCAGTTCGAACCCGCAGGCCCAATCGGTGAGTTGTAATATCGCCCAATGGACGACGACCAGCGGTATTACCGTGTCCGGCGGTAACACCAACGTGCGTGTGGTCACCCATCCCGAACTGCTTTACTATCCCGGGGCCACCACGTCCTCTTCCTCGGTCACGGTCCGCCTGCGGGTCTACGCTTATTACGACACCGAGGACACGGGCGGCCAATTCCCGCCGACGAACGATCCCCGGGTGCCGGCCATCAGTCTTTTCTTCCCCGACGCCAGCGTAACGGTGCAGGCGGTCACGGCCATCATCGGCAATAATGTCAGCTTGAATTACGCTTACGCCTCCCCCGCGGGGCCCTATCCCTCGGGTTACCTGGGCGCGGTGCCGGGGGACGTGAACGCGGTCTCGCCCGGGCCCATGAGCTTCGGGTTCCAATATACCGGCCCCGGCAACGAGCAAAGTTTGATCACCCTTTTCAACACGCCCCTGCGCAACGGCCAGCAGGTGGTGGCGGGCTTATCGCCCGGGTTCGCCCAACAATTTGCCCAATCCGGGCAACAACCGAACCAGGCGGTCCAACAACAACAAACCCAACTAGGAAAAGGCAATGGCCAGCCGGCCGTCAACACCCCCGCGTCGTCCTCCGCCGGGGCACAGGCCAAGGCACAAGCCCAATTGGCGCTGGAAACACAACGACCGACCCAAACCCTACAACCCACGCCGGCCCAACAAGCGAATTTCCAGGGACAATTCTCGGCGCAAAGCTGGTCACAAACCAGGAACGCGAAAAACACCGAAACCGCGGTCGCCACCGCGACCCAGCAGGAATATGAAACCCAAACCGCGGTCTCCACCGCGACCGCGGCGGGCACGGCGACGACCGTATGGAAAGAAACCCAAACCGCCATCCGCACCGCGACCCAGGCGGGCACTTCCACGGCCGAAGCCAATATGACGAATACCGCTATCATGGCCGAATCTTTTACCCCCACCGACACGATCAGTCCGACGGGAACGCCCACCTTGAGCCCCCAAGCCGGTGGACTTAATTCGTCCGATATGCTTTATGGGGCCGAATATATCCCCTGCAGTCCGGACCTGACCCCGGGTGCCCTGACGGCCGCCAATTATTTAGCCGCCTATAACTCGCCGTCCGCCTATCAATTCACCAATTCGGACCTGACGAGCATCCATTACGGCCCGGGTTTCCCCAAAAATACCGCCCGCTGGATCATTACCCTGACCATGCCGGTGACCACCGTATTTGGCGCGGCGGTGACGACCTATAGCGGGCTTTATGGGGCGCCCTCGACGGTATCCGGCATCCACGCCATCGAGACCCGCTTGGGCTTTGGGGTGACCTGTTCGAACTTCGTGAGCGGCGGTAACGCGACCATTTCCCTGCCGAGCAACCTGTCCCGCACCTACGTCTGGTGCGGGGACGCTTTCATGCCCCCCTATACGGAACAGTTCCAGTTCCTGGGCGATCCAAGGGATTGTCCCTATTTGGACTGCAAAGTGGGCGGGGTCTCCATCGCGGGGGCGGCGGTCACCATCCAACCCAATTCCTATAACTGGTGGTTCAAGAACGGCCAGGCGAGTTCGGGCAGCATCGGCATGAACATCGACGGCTACGCGGGGTTCAACGCCTCGGGCAACAACGCGGATTGGAACAACGGCGGCGGCAATATCGAGGTGGATATGCCGCGGTTCTACCAATTGATCCGGCAAGGGCTGATGAACACCACCTCGATCTGGGTCACGACCAACGGTTACAGCTTCTATTACTACGGCCTGGGGGGCGAGATCGGGTTCGACCACGATCCCTTCAATCATGGGGTCTCGATCCTGAATTATCCCTTCATTAAATCCGGTACGGCGCAGACCTATGGGTATGACAGTATCAACGGCGACACGAAATCCGCGGGGGCGATCACGGGGCATTGGGTCATTTCCAATGTGACGAGCAACGCCAGCAATTCGGTGACTTGGTACCAACGTTCCTGGCTGGGCGAGATCTATCCGGACGCGTCCTACAATTCCTGGGTCAGTTATGGGAACCTGCCGACGATCAAGCCCGCGGCTTCCATACCCGTGACCGCCGAGAACTTCTTCCTGCAGACGATGCAATCCATCCCGGTGCCGACGACCGGTCAATCGAACGACGGGTTCGCCGGACTGACCTATACCAACACCGTCGGGCAATATGGCTGCCAATCCTTTTTCGACGGAAAAACCAGCGGCGGGGCGGTCTTCAACCATGTTTTTGGCAGCTCTAACGCGACGGGCACGGAACAAAGCCTGGGGGTCACCACCTACAACATCTATCCTTACGCCCTGCCTTACATTGTGAGCGTGCAAAGGCCTTGGTATTTCGGCGGCACCAGCGGGAGTTTGGAAAGGAACATGGCTCCCTACAACTATCCCTATATTCAAACGCAATTGGACTGCCCGAGCACCGAAACCGATAACCCGTCCGCCGGTTCCCGTATCTACTATAACGACAGCGATTCCAGCGCCTATATCGGCTCCGGCGTGGTGCGGATGACCCGCTGGGATGAAAATGGGAAAGAGCGGGTCGGTTATGTGACCGAGACCGGCACCTCACCCTCGGCCAACGTGGGTTTCGCGGCCCTGGCGGAGACCAGCCTGGTCTACGGCCTGCGGACCTTCAACGACGGCGGAGAGGTCGAGAATCCCCTGAGCACGGGTCATATCGCGCAGATCCCCCTGATCGGCATCTATCCGGTCAACGCGTACCCCGAATACAGCAAAAGCCAGACGGTGGCGGTCACCATTTCCAGCGCGGTGACCTATACGGCCAATCCGGCCGGGCAAACCATCGTGGGCGAACCGGTCACCGATATCTGGTGGCGGTTCATGGGCGAGAGCAGCTTCCCCAACTTTTATACCGAGGAATACCCGGGTTACAACAGCCTGCCGACCTCGGTGCTGCAAAGCAATCTTTACACCGAATCGGCGGTCAGCGTGGTCTATAACCTGAAGTACTGCTCCACCAGCGATTACGTATGGCATTTCGTTCAAGACGGGGTTTCGAACGGATGCGTGAGCGGGGTTTATGATGCAAGTGTTTCTCATCAACTTACCGGCGTGGCGCCGATCACCTACAGCATCCCAGTGGTAGGCGGCCCCATCACCCTGACCCAAGGTTCCTATCTGTTGATGGCCGAGGCTTACCGGTTGGGCTTTGGGGAGCATTATGCCTTCGACATCTATCAATTCAACGTGAGCTGGTGAGGACATGAAACGGTTGTCCGCTCCCATAAGCCCCAAGGGTTGGACGATGATCGAGCTGATGCTCACCATCTCCATCATGGGCCTTTTAGTGCCCACCCTGACCCAGCTTTTTACTATCTGTTACCAGGGCCTGTCCGAGGTGGAAATGCACCTTCAATTGAAACAGACCAACGCAATGATGGCCCTGCACTTCCACGAACAGGTCAACAGCAGCAAGCACATGTACCAGAACACCGCGGGCGCCACGGCCATCATCAACAGCCTTTCGATCGTCGCCAGCGGGGCGCCCGCGCCGGCCACCTTCTCGGGTTCGCCTTCGACCTATCAATTGGCCACGGCCCAGAGCGGCGCCACCGTCAGCTTCGACCCCGCTTACGCGGTGGCCAGTGAGTTCGGCAACGCGCTTTTTTACGCCGATACGGACCGGTCCATGTACGTCAAGGGGGTTTCCTATACGGCTCCCTTGACCATCAGCGGCTCTTCGGTGACCAATTCCGGGGGATATCCTTGTACCGTTAATTTGGATATTTACCGGTTCTACTTCGACTATTTGTCCAGCGCGGGGGACATGAAGCCCATCTCCGGCGTTACGTCCTATTGGCTGATCGAGTGGCAAAGCGTGCAGTTCGCCGACGCCTTTGAGATCCAGGACCTGGCCAACGCGGATTCCAACAACGTTTTGGAAAAAAGCGTCGTCAATTATCTGGTCAGTCAAGGGATGACCTTGGCCTATGACCCGACCCAAGCGGGCCTTACCATGGTGGACGGTTCGGGCGCGGTGACCGGCTGGTCCTTCTACACCCTCGCGGCCGGGTCCGTTCCCCAATCGGTGACCTCTTTGACCGTTCCGATGGCCAATTGGTATCCCTTAAGCCGCATGAACTCGGGTGCGATCGCCAGTTTCAATTACAGCATCCCGGGTAATTACGCGGCCCTGGGCACCAGCCCTTCGGCGCCCAAGATACCCGCCTATTGCACGGCGTCTAGCGTTCCCAATGCCTTCCCCGGCGGTTTTGAGGTGGGCATCAAGGGTTCCAGCGGCGGTATGCAGGTCTTGACCCGGTGCGTCCTGGTGGCCCAAGGCAATAATAAATCCGGTCTCGTTTGGGACGACACGACCTCGGTCAACAACGCCCGGGATATTTGGTAAGGCCATGACCGAACTGTCCGCGCGAAAATGCGAACCCTGCGGGGGCGGCACCCAACCGCTGAATGAAGTGATGGTGAAGGGTTATTTATCCGAACTTCCCGGTTGGGAACAAGTAGGCACGGAGATACAGAAAACTTTTACCTTCCACAATTTCCACGAGACCAGGGCTTTCGTGAACGCGGCGGCCTATATCGCCCACCAAGAGGACCATCACCCGGACCTGGAAGTTTCCTACAAGAAGTGCAAGGTGCGCTATTCGACCCACGCCATCGGCGGGCTGTCCGAGAACGACTTCATCTGCGCGGCTAAAATAGATGCCTTGATCTCGGCCAAAACTTAGGGAATTACCTACTTAACTTCGTCAAACAACGTCAAAAACAAGTCTTTTAGCCGCCGATGAAGGCAGATGGACGCCGATAAGTCTTGGTTTTCTTTACCGCCCATCGAGTTTTTATTTTTTGACCGACAAAACCCGATACACCGTGAATTGGGCCGAGTTGAAATAAGGCTGGAACAGGACCTTCTCCCCGAATTTTTCATTCATATACGACCTGTACAAATTCAATTCTTCCGGATCGCAGATCAAGAACGCCTTTGGGTTATCGACCAAATCCTTAAAAACATTCCTCAGCCCATATTGGATCATCATGTCCTGCGTGGTGGGGGAGCGTTGAAACCAATCCAACGAGACCGCGTGAAAATGTTTGAGGAAGCCATCGCCGTCAAAAGCCCCGTTTTTGGCGTAGGGGAAGGAACCGCCCCAAGTCACGAAAATTTGGTCGTCTTGGGGATCTAAGGCCTTTACCGAGGCCCTGAAATCCTGTTCCAACCGATCCTGGCGAAGATGCACCAAGCCGGCGATCGAAAGGGCGCGGCAGGCGAAAAAGAAAACGAGGATCATGGGGATGAACTTCAATTTATCGAAAGCCCGGTCCAAGGGATCTTTGAGGTTTTTCTGTCCTTTGGGGACGAGAAAGACCGACAGGTTGCCCAGTAAAAAGAGGCAAGGAAGAAAAATACGGGAAGGGAGCTTTAGATACCAGTGACAAAAGCAAAGCAGGACGGCGGTCCAAAGGATATCCAGCAGGATGAAGTGAAAAGCCTCCGCCTGAAGAAGGAACAAGGTGGATCCGATGAACAATAGGGCCGTTTGAAAACGAATATCCGCGAACATTTTTGCGAAGGTATCTTGGTCGCTTTTATCAAAGCCGAATTGGGGGAAGTGGTCGTTCAAAAGCCGGAGCTTTTCCAGGCTATAGGTGCCGGGGTCCATGAAATAGTCATATTTAAAAAGGGCGAGATCGTTCGCGGACCAGCCGATCGAATCAAAGAACGGCCTCGTTTGGGGGGTATAAACCGGGTCCCGAAAGTCGAACAACTCGTTATGTTGCTTAAAAATATCCAGTGAATTCCGCCAAGCGTCGTCTTGAAAATAGCAGTAATCGTCGAACGCCACCAAGCCCAGGGATACGACCGCGGTCAGGATGGAAAACAGGATGATGTCCCGGCGGTAAAAGGACCGTCCGATCTTTTTGGCCCAGTAGATGAATCCGGGAAGGCCCGCGACCGCAATGAGCAAAAAGGAATCCGGACGGACCAAGATCGAGATGACACACAAAACAAAGACAAGGCCGAGGGCCCGGTTGAAATGGCGCGTTTTCCCCTTTTTTAAGATGGCGGCGAAAAGCAAAAATGCCCCGATGGCCGCGGAAGTGGCGACGGTCGTCCATTGCAGTTCGGTTATGAAGCTCACTTCCAGGAGGGCGCAGCCGACGATGAAGAGGACCGATTTCAGGCATCGGTTCGTCCCCAGGTTGAACGCGGCCAGAAGGGCCCAAACCGAGAGGAATTGGGAAAATACAAAAAAAGATCCGTACCATTCGACGCCCGGGAAGAAGCCGTAAAGGTTCTTCAAGAACAGGCATAGAAGCGGGTTTTCGAGGTAATTAAGCTCACTGGGGACGGAGCTTAAAACGACCCCCTTCAATAAAAAACGGACATAGTAGTCGTCGTCCCACTCAAAAAAAGGCTTGATGAAAACGAGGATCGACGAGCAAAGAAGCAACGCCAGAATGAAGGAACCGAGGAAAGGTCTTTTACCGAGGAACCTCTCGGCCTTGGAAACGGCCTTCGACCAAGATAATTTACGGCCATCGGTTGAATTCATTCGGCCCCCGGCAAGCGTGTTGAAGGCATTATGAAATCGAATCCAGGGAACGGGAATGAAAATAAAAGGAACTATTCGGCCGCAGGGGGGGGTACATAAAAACCATAATTCTGAATTATGAATTGTTGTTATATCCCCTGCATACCGATCTTTCATAAAACTTCAATTGAGATCGGTATAGCCCCACGATCATTATTTGTGTTTATTTTGATTTGAGGGGCATCTGTGGCTAAGACAGCCTTGTTGTTTGTCGCTGTTTTAGTGGGTAGTTGGGGGTAGGGTTTTTCGACCGACCGAAGCGAGGATCTGTAGGTTCTGGTTCAAGCCCGTTGTTGGTTGCTTTGCCTTAAGAAAGTTAAGGATTTAATTCCCTGAGGATTTTCCCTGTCAGTTCGAGGGGTTCGCGGTCCCTAATTCATCCAAATGCTTTTGCACGGTGGTGTTGGAAGGGTCCAGGTCCACCGCTGCCTGGTAATAACGGATCGCGGTGGCCAAATGGTCCGGGCTTGTCTGATGGTACTCGTAGATCACCCCCAGCATGATATTGGCCTGGGATTTGTAGGTCTTTTCCCCCGCGCCGGCGACCTTGGCCGCGGCGCTCTTGAAGTAAAGGGCCGCTTGGTCGTAGTTCTTGTCCTTATAAGCGGCGATCCCCAGATGATAGACCTCTTGGATGCCCAATTGATCCAGGTTCACAGCGGGGGTCGCGGTCGGTTGGGGTGTGGCGATGACTCCGGCAGTACGGGTATTCTGCGGTTTTACGGGAGTTGTCCCATAATCCTCGTCATCATCGACGGGCGTGGTTTGGGCTGTGGGCAGGTCGAACCAATACCCAATGGCAACCTGATTGGTGTTCCCTAAATTACCGTAGGTCACCCAAGCGTAATCCAAGGTAAATCCGGACAGGTCCAGGCCCGCGCCGCCGCTGAAGCCCGTCTGGGTCTGGTCCGCCAGGGGCGTGAGGAACCATTGATAACCCGCCCGGAGGAAGACGGTCTTTTGAAAGCCCAGTTCCACGCCATGGTGCAGCGCGTCACCCTGGGTGGTGAAATTGGCGTCGGTGGCAAAATGGATATTCACGGGGCCGACGTCCCAGGCCAGCGCGCCGCCGGTGTAAGCCTCGGTGGGGAAAGCGTAATTGGAGATCAACCCGATGTTGCGGACACCCGCTGAAAGGCTGAGAAAACCCGTCCGCAATAAAGCGCCCGCGTCCAAGCCAAAGGCGCCGTAGTCGTAATTGGGCAACAATTCGGCGTAACCCTTGGCCGCCAAGCCCAAGGCCAAAGATCCCAGCTTCGTGGCGGCGGCAAAGGTGCCACCCCAATCCTCGGGTGAATAGGTGAACCCGTTGGTATAACCAAAGACATCCCGGCCGGTAAAAGAACCCAAGTTGATATAGGAAATGCGGCCGCCTAAGGCTCCCCAATCCTGGGGCAGAACGCCCCCAATATCCTGATAAAAAGAATCCTGGAACCATTGGTTGAACGCGGTCTGAATTTGCACCTTCGGGAAAAAGGCCATCCCGGCGGGGTTCCAATAGATGGCGCTGGTGTCATCGGCCCAGGCGCTGAAGGCCCCGCCCAAAGCGGTGGCCTTGGGCCCCGCAGGCAGGTCCATGGAGGTCAAAGCCTCACCGGCAGTAGAAAGGGTCTGGGCTTGGCCCACCCAGGGCAGGACCCAAAAGCCTAAAAGTAAAAGCCATCCATAGCGGTCCTTCATCAGGGCTCCGCCAAGAATTTGCCTTTGGTGGTCAAGCCCGCGGACCCGGTCATCACGAAATAATAAACGCCCGGGGCGAAGCCGGTCAGGGAAAGGGTGGTGCGGTTCTGGTTGGAGACCACCGCGTTGTCCGTGAAGGTGCCCACCAACTGACCCACTAGGTTATAAACGGTGATCTTGATGGATTGCACCGAATCGGAGTTGTAAGCGATAGAGACTTGGCCATGGGCGGGCTGGGGATAAACATAATAACTGGTCGTGGTGGGCGGCAGGGGAGTGTTGGTCACGGTAGGGCTGTTGGTGGGCGTGGGGGTAATGGTGTTGGTGGGGACCAGGCCGATGAGATTGTTGACCAAGTTGCAATTGGGGCTGCCCAAACCAGTGGCTAAGTCGTAACCAGGTGTGGCAGCAGCGAAGGATACCGGTTGGGTACCCCAGTAGTTATTGTTGCCTGATTGCACGTCATGGAAATCAGTACCGGTATAGACACCTCCATTATTGGCCAAAGTGTAAAGGTAAGGGTTCAGGAATCCGATCGGTCCTTTTGTGAATTGGCTGGCTTCCTGATTGATCAAAGCCATGAGTCCGGCCCAAAGAGGGGCGGCGGCGCTGGTGCCGCCGACATTCGTGTCGGGACTACCCCAATAAATATCGATGCCGATAGCAACCATTGACACATCTGGGATGTTCCGCCAACTGGAAGAAGCGCCATTCGTATTGAAGGGTATTTGATAGGTTGGTATGGCAAGAACACCGGTGCAAATACCACCACCACTAACAGCATTAGGAGGTGTTGGAATAGCCGTGGCTGTGGCCCCTGGTGAAGAGTTCCAAACGGATTCCGATTGATAGGTAGGTCCGTTTGATGTGCTCAATTGGGTGCCGCCGACGACCGTCATGTTGGATGTAAGGTCAATAGGATTTGGAACCGAAGCTTTGGGGTCGGATGAAGTATAAGCGCCCAGGTCACCCGCGGCCTGGAAGAAGGACTGACCTTGGGCGACATATTCCGCCAAGATACCGGCGGTATTGCTGTCGCCAAAGCCCGTCCAAGAACAACTGATCTGCTTGGCTGTGTTATCGATGGCAATTTTGTTCAAAAGATCGTCCGCTTGGGCGTTGCTGTCACGAGGATCATCTTCATAAACGTTCACGACAGCGGACTTCGCCATGGAGATGACCATCTCAATATCCAAAACGATCTCGCCATCGTCACCGGAAATGACAGGAGTGCCACTGATAGCACTAAAGCCGTCGATTCCAATATTATTAATGGCAGGTGAGCCCAAGGTAGCCGCATTGGCATAGTTTGTGACATCAGACGAGTTGTAACGGTCAAATTCCACCAGAGCGACTGCCTGTCCTTGGCCTTGAAAAGAGGAAGTGATACAACCGGGCACATAAGCGTTCCGATAGTCTGTGCCGAAATAATCCCCTGAGGAATAAGGACTGGTCCCCCCGTTGATGGAAGGACTGAAGGAAGAAGAAAACTGCCGGCGCAGACCGGAAGTCGCGTAGCCGGGCCGGGGTCTTTGAAAATCCTCCAAATTGCTCACGTGCCCGATGGGAATGTCCAAGTCCACGGAAGGTTCTTGGTCCGGTGCGTGAAATTCGGTGCCATCAGTTCTTTGATAGCGGTTCAGATGAACGTGAAAGGTCTTTTGGATGTCATCTACCGAGCCTTGCACATCCACCAATAACCGGTTGGCTTGGACGCGAGTCACGGCTAAATGATGGGCTTGGGCAAAATCCATAACTGCTTGGTAATCCGAGGGCGACGGGCCGAATTGGGCGGTGAATTGGTCCGGGGTCAAGAAATGCCGGTAATAGACGCTCTTCGGGTCGTAGAGATCTTTCAACAACTGGTTCAACTGATCGGTGTTGCGAAGGGGTAAGCCAATGGACAGGTCCAAACTTTGGGTCGTGTCCATGGCCCCTAAGAAGGGGGCCCTGGCGACTTCCAGGGGGATATGGCCTTTAAGTTGTTGAGTGGCGGCCTGGAGAAAGGAAGTCATCCCGAAAAAGAAAAGAAAGGAGCCGATCCGGGCCCATTGGTAGAGAAAAGTCGTGGACATGGAAAACCTCGGCCAGCCGCCTTGAGGCCTAGCGGTCCGGCGATCCAAAGGAATGACTACTCGCAATTATACCCCGGATCGCGGGCGCTCGGTTGTGGCGAAGGGAGCCTATTTCTTCTTTTTCTTGCCCTTGGCGGCAGCCGGGGCGGATTTGGAACCTAAGAAAACCTTTCCCAATTCATAAACGATGGGCAGCAGGGAGACCGCGATGATGCCCAGGATCACGTAGTGGAAATTCTCCTTCACCACATCCAGATTGCCGAAGAAATAACCGCTCCATGAAAAGAGGGTGGCCCAGGACAGCACGCCGATCAGGTTGAAAGTGACGAACTTGGAATAGGTCATCTTGCCTAGGCCCGCCACGAAGGGCGCGAAGGTGCGGATGATGGGAACGAATTGGGCGATGACCAGGGTGAGCACGCCATGCTTTTCGTAAAACTTGTGGGTCTCTTCGATGTGCTTGGCCTTGACCAGTTTGCTGACGGGCTTGCCGAAGGAACGGCCGATCCAATAGTTGGCGTTATCGCCCAGGAGGGCGGCGCCGGTCATGAGCAGATAAACGGTGAAGATGTTCAGCCCGCCGCTGGCGGACAGGGCCCCGGCGGCGAAAAAGAGCGAATCCCCGGGCAAGAAGGGCGTCACCACCAAGCCGGTCTCACAGAAGATGATCAAGAACAACAAGCCATAGGTCCAAAGCCCGTGCTGGGCGTTGAATTCGGCCAAATTCTTGTTCAGGTGCAGGAAGTAATCCAAAATTTGGTGTAAGTCCATAGGGCCTCATTTGCGTGGATTGAAAGCGTTCACAAAATAACATCCCGGCACTAGGGATGGCTAATGAAAAGGGAAACCCGAATAAAAGGCGGTTTAGCCACAGATGCAGGGGATATCACAACAATTCATAATTCAAAATTAAGAATTCAGAATTATGGTTTTATGTATCCCCTGCATGCGGATCTTCCATAAAGGTCTTATTGAGATCGGCATAGCCCCACGATCATTACAAGTTGATATGGATTTGTGGGGCATCTGTGGCGAAATAAGGGTTTGGGGTTTTAGGCCTGGGGCGGAGCCGGGGTGCCCTCTTCGGAGGACACCGTAGGGTTGGAACTGGCCGGAACCTCGGCGGAAGAGCCGTTATCCCCGTTATCGCCGCCGTTGTTATCGCCCTTGGGCTTGTTGCGGGGGGCCCGCTTGCGGGGATAGAAGATCTTGTGGGTCTCTTCCTCATAAGCGAACAAGTTGCCGTAACGGGCCCAAGCGACGAAGGTGTCGAAGGTCTTGTCCAGGTTCTCCGAGGGCAGGTTGATGACGATGATCTCCTGCACGACCTCCGCGTCCAGTTTCTTGCGGGGATGCTTGGCCAGCATGTCGTTGATCTGCTTGAACAGGCTCAGTTTGAGCAACTGCTCTTTCCAGATGACCTGGCGCTGGGAAGAGGTGGCCTTCACGAACCGTTTGCCGTCCTCGGTCAGGATCACATTGCGCTTGGGCGTGTCGACGAAGTCCAGCATCTCGGCGGCCTTGACCACTTTGATGACATCACCGAACTCTTTATCGGTCTCGTTGGCGATACGGAACACATCTTCCTGACCGCCGCGGGCGTCGAGATATTCCAGGATACCCACGATCTCGCCTGGCAAGGTATCCGGCAGGGGCTCGACGGGCGCGGGTTGGTTGGGCGCCAAAACGGGTTCGGGCGCGTCGGGCAGGTCATGGCCCATGATGATCTCATGCAGGGTGTCGACCATCTTCAAGAAGTCGGGCGAGCGGTAATCGCGGGGGCGGGGAAGTTTGTTCTCGACGATCTTCAACACCCGGCCCGGATGGGCGCCCAGGACCACGATGCGGTCGGCCATATAGACCACCTCGGCAATATCGTGGCTGACGAGCAAAATAGAAGAAGGGTTCTTGTCGTGGGCGGCCCAGATGTCGATGACTTCGGCGCGCAGCGACTCCGCGGTCAGGGCGTCCACGTGGCTGAAGGGCTCATCCATGAAAAGGATCTCGGGATCGACCGACAAGGCGCGGGCCATGCCGACCCGCTGTTTCATCCCGCCAGACAACTCCCGGGGATAGGTATCCTCAAAACCCGCCAAGCCCACCATCTGGATGGCCTTTTGGGCGCGGTCATCGATCTCGTTTTCGGGAAAACCACGGCTCTTCAAGGCGGTTTGGATATTCTCGGCCACGGTCATCCAAGGAAAAAGCGCGAAGCTTTGGAACACGATGGAAACGCCCAGGTTCAGCCCGATCAGGGGCTGGTCGTGATAGGCCACCTGGCCGCCGGTGGGCTGGATAAGCCCGGCCATGATGCGCAATAAAGTGGATTTGCCGCAGCCTGAGGGGCCGAGAAGCGCGACCACTTCACGCTTGTTCACGCAAAGACTGACGTTTTCCAAAACTTTCAGGGATTTTTGGTTGGGAAGGGAAAACTCTTGGCTAATACCCTTGAGCTCGATCAGTTTGGAATCGTTCTGGACTTCTTTGACGTCAACGGCCATGAAAACCTCCCACACCTCAATTATGAATTATGAATGAAGAATTAAAAATTATGGTTGGTTCTCTTTCGCCTTAAGCGAAAGAGAACTTCAAAAATCCATAATTATTAATTCAAAATTCCCAATTCCGACGTCTTTTGACGTCGGTCTACTTGCTTAAAGAATACTTTTCCTCAGCCAAACGGTACATCCGTTTCCACACCAACCGGTTGAAGATGACCACCATCAGGGACATGACCACCACGCTGGCGGCCAGCATGGGAAAATCGGCCTTGGCGGCGGATTCGCTGATCTGCGAGCCCAACCCAAAGGCGGTCAGGGTCTGGCCCTTATCGGTCACATATTCGGCCACAATGCTGGCGTTCCAGGTGCCGCCGGCGGAAGTCACCATGCCGGTGACCAAGTAGGGAAAGATCCCGGGCATGAGCACTTTGGTGAAACGGTCCCAGCCGCTGATGCGGTACATCCGGGAGGCCTCCAACAGGTCCGATGGAATGGACATGGCCCCGGCGATGACGTTGAAAAGGATGTACCACTGGGCGCCCAGGATCATCAGGGCGATGGAACCCCAGTTCAAGGGGACGCCCATGAACTTCATCAGCAGGATGACATAGGAAAAAAGCATCGGCGCCGGAAAAGAGGCCGCCACCTGCACAAAGGGTTGTGCGATACGGGAAAGCCGGGGCGAGAGGCCGATCCAAAGGCCCACCGGAATGGTCCAGACCGCGGAGACACCCACGGCTACCAGGACCCTTCCTAAAGTCGCGAAGGCTTCCAAGAGGATGGTCTGCCATTGGCTCGTGGTGACCTTGCTAAAGAGCTCAATGATCTTCCAAGCGCCGAAGATCATCCCCCCCAACAGGGTCAGGAAGCAAATGGCCGAGATGATCTTGATCAAGGTCTCGTTGGGCGGCGTGGCGATCTTGGGTTTCTCCTCGGCAGTCAGGGGCGCGGCGGTGTCGGTGGAGGCGGCGATCTGTTTCTTCTTGAAAAGATTGCCGAAGAACAAAAGGATCTGGGAGCGGGTGAGGAAATCCAAGAACCAAGAACTCATCCCTTCCTCACTGCCGCCTTCTTCCACGCGGAACTTCTGGCCCCAGACCACCAAGGGTCTCCAGAGCAGTTGGTCCAAAAGAACGATCATGAGGATCATGGCAATGACGCCCCAAAATTTCGCGAGGTTATCCCCTTTGTCGGACGCCACGCTCATATAGGAGCCCAGGCCGGGCAGACGAAAATCCTTATCGCCCAATTGGAAAGCCTCGGTGACGGTCAGGAAGAACCAACCGCCCGCCATGCTCATCATGCTGTTCCAGATCAAGCCGATGGCCGAGAAGGGGAGTTCCAGCTTGATGGATTTTTGGTACCAGTTGAATTGATAGACCGCCGCGGCTTCCTGCAGGTATTGAGGGATCGAACGGAGCGATTGGTAGAAGCTGAAGGTCATGTTCCAGGCTTGACCGGTGAAGATCATGATGACCGCCGCCAGTTCCAAACCCACGTTGTTGTTGGGGAAAATGGCCACCAGGGCCAGCACCAAGCCGGGCAGGAATCCCAACACCGGGATACTTTGAAGGATATCCAGCATAGGGATGAGGACCTTTTCCGCCATGTGGTCCTTAGCGGCCCAGTAACCGTAAGCGATGGTGAAGATCAAAGAAATGATGTAGGCCATCAGGCCACGGCAGAGGGAAAAGAAGGTGTATTTGGGAAGGGCCCAGGGAGAGAGATCGATGTCGATGGTGGGGCGGTGAACGCCGGTCCATTCGGCGGAAACATTCAATACGCCGAAAACAAGACCGATCAAACCGAAGATCAAGACCAAGTCGACCCACCACAGTTTCGGGTAGCGGGCTAAAAAGGAAGTGGCTTCCCCCCAGATCTTTTTAATAGGAAGATCATATTTGCGCCGATGTGGTTGGTTGTCGGGTTCCATAGGCGGTTCCGGAGGGGATAATTTTAAGGGACAACCCCGAAATCATAGGCCGATGCCGGAAAGGGGCAAAGCGAAAAACACCCAACGGGACCGCTTTTACCGAAGGTTAACATCTTTCCTTTTTTCACAGAGGCTCGGGGGATTTAACGATAATGAACCCGAAAGGAAGGACCATGCGACGACTTTATCTTCTTCTGGGTTTCGCGCTTCTGGCGGGCGGCGCGACCTGGGCGGCCTGGACGCATAGCCTCTCCCAGCATGGATGGAAGACCGTGCAAAGGACCCTGGGGTACCCGGGCCAAGAGACCGGGGACGGATTTAAGGTGGTCGTGCCCCGGACGGACCTGAATGTGCTGGTCCATGGCGCCTGGCTGGCCCCGGCGGGAGGGCTAACGAGCTGGTTCGCCTTCAAACCCCTGGCCCAAGGGTGTCTTTTGATCGGCGAAATGACCCTGGTGGACGGGGAAATGAAGCAGGTCGAGAACGAGCTATCCCTTCAGGGGCTGACCCTGACCAGCCTTTACCGGCCCTGGGCCGGGGAAACCCCCGGGGTGGAACGGCTGCGCTTTTGGGGTCAAGGCAACCGGGTCGCTTTAGCCCAAAAAGCCCGGGCCCTTTTGGCCGCCACGGGTATGCCCCTGAACCCTTCCCTGACCCCGGTACCTTCCCGACCGGTCAGTCTAGTGTCCTGGGCCCAACCGGTGGAAAAGGCCTTAGGCCCGGGCGAGTGGCAAGGGTCCCTTTTGCGGTTCCAATTCACCCCCGCGGGGCCGGTCACGGAGAATGGGGTCGAGATCCCCTCTTATATGGGGTTGGTTTCCGAACTCTATTTCCAACCGGACGGGCGACAGGCCCAGGTCTATGGCCAGTGGGTGGTACCGGCGGATAAGGCTCCCGCGGTCACCCAAAGCCTGATCGAGGAGCAGATCCCGGTGACCAGCACGCATACGGACCTGGTGAACTCGAACCCGGTCCTGGTGACAGTCCATTTCTGGGCCCAAGGCGCGCCGGGACCTATCGCCCAAGGTTTATCCCGGGTGGCTCTTAAGACCGGTCTAACGCCGGTGTCCCCCCAGGCCCCAGGCCCCCAAGAGCGAGATAAAAAGCCCTAACCGGAACGAGACCGATTCATAGCGAAAGTCCCGATGATCTCCCGATTGAAATCGCAGCGTGTTGAATGTTTGTCCGCGTAATTGAAAAGAAAAAGATCGGTGACTGAGGGAGGATGGTCATAAAGCCTTCCCATCCAAAAGACCGATAATAGGGCGAACCCGAGGACCTGAAACCAGGAAAACTTGGATTCCCAAGGGGAAGGGTTCACGAGCGGGGCTCCTCAGAACGATGGTCTGAAAGGATCCTAAACAAGAGCGCGTATTTTTGTGCGAGCTACCCCCTGGTTTTTGGGACTTGGGCTCGTGTTAGAATGCGCCGTTCGAATACACGCACCGGAGGCGGTCATGGCGGAAATGAAAGCGGATATCGGTATTTTAGGCATCGCAGTGATGGGTGAGAACCTGGCGATGAACATCGAGGACCACGGATTCACCGTGGCGGTCTGTAACCTGCGCAGCGACCGCGTGACGCCCTTCATGAAACGCAACGAAGGCAAAAAGTTCATCGGCGCCCATACGGCCCAAGAGTTCGTGAACTCCCTCAAGAGCCCCCGCCGCATCATGCTGATGGTCAAGGCCGGCGACCCGGTGGACGACGCGATCAAGCTGCTCAAGCCCATGCTCTCCAAGGGCGACATCATCATCGACGGCGGAAATTCCTGGTTCAAGGATACCCAACGCCGCGAAGCCGAATTGACCAAGGAAGGTTTTTTCTTTTTCGGGGCCGGTGTGTCCGGCGGCGAAGAAGGCGCCCGTTTCGGCCCTTCCATCATGCCGGGCGGCAGCGCCGAGGCTTACGCTTTCGTGAAGCCGATCTTCGAGGCTATTTCGGCCAAGACCAACTCAGGCCCCTGTGTGACCCATTGCGGTCCCGACGGGGCCGGCCACTTCGTGAAGATGGTCCACAACGGCATCGAATATGGCGACATGCAGCTGATCGCCGAAGCCTATGACATCCTGCGTAAGGTGCTGGGCCTGAACGCCAAGGAATTGGCGGACATCTTTACTGAATGGAACAAAGGCATCCTCGACTCATTCCTCATCGAACTGACCTCGAAGGTCTTCACGGTGAAGGACGACGAGACAGGCAAGCCTCTCGTGGACATGATCCTGGACAAGGCGGGTCAAAAGGGAACGGGTCAATGGACCGCCCAGATCGCCCTGGAATTGGGCATCCAGATCCCGACCATCGCGGCGGCCTTGGAAGGCCGCGGCATGTCGAGCATCAAGGATGAGCGCGTGATGGCCTCCAAGCACATTTCAGGACCGAAGGTCGCTTTCAACGAAGACAAGAAACAGTTCATCGACGCGGTGCGGGACGCCCTGTATGACTCCAAGGTCTGTTCTTACACCCAGGGGATGCGCCTCATCAAGGCCGCCTCGGACATGTACAAGTGGAACGTGGACCTGGGCGCGATGGCCCGCATTTGGAAGGGCGGCTGTATCATCCGCGCCAAATTGCTCGACGAGATCATGAAGGCTTACGAACGCAAAGGCGACCTGCAGTCGCTCTTGTTGGATGAATCCTTCAAGAAGCAGATCGAATCGACCCAAGCCAATTGGCGCAAGGTCATCTCGGTGGCGGTTTCCAACGGTATCCCCACGCCGGCCTTCAGCGCCAGCTTGGCCTACTTCGACGCTTACCGCACCGCGAACCTGCCGCAGAACCTGACCCAGGCCCAGCGGGACTTCTTCGGGGCCCACACCTACGAAAGGGTGGACCATCCGGAACGGGGTTTTGTGCATACGGACTGGCTGTCGAAGACGAAGTAAAAGCCTGTTAAACAACGCTTTTAAGCCCGGAAGAATCCCTTCCGGGCTTTTTTATTTGGACTATACTTTTTAAGAATCAAAAAGAAACCGCGGCGTTTATCAGAAGTGATCGGCGGTTAAGATGGTGGTTGTCGTTAATGGTTTTTTTAATTTTTGCCAAGGAGTTGATCATGAAATTAAAAGTCCTGCTGTCCGCGCTGCTTTTGGTTTTGGGGGCGGCTTCGGCCCAAGCCCAATCGATCCACCTGGGTGTGGAAGCGGGCGAGGCGACCTCTTCATTCGTGAATTCGGATGCCAGCCAGATCCAAGGTAACCGCCTGGGCTTGGCCGGGGGCGCTTTCGTGAACGTGGGGTTCGCCAATTTCGCCATTCAACCCGAATGCCTTTATATCCGCAAAGGAGCCCAGAGCCTGGGCGGTGCCAGCAATTTTGAACTGGATTACATCGAAGTGCCGGTGCTGGCCAAGTTCTCCTTCGGCATTCCTATTCTTAACCCTACTTTGCTGATCGGTCCTTACGCGGCTTTCAACACCCTGGCCCAGGCCCAGAACGGGGTCATTACCAACCCCGCCTCGACGGATTGGGGCGGCATCGTGGGTTTTGAGGTGAGCGTGGACGCCTTGTCCTTGAGCGGCCGTTGGGAAATAGGCCTGACCAATGTGACCACGGACACCAATATCCAGAACCGCAGCTTCGACCTTTTGCTGGGTTATTCCCTCTTCTAGTAAAGACTTTAACCCAGGGCCCAAGGATTTTTTCCTGGGGCCCTTTTTTTTGGTTTAATAGGGTTCCTAGACCACTGGGAAAGGCCGGAAAATTGGTCCAACGAATCCAAACTTTCTTCTTTGTCCTGCTCCTTTTAACCCCATCACTGCTTCGCGCGGTCGAGGACCCGATCACGCAGGCCCACCAGATCATCCAGCATTGTGAAGAATTCGCGCCCAGTCATCCCAACGACGGGGATCTTTACGCTTCCTGGGCCTCAGCCTTGGTGGCGATCGGGCAATATCACGAAGCGATCGAGAAGGCCAAGAAGGCCCTGGAACTGAAAACCACCAATCCGGACGCTTACGGCGCTTGGGCCTATTCGCTGGGCAAGTTAGGCGACACCAAAAAATCCGATCAAATGTTCATGCAAGAGATCGCCCATTACCCGACCTACAAGGCGGGGTTCTATCTTTGGGGGTCCATGCTTTCGGAAGGCGGATTCTGGGACGAGTCGATTCCCAAGTTCCGCGCGGCGATCCAACTGGATCCTAATTACATCAAGCCTTATCACTCTTTGGGCCGGGCCCTGGCCCACATGGGCCGCTTGGACGAAGCGGTGAGCGTTTACGTGAAATTGCTGGAGATGGACCCCTACAACGCCGAAACCTTCCGGGACTGGGGCCGCACCGCTTGTCACCTGGGCAATTTCGAGCTGGCGGTGACCAAGTTCAAGAAGTCCATCAAGTATGACCCCAAGAATCCGGAAACCTATGAGTCCTACGGCATGGCCCTGGCCAACTTGGACCAGCCCGACGAGGCGGTCTCGATGTTCGACCGATCCATTGCGCTGGACGAACACCGGATGGAACCTTATCTATGCTGGGCTTCGGTGCTGATCGCGGAGAAAAAATACCCCCAGGCCATCGACATCTGCAACAAGATGATGCTTTCCATGGACCCGAACTATGGGCCCGCTTATGACGAGTGGGCCAAGGCGCTGTGCCAGCAGGGGCATATCCCCGAATCCATCGCCGCCTGCAAGCAGGCGCTGTCCCTCAATCCCAAGGACGCCCAGGCCTATAACAACTGGGGGGTGGCTTTGGACTGCGAGGAACAATCCAAGGACGCAGTCGATAAGTTCAAGAAGGCCGCCCAGTTGGATGGCCATGAAACGACCATCCACGAGAATTGGGGTATCGCGCTGATGCACCTGGGCCGTTATTTGGAGGCCAAGGACCAGTTCAATTTCGTGGTGAAAGCCCACCCAGATCTGGCCATCCCCAATAACCGGGCCCTGGCCGAGGAAGCCAAAAGCAAGATCCAGGAATGCGATGACCGATTGAAATAGCCGTTAAGCCCCGAACCGGACGATTGCCTGACCGGGGTGCAGCACCGACAGGAACATGCTCAGGTATTCCCTCATGTGACGGGTGATCAGGAAGTTCTGCAGGACATGTTTGCGGCCGTTCCTTGCCAGGACCGCGGCTTCTTCGGGATGGTCCAAGACCCGCCGAATGGCGGTGGCGGTGCCTTCCACGGTGTGCACCAGATACCCGGTCTTGTGATCCAGCACTTGCAGGGGAATACCGCCCACGGCCATGGCCACCACCGGCCTTTCCTTCCATAACGCCTCGGTCACCGTCAGCGCGAAACCTTCCTTGAGCGATTTTTGCAGCACCACCGAGCTAGCCCGTTGAAGGGCATTGATCTCCAGATCGGAAAAAGGCGGAAGGTCCAGTACATGGATATCCGGGTCCTTGCCCGCGGCTTCCTGGATGGCTGGAAGGATATGCACCGACTCGGGGTCGTCGGAGGCCGCGCCGCCCGCCAGGAGGAGCTGTACCCGGGGATGGGTTTTCTTCACCAGACGGTAAGCCGCGATGACGCCGATGGGATCCTTTAATTTATCGAACCGGGACACCTGCGTGAGGAGAGGCCGTTTCGGGTCCAATTGAAAGCGACGCAGGGTCTTCTGCACGAATTCCGGGGGGATGGGTTTGTTCTTATCCGTCAGCGGATCAATGGAGGGCGCGATGAGGAACTGGGGGTTGACCATCTTCTGGGCGAAACTGGGGTGGGAAAAGACCGAGGCGTCATAATTGGTCACGATCGGTCCGAGAAAATCCCAAGCCGGTGGGAAGGGGTTCGAAACGTCCACGTGACAACGATAGACCCATTTTTGGCCCGGTTTGCGGAGATCGCGCAAGAGCCCGGCGGGCTGGGGGTCGTGGATGAAGACCAGGGGCTTGTCCAATTTATCCGCCAGCTTGCCGGCGTTCATCCGGCTTACTTCCCAGTAGGCGTCGATCATGGCCGCGGTCAGGGGTTCAGGCCGCCCATGCAGGGCGTTATGCAGGGTCTTGGTCATACCGAAAAAGTCAGGTCGGCCTTCGATGATCTCCCAATCGGTCGGCACGCCGATCTCGTTCAAGAGGGGGACCATATTACGCAGGATCTCGGCTACGCCGCCGCCATCCCGGGTGGAATTGACCATGGCCAGGGAGCGGCCCTCCAGCCTTTGGGCCAACCGGGCAATGAGGTCGTGTTCGGCCTTTCCGATGATGGAACGGTAAGCGGAATAAGGTGAGGACATTCAACCCTCCTGGCGCCAATGGCGCAGCCATTGGGCGGCGGGTTCACCGGCGGTTTCCCGGGAAAGCCGGCCTACGGCCCGTTTAAGGATGGCCCCCAACTGACGCGCCTGGAAGATCCCCAGCACTTCCTGCCGGAGGTCCTCCAGGTTCCCCCGATAAGGGTCGATGTCGGCTACGGCCTGGGCTTCCTTGGGAAACCCCTGGGCCCTTAGCCAACCGGAAAAGTGATTGGAACGCCCGCCCTCGGCGCTGTGAAGGGGGGCCTCAATGAGGTGATGATAAAGGCAGCCCACATCCACCTTCTCAATCGCGGCGATGAACTCCTCCAGGTTACCGGCCTCATGACCGGCGGGAAGCACCAGACTGACGGACCTACAAAAATGGAACTCCATCCCCGGCGGTACCTGCCGATCCCATCGCCCGGGAACATCCTTCAAAGGTTCCAGGGTCGCCAACAAAGCCTGGCGCAGGTCGGCGAGGGTGATGTAATCGCGCAGGTCCAAGGCGCTCATCCGCTCGGAAACTTCCGCTTCCTTCAAATTATCCCCCACCCAAAGGTCGAAGTCGGACCGGTTGGAGGAGTTCAGGAAAGCGTAATTGCGGTAAAAGCGGTGGGTGTGGTGATAAACGGAGGAGCCATCGGTCTTTTCCAGCCCTTCGTTGAGCTCCCGCAGGCTGGCGGCCTTGAGGCCCGTGAGCTGGATGGATTCGACCGAAGTCCTGAAGACGAAAGGTTCCATGAAGGCTCCTAGTCGTTCGCTCCGTTGTCCTTGAGCAATTCGATGATGAATTCCCGGGCCAAATCCTTGCAGCCCAGACCGAAAGCGATGGCCGCCGCCAGGCCGATGACACCGAAGACGATATAGACGGCCACGGTGAGGAAATTTCCCACCAACCCCAAAGGTTCCAGCGAGAACATGACGGTCATGCCGAAAGTGCCCCAGGCGATGACCTTGCCCCAGAAGGCGGGGTGCTGGGCCCGGGACCCGGCCAGGATGAATTGGCCGATGACCGAGAAAAACATGGCCAGGAGCGCGCCCAGAAAAAGGATGAGCATAAAACTGAGCACCCGGGGTACCACGCCGAGCAGAGAAGAGAGGATCTTCTCGCCGCCATCCACGCCGATGAGATGGATGGAAAGCAGGATGGTCACGAAGAGGACCAGATAAAAGAAAAAGGAGGAGAGGGTCTCGGAAGGCCCGTGGCCGCCCATGCCCCGGGTCCAAAAGCGGAAGAGCCAGAGGTTCTGCAGCCGGGCATCGAGCTTGAGCACCTTGAAGGCGCCCAGGGTGAGGGCCCGGATCAACCAGGCTAAGGCCAGCCCTCCGGCCAAGACCACCAGGGCCGACAATATTTTGGGAGCCATATCGCCCCAATCGGACGCCAGTTGCTGCAAGGGTAAGGTCCAAAGGTTCGTCGGGGTCGCTGTTGCCGTCACGGTCATATCCATCCTGTCCTCCTTAAAATGGTCGCTGCCTTCATCCCGTTAATAGACGGAGGAACCGCCGGACTTCCCGGGTGTTCCTCAGCCGGTATTGGGCGAGGGTTTTGCCCGCGCCCACCTTTATGCCGATAAAATTCCGCTGATTGGCGAAAGCGCGGAAAACATCCTCGTCGGTCCGGTCATCGCCGATATGCAGGCACAAACCCTTCTTTTTCCGGATGTGGTAGCGGGCCATCAATCGGGCCAGGGCCTGGGCTTTGCTGGGTGCGCCCTGGGGCCGAAGTTCCAGCACCTTCTTACCCTTACGGCAGACCACTGGCAGGCCCTGGAGCGACCGGGAAGCCTCGACCAGGAGAGGTCGTACCTGGCCGGTGGGCAAGGTCCGGTAATGAAGGCTCAGGTCCAGGTCCTTATCTTCCAAAAGGGCTTTTGGCCAGCGCCGCAGGACAGGCAAGAGCTTTTCGCGGGCCCGGCGGGAAACGTGATGCCATCGTTCTTTGGCCTCCCCATTCCAGCCCAGGGAAGAGGGGGAGAAATCCAGGCCGTGATTGCCGATATAAAGGGCCCCTTGGAGGACAACCTTCTTTTTCAGGTCCGACAAGGCCCGGCCGCTCAGAAAGGCCAGATGAGTACCGGGTCTTTGAGCCAAGGTCAAAAGGAGGCGCCCGGTGGCGCGGGGTACGCGGGCCTGGGTCGGCATGGGGGCGATGGGCGCCAGGGTACCGTCGAAATCCAAGGAGAGGAGCAGGGGGCGGGGCCGCCAAAAGACCGAAAGGGGATGGGCCGCCTGAGGTGTGGGGAAAAGAGAAGAGGTCATGGTCAGCTTTTCACCAAGACTTGGTCTTCGGCCAGCCGGATGATGTCCGACAGGATCGCCTGGGCCCAGGAGTAGATATTGTTCTCAGCGATGGTATTGCGCATGCGGGTCAGGCGGGCTTTCTGTTCCTCGGCGGGCATGACAAGGGCCTGGTGAAGGGTTTCGGCGAAGGCCAAGGTGTCATAGGGGTTCACCAGCAGGGCCTGCTCCAGTTCCCGGGCGGCGCCGGTAAAACGGGATAACACCAGCACGCCCTTGTCGTTGTCCGAGGCGGCCACGAATTCCTTGGCTACCAGGTTCATGCCGTCATGCAGGGAACTGACCACACAAACATCGGCCAATCGGTAATAGGGCAGCAGGGTGTTGAAATCCTGGTGCCCCTTGAGGAAAAGCACAGGTTCCCAATCTTCCTGGCCGTAACGGCCGTTCAACTCGGCGCAGCGGTTCTCAATGTTGGTGACCACCTGTTGATAGTCCTCCAGGCCCGTCCGGCTGGGCACGCCGATCTGTACCAACTTGACCTTACCCAGATACTCAGGATGGGCGATCAATAACCGGTCGAAGGCGTCGAGGCGTTCAGGAATGCCCTTGGTGTAATCCAATCGGTCCACGCCGAGAATGAGCTTCAGTCCTTGGAACCGCTGTTCCACCGCCAACTCGGAACCGGCCTTGAGGGCCGCCAGGGACCCGGACTGCCGGTAAATGTCCTCGAAGTCGATGGAAATGGGATAGCTCCGCACCCGGGTCACCTGCTCGCCCCGTTCAACCCTGGACAGTTCCCAATCGATACGACATTCCAGTTCCATTCCCACGGTCTCCTGGAAGTTCTCGGCGTGGTATTTCAAATGGAAGCCCAAGATGTCATTGGCGAGGAGACCTTCCAGGATCTCCTTCTTCCAGGGAAGGATGCGGAAGATCTCGGGGTTGGGCCAGGGGATATGCCAGAAAAGCACCGTGATCAGATCGGGCCGCAGGGTCTTGAGGTGATAGGCTACACGGCAAAGGTGATAGTCCTGCAGGAAGATGAGGCTGTCCTTCTCGGCGGTCTGAGCCACGGCCCGGGCGAACTTGAGGTTGACCGCGTCATAAGTGTCCCAATCCGAAGGGGTGAACTTGGGGCGGACATAGCAGACATGGCAGAGGGGCCAAAGGGTCTCATTGGAAAAGCCCTCATAAAAGCCCCGCTCTTCCTGGCGGTTGAGCCGGATGCGCTTGATTTGGTAGCTTTCCTCGCCGGGCGGCACGGAGACCAGGCCCTGGGGATCAGTGACCTTGAAGTCGGCGTTGGCGCCGCCGTAGCAGACCCAGACGGCATGGAAGGCCCGGGCGATGGAATCCAGGGCGATGGTCAACCCGCCGGCGTTGCGGATGACCTTGATCCGGTCCCCCTGGAACACATGGGCATAGGGCTCGCGGTTGGAGACAAGGACGATCTTGCGGTCCTTGAGTTTTTTGCCCACTAGTTCCAGGAGGGATTCTTTGGTGGTGATGTGGGAGAAACTGTCCAGTTTTTGGGCCCGCTCAGCGGCCCGGATGGAAGCGTCCGTGATCTTTTTGAGGGACCGGTCGAGGAAATCTTTCATTGGGCGCTCCTGGAAAAGGAAATGGGTTGGTGAAAAAACCTCTTTGAACCAAGGTAGACCTGGGTAACCGGGATTATCAACCCTGGCCCCGACGATTAAGCCTTGTGAAATCTTTCACAGGTAAAAACCCCGCAAATCGCCCGACAGGTAAAAAAAGCGTTTCCGAAGGGTTAAAAAGGCATAGTTTGTGAAATATTTCACATTGATTCTTAGCCGATAAAGTCCTTATAATCGCCCCAATTCCGCTCCTATCGCCTCTTTTCAAGCTAGGCTTTTCCATCCGAGCGGGGTCCCAATTTTCCAACCTTTCGGGGTCTTTCATGAACTTGGAGCTCATCCAAAATCTTTTGCCTTTGGCCCTGGCTTTGACGCTGGCCGTGGCGGTGCCCGCGGCCATGATGATCCTGTCCGCCCTATTAGGCCCGAAGCATGATACCCAGACGAAACTGTCCACTTATGAATGCGGCATCCAGGGTCCGGCCATCGAGGGCGACGCCCGCCACCATTTCAACGTGAAGTTCTACCTGATCGCCATGTGCTTCCTCGTGTTCGACGTGGAAGTGGTCTTCCTCTTTCCCTGGGCGGTGCTGTTCCAAAAGATGGCCTGGGGCGGGTTCTTTTCCATGGTGGCCTTCCTGGGCGTGCTGGCCTTTGGCTGGTATTACCTGCTCAAGAGAGGAGCCTTCGAATGGGAGTAGAAGGCCTGCCGATCCTCACCACCCGCCGGGACGCAGTCCTGGCCTGGGGCCGCAAGAATTCCCTCTGGCCGATGCCCTTCGGCACGGCCTGTTGCGCCATTGAGTTCATGGGTGTGGTTTCCTCGGTGTTCGACATCTCCCGCTTCGGCGCGGAACTAGTGCGCTTCTCGCCCCGGCAGTCGGACCTTCTCCTGGTCGCCGGCACGGTCACCTTCAAGCAAGCGCCCATCCTGAAGCAGATTTATGAGCAAATGTGCGACCCCAAGTGGGTCATCTCGATGGGGGTTTGCGCTTCCTCGGGCGGTTTCTATAACAACTACACGGTGGTGCAGGGCATCGACCAGATCATCCCGGTGGATGTCTATATCTCCGGTTGCCCGCCGAGACCTGAGGCCATCTTGCAGGCGGTCTTGAAGCTGCAGCATAAGATCGAGAACCCGGGCACGACCCCGGCGGCGCAGTACATGGTCAAGGAACCGAAATTTAATTATTAACGTGAAGAATGGCCGCAGATTTACGCTGATGAACGCAGATCTTAAGATTTTTTGAACCGCGAAAATTTGCGTGAATTTGCGGCAAAATTGATTTGAGGAATTGATGGACGGACAGACGTTGATGGAAAAGATATCCGCGAAGTTCCCCGGGGCCGTGAAGGGCTCGGTGGACCGCTTTGGCCAGTTGGAGATCCAACTGAACGCCGATCAAGTGCCCGCGGTGGTGAAGTTCCTGCGCGATGACGCCGAGACCGCCTTTGACATGCTCATCGACTTGGTCGCCCTCGACTATTCCGCTTTCCCGAACCATGGCGAAGGCCGCTTCGGCGTGGTCTATCTGCTCAAGTCCCTCAAGCTGGGCCACCGCGCTCAACTGAAGACCTTCGTGGACGAAGGCGACCCGACGGTGCCGACCATCTCCGACCTTTATGCCAACGCGAATTGGCTGGAGCGCGAAGCTTACGATCAGGTCGGCGTGAAGTTCTCGGGCCATCCCAACTTGAAGCGCATCCTGAACCACCACGAATTCGTCGGGCACCCACTGCGCAAGGACTATCCCATTACTCGCCGCCAAGCCTTGTCGGCCAACGCGTCCTTGATGGATGAGATGGATGTGCGCCTTGAAGAGAAGGGGTGGATATGATCGACAGCCAAACCCTTTTACCCGTCAGCTCTTCCAAGGGCCTGGAAGCCCTGAAACCCCAAGAACGCAAAGACCTTTTGATGGTCAACCTGGGCCCCAGCCATCCGGCGACCCACGGTACCTTGCGGGCGCTCTGCGCGCTGGACGGTGAGACCATCGTGGCGGCGGTGACCGAGATCGGTTACCTGCACCGCGGCTTCGAGAAGGACTGCGAAGCCCATACCTTCCAACAGTGCATCCCTTATACCGACCGGCTCAATTACGTTTCCGCCATCATGAACAACGTGGGTTTCTGCAAAGCGGTGGAACGCATGCTGGCCATTCAAGTGCCCGAGCGGGCCATCTATATCCGTGTCATCACGGCTGAATTGAACCGCATCATCGACCACTTGGTTTGCGCGGGCGCGAACCTGGTGGATATCGGCGCCCTGACGAACTTTTGGTACACCTTTAATGTGCGCGAGAAGGTCTATAACATCCTCGAAAAGCTTTGCGGCGCGCGCTTGACTAGCAGCTATACCCGGATCGGCGGGCTGACCCGGGATGTCTATCCCGAGTTCGGCGACGAGGTAAAGGCGGTCCTTAAAGAGATCCGCGCCAGCGTGAAGGATGTTCAAAAGCTGATCGCCCCGAACCGCATCTTCCTGGACCGCACCAAAGGCGTCTGCATCATCTCCAAAGAGCGGGCCATTTCTTACGGCTGGACCGGGCCGACCCTGCGGGCTTGCGGCGTGGAATATGACCTGCGCAAAGCGGAACCCTATTACAACTACTCGGACTTCCAATTCGATATCCCTGTCGGCACGGTGGGCGACGTTTACGACCGTATCTTCATCCGCTTTTACGAGATCGAAGAATCCATCCATATCATCGAGCAGGCCCTGGGCAAGATGCCCAAGGGTCCCATCATGACGGACGACAAGCGGGTAGCCCTGCCGCCCAAACAGCAGACCTACGGCAACATCGAAGGCTTGATGAACCATTTCAAGATCATCATGCACGGCATCTGCCCGGCTCCCGGCGAAGTCTATGACTTCACCGAGGCAGCCAACGGGGAACTGGGTTTCTATATCGTGGCCGATGGCAGCAAGAACCCTTACCGGGTGAAATGCCGTCCGCCTTGCTTCATGAACTTTGCCGCTTTCGGCGAGATGATCGAGGGTTCCATGATCGCCGACGCGGTGGCGAGCCTGGGCTCGATCAACATCATCGCCGGGGAGTTGGACCGATAAGCCTTTGGCTTATCGGAATTTTGAATTGTGAATGTTGAATTTTAAATTGATGAGAATTTCCCTTCGGGTTTTGAAGGGAAATTTCCTGAATTCATAATTTAGAATTCAAAATTAAAAATTCGGGGAACAAATGAAAGTCGAATTTAAACCGGAAGTTAAAAAAGAATTCGAAGCCATCGCGGCACGCTATCCCGTTCGCCGCGCGGCGCTTTTGCCTGCCCTGTGGTTGGCCCAGCGCGAATTCGGCTTCATCTCCACCGAGGCCCTGAAGGCCACCGCGGACCTGGTGGGCTGCTCACCCGCCCAAGCCATGGAAACGGCCAGCTTCTACACCATGTACCAAAAGCAGAAGCCCGGCAAATATCACCTGCAATTCTGCCAGACCATTTCCTGTCTCTTGAACGGCGCCGAGGATGTGCGCGCGGCGGTCGAAAAGAAATTGAACCTCAAGGACGGGCAGACCACCGCTGACGGGCAATTCAGCCTGCAAGGGGTGGAATGCCTGGCCTCTTGCCACACCGCGCCCTGCATGCGCATCAATGACGAGTACCACGAGAACCTGACGGTCGAGAAGATCAACCAGATCATCGACGAATTGAAGGCGAAATAATGGCCGACTTCGAACCCCAACTGACCAAGCGTTTCAACGTGAAAGACGGCCATACCTTGAAGGGTTATTTGGCCACGGGCGGTTATGAGTCCTTGAAGAAACTTTTCACGATGAAACCGACCGAGGTCATCGAGGAAGTGAAGGCTTCTAACCTCAAGGGCCGCGGCGGCGCGGGCTTCCCGACGGGCATGAAGTGGTCTTTCGTCCCCCAAAATACCGGCAAACCCATTTACCTGGCGGTCAACGCCGACGAAGGCGAACCGGGTACTTTTACCGACCGGTACATGCTTTTTAACGACCCGCACCTTTTATTAGAAGGCATTATCTGCGCTTGTTTTGCCATCAATAGCCATACCGCTTACATCTATGTGCGTGGTGAATTCTACGAACAGATCCAAAGGCTCAATGCCGCCATTGATGAGGCCAAGAAAGCCAACTACCTGGGCAAGAACATCCAGGGCTCCGGCTTCGATCTGGAAATTTATGTGCACCGCGGCGCGGGTGCTTACATCTGCGGCGAGGAAACCGGGTTGTTGGAATCCCTCGAAGGCAAACCGGGCAAACCCCGCATCAAACCGCCTTTCCCGGCGGTGGTAGGTCTCTTCGGCTGCCCGACCATCATCAACAACGTGAAGACGCTCTGCTCCGTTCCCTGGATCATCGCCAACGGCGCCAAGGCTTATGCCGCTTTAGGAACGCAAGAATCCCCAGGTACCCATGTGTTCGGTCTTTCCGGACATGTGAACCAGACAGGTTATTGGGAAATGCCTTTTGGTATGCCCTTCATGGATTTCCTCAACAACTATGGCAAGGGTGTGAAGGGAGGCAAACTCAAGGCGGTCATTCCGGGCGGTTCCTCTTGCCCGGTGCTGACGGCCCAAGAATGCGAAGACCTGACCTTATCCTACGAAAGCATGAAAGCCCACGGCACCATGTTCGGTACGGGCTGCGGCATCATCATGAACGAGCATACGGACATGGCGAAGGTGCTCAAGAACCTGACCCATTTCTATTCGCACGAATCCTGCGGGCAGTGCACCCCTTGCCGCGAAGGCACGGCTTGGGAAGACCGCCTTTTGAAGAAGATCCTCAATGGGGAGGCCACCGCGAAGGAACTGGACCTGATGCTGGAAGTGGCCGACAACATGGAAGGCAAGACGATCTGCGTGCTGTCCTCGGCGCTGGCCATGCCGGTGCGCAGTTTCCTGAAAAAGTTCCGCGGTGATTTCGAGAAGTACCTGGTGAAAAATACCGTAGCCGTACCCGAAAAGGTTCAATGATATGGCGAAGATCACGATCGACGGAAAAGTGATGGAAGTGCCGGACGGAACGAACGTCCTCGAGGCGGCGCTTTCGAACGACGTGAAGCTGGAGCATTTCTGCTACCAGCGCTACCTGCCCGTGGCGGGCAATTGCCGCACCTGCATGGTGGAGATCGAAGGTCCCAAGGGCAACATGCTGACCGTGGGCTGTAACACCAAGGTGGCGGAGGGCATGGTCATTCACACCTTGTCGCCCAAGGCCAAGGCCGCTCAAAAGAGCGCCATTGAAATGCTGCTCCTCGACCATCCGCTGGATTGTCCGGTCTGCGACAAAGCGGGCGAATGCAAACTGCAGAACCAGTATATGGAATACGGCCTTTATGACGCCCGCCGGGATGTGCCCCGTTACTTCAAGGGCGGCAAAGCGGAAGATATCGGCGAGCACATCATGCTCGATCAAGAACGCTGCGTGCTTTGCACCCGCTGTATCCGTTTCGTGGATGAAGTGCCGAAAACCTCCGAACTGGCCATCGTGAACCGGGGCCATGAAGCCAAGATCGATATTTTCCCGGGAGTGCGGTTGGACAACGCCTATTCGGGCAACGTGACGGACATTTGCCCGGTGGGCGCGCTGACCCTGAAAGAATTCCGCTTCAAACAGCGGGTCTGGTTCCTCAAAAAGACCGAATCGGTCTGCCACGGCTGCGCCCGAGGCTGCAACATGACGGTGGAACAGAACAAGGGCCACATTTACCGCTTCATGCCCCGTGAGAATCCTGAACTGAACAAGACCTGGATGTGCGACGAAGGCCGCTTCTCCTTCGACCATTATCAGACCAACCGCGCCGCTGAAGTGCGAGTGGGCAAAGAGAACCGCAACTTGGCTTATGGCATCGATCAATTGGCCAAACTGCTCCAGGACATCCCGGCGGACCAAGTGGCGGGTATCGCCTCGCCCACCGCGGCGCTGGAAGATCTTTATGTGATGAAGAAACTCTTCGAAAAGCGTTTCAACCCCAAGAACCTGGCTGCGCCTTTCTGGGACAAGCCGGGCGACGCGGATAACGTGCTCAAAGTGGCGGACAAGACCCCGAACCGTCAAGGCCTGAAGCTTTTGGGTTTTGATACCGAAGGCAAGGACCTGTTGGCCCGCATGGAAAAGGGCGAGTTCAAGATCGTCCTGATGATGCACAACAATCCTTTCGGCCATGACGAAGCTTTGGCCCAAAAGGTCTATGGCAAGGTGAATGCCTTGATCGTGCTTTCGGTCCATCAGACCAAGACCGTCGAGAAGGGGGCCATGGTCTTCCCAGTGCGCACCTTCATCGAGAAGAACGGCACCTTCGTGAACGCCACCAGCCGCCTGCAGCGTTTCCGCCAGGCCTTTGAACCGGAGAACCCAGATGTGATCGAGAGCTCGATGTGGCTGGCCTGTTTGGCCAACGCCTTGAAAGTGGAAGGTTTCGACTATGTGGACACGCCATCGGTGTTCAACGCGATGGCGAAGGAAGTAGAGGCGCTGAAGGGGCTTACCTTCAATTCCATCCCCTCAACGGGAGTGGTTTTGGCTGGGTTGGCATCGGTGGCCGAGGAGCCCTTCAAGGGCATCAAGGCCCAGCCGAACGTGTTGGGTAAAAAATGCGAAGGTGAATGCTCGAAAGCTTAAGGTTGGAATGAATCTTTGCGGGAGTCGTTGATTTGGATAACCAGTTGTTCACTCTTATCAATATCGCGGTGATGACGGTGGTCATGTGGATCACCCCGCTGCAGTTCGTGCCCTTCATGATCTGGCTCGAGCGCAAGGGAAGCGCCATCATCCAGGACCGGATCGGCCCCAACCGCGCGGAGATCCTGGGTGTGCGCTTGTTCGGTATGATCCATAACTTCGCCGACGTGGTGAAGCTCCTCAATAAAGAGAACATCACCCCCTCGGGCTCGAACAAGTTCTATTACTGGCTGGCGCCCTTCTGGTCGATGACGGTATCCCTCTTGCCCCTGCTCATCATTCCCCTGGCCGCCCCCATCATGGTGGGCGGGCATAACATCGTCTTTCAAGCGGCCAACTTCGATGTGGGTATCCTTTACGTTCTTTCCATTACCAGCATGGGCGTTTTCGCGGTCATCCTGGCGGGTTGGGCCTCGAACAGCAAATTTTCCCTGTTGGGCGGGTTGCGTTCCTCGGCCCAAATGATCTCCTACGAACTTTCCATGGGGTTGGCGATCGTCGGGCTTTTGATGGTCTATCAAACCACCCAGGTCAGCGCCATCGTGGAAAACCAAGGGGCGCTTGTTACCGCCTGGGGCCACGCCTTGCCGCTGCCGAACTGGGGAATTTTCCTCCAACCTTTTGGCTTCATCCTTTTTCTAGTGGCGTCTTTCGCCGAGACCAACCGCAATCCCTTCGATCTGGCGGAGGGGGAATCGGAACTCGTCGCCGGGTATCACATCGAGTATTCCAGCGTGAAGTTTGCTCTCTTCTTCATGGCCGAGTATTCCAATATGGTGGTGGCGGCTTTCGTCATCTCCACCTTGTTCCTGGGCGGCTATCAAGTGCCTTACGCCCCGACCGAAGTGCTGATGGCCCATCCCCATGGGGTGTTGATCGCTCTCTGCGTCTTAGTGGCCCTCAAGGGCGGCGTGCTGGGTTACATCTTTCAAGTGCATGGGGAGCGCCAAGAAGGTTTAAAGGGTGTCCGCAAGGCCGAACCTTTCTTCTTCGCTTACCTGGGATATGGTTTGGCTTTAGCGGCAATCGTCGTTCTCTTCCTTTCCTTCGGTTGGACCCTGCCAGACTGGGCCCCGGGCGTGATGGCGGCGGTGCTGCAACTGGGCGCTTTATTGGCCAAAGTTTTCTTCTTCTGCTGGCTTTTCGTGTGGGTGCGCTGGACCCTGCCGCGGTTCCGTTATGATCAATTGATGCGGTTGGGCTGGAAAGTGATGCTGCCTTTGGCGCTGGTGAACCTGTTGGTCACCGGCCTGGTGTTGTTGACCCAAAAGTGACGAAAAGGAATGTGGAATGAAAGTCGTTGAGAGGACTGGCGCCCAAGGCGCTGAAAAATTTTACCTGATCGCGGTGGTGCAAGGCCTGTTCCTGACCTTGGGCCATGTGATCAAGAACCTTTTCAACCCGAAGCGTATGTCGGTGGTCTTTTACCCCGAACAGAAAAAGGCCCTGCCGCCCGCCACCCGGGGCCGCCACCGCTTGATGAAGCGCGAGGACGGAACGCCCCGCTGTACCGCCTGCATGCTTTGCGCCACCGCTTGCCCGGCGGAGTGCATCCACATCAAAGCCGAGGAATCCCCGGACCCCAACATCGAAAAGCGCCCGGAAAAATTCGACATCGACATGCTGCGCTGCGTGTTCTGCGGTTTCTGCGTGGAAGCCTGTCCCCTGGACGCCATCCGCATGGATATCCCTGACGTGACCATTGCCGATTACACCCGCGAGAGCCTGGTCTATAGCAAAGAGTTCTTGATGAACCATGACAACAAGGATGTGGTGACGGGCTATAACCCGCCCCGTCCGGTGCAGCTTACCCACGGCCCCCACGCGAGGCCGTAAGACTTGGATCCCCTGACCCTTTTTGGGTTATTCGCGGTAACGGCGATGTTGGTTTGTTACGCTTTGGAAGCGAGAAGTCCTTGGTTCACCCTGGGTTTTGCCGGGGGTTGTGTCTTGGCTTCGGTGTACGGTTTTCTTCAAGGCGCCTGGCCTTTTGGGGCGGTGGAAGCGATCTGGTCGGTGGTGGCATTGCGGCGTTGGGTGAAAGTCCGGCCGAAAAGACGAAGAGGTTCGAAATGATCGAGACGGTTCTTTTTTATATCCTAGCGGCGGCGTTGATCGGGTTCGGCCTGATGGTCATTACTCGCACGAATCCCATCGCCTCAGCCATGGCCATGGTGGGCGCTTTCGCGGGGCTGGCGGGGCTTTACGCCATGCTGAACGCGCGGTTCCTTTCCATCATCCAAATTTTGGTCTATGCGGGCGGCATCATGGTTCTGGTCATCTTCGTCATCATGTTGCTCAACTTAGAACCGGAAGATCTCCAACGAATGAGAGCCAAGGGTTTTGTCGTTCTCCTAGCCCTGATCGGTGTGGGAGCGGCTATTGTCAGCCCGATGCTCTTTTGCGTGATCCCGAACAAGGATTGGGCCAATGGTTCTGTTTCTCCTGAATTTGGCAGCATGGCCTCGGTGGGCGCGAAGATGTTCGCGGACCATCTCTTCCCGTTCGAGATCCTTTCCTTGGTGCTTTTGACCGCGGTGGTCGGCGCCTTGGTGCTCGCGAAAAGGAAATTATGAACACCAATTTTGAATTAACAATTTTGAATTATGAATTCATGAATATTTTTGAGCCAATGGCTCAAAAATACCTGTTGTTCAAAACTTGGAACCGAGGATTTTAAATGGATATTCTATTTCCCATCACCCCGACCCACTACCTGGCGCTGTCGGCCATTCTTTTCGGCATCGGCACGGCAGGAGTGCTTTCGCGCAAGAACATCTTTGTTTCCCTGATGTCCCTGGAACTGATGCTCAACGCGGTGAACTTGTCCTTCATCACCTTCGCTCGCATTCATGGCGACCTGACGGGGCAGGTGATCGTTTTGTTCGTGGTGGCGGTGGCCGCGGCCGAGGCTTGCGTGGGATTGGCCATTGTGATCGCCTTGTTCCGTTTGAAAGAGAACGTGAACGTGGACTTGTTCAACGAATTGAAGGATTGAGGACGGCATGCTTAAACTAGAACATTTTCAGAACATCACTTACACCCATTCGGATTGGCTGTGGCTGATCGCGGCCTTGCCGCTCTTGGGCGCCTTCCTGAACGGCTTCTTGACCCTGCTTTCCGCCCGCAAAGTGCTGACGGTGAAACCCTGGGTGAATGCCCTGATCGCCTGTGGCGCTTCGATCGCTTCTTTCATCGTGTCCTGGGAAATGTTCCTCTCTTTCAAGAAGGCCCCGGACAGCCCCTGGGTGCAGGACCTGTTCAACTGGGTCGAGTCCGCCGCTTTTCATGTAAACTTCAGCTTTGAGTTAAACGCGCTTTCGGGCGTGATGGTTGTCTTCATCACCTTCGTGGCCAGCCTGATCCATCTTTATTCCATCGGCTATATGAAGAACGACGAGGGTTTTGGCCGATACTTCACTTACCTCAACCTGTTCCTTTTTTCGATGCTGGTGCTGGTCCTGGGCCAAGACCTGTTGGTCCTTTTCCTGGGTTGGGAAGGGGTGGGTTTCTGTTCTTACCTGCTGATCGGTTTCTGGTTCGACGATGTGGCCAAGGCCGAAGCGGGAAAGAAGGCGATCATCGTCAACCGCATCGGGGATGCCGGGTTCGTGGCCGGTCTTTTGATGGTCTTCGCTTTGGCGGGCACCTTCAACTTTAACGAGCTTTTGGCCCACAAGCAGGTGTTCACCGAAACCACCGCCACGCTTATTTGCCTGTTCTTCTTCATCGGCGCGGCCGGTAAGTCCGCCCAGATCCCTCTGTATATATGGCTACCGGACGCCATGGCGGGTCCCACGCCGGTTTCGGCCTTGATCCACGCGGCCACCATGGTGACCGCCGGGGTCTATTTAGTGGCCCGGTTGGACTTTATCTATGTGTTAGCCCCCTGGGCTTCCACCCTCATCGCCGTTATCGGCGTTTTGACCGCCCTCTTCGCCGCGACCATCGCGTTGGTGCAGACGGACATCAAGAAGGTACTGGCTTACTCGACTGTCTCCCAGTTGGGTTATATGTTCCTGGGCGTCGGCGTGACCAGCTATGAATCGGGCATCTTCCACCTGATCACGCACGGGTTCTTCAAGGCTTGTTTGTTCCTGGCGGCGGGGTCGGTCATCCACTCGCTTCGCGGGGAACAGGACATCCGCAAAATGGGCGGGCTTCTCAAGCATATCCCCATGACCAGCCTGGGATTCTTGCTGGGCTGGATCGCTATCGCGGGCATTTTGCCCACCTGCGGCGGTTTCTTCAGCAAGGATGAGATCCTGTGGCGCGCTTTGGCGACGCCGAACCCTATTTTTCCCCTCTTGCCGGAAGTGCTCTATGTCATCGCGCTCTTTACCTCTTTCCTGACCGCTTTCTATATGACCCGTTTGATCGTGATGGTCTTCTTCGGTGATTACCGCGGTGACCGGGAAGTGTACGAACATCTGCATGAATCGCCCCGGATCATGACCTGGCCGGTGCTGGCTTTGGGCATTGGGTCCATGTTCATCGGGTGGATCGGCGTGCCGACGGCCATCGGCGGCGCGGACGAGCTGGGAAAATTCCTCGATCCCTTGTTCCATCTCTCGACCCTGGACGCCAATGGAGTTTCTCCTAAACTCGAACCTATCCTGATGCTTCTCTCTTTCCTTGTGGCTTGGGCGGGTGTGGCCCTGGCTTGGTACGCTTACGGTTTCAAACACTCGGTCAGCAAGAACCTAGCCCAGACCTTCTCGGGCGTCAAAAAGGTGCTCGAAGGCAAATATTACGTGGATGAGTTCTATCAACACACGGTGGTGGCTTTCGTGAAGGCTATCGCCCGCTGGGTGTCCCAATGGCTGATCGAGGGGCTCTTTGTGGGGCGGTTGGTGGAATTGGGTGTTCAAGCGGTAACCCGCACGGCCCAAGCGGCGAAACAGGTCCAAAGCGGATTGGTGCGGGCTTACTTGGCTTATATCGCGGCGGGCGCCGCGTTATTGATCTATCTCTTTTTACATTCATAAGGGGTTCAACGTGATCTTATCGTTACTCATTGGATTGCCGCTGGCGGGGGCCCTGTTGGTGAGCCTTTTCCCCTGGGAAAAGACCACGAAGGCCTTGTCGTTCCTCGTTTCGCTGGTCGTCTTCATTTTCTCCCTGGGGCTTTACACCCAATTTGATCTTTCCAACGCTGGGTTCCAATTCAAAGAACAGTATGACCTGGTGCCCGCTTTGGGTATCCATTACGCAGTGGGGATCGACGGCATCTCTTTGTGGCTGGTGCTGCTGACCACATTTTTGGTGCCCCTTGTCCTGTTAGGCGGGTTCGGTTCCTTCGCCCAGCGGGGTTATTACGCCTCCATTCTTTTAATGGAAGCGGCAGTGGTCGGGGCCTTGGCCTCCACGGATCTTTTCCTGTTCTATCTGTTTTGGGAACTGATGCTCATCCCGGCTTTCTTCCTCATTGGCTTGTGGGGCGGCGAGAACAAAGTGAAGGCGACCATCCGGTTCATTCTTTACACCATGTTCGGTTCGCTGTTGATGCTGGTGGCTCTCCTTTATGTGACCCATGAGGTGAAGAGCTTTGATTATGTGAAGATCGCCGACCATATCTTCGCCGATGACGCGCAGTTCTGGTGCTTCCTGGCTTTTGGTCTGGCCTTCTTCATCAAGGTGCCTTTGTTCCCCCTGCATGGCTGGCTGCCCGAAGCCTATACCGAGGCGCCTGCGGGCGGTACGGTACTCTTGTCCGCCATCATGGTAAAGCTGGGTGCTTATGGTCTGCTTCGTTTCTGCATCCCGCTCTTCCCGGTGGCCGCGAAGGCTTTCGCGCCCTGGATCATGATCCTAGCGGTGGCGGGTCTTTTGCACGGGGCCTTGATGGCAACCCTGCAGACCAACTTTAAAAAAGTGCTGGCTTACTCTTCCTTGTCCCACATGGGACTCATCGTCTTGGGACTTTTCACTTTCTCACTGACAGGTCTGCAGGGCGGCATGCTTCAAATGATCAGCCATGGCGCCTATATGGCGGGTCTTTTCCTTTTAGCGGGCATGATGGTGGAGCGCCGCGGGTCCTACGAAATGAGCGACTTCGGCGGCTGGGCGCGCCAAACGCCGGTACTGGCCACGGCTTTTTTATGGTTAATGGCTGCGGCGGTGGGCTTGCCGGGTTTTGCCGGGTTCGTGGGCGAGATATTGGTGTTGGTCTCGGCTTATCAAGTGAACGCGGTACTGGCCCTCATTTCCATTTTGGGGTTCATCTTCTCCGCTTGGTACCTGTTCAACCTTTACGGCAAAATTTTCTTGGGGCCTGTGTCGGCCAAGAAAAAGACCATCGTCGATCTGAATGCCCGCGAAATTTTGCTCCTTCTTCCGCTCTTGGTGATCGTGGTCTTCATCGGGCTGTCGCCGAACTTCTTCCTTCGGCCGATGGAAAAATCCCTTCAAGCCAACGTCATTGAAAAGCTCAAGCCCGCCCCGGCCATGACCGATTTCGCGGCGGATCAATTACGGTTGCAAGCGGACGCGGATAAAGAGAAGGGAAAACACCCATGAACGCCCTTCCTTTAGAACTGACGGCCTTGGCGCCCCTTTGGTTCGTGGTGGCGGGCGCTTTGACGCTTTTGCTGCTGGAAGTGTTGTTCCATGAAGCGGGCCGCCGCGCGGCGCCCTTGGCCACACTGACCTTTTTGCTGTTGGCTTTAGGCTCGGACTTCCGGCTTTTGTCCCTGCAAGGAATGCCAGGAGCCTTGTTCCAAGGATCCGTGGTGATCGACCTTTACTCCGTCACCCTTCAAGCCATCTGTGCTTTGTCGGCCTCGTTGACGGTGCTTTTTTCCTCCAGTTACTTAAAGCGGGAAAAGGCGGTCACGGGTGAATACTATGCCCTGATTCTTTTAGCTACAGCGGGGATGATGGTGCTGGTTTCGGCGGGCGAGTTCTTGACCCTGTTCGTGGGATTGGAACTGATGTCCATCGCGGGTTACATATTGGCCGGTTATTTCCGCAATAAAGAAAGGTCTGCTGAGGCGGCGCTGAAATATTTCCTGACCGGGGTTTTCTCCTCGGCTTTCCTCCTTTATGGCATTGCGGTGCTTTATGGGGTTTCGGGCACGACCCATTTTTCCGAACTCCGTCTTTTCATCGAAAAAGGTTTGCCGGCCCTGCCAGGCGCGGCCAGCCAAATGGTCTTCATCTATTTGGGCGCGGCCCTGCTGGTCGTGGGGTTGGGATTCAAAGTCGCCTTGGCGCCTTTCCATGGTTGGGCGCCGGATGTTTACGATGGCGCGGCGGCGCCGGTCTCGGGGTTCCTTTCCACGGGCGTGAAAGCGGCAGCCTTCGGTATCTTCGCGAGGCTTTTTGCCGAGGTTTTCTCCATGCCCGGTCCTTGGGTAGCGGCCTTGGCCACACTGGCGGTCTTGACCATGACCTTGGGCAACTTGAGCGCTTTAGCCCAAACGAATTTAAAACGCATGCTGGCCTATTCCAGCGTGGCCCACGCGGGTTATGTGGCGGTGGGGTTGGCGGCCGCTACGGGTTCGCCCGCGGATGTGGTCGAGAGGGCGGTAGCTTTCTATCTTTTGGCCTATACCTTGATGACTGCCGGAGTTTTCGGCTGGATCGCTTGGGCTTCGGGTGAAGGCGAAAAGAATTCCAATTTCTCCGATTACCAAGGGCTGGCTTATCGGCATCCAGGTATGGGTTTGGCCCTGGCAGTGTTCCTTTTCTCTTTAGCGGGCATGACCCCTATGGCCGGGTTCTTCGGGAAATACTTCCTCTTCAAATTAGCAGTCGATAACGGGCTGGTCTGGCTGGCGGTGGTGGCGGTCCTGAACAGCTTTGTTTCCGCTTATTATTATTTGCGGGCGGCCATGCAGCTTTATGTCCGGACCGACAAAGAAGCCAAGGCCGGGTTGAAACCGATCTCCTGGGGTCTTTTCACGGCTTTTTTCATCTGCGTGCTGGGAAGTCTGATCGCGGGCTTCTTGAAATTTCCCTTTTAACGATCCAGACTGTTCTTAGCTCAACAAAGGAGACCTTTATGCGCGTGATCGCGGACCTCTGCGTGGTACCCCTCGGAGTGGGTGTCTCCGTTTCCGAATATGTGGCCGCCTGTGAAAAAGTCCTCAAAGACGCTGGGTTAAAAACTAGTCTGCATGCCTATGGCACCAACATCGAAGGGGAGTGGGATGATGTCTTCGCGGCGATCAAGAAATGCCACGAAGTGATCCACCAAATGGGCGCCCCGCGTATTACCACCACTTTGAAGTTTGGCACCCGCACTGACCGGGCCCAGACCATGGAAGATAAGGTTCAAAGCGTCCAAAAGAAGATGAAGTAGAACGGCAGTTGAAAGCGCTGTTTTAGCTTCTTGAGGACAAAGCCCATTTCAAACACCATCCATGGTGTTCTTTTTTGTGACTCGGATCATAAAGTTCACCCAAAAACGGCCTAAAATGCCCTAAAACTATTGCGAACTTTGGTGGGCAACAGGTATCATGCCCTTCTTTGAAAGGGCAATAGACCCAATCTTTTTCGACAAAATCCAGACGGAGGCGTGTTTTTCATGGCTAACGAAATCATTGTGGGTATCGGCGGTGCGGCCGGTGATGGCGGAGCTTCCACGGGCGACAACCTGGCCCAGACCAGCGCTCGCCAAGGTTTACATGTTTACGTTTATACCAGCTACCAATCCTTGATCCGCGGCGGTCACTCCTGGATCCGCCTGCGCATCTCCGACACCAAGGTCACCAACATCGGCGACCAAGTGAGCGCCATGATCGCCCTGAACCAAGATTCTATGGATCGCCATCTGCAAGAAATGAAAGCTGGCGCCATTTGTATCTATAACGGCGACAAGGTAAAGCCGGGCAAGGCTCCTGAAGGCGTTCAATTGTGCCCCTTGCCGGTCTTCGAACTGGCGGGTAAAGACGCTCTCCCCATTATGCAGAACACCGTCGCCTTGGGCGCTTTGGTCGGCTTATTGGGCTACGATTTCCAAGCCCTCTCCTCGGTCTTTGAGCATACCTTTAAGAAGAAGCCCCAAGTGGTCGAAGCCAATGTGACGGCCGCCAAGGCCGGGTTCGACTTCGCGGTAAAGACCTATAAGAAGCACGGGACTGTCCTAAAGAAGACCGACGCCAAACTGGCGATGGTCCACGGCAACAACATCCTGGCCATGGGCGCCGCTAACGCGGGCTGCAAAGTCTATTGCGCTTATCCCATGAGCCCGGCGACGGGTATCCTTCACTGGATGGCCTCGCATGGTAAGGACCTGGGCATCTGCGTACGCCAGGTTGAAGACGAGATCGGCGTGGCCAACATGGCCATCGGCGCCGGTCAAATGGGTGTTCGTTCCATGTGCGCGACTTCGGGCGGCGGGTTCGCCTTGATGACCGAAGCCATCGGTATGGCCGGTATCATGGAAACCCCGGTCGTGATGATCAACGTGATGCGCGGCGGACCTTCTACTGGGTTGCCGACCAAACAAGAACAAGGCGACTTGAATCAAGCCATCGGCGCCAGCCAAGGCGATTTCCCCCGGATCATCATTGCCCCGACCTCCATCGCGGATTGCTATACGGTGATGGAAGAATCCTTTAATTTGGCCGAGAAGTACCAATGTCCCGTGTTGGTCCTTTCGGACCTGCTGATGAGCGAAGGCCATTGCACCTTGGAAGCTTCCTTCTTGGACCGCGAGTTCAAGATCGACCGCGGGGAATTGATCCTCGAGGACGACGGCGACAAGAACTACTACCGTTATAAAGATACTCCGTCGGGTATCTCTCCCCGGGTCATCCCTGGCGTTCCGAACCATTTGTATGTGTCCGCCACTGACGAGCATGACGAGGACGGCGTGACCATTTCGGACGTTTACACCGACCCGATCACCCGTAAAAAGATGGTCGACAAGCGCGCCCGCAAAATGGAAGGTGTCGTGAAGGATTACACCCCCTTGAAGCTTGAAGGGGACGCCAGCTCGAACACCGTTGTCGTGACCTATGGCTCCACCTGGGGCGCGGCCAGCGAAGCGGTCGAGCGCTTGAACAAGGAAGGCGTGAAAGTCGCTCACTTGTCCTTCAAGTACCTCGTTCCGTTCCAAGAAAAAGAAGCGATAGCCTTGCTCAAGGGCAAGAAGGTCATCGTGGTCGAAATGAACAAAGCGGGACAGTTCGCCCGCCACTTGCGCGCTGAAGCCGGCATCACCGCCGATGCCAATGTCCGTAAGTACGACGGCGAGCCGTTCGAACCAAAACATATCGTTGAAGGCATCAAAGAAGTGTTGAAGGGCAAGAACTTGGTCGAAGTTCAGTCCCTCGAGCCGGGATGGCGTACACCGCATCCTCCTGGCCCGGGCGTTCTTTCGACCGGATCCACACATTAATTCAGGAACCCTAAACCTTCTAAGGAGAAAAGCATGACGACAGCAACGTTACAACCGAGAGACGCGAAACTTTACAAACCGGAAGTGCCGCCCGATTGGTGTCCGGGCTGCGGGGATTACGGTGTTCTGACCGTTCTTCAACGCGCGGTCGGCGAATTGGGAATCCTGAACGAGAACCTGATGGTGGTCTCGGGTATCGGTTGTTCTTCCAACTTGCCGGGCTTCTTCAAGTCCTACGGCATGCATTCATTGCACGGCCGTTCTTTGCCGGTGGCTACGGGCTGTAAAATGGCCAACCACGAAATGACGGTCATCGCCTGCGGCGGTGACGGCGACGGCTACGGTATAGGCCAAGGTCATTTCATCCACTCCATGCGCCGTAACGTGAACATGACCTATATCGTCATGGACAACGAAATTTATGGTCTCACTACCGGCCAAACCTCCCCGACTTCCGAACCGGGTATGAAGACCAAGTCCACTCCGTTCGGAAATCCCGAAGGGCAGCTCAATCCCATGGCTTTGGCCTTGGCGGCGGGTTGCGGTTTCGTGGCGCGTGGGTTCTCGGGCGATATCAACCACTTGAAGAGCCTCTATACCCAAGCCATCCAATATCCTGGTTTCGCTTTGATCGACGTGTTCTCGCCTTGCGTGACGTTCAACAAGCAGAACACCTTCGGCTGGTTCAAGGAACGTGTTTATAAGCTGGAAGATAAGGGCCACGATCCTTCGAACTGGACCGCTGCCATGGAACGCGCCAAGGAATGGGGCGCCCAGATTCCCATCGGCGTTCTGTACAAAAACCCGAATCCTCGTCCGTCCATCGACGCCGAGGACCCGGCCTTGCAAGGCGCCGGTCTGGCTACCATCAAGAAGTTGGGCCTGACCAGTGAGCAACGCAAGAAGTTGATCGCCGAATACCTGTAAGCTGTCAGAAAGCCGCCGTAAAAAGGCCCTTCCAAACACGGAAGGGCCTTTTCTTTTTTAGGGGCACTTGGTTAGAATATGGCCCTGTCGTGCTTCACACTTTTCATTCTCAACGCTGAAAAGGACCGGCCTTGCCTCACACAATCCTCAGTACTTGCATCGGATGCACCCTCTGTGAAGTGAAATGTCCCACGGAAGCGATTGCCGGCGTCAAGAAATCCACTTTCCATATCGATCCGTCCCTCTGTATCGATTGCGGCGTTTGCGGTATCCATTGCCCAGTCGAAGCCATCGTCAATTCCGAAGGCGAGACCGTCAAGAAGATCAAGCCCCTGGCCATTCCGAAAGCCAAGGTGGACCCCGAGACCTGTACTGCTTGCGAGTTCTGTGTTGATATCTGCCCCTTTGATTGCATCTCCATGCAGCCCCGTACCGATCACCCCGAATTTTTCCGCATCGCCGTTGTGGACGAGAAAAAGTGCGTTAGCTGTAAGTTGTGCGAGACCGTTTGTATCAAAGGCAGCATTACCATTGACCGTCCCGCCGAATTAATGAGCTTCGCGCCGAACCGCAACCACTAGTCGTATGGATGTAGCACAGGGGTGACGGTCCCTCAAAGCTGAGTTGCTGGAATGAATAACGGGAAAACGGACCTCGGTTCGTTTTCTTTTTTTTGTCAGATCACCGCTTCATGCTTTTTGTGTTTTGCATCATAAAGAGCGTGGACGTGGAAAGCTAAAATCGCCCAGGATTTTTGGGTTCAAATCGTTTTTATACTGGAGGATGACATGGCCGAGGAAATCTTTGATGTGACGATCGTAGGTGGCGGCCCCGCCGGAATGTTCGCCGGGTTCTACGCCGGGCTTCGTGGCATGAAGTTCAAGATCATCGATTCGTTGGAACAACTGGGCGGCCAAGTCTCCGCCATGTACCCTGAAAAAGACATCTTCGACGTGGCCGGATTCCCCCGAGTGTCGGGCAAACAATTGGTGAAGGATCTTGATGAACAATTGAGCCGTTGGAGACCCAATCTGGTCTTGGGCGAAAAGGTCGCCACGGTCGTCAAGAGACCGTCGGATAACATATTCGAATTGACCACAGACAAAGGCGGGAAACATTACACCAAGGCGGTCGTACTGACCTTGGGTATGGGGTCTTTTACCCCCAAGAAGCATCCGAATGCCGATATCGTTCCTTACGAAGGCAAGGGTGTTTATTATGGTGTTCTTTCCCTGGAACCCTTCAAGGGCAAACGCGTTCTGGTGGTCGGCGGCGGCGATTCGGCCATCGATTGGGCTTTGATGCTGGAACCCATTGCCGCAAAGGTCACCTTGATCCACCGCCGCGATGAATTCCGCGCTCACGAATCCTCGGTTCAAAAACTCAAAGCTTCGAAGGTCGAGATCAAGCTTTGGCATGAATTGCGCACGGTCAAGGGCAACGGTAAAGTCGAAGAGGCCGTGATTTATGAGAACCACACCAACCAAGATGAAGTCCTTCCGATGGATGCGGTGGTGTTGAACTTTGGGTTCCAAGCCAGCTTGTCCTTCTTGAAAGACTGGGGTTTGGTGCTGGAAAAGAACAAGATCCCGGTGAACCAAAAGATGGAAACGAACGTGCCGGGCATTTATGCCGCGGGCGATATCGTGACCCATCCGGGCAAGTTGGACCTGATCGCCACGGGTTTCGCCGAAGGCGCCACGGCGGTCAACTTCTCGAAGACCTATATCAATCCCAATGAGAAGGCCGAACCGGGACATAGCTCCAATTTGAAGTTGTAGCCGTTATTCCCAATCAATTTTGAGGAGAGCCGCATGGAAATGGATGTCAGGACGCAGAAAGGGCTGGGTGTCACATTACGACAGGATGATTGGTGGGGAGAACCGCTGGCCATCGCCACGGCGCTGATCACTTTCATCGTTTATATGACCTGGGCGGCTTTGACGCCGACCGGGCCTCACGGTGAGATCTGGTACAAATGGGGATCTTATATTTCCCCCGCTTTTTCGCCTTACATCAGCCCCTCTTGGTTCAAGTGGTCGCCGGCCATCTTCATCCTTTGGGCGCCAGCCGGTTTCCGGGCCACCTGCTACTACTTCCGCAAAGCTTATTATCGCGCTTTCTTCCAAGATCCACCGGGCTGCGCGGTGGGCGAGGAATCACGCGAGTATCGCGGTGAGACGGCATTTCCTTTCATCCTGCAGAACCTTCACCGCTATTTCCTTTATCTGGCCATTCTCTTGGTCATCAACCACTGGATCGACCTGGGCTTTGCCTTCACGAAAGAAGGACCGAAGAATTACTACGTGGGTGTGGGCACCTTGGTGCTGCTGGTCGACACGATCCTGCTGACCCTTTATGTCGGAAGTTGCCACGCTTGGCGCCACTTAGTGGGCGGCAAGCTGGACTGTTTCTCGAGCTGCCCCTCGAATGATATCCGTTACAAGATCTGGTGCCGGGTGACCAAGATCAACGAGATCCATGGTTTCTGGGCTTGGGCCAGCTTGTTCACGGTCGGCTTTGCCGACCTGTATGTACGGTTGGTGGCCATGGGCGTGTGGACGGATTACAAGATCTTCTAATTCAGGGCGAATAAAGGACAGAGGTGGAGAACGTGAGCGACAATTACCAATCTTTCGAATATGACGTTTTAGTGATCGGCGCCGGCGGCGCCGGACTCCGGGCGGCCATCGAGGCTTCCAACGCGGGTTGCAAGACCGCCATTGTCTGTAAATCCCTCCTGGGCAAGGCCCATACGGTCATGGCGGAGGGCGGTATCGCCGCTTCCCTGGCCACAGTGGATTCGCGCGATTCTTGGCGCCAGCATTTCTGCGACACCCTCATCGGCGGTAATTTTGGTAACCATTGGAAGATGGCCGAGTTGCATGCCAAGCAATCTCCCGACCGGGTGCGGGAACTGGAAAAGTGGGGCGCGGTATTCGATCGTACCACCGACGGCAAAGGCAACATCAACGTCCGCCATTTCGGCGGTCACACTTACAAGCGCTTGGCCCATGTGGGCGACCGCACGGGTCTGGAATTGATCCGCACCTTGCAGGACAAGGGTGTCCATTCGGGCATTGAAGTCCATATGGAATGCACCATCTACGCGCTCCTCAAGGACGGCGACCGTATCGCGGGTGCTTACGGGTACTTCCGTGAGACGGGTCGTCCGGTGCTCTTCAAAGCCAAGTCGATCATCATTTCCACTGGCGGTATCGGAAAACTCTACTCAGTCAATTCCAATTCCTGGGAATGTACCGGGGATGGATTTGCCCTGGCCTATTTGGCCGGCGCCGAACTGGCGGATATGGAATACGTGCAGTTCCACCCGACGGGCATGTGCTGGCCCCTGTCAGTGCGTGGATTGCTCATTACCGAAGGCGTGCGCGGTGAGGGCGGTGTCTTGAAGAACAATAAGGGTGAGCGTTTCATGTTCAAGTACATCCCGCCCAAGTACCAAGGCAAATACGCCGAGACCGAAGAGGAAGCCAACGCTTGGTTCCAAAAGGTCGTGGTGGAAGGTCAAAAAGAAGAGAACGTCAAAGAACGCAAACCACCCGAACTGATGAGCCGTGACGTTGTGGCCCGCGCTTTGTGGACCGAGATCAAAGAAGGCCGTGGTGGGGAACATGGCGGCGTTTTCTTGGATATCGCCTCGCGCCGCAGCGCTGAGGACATCAAGAAGAAGCTTCCTTCCATGTACCATCAATTCAAGCAATTGGCGGACGTGGACATCACCAAAGAACCGATGGAGATCGCCCCGACCTGCCATTACATGATGGGCGGCGTGAAGGTGAACCCGGAAACGCAAGAATCCACCGTGAAGGGTCTCTTCGCGGCGGGCGAATGCTCGGCTGGGATGCACGGCTCCAATCGTTTGGGAGGAAATTCGCTTTCTGATCTAGTTGTTTTTGGAAAATTAGCCGGGGAACACGCGGCGGCCTATGCCAAGAGCGCTTCGGCAGGCAAGATCGACGAAAGCGAATTGGCCCAGTTGAACAAAGAAATGAACGAACCTTTTAACCACCAGGGTGGTGAGGTTTCTTACGCTATCTTGGCCGATCTGCAAGCGGCCATGGAAAAGGGCGCTGGCATGTACCGGGAGGAAGCCCTGCTGGAAGGTTGTATCAAGGATATCGCTTCCTTGAAAGAGCGCTTGAAGAAGGTTTCCGCCGAAGGCAACCGCCTCTTCAACCCAGGCTGGCATGTGGCGTTGGACCTCCGCAATATGCTCATTGTCGGCGAGGCTTTGGCCCGCGCGGCGAAAGAACGTAAAGAATCCCGCGGCGGTCATACCCGCACGGATTACACGACCTATTCAAAAGATTTCGCCAAGAAGCGAGTTGTGGTGCGCAAGAAGGGCGAAGAGATGGAAGTGGTCCAAGAGGACCTTCCGCAAGTACCGGCGGAATTAGAAGCCGAGTTGGTGCGGGACGGGTTCTTGAAACCCGAGATCTTGAAGCAATTGCGCGGCGAAGTGCCCGCTCATTGATCGCGAAATAAGGAGAAATCAAATGCCTAAGATCCATATGAGAGTCTACCGGGGCAATTCTGAAGGCGGTCAACTGAAGGACTATGATGTCCAAGTCGACGAGGGCATGGTGGTACTGGACGCTGTCCATCGTCTTCAGGCGACCCAAGCTTCGGACCTGGCTTGCCGCTGGAATTGTAAGGCTGGTAAATGCGGTTCTTGTTCGGCGGAAGTAAACGGCAAACCACGTCTGATGTGCATGACACGTCTCAACGAGTTCGAGGAAGGGGAAACCATCACGGTGACCCCGATGAAGACCTTCCCGATCATGAAAGACTTGGCGACCGATGTTTCGTGGAATTACGAAGTGAACAAAAGGATACCGCCCTTCACGCCGAAGGATGGAGCTGATTGGCATTGGGAACAACGGGACGCGGACCGCGCCCAAGAATTCCGCAAATGTATCGAGTGCTTCCTGTGCCAGAACACTTGTCACGTTCTGCGGGAGCACAATAAGAAAGAAAGCTTCGCGGGTCCGCGCTTCTTCGCCCGCATCGCCAGCTTGGAAATGCATCCGATCGATGGTCTGGACCGGACGGCCCTTCTCAAGGATCAGCACGGCATTGGCCTTTGCAATATCACTAAGTGCTGCACCGAGGTTTGTCCTGAAAGCATCCGAATCACGGACAACGCTATCATCCCGCTCAAAGAACGGGTAGTGGACAAGTATTACGATCCGGTCCGGTTGTTGTGGAATGCTGTCACTGGAAAGTAAATTCTTTAGTTCTTAAAGGCCCCCAGCGTTCCTGGGGGCCTTTTTTATTTTGGGGGATATCATGGCGGGTTATAGCGGAACACCCTTGGTCAAAAAACTTGGCTTTCAAACAGGGTTTAAGGTTTACATTCTGAACCCGCCCAGTGGTTACTTTTGGTTACTAAGTCCCTTACCGGAGGGAGTGCGGGTGGTTCCTTCCCTAAAAGGGTCCTTGGACTTTGTTCACCTTTTTTTGCATCGATCGAAAGACCTATGACAAAGCTCTCCTCCAAGCCCGGAAAAATTTAGCGGTTAAGGGAATGATCTGGGCCTCTTGGCCCAAGAAGTCCTCGAAAGTAGTGACCGACCTGACCGAGGATCACGTCCGGAGATTCGCTCTTGAAAGCGGGATGGTGGACGTCAAAATTTGCGCGGTGGATGAGACTTGGTCGGGGCTTAAGCTGGTAATCCCCGTAAAAGACCGTAAAAAAGAAAAGCCCAGGAACGAGTCCCAGGCTTTTTGAACATTTGCTTTGAGGCTACTTACTTTTTCTTTTTCTTAGCAGCCTTCTTCTTCACAGCCTTTTTCTTAGTGGCCAAGGTTAACCTCCTTCAAAAGTGAGAGAAACCTAACTGAAAATATTTTACCACGTGGAAACAAAGATGCACGCTTTTTGTTGGATGAAAAGGATCGGAGAGTGTTATTGACGAAGGGATAGAAAATGTCCTCATCACCTCTCCATCGAGGGGTGAGATCTTATCCTTCAGTGCTGGAGGTTAAGGAAGTTTCTTGTAGTAAGAACAAGGTGCCCCAAAGAGAACCACCGGGGCCCACGCCGGGGCAGCTATCGAGTCGGAACCGCTTCTGCTGACCTTTCCATTCCACGACCAGGTATTCTTTCTTTAGTTCCACGCGATTCTTCAAGGCGTGCCCCATGGTCAGCGCCAATTCACCCAATGGCGATTCGTTGGCCAAGAGATGGAGGTTGGTCAGGTTCTTGGGGTGGATATCCAAGATCTGGCCAGCCTTGGCGTTGACGAAAATGATGGTGTTGGCCGTGGAAACGGCGATGGCGCCCAAGGGAAGACTATCGAGGACGTTCTTCAAGGTAGCGGCATAGCTCAAGGCCAGTTGGTCGCCTTCCCGGACCTTTTCGGTCAAAAGGGAGGCCTTTCGAGCCAATTCTAGGATCTCTTTTTCTTCCTGGACGGTCCGATAGGCCAGATATCCCGCGTGGATAGCGACAACCAATATCAAGGAGCAGGAAAGGAGCAGAATGGGATCGTAATAATTGAAGTTCTCGTTCCGGTAGTAGATAAGGTAAACATAAATGCCGACGACAAAAAGGGCGACCAGAATGCTCCGTCCCACGGATTGACTCAGGGCCGAAATAAAAAAAGTCAGGAAAATGGCGATCAAAAAGTTCGTTTCCAGATGATTGAAGAGAAAGAGACCGCCCATTAAGAAAACGAAATCCATAGAAAAGACCAGGTTCTGGAAGCGGACCGACTCGCATTTGCGCTCTTCTAAAATAAAAAAGGGAATAAAACTGACGAGAAGGATCCCGGTATAGATCAAGATCTTTATCAGGTCCTCGGGTTTGTTTTGGTAATAGAAAAAAGCGAATGTGAGAAGAAGAACGGCCAGAAGTGAGCGGATCAGCACCAGATTTTTTTTGACCTGGGGTGTGACTTCCTGGAATTCGCTCATGGTGTCCTTTTTTTAATGAAGAAGTGCGCTTATCATAAAACAGCCCCATTTTTCTTCCAAACTAATAAGCTTCGAAAGGGCTTTTTAAAGGCATTCAGCCCTGTTTATGAACGATGTTATAGTCAGTGGGGGGATTTTGAGTGTAAAACCCCCTGTTTTTAGCGGTATAATATTTCTAGTTTAAAGCTGGGTGGTAGATCCCTCCCCGCAAATTTTTTAAAGAGGTGTAGAAAATCAATGTCTAGTCTTGAAGTTGCTTTCAATCCCACGGTGGACCATCCGGTCACCGAATCCAAACAAGAAAACAACAAACAAAGCAAACCCAAATTCGCAGTGGACGAACGGCTCGATTGGAGCGGAAGCATCCCGTTTTTTGGTGTTCACGTTGTAGGTGTCTTGGCCATTTTTACGGGTATCAGCTGGGCCGCAGTCGCCATGTGCATCTTTATGTACTATTCCCGCATGTTCGCTATTACGGGAGCCTATCACCGTTACTTTTCCCACCGCACCTATAAGACCGGGCGCTTTTTCCAGTTCGTTCTGGCCTTCTGGGGCGCTTCCTGCGCTCAACAAGGGCCGCTCTGGTGGGCCGCTCATCACCGCCATCACCACAAGTATTCGGATATGGAACAAGATATCCATTCGGCCAAATTGCGCGGTCTCTGGTGGTCCCATGTGGGTTGGATCCTTTGCAAACGTTACGCTCCTACCAACGAGGAAGCAGTAAAGGACTTGGCAAAATACCCGGAACTCAAGTGGATCAATAAGTACCATGGTGTCGCTCCCCTCATCCTGGCCTCGGCCATCTTCTTCTTCGGGGTTTTCCTGGAACACGCGGCTCCGGGCCTCCATACCAACGGGCTGCAAATGCTTTGCTGGGGTTTCTTCACCAGCACGACCATCCTTTACCACGGCACCTTTTGCATCAATTCCCTGGCCCATTTGATCGGCAAGAAGCGTTTTGACACCGGCGAGGAGAGCAAGAACAGCCTCATTCTTTCCATCATCACCATGGGCGAGGGTTGGCATAACAATCACCACCGCTATCCTTACTCCGAACGCCAAGGCATCTATTGGTGGGAAGTGGATATGTCCCATTATGTCCTGCGGGTTTTTTCCTGGTTCGGTTTGGTCTGGGATATCAAGTTGCATCCCGAAGAGATCTACCGCGAGGCGGCCACGGGCAAGAAGGAAGCCGCGGTCTAACTGTCAGGTCAATACAACGTAAAAAGGGGAGCCCAAGGGCTCCCCTTTTTTATTTCCCCTTGTGACTTTCCGCCGTTGCTGATAAAAAACGTCCTGTCCTACTATCGTCTTAGGAGAGAAAAATGGAAGAGATTGAAGTCCCCACGGAACATCTACATGAGCATATGGAGCATAGCGCTGAGCACAGCAACGAAGGATGGATCATGGGCGTCGCCCTCAGCTCCGCCATCCTGGCGGTCTTCGCCGCGGTCACGGCACTCCTGGCCGGGGGACATGCCAACGAAGCCATGATCAACCGCATCAAGGCCTCCGATCAATGGGCCTACTACCAGGCCAAAGGCGTCAAGGCCGCGGTGCTCAGTTCCAAGATCGAGACCCTGAAAGCCTTACACCATTCGATCAAGAAAGACGACGAAAAGAAGGTTGAGCAGTATAAAGAAGATCAGGACAAGATCAGCGAGGACGCTAAAAAATTCGAGGAAGAGTCCGAAGGACACCTGAACCGCCATGAGTCCCTGGCGCATGCGGTCACCTTGTTCCAGGTCGCCATCGCGGTCGGCGCTATCTCGGCACTGACCCGCCGGAAGATCTTTTGGTTCATCAGCATGGGTTTTGGCGGGGTCGGGTTGGTGTTCTTTGTTTTCGAATTTTTTGCATAAGGTCTATTACTTGTTAGAAGTTTAGTAAGGAAAAAAATATGGCTCTTTTTGTGTTCGGGGCAGGGGCGACTCGTGGATGTAGTTTTGTTGATGAAAAAGAAAATCCGTGTTTACCGCCTTTAGATTTCGATTTTTTTACTCAACTACAGAGAGTTCAAAGTCAAAAACATCGAAAACAGATTAATGCTGTTATGAAGGATGTAGTTTCAATGTTTGGGTCAAATTTTTCTGTAACCATGTAAAATGTTTTTACAACGTTTGAACACACAATTCGAATGTTAGAAGTTACAGGCGGAAGAAGAGCTTTCAAGTTGGGGAGTCTCAAAGCAAAAAGCGAAAGACTGAAGCAGGCTATAGCGATTGTTTTAGAGGAAGCTTTGTCGGCGGGAACAGAAGGGCATAATTGTGAGTCGCACGAAAAATTTGTCAAAGAACATTTAAAGCCTGGTGATGCCATAATTGGCTTTAATTATGATTGCGTTTTAGATTATGCATTAAAAAAACACGGCAATGAAAAATGGAATTCGGCGAGTGGTTATTGTTTACCTAAAGTTGTTGGCCACGAAAAGTGGCAGCCTGATAAGCGAGCAAATGAAAAAATATCAGTTCGATATTATAAGCTTCATGGTTCTTTGCATTTTCAGGAAGAAGGGAAGACTGTAAATTTAAAAGAACGGCCCTATACAAAACAAAATGGAAACCAGAAATTCACTATTATTCCTCCGGAGTGGCATAAACAATATGACGAGGGTGTTTTTTCTGTTTTGTGGAAAGCCGCAGCTAACGAAATTTATCATGCGAAAGACATAATTTTCGTTGGTTACTCAATGCCTCTTACGGATTTACACACCACTTCTTTGTTTAGAACAAGCGTTCAATCTAAAAAATTAGAAACACTTGTGGTTGTTAATCCAGATCGCGAAGCCAGAAAAAGAATTAGAACTGTTTTGCAAAGAGGGATTAAAAATTCCACTCGGATATTATCTTTCGACAGGTTTGATCACTTTTTAGCGATGTATCGAGACACCTGGGATATAAAACTAGGTCGAAGAAAAAAGGGATAGTTTTAACAACAACCATAGTCCGCCAATTCCACATCCTTATGAGCCTTGTCCTGGATAGCTTTGGGATGTTTCTTTAATACCAAGATCAGATACCAGCGGTAGAAAGACTCCCAAAGGATCACGATCGCGCAGACCATGATGACCGCCGTGACACCCACGTTCAAATAGGCTTGGAAAGCTTTTTCCGGGTGGGACGCCGCCAAAGGCAAAAAGTTGTTGAAGATATTCAACCAGCAAGCGGACAGGGTCGTGATCGCCACAAAAAGCATGGGAAGAAAAGTGGCCCAGGCGTATTTGGCGCGTCCGCTATTGATGATGGCGCTAGTGGCCACGGCCAAGGCCACCGCGGCCAGCAATTGATTGGCCGTCCCAAACATGGGCCAAATGGTGCTTACACTGCCGGTCCAAATGAAATAGGCCCAAGCGCTTACTACCAAAGCAGTAGTCAGCATCGTGCCCGGCACCCAATTGGGGTTTTCCATGGGTTTGTAGAAGCGTCCCAGGAATTCCTGCACCAGGAAGCGCGCGATTCGGGTACCCGCGTCGATGGTGGTCAAAATAAAGAGGGCCTCGAAAAGGATCATGAAGTGATAGAAGTAAGCCATAAAGGCCTGTAGGCCCGGCATGCCCGAGAATATCTGAGCGAAACCCACGGCCAGGGATACCGCTCCGCCGGGGCGCCCCGCCACGTTCTCGCCGACTGCCTGGCAAAGCTCCTGTAAGTGCACCGGGGTCAGCCCCAAGGTCGCGAACTTTTCCGGTGAAACGTTGATGGCGAAATAATCAGCGGGGAAGAGGGAGCAGGTCGCCAATAAGGCAACGATACCGACCAAGCCTTCCATCAACATGGCACCATAACCAATGGGTAAAGCGTGGCTTTCCTTATCGATCATCTTGGGTGTGGTGCCCGAAGCGACCAACGCGTGGAAACCCGAAATGGCCCCGCAAGCGATGGTAATGAACACAAAGGGGAATAGTTTGCCGGGCACAATGGGCCCTCCACCATGGATGTAATCCGTAAAGGCGGGCATTTGCAGGTCCGGATGTACCCAAATAATTCCAAGCACCAGGGCCGCGATGGTGCCGATCTTCATATAAGAGCTCAGATAATCCCGCGGGGCCAAGAGCATCCAAATGGGCAGGACCGAGGCGAAGAAACCGTAGATGGCCATGTAAAGGATCACGTGGTCCGGGTCCAGGGTGAACCAGGCGGCCCAGGGGGAGCCGGGGATCCAAGCTCCGCCGACCACCGCGAGAATGACCAGGGTTACGCCGATGACGCTGGCTTCCATTTCCTTCCCAACGCGCCAGCGGAACATCCAAAAACCGATGAGCAGGGCGATGGGGATGGTCGCTCCGATCGAAAAGACACCCCAGGGGCTGAACTTGAGGGCGTTCACGACCGCCAAGCCCAATCCGGCCAGGGCAACGATGACGATGAACAGAATGGCGATGGAACCGACCACGCCCGCCACAGGGCTGATCTCATGCCGGGCGATCTCCGCCAGCGACCGGCCTCTCCGGCGGATCGAGGCGACCAGGATCATGAAGTCCTGAACGGCCCCAGCCAGGCAAACGCCAGCCAAAAGCCACAGAAAGCCAGGCGCGTAGCCGAACTGGGCGGCCAAGACGGGTCCGATCAGCGGTCCGGAGCCGGCGATCGCGGCGAAGTGATGGCCAAAGAGCACCCACTTGCTCGTGGGATGATAGTTGTGTCCATCCTTGTGCAAATGGGCGGGAGTGACGCGTTTATCGTTGAGAACCACCACTTTGGAAGCTAAAAAGGCGCCGTAGTATCGGTAAGTGATGACCAGCACGCAAAGAGCGCCCAGGATCAAGGGAAGAACGTTCATAAAGGGTCCTTTCAATAGAATGAGCCAAGATAGCCCAAGGAAAAGTTTATTTCAAACAGACTGAACAAGCGACCCAAAAGCCTCGTCGGAAGCGCGGAAGTTAAGCCGGGTATCTTGATCATCGAAAAGAAATTCAGGCCCGGTCGCGGAAGATCCCATAGACCGCTAAGGCGCCCAGGGCGCAAAAGGCGCCGCCGCATTGAAGGGCGAAGGCGGAAGAGGTATTCGAAGCCAACACGCCCATCCAAAAGCTGCCCAGAGGCATACCGCCGCCAAAGACCAGGGCCCAGATTCCCATCAGACGTCCCCGTAAATGATCCGGAGAGTTGGTCTGGATCACGCTATTGCCCACGGAAAAGAAAAGGATGATGCCGAAACCGGCGAAATAGATCATGAAGGCTACCGCGATAGGATTGTCCATCCAACCCATGAGGATGATGAAAGCGCTGAACAAGGCGATGCCTATATAGAGGGTGCGGGTCGTTACCAGCCGAGATCCTTGGGACGCGACCAGCAGGGCCGCGGTACAGGCACCCAAGCCGTTCATGGCCAAGAGCCAGCCATAGCCTTGAACATCCATGTGCAGCCGGGTATGGACGAAAGCCGGTAATTGGGAAAGATAGGCCCAACCCCCTACGCCCATTACCGCCAAAAGAGCGGTGGCTTGGGCCATGCTGCGATCGGTACGCAGGTATTTAAAACCCTCCAAGGTGTGCTTGAAGCTGAAGTTACTCTTACGGGGCCGGTAATGTTCGGGCGGAAGCTGGATGTGGTAGATCCCCAAAAGCACCGCGAGGAAACTCATCGCGTCCAAGAAAAAACACCAGACCGGGCCGAAGGCGGCATAGAGCATCCCACCGATGGCCGGGCCGATGACCCGGGTGGAGTTGACCATGGCGCTGTTGAGGGCAATGGCATTGACCAGGTCTTTCCTTCCGACCAGCTCGACCATCAGGGTCTGCCGGGCGGGCATCTCAAAGGCGGTCGCCACACCCCAACAAGCGGCGAAAACCAGAAGGGTCGTAATACCTACCGGCCCACGCCAAAGAAGGATGGCGATGAACAGGGACGATAAAAGGGCGAACCAGCTGGTGAAGGTGAAGATGCGGATCTTGGGAAAGCGGTCCGCTAAAGAACCGGAATAGACGGCGAAAAGGAAAATGGGTAGGGAACCCAGAACCGACACCATGCCCAGCAGGAATTCGGAATGGGTGATCTGGAAGGCCAACCAGCCCAGGGCGGAGGTGCGGGCCCAGGTGCCGATCAGGGAAGCAGTCTGGCCCATGTAGAAATAACGGTAATTGGGGTTGCGTAAGGCGGAAAAGGTCTTGCGCCAACCCTCCAGGGGCGTGACGCCTTCCTCAACGACCTCGGCTTGGATGATCTTTTCGTTTTGATTCATTATCTTTGGACGCATCATGGATTAGATCGGCTCGATGAAATCCATGTCTTTCCCGAAGGTCTCCTCCAGGGAACTCATGGCCCAAAGGGATACGATCATGGTCATGAAACCCAGGAAGGCGGCGGCGTTTAGCGCGCCCCAGAGGGGGGTCAGGTTCTTGAAAGCGACGGTCAAGAGTACCGCGGAGCCCCGGACAAAGTTGGGAATGGTGGTCGTGGCGGTTGAGCGCAGGTTGGTGCCGAATTGCTCAGATACCATCGTGATAAAAACCGCCCAAAAGCCGAAGCCGAAACCCATGGCCAGGTAAAAAGCGTAAAAGACCTGCAAAGACAACCCATTCTGCAAAAAGAAGAGTGCCATGAAGAAAGAGGTCAGCAGGAAGAAACCCACGACCACTTTTTTCCGGTTCCTCAGTAGCTGGCTCAAACTGCCGCTGGCAATGTCGCCCAAGGTTAATCCCACGTAAGCGAAAAAGACCGCTCGGCCCGAATCGGGCAGCTCGACCATGCCCATGCTTTTGCCGATCTCCGGGGCGAAGGTCAAAAGGATGCTGACACCGAACCATGTCGGCATGCCGATAAGCACCGCGCGGACATATTTGAAGGTCTTTTTCCAGGAGGAAAAAAGGCTGAAGAAATTACCGCGCTGGATGTTCTTTTTGACCAGGGTCGTGAAAAGACCGGATTCATAAACGTTCAGCCGTAATACCAACAGGACCATACCCATCGCTCCGCCGATCCAGTAAGAGACCCGCCAGTCGAACTGCTGGCCCACCACGGAAGCGATCAGGACGCCCAAGACCCCGATGGAAGCCACGATGGTCGTGCCCCAGCCCCGGCCGGTGCGGGACATGATCTCGGTGACCAGGGTAATGCCCGCACCCAGCTCCCCGGCCAGTCCCAGGCCGGTGGTGAAACGCAGTAACCGATAGAACTCCACGGAGGTCACGAAGCCGTTGAGGATGTTGGAGATGGAATAGATGAAGATGGAGCCGAAAAGCACCGATAACCGGCCCTTCTTATCGCCCAAAATGCCCCAAAAGATGCCGCCCAGCAACAGGCCGATCAACTGCCAGTTGAGAAGATCGATGCCCACAGTAAAGATCTGGTCGGCGGGAACGCCCAAGCCTTGCAGGCTTTTCGTGCGCAGGATGGTGAAAAGAACGATGTCATAAGCGTCGACGAAATAGCCCAGGGCGGCCACAAAGACGGCCCAGAAGATAGGGGAGATCGGTTCTTTTTTCATGAGAGGATTATAACGACCGGGGATCAGATCTGGATAAGCTTGTTCTTCTGGTCCAAATAGTCCTTCAGGACGAATTGAGTCAGTTTGTCCGGGGCGGGATAGATGAGGCGGCCCTTGTTGATCTTGTGCATTTTTTCCAGGAACTCACCCTCGCCAAAATAACCGCTCTCAAAATCGTCCCCCATCATGAAGGTATTGATGGTGATGCCCTCGTCGGTGACGGCCCGAACCTCCCTTAAGGTGCGCTGGTAAGTGCGTTCGTTGGGGGGATAGGTCAGGTAAAGGTAATGGTCCTCATAAAAGGCGGTGGGGGCACCGTCGGTGATGAGCAGGATGCTCTTGTTTTTCGTGTCCGAGTTGGCCAAAAGGACCCGGGCCAGCTCCAGGCCTTTTTGCAGATTGGTGAAATGCTCGGGGACGAAGTCCCGTGACTTTTCGCTCAGGCCGTTGGACATATCCACCCGCAGGTTCATGCCCCCGCCCATGACGGTGATCTCCTTGGGCGCCAGTTCCGGAATGGCCCCGATGGAGACCTGTTTAGCGAAAGTGGAAAAACACACGAAGCTCAGTTTGTCCTCGGGATATTCGGTGCGGATGAGGGTGTCCAAGGCCAGGGCCAATTTCTTGGCGTTATAAAAGCGTCCGAAGCGGGCCATGGAGCCGCTTTGGTCGATGAGCATGACGATAGCGGTGGAGGCCGCGCCCTTGGTTTGGTGCACCATGAAGTCCCGGCTGTCGATGCGGATCTTGCCGGGGGCGGCATTGGTGCCTAATTGACGGATGGCGGAATTGAGGAGGCTGGAGGGCAGGTCGAGGTGGCTCAGGGAGTCGCCAAATTCATAAGGCTTCGTCACGGTCATTTCCACGTTGCCCTCGCCGGTGTAGGTGGCATGATGGCGGCCTACGCCGTCGGTGAAGAGCCGGGAGAAGACCTCCTTCAAGGCTTTCTCGCCGATCTTGCGGGCGGCGCCGGGGGTGAGCTTGTAAATGTCCGTACCTTCGTCGTAATCCACCTGGCCGGTCGATTGCAGGGCTTCATTGAACTGGCGGCGTAGTTCCTCGCGCTTGGCGTCAAAGGCCTGGGCGGCTTCCTGGCCGAGGGTCTTTTCCAACTGCTCTAGGTCCATATTGAAAAGGTCGCCATATTCCAGGGCGTCCATGAGTTGCTGTTGGAGGTTCTCCAACATCTCCAGTTTTTCCTTCACCCGTTCGGCCTCGGGTATGGTCAGGCTCTTGTCGCCGGTGAAAGCCTGTTCCTGGTGCAGTTCTTCCAAGGCGTTCATCTTCTGGATCAGCTCGGTGAGTTTCCGCAGGGAATTGGCGATCTCCGGGGCTTTCTTGTCTTTATGGCGGGCGACCTTCCAGCTGAGGGTGTAAAGCTGGGAAGGGTTGCGGTGTTCCAGGTCGTTCCGAAAATTGGCGAGAAGATCGTTATCCTTCAATTTAGCGATCTGCTGATCCAGTTCGGCTCCCTTGCGGCGGATATCCTCCTCCAGTTTGCTCAAAAGATCGTCCAAGCGGTGTTGGCCCAGGATGTCCTGTTTTTGCTGGTTTAACTGGTCCAAGAATCCTTGGATGAGCTCGTCCAATCCGCCCACCTTGAGGAACTGGTTATAGGGGATGCCCTTTTCCTGCAGGTGCTTCAAGGCCTCATCAAAGGGCACGTGATAGCGCATCATGAGTTCCTTCACGGCATTGACCAGTTCTTCCACCGTGAAGGGCGGCTTTTCCGGTTCGTGCCATTCGGAATAATCATGGGTGATCATCGGTTTAGTCCTGTTCCTTCTCTTTGGCCCGGGCCTTGGGTTTGGAAGGGGTCTGGTAGTCGAAGAACTCACCTACCTTGCCCCGGGAAAGCTTGCCGGACAGGTGAAGGCCTTCCAGTACGAACTCCACGCAGGAAGCCTGATAGACCTCCGAATTCTTACCGTTGAGCTGATGGACCGGTTCCCAAATGACCGGAAGCTGTGAAATGAGTTCTTTATATTGGGCGGCAGGCGTCATTTCCGAGACCCGGATATGTTTCTCGCCGCTCATGTCGGGCATGACCAGTTCGAGGTGTTCTTTCTCCATGTGCTCCTTGAAGACCTGCAGGATGGCCTTGTCCATGATCTTGCCGAAGACCTGGAATTCGTTCACGGTTTCCTCGCGGAAGGGGTCCAACTCGATCTTGCCCGAGGATGAGGTATAGAGATAGTTCAGGTCCGAAATGCGCGGTACGGCCTCGCTTTCCCCCAGCACATAGGCCCGGCGGCGGGCGTTGGCGATCATGGTCTCGTAGTTGGCGATGGAAAGCCGGGCGGAAACGCCCGATTTTTGGTTCACATAGGCGCTTTTACGGGCTTCGATGGTGATCTGCTCGATGATCTCGGTCATGAAATCGGGCACGATGAGTTTGATATTCTCATCCTGCGGCAGGCGGGCTTCTTGACGGATGATCTCGATGCCCAGTTCCCGGGTGAGGGGATAGTGGGTGCGGATCTCGGCGCCAATGCGGTCCTTGAGCTGGGTGATGATCTTCCCGGCCCGGGTATATTCCTCGGGGTTGGCGGTGAAGAGCAGGATCAGGTCCAGGTCGAAACGGATAGGATAGCCGCGCACTTGGATGTCCCGTTCCTCCAAGATGTTGAAGAGGGCCACTTGTACCAGATATTCCAAGTCGGGCAATTCATTGATAGCGAAGATGCCCCGATTCATCCGGGGGATGAGACCGAAATGAATGGCCTCTTCGCTGGCTAAAGGATTACCCGCGGCTACCTTGGCGGGGTCCAGGTCGCCGATGAGGTCGGCGATCTTAGTGCCGGGGGAAAGGCGTTCCCCATACCGTTGTTCCCGACCGATCCATTCGATCTCCAGGGAATCGCCTTGGGCGGCCAGTTTTTTCCGGCAGGCCGCGCAAATGGGGTGATAGGGATGGTCGTGGATCTCGCAACCCTTCACGACGGGAATCTCCTCATCCAGGAATTGCACCAAGGAGCGCATGAGACGGCTCTTGGCTTGGCCCTTCTCGCCTAAAAGCACGATGTCGTGATGGGAAAGCAGGGCATTGGTCAGTTGGGGCAGGACGGTCTCTTCGAAACCCTTGATCTTGGGAAAAAGGTTCTCTCCGGGCTGGATCTTCTTGATCAGGTTCCTTTCCAGTTCCTGTTTCACCGTGAAGTCGGGATACTGGGCGGCTTTCAGTTCGCCCAGGGTGGAAGGCTTGGAAGACATAGAGGGGTCCTTTGGAATGGGATATTTCTAGGGATATTGAGTTTGATATTAAGAGTCCGTGACCGAGGGTTGCAAGGGGCCTGAATAGGGCCTAAAAAGCCCTATTTGGACCGAAGGGTTGCGGTTACCCAAGGGTTATCTTTACCGCCAGCTCCCGGTCTTTTTGGGTAGAATGTGCCGTCAGTTCAATGAAATATCGGGAGGGGTTTCAGCATGAGAAAAGCTTTCCAACGTTTAGCGGTCTTGGCCATGGTCGCTGGGATGACCTTTGGCGCGGCCCAAGTCCAAGCAGGACCTGGTATCCACAACCTGTCGGAGACCAACTTGGCGGATTCGTCCTATTCGCCTTTCCATTTGAACACGGACCGTTACAAGAACGCGTTCCAATCCATCAATGGATATTTGACCACCCACGAGGAATTGCCGGCTTATACGATCCTCCTGGCGGACAATCACGGCCATTTGTTGCATGGTGTGGTGAGCGATTGGACCTATTACACCTACGGTACCCATAAGGGCATCGAGCTTTATGTGTTCAACCCTGAGGATGGCAACCAGTTCCTGACGGTGGAACTGTGGCTGCCCAAAGAACAACAACGCAACATAGACAAGCGCGAATCCTACTTGAGCTCTTTCCAGCAAATCGAAAGCTTTTTGTCTGGTTCCGCTAAGTACCGCCTGGACCTAGTGTTCCAGGATAATGTAGACCTGGAATGGGGCAAGGGTTATGAGTTCAAGCTAGACGATGAGGGCATTTCCCTGTCTTTCGCCTTTGTGAACGCCGCCCACCCGAAAGCCAAGGCCAAGGAAGTGGTCAAAGAGATGACCAAACCTACTGCTACCGCTGTTTCGACTCAGGTAGTGAAGACTTCTGTGACGGCGCAAGTCACGTCCAAAGCGACGGTCGCTTCGACCATTACGCCAACCACCAAGAGCCACAAAAAGAAGAAGTCCAAGTCCGCTTCTTCGAGCGCTTCGGCCCCGGCCGCGGTCCCGACGGCGTCTTCTTCCGACGACGCGCGCTAAGTTTTCCGCTGAAAAAAGCGGGTTTCCCGAAAGGGGAACCCGCTTTTCTTTTTTCGAACAAATTAAAGCCAAAATTCAATTTAGCTATGATGAACACAGATGAATTTTGATAAGGTTTTTTGTCGTTAAAGATTTATCCGTTTTTATCAATGTTTATCAAAGCTCAAATTGCCTTTGTTAGTTTTTTGTTTTTCGTTAGAATGAATCCCTCGACACTTTTCCCCTTCTTTATTCCCTTTCAAGAGCATGCATGTCCTCTTTAGCCGAAAAAACTTTGCCCGCTTTTCTTTCCACTGAACCCAAGGTGACCTTGGTCAATTCTTTCGTGAAGCCCTTCGACAACGCGGTGGCCACGGCGCGCACCTGTTATTCCAGCAAAGGCATCGTCACGACGGACCAGGTCTTTGGCGCGGGGCTGGACGAGGAGAAGCAAAAAGAACGTTGGGAAAAACGCGACGACCTGGCCAAGTCCATTTATAAGGCGGGGCATCACACCACCCTTCAGCACGCCCATTTCCAATTCGCCATCGAGAATGTTTCCCGGCAGTTCCTGTGGAGCTTCCTGCACAGCCATCCTTTTTATAACTCCGAGCAGGTTTCCCAACGCTATGTGACGGTGAACCCGAGCCAGGTGGCTATGCCGCCCTTGGCTGGCGATGCGGCCAAGCTCTATCAAGAAACGGTGGCCTACCAGACCCAGTCCTACCAGGACTTGACGGAAAAGTTCAAACCCCTGGTGGCCAAGGAATATTTCAAGCGTTTCAAGGGCATCGACGAGACCCACAAGAAAGCCCAGGTCGCCATCCAGAAAAAATCCCAAGAAGTGGCCCGCTATGTGCTGCCCGTGGCCACCTTCGCTTATCTGTACCACACGGTGTCGGGCCTGACCCTTTTGCGTTATTGGCGCTTGTGCCAAACCTTCGACGCGCCGTTGGAACAGCGCATCGTGGTGGGCAAGATGGTCGAGGAAGTATTGAGACTGGCGCCGGAGTATAAGGCCATCCTCGAAGAGCCGATCGAGCTCGAGGCCACGCCTGAGTACCAGATGATGGAATCGTTCCACGCTGCCGCCGGGGCGCAGAAGGCTTTCCGGCAGGAGTTTGACGCCTCCTTGGGGGGGAGGATGTCGAAGTTGGTCGATTATTCCAAAGAGGGGGAACGGATCCTAGCTGCCGCCGTGCGGGAAGTATTTGGCCTGCCGGCGTCGGCTTTATCCGATGACGATGCCATCGCCTTGGCGCTGGACCCGTCGAAGAACAAGTACCTGGGCGAGACGCTGAACGTCTCTACCCACAGCAAGATCACGCGCACCTTATTCCACGCGCATTACACCTTCCGCAAGAAACTGTCCCACGCGGGCGATTCGCAGGACCAGCGCCACCGCATGACGCCGGCTTCCCGGCCCACCTTACATGCCTTGACCCTGGACGAGCCGGATTATCTCTTGCCGGTCCTGGTGGAACAGGACCCGGCCCTGGTCGCGAAATTCGACGGCATCATGAAAGAGACCTGGAAGCGTATCGGCCAATTGCGCCAAATGGGCGTATCCGACGAGTTCGCCTCCTATTTGCTGCCCAACGCGGTGGCGGTCCGCTATACCGAATCGTCGGACCTTTTGAACCTGCACCATAAACATGCCATGCGGCTTTGCTATAACGCCCAGGAAGAGATCTGGAAAGCCTCGGTGGATGAGGCCCAGCAAGTGCGGGAAACCCATCCCCGGATTGGCAAATGGCTGCTGCCCCCCTGCGGGCTTCGCAGTTTGGCGGGCACGCTGCCCAAATGCCCCGAAGGCGACCGTTTCTGTGGTGTGGTGGTCTGGAAGAAAGACCTGAACGAGTACGAGCGAGTCATTTAGTTGCATCCTACCCATTTAGTCCTTTTCGATATCGATGGCACCCTTTTATCCGCCAAAGAAGACGCCTGGAAGATCCCCAATGCCGAGACCGGCGACGAAGTGCTCATGGGTGAAGTGGACCTGATGCGGGATGTCATTAGGGACATCACCAACATCGGAGTGGACCCTTATCGACACCGGCCCAGCGGCAAGACCGACGCCCAGGTAGTGTTCGAACTCTTCGAAGGCATTTGCATCAGCGAAGAGGAAATTTACGACTGGATGCCGAAGCTTTTAGAGGAATATCTCAAACGACTCTCCAAGATCATCAAGGGTCCTGAAACCACCGAACTTAAACCCGGTGTCCATGAATTGCTGACGGACCTTCACCAACGCAAGGACGTCGTTCTCTCCCTCCTGACGGGGAACTCCGAAGGGGCGGCACGGCTCAAGCTTTCGACCCACGGCCTGGAGAAGTATTTCGATTTTAAAATGGGCGCTTTCGGCGACCGAGCCAAACACCGGGACGAACTGCCCGACATGGCGGTGGAAAAGGCCAAATATCATAAGGGGCATCACTTTTTGGGGAAGGATGTGGTGGTCATTGGGGACACACCCAGCGACGTGCGCTGTGTCGAGGCCCTGGGCGCCCGGGCGGTGGCGGTGGCGACGGGCAGCTACTCCCTCGAGACCTTGAAGGCCGAAGGGCCGGATTTCCTTTTTGCGAACCTATCGGAGACTTCAAAAGTCCTTTCTGCCATCCTGTCTCCAGTCTAATTTTGTAAATAGGTGTCATTTGGGAAAGATCCTATTAAAACTGAGATTGCTTCGTCATATTCACGCCGCTATTCGCGGCGCATTCCTCGCAATGACATCTAAAAAATCTTGTAAACTGCGTTTATGAAACCCTCCCGGCTCGTTCTTTTTGATATCGACGGCACCATTCTGGGCACTTCCCGGGCTATTTGGAAAGACCCGGTCAAAGAAGTCCTTGAAAAGATATTCAAGGATATCGGTGATCCCCGAACGATCGACACCTCTCAATACCGCCAAGGCGGCAAGACGGACCCTCAGATCTTCTACGACATCCTGGGTTTGAATAGTATTCCTGAGGAAAGGGTCACTCAACTTTTGCCGATAATGAGAGACGAATACTTAAAGGCGCTCCGGGCCAAGGTAACTGAACGGCCCGATTACATCATTCTCAAACCGGGAGTCGTTTCCCTGATCCAGCGATTGCATGAACACCCGGAGATCCTGATGGGTCTTTTGACCGGCAATTTCGAGGAAGGGGCCCGGATCAAGCTTCAACCCCATGACCTGAACCAATATTTTCCATTCGGCGCCTTCGGGGACGGGACCCGACAAAGGTCCGATCTGCCCCAAAGGGGACTGGACGCGGCCGAAAAATACGCCGGGCACAAGTTCTCGCGCAAAGAGATTGTGCTGATCGGGGATACCCCCAACGACATCCATTGCGGCCGTCACTTGCATGTCCGGGTCATCGCGGTCGCGACCAGTAACTATTCCATCGATGTTTTGAGGGCCGAGGGCCCGGATTATGTCTTTGAGGACCTTTCCGATACTGAAAAGGTACTCAAAGCCATCTTGGAACATTTACCTTAATATTGGCCGCAAATTAACGCAGATTATCGCCATAAATAAAAGGCACAAGATTCGATCGATTTTTCCTTTTTGTTATTGCGAAAATTGGCGTACATCTGCGGCTAATGATTTTTCCTGTCTGAAAAGGTAAACTGCCGCTCGAAAATTCCCCTCGTAAAGGACCCGTTATGAAGATCCGTTTAGCCCACAGCCCCGACGCCGATGACGCTTTCATGTTCTATGGCCTGGCCAAGAACAAGATCGACACCGAAGGTATCGAGTATGAACACGTCCTTAAAGACATCCAAACCCTGAACGTCTGGGCCAAAGAAGGGCGTATGGAAGTGACCGCCATCTCGGCGCACGCTTACGCCTATGTGAAGGACCTCTATGCCATCCTGACCCACGGCGGCTCTATTGGTAAAAATTATGGCCCAATGATCATCGCCAACAAGCCGGTATCGCTCGAAAGCCTCAAGGGTAAGAAGATCGCCATCCCGGGCAAAATGACAAGCGCTTATCTGTCGCTCAAGCTTTGCTTCCCGGATTTCCAAGAGGTCATCGTGGACTTCGACCAGATCATGGATGAGGTCGCCAAGGGTAACGTGGACGCGGGGCTTATCATCCATGAAGGCCAATTGACCTACCAGGAGAAGGGTTTCCACAAGATCGTCGACATGGGCGAATGGTGGTTCAAAAAGACCGGCATGGTGCTGCCGATGGGCGTAAACGCCATCCGCCGGGACCTGCCGGAAGACATCAAGAAGAAGGTTTCCAAGCAGCTCAAACAATCCATCCAATACTCGTTGGACAACCGCGAAGCCGCTTTGGATTACGCCTTGGCCTTTGGCCGGGGACTTTCCAAGGACGTGGCCGACCGTTTCGTGGGGATGTGGGTGAACGAACGCACGGTCGAGATGGGCGACGAGGGCCGCAACGCGATCCGCGCCTTTTTGGGCGAAGGGGAAAAGCACAAACTCATCCCGCCGGTGGGCGAGATCGAGTTCGTTAGCTAGGGAAACCGAATGAAACGGCGCTCCAAAGCGGAGTGGTCGCTTTATGTCGCCGAATGCGCGGACGGTTCCTATTACACCGGCATCGCCAAGGATGTTGAAAAGCGCATCGAGAGCCACAATAACGGCAAGGGCGCCAAATATACCGCCACCCACGGACCAGTCACGCTGGTCTTTCAGGAACCCCAGGGCGATTACTCCACGGCCCTCAGGCGCGAGTATCAGGTAAAATCCCTGTCGAAAGAACGGAAGGTCCGTTTTGTGGCCGGTGAAAAACTGCCCCGCCCCAAAAGAAAAGCAAAGATGACGTTCCAGCGGAAGAAATTGAAGAAACGCCGTCGAAATCAACGTGCCAGAAGGAAAGTATGAGCCAATCACCCCTCGAAGTTGGCGCCGCTTTGGTCTATGAGAACGGCAAATACCTGATCAGCAAACGCCGGGAAGGGGACTCTTTCGGCGGTTTTTGGGAACTGCCGGGCGGTAAAAAAGAGATCGGCGAGACGCTGGAAGAGTGCGTCATTCGCGAGCTGAAAGAAGAGCTCGACATCGAAGTCTACATCCGCAAGTTCTACAAGATCGTCACTTATCACTATCCCACCCGGTCGGTGCGGCTCAATATCTTCCTCTGCGGCCTCAAGAGCGGCACGCCCAAACCGATCGAGTGCGCGGATTTCGCCTGGGTGAAACCCCAGGACCTCAAGACCTACCAGTTCCCCGAAGCGGACCAAACCCTGATCGAGGAAGTCTCCACCAAGGATTGGGACGCCCCGGAAAAATATCCACATGAATATTTGGAAGGCATCCGTCTCTTTAACTCGGGCGCTTATTTCGAGTGCCACGAGATGTTGGAAGATATCTGGCACCCCTCGGAGGGGCTGGACCGGCTGCATTACCAGGGGATCATCCAAGCGGCGATCGCCTTGGAACACATGAAAAAAGGCAATAAAGTCGGGACCCAGGGTCTTTACGAAAAAGCCCTCGAAAAGTGGGCCCAATTGCCCGCTGAATATATGGGTGTCAACTTAGGCCTTTTGAAACAACAGATGGATGAGTTCTTTAAAATAGGGGCCTCTTTGGACAAGGCTCCCAAGATACCCCTGCCGGAATAATCTGCGAGGAGGCGCTTTATCTTAGATCAAGCCCCATCCTCTCCGCGCTTCCTTCTTTTTTTCTTTTTCTTGATGATCTTCGTGATCGCAGCCCAGCGGTGGCACAGTTATTCGGAACCGTTGGAGCGTGATATAGCGACCTATGCGGTCATGGGCCATGAGATGAACCGGGGCCGGCATCTTTATTCGGACCTTTGGGACAATAAACCGCCCGGCATCCATGTGACGAATTGGCTCATGGAAAAGATCGTTCCTTACGGCCCTTCCGAAGTCTACGCCTTGGGCGTCCTAGCGGCGGTTTTGACCCTGGCCGGGGTTTATGCTGCGGGCTCTCTCTTTGGGAGCGCCGCCGGTCTATGGGCCGCGCTTTTTTGGACAGCCTTCTGTTCGGACGCCCTTCTGCAAGCCAATCAGCCCAATGTGGAAGTCTTCATCAATGTCTTTTTGACCGCCGGGTTCTTTTTCACCCTATCCGCCGGGATGAGAATGGACCGCCTTGTAGGGGCGGGTGTTTGTTTTGCCTTGGCCAGTTTTTATAAGCCGCAGGCCGTCCTTCCCGGTGTCTTGTTGTTGTTAGCTTTGCTCTTTTTTCAAAAGGGGAAGGAGCGTTGGAAAGAGAGGGTCAAACTATCCCTTGGTTTATTATTTCCCAGTGTTCTTTTGTGGTCGGGGGTCTTTCTCTGTTTTAAATGGACCGGTCAATGGGACGATTTTTATGGAGCGGTTGTTCTTTTTAACCGGTATTACGTGGGTGATGTCGCGGCGAATTTGATGGAAGGTCTGAGAGGAGAATGGCTTTTCCCCCGCTGTACCTGGTTCTTAGCGCCTTTGTTGCTGGTGATCGCCAGCGCGGTATTCTTGACCTATCGGACCTACACCAAGTTCTGGCTCTTATTGGCCGCCTTCTCGGCGGGCATATTTTTGTTGATCGCCATGCCGGCCCATTTTTTCAATCACTACTATCAATTGTGGCTGCCGATGACGGCGGTGGCGGGAGGCTGGTCGATCGTTCTGTGGAATGAGAAATTTAAAAACAAGATCGGGCATATATCGGGAGCGATCTGTTTATTCCTTTTGGTCCTCTACGAAGCGCCTAACTATTCCTTGAACATGGAACAGTTGTCGCTGAAAAAGTACGACGCTTCTTTTGTCATTACCTACCGGCTGGCGGACCGTATCCGCGGCCTATTGAAACCCCAGGAGACCTTCTTTTATTTGGGAGATGACACGACCTTTTATTTTGCCCTGCCCGCCAGGCCGCCCTCGGGGATGGTCTATGCCTTGCCGGCCTTTTATGGACCCTTAGCTCCGACCTTACAAAGCCGATTGTTGAGGGACTTGGCCCGTACCCAACCGGACCTTCTGATGTTGGATAACCTGCAATTTCCCGATTATTACCGACATTTCCTGAACCGTTATGTTGTTTGGAAACTGATGCCCGACAACCGGCAATTCGTCTTCCTGATCCGCCGGGGAAGCGAACTGGAAAAGAGAACGAAACGGTCCCGGTGACCTTCCGCCACCGGTTATAAGATCATGCCAATGCGGATGGACGGAATGAGGGCGGGTACCGCCGCGCTGGTGGTGCTGGGAGAGTTGGTGTAGGTCTCCGTATTGAAATCAAAAGTGCTGGTCGTGGTCGTGGAACTGGCGATGATGGCGCCGACGGACCAATCCAACTCAAAATATAGCCCATTCGAATCCACCAGACTTAAGCCGAACTTGAAGTTAGGTCCTATCCAACTGGAGCTGACATCGGTGGAACCATCGTTGGCGGCGCCAAAAAGCAACCCGAGACCGATGAAGAAAGTGGCGTCTTTCGGGCTGGAGTAGAACTTGATCCGTGGCTCAATCGCGTAATAGGAAAAATTCGATTCGCCGAAAAGGGAACCGGGAATATAGATGCCGGTAAAACCCAGATTGGTCGTGGGATCGAGGGACAAGCCGGCGTCCAAACCCACTAAGGTCGGTCCCAAAAAGCTGAAACCCAGTTGGAACCGCCGGTCATCCCGGGCGCAAGTGGCCATTCCATAATTGACTATGTTGCGGTCCTCCCGTCCCAAGGGATGGTCCTTACCATAATCGGCCAGTTGGGTTCGGGCATGTTCCTGCAGGTCCTTACCCTCGTAGTATTCCCGGACAAAGGCTTTTTCCTTGGCTTCGGGCGGAGGGGTGGGCGTGGGGCTGGCGGCGCGAAGGTTGTCCGCGTAAGCCTTCAGTCCCGGATTGTTCGGGTTGGCCGCCAAACTTTTGTCATAAGCCGCCAAGGCGGACACGTCATCGTGCAGGTCATGGTAACAATTGCCCAGGATCTGATAGGCCTGCCAGTTATTCGGATCGTTCTGTACAACGAATTTCAAATAACGGATCGCTTGTTCATAGTTCCTTTGTTGGTAATAGGTCAGCGCCCCGTGAAAATAATCATCAGTGGTATAGGCCAAGGCCATCCCGGGTAGGATCAGCAGCAGAAGTAAAAGGTAATAACGATTTTTGCTGAACATAAAGGATCCACCCTTGAATGATGAACTGGGTTCAATCTCGTTAACAATGGCTAACGATTATTTCCAGTCAGGGGAAGCCTTTCAACCAGAAACAATTGCGGTGGGTTAATCTGTTAATCAATGATTTGTCAGGAAGATTGGGTATTGCGGACCCACATAGGATATTTCACCCGCTCTAAAGCACTATTTTCTGTGAATCGTTTGAATTCCTCAGCGGTCATGGTCCGTCCCGCCTCCCAGGTAAGGCCCAGTATCTCGGGGCGGGGCTGGAAGCCCTCTTCCCGGCCTTTGGGCGCGTTCGCGTTATAGGGGCAAACGGTCTGGCATAGGTCACATCCCGCTAAATAGCCATGTAACCGGGTATTGGCAGGAAGGCCGGAGCGGTGTTCCAAGGTGAGATAGCTGATACATTTAGTCGCGTTCAACAAACCTGGTTCTTCCAAAGCCTGAGTCGGGCAGGCATCCATGCAAGCGGTGCAAGTGCGGCAAAGGTTATCGGTAGGTTCGTCGCAGGCCATTTCAGTGGTGATCAGGAGTTCGCCCAAGAAAAGAAAGGACCCGAATTTTTTGTTCAAGAGCAGGGTGTTCTTGCCGATCCAACCCAATCCCGCGGCGGCGGCGTAGTCCTTTTCCAAAAGGGGACCCGTATCCACATAGGTCTTCACTTGAGCGCCTGGGTCAATGTCGCTTAAGAAATATTCTTTTAGCCGCTCTAACTTTTCGCTGACCACCAGGTGATAGTCCCGGCCCCAGGCATAACAGGAAATGGGATTCTTCTCCAACAGCGGGTAATGCTCCGGCGAAGGATTGTAACTGAGGGCCACGGACAGGATGGAACGGGCTCCGGGAAGAAGCCTTTGGGGATCGCCCCTTTCTTCCTTCCGGCGTTCCAAATAGCCCATTTCGCCCGCATAGCCCTTGGAAAGCCAGTGGAGGAAATCGGTATAACGGGAAGGAGGGACCGCGGGGGAGAGCCCCGCCAGCTCAAAACCCAACTCGAAAGCTTTGGCTTTCAGGTTTTGCGACCGCTCAGTGGCGTTCATTTGGAACGGGTAAGGGTATAGGTCATCCCGCCGGCGCTGATCAAAGCGAGGGCGTCGGCTAAGAGGACAAGGACCTTTCGTGATTCAGGGGCCTGAAGATAAACGTAAAGTCCCAAGAGGACCATGGCCCAAGCGAAGACCAGCCAAAGCATGTCCGAAGTGGATAATTTCACTGAGTTCCGGGACGAGAAAGAGATCAGGTCTTCGGTACTGGAATCCGAAGCGAGGTCCTTGGACAGGTTACGAAAAGATTTTAGGTCATGGCTTTTTTTGGATTCGATATCGAAAACCTTGCCCCCGACCTCGAGGAGGAATATCTCCACCAAGGCTCTTTGCATCTCCGAGGACTCCTCGGTGCTTTCCATGGGCAGGCTGATCTTAAAGACATGAGATTGGGTGTTGCGCTCTAAAAAACACTGGGTCGAAGGCGCGGCGGGATCGTAAAAGTGGATGCTTTCCCATTTATAATTAGTGCCCTTCACTTCCATCTCGACGGAAAGGGCCCGGCGATGCAATTCTTCAGAAAGAAGATGGCTGGAAGGGATCTCTCGTTTGTCAGGAGTGATTATGTAGTCAGGCATGGTGTGTGTCGCGAGGCAAACGTTTTCAGGACCACGTTGAAAAAAGGCGGAAAGGAAAAACCTTTCCGCCCAGCGGAACCTTCGTTACTTCGCGGCTGCCTCCAAGTTCTCACGGTAGACGGGGGTCCAGCCCGATTGGTCCTTGAACAAACGGACGCAATGGATGTTCTTCTCGTCGGTCAGGTAGAAACGGTGAAAACGGTTGGCGGGCACCAGGATGAAATCCTTGGGCTCCACGATCACCTTCATCCAGCGGTCATCCAGGCTCCGGATCTCGAACACGCCGGAACCAGCCAGCACGAAACGCACCTCGTCGTCGGTGTGCAAATGCTCACCCACGAACTTTTTGCAGAGCATGTCGAAATTATCCATCGTCGGCCACATCTTGACTTGGTCCATGGTCACATAGCCGCGTTCCTTCATGATCTGCTCCAGAGGGCCGCGGTATTTGGTTTCGTCGGTCTCGAATTGCTCGTAAGTGACGCCTTGGGCGTTCAGCTCTTCGGCGGTGATGTTATTGCCGTTATCTAGCCAGATCGCTTTCATTAAAACCTCCACATGCTTTCTATAAATAAAGAATAAGTCCTTGGCCGCAGGGGCGGACAGGACGGGTTTGTTAACGGTATATTGAAAAATTATTTTCAATATACCGTCGAACTGTTAAACGGTGGGATCGATCCCCATTTGTTTCATCTTCACGGCTGCTTCGAAGAGGTAGTCATAGCATTCGGCGTGGGTCTTAGCCTGTTTCCAGTCCTTGCCCCAAACATAGACACCATGACGTCGTACCAGAACGGCGTGGGCCTTGGGGTTCTTGTGGATGGCTTCTTCCAGGGAGTCGGTCAGGTCGCATTCGTAGGCGGTGTTCTCGATGATGGGCACTTCCAGGGTGTCGAAAGCCCCGAATCCTTCCACGCCCTTCTGCATCTCCATGTTGCGGATCTTGAAGTGGCTTCCGTATTGGGTCGTGACCATCATGGCGTTCAGGGAATGGCTGTGCAACACCGCGCCGGCGTTACGGATTTTGTAAGCGTGCATGAACAGGGGCGAACATTGGGACAACTTAAGGCCATTGCCTGGCTCTTCTTGAACCTGGCCCTGGGCGTCGAGAACGAAGATATCTTCAGGTTTCAACCGTTCTTTTTGCACCCCACTGGGGGCCATGTAGATCTTGCCGCCTTCCTTGATGGAAATGCCGCCGCCGGTGCCGGAGGCCCAGCCTAAGTTGTAGAAATTACGACAAAGTTCGCAAACCAGTTCGCGGGTCTGTTGGGAGGTGAGAGAAGAAGTTTTTTCTTTTTTTTGCTCTAAAATGGAATCCATTTAAAAATAAATTAGCAGTATCCTAACTCTCCGTCAAGGTATGCGGACGCTGTTTAATATGAAAGGAAGCGGATGAGCAAGGACCTGATCTCCCACAAAGCCAACAGCTTCGGCGAGTCCATCATCCGAGGCATGACCCGGGTGGCGACGGCGACCAAAGCGGTCAATTTGGCCCAAGGCGCGCCTGATTTCCCCACGGACGAACGCATCAAACAAGCGGCCATCGAAGCCATCCAACGGAACATCAACCAATATGCCATCACCTGGGGCGCCAAGAGCCTGCGGGACGCCATCGCCGCCAAGGAAAAACGGTTCCGGGGCCGGGACCTGGACCCGGGAAAAGAGATCACGGTCTGCTGCGGCGCGACCGAAGCCATGATGTCCACCCTACTGGCGGTCATCAATCCGGGGGACGAGGCCATTGTTTTTGAACCCTTCTACGAGAACTACGGCCCAGACAGTATCCTGTCGGGCGCCATTCCCCGTTATGTGAAACTGCATCCCCCGGCTAATGACCAAGAGGACTGGTATTACGACGAACATGAACTGGCCGCGGCCTTCAACGACCGGACCAAGGTCATCATCATTAATACGCCCAACAACCCCACGGGAAAGGTTTTTCGCCAAAAGGAAATGGAATTCATCGCCCAGCTTTGCCAAAAATGGAACGTGCTGGCGGTGACCGACGAGATCTACGAACACATCATCTATGACGGCGAAAAGCACGTGACCATGGCCAATTTACCGGGCATGAAGGACCGCACCATCACCATTAACGGCGCTTCCAAGACCTTTACAGTCACGGGCTGGCGCATTGGCTATATTATCGCGCCGGAAAACCTGACCGTCGCTATCCGCAAGGTTCATGACTATCTCACCATCGGCGCGGCGGCCCCTTTACAGGAGGCCATCGCTTTCGCCATGGGCCTGCCCGACGATTTTTTCCAACATCTTTCCAAAGACTATCAGCGCAAGCGGGACCTGCTGCTGGCGGGGGTTCGCGAGGCGGGGTTCAAGGCCTACAAACCCTGGGGGGCTTATTACCTGGTGTCGCCGATCCCGGAGGCGGGATTCAAGAATGACTATGACTATTCCATCCACCTGGCCGAGAAGGGCCATGTGGCCACGGTGCCGATGAATTCCTTTACCTTGGAACACACCTCCATCGGCATGATACGTTTTTGCTTCGGCAAAAAGGACGAGACCTTGCTGGCGGGAATCGAAAAGCTGAAGGCTTACCGCGCGGTGAAGGTCTGACCTTGGCCTTCTATCAATGCGCGGATTCCATCGAGGTCCGCACCACACCGGGAAAGATCTACGAGGCGCTGACCGATTGGAAAGAGCGCATGGCCTGGCGCAAGGGATTGCGCCTGGAGTGGGAAGGCGTGAACCAAGCGGTGGTCGGTCAAAAGATCATGGCCCGGGTCGAAGGATTGCCGCCCCACTTTTTCCAGTTCAAGGTCACCGGGTTGGAGCCGCCCTACCGTTTTTTCTTCGAATACACCCACAAACCCCTGAGGGGCCGGGCTTCCATCGAGATCATTCCCGGGCAGGGCTGTTGTCATGTTTCCTTCTATTGGCTTCGGGTGGAGCCGGTCGGGTTCCTGGCCCAACTTTATTTTCGGCTGGGCTGGGGGTTGTCCGGTCACCGCCGGCAAACACAACAAACCCTTCAAATGCTGAAGGCTCACCTGGAAAAATAAAACGGCGTCCGATTAGTTTCTAAAGCCCGGTCTGTGGTAAAACTTTCCTCCCAGCCCAAAGGAGGGTGCCATGGATTACTCGAATCTCTTTTCAGCCAACGCGAACCGGATGAAACCCTCCATCATTCGCGCCCTTTTGAAACTGGTCCAACAAGCGGACATCATCTCTTTCGCCGGCGGCACACCCGACGCGGACCTTTTCCCGCAAGAGATTTTGGCCGACACGGCTTCCCGCGTTATCCGGGAGCAGGGAAAGCTGGCCCTTCAATATGGCGAGACCGTGGGTTGGAAACCCCTGCGGGAACAAGTGGCCCTGTATCTTTCCGCCCAGGGCATCAACTGCACTTATGAGAACATCTTGATCACGACGGGCAGCCAGCAGGGTGTTTACCTGGCGGGGCTGACCTTGATTAACCCCGGTGACCAGGTGCTGGTGGAAGAACCCAGCTATCTGGGAGGGCTTTTGGCCTTTCAAAATTTTCAGGCCAAGTTCGTGACCATGCCTTGCGGCGAACAAGGCATCGACCCCGCCCAAGTGGACCAATTGGTCTCCCGAACCTCGCCCAAGCCCAAACTGCTTTACACCATTCCTACTTTCCAGAACCCCGCGGGTTCCACCTTGCCCGAGGAGAAAAGGGACCAATTGCTTGAGGTGGCCCGCAAGCACGACCTGATCATTTTGGAAGACAATCCCTACGGCGAATTGAACTATACGGGTAAGACCATCAAGGCCATCAAGAGCTTCGACACCGAAGGCCGGGTCATCTATTTAGGTAGTTTCAGCAAGATCGCCTCGCCGGGAATGCGTTTGGGTTGGGTCTGCGCGGACCCGTCGCTTATCGCCCGTATGACCATGGCCAAAGAGACCGCGGACGTTTGCACGGATGTGCTTTCGCAAAGCATCGCCGCGGAGTTCTTCAAGGGCGGCCATTTGAAGGATCACTTGGGCCGGTTGATCGGCACCTACCAGGGACGCCGGGACGCCATGCTCTCCGCCATCGACCAGTATTTCCCGAAATCCATCCGCTATAACCGCCCCTTGGGCGGCTTCTTTGTTTGGGCCGAACTGCCTGAACATCTCAACGCGGTGACCCTTTTCGAGAAGGCCATCGCCGCTAAGGTGGCTTATGTGGTGGGCACGGCCTTTTACACAAAAGAAGGCCAGGGGTTGAATACCTTGCGGATGGCTTTTTGCACTTCCAACGAGGAAAAAATACGGGAAGGCGTGAAGCGATTGGGTGGGGTCTTCCAAGAAGCCCTTCGGGAACGCCCCTAAAATTTTTTACAAGGCATTTAAGAAACTGCTGGCAAAGCTGACCGGTAGGGATGATGCCGGTACCACGTAATAGGTCCCACTGATCGTGGAAGGGGTCGGTATCGGAGAGACATTGGGAAAGCAAGTGAGGCAAGGGGGAGCGCCCCCGCCCGCGCTGCTCTGATAGATGACCACATTAGTCGTTGTGTAACAGATCTGATCGAAATGATATTTCCCCGGAATGAAGACCATTTTCGAAACGAAGTCGGTCGGCGTCGTGGGAACGGGTAAGTTTTGATCGTTCCAATAAGTTGTCCAATCCGTGCTCGACTTCAATAAAACCCCGCCATGGTCCTGGTTGTCATAGGTATAAAAACCGCTCATGCTGGTAACGACCGGGGAAACGGGTGTGCTGAAGGGTGTCGCGGCCGGCGGGGGATTCGGTTCGCTGTATTGGACCGTCGGCAAGGCGGTGGTTTGGATACATCCGGGTGTGGCAGTCGGGGCAAAGGTAGGGGTCGCCGTGGCTTGAGGGGTGACACTCGGCAAATTGCCCCGGCAAGCGATGGACAGAAAAGGGATCCCGATAAAAACGAGTAAGGTTATTTTTTTCACGTACGCTCCCCAACTGATGGTTGTTCTAACCTTATAGACGCCGTCTTCGAAAAACCTTACGTCAAAATCCCAATAAACTTAATGCCGGCTTCCTGTCCTTTTTGGATCAAAAAGAAGACATTGTTTTCCGGAAAACACACTAAAAGCATGGAATAAGGCCCAAAAGGTTGAACTGCCCGACTTGCCCTTTTATGATGACCTTCCTAATTTGAACTTTCACAGACAATTACCACGGAGACATGGGCATGAATCTCAACCAAGAACAGATCAAGCGCTATACCCGGCATATTCTTTTGCCGGAGATCGGCGTGGAAGGTCAAAAGAAACTTCTCGCCGCCAAGGTGTTGGTGGTCGGCGCGGGTGGGTTGGGCTGTCCCATTTCCCTCTATTTGGCCGCGGCGGGCGTGGGCACCATCGGTCTGGTCGATTTCGACACCGTGGACGCCAGCAACCTGCAGCGCCAGATCCTTTTCACGACCGAGGACGTCGGGAAGCCCAAGGTGGAAGTGGCCGCCAAGCGGTTAAAGGCCTTGAACCCGGATGTGACGGTGAATACCTACCAAGTCGCCCTGAAGAGCGACAACATCATGGATATCCTCAAGAACTACGACATGATCATCGATGGGACGGACAATTTTCCGACCCGTTATTTGACCAATGACGCAGCGGCCCTGCAAGGCAAGCCGAACATCTATGGTTCCATCTTCCGTTTTGACGGCCAAGTGACCGTGTTCAAGACCCCCGAAGGGCCTTGCTACCGCTGCTTGTATCCCGAACCGCCTCCTCCGGGCGAAGTTCCTTCCTGCGCGGAAGGCGGCGTTATGGGGGCAATGGTCGGCACTATTGGCGCCATCCAAGCGACCGAAGCCATCAAGCTCATCACCGGGGCCGGGACCCCGGCCATCGGCAAGTTCGTCATCTACAACTCGTTGGATATGCAGTTCCGCAATTTGAAACTGCGCAAGGACCCCAGCTGTCCCTTGTGCGGCAAGAACCCCACCATCAAGGAGCTGATCGACTATGAACAGTTCTGCGGCATGAAGGTGGAAGATACCCAGACCAAGGAAACGGCCATGAAAAAGGATGAGATCGACGCGCTGGGCTTGAAGGTGAAGATGGACGAGAAGCAAGATTTTGTCCTGGTCGATGTGCGCGAACAGAATGAGTACGATATGGCCCGTATCCCGGGTTCCGTTCTCGTGCCTCTGTCCCAATTGCCCAACCAGTTCCATGAACTGGACAAGTACAAGGGCAAAGAGATCGTGGTCCATTGCAAGAGCGGCATGCGAAGCCAAAAGGCCATCGCTTTCTTGAAGCAACAAGGGTTCGATCATTTGGTCAATATGGCCGGCGGGATCTTGGGCTGGAGCGATCAGGTCGATCCTTCCGTACCGAAATATTAATGAATCAAGATAGGTTCAAGTAAATGACTCCTTATTGGTTAATTTATGGACCGATTGGGAGTCTTTTTATTTTTGTATTCGTCTATATTTATTGTCATAGGTTGTTTCCGATCCAAAGAGTTCAAGCTATGTCTTGGTGGATTCGCATAATTGTGGCTTTTTTCCCGTTTATTCTTCTTGTTTTGATTTTAAGTAATGCCCGACTTTGGTGGTTAAATAAGTTTGGGGAAGACCCAACTAGTTCAAACTCAAACATTTCTTTAAATTTCTCGTTAAGCTTTCTGTTGATTTCTCTGACGGCCTTTATTTCAGTTTTTGTTTTTTGGGTTATCCCATATAGCAAAGAATTTGAAAAACACAAAAACGAGCCCAAATAATTTATGTCAGATGAACTTTCCCAAGAACTGGGCGTCCTGCGGGTCGTCTTTTCGGACCGGTTCCACGCCTATGTGGATTACCAGACCACCGAGACGGATCCTATCGCCCGGGAAAGGGACATGATCCAGCTTTTCTCGTTGGCCTTTGTGAAGACTCTTTTCCTTCTCGGTGAGAACAAGCAAGCCCCCATGCTGATGCAGTATGTGCAAGCGGCCATGGGCGACACGGTCACTCCCAAAGGTTTGATCCGCCCGGCCATCATGGCCCCGAATCAGGGCCTGCTGGAAAAGCTCCCCGAAAAAGCCGAAACCTCCGCGGTCATCCACCTGCTTCAGGACGATGAAGTGCGCAAAGTGGAAATGGAAATGCCGCTGGGTGAGGAAGGCCATTTTTATCCCGCGACGGATATCTTCTTCCTGCAGCACCTCATCCGCACCCTCAATGACGCATCCTTATTCTTCCTGATGCTGGTCTTGGGCGGTGTAATGGAATACCTGGAAAAGATCGGCAAGACCAACGATATCAAGGCCTTGTCCGCGGCCCCGGCCTATGGTTTTTCCACAGCTATGCGTTACATCGACGGCGAGCGACAAAAGATGTCGAACGAAGAGACGAATTAGACCGGGGTTGAGGACCCCAGCGTTTTCCGGATAAAGCTGTTGGCGGGCTTCTCGAGAGCATAGAACGAGATCCCGGATATCAACGTGACGGCCAGGGCGAAGACCCCAAAAGCCCCATACGCATTCATTCCCGACAACAAGGGCCAAAGGAAGAACAGAACGGCCGAATGATATAAATAACCGCCATAACTGAAGCGCCCCGGCCAAGAGAAGGGCCGCCAAAGAGGCGAGTGCCAGCCCTTCCAACCCATGGCCCCTAAAAGGAACATGAACAGTCCCGTAGCCACGAGGGTATCCCCCAAGGCCATCCACCAAAAATCGATGCTGACCGTCACATGCCAGTAGATGACCGCAATCAAGCCAAGCCCCGCCAAGGAAAGTACCCAGCAAAGCCGGGTATGGGAAGCTAGATGACCCCTAAATTTTTCCACAGCCAGATAAAGTAGACAGCCGATGGCAATGAGGCCGAATCCGGCAAATGAGTTATAGGGAGTCGCTGGGTTAAAGACCACGATCGGATATTTGTGCCAGAACAGCGAGGCGATGACCATACTGAGGATGCCCACCAGGATCATTGTGAGCATAAAGACGGTCATCCGCCGACGATTCTTCAGCCGTTTAAGTACCCAGGGATAGAAAAGATAGAACTGTTCCTCGATGGCCAGGGACCAGAGAACACCCCAATAAAGGGAGTGAGGATAACCCTGTGGCCCACTGAAAATCTTGAAGAGGTTCTCCGTAAAGGTCACGATCGACAGCCAAAAGAGCGGCATTTGGGGGCCCTGGGGCAGGCGCAAGCAAAAGTCACTGGCCGAAGACGCGCCGGTGAAAAGATGGTCCAACAAAAGGCCCAACAAACAGATAAAGGTCAAAAGCGGGAAGATGCGGCCTGCCCGGCGGGCATAGAAATCGCCATAACTGGGGTTGAAGAGTCCCCTGGGGCCAGAAGCGATGACGCCGGTAATGAGAAATCCGGAAATAACGAAAAATAGCGTGACGCCGAAATGGCCGTTGGCCCAGATCTTGAACCAGAGAATGGCCAAGGGGGACCAAGAACTGCCGGCGGTGATCCGTGCCAGACCGAGGTGATGGGCCAGGACCGCCAGGATGGAAAAGCTTCGCACCAGGTCGATGAGAGGGATCTTTTTCATGGGTCCAGTATAGGGGAAGGACCCTTATCCGCCGAACTTTTGGCGGACCCATCGATTGGCGGGGACTTCGAAAAAACGGTAAGAAAGATAAGCTGTCAGAAAAGAAACGGAACAAAGTAACAAGTAGGCTAAAAGGGTGTCCATGTGGGGCAACCAAGGCCATAGGACATAAATGATCCCCACGTGCAGCAGATAGAGGCCATAACTGAGCTTGCCTGGGAATCCCAGCCAGAGGAAGGGTCGCGTTTTGAAGAGATCAATGTTCATACCACCCAATAAAAAAAAGAAGACGCCGATCCCAATCAAAGAAGGGCCGAGGATCCGGCCAGTACTTTGGGGTATGGTATTGAAGTAGGCTGTCATGGCCAAGGCCAAACCCGAAATAGTTAACATCCAACTAAGTTTTTCGCGGTCTCGCAAGAGGGTTCCCCAACGTTCTTGACATAAATAAAGCAGGATGCCCATGGCCATCAGGTCGAAACAACCGAAGGAATTCATGAAGCACAAAAAATAACGAGAAGGATCGGTTTGATAGGCCCAAAAACGCACCAATGGGCCCGTTAGGATGAGAAGGAACAAAAGAGCCGTCAACGATGAGCGTGTTTTGAGGCGTTTTAAGAGCAAGGGGTATAGCACATAGAATTGTTCCTCGACCGAAAGGGACCAAAGCACACCCCAGAAAAGACCATACCCATTGGGGGCAACCTTTTCGTGCAGGATCATGTTCCAATTGAAACAGAAGGTGAGAATGGACCCCCAAAAAGTCCAATCCAGGGGTAAGGATGAGTTGTGAAAGAAGGAACCGAAATAAATCGGCCGCGAAAGCGGTCCCCAAAAAAGAAAGGCACCCAGGAGAAGAATCGCAAAAAGTAGGGGGAAGATCCGACCTGCCCGACGCGCATAAAATTCTCGCAAACTGGGGTTCAGTAATCCCTCTTTTTGAAGGGCGATGGTTCGGGTTATGAGAAAACCCGAAATGAGGAAAAAGACGGTTACGCCGTACATGCCCCGCAGGGCAAAATTGACCCAAAGGTTGGAAAGCCAGGGCCAAGGCGTGGGACCGCAGTTAAGGCTGATGTGAAAAGCCAAAACGGCCAGAATTGAAAAACCACGGACAAGATCGACAACCAGGATTTCTTCGGAACGGCGGTCGGGGTGGGGCAAAGGAACCTTCGGGACTAGGGATTGATCTCCCTAAAAAGATAGACCAAATAGACGGTCCCCGCAATGACGACCACCAAGTTGAAAAGGCTGGAAATGCCGTGGGCCTTGCCGAATTCCTTGCTTAATTCATCCACTTTAAGTTGGTCCTTGGCAGCCTCAGCCGTTTGCCGCTCGATCCGCAGTTCAGCCACCTTGGGGCCGATCCAAAGGCCCTGGCCCAAGGAAAAAAGCAGCATCAAGCAAAGGGCGGTGATCTTCACGCAGTCCTGGGGCAGGTAATCCTTCAAAGGATGAAGAAGGTGATAGGTCACCACCAAGAGGGTGCCGCAGATATAGGCGATCCAATAATAAGCGGGGAAGAGGTAACTCTGGACCTGGCCGAAGAGTTCCCGGGGGAGGCTTTTGAAAAGGACCGGGGCCTGGATGAAGGTGAAATAAAGCAGGGTGCCGTACCAGAAGATGAAGGTGAAAAAATTCACAAAACGCAGAATGGCCATGGATGCCTCCGAAGGGGATGAGGCATTCTATGAAGAGCGGCTCTTTCTTTTCAATGAGCGCCCATGATAAACCGCTATAATGAGGCACTTTCTTGGAAGGGTTTCCCTTGTCCGACCATCCGAAGACCGTGAAGATCGAATTCCCCCTGGCCGATCAAACCTGCGAAGTGGATTATGACGACACCTTGGTCGACGCCACTTTCCGCTACGAATTGCCCATCCGCTATCGCTGTGAAAGGGCGGTCTGCACCACCTGTCTGGTCGAGGTGATCGAGGGGCAGGAAAACCTTTCGCCGATCGAACCCCGCGAACAACAGACCCTGGCCGCCATCAAGGCCCAGCCGAATTGGCGGTTGGCTTGCCAAGTATCGGTGATGGGGGACGTGAAACTGGATTACGTGCCCATTACGGACCCGCGCCGCAAAAGAGAGGAATGACCATGAAAACCATGCGTATTGCCCTGCTGGTCAGCAAGGATTTTGAGGACATGGAAGTGATGTATCCCTATTACCGGCTGATCGAAGCCGGGTTCCAGGTGGATGTCATTGGCGAGGACAAGGCGGGGACGGTCTATAAAGGGAAGAATGGTTATCCTATCGCCTCGACCCTGGAGATATCCAAAGCCAAGGCCAAGGACTATGCCGGATTGATAGCCCCAGGCGGCTGGGCACCGGACCGCTTGCGCCGCAATCCCAAGGTGCTCAAGCTGGTGGCCGATATCGACGCCCAAGGCGGGGTAATGGCCTCCATCTGCCACGGACCTTGGATCCTTATTTCCGCCCAGGTGGTTAAGGGTAAGAAGACCACCTCCACCCCGGCTTTGAAGGACGACTTGATCAACGCGGGTGCCCGTTGGGTGGACGCCGAAGTGGTCGTGGACGGCCGCTTGGTCACCAGCCGCCGCCCGGATGACCTGCCGGCTTTCATGCGGGAGACGTTGGAACTGTTGGGTCGTTGATTTTTTGATACATTAGGAACCCATGGCGATCTTACTGGACGTAAAAAACCTCTCAAAGACCTATCCCGCGGGCAGCGAGAACGTGCAAGCGGTACGCAATGTCCACTTCCATGTGGAAGAAGGCCAATTCACTTCCCTCATGGGTCCCTCGGGTTGTGGCAAAAGCACCTTGCTTCATTTATTAGGCGGTATGCAAAAGCCCACCTCGGGCGAGATATGGCTTTCGGGCAAGCCCCTGCAGAACCAGACCGATGAGGAACTGAGCCAGTACCGACAGAAAATTGTGGGCTTCGTTTTCCAATTCTTCCACCTCTTACCCCATTTCGACGCGGTGGAGAACATCGAACTGCCCCTTCTCATCACGGGCGAGAACCCTGGAAAGGCCCGCCGCCGGGCGAAGGACCTATTAGACCAAGTGGGATTGGACGGCAAGGCCCACCGTCGGCCTTCCCAGCTTTCGGGCGGGGAACAACAGCGCGTCGCCATCGCCCGGGCCCTGGTTCACAACCCCAAGATCCTTCTGGCGGACGAGCCGACCGGCAATTTGGACATGGCCACGGGCAAATCGATCCTCGACCTGATCCGCAAGGTTTCCCAACAACAAGGCTGCGCGGTGGTCATGGCCACCCATAGCCGCGAGGCGGCGGAGTGGGGCGATATGGTCATCATGATGCGGGACGGACAAGTGAATGGCATCTATCCCGTCCGCAAATAACGCCCCCCGGGCCCTATTCTGGCGTTTGTTCTTCCGGCACATCCAAGAAGAGCCCGCCCGTTTCGTGTTGACCCTTTTGGGCATCGCCCTGGGTATCGCGTTGATGGTGGCTATCCGCCTGGCCAACGGCGCGGCCATGGTTTCCTTCCACGACTCGGTAGACCTGATGGCAGGCCGGGCCAACCTTTCCATGTCGGCCGTAGGCGCGCCCTTTTCCGAGAATTTATTGAAGGACCTCTCCGAGACCCGTAAGCAGGGGGAGATGTTGCCGATGGTCGAAGGCAAAATGGCCCCGCAGGATTCACCCAAAGCTTTCCTGACCGTCCTGGGAGTGGACCTTCTTAAAGATAACCAAGCTCGGGACATTCAAGTGCTGGGAATCCAGGGGAAACCCCTGACCTCCAACGAAATGCTCCAGCTTTTGCCCCGTCCGGACGCCCTATTCCTTTCCAAGAAATACGCCGACTCCAAAGGCTATAAAGTGGGACAGACGATCCCCTTTTTAGTGAACGACCATGTGCAAAACCTGAACCTGGCGGGTGTGCTGGACAATAAAGGCGTGGGGGAAGCCCTGGACGGCACCTTGGCGGTGATGGATATCGCCGCGGCGCAAAAGACCTTCAACAAGATCGGCCAACTGGACTGTTTAGAGTGGATCATCGACTCGCCCGCGGACCGGGAAACCCTGCAAGCCCAGCTGCAAAAACTCTATCCGGGTTACCGGGTTGAACGCCCTTCCCGGCGCAGCGAACAGATCGAAAAGATGCTCTCAGCCTTCCGGGCCAACCTGCTGGCCCTGTCCCTGGTCTCCATCTTGGTGGGCGCTTTCCTCGTTTATAACTCCATGTCCATCGCGGTGGTGCGGCGGGTGGAGGAGATCGGCATCCTGCGCACCCTGGGGCTGACCCAAAAAGAAGTGGTGCGGTTCATGATGGCCGAATCTTTCCTGCTGGCCCTGGCGGGGGTGGTGTTGGGGGTCTTCCTGGGCAAGGTGATGGCTTATGACGTGCTCAAGGTGATCGGCCAGACCATCCATAATCTTTACCTGCCGGTGCCCCTGGAACAGCGCATCCCCAGCCTGGCCCACGCGGGCCTTTGGATCCTTCTGGGTGTCCTGCTGATCCTGGCGGCTACCATCCCACCGGCCTTGTCGACCGCCCATATCGAACCGGGTTTGGCGGTGCGCAAGGGCTATACGGTGGTGGTGTTCGACCGCAAGATCAGTCAGTTCACTTTGACCGGTTTCCTCGCCTGGGTCCTCGCGGCGATCTTCAGCACCCTGCCGGCGGTAGCGGGTTTGCCGTTGTTCGGGTTCGCCTCAGCTTTTTTCCTGCTCATCGGGTTGGTGCTATTGGCGCCTTTTTCCTTGCTGCGCATTTATGGTCTGTTCCGTGTCCTTTTAAAGAACCTGCTGCCTTCGGAAGGTTATCTGGCTTTCCGCAATTTGCTTTCGGACCTGAGCCGGTCCAGTGTTTCCCTGGGCGCTTTGGTGATGGCGGTAGCCCTGTTGGTGAGCGTGGCGGTCATGGTCGGCAGCTTTCGCCAGACGGTGGTGACTTGGCTGGACCAAACCCTGCGGGCGGACCTGTACATTCGCCCGGCGACGGACCTGGATGGCGCGATGTCTTCCCGGTTGGACCCTCAAACCTTGAAGGCCTTCAGTCAGATCCCCGGGGTGAAGGCCATGGAAAAACTGCGCACTTTGACCATGCCTTGGAACGGGACGGACCTTTCAATCGTGGCCATCGATATGAACGGCACGAGTATACCGGGCCGGGTGTTGCTCAAATCAGGCGCGGACCCTTCGATCACACTCGCTTCCATGGCAGGCCAACCGATGGTGCTGGCTTCCGAACCCCTGGCCTTGAAACATGGCGTCAAACCGGGGAACTGGATAGTGCTTTCCTCCCCTTCGGGGCCGGTGTCTCTGCGGGTGAAGGATATCTATTACGATTATTCCAACGACCGTGGCACCTTGATGATGGACCGGGCGGTTTATGCCAGTCTCTTTAAAGATGACGCCATCAATGGCACGGCCCTTTACCTGCAACCGGGTTTCACCGCCGATGCGGTGACGCAAGACATCCTCAAGCGGTTGCCGGAAGGCACCAAGGTCCTCATTCAATCCAACGGCGGGCTCAAGTCGGGGGCGCTGAAAGTATTCGACCAAACCTTCGCTATTACCTATGGCATGGAAGCCATTGCTCTTTTGGTGGCGGTACTGGGTATCCTGACCACGCTGACCTCGCTGATCCTGGAAAGACGGCAGGAGATCATCCTGCTTCGCTATATCGGGGCGGAAAGGGCCAAAGTGACCCGCATGATCCTGTGGGAAGCGGGTTGGATCGGTCTCTTAGGGAACCTGATGGGCTTGGCGGCGGGAATGGTGCTGGCGCTGCTTCTTATCAATGTTATCAATGTGCAGTCCTTCGGCTGGACCATCCAATGGCACGCGCCCTGGGGTTTTTTGGCTTGGGCCTTGGGTTTGGTCTTTTTGGCGACCCTGGCGGCGGGTTTCTATCCGGCCCAGGTGGCGAACAACCTGCCCACCATGCGGGAAGTGACCCAAGAATGAGAAACGATCAACGTCATTTGAAACACCAAGACACCAAGGGCACCAAGAAAACAGGTCATTTATTTATCATTCAAAACTCTAAATCGTTGTTCATCTTCCTTAGTGTCCTTGGTGTCTTGGTGGTTACAGCCGTTTTTTCTTCGGCTTGGGCGGACGATTACACCATCGCCAAACCCAACTATAAATGGGCTTTTCCCACGGATCATGGTTCCCATCCCAACTACAAGACCGAATGGTGGTATTACGTCGGCCATTTGAAGGATCCCAAGGGCAAACGCTACGGTTTCGAGCTTTCGTTCTTCCGGGTGGGCTTGAACCGCAAGACGGAAAACCCTTCCAGCTTTACGCCCCGGGATCTTTATTTTAGCCACTTCGCCGTCAGCGACCTAAGCGCGAAAAAGTTCTGGTACGCCGAGAAGATGAACCGCACGGGCCCGGGATTGGCGGGCGCGTCCGAGGGGCGCATGAACATTTGGAACGAGAATTGGCAGGCTTGGCGTGAGGGCCCGGGTCATCATTTGAAAGCGGACGGGGATATTTACGGGTTGGACCTGATCGTGCAATCGCCCATCCCGGCCACACTCGAAGGCCAGCATGGCTATAGCCGCAAGGGGTCGGACCCGAAGAACGCCTCGCTTTACTATTCTTTCCCCTGGTTCATCGCCAATGGCAAGTTGCGGGTGGGATCGGACGTGAAATATGTCAGCGGCAAGACCTGGATGGACCATGAGTTCTTTTCGGGTGATATGGACCCCAACGAACTAGGTTGGAACTGGTTCGGTCTGCAATTGTCCGATGATACGGAGCTGATGATCTATTTGATGCGCCAAAAGGACGGCAGCTTCCATCCGGCCTCATCGGGAACCTTCATCAATAAAGCGGGCAAAGCGACCCACATCTATCTGGCGGATATCCACACGAAAGTGCTGGAGACTTGGAAAAGCCCTAAGACCGGAGCGACCTATCCTATTCATTGGGAGATCGTGGTTCCTTCCCAGCGCTTGAAGCTGGATGTGAAGGCTTCCTTGGATGACCAGGAGCTGGATACGACCAAGAGCACCCAGGTGGTCTATTGGGAAGGCGCGGTGGATATCACCGGTACCAAAGCGGGAAAGGACATTACCGGCGAGGGATATATGGAGCTCACCGGTTACGACAAAGCTTTTTCACTACCAAAGAATTGATTTTTAATTAAGTAGAGAAAAATTAATGCGAAAGTCTATTCAACAAAATTTTTTAGAATATGAGGCTTATGCACCTCCAAATAAATGGCGTAGAAAAGTTCCGGGACTTTTGGGTGGGTTTTTTGAGCTGAGAAAAAACGGTGTTTATTATGATTTTGATTTTTTGAAAACAAATCTTTTAAAAAATCACCCAATATTTCTTCAATATACACCTGATGAAGTAAAAAATTTTTTCAAAAAGTATTTCAAGTGTGTTGATTGTGGTCGGAATTTAAAACCGGAGTTTGAGATTTGTCGTTGTAAGTCGCCGGATGTTTTGGAAATGGGTTTATATATTGCGCCATTAGAAGTTTGGGATATTTGCAAAGCGCTTTGTTCAAAATACAGACCTCAGACAGAAGCACAGAGAAAACGAAATCAAATTAGGCAAGAACGTTTAAAAAACATACAGGGACATCATTCGGATAGTGATTTAAGATTTCTTTGGAAGCAACAAAAGGGGAGGTGTTATTACTGCCAAAAAAAGTTTGGTAAAAATTATGTTAGAAGTTTATTCGAGGTTGATCACATAAAAAGAGTATCTGCTGGTGGTAGCAATTGGCCGAAGAATCTTCGGCTTGCATGTCGATTTTGTAATGCAAGCCGAAAATAGGGTATTTTGATTTATAAATTTTCCAAAACTTCTTTCACGTGATCCTTTACGCTGACAGGGGACCAGATCTTCTTGATCTTTCCCGTGCCGTCGATGATCAGGGTGGTCCGCACGATGCCCATGAACTCCCGGCCCATGAATTTTTTCTTTTTCCACACACCGTAATCTTTCAACATGTCCTTCTTCTCGTCGGACAGAAGCGTGAAGGGTAGTTCATACTTTTCGCGGAAGGCCACATGACGTTTCACCGGGTCGGCGCTGACACCGATGACCACCGCGCCCTTTTTCTTCACGGCCATCCAATTGTCGCGAAAGTCACAAGCTTCGGTGGTGCAGCCGGGCGTCATGTCCTTGGGATAAAAATAGAGGACCACGGTTTTACCTTTAAAGTCCTTCAGAGACACAGGCTTGCCATCCTGGTCGTCTAACTTAAAGTCCGGTGCTTTTTGGCCTTCTTTGATCATGGTTTCCCTCGGTTTGATGGGTGGTTTATCGGCAAAAGGGATTGTGGAGGGTACTCAGAAGAAAGGCAAGATTCCCCTGGTTTGGAGGGGTGTTTTTCGTTTTTTTGGATAAAAACGTTAAAAAATTAACATGATCGAAGTTTAAATAAGACACTTTTGTCCTGTGGTTAACGTCTCAAGTTAAACGCTGTTTTGGGCGATTTTTAACAAAACCCTTATTTTTAGCCATTTTTAAGATTTACAGCGAAATTACCCCGCTGAAAGGAGGTACAAGAGGTATACTCAAAACTCGTCGCTCATCCTATTAATAATCACTAGTAACCGTAGCTAGTTCCCTGCAAGGAGACGCACCATGAATTTCTACTTCTCCCTTTTCCAACTGATCGAGACCGTTGAAAGACTCCAACACGACGTGGAGCATTTGGCCGGACGCGCCCTGCGTATCAGCCCCCGCGACGCCCGCGCTAACCGCGAGCTCTTGGATCAATGCGACGTCAAGATGCGCGAAGTGAAGAATCTACTCAACAATAAGACCCACATCAGCAAGATCACCCTGCGCAAAGCGGCCTTGCTCTTCCAGATCCTGGAAGTCTCCTACCGCCGGATGACGCACTTGGCTGCCGCCACCGCCAATTTCGGCCAGGACGATGAGAACTCGGTGAAGGTGGTCTGGCAGTTGATGGCCCAGGCCCAGACCCACTATCAGGTCTTGGTGAAAACTTTGCACGACCTGACGGGAATCCCGGTGTCGTTGAACTTGACCGGCGCCGTGGAAGTGGCCTCCCATGACCTGAACATGGTCCTTCAAAAAGAAGCGGCCTACCAACAAGAGACCTTGAAGCATTTGGAAAAAGCCATTGAGGTCTTCGGTGAGGAACAAGAGCTGGCCGACAAACTGGCGGTCATCCGCAAAGAATTGTTGGAGTCCAAGAAGCGTATGAAGCACATCGCGCCGCGTCGCGTCGAAAAGGTCGAGGCCCCGGTTGCTGTGGCGCCGGCGACCCCTTTAGTCAAAAGCTAAGAAGACACTGAAGTGATGAAGCTTCTTCACGAAAAAAGAGCGGGTGTGGGCTCATGAGCCCCCGGCGATTTCGCCCACCCGCTCTTTACATGAAGTCCCCTTTCCTCCGTTCTGTCCTCGATGGAATGCCTGAGTCGGTCAAGATCATCGACGACAAGTACCGGTTGGTTTACGTCAATAAAACTTCCGAGAACAATTTAAAACAAGATCTGAACGAATTACGGGGAAGGGCCTGTCACCAGGCCTTCTATGGTTTCGCGGAAAAATGTTTTTTCTGCAATATGGGCAAGGTCTTCGAAAAGGCCGAACCTTCTATCGGTTATTTCACTACCATGGTCAACGGCGTGAACCGGGACTATGAAGTTTCCGTTTTTCCCCTGAACACCGACGGCAACAAGGTGCATTACGCCGTGGAGATCGTGAAGGACATCACGCCCGTCTCCAAGGGCAATGCTTTGCCCCAGATCGCGGGCAAGATCGCCAGCCGCGACAAGAACTTCACCACTGTGTTCGATACCATGGCCCAATGGGCGGATGACGACCAAGCGGTATTGGTGCAGGGCGAAAAGGGAACTGGGAAGAAGTCCTTCTCGCGCGCGTTGCATCAGCGCAGCGCCCGGTCGGACCGGCCCTTCCGTGTCTTTCATTGCGTTGATAATTCCGAAGGCGATTGCAGCGACGGTCTCTTTGGCCCGGATGGCGCCTGGGAAAAGTCCAAGGGCGGCACCCTTTACCTGGATGGTGTTTGTCATTTGGGCGAATCCAGCCAGAAGATGCTGGCCGAAAAGATCGCCAAACCCGCGGATTGGCAATCACCCCGGGTCATCGCGGCGACCCCGGGAGATATCTCTGGATTGGTCGAGCAGGGAGTCATCCGCCCCGAACTCTATAACCGCTTTGCTTCGCGCGTACTTCGCTTACCCCCCTTGCGGGAACGCAAACAGGACCTCCCCTTTCTGGCCCAGCATTTCATCGAGACCTATAAGGTCATTACGGGCTCTCCCGCCGAGAAATTGGGCACGGAAGCCATGTGCCAGTTGATGACCTATACCTGGCCGGGCAATATCCGGGAATTGGAAAACCAGATCGAAAGGGCCTGTTTATTGGCTAGCGGGCCCAGCATCGAGCGATTGGATCTTTCCATTTCCGCCCCCAGCGCTGAGGACCAAAAATTGGATGAGCTCTTAGAGACCACCGAGAAGGCATATTTGGTCGACGCACTCAGCAAGACCGGCGGCAAACTGGCCGAAACGGCCAAGCAGTCCGGCCTGACCTCAAAGACCCTGCAGCGCAAGATGAAGAAGTACAACCTGAAGGCCGAGGACTTCAAACTTTTCCCGACGGACAACAAGCCCAACGCTAACTAGCGCTTGAGTTGGGCCTTTCGCGGTACTAAACTGCCTTTCCCTTCGTAGTGGTTGAACGAATTCTTTGTTCCGGTTGAGGGCCTTGGGCTTTCTAGCGGGATAGTTTAAAAATTTGTCGGATAGAGAGGATCTCTAATGGCATATACCTATCAGAACGTGAAAGCGCCCCAGGGCGGCAAGATCAGCATCAAGGACGGTGTGTTGAACGTCCCTGACAATCCGGTCATTCCCTTCATCGAAGGTGATGGCACCGGCCCGGACATTTGGCGCGCCTCGGTACGCGTGTTGGACGCGGCAGTGGAAAAGGCCTATAAAGGCAAAAAGAAGATCTCCTGGTTTGAAGTCTATGCCGGCCAAACGGCGTTCGATAAGTTCCAAAACTGGCTGCCGGACGATACCGTGGAAGCTTTCCGCGAATATCTGGTCGGTATCAAGGGTCCTTTGACCACCCCGGTGGGCAAGGGTATCCGTTCCCTCAATGTGGCGCTCCGCCAAATGTTGGACCTCTATGTGTGCTTGCGTCCTGTCCAATATTTCACCGGTGTTCCCTCTCCCGTGAAGCATCCCGAAAAAGTGAACATGGTCATCTTCCGCGAGAACACCGAAGACATCTACGCCGGTATCGAATGGCAAGAAGGCACCCCGGAAGTGAAGAAGATCATCGACTTCCTGCAAAAGGAAATGGGCGTGAAGAATATCCGTTTCCCGAAGACCTCGGGTATCGGTATCAAACCGGTTTCCCAGGAAGGGACCGAACGTCTGGTGCGCGCCGCGATCGAATACGCCATCAAGCACAAGCGTAAGAGCGTGACCTTCGTGCATAAGGGCAACATCATGAAGTTCACCGAAGGCGCTTTCCGCGACTGGGGTTATGAACTGGTGAAGAAGGAATTCAAGGGCCGGGCCATCGGCTGGGACGATTGCAACGGCAAGCCGCCCGAAGGCCAAGTCTTGGCTAAGGACGCTATCGCCGACATCACCCTCCAGCAAGTCCTGACCCGTCCTGAGGATTTCGAGGTCATTGCGACCTTGAACCTGAACGGGGACTACCTGTCGGACGCTTTGGCGGCCCAAGTCGGCGGTATTGGTATCGCCCCGGGCGGTAACATCAACTACGTGACCGGCCATGCCATCTTCGAAGCCACCCACGGTACGGCGCCCAAATACGCCAACCTGGACAAGGTGAATCCGGGATCCGTGATCCTCTCGGGGGTCATGATGCTCGAGCACTTGGGCTGGCAAGAAGCGGCCGATATGATCGTGAAAGCCTTGGAGAAGACCATTTCGCAAAAAGTGGTCACTTACGACTTCGCCCGTTTGATGGAAGGCGCGAAGGAAGTAAAGTGCTCCGAGTTCGGAACGGCCATCATCAACAACATGGCTTAAAAAGTAGGTCGTATGTTCAAAGGGAAGGTCCAAACGGGCCTTCCCTTTTTTGTTTTTTCCCCTTATTTTTCAGCCGTTTAATTAAATTTTTAAAACAGTATCAGTATATTTTTGGTAAACGATGCCCTGGTTCAATTATGTCCACAAAAACGTTTTTAATTTTTGTCTTCGTTTTGTTCCAAAAAATTTTCCTATCGTTTTACATCAATGATCAGATGCAACTTTTCAAAAAAAATATAGAATCCCTCGTCTTTTAAATCAAAAAACTATTTGAATTTTATTTATCAAGCGTGTTCCTGCAGTTGAGGAAAAAATTGTATCTATTTAAGTCGATAACCAATTGGGCGCTTTTTGCCGGTTCGAAAATTTTATTCGAACGGATAAAAGTTGTTTTGAGTTTAACGGCTCTAATCAACGTCATGTTCCTTTTAGGGTTCTCTTCCAATGGTTTTGCGCAAGTTCCTACACCCACACCTAGACCCCAATCGATACAACCCGAAGCAGCAAGCGCCAATGCGGCCGTGCCTTTGCTCGTATCCAATATACCCGCTGTTTCTTTGCCGGCTCCGATTTCTTGCGAGACCTATACGGTCCAAGGTCTCCAAAATTGTGATCAAAAAGATAGCGGCTCCGCTTCCGGATATGCTGCCTATGCGGTACAAGTTCCGTTGATCCCGGGGAATCTATATCAAGTGAGTTATGTCAGCGGTTGTATCAGTTATGGAGGTGACACTTACAACGGACAGGGAGTTAATCTCGACGGCACCCGGATCATCCTACATCAAGCCAGCGATACGATCGGCACCGGACTGTCGGCGCCTTTTTATGTGGGTCAGGGCAGTTATTCGGAATGGGCTAGCAGCCCCGCACATGGTAATTTAACTGCCGGTATTGCCGCGGGGGATATATTTATCGACTGTCCTAGCGCTCAAACTGCTGGTTCAACGCCGCCTTATAATTCGACGGCTCCGTTTACAGCTACTCAGAACTATCTTTACTTAAACGCGAATGACGTTAACAGCTATTTTTGCAATGACAACTCAGGATCGGAGATCGTCCGAGTTTGCGACTATGGTGTTGCGCCGACCTTCACGCCAACCAATACCTTTACCGTTACGAACACACCTACGTTTACTTCCACTCCCAATTATCAATTGTGCGGCAACACACCTAAGTTAGATCTAAAGGTCAGACAAATCATTTGTCAACCGAACAACTATCAGTATCGGTTCGAGGTCATCAACAATTCTTCTGTCCCGATCAATGTTTCTGATCTGGCGGTAGCGGCGTGGTACGACGAAGTGCCCTTGATTGGGACGATCTATTGGAATGGATCGGTCGTGACTGCAGGTTCGGTTCCTGGAACGCTTCCTGGGCTTGGAACTCCAGTCGATGCCATATCGGTCTATAACTTGCCACTTTGTGCCAGCCCATCGAACCGTATGGCAAATCAGAAGGTGGTCATAAATTCTCCTTCCACGACCATCGCTATCCCGCCGGGCGGAATTTGGGGTGGTACAGAATTCTCACTTAATGGGGCGGGGTGGCCTACCCTGAATCCCTCGACCGATTACACCCAAATGCCGGCCGCACAAGGCGGGGTTTGCTCGGATACCAATACCTCACCGCCTACTTATGGGTATGTTGATGATCCCTACTTCGTTCTTTATTACCAAGGTGTCCCTGTTCAAGAGTGGTTGTCCCCGACGACCATAGACCCTAATTCGGGCCAAGAGCCATCTTGTTTCAAGACCTGTCCTAGCTTTACCCCCACTCAAACCTCCACCGAAACGGCCAGCAATACGGCTACGAATACGAGCACGAACACCGAAACAGTTACCATGACCGCTACCAGTACCCCGAGTTCCACTTGGACCGGTACGGTGACCCCTACGGAAACATTCACTCAGACCGCTACGGTGACTTATTCGGCCACCAATACGGGAACGGAAACCGTGACCGAATCCGTCACTAATTCCGCTACCGCCACCGGCACCAATAGTTCGACGATCAGCCCAACCGATACCGGTACCAGCACACCTACCGCTACTTTCTCCAATACGGCCACTGTTACGGCCACTGCCACCGTCAGTATGTCGGCCACGAATACTTCCACGGCTACCGGCACCAATAGCTCTACCTCCACTTCCAGCGGCACACCGTCCCCGACCAACACAGTTACGCCTACCTCGACCCGTACTTCCACGAATACGGTGACCAACACCAAAACCGTTACTGACACGGCCACTGAAACCAATACCATCACCCATACCCGGACCCAAACCGCCACCTCTACTTCAACCCAAACCGCTACCGTCACTCATACGTTCACCAGAACGAACACCCGGACGATGACGAATACACAAACCCCGAGCCACACGGAAACACATACCTCCACGGAAACCCATACTGCTACCGTTACCCATACTCCCACTGAAACCAATACCATCACCCATACCCGCACCCAAACGGCGACTTCTACTTCAACCCACACCGCTACCGTTACGAATTCACAGACAGTGACCCATACTCAAACCCTTACCCACACACGAACAGTGACCAATACCCATACCGTCACAGAAACTCGAACCGTAACGAATACTCGCACTTCAACCAGCACGGCCACAGACACTTCTACTCCCCGCAATACGGCCACCGTGACAAACACGCGCACTTCCACCGGAACGTCCACGTCGACCCAAACCCGAACGATGACCCCGACAGCCGCCAATACTCATACTTCAACATCCACCCATACGGTTACCGAGACCCGGACTGTGACAAACACTCGTACTGCGACCAGTACACCCTCGGATAGCGCGACACCCCGCAATACGGCCACGGCAACGAATACCTATACAGAGATCGCAACGCATACCTTGACGGCGACTGTTTCAGTCACCGCCAACTCAACTTGTATCAATGGTTATCAAAGCGAGTTGTTTGCAGTACTGCCGCCTTCTGTTTTTGGAGGAGGAGGAGAAAACAGTGTATCAACCGTCGATTCCTCGGGAAATGTATTTACACTTTACAAGGACGCCAAGGCTATCTATGAATTCAATTCCACGGGTAGTTTGATCCGCCAATGGCCAGTCATACCTTCGATTGCGCCCTTTATTACGCCGCCTAACACAGTTGGTATCATTCCGGAGATCGCAGTTGATAAGTTGGGTCAAGTGTATGTTCTGCTTAATGTTTATAGTTCACCCAACACTTTGTTGGGCCGCTTTCTATTGGCTTATAGTTCAACAGGGGTACTTTTAAGTACAACGCAAATCCCTTCGACCTCAAATGCGTACTCAATTGAAAGATTTGCCATCAATCCAGTGAACGATAATATTTATATTACTTATATCAACACCAACACAACTGCCCTTAATGTTGTGGTTTATAACGATAGTATTCCAAGTGGTTATCAACAAACTTTTACGTTAGCCAATCGTGCTGGCCTCGACATCGATGTTGCTATTGATCAAAGTGGTAATTTTTATTTCGGCTCCGATGAGTATTCGCCTAGTGGTGTGTTTATAAAAAATCTGATGACTTATGGAAATAATCTAAACCTTTTGAATCAAGCAGGTGTTCTTTCTTCTTTCAAATCATTTTATATGTCTGTGGACCAAACAAACGGCGATGTTTATATACTCGATCAAAGTAATGTCGATATTTTTGATCCCAACGGGAATTTCATTAGAGCGGTGGCCCTTAATCCGAAGATACCGGCTACTACGAGCCTTACCGCTGATTATGGTTGTTTTTTAATTAACGAAGCCGATTACAGTAATCCCAGCGAACCTCAAGTTGATATCCATCGCTGGTGTGTTTGTGGACAGTTAACGCCTATTTTGACAAATACGAATACATCTACTTCAACGACAACGGCAACTCAAACCAGAACGATGACCCCGACGGCGGACAATACCTATACTTCTACCCCTACTGCTACGGCGACCAGTACTGAAACAAAGACACAAAGCCCTACCTTGACCACGACTTTGACCGAAACACCTTCTCAGACGTCGACCAATACTACCAACAATACCGCAACAGCTACCGCTACAAGCTCAAGCACCCAAACCGTCACCACCACGATCGATCCGACCCCAGGCTCTTCTTTTACTCCAGTCCCTTGCTGCTACAATTTGGCTAGCCAGTTCACGGTTTCAACACCGAGCGCGACATATGGTTTCCCAGCTCATATCTCAGTGGATAACAGTACGGGTGCTGTCTGGGTGACTGACAATGGAAACGAATCAAAGATCGAAAAATATGTGAGCGGTAGCTTGAATTTATCCATAGCGCCGGTCGCGGGCAGCTCGAGCAGCTTGATCGAAGATACAGAAACGGATAACAGCGACAACATCTACGCCTTCGATTACAACAGCAAAGAGGTTTATAAATTCAGCGCGACTGGTAGCTTTGTTACTTCTTGGACCCCTGTTTCGACGGGAGTTTATGATCCGATGGGCATCGGTATCGATCGGGTCAACGGGTATGTCTTTACCACAGGGATCTCCAGCGCGGGCCTCATTTTAACCAGGTCGACATTGACCGGTGGTTCCATCGGCCAATGGACCGATGACCCGGGTTTTTATATCAATGTGACCGTGGACAGCAACGGCAACTATTTCACCACCAACGGCACTAAGATCGCTAAATACAGGAATGATGGATTGATCCTGACTGCCTGGTCCGTGAATACGCCTGGCAGCGTAAGCGAGTTGGAGACGGATAGCGCGAACCGTGTCTATGCCTTCGACGGCACGACCGTTTATGTCTATGACGATAACGGTAACTACCTGTGCCAATACACACCCACGATTGGTTCAGGCAGCCTGGCCGATTTCACCGTGGATAACGCGGGCGATCTTTACTTATTGGTTAGCGACGGCAACAACAGCCGTGTGCTTATCTACGATCCTTGCTCTTCCGGCACCTCAACATCGACCCCGACAATATCGAATACCTCAACGACCACCAATACCGCGACTACGACCAACAGCCCCAATGCCACCTGTACCCTGACCACGGGAGAATCCGCCTCGTTCGAGGTCGGCGAACCTGATTTTGTAACCGCTAACACTTCGCCCATTTCGGCCAAGACTTTATCGGATCCCAGAGGGCTTTTCTTGGCTGGAAATAAGATGGTCGTATCGGACACTCAAAACAATCGGATCTTGATCTATTCCCCGGCCCCGACCAGCAATGATCCCCCGGCGGTACAGGTCCTTGGTCAGACTAGTTTCGCGACCGGCTCGGCAAATCAGGGCGGCGCGGTGAACAACAACACACTCGATCTACCGATGGGGATCTGGACTGACGGGACAATGATGATCGTCTCGGACCTAGCCAATAACCGAGTCCTTATTTATAACAACATCGGGTCATTACCTGCGGTCAATGGAACAGCTAGCATGGTGATCGGCCAGCTCAATATGACCAGTAGCACGGCTTTGCCCGTCAATAACAATACTTTGGGTGGTCCGGAAGGTGTGTTCTACGACGGCCATCGTTTATTCATTTCGGATACGGGGAACAACCGTGTGTTGGTCTATAACTCCATCCCAACCTATTTTGGCGCTCCAGCGGATGAGGTGATCGGTCAGCCCAATTTTACCAGCAACGGCCCTAACCAAGGCCCGACCTATCCTATCAGCTCGCCGACCCAATTCACCTTGAATGGGCCTGTGGGTCTTTGGGTAGATAACGGCAACCTTTATGTCAGCGATACGAGTAACAATCGGATCCTGGTCTATCCCAACGCGGACACATTCACTGGATACGATCCGGCCGCCATTTCGGTCATCGGGCAAAGCAGTTTCACTTCGAATACTTACAACGGCGCTAATAGTTCCGTGCCGAACAACACGAGTTTCTTTGAACCCCAAGGATTGAGCATCAGTAATGGTCAGTTGTTCGTCTCGGATTGGGGAAACAGCCGTGTTGTGGTCTATGACAACATTCCCACTGGAACTTCCAATACGCCCGCGTCGGCGGTGTTGGGCCAGGCCAATTTCAACAGTCGCCTGGAAATCCCGCCGACCACAAACACGATCAGCTTAACCGGTGATGTGAAGGTTTATAACGGTACGATCTACGCGATCGACCAGAACGACAACCGTATCCTAGCCTTTAACTGCGGCCCCGCTTCCGGCAGCCCGACCCCCACCGCAACGGCCACATCGACCTTTAGCCAGACCGTGACCCAAACACCTTCCCCGACTTCGACCATCACGTCGGGAGATACGGCAACGGCCTCTTTCACGAGCACTTATTCAACGACCGCGACGGTCAGCTGTACGCCCAATATCTTTACGGTCGCCGGGAACGGCATCGCCGGGTCGACTGGAAATGGAGGCCCGGCGACGGCCGCCGAGATCTACTATCCCTCGGGTGTGGCCGCGGATGCCTTGGGTAATGTTTATTGGAGTGATGAATTACAGGTTCGAAAGGTCAATTTGGTCTCGGGCATCGTCACCACCGCCGCAGGTACCGGTGTGGGTGGATTTGCGGGCATTCCTGGGCCCGCGACCAGCGCGAATGTGGGTCGCCCCGTCGGGGTAGCGGTCGATAGCTCGAATAACCTTTATCTGGCCTCTTTAGAGTATGTGCTTAAGGTGACCTATCCGGCGGGGACGATATCGATCGTGGCGGGGAATGGGTCGGCAGGCTATAACGGCGATGGAATTCCCGCCACCAGCGCGGAGATCCAAACCATGGCGGTGGCGGTGGACGCGGCCGGGAATCTTTACCTAGCCGATTTCGGCAACCACCGCATCCGCAAGGTCAATGTGGGCACGGGTATGATCTCGACGATCGCCGGAACTGGGACGGCGGGTTATAACGGCGACGGAATTCCCGCTACCAGCGCCGAATTGAATTTCCCGACGGGTGTTGCGGTCGACGGCTCAAATAACCTGTATATTTCCGACCTGGTAAACGACCGGGTTCGCCGGGTCAATTTGGTTTCCGGCTTGATCACCACTGTGGCCGGCAATGGGTCCACCGCATATTCGGGGGACGGGTCGATCGCGACAAGCTCGGGTCTTCAACCGGTGGGTGTGGGGGTTGATGGTTCGGGCAATATTCTTGTGGCCGATAATGCCAACAACCGTGTGTTCAAGATCAATCCAGCGAGTGATATCATCACTACCGTCGCCGGCACGGCTGGCGGGGCGGGTTATAACGGCGACGGGATTCCCGCTACCAGCGCCAAATTAGGCCCGGCTTACGCGGTCGCGGTTGACCCTAGCGGTAATCTATTCATCGCTGACCAGGGGAATAACCGTGTCCGCGAGGTGGCTTGCAACCAAGTTGTGATCTTTACGCCGACGTCCACGCCTAGCTCGACAACGACGACTACCAATACGCCGGTCTCGACTTCAACGACTACCGCGACCCTAACAGCCAGCTTTACGACGACCAACACACCCGCGCCGATTTCGACCAATTGTGTGCAAACAATGGATCAATATGCTTCGCTGGTCGTGGGTGAGCCGGATTTCACGTCCGCGAATAACTCCTCGGTCCCCGTTAACAGTTCTTTGCTGCTGGGGCCTGTGGGTGTTTTCCAAACGGGAAATTCGTTGTTCGTGGATGACCAATATCGGGTCTTGATCTATACGCCGAACCCCACCACCAACGGTCCGTCGGCCAACAAGGTGATCGGTCAGCCGAATTTCACCACTGGTACGGTCGAATCCTACACTTTTAACAACGTAACGGGTGATGGATTGGGGCAGATCGCCGACCTTTGGACCGACGGGATCCGCTTGGTGGTCGCCGATCATTTGAACAGCCGTGTCCTTATTTACAACAATGTCGGGGCTTTGCCGGTCGTCGGCGGTTTTGCTAGCGTTGTCATCGGACAATCCTTGATGACAACAGGCGCTCCCAATCAAGGCGGCGCCATTGGCGCCAACACTTTGTCGGATCCTTTTGGTGTTTATTTTGATGGTCAAAGATTGTTCGTCGCGGATCGGGTGAACAACCGGGTATTGATCTATAACTCTTTGCCGACGTCGAATAATGCGAGTGCCGATGAGGTCATCGGTCAAAGCAACTTTACCAGCGGCAGTCCTAATCAGGGAGGCACTGTCGGGGCTAATACCTTGGACGATCCCCGCGGTTTGTGGGTCTATAACGGAACCCTATTTGTGGCCGATTCCCAGAATAACCGTGTGCTGGGTTTCAACAACGGCGGGTTGGGGATCGATTCGATCACGCCGGGCACGACGAACTTGGCGGCAGACATGGTGATCGGACAGGGTAATTACACCAGCAGCGCTTCGGGTACTTCAAACAATGGTATGTTCCATCCTTCCAGCGTCTCGGCCGACAATGGGCGTCTTTACGTTTCAGACCTTTATAACAACCGTGTTCTGGTTTACAACTCGATCCCTACCGGAACGGCCAATCCCGCGGCCAATTTTGTTTTAGGCCAACAAACCTTTTCGGGCAACCAGATCAACCAAGGCTTGAGCACGCCGCAAGCCTATACCCTTTATTGGCCCGAACAGATCCAAGCGGTCAATGGGGTTGTCTATGTGGCCGATTCGGGTAACAGCCGTGTTCTCGTCTTTAATTGCGATAACAATACCCCAACCATGACACCCACATTGACCCAAACTCCAACCCTTACGCCTACACAAACTGCCACCTCAACTATGACCACTACAGCGACCCAGAACGCGACCATTTGCTTGGCTTATAGCACTACCTTCGGTACACCGGGCGCCCAGCCAGGCCAATTCAGGGGTCCCTTGGGGATCGCGGTCGACACTAGCGGGTTGGTCGACGTGATCGATACGGGCAATAGCCGAGTCCAACAATTCAACCCCTCGGGTTCCCTTTTCAGTCTGTTCGGGTCATCGGGTACCGCTCTTGGCCAATTTACCGCTCCCTTGGGAACCGGCGCGGGCGCGGGTTATATCTTCGTGACCGATCACAATGCGACCGGCCTTCGGATTCAGCGCTTCTCTAATTCGGGCGGGTCGCCGATCTCCTTCCCGATCCAGCAAGTCGGCGATCCAGTCGGTTTCAGCGCGGCGCCCTTCATTGCCGTGGATAACGCCGGGACAGTCTATGTGATCACCAGCCAGGGTATTCGTCGTTTCAATAGTAATGGCACGGTTGTGACACCGGATGTGTCCATTCCTACTTCTGGTTCCAATGGGTTCATCGCCGTGGATAATTCGGGCCATGTGTATTTGGCCGAAGGGAATCAGATCGTTTCTTACACGATCACAGGAAGCAGCTTCGCGACTTACCTGCCGCCGATCACGGTCACGACGCCGGGTGCGGTCTTACAAGGGTTGTCGGTGGATCCGAGCGGGTTCATTTATGTGGTCGATTCGGCGAACAAAGAAGTGGACGTGTTCAATCCCAGTGGGTCCTCAGTGGCGACCTTGGGTCCGATCACGGCTCCGGGGCAGCAATTCAGCTCGCCTTTTGGAGTCACGGTGGATTCCATTGGCGCCGTTTATGTGACCGATCAAGGCAATGGGAACGTGGTCAAGTTCCAACCTTGCGATGTAGCGACCCAAACTCCGATCCCCACCAATACGCTGAATTTCACGACCACACCTTGCATTACGCCGGTCTTCATTTCCGCTTGGGGCTCTCCGGGTACCAATCCCGGGCAGTTTTACGCGGATTACCCGGAATATATCGCGGCTGGCACCAACGGGGATGTTTATGTCGCGTCCTCGACGAATGGGCCCAACGGGATCCAACGGTTCACCGACTCGGGTTCTTATCTGAATTCCATGGTCCCTTATGGCGGCAATTATGGAATGACCAGTTTGTCGAACGGGGATCTTTTGGTCTATTCCGCTTCCCCCAACAGTGTTTGCCGTTATAGCCCCGCGGGCGGTTCGCCGACCAGTTGCTGGCCCACGGTGCCGGTCTCGGGTACGCTCAGCTCCATTGCCAGCGATCCAACTGACAAGATCTTCATTGCCACGGGCAATGTGGTGAATTGGTATAGCGTTATGGGTTCACCATTAGGTTCTTTCACCGCTTCCAATGTGCCCGCGTCCTATCCTATCCAGCGGTTGGCCATCGATTCTCTGGGTGATGTCTATGTGAGCTATCAAACGGGCGTACAAGAATATTCTGCCGCGGGCGCGTTCATCCGCCAGATCACCAGTGCGGTCGGGCCTTCGACCTCGCAAACGTCCGGTATTACAGTCGATGCCATGAATGACCTTTATGTCGCGGACGCGGGGAATAACCGGATCGAAGAGTTCAACCCCTCAGGCAGTTTGTTGGTTTCGTGGGGAACGATGGGCGCCGGTTACGGCCAGTTCAATCAACCTGATGCGATCACGGTCAGCGGGAATTTCATTTATGTGGCCGATGCCATCAATGGCCGGGTCGAGGTCTTTGAGACCTGTCCGCATACATTGGCAACGGCCACCCCGACCCAGACCATGACTAATACCCTAACGTTCACGCCTACTTCTACCCAGACCACAACACCAATGATTGTCAATACCTCGACGGCTACGTTGACCAATACCGCCACCATTACACCGGCTATTTGCAATCTGAGTTGTGTCAACGAGGGAGCGGTTTGGAGCCGAAATCTTTCCTCGGGCCCATTTGGCGGAAGAAACAATGCTGCTTTGGTCACCTTTATGAATCAAATGTGGTTGATCGGTGGAGAGGGGACCGGCGTAACCTATGACGACATTTGGACATCCAATGACGGCGTGAACTGGAACCACAACAGCTTTAGCTTCCCGACCGGTGACACGGTTATTTCGGCCTATGTGGACCCAAATATTGGCGGATCAAACGGGACCTTATATGTTGTCCTCAATACCAGTTCGGGCGCAGTCCTGGAGCAAACAAGCAACGGTACGACATGGGCCTCTTCCAACTTCCCAATCGGGTTCAGCGCTAATCAATTGTTTGATCTGGGGGGGACGTTGTACGCAGTCGGTGGCAATGCCAGTTCGCTGACCACCGAATATGAGTCTACCAATGCCGGGGCTACCTGGAGCCTGGTGACAGCCTCCAATCTTCCCGCAATTCCCGAGTCTGCCTTCTTCTCGGCTTATTCGATCAATGTCTATAACGGTAGTGTCTGGTTAATCGGCGGGGAGAATGCGGGAGGTGGCCCTTCATCTTATATCTATAAGTCTAGCGACGGTGTCCATTGGATTTTAGCTACCCCTGCGCCCGCTTACGGCAACAAGGCCAACCAATCGGTTCTGAATTATGACGGCAAGATGTGGTTGATGAGCGGCAATTATGGAACGGGCAGTGACGTCTGGTACACCTGCGATGGTGTTAATTGGTATTCGGCCACGCAGAATGGCGGTTTCCCGCCCAGGGGTTTCCAGGCTGCGACAGTCTTTGATGGTCGCATGTGGATCATCGGTGGAATGCCTTGGGTGGTAACCGGTCCTATCGGTACCACGGGCTTGCTGGATGGTTATTTCACAAACCCGCTGCTCTCCGATGTTTGGAGTTCGGTGCTTTGTGGTACCCCGACGGCCACTTCGACCCTGACCGCGACTTATACGATCTCCTCGACCGATACGCCGACCCTGACGCCTACCTTGACCAATACTTTGACGCCGACCAATACCCTCACGGCTACGGTCACGCCGGCCACCTCTTGCACCTTTGCCGATTTTGCGTCCGCTAATTTGGTGGTTGGGCAAAACTTGTTCACCACGACCGCGACCACGCCTTTGGGCCCCAATTCTTTGTCCAATCCGCGGGGTGTATTTGAGGGTGGCGGCAAATTGGCCGTTACCGATAGCGGAAATGGCCGGATTTTGATCTATAACCCCGCCCCAACGCTGAACGGAGCTTCGGCGGTCCAAGTCTTTGGGCAGCCCAATTTTGCCACGAATTCGACCTATCCCATCCCCGCGTCGAACACTTTGGCCAATCCGGGTGGGGTCTGGACCGATGGTTCGATATTGATCGTGGCCGATATGGGGAACAGCCGCGTGCTGATCTATAACAATATTGGGGGCATGCCCGCAATGGGAGGCAGCGCCACTTGGGTGGTGGGCCAAAGCACCATGGCCGGTCTCGCATCCCCGAATCCACCGAATTCTTCCAGCTTGTTTCAACCGACCAGCGTCTTTTATGACGGTACCCGCCTGTTCATCAGTGACTCGGGTAACAACCGCGTTTTGGTTTATAACCAGTTGCCGATGGGCAATGGGGTTCCCGCGGATGAGGTTATCGGTCAACCTTTCATGAACACGAGCGGGATCAATCAGGGGGGGCTGTCCGCTCAAAGTTTGGCCTCACCCGGTGGGATCTATGTCTATAACGGCGCGCTTTTCGTGGCCGATAACAGCAACAGCCGTGTATTGATCTATAACAATATCGATAGTTTGTTGACCAATGATCCGCCTGCGGACGCGGTGGTCGGTCAATCTTCCTTTACTACCAACGCGGGCGGTTTGGGTAACAATGTGTTCAGCGGAGCCGAGTATGTTTCGGCCTCCAACGGTCAGTTGTTCGTTGAAGACCACGCCAACCGGGTCTTGATCTATAACAATATCCCGACGGGGACCGCCAATCCGCCGGCGAATCATGTGATCGGGCAACCTGGATTCTTCACCAATCAACCTAATAACGGTGGTACGGCCCAGCAGAACACCTTATTTACCTGGAATGGATCGAATCAGATCCAAGCGGTAAACGGTTCCTTGTTCGTGGCCGATGATTCCAATAACCGGGTACTTGAATTCAATTGTGGTTCGACCACCACCGCCACTCCCACCTCGACGATAACCAATACGGTAACGGTCTCGCCGAGCGGGACCATGACCTTCACTTCTACCAACACCTCGATCGCCACCAATACGGCCAGTATGACCAGCACGGCAACTGCGACGATGACTTCGACCGCTACGGCCACCCAAACGCCTACTACCACGTCCACGATGACGCCGAACCCGAACAATTGCGCCAATTACCCTGATTGGTCGGGGAATGGGGTTTCTTATACCGTGGGACAAAAGGTCGTTTATGGCACCGAGATCTACATTTGTATCCAAGCCCACAATTCGCTGCCCAATTGGGAGCCTCCGGTCACGGCCACTTTATGGAGTGACGTGGGGCCTTGCGTGGGGGCCACTTCCACGCCGGTCCTATTGAACTGCGCCAATATTCCTCAATGGGCTATTGGGGTCGCTTATACGGTCGGTACAGAGGTTGTTTATAACGGCGAGCTTTATCAATGTATCCAAGGACATACTTCTATAACCGGTTGGGACCCGCCCGCCGTACCGGCGCTTTGGAAAGACCTGGGTCCTTGCGGTTCCGCGGCGACCTCAACGGCTACGACAACCCCTGTTAATTCATCGACGCCGACGGTGACTACTACGCCTTCGTCTACGCTGACCGATACCCAGGTCATGACCGCTACCTTGACTCCCATGTTGACGGCTACGAGTATTATGACCAATACGGTTACTCAGACGCCGACTGATACATCTTTGAATACGTCTACTTCGACCGCCACGAACACTTCGACCGATACCGCTACGGATTCGTCGACCTCGACGGCGACTGATACCGCGACTTCAACCGCGACGAATACCTTGAGCAACACGGTTACCGATACACCGACCAACACGTCTTTGAATACGGCTACTTTGACTTCAACCAATACTTCAACTAATACGGCCACCAATACTGCTACCAGCACCGTTTCGAATACAGCGACTTCGACCGCGACGAACACTTTGACCGATACCGCTACGGATTCGTCGACCTCGACGACCACCGATACCGCGACTTCAACCGCTACGAATACCTCGAGCAACACAGCTACCAATACGCCGACCGACACTTCTGTTAATACGTTTACTTCGACCGCTACCAATACTGCGACCGATACCGCTACCAATACGACAACCAGTACCGTTTCGAACACGGCGACTTTGACCACAACGAACACTTCGACCAATACCGCCACGGATACGTCGACCTCGACGGCGACTGATACCGCGACTTTAACTGTTACGAACACCTCGAGCAATACGGTTACCGATACACCGACCAACACGCCTATTAATACGTCTACTTCAACCGCCACCAATACTTCGACTACTACGAACAGCACGACCAATACGGTCACGAATACCCCGACCAACACTGCTTTGAATACCACAACTTCGAGCGCTACGAACACCTCAACGGCTACGGCTACAATGACCTGTACCTCAACCGTGACTAATACTCAAACCAACACCCCAACCAATACTTCCTTGAACACGGCCACGGCCACGGTTACCAATACACAGACCAATACGGCCACTTCGACGGCTACCAATAGCCCGACGAGCACTTCAACCAGCACAAATACGCCGCTTAATACCGCCACTCAAACCGTTACCAATAGCCCGACCAACACTTTGACCAGCACCACGACGCCGACCGAAACGACTACCCCCACCCAAACCAATAGCCAGACCCCGACCGTGACCAATACGGCCACTTGTCAGGAGACCTCCATCTATATTTCTGATAGCTCTTCGGATGTTGTCTTGTATCAAGGTACAGGTACACCCACACCGACGGGTTGGTATAACCCCGGGTTTGCCACGAGCGGCTGGGCAAACGCGGTCCAAGTGACACCTCCGGTCGCTTCGATCTATGGCTATCCGGGCGCTTATTATGATTCGTACAATTCGTCCGCTACTTCTACGGGTAAGGACTCCTTGCTGGCTTTGGCCAACTTTAATGTTCCTTTGTGCGCTTCCTCGGTCGTGATCAACGTTTCTGGCAAGGGAAGCGGGGCACGGTTAGTCCAGCCCACCGTCAGCGTCTGGTTGAATGGGGTGGAGGAATCGAATAGCGGCAACACCTTCAGCGCAGAAATGTATGGAGCCACCGAATTGCAGTTGGGCGCCAATAATGACCTTGCAATCCAGGTCAGTTGGCCGGGCAATACGAATCCGACCAATCCAGTCCTGGAATACACCTATACCGTGGTCATTCAGTATTGTCCCAACTGTACGGGCCTGACGCCGTCCATGGCGATGGCCCGAGCGGCGGCAATTCGGTCGAATACTTCCGTGACCAACGCGAGCAGCCTGGTCAAGCCAAGCTCGACGCCGACCGCCAGCTCGACCCCGACCGTTACCGCCACGCCGACCGTTGCCGGGTTGTTGCAGACCGCCGCGGCTTGGCCGAATATCTCCCGCAATGGGGAACCGATCGATTTCATGGTGCAATTGGGCTCGCCCGCTACCGTTAAACTGAGCCTCTACGATTTGATGGGCCAACAGGTTTATTCGAAAACCATTGAAGGTCAAACGGGGATGAATACCATTCCTTGGTCGATCCGGAATACGGTCGGGGCTCGTGTGGCCTCGGGCCTCTACGTGTTCGCTATCCAGGTGAACGATGGATCGGAAAGCCGGATCAAGACGGGCAAAGTCGCCATATTCCACTAACGAACTTTTTGTTGAAAAAAACCTTCGAATACCCTTAAGTAAGTCTTCCTTAATTCCTTTGGAAGGCTTTTTCTTTTGAAACTTAATAAGATCGTTCTTTTCGACCTAGATGGCACGCTGACCTACGGCGTTTCCAGCACCAAGTTCCTCTTCCGCCGGGCGGGGGACGAAGTTTTTTTCCATCATTTGGAGCAGGAATGGCTCAAGGACCGGATGGACCATCCGACCCTGGCTAAGCAAGTTACCCAGCGCATGACAGGTTGGAAGACCCGGGATATAGAACGGACCCTCCACCTGATCCCCAAGATGCGGAATATCGGCAAGACCGTGAAGTTCCTCCACCAAAAGGGCTATTACGTGGCCCTGGCCACTTTAGGGTATGAGCTGTCCGCCCGCTATTTCCAAAAACGTTATGGGTTCGATGAAGTGCGCGGCACCACCCTGGAGGTCAAAAAGGGTGTCATCACCGGCAAGAAGATGCGCATCTTTGAGGAACATGAAAAGGCGCTCTTCCTGAAGCGGTTGGCGAAAAAGTACCGGATCCCTCTTTCGCAGACCGCCGCGGTGGGGGACAGCCGCTCGGACCGGGAGGTCTTTAAGATCGCCGGCAGACGGGTGGCCATCAATCAGGACGGTTTCCTGAAAGGTCTGGCCCATTTCGATGTAAAGGGCAGGGATCTTTCGAAGGTCCTCAAGCATCTATGAAAAAGGATAACGCGGTCGTTCTCTTGATCGTTTCCAATGTCTTTTTCGGTGTCTTGCCGGTGTTGGTCAAAATGGCGAGCCGGGCGGGTTACTCGGCCATGCAGGAAACCTTTTGCCGTTTCGCCGTCGGCCTTTTAGGAACAGCCCTTTTGGGGGTCTTTGGATGGCAATCCCTCCGGGTGGTGAACCGTCCCTGGGTCCTGGCCCGGGGTATCCTGGGTGCCGTTTCGGTCATCGGTTATTTCATCGCCCTCCAAACGACCTCCGCGGGGGTGGGCACCCTACTTAATTACACCTATATCCTCTGGGCCAATGTATTCGCCGTAGTCTTCTTCGGCCAAAGACCTCCCCGGTTCTTTTTTGTTTCACTTGTGGTAGCCGCCGCGGGGGTTTGTTTGGTCCTAAACACGCGGTTGGATCATTTGGGTATAGGCGAGATGGCTGGAATTTTCTCGGGTTTGACCGGCGGCGCGGCGGTGCTGGCCATCAAGCGGTGCCGCGAAACGGATACGGCCTTGACGGTCTTCGGTAGTTTTTCTGTTTTCAGTTTCATTTTTTCCGTCGCGGCCCTTGTGGCAGGCCCTAGGTGGATAGGCCTTCTGTCCACATGGACGGCACCGGATCCGGGAGGTTGGGCTCTTCTGGCCATGATCGGATTGGTCTCGATGGCGGCCCAAGTTTTGTTCAGTGAGGCGCTGGGTTGGACCAGTTTGGCCCTGGGGTCTTTCCTGACGCTTTCGGTGCCTGTCCTGGCGGCGATCTTCGGTCTTTTTTTCTTGGGAGAACCTCTTACCCCTTATTTCGGTTCAGGCCTCGTTCTGGTGCTGGCTGCCTGTAGTTTCATCCTTTGGCAGGAAAACAGGACCGCTTCCTAAGGCGTTGCCGCTGTTCCATTGAAGCTTTATAGTGATGCCTTGATCCCGGCTATTTCCAAGGAGCGATCCGAGCATGAAACGTTCCCAATGGATGATCTTTCTGTTGGTTTCCCTGGTAGCGGGCATCCTGCTGCGGCTTTCTTTCCCTGGGGATATTGAATACAAATACGACGAACAGTACATGTTCAACGCGGTCCGCGCCGTCGGGCCCCATGATCCCTGGCCGACCCTGGGGATGACCTCGGGGGTCCAGATCCCCAATCCGGGAATGAGCGTTTGGGTCTTCCTGACCCTGGCCCGGATCTTTCCTATCACAACCCCACCGGACTTGGCCCGAGCAGTGCAAATACTGAATATCCTGGCTTTGGCCCTTTTGATGGTCTTTGCTTGGAAATGGGTCGAGGAAAAGGAACGGTTGAATTGGTGTTGGGCCGCGGCCCTGGTGGCGGTCAATCCCTTCGCGGTCCTTTTCGAACGGAAAATATGGGCCCAATGCACCCTGCCGTTCTTCCTGGTCCTCTTTTGGATCGCCTGGCATTACCGCCGAAAGCCCTTAGGAGCCTTCTTTTGGGGCCTGATCGGGGCTTGTTTGGGGCAAGTCCATCTATCCGGGTTCTTCTTCGCGGCGGCGGTTTTTCTGGGAACCCTGCTTTATGACCGTCTTTCGGCCAAGTGGCCCTATTGGTTTGCCGGTTCCGTCTTGGGCGCGATCCCGCTTTATCCCTGGCTTCAATTCATGCTTGGTCACAAGGGACAGCCTTTCCAATGGTCCAGCCTGCTCTGGTGCCTCTATCCGAAATTTTGGGTCTATTGGGTGGCCGACCCCTTGGGGATCGGTCTGACCTATAGTTTGAAAACCCTCCACTTCCTCGACTTTTTGCGCTATCCCTTGATCGGAGGTTTCCCTACTTTTTTAGTGGGTCTTTGCCATGGGGTCATCCTTTGGGTGGCTTTTTCCCTGGGCTATTCCTTATGGAAACAGAAAAAATTGCGGGTTGCCGAAGCGGGGAAGACCGAGACTGGATTGGCCCTGACCTCGGTGCTTTGGATCATGGGGATCCTGCTGACCCTCAGCCGGGTCCAACTTTTCCGGCATTATTTGGTGATCACCTTCCCCTTGGAATGGGTCTGGCTCTCCCGTATGGCCCGGCGGGATAAAGGGGGAAACCGCTCTTTGGCCATTCTCTGGGGCGCTGAATTACTACTGTCGGTCTTTTTCCTGCTCTATATCCACGTCAATCACGGCGATCCCTTAGGCGATTACGGGACGACTTTCCAGGCCCAATAAACAAAAAAGGCCCGCCTCCCGAAGGAAGCGGGCCTTTTGAACCGTTCAGTTACTTCAAAGCTTTCATGGTGTCGCGGATCAAGGCCGCGGACTTCTCGACCATGGCGCGCTCATCGTTATTCAAGGGGATCTCGATGATGTTCTCCAACCCCTTGCGGCTGAGCTTGCAATAAACACCGAAGTACATGTCCTTCAAGCCATATTCGCCTTCCAGATAAGCGGAGCAGGGAACGATGAAGTTCTTGTCCTTCAAGATGGCTTCCACCATGGAACCGGCCGCGGCGCCGGGGGCGTACCAAGCGGAAACACCGATGAGGTTCACCAATTCGCCGCCGCCCTTGCGGGTGCGTTCGACAATGGCGTCGACCTGGTCGGCCTTGAGGATGTTCGAGATGGGGATGCCCGCGATGGTCGAGTAGCGGACCAGGGGGACCATTTCGTCGCCATGACCACCGATGACGGCGGCATGCACGTTCTCGACCGCCACTTGGGTGGTTTGGGCCAGGAAAGTACGCATCCGGGCGCTATCCAAAACGCCGGCTTGACCAATGACCCGGTGCTTCGGCAGGCCCGAGGCCTTATAAGCCACATAGCACATGGTATCCAAGGGGTTGGTAACGACGATGAGGATGGTATTGGGCGACAATTTGACCAGGTTCTTGGTCACGTCGGAGACGATGCTCTGGTTGATGGCCACCAGGTCCTCGCGGCTCATGCCGGGCTTCCGGGGCATGCCGGCGGTGATGACGCAGATGTCCGAGTTGGCGGTATCGGCATAATCCGTGGTGCCGATCAATTGGGTGTTGTAGTTCGAAATGGGGCCCACTTGCAGCAGGTCCAGGGCCTTGCCCTTGGGCATGTCCTTGGCAGCGGGGATATCCAACAAGACCACGTTGCCCAGGTCCCTTTCGGCGATCCATGCGGCGCAAGAAGCACCGACGTTACCGGCTCCGACTATGGTGATTTTGGGACGCTGAGACATAGATCCTCCTGAAAAAAGTGGGGTAAGTCCTGCGAAAGCGAAAGGTAGTCTACTCAAAGCCCTATTCAAAGTCCATGAGGGCTGTCATCGAGGGGGACTGGAATCAAGCGAACCTCCCCGCTTTTAATGGACCCCCGGGGCGCTTTTTTTGATGGCTTTTTGAGCCCCGGTGCTTATCTTGAGGGGACTCTATTCACAAGGGCAGGCTCATGGCGCATAAGGGTTTCACACTTTGGTTCACGGGACTTTCGGGATCGGGCAAATCGACCATTTCCGAAAGGGTGGCGCACCGCCTTCAAAAGTCGGGCATTCCGGTGGAAGTGTTGGACGGCGATATCGTCCGCACGCACCTGTCCAAGGGACTGGGTTTTTCCCGGGAGGACCGGGACGAGAACATCAAACGGGTGGGGTTCGTTTGCCAGCTTTTGACCCGTAACGGCGTGCCCAATATCGCCTCGGTCATCTCCCCTTACCGCGCGGCCCGGGACTATAACCGCCAGAAGATCAAAGACTTCGTCGAGGTCTACGTTTCTTGCCCGGTGGAGATCTGCGCCCAACGGGATGTGAAGGGCCTCTATAAGAAAGCCCAAGCGGGGGAGATCAAGGGTTTCACCGGGGTCGATGACCCCTATGAAGAACCTTTGAACCCTGAAGTGACCTGCCACACGGACAAAGAGTCCATCGATGAGTGCGTGGAGAAGGTCCTGCAGAAACTCCAGACCATGGGTTATGTCGGTTAAATGACCCTGTCCCAGGACCGGACGCCTGCTTGGCTCTCGACGCCTTTGGCGGTGGGCATTCTCCTGGCCGCCACCTTAGCCCTTTTTGCCGGTTATCTTTCCCCCTCGACCCATCAAGTGATCTCCCTGCCGCGGGACCTGAGCCAGCAATTCATCTGGTGGCGGTCTTTCGGTTTTGAGGAACTCAAAAAAGGACACTTAGCCCTCTGGGACCCCCATCTTTTTTGTGGCGCGCCCTTTTTCGGCGGCTTCCAATCGGCCCTGCTCTATCCCCCTAATTGGCTCTTTATGGCCTTGCCCCTGGCCTTTTGCATGAACCTGATCATGGCGCTGCATGTTTTCCTGGCGGGGTTCTTCACTTTCCTCTGGCTTCAAAAGCGTGGGTCCCATTGGGCTTCCAGCCTTTTAGGCGCCTGGATGTTCATGTTCAGTGGCGCTTATTTTGTCCGCATCCTGGAAGGGCAGATCTCCAACCTTTGCACGATGACCTGGATCCCGCTGATCTTTTTAGCGATAGACGGTTTCCGGTCGGAGGCCAAATTCAAATGGGTCGCCTTGGGAGCGATGGCGGTGGCCTTCCAGATCTTCGCGGGCCATATCCAGTATGTTTATTACACGGCACTTTTTGGCGCGGTTTATGTCGTCTTTTCCCTTTTTCAAACCCAGAAGAAGGCTGTGTTCTTGGGCGGATTCCTGTCCATGTACCTTCTCGGCGCCTTGTTGTCCGCAGTGCAATTATTGGCGGGGTGGGACGCGACCGCCGAGAGCGTGCGCAACCACAACCTTTCGCCGGGGATACTGACCATGCTGGAAGTGAACCCGGAGCGCCTTTGCGGGCTTTTTATGCCGGACTTTTTCGGCGGATGGAAAGATTACTGGGGCGGAGGGTTCTATGACGAAGGGAACCCTTTTGTGGGGGTCACGGGTATCTTGCTGGCCCTTTTCGCGCTAGGTGTCTCGAAAAGTCCGGGTAAAAAATTCTTCGCTGGGTCCGCCTTATTTATGAATGTACTGATGTGGGGGGACCGGACACCCCTTTTCTTGTTCCTCTGTAAGACCGTGCCTTTGTTCGGACGCTTCCGGGGGATCGGGCGCTTGAACGTTCTGGTCGATCTTTGTTTGGTGGTCCTGGCGGCCATGGGGCTGGATGAGATCTTCCGGTCGCCGGAAGTGCTGAAAAAATTCATGAAAACCCTCCGCAACGGGAGCGGGATATTTTTGGTCCTGGCCTTGGTCTTTTTCATCACGCCCCGGGTGGGAGGCGCCCGACTTTTCAAAGAATACCTGGCCCATGCCGATGGGATGGCTTGGTCCATCGCGCAAGCGGGGCTCTTCCTGGCGGGTTTGGCTCTTGTGGCTTATTTCAGCTATCGGCATCGGGTCCTGCGATGGCTGTTCTTGATCGTGGCCTTCGGGGAGTTGTTCTTGTTTGCCCGGTCGAACCTGACCTCATTCGACCTGACCCAGCTCCAAGCCAAATGCGCGACCATCCAGAACCTTTACGATAAAGACCCGGGTGATTACCGGGTTTGGGCCACCTGGGGCGATTACACCCTGGGCACTTCGGGGTTCGATATTTGGGGCGAGGACCCCATGATGCCTTCCCGCTATTGCGACTTTGCCTGCCGAACCCAGAATGACGACGTGAACAATGATATCCTTAGCCACGATTTTTTCCGCTACCGGGTCCCGGCCTTGGGCTTACTGCGGCTCCGATATATCGTTCAGACCCATTCGGACAACTGGACGGTCGAAAAGAGCGGTCTTAAGGAAGCGCCCCGAACTTTTTTGACCGACAAATGGGAAGTGTTGGATTACCCTTCCATTTTGGACCGAACGACCCGTAATGGGTTCAAGGCGACCCAAAAGGTACTGTTGGAATCGGCCCCCGAGGTGAAAGAGGAGCCTGGAAAACTCAAAGGCAAGGTCCAGGTCCAAGACTTGGATTCGGACCGGATCGAAATCAAGGCATCCCTTTCCAAACCGGCGATCCTGGTGATGACCGACAATTACAGCAAGGGCTGGCGGGCTTTGCCCCTGCCCGGTGACGATCAATGGGGCTATCGGGTCCTGCCGGCCAATGGGTTCCAAAGGGCCATCCCCCTCCAGGCAGGTGAGCATCATTTCCTGCTTCAATACCAGCCGCCGCATTTCATGCTCGGCTGTTGGATCTCCTGGTTTTCCTGGTTCCTTTTCTTCGCCTGTCTTTTCGCGACCGTTCCCCTGTCGGGCCGCCGAAAAGGCCATTCCCGCTGAAATACTTTTTGGGCTTCCAGTGAAGTCAAAGGCCGGGAACAGCTATAATGGCCCTGTTGTCATTCTTCCCCAGAAAGTTCTCATGAAAACCGCTGACCTGCACATGCACACCAATCATTCGGACGGCACCCTCAACCCGGTGGAATTGGCCCGTCTGGCCAAAGCCCAGGGTTTGGACGCGGTGGCTCTGACGGATCACGATACCGTGACGGGGTTGGCGGAGCTGGTGGCAGAAGTGAACAAGCTGGGCATTGAGGCCATCGCGGGCGTGGAACTCTCCGCCCAATTCGCGCCTGGTACTTTGCACATCCTGGGTTATGGATTCGATCCCCAGGGTCCCATCGCCCAAAAGCTGCAGGATTTTCAAAGGGCCCGAGCGGAGCGTAATCCCCGCATCCTGGCCAAGCTGAGCGAATTGGGAATGCCACTGACGCTGGAAGAAGTGAAGACCCTTTCCGGCGCCAAGGGACAGGTCGGTCGGCCCCATATTGCCAAGGCTTTAGAGGTCAAAGGTTATGCGACCTATGAAGAAGCTTTCGATAAATACCTGACCAAGGGCGGCCCCGCTTATATCAGCAAGGCGGGTTGGACGGCCCAAGAATGTATCGACCTGATCCACGAGTCCGGCGGGGTGGCGGTCATCGCCCATCCGGTCCAAATGAAACTACAAGGCATGGCCCTTCGGGAGAAGATCAAGGAATTGGCCGACATGGGCATGGACGGCATCGAGGTCATCCATCCGGACCATAAGCCCGAAGATCAAAAGCTTTTCATGACCCTGGCGGAAGAATTCGGCCTTCTACCCACCGGCGGCAGTGACTTTCACGGCGCCCATAAGCCGGGCATCCAGTTGGGTCAGGGCCATCCGCCTTACGCTTTTTGGCAAAAGCTCAAGGAACGGCTCAGCCAAAGGGGAGGCTCCAACTGATGGATCCGATCACCCCCGATCAATTCCTAGAGAATGCCCGGAGCTGGCAACCCCCAGCCAACTTCCGCGAGAAGATGGAAAAGCACCTGAGAGCGGTGCATCTATCCGAGGCACTGGTCCCTGAGTTCGCCCAGGCTTTTCAAGATTGTGCCCAAAGCACTTATGATTACATCCAGAACATCCATGATCTGGCGACCACCAAGGAATTGGACAAGAAGAACCTGTTGCCCCAAGTAGCCCATTTCGTGGGCCGGGTGCACGCCTTACAACGGGCAGCCCATCTTTATAAGGACGTCTTCAAGAAGTTCGACGCCGCGACCCGGGACAAATTGACCCAGGACGAATTCGACACCGTTTATTACGACGCGATCCAGAACGTGGAATTACGGTCGCTTTTGAAGAAGATCATCGATGAGGTCGAGGTGATCCTGCAGTCCTTCTCTTTAGTTAGCCAGGACCTGACCGGGGTGGAGGGCGTGGAACTTTACGAAAGCTCCATCCGTTTCCAGCTCTTCCTGCAATATTTCATGGCTAAGCACAAGTTCTCCACCGAAGAGCTGTGGTCCATCCTGTTCGATGTATTCAATCAGGTCTCTGAATTAGAAGCGGTCACGGTGGAGCCCACCGAGGCTGAATTGAAGGACCTGCAGCAGAAGATCCAAAAGTTCAGAAACAACTAAAAAAATCCAACAGCAACCGCCGATCATGTCCGATGAACGCCGATATCAAGACCATGTGGAAACCAAGAAATATCGGCGTCCATCCGTTTTATCGGCGGTTAAATTTTGTTGAATATGGACTAGATAGTGAGGGTCAGGCCCTCAACGGCGGTGACCGTATTGGCGAAGAGTTTTTTGGCGCCCTCTTCCTTCTTCGCGATCATGTCGTCGTCATGGTTGGGATCATGGTGATAAAGAACTAACTGTTTTACGCCCGCTTCCTGGGCGACCTTGCAGGCCATTTCCGGGGTGGAGTGACCGTAACCCTGGGTGGTCATGGGGCCTGTGTATTGTTCCTCGGTGTATTGGGCGTCATGGATGAGCAGGTCCGCGCCCTTGGCGAAGTTGATCAAGCGGCGATCGCCTTCAGCATAGCCCTCGATATCCGTCGCGTAAACGATCGACTTACCCGCGTATTGCAATTTATAGACGACCGACCCGTTCTTCGGGTGGTTATAGGCGCGGTATTGGGTGACGATGACCTTGTCCTTGGCGGTGGTCTTAGTGGCCTGGCCCCGGACATGCTCGGCATCCTGGCCTTCGGCCAGCCAAACTTGGTCGTTCGTCTGTAAGGTGCCGATGCGCTTGATGGAGCCGGTCTCATCGAAATCCACGGGGAAGAACATCTGGTCCATCATCATTTGCAGGATGTACTTCATGTCGTTGGGCTGGCCGATGGGGGCGTAGCAGGAAGGCCCGAAGATGGACAAGGCGGCATCGGACATGAAAAGCGGCGCGAAAAAGGGAAGACCCATCACGTGATCGTGGTGAGTGTGGGAGATCAGGATGGTGGCGCGGATCTGTTTGAGCTTTTCCTTGTTGGCGAAGAAATTCTTCACCAGGTCCTTGCCCGCGTTGACGATGCCGGTGCCGGCGTCGAGGAAGACCGTATGATCCAGGACATTGACTTGGACGCAGGAAGAGTTGCCACCGACGCGTAATGTGGTGGGGCCCGGAACCGGGATGCTGCCCCGGACACCTTTGAAGGTGATGGTGAAGTCGTGAGCCATGGAAAGCCCCCTCAGCGTCAGAGTGGTGTGTTAATAATTTGTTATTATTCCAAAAAACGGCTTATTTGCAAAAGGAAAGGGGAGGGAAAGGGTGCCGGGGGCTTTCCTAGACCCCTAGCGGTGGTAGGACATTGGGAAACGCTTAGGGTTCCCAAAGGGCCCGAGTGCCACAATGTTGGCATTCAGGGGCTTTCTCGCCCGCTTTCAGAAAGACGCTGACGATGCGATTCTCCGCGGCACAGGTGACGCAAAGGTGGGGTCCGGTATAAAGAAGGTTCTCGCCGGGTTTGCGGGCGGAAATGTCGATGTTCATCTTATGGCCCGCGCCAGCGGCTGGGTTGGCTTTTGGGTCCAGAGGTGTTCCAGATGGTAAGGTTTCCAAATTTTCCTCGGTCTAGAAAAAAGAAAGCCCCACCCGGCGAAGGGTGAGGCTTTGTCCTGCTGTTTCGAATTTACTTCTTGGCTTTAGCCTTGGCCTTGGGGGCCGACGAAGGCACGCCGCCTTGCTGCTTGGTCCAGTTCAAGAGACCGCCGGCCAGGATGATCTCCTGTTGGCGCGGCGTCAGGTTGTGGACCACTTGGATCGACTTGCCGGTGGTGAGATTCTTCACCGGGAAAGGATGATCGACCTTCATCACCTGGGCCAGGTCGGGGATCTCCAACTTGTCGCCTTGTGAGATGGTGTCGTAATCCGAGGCCTGCACGAAGGTCAGGGGCAGGATGCCGAAGTTGATCAGGTTCGCGCGGTGGATACGGGCGAAGCTTTTCACCAAGACCGCCTTCAGACCCAGGTACATGGGGGCCAAAGCCGCGTGCTCGCGGGAAGAGCCTTGTCCATAGTTCTCGCCGCCCACCACGAACCCGCCGCCCGCTTCTTTAGCGCGCTTCGGGAAAGTGGGGTCGATGATGTTGAACACGAACTCGGAAATGGCCGGGATGTTCGAGCGCAAAGGAAGCACTTTCGAACCGGCGGGCATGATGTGGTCCGTGGTGATGTTATCGACGACCTTCAACAATACCGGGCCTTCCAAACGGTCGGCCAGGGGTTGGTTGATCGGCAGGGGCTTGATGTTCGGGCCGCGCACGACCTCGACCTTTTTGGGGTCCTTGGCGGGCGGGATGATGCCGTTGTCGTCCCAGACGAACTTCTCGGGGATCTCGATCTTCGGGGCTTTGCCCAAGGTGGCCGGGTCGGTGATCTTGCCGGTCAAGGCGCAAGCCACGCAGGTTTCCGGCGAGGCCAAATAGACCTTGGCGTCGCGGGTGCCCGAACGGCCCTCAAAATTACGGTTGAAGCTGCGGATGGAGACGGCTCCCGACGAGGGGGCTTGGCCCATGCCGATGCAAGGCCCGCAAGCGGATTCGATGATACGGGCGCCGGAAGCGATGATATCGGCCAAAGCGCCGTTCTTCGCGATCATCTCGAACACTTGCTTGGAACCGGGGGTGACGGTCATCGAAACACTGGGATGCACATGTTTACCCTTGAGCATCTTGGCGACCATCATCAGGTCCGTATAGGAGCTGTTGGTGCAAGAGCCCACGCAGACTTGCTGCACGTCGATGTTCTTCAGCTTCGACACCTCAATGACGTTGTCCGGGCTGTGGGGCTGGGCAATGAGGGCTTGGAGTTTGTTCAGGTCGATGATGAGTTCCTCATCATAAGTGGCCCCCGGATCGGCGGCCAAAGGAGTCCAGTCCTTACCGCGGCCTTGGGCCTTCATATATTCGCGGGTGTGCTCGTCCGACGGGAAGATCGAGGTCGTCGCGCCCAATTCGGCGCCCATGTTGGTGATGGTCGCGCGGGCGGTGGCCGAGAGGCTCTTCACGCCCGGGCCCGTATATTCCAAGATGCGGCCCACGCCTCCCTTAACGGTCAGCTTCCGCAGGACTTCCAGGATCACGTCCTTGGCGGTGACCCAGGGTTGCAGCTTGCCCTTCAATTCCACACGCAAGACTTTCGGCATGGTCATGTAGAAAGGCCCGCCGCCCATGGCGACCGCGATATCCAAACCGCCGGCGCCGATGGACAATTCGCCCAAGCCGCCGCAGGTGGGGGTGTGGGAGTCAGATCCTAAAAGGGTCTGGCCCGGGATGGCGAAGCGTTCCAGATGTACTTGGTGGCAGATGCCGTTGCCCGGGCGGGAGAAGTAAATGCCGTGCTTGGCGGCAACCGATTGAAGATAACGATGGTCGTCGGCGTTCTCAAAGCCGGTTTGCAGCATATTGTGGTCCACATAAGAGACCGAGAGCTTGGTCTTTACTTGGGGCACGCCGATGGCCTCGAACTGCAGGTAAGCCATGGTGCCGGTGGCGTCTTGGGTGAGGGTTTGATCGATGCGGATACCCACTTCTTGGCCCGCTTCAGGAATGCCCGAGACCAGATGGGCATTGATGATCTTTTGAACCATGTTCAAACGTTTCGTATTGGCAGCCATTACTTCCTCCATAATCGATTTAAGGTAGGACGAACCTCTATATAAGAGAGGGGCCTATTATGGTTCTGGGGTGGGGTCAATTCAACCCTTTAACTAGTGGAATTGCCCATAAATCGGCCCTTTTTTGCCAACCGGGCCCCCGCTGGTAACGCATTAATTTTCAAATACAGCTTTTCATTTAAAAACAGCCTCTTTATCTTAAAACTAGATTAAATCTTTTAACGACCGCCGCCGATCAAGGCGGATAAACGCCGATAATGATGGGACAAAAATATTTCTATGTCTGTAACTCAAATTGAAATGGACCAAATTACCGAGAAGATCATTGGGTGTTCGTTTAATGTGGGGAACAAACTAGGTGTTGGCTTTTTGGAAAAGGTTTATGAAAACGCTTTGGTTTATGAACTTCGGAAAGCGGGGTTAAAGGTTCAGCCTCAGGTCCCAATACAAGTGAAATATGAGAACGTCATTGTCGGCGATTTTACCTATGATCTTTTGGTAGAAGACAATGTGGTTGTGGAGCTGAAATCGGTTCAGTCCTTGAATTCGGCTCATGTCGCTTAATGCTTGAACTATTTGAAGGCGACAGGATTCAAAGTTTGTTTGCTCATCAATTTTGGTAAGAAAAAAGTCGAGTTTCGAAGAATAGTCGATCATTTTTAAGGTTTATCGGCGTTTATCCGATTTGATCGGCGGCAAAGAACGTTGGGTCTTTCAAGGATTGAGGTGTTTCGGATGACCAATACCATTCTCTCGATCGAAGGGATGCATTGCGCTTCTTGTGCCTTGCGTATCGAGAAACAGCTCAAGACCGTCCCGGGTGTCCAGCAGGCCTTCGTTAACCTCGCTTCCCAAAAAGCCTATGTGCAGACCGAGGATGACCATTCGGACATCCATCCCCTGGAGGAAGCGGTCCAGCAGGCGGGGTATTCGGCCCGTCTTTACCAGCCTTATCAATACACCCGAAACGCCTATCAAACCCATGAAAGACGTTTTGGCTGGCGGCTTTTGTTAGGGGGGGTCCTCGCTTTGCCCCTGCTTGCCCATCACTTTTTGACCGGGTTCGAGATATTTCACCTCTCACCCTGGACCCAGTTCTTTTTCGCGGCCCCGCTTTATTTCATCGTGGGTTGGCCCTTCCACGAAACCACCTTGAAGCTGCTTCGAAAAGGGCAGACCAGCATGGATACGCTGATCTCCCTGGGAAGCTCGGTGTCCTTCTTCGCTTCCTTGCCGGTGCTTTTGGGAAAATCGGCGAGCCTTTACTTTGACGCCACTGGGCTCATCCTCTTTTTCGTCACCCTGGGGCGGTTCCTGGAGAACCGCTCGAAGCAAAGGGTAAGCCGGGCCCTGGAAAAACTCATCAACCTCAATCCCCGGGTGGCCCATGTCATCAAGGAAACGCACGAGGTGGACCTGCCGGTGGAAATGGTGGGACCGGGGGACCATATCACCGTGCGACCCGGCGAGGCTTTTCCCGTGGACGGCGAAGTGATGGAAGGAAAAGGCCGCGTGGATGAGTCGCTGTTGACCGGGGAATCCATGCCCGTGGAAAAAAGACCGGGCAACCATCTTTTCGCGGGGACTTTGAACGGAACCAGCACCCTGCTGATGCGGGCCGAGTCCGTGGGGGAAGACACCGCCTTGGCCCGGATGATCCGCCTGGTGGAAGAGGCCCAAGGGTCCAAGGCGCCGGTGCAAAAAATGGCGGACCAAGTGGCGGAGATCTTCGTGCCCTTCGTGCTGGTGTTGGCCATCCTGACCGTTTTTGGCTGGATCTATTGGGGAGGCGTGGGCTGGGCGGAGGCTTTGCACCACGCGGTGGCGGTGCTGGTCATCGCTTGTCCTTGCGCATTGGGGTTGGCGACACCCATCGCGGTCATGGCGGGCGTGGGCGTGGCCGCGCAAAAGAGCATCCTGATCCGCCGGGCGGAAGTGCTGGAAAAGACCCGACAGATCGACGTGATCGTTTTCGACAAGACCGGCACCCTGACCGAGGGCAAGCCCCGGTTGATGGATGTGATGATCGTCGAGGGTTTCAACGAGGAACAACTGTTGCGCTATGCCGGGGCCCTGGAGATGGGCACCAATCATCCGCTGGCTTCCGCCATCATGCGGGAGGTGATGGTGCTGGACCTGATCCTACCGAAGGCGGAAAAGATCGTGGAAACGCCCGGAGCGGGCATCCAGGGCTGGGTGGACGGACGTCCAGTGGCCATCGGCACTAAGACTTATATCGAGGCCTTGGAAGGGGTCGTGGCCTCAGACCAGGTGCGCGCCAATGTGGAAGCTTACCGCCAGGGTGGGCAGACGGTCTCCCTCATCGCGGTCAACGGCAAGGTCGCGGGTATCTTCGGCATGGAAGACGCCCTTCGGGCCGAATCCAAAGAAGTGCTGACCCAATTGCGGGGTTTGGGCATCAAGGTGCATCTCTTGACCGGCGACGGGCCGGTGGTGGCCCAGCGGGTAGCGGACCGGGTGGGCGCGGACTCGGTCAAGGCGGGAGCGACCCCCGAGGGTAAAGTGGAATACGTAAGGGAACTGCAAGCCAAGGGGCTCAAGGTGGCCATGGTGGGCGACGGTTACAACGACGCCCCGGCCCTCATGGCGGCGGACCTGGGCATTGCCATCGGATCCGGCACAGATGTGGCCAAAGAAGCGGGGGATATCGTGCTTGTACAGGGGGACCTGGCGAAGGTCATCTCGGCCATCCAGATCTCCCGGGCGACCTTCAATATCATCCGTCAGAACCTCTTTTGGGCCTTTAGTTACAACCTTTTGGCCTTGCCCCTGGCCATTTTTACACAAATTCCGGCCTCCCTGGCGGCGGGCGCCATGGCCTTGTCTTCTTTGATGGTAGTCCTCAACACCTTGCGGCTCTTTGGGCGGCGGTTTTAGCAGGTTGTTGAAAAAGTCCTCAAAAATGGGACTTTTTCCTATTTGCGAACGAGCCACAATAAAGAAAACCATATTTTTAGTGGCTCGTTTTAACCCATGGCTGCTGACGGGGTGCTGAAAAGCTATTTTTCACCACCCCGTTAACGGCCCAAAACCCGCCTTTTTCGTTTGCCGGGTTGATTATCCCCCTTGAAAATTTTGGGGTATAATCAAGGCGCTTAATGCTTTTCGACACCGACACCTTGAGGGGGATTTGATCATGCGATATATCTTGGCCTTGTTCTTACTCTTTTCCGCGGTTGTTATCCCCTTAGCTTGCGGTAATCAGAATAATATCCCGACGGTGATTACAGCTTCTGCGACCAAGACCTTTACGGCGACATCGACTGGGACTGTTTTCACTAATACGCCCACTAAAACGCCGACCGGTGCTGCAACTGCCACGCCCTCTCCAACACCGGCGCTAGCCATACCTACTCCTCAGCACAATTATGGAACGACGGCTTCTCCTAATGGGATGGTTATTTCTGGTAGTTTGATTACTCTGGCTGAGTATGATTCGACGGATGGGCCAATGGTAGAAGGGTTTCAAGTCGATGTGGCGAACAATGGAACTGCCGACTACCCGGCAACGCTAACGAATATTGCCTATCAGTCTTTTCCTACTCCTGGAATGACACCCGCTTGGGCACCTTCAACAATGCTTTTTAAGGGACCTCAAGGCTTCATAAATCCAGGAGGGAACACTGGATATTCCGCTGTTTTGGATACTAACGGGAGCGCTGCGACTTTATATTACGGAAGCTCAACTTTTCCTGCACCAGTAAATTCTTATAACGCTTGGAGCGGAGCTAGTTATAACTTGGGTTTTGCTTGGGAACCTTACACAGCCTCTGGATTTAATATTGTGGGTGGATTTAACAGTCCTAAAGGCTTGTCGGCTGATACCGCTGGCTATTTTTATGTAGCAGATACAGGCAATGGTGTTGTTGACCAGTTTGATGGTGCATTTCCTAGCGGGATATATCCTTTGCATTCTTGGTCTGGCAATAGCGGTTATTCTTTCCCTAATGTTGGCGGTATTCCTTTTACAAGCGTGAATTTTAATAAACCTTACGCAGTGGCTTGCGATAGCAACTCTCCGGCAACCGTATATGTTGCGGATAATGGATACAACCCTCCTGTTGTTGAGTGGTTCTCGTCGGGCGGAACAACGATTACGGGCGGGTTTACGACCGTTTCTGGTGGATCCATTCATGGGTTGGCCGTTGGTCCGGCGCCGAATTATTATGTTTATGTAGCGGATTCTGGAAATTCTCAGGTCGAAGTTTATTCCCAAACGGGTAATCTGTTGTTGACGATCACTGATCCTCATTCCGCTTGGGAGGCGCAGCCTTTTTCACCTAGTTGCATTGGTTTTGACGCAAATGGTTACATTTGGATCGGAGATTCACTTAATAGGCAGATTGTTTCATTCAAATAATTTTTTGTCGTTCTGTCTGTTCAAAAGCCACTCTTTCTTGAAAGTGTGGCTTTTTTATGTTCTCAGCCTTTCTTGACGGTCCTTCAGAACCCACTTATCCTGGGCCTCGTTTCGTTCCCAAATCCTAAGTTTCAAAGAGGTTTCTCATGCAAAAGCGTTTTGGGTGGGTCCTATCCTTGCTGGCCTTAGCGGCCATCTCTTGCGGCGCCAAGATCGATCCCAATCAGATCCGCATCGGCGAATTCGGCTCGCTGACCGGCGCCCAGGCCACCTTCGGTATCTCGACCGATAACGGTATCAAGCTGGCGGTGGACGAGATCAACGCGGCGGGGGGCATCAACGGCAAGACCTTGAAGGTGATCTCTTATGACGACGAGGGCAAACCCGAAGAAGCGGCGGTGGTAGTGACCAAGCTCATCACCCAGGACAAGGCCCAGTTCATTTTGGGCGAGGTTGCCAGTTCACTTTCCCTGGCGGCGGCGCCCATTGCCCAGCAGAACAAGGTTCCCCTGATCTCTCCTTCTTCCACCAACCCCAAGGTGACCCAGGTGGGAGATTATATTTTCCGTGTCTGCTTCATCGACCCCTTCCAGGGCCAGGTCATGGCGGATTTCGCGATGAACAACCTCAAGGCCAAGACCGCCGTCATCCTGCGGGACCAAAAGAGCGACTACAGCATGGGTCTGGCGGACTTCTTTGTGAAGCGTTTCAAGGAAAAGGGCGGCACTATCCTTTTGGACCAAAGTTATGTGGCGGGGGATATCGACTTCAAGTCGCAATTGACCTCCATCCGCGAACAAAAGCCGGACGTGATCTTCGTGCCGGGTTATTACACCGAGGTCGGCTTGATCGCCAAGCAGGCGCGTGAATTGGGCATCATGGCGCCTCTCTTGGGCGGCGACGGTTGGGATTCTTCCAAACTTTATGAGATCGGTGGCGCGGCCCTGGATGGCTGTTATTTCTCCAGCCATTATTCACCCGAATCCAAAGACCCGAAGGTGCAGGACTTCGTGAAGCGGTACCAAGCCAAGTACGGCCAAGTGCCTGACGCTTTGGCCACCTTGGGTTACGACTCGGTGGGCGTTTTGGCGGCGGCCTTGAAGTCGGCCAAGAGCCTGAGCGGCGCGGACGTGCGCGATGCCCTGGCGGCGACCAAGAATTATCCGGGCGTGACCGGCAATATCAGCCTGGACGCGAACCGCGACGCGGTGAAGCCCGCGGTGGTCCTGAAGATCTCAGGCAACAAGGCTTCTTACGTTACGACCGTGAATCCTTAACTTCTTTTAAGGGTGTCAAAAAGGCCCGGATTTCCGGGCCTTTTTTATTTTATCGAGCCTCTTCGGCCAGGACGACTAGTGTAAAATCAGTTCGGTTGTCATCCTTCTATGGAGCGGTCCATGAAACAGATCATCTTCTTGGTATTAGCGCTTTTTTTCGGTCTCTCTTCCCTTGTCCTGGCCCACGATGACTCGCACGACAAACCCGTGACCGCTTTCCAGAACGGTTATATCGGTCTTGGCGTGGGCGCGGACGTGACCGGATCGAGTTGGAATTCGAACTCGCTCACTTATGGGGTAGGGGGCATCGGGGATGTTTTCGGCGGCTATCGTTTCGACAAGAACCTGGCTTTGCAAGTGGAAGCGCAGAACTTCATCGTGGAGGGAACCTATACCAACCAGATCATCTCGCAATACAACCTGCGGGGATTGGTCGAGGTCAAATACACCTTCGATTCGCCGATCGCTCAACCTTATCTATTGGCCGGCGGGGGTGTTGTCTATTCGGACTTGAACCTGACCAATTCCTATAACGTTTCGGTCAACGTGGATGCTTTGGGCGGCTTGGGCGTCGAATTCCCTGTGAATCCGGGCACTTATGCGTTCGTGGAAGGCAAATACAACTTCATCCTGTCCTCGGGCTCAAGCCTTCAGGACATCCCCATCACCGCGGGGATCTGGACAGCTTTTTGAACGGCGAATGATATTTAATTTCTTCAAGCCAAAGCAACCGCCGATAAATCTTAAATTATCCATTCTTGTCGGTGTCCATCCGGTGTGATCGGCGGTTCCAAATTTTAATTTTAGGATTGAGGTTGAAGCTCGATCAAGCTGACCTCGGGGCTGAGACCGAAACGCACCGGCAGGGCCCAAAAGCCCGTGCCGCTGGAAACGTAAAGTTGGCTGCCGCCTTCCTCAAATAATCCCATGTCGTATTTCAAAAAGGGCTTGGCCAGGGACCACTTCAAGGCCTTGAAGCCGAATTGCCCCCCGTGGGTATGGCCGCTCAAGGTCAATTCCACTCCCCGCTTGATGGATTCCTTGAAACCGTGGGGCTGGTGACACATCAGGACCGTCGGCACGCCCGAGGGTTTGCCCGCCAAGGCCTTGCCGAAGTCCGGCGCTAAGGAAGCCCACTCCCCAAAACGACCCGCGGCATAATCACTGACCCCGGCCAGCCAAAGGGACGAACTGCCTTTTTTGATCTCCATCCCCTCGTTCAAGAGGATCCGCAAACGGCTGTCCTTCAGGTAATTCAACGACTTGATGGGATTGGCGTAAAAGTCATGGTTGCCCAGGACGCCTACCACCGGGATGGCGGGATCGAGAGGGCTCAATCCCTTTAGGAACTTCGGGATGTAATGGGCGTCATCGTCGGTGATGTCGCCGCAAACCACGACCAGATCGGGCTTGCTGTCGTTCATCATCCTTGAAAATTGCCGCAACCGGCTGAGCCGTGTGAAAAGACCCACGTGATTGTCGGTGATCATGGCCAGCTTATAACCGGCGAATTCGGCGGGAAGGCCTTTGACCCGGACGGTGACCTTTTCCAGTTTTACCAAGAAGAGAGCCTGCAGAAATCCAATGACATACATGGCCGAAAGAACGGTCAAATAGGTATTCGAGGGGATGATGGCGAAATGGGCAAAGGGAATGCCGGCGAAGCGCGCGGTCAAAAGCCAAAGTAGACCGGTGACGAGCATAAAGAAAGTGTAGAGAAAGATGAAAAGGATCCAAGAGACCCAGAAGGGGTTCAAGAGAGCCCGGACAAAACGGATCTTGGGGCCCGAATGGCGTTTGATAATGTAGGGGACGAGCAGCCAGACCGTGTTGCCCAAAACCGCGGCCAGCAATAAGAGATGCCATTTTCCAGGATAAAGTCTTAAGCCTCCCATAATGGCGATGGCGTTGAGCAGGAAAAAGATGCTGAAGACCATGTTGAAGATCAGGACGGTTCGTTTAGTGGCCAAGGTTTCCTCGAAGAAATGTAATTAAGATCATTTTAAAGCAACCGCCGATCAAGTCCGATGGACGCTGATAAAGATAAATAGCACCAAAAAATAGTTTTTACCGGGTATATCGGGTGTTATCGGCGGTTCATAGAATTCTTTGAAGTAGAAAGTATGGTTTTTGTCCCGGTTTTTCTATGGGTCTCCACCGGGTTCATGTAAAATTTCGGGGTTCCATCAACAGATAGGCGGTTCCATGGAAGGTTTTTTACAGCTCTTGCTCAATGGCACAGCCCTGGGGTCCATCTACGCCTTGATCGCCCTGGGTTATACGATGGTCTATGGCATCCTACGGCTGATCAATTTCGCCCATGGGGACATCGTCATGGTGGGCGCCTATGCGGGGCTTTTTACCGCCCTGGCGGTGAACGGGCCAGCCCATCCGGATTTGTTCCACTTTTTCATCGTCCTTTTGGCGGCCATGGCGGTCTCGGCCCTTTTGGGTCTGTTCATCGAGCGTTTCGCTTACCGACCTTTGCGGAATTTTCCCCGGCTGAACCTGCTCATTACCGCGGTGGGGGTCTCTTTATTGCTGGAGAACCTGGGCCAGGTGGTCTTTGGGGCCACGCCCCGGGTCTTTCCCGACATCATGCCCAGTATGAACTGGTTCCAGTTCGGGCAGGTCGCCATCACGAACCAGCAAGTGACCGTTTTCGGCACATCCCTTTTCCTGATGGTGGTCCTGGAATGGATCGTCCTCAAGACCAAGCTGGGCCGGGCGATGCGGGCGGTATCCTATTCCCATGAGATCGCCTCTCTCGTGGGCATCCCTACGGACAAGATCATCTCCTTCACCTTCGCCGTCGGGTCCGCCCTGGCTGCCGCCGCGGGCATCCTGGTCTGCATTTCTTATCCTAAAGTAGACCCCTTGATGGGGGTCATGATCGGCTTAAAAGCTTTTGTGGCGGCGGTCTTGGGCGGTATCGGCTCTATCCGGGGCGCGGTGGTGGGCGGGTTCCTGATGGGTATCGCCGAATCGATGGTGGTGGGGTATGGGTCCTCGACCTACCGGGACGCTTTGGCCTTTGCCATTCTTATCCTGATCCTTCTCTTCAAACCTGCGGGTCTTTTCGGCAAGTACCAACCGGAGAAGGTGTGATGCGCGCGAACCTTCAGTGGTTGGTCATCCTAACGGTCATCGCTTTGGCCGCCCAAGGTTTGACCCAAGTCCTTCCGCCTTATTTCGGCCAACTTCTGATCCTCGCTTGCATCAACGCCATCCTGGCAGTGTCCCTCAATCTGGTGAATGGTCTTTCGGGCCAGTTTTCCCTGGGCCAAGCGGGGTTCATGGCGGTGGGCGCCTATACCGCGGCTTCACTCAATGTTTTCGGGCTGGGCTTTCTGCATGGAACGCCCCTGGGAGACCAGGCGGCTTTGCTTCTGTCCCTTTTGGCGGCGGCCATCGCCAGTGGTTTCGTGGGTTACTTGGTGGGTCTGCCGACCTTGCGCCTCCGGGGCGATTATTTGGCCATTGTCACCTTGGGTTTTGGCGAGATCATCCGGGTCATCATCCTCAATATCCAAGCGGTAGGCGGGGCCCGGGGTTTCATCAGCATCCCCAATAGCACCAGCGCCTTTTTGGTCGTTTTTCTCTTATCCGCTTTCGTGCTTTTGACGCACCGGTTCGTGATGGCGTCCCAAGGCCGGGCCTTGTTGGCCATCCGCGAGAATGAGATCGCGGCGGAAGCCATGGGGGTGGACACGACCACCTATAAAGTAGGCGCTTTTGTGGTCTCCTCAGCGGTGGCGGGCGTGGCCGGCGGGCTTTTCGCCCATTATCTTTCCTATATCAACCCCAGTTCCTTCGATTTCATGAAATCGGTCGAGATCGTCATCATGGTGGTCTTGGGCGGCATGGGGTCGGTTTCGGGGGCCATCTTGGCGGCCTTTATCCTCACTTTTTTACCCGAGGCTTTGCGGCCCCTTCAGGATTGGACCCATGTGGACCTGCGAATGGTCATATACTCTTTCTTGCTGATCGTGATGATGCTGGTGCGGCCCCAGGGCATGCTGGGGCGGCGTGAAATTTGGGAACTGTTCAAACCCCGTTCCCCCCAATAAACCCGGCCGTTGGTCCAAGAGATCCCATGAAATACCTCAAACGCGTTCTTTTCCTTTTGATCCTCACAGCCCCCCTGGGGGCTGTCTCGCCGATGAATTATTACACCAACTTGGTGGCGGGAAACGATGACGCGGGTTATGAGGATGGCGCTTTTGATGACGCCCGTTTCAACCAACCCACCGGATTGGCTTTCGATGACAAGGGCCAGCGTCTTTTCGTGGCGGACAGCCGCAATAACCGCATCCGGGTGATCTATCTAGACGAGGATAACCGGGTCGAGACCCTGGCTGGCTCAGGCCCGGATAACAAAGACGAAGGACCCCTCGGCCGTATTTCACTGTCCGGACCCATGCTTATCCTTTATCTGCCTGGGGATCATTTGGTGGTCTATTGCGTGAACGACCAGTCCTTGAAATGGATCGATCTGGGCACCAAGACCTTCCACGTCCTGGCCAAGAACGTGGGACCGCTCTGGAATATGGCTTACCGGGCGGAAGACAACGCCCTTTACCTGACCGACCCCCTGAACAACCGGTTGGACCGGTTCGACCTGAAGACCGACAAGGTCACCATCGCCCTCCAGAACAATCCGGTGCTGACATCGCCCACGGCGATCTGCATCCATGAGGGGATCCTTTTTGTTTCCGACATGAAAAATTCCGCGGTCTACCGTATCGACCGTGCCGCGGGCACGGACCCGTCGGCAGCGCCGTCGGTGATGAGCCAGATCGCCACCGGCGACGGCATTGAGGAGATGACCTTCGCGGGAGACCAGCTATACGCATTGCAGGCCGGGGAGGATCCCATGGTCGTTCTTTGGCCCGAACCCCGGTCGGTGGGTATCCCTTCCATGGGCGGCTTCCTGCTCTCGGCCAAAAACCCCAGCTATTTCCCCCTGATCGGGCCATCGGGAGGGTCGGCGATGGGATTCGCGGTCTCGCCCCGGGAGAAGGATCGTTTTTTCATCGCCCAACCCCGGGCCCATTTGAACTGTGTCATCAGCGTGAAGGACGATCATTACGCCGAGCATTGGTCTGCCCGGGATCCCGCGGGAGTCAACCGGGAATTGACGGACTTCGATTATCCCACGCAAAAACCGCCCAAGACCTTTCGCATCCTGATCGTGGGGACCTCCCGCGTGGTCACCGCGCCGAGGGTCTTGAGCGATGAGGAGTTGGAAAAACACGCGGCGGTCACCAACCAGGATTTCCGTTCTCTGCGGTTGGACACCTTCGCCAAACGGTTGGAACTATTGTTGAATACCGAAGCCGCTTTGGAAGGGGTCTCCGAGCATTTTGAGGTACTGGTGTTGGGCCGGCCAGGATTAAAACTGCCTTTTTTCGTGAACGAGCAGGTGCCTCCGGTGGTGGAAAAATACGACGTGGACCTGGTGTTGGGTCTTCTGACCCCGACGTTTGAGGAAGCTTTCGAGGATTATTTCCTTCGCCCCCTGACCTCCGAAGGTATCCCCGGCCCCCTGGATACCGAATACTTGGCCAAGCCCTGGAAAGAACGGGTCCCTTCCGGCGTTCCCGCAAGTTTTCTCAAGCAATGCTTCGACCTTCACTTGGTCTATGAGGAGAATCCGCAGCGCTTAAAATTCGTCTTTTTTCAGGATTTGTTGAACCGGGGCGGGTCGGAGGTCCGGAACGACCTGATCACGATGCTGGGCAAACCCTTACAAGTCCTGGACCATCGGTTGAGAACAGTTAGGGTCAGTCCCGCGGGGCACGCGCCGCGGCTTAAGTTCTTATTTGTCCCAGATCCTGACTGCGATTATGTCGCTCATTACCGGTCTTTTTGGTCGGATGTTTGCACGCAGAACAATTTGGACCTGCTGGACCTGTCCAAACCCTATGAGGACCTGAGATATAGCTATTACCCCGCCACTGAAGCCTGCTGCCACCAGCACTTTTCAGCCTACGGGAACGAATTGATCGCCCAGCTTTTGCTGCATTACCTCCCGCAAAAGGGATGGATCCCTTTGGGTCCCGGCGCCCCTTCTAAATGACCGTCTTCACTTGATCTGCGATAAAATAAGCGGGATTACCAACTAAAAGACAAAGCAACCCGCCGATCAAGGCTGATAAACGCCGATAAATTCGGGTTGTTCGTTCCTTATCGATGCCGATCCTGGAAAGGAAATTTACCCATGCGATCTTCCCGGCTTTTCCTGATGGTCTGTCTTCTTCTCCTCGCCGTTCCCTTGGGGGCTACGACCCCGATGGAATATTTCAACAGCCTGGTGGCAGGCCATGACGATGGCGGTTTCCAGGACGGCGCTTTTGATGAGGCCTATTTTAACCATCCCCAAGGGTTGGTCTTTGACAGTGAGGGCAACCGGCTTTTCGTGGCCGACGAGGATAATCACCGCATCCGGATCGTCTATCCCTACGAGAATGGGCGGGTCGAGACCCTGGCCGGAAGCGGCGTGGAAGGCAACCAGGATGGTTCCCTGACCACCGCCCAATTCAAGCAGCCCACGGCCTTAGCTTATCTACCCGGCGACCAACTGGCGGTCTTCGACATCGCCGACGGCGCGGTGAGGCTCATCGACATCCCCGGCAAGCAGGTCACCACCCTGGTGGCGGGCGGGGTTGTGGACGGTTACAACATGGTCTATTGGCCCAAGGATAAGCATCTTTATATCTCGGACCAGGCTTTGGGCCGCATCCTGCGGTTGGACCTCAAGACCAAGGCTTTGACCACCATCTTTGATAAAGACCCCCGGATGACCCAGCCCCGGGCCCTCTGCGTTTATCACGACGAGATCTATGTTTCGGACGGGAACACCCAGTTGGTCTGCGCGCTCGACATCCGCTTGGACGACAGCGCCCAGGTAAAGAGCGTGGACCTACGACAGATCACCCAGAAGACCGAGGTCGTCGCGATGACGGTGTCCGATGACCAGCTTTATGGCATCCAGTCCGGGAACAGCTCACTGGTGCGGCTCTTGCCGGAGGTCAAACCGGTCCGGTTGCCCACCGCCTGGGGATTCCTGATGGAGAACAACAGCGCCGCTTACGCGCCTTTCCTGAATGTGGACCCGAACCGGCCCATTGGGTTCACCGCCTCGCCCAAAGAACCCCGTAAGTTCTTCATCACCGAAAGGGTGTCCAATACCAATTCCATCGTCAGCGTGAAGGACTATGACTTCAAGGACACCTGGAGTGCCCGGAGCCGGGCGGATTCCAAAAAGCACCTTTCGGATTTCGATTATCCCGCGCAGAAACCGCCCCATACCTTCCGCATCCTGATCGCCGGAAATTCGATGCTGGTGACCGCGCCGACGGCCTTTGAGGACAAAGACGCCGCGGTGCATGACGAGAATTCGCTCCTGAGCCAAACCCTGTCCAAACAACTGGAATTTTTCCTGAACGCCGAAGGGTCCCTGGCCAATGTGGGCGAGCATTTCGAGGTCTTGAACATTGGACATCCCAGCGGTTCCCTGATGGATTACGGCAACGCGGAGATACCGGACCTGGTGAAAAAGTACGATGTGGACCTGGTCATCGACTTTGTCACCCCTTACCAGGAGGAACAGTTCCATTATTACTATGAGGAGCCTTTGACCGACGAAGGCATCCCGACGGGGGACATCAATACGGAGTTCCTGACGAAACCCATCTCCGAGCGCATGCCCAAGGGCGCTCCTGGGGACCTTTTCACCCGGGCCCGGGACAAACAATGGGCCGACATCAACGCGAAGGGGCAGGTGGAGTTCACGAAGACCTTCCAGGACCTTCTTTTGTCCCATGACCCGGCTATCCGCGCGGACCTTCTGGAGATGTTCGGAAAACCTTTGAAGCTTTTGGCGGGTACCTTGAATGGCATGAAGAACAACGGGGGACAAGCGCCCAAATTCATGATCTGTTTCGTGCCCAGCGAGGGGGCCCGGCCCTTGAAGGAATACCAGTCCTTCTGGAATGAGATCGCCCTGAAGGACCAGGTGCCGATGATGGACCTATCGAGGGATTTTGACGACCTGAAGACCGGGTTCTTTCCCATTACCGAGGAGTGCTGCCATCACCACTTTTTAGCCTATGGCAATACGCTCATCGCTTACCTGATGAGCCATGCCTTGCCCCAGGAAAAATGGGTGCCTTTCGAGGGACATCCCAATAGCAAGTGAGGGATATTCAACTCCCCAAATTCATGGCCGCGAATGAGAGCTAATAAACCTTAACCCGCAATTTTTCATCGGCAGCTAAAGTGGTTTTGCATTGGTTGTTTATCCCTGCTTTAATCCCAAGATTAAAATTTTTTTAGCCACAGATGCAGGGGATGCATGGGATGAAGCAAAAAGATTTAAAGCAACCGCCGATAAAGGCTAATGATCTTCATTCTTTATCTGCGTTCATTGGCGGCTAAAATGATTTTGTCTTGATTGTTTATCCACTGAATCTCCTGCATCTGTGGCCAACCATTCTTTGGTGAAGGTAAAGATTTAAAGTAACCGCCGATCAAGGCGGACGGCTTGTCCGCGCCGATAGATGCTAATGATCTTCATTCCTTATCGGCGTCCATCTGTGTCCATCTGCGTTCATCGGCGGCTAAAAAGGTTTTGCGGTGGTTGTTTATCCCCCGGACTCCCTTTAACTGTGGCTAAACAAATTTTGATTTTGGGGTAAAGGCAAAGATTAAGAATTAATTTTTTAGCCACAGATGCAGGGGATCCAGGGGATGAGGCAAAAGATAAAAAGCAACCGCCGATCAAGGCGGACGGCTTGCCCGCGCCGATAAATGCTAATGATCTTCATTCCTTATCTGCGTCCATCTGCGTTCATCGGCGGCTAAAATGATTTTGTCTTGATTGTTTATCCACTGAATCTCCTGCATCTGTGGCTAATCATTCTTGGATGAAGCAAAAAGATAAAAAGCAACCGCGGATCAAGGAGGACGGGCTTGCCCGCGCAGAAAAAAACTAATTATCTTCATCCCTTATCTGCGTGCATCTGCGGCGTGCCTTTTTGTGACCTAGGGTGTCCGCTGGGCGTTGCCCAAATGGTTGGCTAGGTGCCAGGCGTGAAAGCGGGTCCATTGTTTCTTATTCAAGGGACCCATGCGGGGATGTTCGGACAATTTGCCCTCGAACTTCTCAAAATCGTCCAAAACTTTGAGCAGTTGGGTGAGGGCCGCCTTTTCATCCCCTTCGACGCGCTCCACGGGAACGCCGGTTTTTTTCCCGATGCCCGCGGGTACGGCCCCTCTCCAAGCGCATGCCAAATAAAAGACAGGTCCCTGGACATGGCGCTTCCACCAAGACATTTCCCAGGTCTTGCCCTTGGTAGAGCCTTCGGTAGCTTTGGCGAGGTGGGTCAGAATCTGGAAATAAGACCATTCCCCCAAGGTTTGGACGGACCCTTGGGACAGAAGTTCCAGTTCCCGGCGGGCGTCGTTCAGGGTCTTGAATCGTAATTCTCGGCGCATGGATTTTCCTTTCAATCGTATAGAGACGGAGGGGGCGGCACGGACCGGATCTTCTTGAACCGCACCACAAAGAAACCCTCCACATCGGGGGTTGGAAGAACGCGGACCGAACGAGTGACGGAGGGATGAAAGACAACTCCTTCCCATTGGGCCAGGCCCCGGGTATGGGCGGGCAGGGAAAGGGTGATCTCCTCGACCTCTAAGGCGTCCCCATAGGTCTCTAGCGCCCATTGGACCATCATCTCGTTCTCTTCGGGAGCGAAGGTGCAGGTGGAATAGACCAAGCTGCCGCCGGGTTTGACGGATAGGACGGCGGATTTGAGCAAACGCCGCTGGTCCTTGGCCATCTTGCGGTTGGTGTCTTCCCGCCAATAGCCGTAGGTTGAAGGCACATCCAATTGAAAGCGGCCCTCCGAACTGCAGGGCGCGTCCAAAAGCACTTTATCGAAACTCTCGTGCCGGTCTTTCCAGACCAAACCACCGTCGCCCGCTTCCAGCACGGTCACGATGGAAGCGCCTTGAAGGGCCACGTTGGCCTTCAATTTCTCCACGCGGATGGCGTTGTTGTCGTTGGCGGTTACTTGCCCCTGGTTGCCCATCAAGGCGGCGAGTTGGGTGGTCTTGCTGCCGGGAGCGGCGGTGAGGTCCAAGACCTTGTCGCCGGGTTGGGGGTTCAAGACCAAGGGAGGGACCATGCTAGAGAGGCCTTGGACATAGATAGCGCCGGTCCGGTAGAGATCGGTCTTTTCGAGGTCCTTTTGTTTGCCCTTGCGAAGGACAAAAGCCTCTTTGGACCAAAGGACGTTCTCGAGCTTGAAACCGTCGCTTTGCAGTTTCTCGCGGACTTCCAAGGGGGTTGTCTTAAGCGTGTTCACCCGAAAGGTCGTGGGACGTTCTTCGGCGAAGGTCTTATAGGCTTTGTCCCATTGATTGTGGGGGATGATGCGGCGGAGTTTGGCCTCGAAAGCCTGGGGCAGCTGGCGGGTTCCCATGCTTACCAGGGCAGGTTCAAGGCGGACACCAGGAATTCCATCAAGGGGCTGGCGATCCGGCAGGATTCCACGAAGCGTTCCATGAAATCCGGGGAGCAAGCTTCTTTTTCGCTGAATTGGGTGCCGACAAAATAATCCTTCCGCTTCAGGTCCTCGATGAAAGGATGGGCCGGGTCATAACCCTTGGGCGGGCGGACCAGTTTTTCACCCTCCATCTCGAAATTTTTCTTGAAGTTCTTTTCCTGTAGGACCGCTTTCCATTTGGCGGGATGGCTAAAGATGGAATCGCGGATCTGGGCGAGAGTTGGGGGTTCGGGATGCCAGATACCGGCGCCGGAAAAGACCTCACCGGGCTCCAAGTGAAGGTAAAAACCGGGGGCGTGGACATCCTTGCCCTGGGTGTGGCGGAACTGGGCCGAAGCGGCGGTCTTATAGGGCGTTTTGTCCTTCGAAAAGCGGGTATCCCGGTAAATGCGGAACATGGACCCGCCGGTGGGGCTGTTGTCCGCGACGATGTTCTTGCTGATCTTCCTCAAATGGGGACCGACCTCGCCGATGAAGTCCAAGAGGGGATTGCGGACTTCCAACTCGTAACGTTCCTTGTTGGCCTGGAACCAGAGGCGGTTGTTGTTCTTTTTCAGGTCCCGCAGGAACTTGAAAAACGAGGGTTGGAAGTGGCTTTTCTTCATCACGGCTCCTTTCAACGCATTTCGGCGACGGCCTTGCCGAATTTGAGATAGTCCTTCACCATCTTTTCCAAGGTGATTTTGTTTTTTTCATCGACCAATTGACCCTGTGCGTCAAAAGCGTCGTGGGACCGGCCCAGGGTGTACATGTGAGGGTTCACATAAACGCCCAATCCTTCCAAGGGGATACGGGTTTGCCACAACCCGCGGATACCGCCCACACTACTGATGGACGCGGATAAGAGCAGGGCGCTTTTACCGTTCAATGGTTGAGGATTGATGCGGGAGACCCAGTCGATGGCGTTCTTGAAATTGCCGGCGATGGAAAAATTATATTCCGGGGTGGAGATCAAAAGGCCGTCGGCCGATTGGATGCGGTTGGCGAACTTGAGGACGCCGGAAGGGAATCCCTTTTCTTGCAGGTCCCCGTCGTAATTGGGCATGTCGAAATCGTGAAAGTCGGCCAGGTCCACCTGGGCGCCGTTCTGGCTCGCGATCTCCGCGGCCCGGACGATCAGTTTTTTATTGGTGGAACCCGAACGCAGCGCGGGGGTGAAGGCCAATATCTTCATAAAGTTCCTTATCGAGGGTCGTTGAACGACAACAGGTTAATCAAAAAAAGGAGATTTACATACTTTAAATTCGTTTTGGACAAAGCAACCGCCGATCAAGGCAGATAAACGCCGATAAATCTTAATAACCATTGTTCCATATTGGCATCCATCAGTGTTTATCGGCGGTTGAAAGAACTTTTTTAGGCCGTTTATTTTTTCAGGGAGGTAAATAGGTGATTCCTAAAAAAGGCCGAAACCAAGGAGGTTCCGGCCTTTCGTTCGGACAACGCGGGTTTACTTATCTTTCGGCGCTTCCTTGGCCTTTTCGGCCATTTTTTTCTTCATGTCATCGAGGGTCTTCTTGGACATGAGGGAGAGGTCCAATTGGATGTTCACATCGTTGGCCACCATCAGGTTGCCGGCGGAGGTCAGCTTATCCTGGCCCCAGCTCAAACCGAAATCGCGGCGGTCGATCTTGGCGGAGGCGGAGAAACCCAAGACCTCGGCGCCCATGGCGCTATCCTTGCCCAAATAATCGACGTTCAACACGACGGGCTTGGTGACGCCGTGCATGGTCAGGTTGCCCGTGACCTTGTATTGGTTGTCTCCGGCTTTTTCCACCTTGGTGCTCTTGAAGGTAAGGGTGGGGTTCTTTTCGGCGTCGAAGAAATCCGGCGATTGCAGGTGATGATCGCGCATTTCGTTGTCGGTGCTGATGCTGGCGGTCTGGATGGTCACGTCGATCTTGGAAGCCTCGGGCTTCTTTTCGTCGAACTTGATGGTGCCATCGTATTCCTTGAACTCCCCATGGACCAAATTCAGGATATGTTTCACCGTGAAACCGATCTGGGAGTGGGCCTTATCGAAACCATAAACCTCGGCATGAACGTTAGCGGCGGCTAAAAAACCCAAAGCAACGAACAAAGCAAAGAACTTCTTCATAGATTTTTTTCCTTTCGTGATGACTTTCCTACGGATCAGCAATGATTTGGACGCCTAAGATCCGATCGAGTGCCTCAAAGACCGATTGATTTCCAGGCGACCGAGTAATATATATAGACCGTGCTTACTAAAAGAAAGTAGGTACCTTCTGGTAACTTTTGTGGCCGCCCCGCTGTATTCACAGAGGTAAAGGTTTCTTAATTTCCTGAGGAGAAGAAAAATGATCCGTCATAGGCCCAACAAATCCGGTCCCGCGCCGCAAGGATGTCCTTTGGAATTCAGCCTTAAACTTTTGGCGGGAGCCTGGACCCCGCAGATCGTTTGGTATCTTCAGACCGAGCCGCGCCGTTTCGGCGACCTGAAAAGGGACTTGGGCCAAGTTTCCGCCAAGGTGCTGACCACCCGGCTTCGGGAAATGGAAAAGAAGGGGATCATCACCCGCAAAGTGATGCCGACCTCGCCCCCGACGGTGGAATATGCCCTGACCGATGTGGGCCGCAAGATAGGCCCGGCCTTGGAAGCGATCAAGGAAGTGGGTGAGGAGATCCAGAAGTATGTTGCCGCTCGCAAACCCGAAATTAAAAGTGCTTAATTTTAGAATTGTGTTTTTAACTCCACAACAGGCTGTTGAAGAAGTATTTTTCGAAAGCCTGTCAAAGCGAAACAACCGTCGATATCCCACGAGGCAGGGTGTTGGCGGCTAAAAGGTTTTGCATTGGTTGTTTATCCCCTGAATCCCCTGTATCTGTGGCCAAACAAGTTTTGATTTTGGGTAAAGGAAAAGATTAAAAATTATTTTTTAGCCACAGATGCAGGGGATGCATGGGATGAAGCGAAAAGATTTAAAGCAAGCGCCGATCAAGGTGGATAAACCCCGTTAAATGCTAATTATCTTCATCCCTTATCTGGTCCATCCGCGTGTATCTGCGGCGTGCCTTTTGCCGTTGTTTACTTGGAAGAAAATCCTAAAATTTATGGCCGCAAATTGACCCAAATGAGCGCTGATAAGGCTTTAACTTCCGAATTTTTATCGGCGTAAATCTGTGTTCATCGCGGTTAAAATAATTTTGTCTTGATCGGTTAACCCATGAATCCTTTGTATGCTGATCAGCCATAAATTTTTTAGCGCTTGGATTCCTCCGGCGCGATCCGGAGATGCAGTTTTTCCGAGCGCCGGATGACTGAAAGGCGGGGGATGGATTCCATTTTCTCGTCGCTCAAGAAGCGGTGAAGGTCGTCCATGGTCTCGACGGTCCTCTCGCCGAACTCCACGATCACGTCGCCTTCCTTTAACCCCGCTTGATGGGCGGGGCCCTTTTCTTCGACCCCCACGACCAAGATCCCTTGTTTCCCCGGCAGCTCGAAATGTCTCACCACATGCCGGGGCAGGTCGATATTCTGCCCGCCGATGCCGATATAGCGGCGCTTTACCTTGCCGAACAATAGGATCTGGCTGGCGATCCGTTTCGCCGTATCAATGGCAATGGCGAAACAGAGACCCTGGGCGGACATAATGGTGGCCGTATTGACGCCCACGACCTCTCCCCGGGAATTGACCAAGGGCCCGCCCGAGTTACCCGGGTTCAAGGCCGCGTCGGTCTGGATGATGTTGTCCATCAAACGGCCCGAGCGGGAACGCAGGGAGCGGCCCAAAGCCGAAACGACCCCCGCCGTGACGGTGGCTTGAAAACCCAAAGGATTGCCGACCGCCACGACCAATTGGCCCACCCTGAGGGCTTGGGAAGAGCCCAGGGCCGCCGGTTGAAAAGTCCCCTCGTCCACCCGAATGACGGCCAGGTCGCTGTCCGGGTCCTCGCCGATCAACCGGGCCCGGTGGGTCTGGCCGTCGGTCAAGGTCACTTCCATTTCCTGGGCGCCTTGGACCACGTGGCTGTTGGTCAGGATGAAGCCGTCGGGCGTAAAGAAAAAGCCCGAGCCGCTGCCGGCTTTTTCCGGGTCCCCATAGGGGTTTTTCCTCTTAAAAACGTCGATATTCACCACCGAAGGACCGATGGTGTCAAAGGCCCGGGTCACGGCGTTGGAATAGGCGTCCAACAGGTTTTTTTCGTCCGTCACGGATAGGTCGCGGTCCACCGCGGCGCGGCTGAGGGCGTGATCTTGGGATAAGAACTGTAAGGCGTTCATCGGCGCCTCCTTGGGATAAAGAAAAGGCGGGCTGTGAAAGCCCGCCGGGGTTGAAGCTAGGAAAGTTGTCCGGTTAAATCCAGCGGTCAGCCTTTGAAGGCCACCGCGTGATCGGCGATGAACTGATCCATGGCCGTGGGTTTGCGTTTGAGCAACTTTTCCACGACATCCGTGGTTTGGCCCGTATAACCGGCGGCCACGAACTCGCCCATTTTACCCAGGTCCTTGGCCAGCCATTCGGGGAAACCCATGCGGGTCATGTTTTGGACCGCCGCCTCGGTGGGAACGTCCACATAATTCACGCTCTTCCCGATGGTCTTGCCGATCTTGGAGGCAATCTCCGATCCGTTCAAGGCTTCACCACCGGTCAACACATAGCTTTGACCGTCATGACCCGGTTCGGTCAAGGTCGCGACCGCTACCGCGGCGATGTCCCGGACATCAATGTAGCCCATCTTGCCTTCTTTATAGTTGCCGTAATAAGCACCTTGCTTGATGGAGGCGACCTGGCCCAAAAGATTCTGCATGAATCCGCTGGGCTGCAGGATGGTGTAAGCGAGGCCCGACTTTTTTAGATGCTCCTCGACCTTCGCGTGCTGTTGAGAAATTTGAAGGGGTGATTCGAGGCTGGCGCCGATCACCGACAACTGGACAACTTTTTTGACGCCCGCTTTTTGAGCGGCATCAATGACCGCGATCTCGGAAGCGCCCCAAGCTTCCGGTGAAGGGCCGGCGCCGGTCAAAAGAAAGAGAGAATCCATTCCACTTAGAGCCGCCGCGAAAGAGGAAGGGTTCGAGACATCCCCTTGTACAGGTTCATGACCCAACTTCTTGACGCTTTCGACCTTTTCCGCGCTGCGGACCAAGACCTTGGCTTTCACCTTCTTCGCGGCCAATTGCTTGAGCAATTCCTGGCCGATCCTTCCCGTACCACCGACGATGAAGATCATTTCACGCTCCTTGATGGGTCTAAAAGACATTCCATAGTCGGAAAAGGCCTGGGGTGAGGCAAGGGGCAGAACGGATTTTTACTTCATTTTGAGGTTACTTAGTTACCTTGGCGCGAATGAAGAACAGCAGGATGGAGGCGGTGAAAGCCAGCCCCGCTCCCGTGAGGAAAGCCGCGGGATAACCCCATTGCTGGCCGATGAAACCAAAAAGCAGGCTGGCCGGCAGGGCGCCGATGCCAATGACCAAATTGTAATAGCCAAAGGCGGTACCTTTGAGTTTGACGGGGGCCAGGTCGGCGACGAGGGCCTTTTCGGACGGCTCACAAAGGCCGTAAAAGGCGCCATAGGCCAGAAAAACCGCCACCAGGGCCGCGGGGGAAGAGACCCAAGCGAAGAGGGCGTAAATAAAGGCGTAATAGAACCAACCTGAAACGATGACCGGTTTACGGCCGAGGCTATCGGAAAAGGTTCCGCCATAAGGCGCGGTGATCATCCGGACGCCGCTATGAAGGCCCCAAAGGAGGGGGATGTATTTGGCGGCGACGCCCACTTGGGCCAGGCGGATGAGCAGGAAGGCGTCAGTAGAGTTCCCTAAAGTAAAGACCAGAACGGCCAGGAACATGGCCTTGAGGTTGCCGTCGAGCGTATTCCAGCTTTTAAGCCAGCCAAGGTCTTTCTTTTCTTTTTTAGAAGAAGCGGATCTTTCATGGATGAACCAAAGGGACACAAGAGCCAACAGTCCTGGAACGACCGACCAGAAAATGATGGATCGAAGACCCAAGCCAAGGGCTAATAGCGCCGAAGCCAGGAGAGGCCCGACCAGCGCGCCAGCATTGTCCATGGCGCTATGGAAACCGTAAGAAGCGCCCCGGTTGGATGTGGTCGTCACATCGGCGATCATGGCATCCCGGGGAGAAGCCCGCAGGCCTTTACCGACCCGGTCAACGAAACGGAAGAAGAGGACCGCGGGCCAGGTTTGGGCCAAGCCGATCAGGGGACGGCAAAAGCCCGACAAACCATAACCGCCGAGGATAAGGGGCTTCCGCTTCTTCAGGCGGTCGGTCCAAACACCGGAAAAGACCTTCAAGAGCGACGCGGTGGATTCCGCCACCCCTTCGATGATCCCCAGGGAAAGCGCGCTAGCGCCCAAGACTTGGGTCAGGAACAAAGGCAGAATCGAATAGGTGCCTTCACTTGCGATGTCGGTGAAAAGACTGGCGGCCCCTAAAAAGAAAACGGTCCGGGGTATTGAAGAGAAGAATTTCACCCGTTGATCCACCGGGCGATAGCGAAAGCCGCGCCCGCTGCGGCGAGGCCTGTGAACGTGACCGATAGGGCTCCCTTGATGGGATTCTGATGGGTCATCTTGGCCTTGAAGTAACCAAAGACCATCAAGCAAAGGATAGTGATGGCCGAGGATGCCATCAGGCCATGGATCGGGTCACTGGCGAAGAAATAAGCGGAAAGGGGAACCATACCGCCGACAGCGTAGGAAAGGCCGATGCGGAAAGCGCTGAGAAAGGCTTGGTGAGGATGGGGTTCTTCCAGGCCCAATTCAAAGCGCATCATGAAATCGACCCACTTTTTGTGGTCCTTCGCCAGGTCGTCGGCGACCGCTTGCTGGGTTTTTTCGGAGATGCCGTAGGTCTCGAGGATATTCTTGATCTCATCCAGCTCTTCCTGGGGGATGACCTTGACCTCGTGCTCTTCGCGCTTTTTCTCCCCTTCGTAATGCTCGGCTTCGGTCTTGCCCGCCAAATAACCGCCCAGCCCCATGGAAATGGTTCCGGCGATGATCTCGGCGATACCAGCGGTGATGATGATGACGTTGTTATGCACGGCGCCGCTCAGACCCGCCGCCAGGGCGAAGGGAACGGTCAGCCCGTCGGACATGCCCACCACAAAATCACGGATGGCGGCCATGGAAAAAGAATGCTTTTCATCATGATGATGGGGGATATGGATCGGCATGAATGCCTCGGGGTTTGAGTTGAACAATGAAAACCTAAATGAAACCGCCGATCACACCGGATGGACGCCGATAGGTCCTTATTGATGAAAATGTTATCGGCGCGGGCGAGTCCGTCCGTCTTTATCGGCGGTTAAAAAGGTTTGTCCTTGATCTTGCTTTAGAGTCTTAAATAAAAAGGCCTTGGTTTCCCAAGGCCCGGACATCTTAAGGCACTGTTTTGGCGTAACTCAAGCGTTAGAAGGGCTGAGAAACATTCTCAAGCTCTGTCATTTGCCGAAATTACCCGTTTGGTAATCGTAAAAGGCCTGTTTCAACTCACCCATGGTGTTCATGACGAAAGGCCCGCCCCGTACCACCGGTTCATTGATCTTTTGTCCCGAGGCGAAGAGCAAGTGGGCCGGTTTGTCCCCCTCCGCTTGGATGCGGACCGAGTCGCCCGCCCCATAGACGCCCAAGTAATTGGGTTTCACATAAGTTGGTTCTTCAGCGGTGCCCGTTTTGGCCTTGCCTTCGATCACGTAAAGGAAGGCGTTACGGTCGGCGGGGGTGGGTTGGGTAAAGCTGGCCCCGGGGGTCAGGTAAACGTCGAAGTAGTCGAAGGGGATGAAGCTCTGGGCAGGGCTTTTGGTGCCTTGATAGTCGCCCGCCAAGACCTTTACCCGTGCCCCTTCTTTTTCGACTACCGGCAACAAATGGGCGCCGATGTCCTGGTATTTAGGTTCGGTCATCTTCAGCTTGCCCGGCAGGTTCAGCCAAAGCTGGTAACCCCAGGCCAAACCGTCGGTCTGTTCGGGCATTTCACTATGGATGACACCTTTGCCGGCGGTTATCCATTGCACCGAACCAGAGGTCAAATGGCCCACGTTGCCCTTGGAATCCCGGTGGGTAAAAGCGCCCGACATCATATAGGTAATGGTCTCAAAGCCCCGGTGGGGATGTTCGGGAAAACCCGCGGCGTAATCCTTGGAGTCGTCGTTCTTGAACTCGTCCAGCAGCAAAAAGGGGTCCAGTTGATTCAATTCGGGTCCGGCGATGATGCGTTTCAGCTTCACCCCCGCGCCGTCGGAGGTGTCCATGCCTTGCACTAGCTGGGTAATGTCGCGTAAGTGGTTCATGTTCGGTTCCTTTCAGGGTTCATAGTAGAAAGGAATGGAGGTGTTGGAAAGGGGAGAAGAATTAGTTGGGAGTTACTTTGGGGAAAGGACTTTTGAGGGCGTAAAACTCCAGTCTCCAAAGGAGACCGAGGTTGGAGGTGCGAAGTAACTTTAGTAAGAAGTGGAAATTAAAACATTGTCATTTGTCACGGTGTTTTGATTGATAATTGAGTAGTTATTACTAATTGTCCCAAGATCGACGAAAAATGTATAAGTTAGAGTAGTCGAGTTATAAGTATCGGTTGTTACTTCTTGTAATAAACCTGAATCATGAATGATCCCGTCGGGAGTTGTAATGTAAAAATGTATATTTTGATATGTATTTGTTGTTAATAAAAAAGCAGATTGAGGAATGGCATTAGTGCTTGTTGTGTAGTTAGTCGAACCAGTATTGCCAGCCGGATAAGTAAAAATGCTAACAGGATAGGAGTCACATCCTAAAGAACCGTCTAAAAGTTCAAGATTAAAACCAAAACTTGAAGGAGCACTGTAAGTGCCCGTTTCTGTGGCGGGCGTTACATAGCCACTCTGAATAATTAGTGAAACCGGAATTGAATAGCCGCGATTTATAGACAAAAGATTGGTCGAGTTTATTCGAACGTTATCGAGGCGATTAGCAATAAATTGCATATTTGTATTTGATGTATAACAAGAGTTTTTTGTTATGGTTAATGAAGCCGAGTCCCCATTTTTATTAAAAATGAAATAGCTATTACTTAAGCTAAACGCCGAAGGCAGAGATGTCATATAAACTGACACTGGAATTGAAAGATTTCCGGATTGATTGTAGGTAACAGTAATAGGGGTCTGGTAAGCAAGATTTGATTGGTAAGAGTAAGAAGTAGGATTCGTTGAAATTGAAAAGCTGGAGGCAGTGAAGGTCCCTGAGTAACTCCCGGATCCATTTATGGTTACTGGAGTGGTGCTATAACCATAAATGCCTTGAGTTGTAACTGCCATGGTGTAAGTTCCGTAAAAATTTGGGTTAAAAATTAAGGATGCACTGTTTGTGGTTGAGGCACCGACTGTATTTCCATTTGGATCGAGCAAAACCCAACCGATTCCGCTTGTCGATGTATTTGGATAATTGACGGCACAGCTGATAGTAACTGGTCCAGGTGTTGAGGTGACTGTGGCGGTCGCGGTCGGCACGTCAAAAGCACCTTGGTGGCCTAGCGGTTCAGAGGTTCCTTTGCAGCCAACAACGACAGACAAGATGACCGTGAAAATAATAAGCACCGTTAAAGAGGAATAATTCTTAAACATAAAATCTCCGGATGTGATTTTCTCAATAAAAGAAATTCAAGACGGCGGAATATTACTATTGAATTTTGGTTAGATTCAACTTTTAAAATCGATATAAGTCATTTTTTAAAAATGGGTTGGTAATAAAAAGGGCATAAAAAAAGCCCGACTCCTCAAAAGGGGGGTCGGGCTTTAAAACTTTCTCGGTTACCCGAGAGTTAAGAAAAACTTCTTAGAACACTTCTTGTAATTGGACGGTTTCGGAGTTCAGAGCCAACAAATCGCCAGCAGGCGAAGTCGTTCCGGCGCTGTATCCAGTGAAGTCCACGTTGATCTTCAAGGTGGTCTTCGAGCCCAAAGCAAAGTTCACGCCAGCGCCCAAATCCGGGTTCTGGGTGTTGTTGAAGGTTGAAGGAAGGTTAGCAACGTTCGAGTTTTGAAACTCGTACCAAACAGCCGGGGTGAACCCGTTGAGCTTGGCCGACAAGGTACCCAAATAACCATTCTTGTTGTTGTTGCCGAAAATGGCTTCCAAATCCAAAGCGAACACATCAACGTTCACGGAGGCATTGGCGCCCAAGGTGTTCAAGTTGTTGTAGTTGCCGGCAGTAGCAGTCCCGCCGGTAGCAATAGCTTGGTAATAATCCGACAAGCCCAATGCAACGTTGCTGCTCTTCCATTGACCACGAGCAACGTAATCGAACTTGGTGCCATTACCGTTCAAATCAGCATAGGCAGACGGGTTTTGGACCGCAGCCACTTGAAGGGTCAAGTCGCTATAGGTTTGATCTAATTCCACGCCCAAATCGTAGTTCGCACCACCGTCGGCCACTTTGCCGCCCGGGATGAGAGCATCGATTCCAGCATAGTTAGTACGGATTAATTGATCCGGCGACTTATATCCATCAGCGCCGAAAGCGATCCGAATTTGACCAGCCTTGACCGCCAAACCAGCATTGATATCAGCCAAGCTGTGAGTGTCATTGGCTTCCAACAGATAGAGTGAATTGGTCCCGGCAGCGCTGCCGAGCGCATTCACATCTGACTTAACAGTCAAGGTATCCAAGGAATCAATGTTAAAAGAAGTTCCCAAGATCACGTGTTGCAAGCTCAAACCCAACTGATCGCCAGAAGTGGCGTTCGCCGTCGACTTAGTGCCGGTTCCTGAATAGGTCCCAAAAGACTGAGTCGCTAATTCTTGAGCTACAACACTGAACGTCGGAGCAGCAGGAGCAGCAGCGGCATCATCAGCTTTCGCGATAGAAGCAACACCGAAAGCCAAGGCGCCGGCCAAAGCCATACGAACTAAGTGCTTTTTCATCAAAAAACCCCCTTAAAATTTTCACCCGGGGGATCAGGGACCCACCGAGTAAATTTTTGCTAACCGGCGTCAACAGGGGACGCGGTGCAGCAAAGTCAGAAAACAGGCGGATGGGGAGAGAGGAACCGATGAGACCCCCAATCGCTAAAATCGGGTGCTACTCAACACGGCTTCAGACAGGCACAGATGTTACATCTGCATTACGAATGGATTACATAATAATGTTAGTCAGATAAATGTCCATCCCTAAAGCCTAAAAAATACTAGGAAAAGGGGTGGTTTTTACCCAAAAAGTCAGGTTTTTAATGAATTTTCAGGTTAAAAAGACCCTAAGAGAAGGACTTTGCTTAAAAAAGGATTTACTGCAAAAGCCAAATAATCAGCGCAAAAGCCAAGCAATAGATCCCAAAGAACTTCCAGCGGCCCTTGGAAAGCCAGCTCGAAAGCCAACCCAGGGCCAAAAGTCCTGCTAAAAAGCTAAGGCCCATGCCCAGAAGGCCAGAGCCTAATAAAGAAGTTAAGCTCTCGGTAGCGGTATGGGCCTTGAGTAAGCGGTGGATCTCTTGAAGCAAGACCGGAGGGGTTAGGACGACCGCCAGGGCAAAGCTGAACTCCTCGGCTTTGGCTTTGGATATCTTTAAGAGAATGCCGGTCGAAATGGTCGCTCCGGACCGGGAAAAACCCCGAAAGGGTAGGCAAAGTCCCTGAATGAGGCCGATCCAGATGGATTCCTTGGGTCCCAAGCCCTGTTCATTGCTGGAATAACGCTCTCGGCTGGCGGCCAAAAGGATCAAAAGGCCCGCGCAAGCCAGGGCGATGGCGATCAGTTTCATATTGCCGAAGAGCATTTCCACCTCGGCGTGTTCCATCCCCCGCATGAAGACCTTCTCAATGACCACCTTCAGGCCTAAACCCACTAAACCAGTCACCAGGGTCGCCAAAAAGACCTGCTTGGTGAAAGCCCAACCCTTAAAGCTGGTCTGAAAGTAATTGGAAGCCCAGTCTTTCCAAAAATAGACTATGACGGCGAACATAGTTCCGGTGTGGAGCATGACTAGTAAAAGGGTCATTTCAGGGGTAGTTGGGTCCAGCCCCATCAGCTTTTCGGCCACGATGACGTGGGCGGAACTGGAAACGGGTAAAAGCTCGGCAAAACCCTGAACCAAGGCCAGGATGACGATCTGGATCAAGTGCATTTAAAAGGTCCTTTTCCCGGATAAGGCCGGGTTTTGTTGGCGGCTAAGATAACGAAAAAGGCGGGAAAGGCAAATAATAAAAAATCCCTGGAGTTTAGTTGAACTCCACGCAGCGCATGGACAGGCTTTCATACTCGAAGCCCTCGATGGGAAATTTGACTTGGGGCGTTCCGTGGACCGAAGCGGCCGCCGCCACGATCAACAGGGGGCTGTAATGGTCGTCGGTGGGCACCGCGAACCGGGCCCCGGGGGCTTGGGTGTAGTGGGCCAGGGCTTCCAAGTCGAAGTTCACCAATTTGTCCGCGACCCAATCGTCAAAGTCCTTCGCCCATTTCACGGGGGGGGCTTCCCGGTGACCAAAGTTGGCCGCGCGCAGGTTATGGGTAATATTGCCGCTGCCCATGATGAGGATGCCCTTTTCCCGTAGGGGGGCCAGGGCCCGGCCTAAAGCGATATGTTCCGCGGCGGGTACCCGGGTGCCGATGGAAACCTGGATGACCGGAACATCCGCCTGGGGATAAAGGTGGATCAAGGGCGCCCAAGCGCCATGGTCCAATCCCCTTTGATGGCTCTCAATGGGTTTCAGGTCCGCCGCGGACAAGGCCTCAAAGACCTCTTTGGAAAGTTCGGCCGAACCAGGGGCCTCATAGCGGGCGTCGTAAAGCTCGTCGGGAAAACCATAAAAATCATAGATCAGCGGGGTCGTTTGGTTGGGCCCGATATGGACCGGTTTCATGATCCAGTGGGCGGAGACCATCACCACTGCCCGGGGTTTGGGCATAGCTTTGGCCCATTGGGTCCAAAGGGCGGGGGCGCCGTCCTTTTCCAAGGCCGTCATGGGGGAGCCGTGACCGATAAAGCCGATGGGCATCAAAGGGGGAGTGTTCATGCCCTTAAGATAGGGGCTTTTCGATAAAAGCCAAGCTAGTCTTCGAAAAGATTGGGTAAATAACGGCCGGTTAACCCAGGTGTTTCTTGAAGAAAGCGATGCTCATGCCCCAGGCTTGCTCGGAAGCCTCGGCGTTGAAACTGGGCCGGTCGTCACAGTTAAAGGCGTGCTCCGCTTGGGAAAAAACGACCGAGGTATAGGCCTTGCCCGCCGCGCGCACGGCGTCCACGGCGGCGGTGGCTAGTTCATGGGTGATCCCCTTGTCCGCCCCGCCCCAGAACATCAAAAGTGGCCCATGCTGGTCCTTAGCCCTTTCCAAAAGATCCGGGGCGATACGGCCGTAATAACTGATCGCTGCATCCAAAGGAAGGGTGGCGTTGGCCAAAAAGGAGACCCGGCCCCCCAGGCAATAACCCACGGACCCGATCTTAGGGACCTTGTTCTCTTTCAGCCAGTCGTAACAGGCCTTTGCGTCCGCTTCCAATCCGGGCAGGGTCAGGGCCAGGTAATGGGGTTTCGCCGCTTCAAATTCGGTATAGCTGAACTCGGCCCCGGCATGTGCGGTGCGGTGGAACAATTCGGGAACAATGACCAAATAACCTTCCTCGGCAAAGCGGCTGGCGCAGCGGCGGATATGGGCGGTGATCCCATAAACTTCCAAGAATAAGATCAGGCCCGCTTTGGGTTTGCCCTTGGGGTGCATGACATAGGTTTGCATGGAAGAACCATCGGGCAGGGTAAGAACGACTTTTTCTGAGGACATAAAAGCTCCTAGTGGGGATGACGGTTTGGACGTCGGTGTTTTTTTATCGTACCGGTGCTTGGGCCGGATAGCTGTAGGGTTTTGTTGTTTTCTTGTTAAAACTTTGGGAATTACATACTTAATTCCCTCGTAATGTTCCTTTTGGTGCTTTTTTCTTTTTCGACCTTCTCCACTCAGACCACCATCCGTCACCGATTTGGGATAAGGTCCGGTCAAACAATAGTCCCGCTCCACCTATCCCCTGTAAGGCCTTTTCCCACGGGGGATACGTGGAGCGAAACAATGTTCCTCATCTCAGTTTCCAGGTCCCGTTGATGGATGAGGGCTTGAGATCGAAGGGGCAAAAAAGAAAGCTGTTAGGGATTTAAATATATAAGTCCCAAAACTTTAGGTGTTTGAGAAGTTTTCTATAAAACGAAAGATCAGATCCCGGTCGGATGGTTAAAAGTCAGCCTGAAGGCCTGCTTCTTCATAGCGGCCCGGGAGGCTGATGCCTTGCAGGGAAGCCATGGTCTGGTTCAGCACATTCTCCACGGACAAGAAGCCCTTCAAGTGCGGGGAAACCATGAACTTGGCGTCGATACTGGTGTCCCAATAATTGCCCGGCGGGACCGCGATGCCATTGGTCTGTTTGAAGTCCGTTAGATATTGGGCGGTGACCGGGTAACGTTCTACGTAGCGGCCAGTCAACTCGAGGCTCCATTGTTTTTCCGGCTTGATCTCGGCCCCTAGGGTCCACTTGAAGTGCAGGCGGCCCTGGATGTCGTTGCCATTCTGGTCCGTGGCGGACAGCCAGGTCACGGTGCTATTGGGCGTCAACCAATCGGTCAATTTAATCCGCAAACTGTTCTCAGTACCAATGAACAAGGCATGGTCGATATTCACGTAGGTCCAGAAGTTGTCCGAGGTGTCCACTTGGGGATTGATGAGGTTGTTATAGTAATTGGCGAAGCCGTTCAATTGGATCAGCAGGTCACCCAAGTGAATATCCGTGCCCAGTTCGCTGTTGATAGCGTCCTCGGGCACCAGGTTTGGGTTGCCCTTGACCCCATTCCAGGCAGAGGCGAAAGGCGAGTTCTGGAATTGAGCCAAGAGATCCGCGGGTAGGTTGGCGAAATTGGTGTTGGGTAAGTAGAGTTCGTCAAAGGTCGGTACCTTGTGGCCCTTTCCAGCGCTCAAATGCCATTGCCAATCCTTATCTACATCCAGTACCAAAGCCCCAGTAGGGTTATCGGACCAATTAAAGTCGGTGTAATAGTCCACATGGTTGGCCAGATCCAAGCGCAAGTTATCCGCCAAGCTCAAAGTCGCATCGGCCAAAAAAGAACCAACCTTGCGGGAAACATCGCCATAAAGGCCGCTCCAAAGGCTTTCGTCCCGGGCTTCTACGCCAATGTTCACTTCTTTAAAGAAGCCTTCCATATTGCCCGAAACATAGGCCTGGGCGCCGTAATTCAAATATTGGTTCAAATAAGGATAGTAAACGCCGGAGGTAGGGTCGGCCCCGATGGGGTTGGAACGGATCACGTTGGAATAATTGCCGTAAAGGGTCGGGCTTAAGGTCCAACCCGAACCCAGGGGGTGGGTGATGTTGAACACACTTTGGGCGCCCCAAGCGTCCTGGCGGCCATCCAGGTCATATTGGTCGGTGCCCGCGGCGATGACGTTATCCGAATCCGGGGCGCTGCCGATGTGGCGGAAAAAGCCGCTGGAGAGGGAATATTGATCGCCATCCATTTTCCAGGACGCGGTGTGGTCGATGTCCCAATGCACTTCGTCGGTGAAGCCCAAAGTAACGGTGGTGCCGCTGGTGTTCGCGGTGGTGGCCGTGGCCAAGTAACCGTCGGTGGTGTACCAGCTTCCGCTCAGGACGTTATGCACCGAACCCACGTCGAAGGTGCCGGTGGAGGCCCGGAATTGGTAAGTGTTAAAGTCGCCCTGGCTGGTCGAAAGGCTGGTAGGCATGGGTTCGTCGGTCTTGGTCACGATATTCACCACGCCGCCAATGGCGTCGGAGCCATAGACCAAGGCTTGGGGTCCTTCTAAGACCTCGACCTTCTCGATGCTGTCCGTGGGAATATCCCCCAGATTGAAACTTTCAGGCACCCGCACCCCGTTGACCAGGACGAGCGTATCCCGGAAGGATTGGCCGCGAACGGCCAGCGCGCTCCAGGTCTTGCCTAAACCCTCGCCTTGGGTTTCCAGACCGGATAAATGATCCAAGGCGGCGCTCAGGTCGGCGGTGTTCTTCACGTTCTCCAATTCAGCGTCACTGAGAGTCTTGTCGGACAAACTAGCCAGCTGACCATAGACTTCCACTTCGGGAAGGGTCGCCATGGAAGCCTCGGTCTCAACCGTGGAGGTGGGTTTGGGAGCGGTGATCTGGATCACGGGCCGGGGTGAAGGAGTTGTCGGGACCGGAACGATCGTCGGCGCGGTCAGGACAGGGGTCGGGGTTTGGGCGCTTACGAGGGAGAAAATTCCCCCAATCAGCATGAGCGCCACTGAAAATATGACCTTCATGGGCCTGATCCCTTTTAGTTCTATTGCATAGCTTGAACGAGCGGGGTTAGTTTATAACCTTGACCGCGTGATTCAGAAATAGAAATGTCCATCCGAAAGCTGCTTTTGTAAATCGATTGACGTGATTGGGCGTTAAGCTCAAAGGCTCAGCTGGGGTTATTCGTATCACCCAATTCCAAACAAAGGCCCCCTTCGCTGACATCGATCCCTTTGAAGGCGGAACTCACCGGGTGAACTTCCAGCGTGTTGCTTAATTTAGAGGGAAGAACGGGATGAAGCGTGACGGAACCGTTCAATTTAGCCCGATGATGCTGGCGTTGATTAAGTGGATTGCCATTTTCCATAAAAACTCCTTTATTCAAAATTACTGAATAACCAAAAGCTTGCCGATCGACGATTTTCCATTCGCGACAACCTCGATGTAGTAGAGCCCGTTGGCGAGGCGGTGACCCCAGCTATCGGCTAAGGGTAGAACCACGTCCGTTCCAGGAATCAAATCGGTATAAGTCGTTTGTTGGATGCGCCGGAAGGATAAGGTGTAGATCTTCACGGTGACATTCGTCGGGGCGGTGATAGGTATAGCGATATGGATAGGCGTCCCGGGATTGGGGTTGGGATAGATCACGGGGGTCCCGATGCCGGTTACCGGAGTGGGGGTGGTCCCGCAAGGACCCATGTCCAACCATAGTGAAGGCTGGGAAGAAGGATAGAGGGCCGGGTTCGAAGTATGGTTTTGAGCGCAGGTGTAATAGTGCCCATTGAAACCGACCACTTGTCCTTTGGTGTAAGCGAATGTGTTGCTGTTCCAATCGGGAATGCCTGGACAATTGGCCAAAGGTGTCAAGGTTAGGTTGGGTGTGTTGGTTTGGGTCACGGTATGGGTTTGGGTCGACGTGGCGGTCGTGGTGACGGTCTTCGTCGATGTGGAAGTTGAGGTGCAGGTGGTCGTGGCGGTTGAAGTCCGGGTGGCCGTACCCGTGGTCGTATTGAGGTTGGTGGCGGTGGAAGAAGCGGTCATAGAGAGGGTTGCCGTGGCGGAAGCGGTATTGGGGGAAGTCGGAGTGGATGTGTTGGTACTGGTCATTGAATGTATCGCGGTAGCCGTGGCCGTATTAGCTTGAGTGGTAGTGTGGGTCGCACTGGCGGTAGGGGTCTGGGTTACGGTTGGAGTGGCCGTTGGCGTAGAGCTAGAGGTGGTTGTTGAAGTCGCCGTGTTGGGGAGCGTGAGTGTGTCGGTGGCGGTTTGGGTGTTCGTGGAGGTGTTAGCTGGGCTGGACGTAGAAGAAGAGGTTGAAGTTGCCGTCGATGTTGAACTGTTGGCCGGGGTTTGAGTAACAGTTTGGGTTGAACTGTTCGTGACCGTGGAAGTGACGGTATGGGTGACGGTGACCGTTTGAGTGCTTGTCGAGGTGACGGTGTTCGTAAAGGTGCTGGTGGACCCGGGGGTGTTGGTTGAAGTCGCAGTAGCGGTCCTTGTCATGGTGGAAGTCATGGTGTGGGTCTGGGTCGACGTGGCAGTGGCGGAATGGGAAGTATCCAATTGGAAAATTCCCCGGCCAAAGGTCCAAGCGGTCAGTATGCCGGTGGGTTTGTCGAAGATAAGGGTTCCGATGTTCGCGTTCGGCATCCCGGTGGTCGCCGGGTTCATGGCGGTCCAATTGGTCCCGCTATTCATGCTATAGAGCATTCCGATATCGGTGCCTACATAAATGTCCGTGGGGCTGTTCGGGTCCACCACGATACAGTTATGGGGAATGTCCACCCCGTCATCGGTCTTGGTCCAAGTCGGGTTGGCAGCTAAAGCATTCGTTGTCCTGAAAATGTGACCGGGCGTACTGGGTGTGTTGGAACTATAGCCGGATAAAACCACATAAAGGATATTGGAATTGGTCGGGTCAAAGGTGATCTGGGTCAAGTTGCGGTTAGGAAGACCGCTAGTGACAGGCCCGTTCCAGGAAGTGCCGCCGTTACTGGTCGTCCAAATTTGGTTATCCGCTGTCATCAAAGCGATGGTCTTGTTGGTGGTGTCCGAAGGGGCAAATTGAACATAACTGATGGTTGCCGAGGCACCGCCGGAAGTAAGAACCGTTGGACTGATCGAATTCCAAGCGACGCTGGAAGCGGTGGGATTGCTCCAAAAGTCCGTGGCTTCATGAAGCACCCCACCAGCCCCGGCGATGACATAGTTTTGATTATTCAGCGAACGGGCAATGCTTTTAATGCCGCTTAAGGAACCTACCTGGGCAGTGGTGCCCCATCCATTGAAGGAACGAGAAACGGTCCCGTGAACCCAGGCAAAGTAACCCAGGGTATCCCCAAAAATGGACTGTTGACCGCTCCATCCGTCGCCGCCGATCAGTTTTTCATTAAAAACACCGCCACCGGTGGCCAATTGGGTGCCGTTATCCTGGCATCCTCCGCCCATGATGCTGGTGGGATGACCCGGCATGATGGCACCGGATTGTTCATAGATCAGCATGGTCTGCAGGCCGCCCTCGTTGATGCTGTCGTTAAAGGTGTTTCCGCCGTCAGTGCTTTTAAAAATACCGCCATCACAGCTAGCTAACAGGTTCGAGCCCTGCCAGCAGAGGTCGCGACCATCCGCGTGGAAAGGGGCGGTGGAGCCGCTTCCCGTTACGATCCAGGCGGATGTAGCGCCATTGGAAAGATCGAAATATTCATAGTTGGACCAATTGGGACCGCAGGTACTTCCGTAGTAGTTATAAAAGTCGATATAGACCAAATTGGAATTGGTCGGGTTCACCGTAAAGCCATCAGGGCTGCTCATGGGGGTGGTCAGGGTGGTCCAAGTGGGTGCGGCGGCCCAAGCATTACTGGTCATGTAAAAACCATTGGCGCCATAACAGCTGCCGTTGCCATTGGTAATGACATATAGAACACTGGGGTTCGAAGGAGAGATGGCACACCAAACATTGGTCAAACTGGCCAAAGAGTTCCAAGGGCCGGATATAGCGGCCCAACTGGTCCCGCCATTGGTTGTGCGATAAAGACCTGTCGCATTGGCGGAGGCGGTGGAGCTATTCCCAAAATATTGATCGCTAAAGCTGGATGAAGAGGCAAGTAGGGAAGGACCGGACAATCCGTAAGCTCCCGTGAAGGAGTGGCTCCAAGTCGTGCCGCCATCGGTGGACTTATAAACGCCACCATATTTTCCCCAACTCGGGCAGTAACAATAAAAACCGCAATCGATTTCTACATTATTGGGGTTGCTTGGGTCGACGATCAGGTCCCGGACATCAAGGTAATAATTGGATCCTAGGATGGTGTTGTAGGTCGCCACTTCGGTCCAAGTGGAACCGCCATCGGTGGACTTGATGACGCCTCCCCAGCCATCTTCCGCGGGTTGGGTATTGGCATAAACGACGCTGGGTGTGCCCGCGCAAAATGCGAGCCCGCCCGAGTTATTGTTCGCTGAAACGTTGAATGAGGGGTAATTGTCCGTTTGGGGTGTCCAAGTGCTACCGCCATTGGTGGTTTGCCAGATACCGCCAGAGTCCGAATCGATCAAGATGTGCTGGGTGTTACTGGGGTCTACCGCCATGGCCCAAATACGACCATTGTTCCTTTGCACCGAAGGATTGTAACCACCGGTCAAATAGATCGGACCCGCGGGGATCCAGCTTTGAGCCAAGAGCGGCGAATCCCAAGCGGTTATTACCCAGGAAAAAATGAGGAGAAAGGATAAAAGGAGTATTCGCTTACCGGGCATATGGATTCTTTCCGGTAGACACGGATTTCCAGTTCAAGGACTGGTTCTCCGGATAAAGACTTTGGAACTGTTGGAATGCGTTGAGCTTTGCGTTTTGCGGAATGGTAGTTAGGGGATAGGCGCGGAAATCCCGCATTCTTTTTTTATAGATAAGGGAATCGTCCCCGTTATGGCTTTCTTCGCCATCCGTCGGTCGTTCGTGTTCAGCGTCTTTGTTTTGCTTTTCAAACCAGTCTTGGGTCGCGAATCGTTTTGAGGCGGAGACATGAAAAGAAAACCGAGACGCTTTAGGCCAAAGGGCTGGCGTTAAGATGAGAAAGATGGAAATTAGAAGGATTAGGAAGATGTATTTTTTATTCATTTAGAGAGCCTCACGTTTAAGAGCCAATAAGTCTTTGATAAAAGCGCTTTCATTCAAGCTAAAATTGATTTAAGTCGCTATTCCAATAAATTCCCGAAATTCATATGCAAAGGTAGCGGGTGAAAATATAACAAAAGGGAAAACTAAGAAGTGCTCGTAAATTATCAGTTATCCAATTCTTTTATAAACGCAAAAGAATGAGCCAAAATTAGATTTTTGTTGAAGGAAAAGGCTTTTAAAAAGCGATCAGGCAGAAATAGAGGCGAATTTTTTTCGGTAATCAGTGGGGGTCATTTTGACCCAGCGGCGGAAATTTCGATTGAAAAGATAAGTGTTGGGGAAGCCACAGTTCTCCCCTATTTGATAAATGGGTAAAGTACTAGTCTTGAGGATTGTCTTGGATTTTTCAACGCGCAGTTTATTCAAGTAAGTGACGAAACTGAGCCCGGTTGTCTTTTTAAAGAGCCTGCAAAAAACAGGAATAGAGAATCCCGTTTGGCGGGCTACCCCTTGAAGCGGTAATGAACGGTTGTAGTTCTTTTCCACGAAGACCAATAGTTCCTGTAAGCGGATAGTCTTCGTGCCATCAGTGGGGTTGCCGGTCAAGATCGATAAGTTATGGATAGCGTCCTTGAAGGTATAGATCAGTTCGGAAATGGTGGTGGCAGTGGACAAGCGTCGTTCCAGTTTTTTCCAAAACAGGCTCAATTGGGATGAATTAAGGATCTTCTTTTGGCCTATGTGATCGGAAAGATGGGAAAGGCAGGATAGGAACTGGCCCCGGACCACCCCCGTGTGATTGGCTGCAAATTCCAAGATCGCCCGGACATAATGGTCCTCCATCAGTTTGATGCGCGCGGTCAAATGATCTGCCACGGCATCGAAGAGTTCGGATTCAGCCTGTTGGATCTTTTGGTAAGACGGTTTGGATTTACCGTGGATATTGTCGGCGTAAAAATAGATGTTCTTATCTGTTTGAACACAAAGATTCAGCGCCATGATCGCTTCTTGATAAGAACTATGAAGGGTTTGGCCAGGCTCGGCCTGCCGACCAACGCCGATCATGGATTCCAGACCAAATTTTTCACTGATGAATCGGCGAACAGCCTGAGCTTTTTCCATGACTTGCGAACGCCCCCGATCTTTTCCGGAGGCGTGGGTCAGGAAAGCGGTCCCGTAATCCTCCAGGTTCTCGGCCATGGTTTGGGACAAGGTTTTGGCGAAAGCTAAACATTGTTTTTGGATCAGATGGTTTTGCACGGCGCTTTGCGCGGAAAAACGGGACTCGTTCAATGGAAACGAGGGCATGACCGCAAAAACATAATTAGGGATCTCGGTGACGCCCAATTCCTCCACCATCCAAGGTTCCAGGTGATATCCATGTTCCCAGGCCCATGGCGGGGGGATCAATTTCTCGCGCCCCAATGCTTGATCGATCCATGCTTTGTTATGCGAATACCGTGAAAAAACATTGATCCTTAGTTGGTTCACCCGCTCATAGAGCAGGGCGGAATCGTCCTGGCCAAGCAGGAGTTTTACATAACACTCAAAAAAATCGATTACACCCTGCAAGAGAGGACCTTGTAACACGGGATATTTTAAATTCATACGCACATAATCGGTGAAATCGGGATCTGTCTCAGAAGTGTTCTTGCCGGTCAAAGCTTTCCATTGGGACGTCAAAGTGGCCCAGTCGATGGGACGGGTTAAAAAATAATCGGAATAAAGAAAAACCTGTCGGTCCCGAGCCTCCCCGATGTAGATGAAAAGGCTGGAAGCGCCCCAGCATTGGTCCACGATGGGGTGGCGTTCTTTGGCGGCCCGGTCGAAATTCTTAACGTGAAAAGCATCGCGCAACGATTCTTTGCCGTAGGCGATCTCGAAATGGTGGGGTTTCAAAGTCATGGGGTCTTGGGGGGTGAGCTCCATCCAATCTAACTTCTTTTGTTGATCCCTTTGAATGATCCAACAGCCCAGACCGACAAATATTTGAAGAATGTCATGGATCCAATAATGGGCGCGGATATTTTCTAGCCAAATGGGATCAGGGGGGGCGCCGGGAATTCGAACTTTCACCGCTTACACTCCTGGACAAGATGAAACTTACAAGGAGTTTAGTTTGGTTTTTAGGAAAGACAATCTTTTGTCGGAGGTTTAAAGCTTTAGGTGTTTCATGGGTTTGGCCAGGGCGCAGACCCAAAGGGCCGCGGCCATAGGTAAAAGCGCGAAGCCGCAAACACCCCACCAGCCGCCCCAGGCCCAACCTAAAGACCCGCCATAGGACCCCAGCGCGCCTCCGGCAAAATAACAGACCATATAAACGGTGTTCAAACGGCTGCGGGCCTTTGGGTCCAAGGCATAGATGCGGGTCTGGTTCGACACATGACCCGCTTGAACGCCCAGGTCCATCACAATGGCTCCCAGGGCCAAACCCCAGAGATTATTCCCAAAGAGGCCCATCAAAGGAAAAGAAACGGCTTCTATGTAGAGGGCCAAGAGCAGGGTGGTTCGGGGTCCATGTTTATCCGCCAAGCGGCCCACAAGCGGCGCGCCGAGGGCGCCGGTGGCGCCGATCAAACCAAAGAGACCCGCAACATCGCTGCCATAGTGAGCGGGTAAAGCCGCCAAGTGGAAGGTCAAAGTGGTCCAAAAGGCGCTGAAGCTGGCGAAGATCATGGCGCCTACGAAGGCGGATTCCCGCAGTTCATGATGTTTACGGACGAAGTGCAGAAGGGACCTTAACAAATCCCCATAACCCATTTTTATCTCGGGTTCGCTGACGGGTAAACGCCAGCGGATGAGCAGGGAGAGGACCAGCATCATTCCCGCGGCGATCCAATAGACGGACCTCCAACCCCAGTGCGCGCCCAAGAGGCCGCTGAAGGTGCGGGCCAAAAGGATTCCCAAAAGAACACCGCTAAAAACGGTACCCACGATATGCCCGCGCTTTTCCGGGGGGGCCAGATGGGCGGCATAGGGGACCAAAACATGCACGACCGCGGTAAAAAGGCCCACGCCCAAACAGGCAAGCCCCATCAAAAACGCCGAAGGGGCCAGGGCGGTCAAGACCAAGACCACCATGCAAGCCAGGATCAGCCGGGCGATGAGGGACCGGCGTTCCATCACATCACCCAGGGGAACGAACAAGAGCATGCCGAAGGAAGTGCCGATCTGGGTGGCGGTGGCGATAAGCCCCGCTTGAGTGGAGGTCAGTTGAAAATCTTGGGCGATAACGACCAGCAGGGGTTGAACGTAATAAATGTTCGCGACGGTCACGCCCACGCTGATGGCCATGAGCCAAACCAGGCTGGCGGGCATGTCTTTGGTGGGGGAAGTCGTCATGGGGCAGAGTCTATCAGGCCGACCGGTCAGGTCAAGCCAAGGTCACTTAAAAAAGAAACCCAATGCGAAAAAATAAAGGACCATGAAAAAAAGTCCCAAGGGCACGCCGATCCTGGCCCATTCGCCGCTCTTGATGCCCAGTTTGCCGGCGGCCACCATGTTGGGCAGGTTGCCGGGGATCAGCATGACGCCGGATAACAGCAGGCCCATGAGCAGGTATTGAATGGTCTTGAGGGACATGCCGGGGCCTATTTCCGCCGCAGCGATGCTGGCGTTATCCAAGACCGCGGAGCTCATGTTCATCCAATAGAGCGCGGGGGTGGAAGAGCTGGCGACTAAGCGGTCCACCATCGGGGCCAGACCCGAGGCCAAAAAAAGAAGGCCGACGACAAAGACATAAACCTTGCCCGCGCGGGAAAAGACCACCCGCAAGGTTTCAGGCCGGTACCGTTCGGGCTTGAAGGTCAAAGGTCCTGGCGGCAGGGGAAGGACCGCGACGTAAAGCCCCAATCCATAGAGGGCCGGGAGCACCCAGGGTCCCATGAGCCGCAGAATAAAGAAAAAATCCGCGTGGTAAGGTTCTCCCTGAAGCCGGTTCGCCACAATAGCGGTCAAGGGCCCGCCTAAGGGGGTCAGGATGGACCCGAGGCCGATCGCAAAACAAGAAAGCACCGCGACCTTCACTTTCAATTCCCGGGGTAGGCGAAGAACCGAAAGGGCTTCGGCCAGCAGCAGAGGGGTTATGACCGCGGTCAAAAGAGAGGAAAGCAACCCCAGGCCGGTGACCAATAAGAACAAGGAAGCCCGCGGGCCAATGACCGTGAGAACGACCTCGATCCACCGTTCCATGCGGGCTTGAAGGAAATAAAAAAGAAACCCAGCCCCTAGGACGGTCAGCGCGATAGGCAGGGCCTCTTGAAGATGTTGGATCACGAAGGTTCTTGACCATAATTCGGAAAGGGTTACGGCGGTGGAACCCATGATCAAAACGAACAGTTCCAGTTCTTCCTCGATCCTTTTTGAGAAGAAAGGAAGCAGGAAGACCAGCACTACGACCAGGCCAAGGGCGAAGATGATCCAAAAAGAAGAAGTCATGTTTTCCTGAACGTTTAAGGTGGTGTCATTATGGATTTCCGCAAGTAGGTTGGGAACCAAAAGCGGACAAATCGTTCGCGGAGTGGGGACTGGATTTTTGCCAGTCGGCTATGGTGGGATAAGACCAACGAACTACCGGGAGGCTTTTAATATGAAGAAACTAATGTTGGGTCTTACCCTTGTTTTAATGTTATTCGCGGCTGGATCAGCCATGGCGGGATCCTCCGAGCAGACGGTCTATCGTTTTAAGACCGAAACCCTGGACGGGAAACCCATCAAGCTATCCCATTACAAAGGCAAGGTGCTGCTCATCGTCAATGTGGCCAGCAAATGCGGCAACACGCCTCAATACAAAGGGCTGGAAGAACTCTATAAGAAATATAAGGACCAGGGATTGGTCATCCTGGGTTTTCCTTGCAATCAATTCTTTAGCCAGGAACCGGGCGACGCCAAGACCATCCAAAGTTTCTGCACCCTCAACTATGGCGTGACTTTTCCCCTGATGCATAAGATCGAAGTGAACGGGGACCACAAGGACCCGCTCTACGCTTACTTAGAGACCGTTTATCCGGGGGATATCGAATGGAACTTCGCCAAGTTCCTGGTGGACCGTCACGGCCACCCGATCCAGCGCTACAAGCCGAAAACCCAGCCGGAAGACCTGACGAGCGACATTGAAAAGGCCCTGGCCCAGAAATAATTTAGTAGTTATTGGGTCCGAAGATCTCAATGATGCCGGCGGTGTTAGCGCCGGTATTGCTGTCGTAATCGGCGACATAAATGTCGCTGTTGTAAAGTAACAGACCGTCCGGCCCGGCCAGGGGCGTGGCCCCGCTTTGGTTGCCGCTAAAGACGCCCAACTGGGTGCCGGTATGAGTATAAACTTCCACCTGGCTGTTGTAATAATCCGCCACATATACATTCTTCGAAGCATCCACCGCGATCCCGTAATAGTCCAGCCCGCCGCCGTCCTGAGAATAATAGACCGGGGGAAGGTTCCACTGGGACGCCACGGTGAAAGAACTTCCGTTGGGTGAAAGGACAATCACCTGGTCGTTGTTGCCGTCGGCCAGATAAACGTTGTTGCTTGAGTCCACCGTGACGGCAATGGGATAGGCGCTGCCGTTGGACCAAGAGGCGATGGTAGTGCCGGCGGAACCAAACTCTTCCAATAGACCATTCCCGGTATCCGCCACATAAACATTGCCGGCGGTATCCAGCGCGATGCCCCCGGGTTCGTTCAGGGACGTACTACCATAAGTCGTCCAAGAGGTGAGGGGCGTGGGTGTGGCCGCGGGCGCCAGAGCGTAAACCACGCCGTTGTAATTGTTCGAACTATCCCCGGCATCCAACACATAAGCGGTGGTGGCCGCCGAATTGACCGCCACCCCGTTGGGCCATTTGAAATTGATCCCGCCGGAGTTGGTCCAGGTCCAGGTCAGGCTGTTGGTGGTGGAGTTGAAGACCTCGACTTGGGAAACCGCCGCGCCGTCCCCCTGTGCCACGTAGATCGCGCTGTTCGCGTAAGCGATGCCATTGGGCGCGTTGGCCGAAAAAGTACCCACATAAGCGGGCATAGGCTGGAAGGTCGGCGTGGGTGTGGAGGTCCATCCGTTCAAATTGGTCGGGGTAAAGGTCGGAGTGGCGAAATGGTGGCCCGAATTATTAGTAGAACTGGTCGGAGTCGGAGTGTTGCAGGCGAAGGGTAACATTGATCCCAGGATCATCAGGAGCAAAGCCATGTAACGCATCTTATCCTCCATCTAAAAAGCTTATCGCTATTTAGACGTTTTAGCCCAAAGGAGAGTTACAAAGAGAGCTTGTTGAAAAGGCTTATTTATTGTTCAAAAGGGCCAGGCGCAAGTTCTTGGCGCTGTCGTAATGGGGCCCGGACCGGTCCCGACCGGTTCGCTTAGCGTGGTAAAGGCTTTTATCCGCCATCTTGAATAAAGCGGCGCTCGAAAGGTCGCCTCCCCGGTAACTGGCCACGCCGATGCTGATAGTCACACGCTCTTTCTTTTTGACCATGGCTTCCACATGAGGGCTGGCTTGCCGGACTTCTTTCAGAAGCCGATCGACGACGATCGTTAGATTTTGGGAAGGTGTTTCCGGAAGGATGACGGCGAATTCCTCGCCTCCGACCCGGCATACCACGTCGAGTCCCCTTAAATTGTGCTGCAAAATATCCGCGATCTGACGGATGATCTCGTCGCCCGCGTCATGGCCATAAGTATCGTTCACCCGCTTGAAATGATCGATGTCCACGATAAGCAAACTGAAAGTCCGGCTATAGCGCTGGCATCGGTTTATTTCTTGGGACAGCGCTTTTTCGAAGAAACGCCGGTTATAAAGGCCTGTCATGATATCGGTGAATGAAAGCCCGATCATTTTCTCGTGAGACCTAAAACAATCGATCGCTAACCCCACTTGGGTGGCGTAACTGAGCAAAGCGAGCACATCCGACTTCGTGATTGGCCTATTCTCGTCCAAGTTGTCCACGGCCAGGGCCCCGATGGCCTTTGCTTTGCCGAATCTCAGGGGGACCAAAGCGTTGTTGTAGACCGGGACACGGAATTTATCTTTTTTAGGGATGCGATGGGGGATGTCGTTCGAAAAAAAGAATTTTTTATGGCCGTTGATGACATCCGCGAAATAGTTCTTTCCCGGTTTAAGGTTGATCGGGATACGTTCCTTGTTTTGCTCAAATTTACCGTTCTTGTCGATCCCCATGACAAGGCGGACGTTCCTGTTATCGGAGTCGATAAGAAAAATGCCGGCGCGTTTGAACCCTAGTCCCCGGCAAACCGATCGAATGATGAGCTTTAAGAGGCTTTTGAACTTGAGATCCTGCCGGATCCCATCCATTACTTTTTGATACATGAGGATCTGTTGTTTTTGGATCCGCTGTTTCTTAACGATCTGTTCAAGTTTATGGTTCGAGAGTGTTACCAAGAGATCATCCTTATTGTTTGAATAGAAGACGATTAAATAAAGCTCATTATCATGCCAAAAAAGACAGAGACCAGGGTGTTTTGAAGACTATGGAGCAAAACCTTTATTTCAAGAAAGCTTGCTGCAATGTTTTGGAGCTGGCGTAGTAGGGCCCGGAGCGGTTCCTGCCGGTCTTCTTCGCTTGATAAAGGCTTTTGTCCGCCAGTTTATAAAGTTCGGCGGGGGAAACAGCGCCGCCATTGTAGCTGGCCACCCCGATGCTGATGGTCACCCTTTCTTTTTCATAGGCCATGGTGGGGACCAGGGGTTCGGCTTGACGGACCTCTTTTAAGAGCCGGTTCACGACCACGACCAAGTTCTGATGGGGGGTTTCCGGAAGGATGATGGCGAATTCCTCGCCGCCGATCCGGCACACTACGTCCATGCTACGCAGGTTGATCTGAAGGATCTTGGAAATCTGTTTGAGGATCTCATCCCCCGCGTCATGCCCATAGGTGTCATTCACCTTTTTAAAGTGATCGATATCCACCAACAGCAAGCTGAAGAAACGCCCATAACGTTGGCAACGGCCTATCTCTTGGGCCAGGGCCTTGTCGAAGAAACGGCGGTTATAAAGGCCCGTCATAGGATCGGTGAAGGAAAGACTGATCATCCTTTCGTGGGACCGGAAGGATTCAATGGCCAAGCCCGCCTCGGTGGCGAAGGTCATCAAGGCCTGCACATCGGACATGGTAATGGGGCGGTTCTCGCCTAAGTTGTCCACCGCCAGGGCCCCAATGGCCTTTTCACGGCCGAATTGCAGAGGGACCAAGGCATTGTTCACTACAGGTACCCGAAAGTTATTCTTTTTGGGGATGCGATGGGGAATATCATTCGAGAAGAAATATTTCTTATAACCGTAAATGATGTCGGAAAAATTGCCGCATCCCCGGCGGTTGATGATGGGGATCCGGTCCCGGTCCTTCTCGTACCGGCCTCTTTTATCGATGCCGAGCGCCAAGCGCACACTTTTGCCGTCGGGTTCGACCAAGAAAATGCCCGCGCGTTTGAAACCCAGGCCCTGGCAGACCGAACGAATGATCAACTTCAATAAATTCTTGAACTCGAGATCTTGACGGATCCCTTCCATGACCTTTTGGTACATGAGGATCTGATGTTTTTGGAAGCGTTGGACTTTGAGGAGGTGTTGGATCTTTTTTTTATCGGATGGACCCAAGGAAAGCCCCGAATATGTAAATTTTTAGCTGATTTTGTGTAACGATATGTTTCGCATTATGGCACCAAAAAAACCAAAGCCAAATAGAATTTAATTTAACCCAGGGAAAAGCGTTTGCACTGAAAGGAGAATCAGTAAAAGGTTTTACCGGCTTTGCCATACTCGTTGGTATGACGCGAATAGTTGCTTTGAAAACCCTGGGCAGTGACAGTAGTTCTTATATTTATGAGTAAAGAACTGGAGAAGTTCTATGGCCCCGAAAGACATCAAAAGATATCTCGAGAACTGGCAAGGCGAAGTGGATGGCGCCGCTATTTATCACACCCTGGCCGAGGTGGAAAAGAACCCCAAACTTTCCGAGGTCTATGCGAACCTGGCCAAGATGGAAGAGAAACATAAGGCCTTTTGGGAAGACCATTTAAAAAAGAACGGGGTGGTCATTCCAAAACCGGTCCCGGGTTGGCGCACTCGGGTCTTGATTGCTCTGGCCAAATGGCTGGGGCCTAACGCCGTGCTAAGCACGGTGGCGGGGTTCGAGAAGGTCGACAAGAACATGTACGCGCCCCAAGAAGAGACCAAGGGCACTTCCATGGTGGCGGACGAGCATTTGCACGACCGACTGCTGGAAGAGATCCTGGTGGTGGACAAACAGGGGGCTTCGGGCAGTTATTTGGCCGAGGTGGAAGGCCGCCATAAAAGCATCGGTGGCAACACCTTGCGCGCTGCGGTGCTGGGGGCCAATGACGGACTTTGTTCCAACCTGAGCCTGGTGATGGGTGTGGCGGGCGCCTCGATGAGCAATCATGTACTGCTCCTGACCGGTTCAGCGGGGCTTTTGGCGGGCGCCTGTTCCATGGCCTTGGGCGAGTGGATATCCGTGACCAGCTCCAAAGAATTGAACGAGAGGGAGATCCGCATCGAGGAAGAGGAGTTCGACCTGAACCCGATGGGGGAAAAGGAAGAGCTGCAGCTTATCTACGAATCGAAGGGAATGAAACCCGAAGCGGCCAAGAATTTGGCGGAACACATGGTGAAGAACAAGGCCACCGCCATGGATGCCTTGACCCGCGAAGAATTGGGGATCGATCCCGATGAAAAGGGCGGCTCGGCCCTGGTGGCCGCGGGTTCTTCTTTTGCGCTCTTCGCGCTTGGGGCGATCATCCCGGTGATCCCGTTCTTTTTCTTGAACGGCAACATGGCCGTTGGAATGAGCGCGGTTTTGAGCGCTTTGGCCCTGTTCGGTTTTGGGGCTGTGGGCACTTTGTTCACCGGTAAACCGGTCTGGTTCGCGGGCACCCGACAATTGGTTTTAGGGCTTTTAGCGGCCTTGGTCACCTATGGTTTAGGCCATCTATTGGGAGTCAGCCTGTCTTGACCGGCCACTTGACATCCGGTTAAATATTAGTATTATCTAATATATGAAAACCGCGCAGATCCAAAAGACATCCCACTGTGTCAAAGCTATCGCCCATCCTTTTCGGTTGTCGGTGTTGGCCTTGTTGGCGGAGGGGGAAATGAATGTTCAGGACCTGACCAAGGTTTTGGGAACAAGCCAGTCGAATTTGTCCCAGCATTTGGCCCAGATGCGGGATAAAGAGTTGGTCACGACCCGGAGGGAAGGAACGATGATCTATTATCAAATCGCCAATCCCAAAATCCTGAAATTGATGGAGCTGATGAAAGAGATCTTCTGCAAAGAGTGATTTTTTTTGATCTTATATATTAGAAATTACTAATGTTTAAGGAGAACAAGATGCGAATAGTCATAGGCACTTTGATCGGAGCGTTGTTGGGGTTCGGTTGGTACAAGTTCGTGGGTTGCTCCACAGGCGCTTGTCCCATCACTTCCAATCCCATTATCAGCACTCTTTATGGGGCCTTTGTCGGTTTTTTACTGAGTCATTCCTGAAGGAGGAAAGTCATGAAACAAGCGAAAGAATTCACGTCGAAAAATTGGGAAAAAGAGGTCCTACACTCCACCAAGCCGGTCCTGGTGGACTTCTGGGCGCCTTGGTGCGGCCCTTGCCGGATGCAGGGCCCCTTGGTCGAGCAATTGGCCGAGGAGATCGGGGATGCGGCGGTGGTGGGCAAGCTGAACAGCAATGAGAACGGCGATATCGCCGCGCATTACAACATCCGCAGCATCCCGACCCTTCTCGTGTTCAAAGATGGACAACCCTACAAAGGATTCCTGGGAGTGACCCCTGTCGCCCAGATGAAAAAAGTCCTTTTAGAAGCAGGGAGGTAAATATGGACCAGACCCATTTTTATCGAACGACGACCAGCCGCTCTTTTGCCGAGACTGTGACGAGGGTACAGGAAAAAGCGTGTCTTTTTGATTTCGGCGTCCTTCATGTCCACGACGTGGGGAAGGTCCGGGGTGACAAAGGTTTCAAGGTGGAACCGACCGCCATCGTGGAGTTGTGCGATCCCAAAGCCGCCTCCGAAGCGCTCGCGTTGGACGATCGGGCGGCTTTGATAATGCCTTGCAAGATCGTGGTGCAACAAAAAGAAAGCGAAGTTTTCGTTTCCACCCTTTATCCCGATGGTCTGGGTGAGAACGAAAAATTGCGGGTGTTAAGCGAAGCGATCGCTACACGATTGCGGTCCCTGGTCGATAGCGCCGCCTCAGTGCCGTCCTGTTGCCGTATTTAAGTTTTAAGGAAATTTCATGAACTTCAAAAATAAATGGGCCGTTGCCGCGGTCTGGCTTCTCTGGAATATGTCGGGAATCCTTCATAGTGAAACAATGGATTATTCCTTTCAAAAGCTTTGGGCCTTGATCCAGGCCCATTCACCCGAATTGGCGGCGGCGCAGCACGAACTGCAAGCCGCCAAGTTGGGGGAATCGCGGGCCGCCCTCCATTGGGTCCCCCGGCTTTATGCCACGGCCCAGGGCTATTCCACCAATGATCCGGCCCGGTCCTTTATGTCCCTCTTGGACCAACGGCAGATCACCACGACGGATTTCAGTCCTTCGACCTTGAATGAACCGGAAAGCCGGGTCTATGAGACGGGAACCTTGGGTATCGACTTTTCCCTATTTGAAGGAGGCGCCCAGGTCAGTTTGGCCGCCGCGGCCCAGGAAGGCCGGAAGGCCCAGGAATGGCAGCTTCAAGCGGAACAAAAGGGACAATATGTAGCCTTGGCCAGCCGTTATGCCGAATTGTTGGCCCTACAAAAAGAACAAGAGGACCTTGATCAACTTTCCCAAAAGGTCCAAACCACCATTGAGCAATATCGTATTGGTTCACGGTCCAACCCGGTGGGCTATTCGGGGTTGCTCGGTTTAAAGAACCTCGCCAACCGCCTGCAAGGCCTGCTGAACCAAAACCATGTCCAACAAAACGCCTTGCGGGATTGGGTCCACTCCAATGCCCCAGAAATTCCTTTGGACTGGGTCCTGTCCCCGGAGCCAGTCTCCGGTTTTTTGGACGAACAACTACCCCTAAGTTCGGAAGAGACATCGGCCTTGCCGCCGACTGCCCAAGCCGCCCAGGCCAACGCGGCCCGGTTGGAAAAAATGAAAGGGGTCCAGACCGCCCAATGGCTGCCCCGGATCGGGCTTTTCGCCGAAGGGGACCTGACCAACGGCGACCGGGCTACCGCCACCAGCTATACCTCCGGCGCTTACCTGCAGTGGAACCTTTTTTCGGCGTCCAATATCGACGCCGAGGCCCAAGCGGACCAGGAGGCCCAAGCGGCCCGCTCCCAAGCGCAAGCTTTGATCCAACAGGCCGGTGTCAGCCGGAGGGAGGCCCAACAGCAGCGCTTGGCGCTCCAAGAGAACCTAAAACTGATGGATGACAGCGCCCAAATGCTGGAAGAGCAGACACGGACCGCGATCGACCTTTTCAAGAACGGGTCCATCAACGCCCTGCAGCTGGTGGAAGTGTTGTCCCGTCGTGCTGACCTTTTGACCAATATCCTCGACGCCGAGATGGGCCTGGTGAACGCCGCCGCGACCTATGCCTTGAACTCCGGCTCGACCCCAGGAGCTTTCCATGAAAATCCCTAACGCCGGTTTCGCCGGGAAACTGGCCGCCGCTTTCATTAATTCCAAGCTCACGCCCGTCATCGCGGCCATGAGCATTTTGTTGGGCGTGCTGGCCGTTTGGCTGACGCCAAAAGAGGAAGAACCGCAGATCTCCCTGCCGATGATCGATATTCAAGTGGCCGCGCCGGGTTTCGAGGCCGCTGAAGTGGAGAGTCGGGTAACCGAGCCCATCGAACGGGCGGTCTGGGGCCTGGACGGCGTGGAATATGTCTATTCGGCCAGCCAACCGAACGGGGCCCTTATCACCGCTCGGTTCAAAGTGGGCGAACCCATGGAACCGAGCCTGGTAAAAGTGCATCACAAGCTTTTAAGCATCCGTTCGGAATTGCCGGAGAACGTCTCCCAGCCGCTGGTGAAAGCCTATTCGATCGACGATGTCCCTTTTCTCACCCTGACTTTTACTTCAGCCCAGCGGGACGGGTATGCGCTTCGGTCCATGATCGCGCCCCTAGCGCGGGAACTATCGAGCACACCGGACTTGAGCCGGGTGGAATTATTGGGAGGCCAAAAAAGGGCCATTCGTATCATCGTTGACCCAGCCCGGTTGTCAGCCCGGGGTGTTTCCTTGTTGGATGTGGCACGGGCCCTAAAAGCCAACGACGCTTTTGCGCCAGCAGGCAAGACTTGGGGGGACAAGGAAGTTTTCGACGTGGAGATCGGGGGCCGCTTGCCCTCGGGCAAAGAGATCGAAAGTATCGCGGTGGCCCAACGGGGCGGGTCCTTGGTACGGGTGCGGGATATCGCCCAAGTGGTGGATGGGCCGGAGGAAATGACAAGGGCCTCGGTGTTGGTCGATAAGAGCGGTGAACCAGAAACGGCGGTATCCATCGTTTTCGCCAAACGCAAAGGGACCAACGTGGTGGACCTGGCGGACAAATTGCTACAGCGGGTCAAGGTATTCACGGCCCAATTGCCGCCCGACGTGAAGATGGTCGAGATGCGTAACTATGGAGCGACCGCCGCGGAAAAATCGAAAGAGCTCATCGAGCATCTGCTCTTGGCGACCTTCTCGGTCTGTGTGCTGATCGCCCTGGTCATGGGTTTCCGAGCGGCGCTGGTAGTGGCCACCGCTATCCCGGTCACTTTGGCCCTGACCCTGGCCATTTACTACTTCATGGGTTACACCCTGAACCGGGTGACCCTGTTCGCCCTGATCTTTTCCATCGGTATCCTGGTGGACGACGCCATCGTGGTGGTCGAGAACATCGAACGTTACCTGAAATCCCATCATCAGGGGTCGACGCTCCGGACGATCTTGGCGGCGGTGGCGGAAGTGGGGAACCCCACCATTTTGGCGACTTTCACGGTCATCGCAGCCATCCTTCCCATGGCTTATGTGCGGGGCATGATGGGGCCTTATATGAAGCCCATCCCCGTCGGCGCCAGTCTGGCCATGATCTTTTCCCTTTTGGTGGCTTTCATCGTGACCCCCTGGGCCGCTTTGCGATTGCTGCCGGACCACGAGAAAAAGGGAAAGAAAAGCCAGCAGCCCGCCACCGGAAAGATCGGTCATTTTTACCACCAAGCCATGGAACGATTCTTGAACGATCGAAAGGCCGCTTGGACTTTGGGAGGTGTCCTGGTTCTTCTGCTACTGCTATCGGTCAGTCTTTTCGCCTTCAAGGCGGTGCGGGTCAAGATGCTGCCCTTCGACAACAAGAACGAGTTCCAAGTGCTGTTGGACTACCCGGCCACGACACCGTTACAGCAGAGCCTCACTTGGTCCACCAACCTGGCCCAACAGTTGGTCCAGAACAAGGAAGTGGAAAGGGTCCAAGTGTTCGCTGGAGAAGCGGCGCCCTTTTCCTTCTCAGGGTTGGTCAAGCACACCTTCCTACGGCGTTCCGATCACCAGAACGACCTGCAGGTGGTCCTGACCGGCAAGAACGAACGCCGTCTTTCGAGCCACCAGATCATCGAGTCCCTGCGGCCAGTGATCCAAAAGTTCGGCCAGACCCACCAGGCGGTGACCAAGGTCATCGAGATACCGCCGGGACCTCCGGTCCTTTCCACCATGTTGGCGGAAGTTTATGGGCCTGATGAAAAGACGCGCCGCCGGGTGGCCCAAGAGGTTTATGAGAAATTCCAGGCTGAACCGAGCGTAGTGGACCTGGATTACAGCTGGCGGTTGGGCCGTCCCCGCCGCGTCTACAACTACGACCAGATCCGGGGCGGCCAATTGGGGTTGAGCGCGAACCAAGTCATGGCCTTGGGACGATTGATCTTTTCAGAAACACCTTTGGTGGCCCTGAACGATGCTTCCAGTCCGGAACAGGTAAGCGTGGACCTATCGGTCTCCCAGAACGCGCGGTCCGGTCCCCGGCCTTTCGCGGGCCAAGTACTGGGGTCCTTCGAATCGGGCGCGGTGGGGGTGGAGAACGCCATTCAAAAACCCATACTGGAGGAAAATGAAACGCTTTACCGCAAGAACTTGAAGCCGGTCTCCTATGTCATGAGCGAGCTTTCAGGTAAGGATGAGGCGCCGGTCTATGGGATCCTGAAACTTTCGCCGCAGATCACCTATCCCCAGCAGACCGCGGAGGTGCCCTGGGACACCCAAACCCCGGTCGTGAAATGGGACGGGGAATGGTTCATTACTTACGAGGTTTTCCGCGATCTAGGCGGGGCTTACGCGGTGGTGGTCCTCCTGATTTACGTGCTTGTTCTGGGCTGGTTCCGCAGTTACGCGGTGCCCTTGGTCATCATGGCGCCGATACCCCTCAGTCTTATCGGCATTTTGCCGGGGCATTGGCTGACGGGGTCCTATTTCACCGCCACTTCTATGATCGGCTTCATAGCCGGTGCGGGGATCATCGTGCGAAACTCGATCATCTTGGTCGATTTCATCGAAAGAGAGATCGCCCAGGGGATCGTATTGAAACAAGCGGTCATCAACGCGGGGCTGATGCGGTTCCGGCCCATGCTTCTGACCGCTGAAGCGGTGGTGGTGGGTAGTTCAGTGATGTTGCTGGACCCGATTTTTGAGGGGTTAGCGGTGAGTTTGATCTTCGGCGAAGCTTTGGCGACATTGATCAGTCCATTGGCGGTGCCGGTGCTTTACTATTGGTTCGTGGGGGCGGCGAGGGTGAAGTTCATCCACGCGGAAGGAGCCGTGAAATGACGATCGAGAACCAGATCCGGGCTTTTGCCGGAGGGGTCGTGTTGATGAGCTTGGGTTTGGCGCATTTTTATTCGTTGTATTGGTTATGGTTGACCGCTTTTGTGGGGCTCAATCTTTTACAATCCGCTTTCACCGGATTTTGTCCCTTAGAGCTGATGTTGAAGAAAATAAAAAGGAGCGCGAAATGAAAAAGAATATCCATCCGGTAGAGAGGGCAGTTCGAGTGGTGGTAGGGTTGTTCTTGGCTAGCATGGCTTTTTGGGGGCCGAGCAACTATTGGTTCTTGTTGGGCTTGATCCCGGTGGCCACGGGGTTCCTGGGTTGGTGCCCGCCTTACGCTTTGTTCGGTATCAATACCTGTAACCTAGGGAAACAAAAATAGCAGGGGAAAGGCAGGACGATGATCCTTCTATACATAGGTATCGGATTGGCGGCTGGTTTGTCCGCTGGCATCTTTGGTTTAGGCGGGGGAGTGATCATTGTTCCGGCCCTGACCTTTTTGGCGGGGTTCAGCCAGGAAAAGGCGGTGGGGACCAGCCTGGCGGTACTCCTGCCGCCGGTCGGTCTCTGGGCGGGCTTGGAGTATTACAAGAATGGGAATGTGGATATCAAAGCGGCGGTTTTCATGGCGGCGGCTTTGATCGTGGGAGCCTGGTTGGGAGCCATTGGGGCCCATAAACTGGGGGAAATGTGGCTTAAAGCGGCTTTTGGCTTTTTCCTGGTCATTTTGGGGATCTGGACAGTGGTCAACGCTTTTAAAGGCGTCCATTTTAAGGGACTTTGAACCCTTGCACCGGAAGGACGAAGCGCCTAGATTAATATGACATAGATCATATTTTCAAAAGCGAGGTCGTTCATGTCGACAGGACTCAAGATCAGCAAAGACAGCACCATGCAAGAAGTGCTGGAAAATTACCCCAGTGCCCAACGGGCTTTGTTCCAACGCTATCACATCGGCGGTTGCCATAGCTGCGGTTATGAAATGACCGATATTCTGGGCGAAGTTGTCGCCAAGCACGACATTACGGATATCAACGAAGTGCTCACCTTCATCCAAGAAGCGGACGAGTTGGACAAGAAGATTCAGATCAGCCCCAAAGAAGTGGCCGAAGCCCTGAAGGGCAAAGAAGTCGTCAAGTTGTTGGATGTGCGCTTGAAGCCCGAATGGGACCTGGCCCATATCGAAGGCGCTTCTTTGGTGACCGAGGACCTGGCCCGCGAGATCATGACCTGGCCCCGCGAGACCGCCATGGTGTTCTATTGCCACACTGGCCGCCGCAGCATGGATGCCGCTTCCTATTTTGCCGGCCATGGTTTCAAGAACGTGAAGTCCATGACGGGCGGGATCGATGCTTGGTCCCAAGAGGTGGACACGAACGTACCCCGTTATGATATCGAACGCGATATGTCCACCGGTCGCCCGGTGTTCGTTCCCTTGCGCTCGGTGGTCTCCCAAGCTAAGGGTTGTGTTTCCTGATCCATCAGTTTGTCTTTGAGCCCGTCCTCCGGCCGGAGGGCGGGCTTTTTTATTGCCTAAAATAAGCCGTTAATCTTTTCCCCGCAGTCTTTGTCTCAACCTTGAAAGTTTTCATTTTTTCTTTTCCCGGGCTATTGACGGCGAGCCTCCTTCGGTCTAGTATTTAACTAAGAGGTTAAATACAAATGCCGACCGATACTCTCAGCCTAACTTTCGCCGCCCTGGCGGACCCCACCCGGAGGGCCATGTTGGCCCGCTTGAGCGAGGGGGAAGCCACGGTCAATGAATTGGCGAAGCCTTTCAAAATGAGCCTTCCGGCCATTTCCAAGCACCTGAAGGTACTGGAAAAGGGCGGGCTCATCACGCGGGGCAAACAGGCCCAATGGCGCCCTTGTCGGATGGAAACCAAACCCATCCACGAAGCGGTGGATTGGATGGAGCATCACCGCCAGCTTTGGGAAGAGCGGTTCGACCGGCTGGACGATTACTTATCAGAGCTGCAAAAAAAGGAGAAGAAAGATGCCCGCCACAAAAAATAAGCCGAACGAGATCTACATCACCCGGGTGTACGACGCCCCGGTGAAGATGGTCTGGGACGCCTGGGTCGAGGAGAAACAAGTGGCCCAATGGTGGGGTCCCCGGGGGTTCACCATCACGACCCACAGCAAGGATATCCGTACCGGTGGCATGTGGCACTACACCATGCACGGTCCGGACGGAGTGGATTATGTGAACAAGACCAAGTATCTAGAGGTTATTGAAGGTTCCAAGCTGGTCTATGACCATGGCGGCAATGATGAACAAAAGCCTCTGTTCCGGGTAACGGTATTCTTCAAGGACCTCAATGGCAAGACCGAGCTGGACATGACCATGGCCCTTCCTGACGCTGAAGCGGCCGAGAATACCCGTCAATTCATCAAAAAGGCCAAGGGCAATTCCACTTGGGACCGTCTGGCGGAATATCTGGAAATGGCGAAGTCAAAAAAGGATATTTTCGTCATCAATCGAAGTTTCAAAGCTCCCATCGGCCTGGTGTTCGATGTTTGGGCCGACCCGAAGCATTCGGCCCAGTGGACGCCGCCGACCGGCGCGACCATGAAGTACATCCGCGCGGACGTGAAAGAAGGGGGCAGCGCCTTTTATTCCATGACCATGGGCGGGAACACCATGTACGGCCGGGCCCAATACCTGAAGATCGAAAATCCCCACCGCATCGTCTATCTACAGCAGTTCTGCGATGCCAATGAGAAGGTCGTCCGTCACCCGATGGCGCCGACCTGGCCCGAGACCATGCGCACGACGGTGCTCTTGGCCGAGGAAGGTCCGGACCAGACCCGGGTGACGGTGATCTGGGAGATCGAAGGGCAAGCGACCGTCGAGGAACGGGATACCTTCCACAAGGCCAAGGATGGGATGGCCCAGGGCTGGGGTGGTTCCTTCGACAAACTGGAAGACTATTTACCGAATTTACTTCAGGAGGTGGGTCATGGCCGTTGAACTGGGAAATTTCGAGACGAAGCCGCATTCCAAGGACCTGCATTTCGTGCGCCGGTTGAAAGCCCCGCGCGCGAAGGTTTTCGAGGTCCTCACTCAACCCAAGCATTTGGTCCATTTTTGGGCGCCGAAGCCCTTCACCATGCCTAAGTGCGAGGTCGACCTTCGGGTCGGAGGCAAATGGAACTATGTGTTCCGGTCCCCCGAAGGCATGACCCACGACTGTGAGGAAATTTATGTTCAGGTGGAGCCTCCCGCGAAACTGGCCACCGAAGGGTCGGTGCCGGGTCCTAACGGTAAGCCTTTCTTCACTATCCGTAAAAGCTTCCAGCTGATCGACAAGGGCGATGAGACCGAGATGATCCTCGACATGAAAGTGCTTCAGGTGAACCCGGGCGGCGAACCTTTCATGGAAGGCGCGCCCAAGGGCTTTGAGATGACCCTGTCGAACCTGGACGAATACTTGCAAAAGCAATAATAGGGATGCGGAAAGGACAAGGATATTTATGAGCAAACTTCGTGTGGCTAGTTTTTCGATCTCACTGGACGGTTTCGGCGCCGGCCCCGGGCAAAATCTGGAAAATCCTCTCGGCGTAGGCGGTATGGACCTTCATCAATGGTTCTTTCCGACAAATACTTTCCAAACTCAAGTGATGAAGAATCCAAAAGGTGGAACGACAGGTATCGATGACCAAATGGCGGTCCGAGGATTCGAGAACCTGGGTGCCTGGATCTTAGGCCGCAATATGTTCGGGCCCATCCGCGGCCCTTGGCCGAACGAGGATTGGAAAGGCTGGTGGGGAAATAATCCGCCTTATCATGTTCCAGTCTTCGTTCTGACCCACCATGCCCGTCCGCCGCTCGTCATGGAGGGTGGAACGACCTTTTACTTTGTCACGGATGGTATTGAATCCGCCCTGCGGCAAGCGAAGGAAGCCGCAAAAGGAAAGGATGTGAGATTGGGCGGAGGTGTGTCCACCATTCGGCAATACCTGAAAGCCGGTCTTGTCGATGAACTCCACTTGGTGATTTCTCCGGTCCTCTTGGGGAGCGGGGAGAACTTGATGAAAGATCTGGACCTGAAAAAGCTGGGCTACCAATGCACGGAACAGATCCCATCCGAGAAGGTCACGCACGTTATCCTGAAGAAGACCCAGGGAGGCAAATCATGACCCAAAAGATCACGCCGTTCCTCTGGTTCGACCATCAAGCGGAGGCGGCGGCCAAGTTCTATGTTTCTGTTTTCAAAAATGGGCAAGGTGACCCGTTATGGCGACGCGGGCCCCGGCTCCAAGGGTCAAGCCATGTCGGTGGTCTTCCAATTAAGGGGGCAGACCTTCTACGCCCTCAATAGGGGTCCGGTTTATAAGCTCAATCCGGCGGTGTCCTTCTTCATAGACTCCAAGACCCAGAAGTAAGTGGACTATTTTTGGGAAAAACTTTCCCTTGGTGGCCGCAAGGATCGCTGCGGTTGGCTGGTCGACCAGTTTGGCCTGTCCTGGCAAGTGGTGCCCGATGTATTGGCCAAGTATCTGGGGGACAAGGATCCAACAAAATCCCAGTGGGTGATGAAAGCGATGTTGGAGATGGATAAGTTGGATGTCAAAAAGCTGAAAGAAGCCTATCAAGGAGGCCATCATGGCTAAGGTCGAAAAGAAGGTTTGGGTGGGTAGGGTCCTGTCCTTATTGGCGGCGCTGCCGTTCCTGATGAGCGCGGCGATGAAATTCAAAGGCGGGCCTGAAATGGACCAGGGCTGGGCGCATTTCAGCTGGCCGCCAGCCATGTTGATCCCGGTGGCTTGTTTGGAATTAGGCAGCGTGATCCTGTACCTCATCCCGCAGGTCTGTATCCTGGGTGGTATCGTGCTGACCGGTTATTTGGGCGGCGCTATCGCCACCCATTTAAGGCTGCAAGAGCCGGTCTATGTCCATGTCCTGATCGGGTTGTTCATTTGGGGAGGTCTTTATTTACGGGAACCCCGGTTAAAACAGTTGATCCCCTTGCGCCAATAAAAGAACCGAGTTTAAAGTGATCTTGGCTCGATGAACCACTCTGTTCAAAACTAAAAAAGGAGACGTTCATGTTGAAGAAAATCCTGATCGTTCTGGCGGCCATTGTGGTCGTTATCTTGGTCTTGGCGGCGATGCAACCCAATGAATTCAAGTTGAGCCGTTCGGCGGTAGTCAACGCCCCGGCGGATAAGATATTCCCCCTGATCAATGACCTGAAGGCTTTCGACAAGTGGAATCCTTTCATGGAATGCGATCCCAATGTGAAAGTGACCTACGCGGGGCCGGCCGCGGGAGTGGGCATGTCCTCTTCTTGGAACGGGAACAACCAGATCGGCGAAGGAATGGATACCATCATCGATAGCAAAGCCAACCGGTCCGTGGTCATGCGTCTCGATTTTGTTCGTCCCATGAAGAATACCGCTCAAGTCACCTTCACCCTTCAGCCCCAAGCCCAAGGGACCCTGGTCACCTGGGACATGACGGGACAGAACAACTTTGTCGGAAAGCTTTTCCATCTCTGCGTGAATATGGACAAGATGATCGGCGGCCAGTTCGAGCATGGTTTGAACAACCTGAAGGCCAAGGTCGAAATACCGAAAAAATAAAGGCAGAACCAAAGGCCGGCGCGAAGGCGACCGGCCTTTTTTTATATCCGCTCTCCGGTCTTGGTTTATAGTGAGCCTATGATTGACGCGCTTGAAAAGCCGGGCTCAAAAAGCTGGAAACTCCTCATCGGGATCGCCCTTTTGGCGGGCATCCTCCTGCGACTTTCTTTCCCCACGGATATTGAATACAAATACGACGAACACTGGATGTTCGACGCCAGCCAGAAGATCGGCGTGTCCCAACCCTGGCCTTGGGTCGGCATGACCTCGGGGCCGGGCGTGCCCAACCCGGGCCTCAGCGTTTGGGTCTTTGTGGTCCTGGCCCACCTTTTTCACGCGACCACCCCGCCGGACCTGGCCCGGGCGGTGCAAGTATTGAACCTTTGTGGGCTTTTCCTTCTGGCTTTTTTCAGCCTGCGCATCCTGCCCCTGGCCGAACGAACGCCCTGGCTTTGGGCGACCGCTTTGGCCGCGGTGAACCCTTTTGCCATGATCTTTCAACGGAAGATCTGGGCCCAATCGACCTTGCCTTTCTTTTGTGTGCTCTTTTGGATGGCCTGGCACTACCGAAAGACCCGATGGGGAGCTTTCTTTTGGGGATTGTTGGGGGCTTCCTTAGGGCAGATCCACATGTCCGGGTTCTTTTTCGCGGGAGGCGTTTTTCTTTGGACGGTGCTTTATGATCGCAAAGCGAAGTGGGGCGCTTGGTTCGCGGGTTCGGTCCTGGGCGCTATCGCGCTCATTCCTTGGCTTCAATGTGTCATTGCCCAGCACGGTCAAGGCACCAGCGTGACCCATCCTGAACAGATCCTTTACCCCAAGTATTGGATCTTTTTCATCAGTGATTCCCTGGGGATGGGCCTGACTTACAGCATCAAGACCCAGCAGTTCCTGGACTATATCCGCTATCCCCTGGTCGGCGGGGTTCCCACCTATTTGGCCGCCTTGGCTCATGTCGTCATTGTCGGGGCCGGCATCGCGCTGGTCGTCTCAGCGGTACGAAAAGGACTTTCCTGGGACTGGTTGCGGGATCGTTCGGAAACGGGTCTCAGTCTTAATTCGGCTTTTGTTTCCACCGGGCTTTTAATGACCCTGGCTTGCGTTCTGGTCTGCCGCCACTATCTGATCGTGACCTTCCCCCTGGAATGGGTCTGGCTTTCGAGGATCGGTCTGGCCGATAAAAAGAACGGTACGAAATATTTAACGGCGATCTGGGTGGCCCAGTTGGCACTTTCGGTGGTCTTCCTTCTTTATATCCACATTCATCACGGCGATCCAGGGGGGGATTATGGGGTGCCGTACGAGTTCCAAACCCCATAACAGCCATTATTTTTGAGGGAATTTTTGGTCGATGAATTGAAGATAACCCGCCGCGTCGGTGTAATTCGGCTTTTGTCTCAAGGCTTGTTCAAAGGCCACCCGGGCCTCGGTTATGCGGTGATCCCCCAACAAGAAATAACCCAATTTGAAATATAAATGAGCGGCGGGATAACCTTTTCGCACCGCTTGCCTCAGCGCTTCGATGTTCTTCCCAAAAGAATCCCCGTAATGGTATTGAGACTTCCATTCGTCAAAGCAGGATTCCAAGAAAGGGTCCGCGGCCATCTGGGCGTCATAGTTGGTCAGGTTGGTTTCCGCTTGCTGGTAAAGGTCCTTTTGATTCAATGTCTCGATCCATTCCACGTTCAAGCGATGGAAAACAGCGTGGGCTTTCGTCCAATTTTGAAAAACGGGACGGTCTTGGTCGTTCAATGGGATCAAACCCACGGTCAAACCACCGTCGGTCTCGGGGCTTCCCTTGCTGATCCAGCGCCACTGGGAACCGGGGAACCGCCTGGCCAGGAAAGACTGATAATGAACATTCGCGATCACTCCTGCCCATCGGGCCTTTTCGGGGTCCAGTTTCGGGTTCAAGGCGGCATTGAAACCATAGGTCATCGCGCTCAGGCTATTGTTGTGCGAGGTCAGTAAGAAGTCCGTAAAAATAAGGCCGGGCCCCAGATGGTCCTTGGCCGAATCCAAAAGACGATAGGCTTTCGCGTTGTCCTGGCGCACTTCCTCGGAAAGACCCAGGTCGGCGAAACCGGCATCGTGGATGGGTTTCCATAAATGGTTCATATCCAAAGCGAAAGAGACCAAACAGATGGACACTGCCGCCATGGCCTGCGCTTTGGCCGTACCAAAACTCAGGACAAATTCCCGCGCGCCCAGGGCGGCGATGAAAAGAACGAAAGGCATTACCTGGATCACCCGGTAATGCTCCACGTAATCGGCGCTCAATAATCCGGGTAACAACCCCAGCAAAAGGCCGAAAGCGGTCCATCGCGCGAAAGTTTCCCGGCGCTGGGCCCACAATAAGCCGAGCCCCAGGAAAAATCCGGTCGCGAGGACCGGGTTCAACATCCCGCCCCAGCGGGGGCCATAAGAAGTTCCCACTTGAAGGTTTCCCCAGAAAAGCGAAGTGAGATAAGAAGCGGCGGTCAGCGCTTGATGGCGTGCATCGTAGAGGTGACCCGCCTGGGAAACTTCCGCCAAGTGATTGAGGTAAGCCGGCGAGGAAGCGGAGAAAAGAAAAGGGATAGCGCCGAGGACGGATCCTAAAAGAAAGGTCCCAAAGGCGCGAATGTTCTTTTGGAAGAAGAGGACAAAAACAACAGTAGTCAAACCCGCTCCCACGACCAGCCAAGAGGTGTAGGTCAGGGTTCCCGATCCCGTCCAAAGTCCCAAAAGAAAAAGACGTTGATGTTGCTTGTTCCCGTCCGAAGCGCGGAAAGCCCAAACCAGAAGTCCCAGAGCGGTCAGTTCCCAAAAAGGGATCAGGGTGCCTTGCTGGCAAAAGCGGCCGAAGTGAAGGGGCCAAAAACTCAGGGCCCAAAAGGAGGTCAAAAGAAAAGCGAAAGACCTAGGGAAAAGGGTCCGGGTGACCGCCCAGCCAACCAGGAGGGCCAGGGAGGAGAGAAGGGCGGGAAGGAACCAAAGGGCGAAAAAGGGATCGGCCCCCGATCGGAAAAACGGGACCAGTCCCCATATCAAAAGGGGCGGTTGCTCGCCCGCGGTATAGAAAAATTGCCAATGAGGATGGTTCATTAAGTCGATGGCAAGAAAAGCGTTCTGGCTTTCATCCCCAGTGGGCCAAGGCCGGAAGTCCGTTAGATGAACGAACCGCAAAGCGATACCCAGGCCGATTACGGTGAAGATCATCCAAGGGCTGACCGAAAAAGAAAGTTCGCGTTGATCCGATCCCTTATTCGGGAAATGTTGGAATAGGAGCAAGAGAGGAAAGAGTATCCCGAAGACACAGATAAAAGCTTTGATCTCCAGGGAAAGGCTCGAATAGGCCAAGAGCGTGTTGGCGACCAACAAAAGGAACGCGAGGGAAAGGATCCGTTGATGAGGAGGGAGAAATTGGATCAAGCGCGCTCCATTCAAAATAAAAAGGCTGCCCCGAAAAGGACAGCCTTTATTTTAATCTAAAGACCAATTCGTTCGTCAAAGATCAGATCGGATAATGGACGACCTCGACCGGTTTGATCTTTTGATTCTTGAGACGGGCCCTTTTGGCCAAGGCCGGGTTGCTCTGTTCGGCGGCCAACCGAAGGGGGTTGTCCTTGAGATAGTATTTTTTGTTCAGGTTGTCGTCCGATTTATCAAAATAGATGTAAGCGAAACGCAGGTCGACCTTTCCAATGATGCCTAAGCCCCATTCAGGCTTGGCCGGCAACTCCACGAATTTCTTGACGTCTTTAGCTGTAATCTCCATGAACCGCTTTCCACAACGGATTTTGAACCTTGTTCCTATCTAACATAGTGCTTTTTCAGTGAAATAGCTTTAAGTCCATTGAGCTTTTGAGAATATAAAGGCCGTCCCACAAGGTGTGGGCCCCTTTTTGTTCGAGGCATACCCGGGGTCGTTTCGTTTAGGCTCCCCGGTTGAACATCGAATCGTCGCTTCGCTCCCACAGGGGAAAAGACCCCTGTGTACCCCATCAAAACATCACGGGAAACTCACATTTCCCGTGGACCCTTCCCACTTGGTTCTTCGCCCAAGCCAGTAAGGCGTAAAACAAAAAAACATGGCACACCCGGGTATCGCTTCGTTTAGGCTCCCCGGCTGAACATCGAACCGTCGCTTCGCTCTCATAGGGGAAAGCCCCCCTATGTACCCCATTGAACGGCCTGAAAACTCCCGTTTTCAGACTTTCCCATTTGGTTCTCATCCAACTCCGAAACCGTAAAACAAAAGGCCGTCCGCTTTGGGCGGACGGCCTTTATTTTGATGGCTCCCCGGGTTGGACTCGAACCAACAACCCTGCGATTAACAGTCGCATGCTCCACCATTGAGCTACCGGGGAATTTGCTCGGAAACACGAGCGTTTTAAATTAAAAACCCCCGGGAAATGGGGCCCGAGGGAGGGATAGTCTAAATCACCCCCTCGAAAAGTCAAGTTTTTGTGGGTTACTCGGTCGCGAGGCCCAGGGCTTCTAATCCGACGATGGTATTGGAAAGGGCCTGGTGGTGGATGGAACGGATCCCCAGCTTTTGGGCCACTTCAACGAAGAGATGACGGTCGTCCACGTAAGCGCAATTGTCCGCCGGCGTCTGGGCGATGCCCAAGGCCAAACGGTAAATGTCCTCATCGGGTTTGCGCATGTGCACGAAGGAAGAGACGACGAAAAAATCGATCCAACCGTTCAGCTCGAACTTGCGGATACGGTATTCGGAAAGTTCCCGGCCCTCATTGCTGATCGCGCCGATCTTCAGGTTGTGTTTTTGTTTCAAGGCCTTGAAGTGCTCGATCGTCGGCTCGTGGGGATGGGATTGGGAGATCATGAACATGCGGAACTGTTCCTTGGTGAAACCCCGCTTCTCGAAAAAGACTACCCGGTCCAAATAAGAATCCAGATTGATCTTGCCCGCCTCATAGGTGTCGTAGGTCAGGTGATGCCGTTCTTCCATATCCAGATAATCCAACCCGAAGGACTTAGCCGCGTCCTGCCGGGCCTTGCGGTCCCAACCATTGGTCAAAAGGACACCGCCGATATCGAGCAGAAGGGTGTGAACAGGATGGTTTGACATAAAGGTCCTTTCTTATTTCGACGGGTTCCAAAACGATTGTAAGGTGGGCGCAAATTTTCGACAAAGGTAATATTCGTTGAAAGGCCGATCATCGGTCAAGAGGGGCACGGGAATACCATTGGAAAAAGAGGAAAGAGGGATCTCCTTTTTAACCAAGTCGTTATAAATGGGTCTCGGGTCCTTATCGATGAAGAACTCGGCAAGGTCCTTGCGGGCCCGGGGCGGTGTTTTCGCGGCCAATTGGTCGCCCGTCAGCTGGGGCAATGGGCTTGTGGAGGCGAGGAAATGAACTCCCATCTTCAAGGTTGAACGGAAAGCCCGGACGTAGGGAAAAGAGAGCGTCAAGGATCTTACCGCGGAACGGGTGGTCAAAAGGTCGGAGTCGGGGATCCATTGTTGCAGTATTCCCCCTTCCTTCAAGTGTTTCCTGACCAGATCGTAGAACTCCGTTGAGTAGAGCAGGCTGGAACCGGCCGCCTCGATCGGCGGCGGCGGATCGACGGTGATCACATCGTAAAGTTCGTGGATCCGCATCAAATAGCGGCGACCGTCATCGACGACCATCCGGTCCATCGGGTTAGCCGTCACTTGGTCCGCGTCACTCCAAAAATAACCGAACGAGCGGATGACGCCGGGGACCAAGTCCACGACGGTCGTCCGGATCTCCCAACTGGACAGCGCCCGGAAGGTGGTCCCCATGCCGAAACAGATGTCCAAGGCCGATGTGGGTGGATGGCCCAAATAAGCCAGGGGCAAATGGGCCATCATTTTCGTTTCGGGCAGCAAGCCGGTCATACCGATGCCGTTCACCAAAAGGACCTTTTTGTATCCCGTGCCGCAGGCAACTACGGTCGCGGTAGCATCCCGCTGTATGGCGGAAGGTTTAATGAACCTGGCGAAAGATTCCTCGAAATCCACCGTCCACATCAACACGATCAGGGTCAAAAGAGCGCCCAATCCTAACCATCCCCCGAGAAGAACATTCTTTTTAAAAGGGCCTTTCATGGTCTTGGTCGCGAAGTAAGCGAAGGGCAGGGACAATAAAAACAAGGAGAGTCGGGTCCCCCAAAAAGGAAGGAGCAAATAAGAACAGAACAAGGGGCCTAGGATGCAGCCGAGGATGTTGACCGCGTAGGCCTGTCCGGCGAACGAAGGATCCCCTTGGGAGTAACGGTCGACCAGAGCCGGAGTAAGGAACCCCAAGAGTCCGCAAAAGGGGGTGATGCTCAGCAAGACGATCCAAGGTTGGTGTTGGACCCGGGGATCGTTCAAGACGATCGTCAGTAGCGCGGCCACGAAGAGAGCGCCTAATAGAGTTGAAAGACCGAATCCTTCCCGGGGGGCTCTGCGGTAAGTCCAAGCGCCTAAGGTGGTGGCTAAAAGGTAAGAGGCCAGGATGAAAGCGAAGGCATAGACCTGGTTGCCCAGAACGGGAGTGAAGTTGCGGGTCCAAGCCACTTCCATGGACATGGAAACGAAACCGGTCATGAAAAGTAGCGATAAGGAAAAAGGATCGACGGATATTTTTGGAAATTTTTTCTCTTGGGAAAGGACCGGTCTTACGGATCTTTTTCCTTTCGAGGAAGACAACCAAAGGCATGCGGCGCAAAGGGAGAAGTTCAGCGCGCCGGCCAGGACCAGGGTGTGGTGGAATCCCAATAGCTCTACTAGGACGATCACGGTCAAAAGGGAGCCGACAACGGCCCCTAAGGAATTGGCGGTATAAAGGAAACTGAAGTTCCTTTCCCCATCCAAATTTTTTTCCAGTGAAGCCATCATGAGGGGAAAGGTCGCGCCCATACAAAAGCACCAAGGCATCAGGGAAAGGAGGATGGCGAACCCAGAAAAAAGCAGATAGGTCCCGGATTGGATATTGCCGCTCGGGAGCAGGGCGTCCGAGGCGATGGTATATAAGGCGGGAACGGTAAAAGCTCCGATGCCGATGAACCCTTCGGCCAGCGCGTAAAAGAACAAAGGGGAATGGCCCGCCGACTTTATGCGAGGGACCCACCGGCCTGCCCACCAGGACCCGAGGCCCAGGCCCGCCATGAAGACGGAGAGAACCACGGATAGGACGTGGGTCGTTATCCCGAAAGAAGCGAAGGCCAAACGCATCCAAATGATCTGGTAAACAAGCCCACAAAAACCGGAAATGAAAAAGAATAGAGCGGGCCAGAAGGGGGAACGTTCGAAGGGGTGGGTCATGGACGGCATTCTAACAGACCTTTTTCGAGGGAAAGAGAACTACCAGTAGAGGGTCTCTTTAATGGTCGGAATGAGGGCGTCGGCGATATGGCGTTGGGCCACCGCGTTGGGATGACCGTCGCAACCGAAGAGGTCGGGTGTGACGGGGGGATAGGTCAGCAAAAAGATGTTGTTGTCGCCGCCCGCGTGGGCTTTTTCGACGATCTTATCCAGCAGGACGGAGAGGCCGTATTGATCCAAGGGAGCCACGCAGAACAGGACGGCCTTTGGATATTTGCTTCGGATGTGTTTGAGCAATTCGAGATAAACGTGGGTGAATTCCTTTTGGCTGGCCTCGGGCGCGGTGGAGAAATCGTTCAAACCCAAATGGATGAGCACCGCATGGGGCGTCCACTTCGTGAAATCCCAAAGGGATTTCGATTCCCGGCAAAGGGTCCGGTCGAACAAAGGCGGAAAGGGGTCCGGGGACGTCGGACTCTTTTCACCCCAGTTGCGCAGGATGCCTTTTCCCGAAAAGGCTTCGACGTGATATTCGGCCTGTAGGTCCTGGGCGATCAAGGCCCCGAAGGCTTTGTCCACGTTCTCATAGGGACGCAAGCTGTCACATTGGACGGAGGAGGATTCCACGCCGTAACCGCAGACATAGGAGTCCCCGATGATCTCGAGGCGCCGGTTGGGGGCGTCCGGGGCCCTGAAAAGGGTCGTGTCCTTAGGCAGGGAAATGCCCTTGAAGGTGCAGCCGCCGAAAAGAGCCTCAGTGCGCTTGACCACCCGCAACAGATGTTCCCCGGCGGGGACGGTCAGGGTGTAAATCGAGGTGTTCCGGCTGGTCACCCAGACGGTCACCGGTTTGCCATCCACTTGGACGTCGTAGTTGTTGCCCAGATCGTCCAACAGAAAGCCGAGGGAAGAACCCTTGAAGCCCACGGTGATGGAAATGCCCGGCCAATCGAACTTGGGCGCTTTGGGATCGGTAAGATCGACGCGGCCCGAATATTGGATCAGGGGGCTGTCCGCGGGAACGATGGTTTCTTGGGCCCAGGTCATGGAGGTGATTATAAGAAAGGCGAGGAATAAAAAGTTTTTCATAGTTCGCGGCGGCCTTTGTGTTTGATCGGCTTTTATAATTCTCTGCGCCCTTCCAGGGCTTTTAGGAGAGTCGATTCGTCAGCATATTCCACATCCCCACCGCTGGGCAAGCCCCGGGCCAGACGGGTTACCTTGACCGTAACGCCCTTGAGCAGTTGTTGGATATAAAGCGCGGTGGAATCGCCTTCCACGGTGGGGTCAGTGGCCACAATGATCTCTTTAAAAGAACCGGCCTTCTTTACCCGTTCGACCAAAGCGTCCAAGGTCAGGTCCTGCGGGCCCCGGCCTTCCAAAGGCGACAGGGTACCGCCCAGCACGTGGTAAAGACCCCGGTATTCGTGGGTGCGCTCGAAGGCCACCACATCGCTGGGATCCTCCACGACCAAAAGGGAGGACCTTTCCCGGTTCGAGGAAGCGCAAATGTTGCACAAGGTCTCTTCGGTCAGGTTGAAACAATCGCGGCAAGGATGGAGCTTCGTGCGGGCATCGACCAAGGCGGCGGCCAAGGCGCGGGAAATATCCGCGGGTTGTTTCAATAAATGAAAGGCCAGGCGCTGGGCGGTGCGGGGCCCGATACCGGGAAGCTTCTCCAGCTCGTGCAGCAGCCGCTCGAGGGAAGGGGGATATTCAGCCAAAATGGTCTCCATTTTGGAATTATGAATTTTGAATGTTAAATTTTGAATTTATATTCAAAATCACCACAATTCAAAATCAAGAATTCTCAATTCAAAATTCGGTCTCTAAAAGAGACCGGGAATGCCCAGGCCGCCGGTCATCTTGCCGACCTCGGCTTTGAGCTTTGCGTTCACTTGGTGGCCCGCCTCATTGATGGCTTCCTGGATATAACCCTGGAGCTTTTCCACGTCCTGGGCGGCTTGGGGGTCGATCTTGACCTCGAGCACGTCGTGTTTACCGTTAAGCTTCACGGTCACCGCGCCTTTACCGGCGGTACCGGTAAAAGACTGGCTTTCCAGCTCCTTTTGGAACTCGCTCATCTTTTGTTTCATGGCCTGGGCTTGGCGAAGCAGGTTGAACATATCCGGCATGGGGCACTCCGTTGAGAAAATGTCGGCAGAACCGTCAAATAAACATAGGGTGGAAAATAGCGGTTTGCTAAAATCACCGTCATGAGCTTGATACCAGACCACTCCCACATGGACCGGTCCGATACCGGAGCGCGGAGGGGTTTTGGGTCCGAGGCCGCCTTCGTCGCCTTCACAATAACCGCAATCCTAGCCGCCATCCAATTGTTTTTTATCCGTCCCTTTTTCCTGGTGAACGACGACATTTTCAAGATCCTGACCCTCAAGGGTATCACGGCCTCGGGCGAGGCCTCGCCTTTCATCGGCTATTCGAACGTTCTTTTAGGTTATGGTCTGAAGGCGCTCTACACCTGGAACCAGACGGTTCCCTGGTATCCGCTTTTCCTCTGCCTGACCCAAGCCGCTTCTTTCTTCGTCCTACTTTGGTTTTCCTTGCGCCGGTCGCCTGGCTGGTTCAAGGCCGCGCTCTTCGCGGGTTTATGGGTCAGTGTTTATTTCATCTTCTTCGTCTTTCTTCAATTCACGATCACGGCCTTGTTGGCGGCCCAGGTGGGGCTCACTGTCCTTCTAGGGGCCGGGCCTTCGGATAAAAACCGATCGGGCTTGATAATGACCGGAGTCTTGCTCCTTTGGCTTTCCGCCTTGGTCCGGGTCGATTCGCTGGGTCTGGCTTTTTTGATGGCGCTTCCGATGATCCTTTACCGGGCCTTCGATCCTTCCTGGCGTACTTTCCTTCGTGAGAATCAGCGTTGGTTGGGCGCGGCGGGGTTGGTCCTCTGCGGGTTGGTTCTTTTCAATTACTTTTGGTTCCAAAGCGATCCCGCATGGAAGGAATATCGCCGGTTCGATCAGGCCCGGGTCGCCGCCCAGGATTACCGGGTCCCTTCCTACACTCCTGAAAGCAAGCCGGTCTTCGATTCGGTCCATTGGACCGAGAACGACCTGTGGCTCTTCAAGAATTGGTACTACACCGATCCGGATAAATTCAACGCGCCAACCTTCCAAAAGATCGGGGCCGCCTTTCCCCGTTGGGGGTCCGAAGGCAAGATCGCGTCTTTCCATAGTCTGGAAGAATTGCTGACTTCCTATTGGGACGCCCGGATCCTGGTGGCATTCCTTCTGCTCTTGCTTCTGTGCGAAGGGGAAGCCCGCAAAAGATGGCTGCTCCAGTTTTTATGGTTATTGGTGTTGTTGGTGGGAATGATCTATCTCTTGCGGGCCCCGGACCGGGTGAACTTGCCCTTGCTGCTTTTCTTGGTGAACGGAGCCTTGATCGAGGCACGGTCTTTTGGGTTCCAGGGAAAGACCCGGTTGTTCTCGGTCGTTAAATTTCTGCTCTTGGCGGGCCTGTTCCTTTCGGCGCTGCCCTTGTTGAGGGACTATTACCGTCAAGATCAACAGCGGTTGGCGAGCCAAGCGGTGCTTCATGATTATTTGAAGGAAGCCCGTCCCCAGCCCGGCACACTTTACGAGATCTACCAATTTCCCTTCGAGGCTTTGGGGGCTTTCGACGACCTGGAATGTTTCCGGCCTTACCATCCCTTTTTGGCGGTCTTTTGCCAGACCAGTCCGGCCAGCTTGAAAGGGTTGGAAAACTTCGGCGTGAAGGAACCCTTGCGGGACTCGGTGAACAATCCAAGGGTGCTTTGGATGTGTTCGGCGGAACAGGGAGCGCATTACGCGCGGTATTTAAGGGAGAACTTCCATCAAGAGATCAGGCCCCAACTGGTCTTCCGTTGCGGCGCTTTCCAGCTATTCTCGATCCATTCCCGATAAGACTATTTGGGGGGGTTGTTGCGTTTGACCTCGACCACTTTGGCGCCAAAAAGTTTCATGGCGGCGGCCACGACCGGCTCATCCTTCTCGATCTCTTTGACATCCACTTTGGGGGCGGACATGGACTTGGGAGTCCGCACGGGAGCTTTGTCGGTGGAGGCGTTCTTGGCCCCTTCGGGCAATACCGCGACCAAGTTCAGCTTACGGCCCAGCATCTCTTCCAGGATCCCCTCGACCAATACTTTGTTCTCGGACTTGGTCATCTGCTCGTAATGGAATGGCCCTTTGCAAAGCAGCACCAGAGTGCCTTCGTCGATGGTCTTGGGACGGGTATCGACCAAGACGCCTTTCAAGGCGGCTTTTTTAGCGCCGACCTTCTCGAGCAATTCCTGCCATTGGGATTTCAGTTTGGCCAATTCGGGGCTGCTTTCGGTCTCGACGGGTTCCTCGATCTCATCGACCGCCAGGACCGGTTCGCCTTCCATGACCACCACGGGCTTCGGCGCGGAGGGGGCGGAATAAGCGGGAGATGGGGCCCCTTCTGCGCTAAAGCTCCGGGGGGCAGGCAGCTTGTCTGCCGAAGCTTTAGCGTAGGCAGGGGATGAAGCAGGACGAGGCATAACGGGAGAGCTGCTGCCGACCTGTTTGAGCAGATCACCGACGGAAGTCAGTTGTTTGAGATGGGCCAGTTCCAACACCACCGTCTCCAGAACTATCTGGGGATTGTTGGAATGGCGCAGGGCCCATTCTTGCTCGATGAGCAACCGTAAGGACGAAAGGATCTGGGCTTCTTCCATTTGGGCGGAGAACTTTACTAATTTCTCAACATCCTCGCCCGAAAGGGAAATGAACTGGGCGGCGGAGGCGGGATAGGCCTTGGCCACCGCCAAGTGTCGGAAGGTTTCCAAAAGGCCCGCGTAGAAATGTTCCAGGTCCTTGCCGCCATCGATGACGGCTTTGGTCACGGTCAAGGCGGAAGGCGCGTCCTGGTTCACGGCGGCTTCGATCAACTTCAAGAAAACTTCCTCTTCAATGGTCCCCAAGGCGACCCGGATATCCTCAGCCTTGACCTCTTTACCGGCGAAGGCCACGACCTGGTCCAAGGTCCTTTGGCTGTCGCGCATGGAACCCCGGGCGGCCCGGGCGATCTGATAAAGACCCTTATCGTCGATCTGGATGCCCTCGGCGTCGGTGATGCGGCGTAGTTGCTTGGTCAGGGTGTCGATGCCCATGGCCCGGAACTCGAACCGTTGGCAGCGGGATTGGACGGTGGCCGGGAACTGGTGGATCTCGGTGGAAGCCAGGATGAAGATGACGTGGGCGGGCGGTTCTTCCAGGGTCTTCAAAAAGGCGTCGAAGGCTTGTTTGGTGATCCGGTGCGCTTCGTCGAAGATGTAGACCTTGTATTTACCCTTGGAAGGGGCGGTGGCCACGGTCTCTTGAAGGCTACGGATATCATCCACGCCGTTGAACGAAGCTGAGTCGATCTCGATCACGTCCATGGAGGACCCGTTGTTGACGTCCTGGCACAGGTCGCAGGTATTGCAGGGTTCGCCGTCCTTCAAGTTGCGGCAGTTGAGGGCCTTGGCGAAGATGCGGGCAGTGGTGGTCTTACCGACGCCCCGGGGCCCGGCGAAGATATAAGCATGGGCCACCCGGTTGGCTTTCATGGCATTCTGAAGGGAGCGGCTGATGTGTTCTTGGCCGACCATATCGGCGAAGACTTGGGGACGCCATTTGAGAGCCGTGACTTGAGGGGACATTTAAACTCCAATTTTGAATTATGAATTTTAAATTATAAATTCATGTGGTTCCCGAAAAGCGGGAACTTCCATAATTCATCATTAAGAATTCAAAATTTAGAATTCGCCCCTTTACATAAAGGGGCGTTTCGCTTTGCCGTGAGGGCCAGGCGACCTACAACACCCGAATACAACCTGACCGTTGCTTCCTTCCGGACCTAGCGGAGTTGGGGCCGATCCGTCGTATAGGACCCGACCCTCACGCCAAAGCGGAGAACCATCTTAATCGAAAAATAGAAGCCTTTTCCATGTTCGTGAAAGAGGGGAAATCAGGAAAAAGCGAATAAATGGCGGCCAGTTACCGTTCTGGATCAAATATGAAAACTGGCCATGTCATTTTTTTCATATAAGTTTTGATATCGACAAAATGGCGGAGAGAAAGGGATTCGAACCCTTGAGACCCTTTTGGAGCCTACACGCTTTCCAGGCGTGCGCCTTCGACCGCTCGGCCATCTCTCCCGCTGTCCGCTGATCTTGATCCGTTCGGCGTGCGCCTGAACGAAAGAAAACCTATCAGTTCTTGATGGGGTCTTTCGTTCCGCCCTTTGGGGCGGCGACCGACCGGCCATCTCTCCACTAAAAAACAAAGGCTCGCTGGGCGCGAGCCGCTAAATATGGTGGAGACGAGCGGGATCGAACCGCCGACCTTCTCGTTGCGAACGAGACGCTCTCCCAACTGAGCTACGTCCCCACATAACCTACTTCTTTCGCCGGACTTCCTTGAAGAAGTCGGTCAAAACTTTCGAACATTCTTCTTTTAATATGCCGCTGGTCACAGTCACTCTGTGGTTCAGCTTCGGGTTTTCCATCACGCGGGCCGTACTGTGTACCGCCCCTGCTTTGGGGTCCGTGGTCCCGTAGACCAGGTTCCGGATCCTTGATAACACAATGGCGCCGCCGCACATCGTGCAGGGCTCCAAGGTCACGTATAAATCACAATCGTTCAACCGCCAACTTTTCAGCTTTTTCGCGGCTTTAGCGATCGCCATCAGTTCCGCGTGGGTCAGGGCGCTTTGCTTACTTTCGGTCAGGTTATGACCGCGGCCAATGACCTTACCGTCTTTGACGACCACTGCACCGACGGGGACTTCACCTTTGAGCGAAGCTTTCGCCGCTTCTTTCAAAGCTTCTCGCATGAACTTGTCGTGGGAATGGGTCATAGAAAGTGGTGCGTACCGATCTCCATAAAAACTTTCACCGATATCGGCACAGTACCATTCTCTTTGTTCATTATTCGGCACAGGGCCGAATAGGTCACAGAAAAAATGGTGCGCCTGGAAGGATTTGAACCTTCAACCCTCTGATCCGTAGTCAGATACTCTATCCAGTTGAGCTACAGGCGCGGAAATTCCCCCTCAAAGCCTCAAGAAAGGAGGGGTATATTACATAAAATCCTAAATTCATCGCAAGTTAAATGAGGCAGATAAAGTGGGCTTTTAATCCCAAAAACCACTTAAAAGCAGCATCCCTACCGCCGCAAATAATATCGCCGCGATCTTTTGTAATAAAGCCGCGTTGATCTTCTTTTGCGCGTGATTTCCCACTATGACCGCCAGTGCCGACGTGCACCATAGTGCCGAGGTCGCCGAAATAAAAATGGTCCAAGGCTCCTGTGTTTTCGCCACTAGGGTGGCGGCGGCCAATTGGGTCAGGTCACCCCATTCGGCGATGAAAATGACCAAAAAGGCTTTTGTGGCGGTTTGCCAAAAGGTTTTTGAATGGTCCTCGATTTTTTCTTTTCCTTCTTCTTTCCGAAACCACATTAAACCAGCGAATAAAAGGAATAAAAGTCCTGAAGCCATATGAACGATATGGGGTGGAAGCAATCCAAAAATACTTCCGAAAAGCACGGCTACGATATTTTGAATGAGAAAAGCGGCAGCACAGCCGATGAAAACCCCGAAAGCGTGGTGGCGGCTGGCCAGGATCATGGCGGCTAGCGCGGTTTTGTCCGGTAATTCGGCGACAAAGATCAGCGCAAACGTAGAAAGGAACAAACCGATGTGCAAATGAAATGTTGAGAGAAGTTGGTCCATGATCACGCCCATTTCTTGAAGATGAAGAAGGCGGCGACGACGATGAAAAAGAATCCCACCAGGTAGTTCCATTTCAGATCTTCCCTCAGATAAAGCACCGAAAAGCCGCAGAAGACCGTCAGGGTGATGATCTCCTGGATCACCTTGAGCTGGGCGGTGGAGAACTCATAACTGCCAATGCGGTTCGCGGGCACCTGGAAGCAGTACTCGAAGAAGGCGATACCCCAACTGGCCAGGATGACGATCCAAAGCGGGGAGGTCTTGTACTTCAAATGACCATACCAGGCGAAGGTCATGAAGATATTGGAGATCAGCAGCAGGATGATGGTCCACATGGGAAGCCTTTCTTTATTTGAAATGAGCCCTATTATTGGCCCGGTCGCCGGGCAGGCCAACCATTTTAAGGTTCTTAACCCTTATATATGAAAGGGCTGCCTGTTAAAATGACCGCCTTTTACAACCAGGGGGAAAACCACTTGTCTCGACCACTCTTTTTAGACGCTTTAAAAGAAAAAGTGCTCATTTTTGACGGTGCCATGGGCACCAATCTTCAGACCTATAACCTGACCAAAGAAGATTTTGGCGGCAAAGAAGGTTTGAACGATTATTTGGTCATTACCAAACCCGAAGTGGTGCGCGAGATCCATGAAGGTTTCCTCAAGGTCGGTGTCGACTGCCTTGAGACCGATACCTTCGGTTCCAATCGCTTGAAGCTGGAAGAATACGGCCTGGGCGATCAGATCGTTCAGATCAACACTGCCGCGGTCAAACTGGCCCGCGAATTGGCCGACAAGTATTCCACTCCCGACCATCCACGTTTCGTGGTCGGCTCCATGGGCCCGACGGGTATGTTGCCCGCCTCCGAAGACCCGGACCTGGGAAAGATCACCCCCGATGAACTGGAAGCCATCTATTACGAACAGGCCTGCATCATGATCGACGCTGGCGTGGATGCCCTACTTGTCGAAACCAGCCAGGACATTTTGGAAATGCGCGCGGCGGTGTTCGGCTGCCACCGGGCCCGTACGGAAAAGAAATCCCCGGTCGGTCTCATGGCCCAAACCACGCTCGATACCACAGGCCGTATGCTGCTCGGCACGGACATCAGCTCCGTTCTCTCTACTTTCTCCCGTTTGCCTATCGACGTTATCGGCATGAACTGCTCCACCGGCCCCAAAGAAATGAAGGACCCGGTGCGTTACCTGTCCCAATATTCCGAGATACCCATTTCCACCATCCCCAACGCGGGGTTACCCGAAAATCGCGGCGGTCAAGCGGTCTATCCGTTGGAACCGGCGGCTTTGGCCAAAGCCCTCAAAGAATTCGTCGAAGAGTTCGGCGTCAACGTGGTCGGCGGCTGTTGCGGCACCACCCATGAGCATTTACGCCAAGTGGTCGAGGCCATCGGCAAACAAAAACCCAAGAAACGTGACGTAACTCATATTTGCAACGTCTCTTCCATGATCAAAGCCGTTTCGATGGACCAAGACCCCAAGCCCCTTATCGTGGGCGAACGGGTCAATTCCCAAGGTTCGCGCAAGATCAAGCAACTGCTCCTCGCCGACGACTATGAAGGCATGGTCACGGTGGGCCGGGGCCAAGCCGAAGGCGGCGCCCACGTGTTGGACCTTTGCGTGGCCTTGACCGAGCGCGTGGATGAAAAAGACCAGATGATGAAAGTGGTCAAGAAGATGGCCCTGGGCGTGGATACGCCCCTGATGGTGGACTCGACCGAATCCGAAGTCATCGAAGCGGCCCTCAAGATCTATCCGGGCCGGGCCATGATCAATTCCATCAACCTGGAAGGCAAAGGGGAGCGCATTACCAAGATCTGCCCCCTGGCCAAGAAGTATGGTTCCACCCTGGTGGCGCTGACCATCGACGACGTTTATTACGACAAGTCCAAACCCGCCGAAAAGGGCATGGCGAAGACCGCCGCCCGTAAGCTGGAAGTGGCCAAGAAGATCACCGAGATCGTCACGAAAGAATACGGCATTCCCGCTGAAGACCTGGTCTTTGACGCGCTGACCTTTACGCTCGCCACTGGCGAGGCGGAGTTCCTTAATTCCGCCGTCGAGACCATGGAAGGCATCCGGGCGATCAAGAAAGAGATCCCGGGGGTTCGCACTATCCTGGGCCTGTCGAACGTTTCTTTCGGCTTATCCAAGCAGGCCCGTGAAGTGCTCAACTCCGTCTTCTTGTATCACTGCGTGCACGCTGGCCTCGATATGGCCATCCTGAACCCGGCGGACATCAAGCCTTATTCCAGCATCCCCGAAGACGAACGCAAACTGGCCGACGACCTGGTCTTCAACAAAGACCCGCAAGCCTTGGCGCATTTCATCCAGCATTTCGCCGGCAAGGGCCCAGTGGAGGAACAAACCAAGGTTGATCCCACCGAGGGCATGACCCCGGCCCAAAAGGTGCATTGGAAGATCGTCAACCGCAAGCCGGACAAGATCGAAGAGAACTTGGCCGAAGTGCTCAAGGAAAAGACCGCGGTGGAAGCCTTGAACACCGTTCTTCTGCCCGCCATGAAAGAAGTCGGCGACAAGTTCGGCTCGGGCGAGCTCATCCTTCCTTTCGTGCTTCAATCCGCGGAGGTCATGAAGCGCGCGGTGGCCTATGTGGAACAGTTCCTCGACAAGAATGCCTCCACCACCAAGGGCACCGTCGTTCTCGCCACCGTTTATGGCGATGTGCATGACATCGGCAAGAACCTGGTGCGTACCATCCTGTCCAACAACGGTTACACCGTTTATGACCTGGGCAAACAGGTGCCGGTCTCGACCATCATCGCCAAGGCGCAAGAAGTGAAAGCGGATGCCATCGGCCTTTCGGCCTTGCTGGTCGTTACCTCCAAGCAAATGCCCATCTGTGTGCAAGAAATGGAAAAGATGGGGCTCAATTACCCTGTCATCGTCGGCGGCGCGGCCATCAACCGCCGCTACGGTTACCGCATCAGCTTCGTGGATGAAAAGCTCTACGAGCCGGGCGTTTATTACGCGAAGGATGCTTTCGAGGGATTGGATATCCTCAACGCCCTGTCGGACCTGAGCCAGCGGGAAACATTCCGTAATAAGGTCAAAGACGAGGCCCTCAAGGCGAAAGAGACCAACTTCGCTGACGCCATCCAAGAAGAAGGAGAAGCCACGCCGGATAAGTATCCGCCCACGGTGAAGCCCGCGGCCTTCATCCCGAAGAACCCCTTTAACGGCACTTCCATCATCAACAAGGTGCCCTTGCGCGAAGTGTGGCCCTATTTAGACCTGACCCAGCTTTATAAGTTGAACTGGGGCGTGAAGGGCAAGGACGCCGAGGAATATAAGCACCTCATCAAGACCCAGTTCGAGCCCATGCGGTTGAAGATGCAGGACGAGATATTGGCGAAGAACTGGTTCGAGCCGAAATTAGTCTATGGTTTCTGGCTGGCCAATTCGGAAGGCAATGACCTGATCATTTATGACGGCAACGACCCCAAGAAAGAACTGGAACGCTTCAAGTTTCCCCGTCAGCGGGTGGGGCGCCACTTGTGCCTGTCCGACCATTTCCGCCCGGTTTCCTCGGGCGAAAAAGACGTGGTCGCCTTCCAGGTAGTCACCATCGGTAATAAGGCCGGGGAATTGATCGAGAAGCTGAACAAAGAGGACAAATATACCGAATCCTATTACCTGCATGGTCTGGCGGTGCAGACCGCCGAAGCCATGGCGGAATGGATCCACCGCCGTATCCGCGCCGAATGGGGCCTGCCTATCGGCCAGGGTAAGCGCTATTCGCCGGGTTATCCGGCCTGCCCCGAGCAGAGCGACCAGGAAAAGTATTTCCGCTTGCTGGACGCCACTAAGGCTATTGGTATCACGCTAACGGAAGCCCACATGATGGTGCCGGAACAATCGACCAGCGCGATCATCCTGCATCATCCTGATGCTGAGTATTTTGCGGTGAGATAATTTTCTATGAAAAATATGTGGCGGTATTTATTTTTTAGGTATTTAAAACCTGGATGGAATTGGTTTTTAAAAAATTGGTTTCTTTTTGTTTTGTTTTTCATTTTTTTGATATTTGTGTGGTTGTTACTATTTTTAATTAAAAATCATTTTGTGATTGATAACTTTGTCTGTGATACAAGCGATTATTTGAAGGAATTGGGAATAACCTTTTTCGCAGTTTTTTCTGCTTTTAGTTTGGATTCTTTTTTAAAAAAAGAAGCTAATCGAAAAATGCTGATCGCAATATTTGTTGTTTCGTTAGTTTTCTCCTGCAATTTGTATATTGGGTCAGAGTATTTTACAAACCTCTTAAGTGAGCAAATCGCCAAGTGGAACAAAGTTGCTGATCAAATTAAACCATCTCTTCCCGAGCCTGAACCGGCAACCAGTAGTGAAAAATCATTAAATGATCCAAATGCGAATATTGTGATTCCAAAAGGTGCGAAGAAATGAAATTTTTTAATTTTATTTGTATATTCGTTTTTTTAATAAATGTTTCTTCGGTTAAATCGGAAGTTTTTCAAACTGGTTCCGAACAATTTGTTAAATGTGTTAAAAAGTTAAATTCTCAAGATCTATCAAAGAGTGAAATATTAGACATCGTTTCGGTTTTCGACAAATTAAGGAGTAATAACTATCAAATTAATAGGCCGATATTTTATTTTTATGATGGCAAAGTTAATAGGCTTGCTGGAAGAACTGAAAGTAATATTGAGAAGAAAAAGAATTATTTTTTAATGGCGATAGATGATTTCACAAATTACAAAGACAATGTAATTGGAAAAAATGATGTTGAGTATAAGGCGGCAGTGGTCATGCTCGCATATACATACGCTGATTTTGGAAATTTGACAGGTGCATTTGATGAAGCGAAGCAAGAAATAGATGGTTTTCTGACGGACCCAAAGTATCAACGATTAATTGATGGCAGTGTTCGTTTATGTAAAGCGGATATTTATAACGCGGACGGTTTTTTTAAATACAACCGGGGGGACTCGGTCGCAGCTGTTGAACAGTTTAAGGTTTCCTGTGATTTATTCCCGATTGGTTGGCCTATTTTTGCAAATAATTACATCAACGCTTGCTTGGATGCGTTTGATGTAACTAAAAAAATGGAATACTTAAAATCCGCAAAAATGGTTTATCTGAATTATATAAATCAAAGTTACTGGAAAAATAATTCGCAGTTTTCAAATACGGGGCAGGTTTTGGAAAAGTACTTAAGAAAAAATAAAATTAAACTTACTGAATTGAAATAAGGTTTGTTTGCAATTTTTCTGCTGAATTCTGAAGTTTTCCAAGTCATGAGTCCTCTTTCGTTCTAGCTCTTGCACTCTGTCTCCTATCAATGAAACAATCCCTCATCTAACTATGGGGGAGAACCATGAACTTACATCCGATCGGCAAAACAGGCGTTCAAGTCGCTCCATTGGCTTTAGGTGGTAATGTGTTCGGTTGGACCGCTGACGAGGCCGTCTCTTTTCAAATTCTCGACGCTTTTGTGGACGCGGGGTTCAACCTAGTCGATACCGCGGATACTTATTCGCGCTGGGCGCCGGGGCATAAGGGCGGGGAATCCGAAACGGTACTTGGCAAATGGTTCAAGCAAAGCGGTAAGCGCAATAAAGTCGTTCTGGCAACCAAAGTCGGCATGGACATGGGCGATGGCAAAAAGGGATTGGCCAAAAAATACATCCTTCAAGAAGTCGAAGATTCCCTGAAGCGCTTGCAGACCGACCACATCGATCTTTATCAATCCCATCAAGATGATCTGGAAACCCCTTTAGAAGAAACCCTCGAAGCCTATGCCCAATTGGTGAAGCAAGGGAAGGTGCGGGCCATCGGCGCTTCGAACTACAAGGCGGACCGTTTGAAGGAAGCCGAGAAGATCAGCGAGCAAAAGACTTTTCCTCGTTATGAATGCTTGCAACCCCACTACAACCTTTGTGAGCGCGAGGATTACGAGAAGAATCTGGAGCCCTTGATGCGCGAAAAGAACATTGCGGTCATTCCTTATTGGTCCCTGGCGTCGGGGTTCCTGACGGGCAAGTACCGCACTGAAGCTGACTTATCCAAAAGCCCTCGGGGTGGTGCCGTGAAGAAGTATCTCAACGATCGGGGTTTTCGCATTCTGGCGGCCTTGGATGAAACGGCGAAAGAAACGGGGACCAGCCCGACGGCGGTGGCCATCGCTTGGCTCAATGCCAAGCCCAGCATTACAGCGCCTATTGCCAGCGCGACCAGTTTGAAACAACTGTCCGACTTGGTCTCGGGGGCGCGGTTACAACTCAGCCCGGCTTCGGTCCAAAAGCTGGACCAAGCCAGCGCTTTTTAATCCATGAACCGATAGCGGATCAGGCAGACCAAGGCCACCAGGCCGTCGCGCCAGGTGATCTTCTTGCCTTCGGCGAAATCACGGCCATTGTAATTGATGGGCACTTCGAAGACCTTGCAGTGGCGTTTCAAGATCTTGGCAGTCACTTCGGGCTCAAAATCGAACCGGTTCGAACGCAGTTTGATGGACCGGATGATGTCGCCTTTGAAGGCCTTATAGCAGGTCTCCATGTCGGTCAAAATGGTGTCATACAAGATGTTGGTGATGAAGGTCAAAAGCTTATTCCCCACGTAATGCCAGAACAGGAAAGACCGGTGAACGCCCAAGAAGCGGGAACCGTAAACCACGTCCGCTTGGCCTTTGAGCAATAGGTCCAGGATGGTGGCGTAATCCGCCGGGTCATATTCCAGGTCGGCGTCTTGGATGATGACGAAATCCCCTTTGGTCTTGGGAATGGCGGTGCGGATGGCCGCGCCTTTGCCCTTGTTGACCTCATGGTGATAGATGGAACAGTTGGGGAGCTTTACTTTCTTGAGGACCTTGGCGGTTTGGTCCGTCGAGCCGTCATTGACCACGATGATCTCTTTTTTCAGGCCCAGCAATTTGACCTTGTGGACCTTTTGCAACAGGGGAAGGACGGTCTTTTCTTCGTTAAAGACCGGCACGATGATCGAGAGGGTTCTTTGCTTGGCCATGTTGTTTTCTCCGTGGGTTCAAAAGCGTTTTAGGGCCGTCAGTTTATCAAACCCCATTTAGCTGAGGGCAAAATAAAAGGCCTCCGGTGGAGAACCGGAGGCCCTGGGTTATCAACAAAAGCCAGTATTTATTTAGCGTACTTCACGTGGCAGCCATAAGGCGCGGTAGTGGGTGTCGAAATGGTCTTGCCCGCCATGCCTTCTTTCAAAGCCTTATCGACATAGTTCACGAAAGGTTCGCCGTCGTCATTCTTGTCCACGGCCTCGTCCTTCAAAGGCGCGTTGTCGATGGCGCCGTCATAGACCAAGATGCCCTTGGGGTCGATGACGAACATATGCGGTGTGGTCTTGGCGTCGTAAGCGTGGCCGATGGTGCCGTCCGAATCCATGAAGGTGGCGGTCACATGCGAACCGGTCGCTTTCACGTCGGCGTTAGCTTCCTCCGCGTTTACCGAGCCTTCCATGCCCGGGGCCGAAGAAATGACGCTGAACCACTTCACGCCTTTCTTGGTCCACTTGGCCTGCAGTTTTTGCATCTTGCCTTTGTATTGGCTCTTGATGAAGGGACAGTTCTGGTTATGCCATTCCAGCACCACCCACTTGCCCTTCAAGTCGGATAATTTATAGGTCTTGCCATTGCTCCCGGTCGCCGTAAAGTCCGGCGCGGGTTCGCCCACCTTGGCGGCGTAAGAGGCCCCCAAGCCCATCACTAAAAGTCCCAGCACCAACAACCCCAGTTTCAAAGACTTCATTCCACCCTCCCTACCGATTTGAGGACAGAGGCACTTTCACCTCATATCCTTTTTTCACGTCGTGATCCGTCACCACCAGCAAACCTTCCAGCTTTTGGACGTTCTGGGTCAATAGGTCAGACCGCTTCAGGGTCAGGGAAAAGCCCTTGTCGTTGGGTTGAAAGATCTGGGCCGCGTTGTTGTCCACCTGGCCTGATTGCAGGGGAAAGAAGACAACGCTGGTCGGGGTAGTTCCCGTCGGGAAACTCAAAACGAACTGCTTGCCGTCCAAGGTGCCCGAGGGTTTCCAGGTCTTGGGTTGCTTCTCAGGCAACTGGGACCGGGCCTGGGTGATCCAGGCATCAGCGGGACCTTTACCATCGCCAATGGTCAATGTCGCGGGCAGGGCCGCCTGACCGGGGATGCAGGTCTCTTTACAGACCAGCCATTGAACGTTCGCGGTCAGATTGAAGGTTTCCCCAGCATGGACGGTGCGGGGCACTTGAATGGGCACCAAGAGAGTGACTTCGTTCTCGTAACCAAAATCCATGACCGAGGGCAGGGAAATGCGCTTGGGCAAGGGCCAAAGGATCTTTCCGGCCTTGAAGCCGATGGGAAGTTTCCAATTCACGCTGGGGGCCAGCCCCGCGTCGCCAGGATTTTGCCAATAGATATGCCAGCCATTATCCATCGTGAAGTGAAGGCCGAAGGTGGCGGGCTTGCCCGGGACCAGGGTGGCGGTCTCACTAAGCAGTTCGACCTTTAAATGGTTCTCCTGGCCCAGGGCCCAGAGCGGCAGGGACAAGAACAACAGGATGAAAGCGAAGTGTTTCATGAAAGCCTCTCGAAAAGAAGTGAGGCTATTGTGGTTGGGTGAAAGAACGAAAAGCAAGCCCGCGTAAAACCTGAGGTTCCTTCGTCGCGAACGAGCCTATCGGCTTGGCTCCTCGGAATGACAAACACTCGGAGTTATTCGAGTACCCGGACAGGGACGACCATCATATTGATGCCTTTGAATAACAGGCGGCGTTGGATTTCCAAAGAGGTTTGGTTGTGCAGTAGGGGCGTCCAGAGGGATTCCTTGGCGAAGATCAGCTTGCCCGAGAAGAAGGTCGCGTCGGGGAACTCTTCCACGATGCTATCGCACATCCGCTCCATCCCGTCGATCAGGTCGATGTCTACGATCTCCCGGTAGTCCGCGCGGTAGCCCATGCGGTGGGCCAGTTCCACATATTGCTGCAGGTTGCTTTCGGTGTTCTTCTTGAGATTCTCCAGTTCCTCGACGCCCTTGAACTTGCTCGAGTCGATCCGGGCCACGGACACGAAGAGGAAGTCATTGAAGCGGTTGCCGAAGAGCTTTTGGATGGAAAAGATGGCGTGGATGCCCAGGCCGTTGAACTTTTCCACCATCACGACGGCCACGGGGCGCTTTTTGTCGCAAACGCCGTGTTCGGGGATGTCGTCGCCGGTGGGCAGGGGCAGGTTGATGAGGGTGTCATCCAGCCGACGCAGGGCCAGTTGGACCGTCTCGTAATGCCGTTTCACCAAAAAGCACAGGAGAATCACCGCGCTGGTCAGGACCAGGGTGAAAAAGCCGCCCTCGAGGAACTTGGTGGCGATGGTGGCCACCAGGATGCTAAAGGTCAGGATCAGTCCCAAGCCGTTGATGAAGAACCGCTGCCACCAGTCCTTTTGCTCCCGGCGGGCCTGCCACCAATGAACACACATGGAAAGCTGGGACAGGCTAAAGGTGACGAACACGTTGATAGCGTAAAGGATGACCAACTGGTCCACGTTTCCGTGGAAGATCATCAGGATGACGAGGGACAACAAGCCCATGACCAATACGCCGTTCATGCGCACCAAGCGGTGGGACAGGTTGGCGAAACGGTGGGGCATCCAGGAATCGGTGGCCATGTTGGCCAACACATTGGGCCCGTCGATGAAGCCGGTCTGGGCGGCGATGAAGAGCAGCAGGCCTTCGGACGCGATGGTGACGATGACCATCCATTGTCCCCAGGGCAGGCCCATCCAGTTCCAGCCGGCAAAGACGGCCTCGGCCAGGGAATCGTTCATGGTCTTGTCGGGCACTTTTTGGATGTCCCACATCATGTAAAGCAAAAGGATGCCGCCGGCGGTCAAGGCCAGGGAGGTGGCCATGTACATCATGGTGTGGCGGCCGGTCTTGACCCGGGGTTCGCGCAGGTAGGAAAGCCCGTTGGAAACGGCCTCGATACCCGTATAGGTACCGCCGCCCATGCTATAAGCGCTGAAGAAGATGACCACGAAGCCCCAAAGCCCCAGGGGCCCGCTGATGATGGAATGGGTCTCTTGCACGGTCTCGTGCACGACCGGGACCAGATGGGAAACGTGGGCCATCAGACCGGCGATGATGAGCACTATATGGGTAGCCACAAAGACCAGAAAGATGGGCAGGAGGGTGGTGATGGATTCCTTGATGCCCCGCATGTTGAGCCAGATGAGGACCAGCACCAGGATGATCTTGACCGCGTATCCAAGGGATGGAAGGGCCGGGGAAAAGCTGGTGATGGCGTCCACGCCCGCGGCGATGGAAATGTTGATGGTGAGGATATAGTCGACCAGCAGGGCCGAACCGGAAACCAAACCCGCCCAGGGGTTCAGGAGCTTGCTGGCGACCACGTAGCCGCCGCCGCCCGAAGGGAAATATTCGATGATCTGGTTATAGCTGGCCGAGATGATGAAGACGGTGGCCGCGGTGGCCAGGGCCAGGTAAAGGGCGATGTGATGGTACTGTCCGCCCAGTGCCTTATAGGCTTCTTCCGGACCGTAAGCGGAGGAGGAAAGTCCGTCGGCGCCCAGGCCGACCCAGGCTAAGAAAGCGACCAGGGAAAGTTTATGGAAAACGTTCTGGTCGAGGGGATTCTTGGCTTTACCGAGAAAGAGCTCTTCGAGCTTTTGGAACATGACGGCGTATCTCCGCGGGGGCCGTCTTTCGGGCCGCTTTCATTGCCTACGAGGTTAGCTGACGGGCTCGACGGAAAGGTCGTCTTTCAATCCTGACGAAATCCTAATGTCAGTGACCGAACTAGCCCCACAAACTTGGGTCCCCCGTTCGTTTCTCGCGAAACGACTCGGCTGATGGAGGGGCATTCTAAGGGCTGTTTTCTTGAAAAAACAAGGGTTTGAACGGGACGCGGCCTTGAGAACGGTTGTTCTCTATATAGACGGGTTCTTTTGAAGAAGTTCCTTGGCGGAACGGATGGCCTGCTGGGTGCCGACCAAGACCAGAACATCACCCGCCTCGATAGTGTCCTTGCCCGCGGGCATCAAGTAGCGTTCCTCGCCGCGCATCAAGGCGATGATGCTGGCGCCGGTGCGGCTGCGCAGGTTGAGGTCCGCCAAACTTTTCCCGACCGCGGGGCTGTCGCGCTGGATCGGAAGGGACTGGGGCGCGCCGATGCCGGGCACCATGGTGTTCACTTGCTCCATTACCTGTTCCCGCTTGGCGGGTTCCCGGTGGGACAGGGCCTGGGCCATCATCTGGGCGCCGGCCTGCACATGCTCATGCAGGTTTACCGCGTTCTTCCAGAAGAACACGCCGAAAAGGGATAAGAGCACCGCGAAGACCGCCGGACTGTAACCCGAGGGCAGGAAGGGCTGGGTGAGGGCCATCAGGGGAAAACCGAAAGCGAAAAGAATACCCATCTGCAGGGTGATACTGAGGGCCTTGCGGGGAGCCTGACCCAGGTCCAGGACGCCTTCGGCCACGGTGGGAATGGCCGAGTTGGCGATGAGGCCTGCCAGCATGCGCGCGCAGCGGAAAACGCCGATCAAAAAGGGCAGGGCCAGGGTGAAGCCCGCGGTGATCAGAAGGATGTGCCAGCCCAGGACCGACAGGTCCAGGAACTTCTGAAGATCGGGAACCCATTTGTCGATGGTGGCCGCGGTAGAGATAACGATGACCGCCAGGATGAAACCATCGGTGGCCAGTTTGCGCACCAACCGGCGGGATTTGTTCCAAATGGTCTCCTCATTACCGCCGTGGCGAAGGCTTTCGAGCCAAGAGCCGTAGAGGGAAGTGAAGGTCTGCAGGGGTTTGGGCAAACGGCTGTCCACCCATTCGGCCATGGGATCCGAGATGCGGATGAGCCAAGGGGTGGTGAAAGCGGTCACGACGGAGACCGCCACGACCACGTCATAGATGTGGCCGCCCACATTGCCATGGGCGGTGCCCACCTGGGCGATGATGTAAGAAAATTCCCCGATCTGCGCCAGGCTCATGCCGGTGCGAAGGGCGGTGTTGAGGGACCGGCCGCTCAAGAAGGCGCCGAAGGTCACGCTGATGACCTGCCCAAAAATGACGACCAGGGTCAAAAGCAGGATGGCCCGCCAGTGCTGGACCAGGGCGTTGGGATTGACCAACATGCCCACGGCCACGAAGAAGACCGCGGAGAAGATATCCTTTAACGGATTGATGAGCCGCTCGATCTCATGGGTGAAGCCCGCCTCGGCCATCAGGGTTCCCGCTAAAAAAGCGCCCAAAGCCACCGAATAACCGCCCTTTTGGGCCAAAAGGGCCATGGCAAAACAAAGCCCCACGGTCGTTACCAGCAAGGTTTCGTCGTTCCGAAGAAGGATCACATGGCGCACGATGAAGGGAATGACCAAATAACCGACCAAGAAAAGGGCGCCCAGGAAACCCAATAGACTACCGCTGGTCATGAGCAAGGAGGAAAGTGAAAGCTGGGCCCCGGCAGCCAGGGGAGTCAGGATGGCGACCAAAAGCACCGCGACTAAGTCCTGCACGACGAGGATGCCGAAAACACCCCGGGTCAGTTTCTCGTCCTGGTTTTGGTCCATCAGGGCTTTGGAAGAGATCATGGTGCTGGACATGGCCACGATAGCGCCGGTGAAGATGGATTCCAGATGGGTCCAACCCATGAATTCCCCGGCGGTATAGCCCAGCCACATCATGACGCTGATCTCAATAAGGCTGGTGAGCCCCGCGGTGGGGATGACACGGATGAGGCGGCGCAAACTGAACTTGAGCCCGATGGAGAACATGACCAGGATGACACCGAGCTCCGCCAGGGTCTTGACGGTATTCTCGTGGGCGAAAAGGGGGATCTCCACATGGGGCCCCAGGATGAGGCCCGCCAGCAAATAACCGAGCACCGTTGGCTGTTTGAGCTTGTGAAAAACGATGGTCGTGACCGCGGCAACGCACAGGACCAGGGCGAAGTCTTGAAGGAAGGAGCCGATGTCGTTCATGGCCCTAGTTTATCCCAAGGCCCCGATTTTCCCTTTCTAAATTTAAATGGACAGGCTTGCGGCCGGGCCCCAGAATTAGCCCATCGATGGCAGGAAAAGGAACTTCGTGAAACCCAAACGCGTCCCGCGATCCAAAACGACCCAAGCCGGGGTTTCCTTTTGGCCGTCCGCGGCACTCCTGGCCGCGGGCACATTCTTTTTCTACCTGCCCCTCTGGCGCAACGGCTTCGTGACCTGGGACGACCCGGTGGTCATCGTGGACAATCCCCATCTGCGGTCCCTGGACGGGGACTTCTTTCATTGGGCCTTCACCACTTTTTTGACCGGCAACTGGATCCCCCTGACCTGGTTTTCGCTGGCCTTGGACCATCAGGTCTATGGTCTCATCCCGCAGGGATATCATTTCACCAATCTGATCGTGCATACGCTCAACAGCTTTTTGGTCCTCGTCCTTGTCCACCGGTTCTTGGACCTGGTGAAAAAGGACGAAAAGGTAAACGCGCCGGCGGCTTTTTTGACGGCCCTTTTGTTCGCCCTGCATCCGATCCATGTGGAGTCGGTGGCTTGGGCCAGCGAACGCAAGGATGTGCTCTGCGCTTTCTTTTATCTGGCCACCTTGATCGCCTATCTTCGTTACGCGGCGGACCCGCTGAAAATAACCGCCCGTTTATGGGCCTGCGGCGGGCTTTTCGCGCTGGCCTTGATGGCCAAGCCCATGGCGGTCACTTTGCCGGTGGTGTTGTTGCTCCTCGACCTTTGGCCTTTGAAGCGTTGGAAGAAGGGCGAATGGAAAAAGTCGTTGCTGGAGAAAGTGCCTTTCTTCCTTCTGGCCCTGGTTTGCGGGCTCATCACCCTGCTCGCCCAGGGCGAGGCCCAGGCTTTTCCCACGGCCACGGGGCTGACGACGGCTTTCCGGGTGATGAACGCGTTCCGCGCGCTGGTCCTCTATGTGGGGAAAATGATCCTGCCTATCGGGTTGGTGCCCTTCTATCCCATTCCCCGCACGGCGGATTATTTCTATTACCGGGTCAATGACCTGGCGATCTTGTTGGTGATCGGTTCACTGTTGTTCGCTTGGACCCAGCGCCGCAAGATGCCCGCAGTTTTGACCGCGCTCCTTTTTTATTTGATCACGTTGATGCCGGTCCTCGGCCTGGTCGAGGTGGGTAGTCAAAGCATGGCGGACCGTTATACCTATCTGCCCAGCCTGGCCCTTTTCCTTCCCTTGGGATGGGGGTTGGCGTTTGGTTTGAAAGAAAGGACCGGTCTGCGCCGGGTCCTGACCTTGGTCCTGGCGATCGTCCTGGGGACCTTGACCTGGAATCAATTGGCGGTGTGGCAAGACCCGATCCATTTTTGGGAATGCGTGACACAGAACTTTCCCGGACAATCGCAGGTCGCCCACAAAAACTTGGGTGACGCTTACTATCAAGCGGGACGATACCCGGAAGCCCTACGGCAATATGACACGGCCCTGCTCATCCCTCCGGCGGAAGCCTATACCCATAACGGCCGGGGGATGGCCTGGTTCGCCCTGGGGTCCGTGGACGACGCGATCCAAGAATTCAAGACCGCGGTCGAGCTGAAGCCCGATTACGCCTTGGCCCATTACAACTTGTGGATGGCTTACCGGAAAAAAGGGATGAAGGCCGAGGCCCTGGCGGAGATCCAAAAAGAGACCCGCTTGGACCCTCAGCAGGCCGATGGGTTCGCCGCTTTGGGCGTCAGTTACGCCGAGACCGGGCGATCTTCGCTGGCGGTGGACGCTTTCCAACAAGCCATTGACCGGGACCCTGCCAATAGCCAATATCCGCTGGACCTGGCCTCGACCTATCAACAGACCCGGCAATGGGCCCAGGCGGTCAACTGGTACCAAAAGGTCCTGGAGTTGGACCCTCGCAGCGCCACCGCTTGGTTTGGCTTGGGGGACACTTACCTGAGCGTCGGTAATTTCGCCGGGGCGGTGAGCGCCTTGAAAAAGGCCGACGAACTGACGCCGGGAGACAAGAACGTCAAAGAAAAGCTCCAAGAAGCCATGGGCCGCTTAAACTCTTTTTCCAAGCCTTGAGTTTAAATAGGGAAAACAGGCTTCCATCATTTTTTCACCTGATAAACCTTCTTATTTGGCAGGGAAACCGCGGTCAAAACGCGGCCATAAACACAACCCGTATCTAAATTGATCCGATCACGGGAAAGGTCGACCTTTTCGATCGGTGTGTGGCCGTGAATGACCAATTTAGGGGTGGGTCTCGGATCCTCCAAAAATTTGCGCCGTATCCACAATAAATCCTCGGGTTCTTGGGCATTCAGGGGTTTATCGAGGTTTACTCCCGCATGGCAGAAAAAATAATCCGATGTTTCATAAGTCAAAGAAAGTGACTCAAAGAACCTGATGTGTTCCTCTGGAAGAACAGGTTTTAAAAGCGCTTTAATGTCCTGTCCATGGATCTCGTCCAAGGCATCGATCGAAAGATAGGACTTCAGGGTTTCGTATCCTCCGTTCAAAAGCCAATTCGATGCGGCGGTGGAGTCCGAGGTCTTAAGCCAATCCAGGAACATTTGTTCATGATTGCCCTTTAAGAACCGCCAATTGGGTTTCCGGTCGGACAATAGAAAATCGACGACTTCTTTACTTTCAGGACCTCGGTCAATGTAATCCCCGACAAAGACCAGTTCATCCTGGGATTTTAGGGGTAATTTGTTGATCAATGATTTGAGGGGTTTTAAACATCCGTGGATGTCGCCGATAGCATAGATCATAAGAGGGTTTTCGATCCTGTCTTCAGAATGAAGCCATTTTATCAGACTTTTTTATATTGGTATTGGCGGTTGTTTTTTTACACCTTAGTCCCCACGTTTTCCCAAGAATAAAGTAAGATTGGAAAAAATTTGAGGTCCGTGAATCAATCTTGAGATATTCGATCAGCCTTCTTAGTTCCGTTCTTCTTTCTCTTTTCTTGTTGTTGCCAACAAAACCGCTCTTAGCTGAAGGCGATCCGGTGCTTTGCTCGTTATGGGCGCCTCTTTTTCATCCCATCATCGGTAATCCGCTTGAGGCCCAGAACCGGCTGACTTTTTTTGACAACGGTCAAACAGAGGGTTCGGTAGGGGGGACGGTCGATTTCTTAAGGTGGAAGTCGAACCCGGATGTGCAATGGGGTGTCGGGATCACGGCGGACGCTTATTTCCTCATGGACAATTCCGCCCCAACGGCCATGAATTTTGAGGCGTTGGATTGGTTCGGGGGTGTTTATTTAAGCGAACAAACCGGGGCTTTTGCTTTCAAAGGCGAATGGATCCACTATAAGGGAACTTTGGGCGATGAATTGCAGCAACCGGGCGGCTGGTATTACACCTATTACAGCCGGGAAAACACCAATCTGACGGCTTCTTTTTACCCGAAATCTTGGTTACGGTTTTATGCCGGATTGGGCCGATGGGAGGATAGCGCTTCTCCAACACCGGATAATTTACTTTTCCCCTTTGCTGGAATGGAAATTTACTCGTCTTCTTTCAAATTTTTGGGAATGAACCTGCGGGGATATGGCACTTACCATTTGGAAATCGACAACGAAACCTCTTCGAACAATCAAACGATCCAATTAGGACTGCAATTCAAGGGTCAGGAAAACGGCCAAACCATCCGATTCGCCGTCGTTCACTATCAAGGCAGCGTCAATTTCGGGCAGCTTTATATGCAACAGGTCGATCATTGGGGTTTAGGGGTTTATTATGATCCTTGAACCTGGAATCGATCTTAAGAAAACGCTTTTTTTAGCCCTTGTCTTGATCGTTAGTTCCATTTTTTCACAAACGTGTCTTGCCCAAGAGACGGTCTCCTTTTTGCCGTCGGGTCATGTATTCGCCCCCCTGATCGGGGATCCTTTAGAACCGGCTTGCTACATTATTCCGGACACCAACTTCAAAGAGTATTCCCAAAATGTTTATACGGCTCTTGGCGCCAGCGTCGATCTGTTCAAGTTGGATACCGCCGATGGTTATCGCTGGAGTTTAGGGGCCCTGGGGGCGGGGCATCTCCTGCTCGATCGTTGGCAATGGGCCAGCTATTCGGTTTTGGCTGATGATTGGTATTGGGGTTTTTATTTGGCGGAATCAACGGCGGTTTTCGCGAACCGAATCGAATGGATGGGGATGGGGGCCCATTTCGGCGATGGAATTGGCGATTCGGATAATTTTGTTGGCATCAATGATCATTTATATGGAACCGGAATTCCTTATACCCGTTCGGGTTTTCAGTGGCTCCTTTCTTTTGAAGATTCCCATTATTTTCGGCCTTATGTCGGATTGGGCTATTGGACCAACATGACCCCGCCGGGCAATCCACCTCTTTATTTACATTCGGGGATCGAACTTCATTCGGACACCGTGGATTTTATCGGTTCGCCTTTACGTCTTTATTTCACTTACGACTTAAAAGTGAACGATGAAGTAGCCAATGTTTTGGATCAATATTTTGAGCTGGGTTTTCAGTGGAAATGGGAAAAGGATCATGAACGCAGTCTTCGATTGGCCCTGACTTATGCCAACGGCAACAACCCTTATGGGCAGTTCATTCAACAAAGTGATAATCATTGGGGAATTGGGCTCTTTTTCGACCCTTAAAACGTTTTTGGTTTGAGTTAAAGGTTTTAATAAAAAAATTAGCAAATTTGATAATATTTACTCCGGTTTCTGCTTGGTTACTCCAAAGCTCAAAAGAGCGCGGCTTTTTATCAAGCAAATTTAAATACATTGCGAGAGATTCGATGCCATTCAAGATCATTCGAAAAGTTCTTTGCCTGGGTCTGATAACCGTTTTGGTGTGGGGTGGGCCTGTTGCGACACTCTTGGCGAAACCAACTAATTATCCCCCGTTGCTCATCGGCCCGGGGGACCATTTGTCGATCTTGGTTTACAACCACTCATCGGCGCCTTCCGCGGCCTTGGCCCAGGGAAAAATGGCGACGAACGGCCAATTGCCTTCCGATTATTTGGTGGATGCGGACGGGAAGATCTTTTTCCCCTTCCTGCATGAAGTGAAAATTTCAGGAATGTCCCCGGAACAAGCCAGCGAACTGCTCATGAAAAAACTGGGTAAATATATCGAGTATCCCCAAGTGACCGTGTTGATCAGTAACTCGGCAAATTATAAAGTTTCGGTCTTGGGTGAGGTCAATCATCCGGGCAAATTCATGATCGAGGGGGACCCCTCCTTGGTCTCGATCCTCGCCCAAGCCGGTGGGCCTTCTAAAGACGCCGATTTGGGCGGTGCGGTGATCATTCATGGTAAGAAAAAGAGCCGGTTCAATTTGAACGACTATTTGAGAAATGAAAATTACAAGGGCGATGAACCGCTTCTTTATCCGGGCGATGTGTTAATGGTCCCGAAGAGCGGATTGCCTTCGATCGAAGAGTGGGCTGTCATCGCCAGCATCTTGTCCACCGCGGCGGTGGTTTTCGTGACGGTTTATAAATAAGTTTAAACAAAATTCGGGGAAAACATGGAAAGCCAAACAATTTTAGAGAATGACGCAGAGATCGATTTTAAAGAAGTCTCGCGGGTCTTATATCATCATCGTTTTTTTGTCTTGAAAGTCGTTTTGGGCTGTTTTGTTTTGGCGGCCCTTTACGCTTTTTTATGGCCGCCGACGTTCGAAGCCGTCACTACGGTCAAGGTCCCGGAATCAACCCAGTCTACCAGTAACGCTATCCGGCAATTAGCCATGATGCCGACGGGCGGCGACCCCATTGAGACTTATCTTCAGATCGCTCAGGCCCGCTCCGTGGCGGAATATACGATCCAAAAACTAAAATTGGGTTCCAATACTGAATTTCCCGAATATTTGCATTTCAATGACCCCACGGGCCAAAAACTGATCCGTGCCTTGCAGAAAAACGTCAAAGTCGGGAACGCCAAACAATCGAACGTCATAACGGTCCAAGCGGACGCGGGTACACCTTCCGCGGCGGCGCAATTGGCCAATACTTGGGCCGAAGGGTTCATCCAGGTGAATTTGGAGTTAAGCCGAGAAAGCGCTCAGAACCGTTATCAATTCATCCATGAACAACTGACCGAAATGAAACAAAAGTTGGTGTCGGATGAAGCGCTGGAAAAGAATTACCTCGATCCTACGCACGAGGCCCAGGCGGACGAGATCAACTACAAGTGGCTTTTGGAACAGGACCAGGAAGCCCGGATCGCGGCGAATGTGGATGACTCGGGTATTGTGGTCATGGACGCGGCTCGGCCGCCGGACCTGAGGTTAAAACCCAAGATCGGCTTGACCCTGGTTTTAGGTTTGATGGTCGGACTTTTCGGGGGGATCGTTTTGGCCTTATTGCGCGAAAAAATGCAGGACCGGGTCAAACAAGAGGACGATATCCAACGGGCGACCAATTTGACGCCTTTGGCGATCATTCCCAATTTCCGCCAAAAAGATGGGAAAGACGCGTTCTCAACCACCGAACGGTTCTCGCCAAAGTATCTGATCGATAATCCATATTTTGAATTTTCGGCTTACCGCGAAAGCTTCAAAGTGTTCCGAACCAACCTCACTTTTTCCCATGTGGATCAAAAGCTCCAAGCGATCAGCGTTTTTTCTTCCAATCCGGAAGAAGGCAAAACATTGGTTAATTCCGACTTGGCGTTGAGCCTTTCCCACACCGGTAAAAAAGTCCTCTTGATCGACGCGGACCTTCGAAAACCCTCCATCAGCATCCTTTTTGGCCTGAAAGTGGACAAGACGATCGGGTTACCCATGCTTTTGGCGGGCAAAGGCGATATTGAAGATATGATCGTCAAATTCGGCCCCGAAAACCTTTGGGTTTTGCCGAATGGGTTCATTCCCCCGAATCCGGCGGAACTTTTGGGCTCTTCGACCATGAAAAAACTCATTCAAGACCTCAAACGAGAATTCGATTATATCGTCATTGATGGGGCTCCTATTCTTCCCGTGACGGATTCGGTGGTTTTGGCGACTTATTTGGATGGTGTGGTTCTGATGGGCCGATATGACAAGACAAGACGTTCCGAGATCCACCGCGCCGCCAAACTTTTGCAGGCGGTGAATGCCCCGGTTTTAGGGTCGGCCTTGAACTGTGTGGACATGAATAGAAGTTCGTACGGCTACGGCTATGGTTACGGCTACGGTTATGGCTATGGTCACGACGCAAAACAAAAAAATGACCAAGTCACCCTGAATAAATTGAACTAGGTTTTCGATGAATACCGCCGTCAAAGAGACCGAAAAAAATACCGCATCCTATGTCAGGGGTTCCCGCACTTCCCACAAGCGCTTGAGATTTTTCAGGCCGATCGCCCGGACGATCATTTACCTTCCGCCATGGGTCTGGATCTTTTTCGATGTCCTCATCGGGCTTGTTTCCTTTCTTTTAGCCCATTGGGCTTCGCCATCCTATTACAACGGTCTTCCGATCTTTTATAGCCCCCTCAAGTTGGGCTTGATCTTTGGATTTTTTATGGCTTGTTTCCGCCACATCCTGGATTCCCATGATTTTGTGCACCTCAATTCGGTCTCGAGGATATTAGGAACGTCCTTGATCTCGACTTTTAGCGCCATGGCCATTTTGACAATAGCGACTACTTGGACGGTCCATGATCAAGTTGGTCGGTATATCATTTTTTACTCAGGTTTATTTTGCGTGGTGCTGACAGTCCTATTCCGCATCGTCACCCGGGGCTGGGTGGCCCGGGCCCGCCACCTGGTGGTTTTTGTCGGACGCCCCTCGGTATTCGAGGAAATGAATGCCCGCATCGAAGCATCGTTCTCGAATTTTTTCCTGCCAGCGTTTTTTTTACCGGTCACGGAAAAAACACCGTTGGCCGAATTCGAGGCCGAACTGCCGCAGGTTTTAAGGACGTTGAATCCTCATGAGGTCATTGTCGAAGATCATTCCCAGGCTGCTAATTGGGTAATGGACCATTATTTGGAGATCAGCAAATCAGGTTGTTTGATTCGGCCTTATTCCCGATTCAAAGAAAAGATATTCGGCGAGATCGACTTGAACACCTTGACGGATCGACAATTGTTGAGGATTCATGGCTTTTGCACCGGGACCTACGCGGGACAATGGGATAAACGTTGCTTGGATATCTTCTTGGCGGTGATCGGTCTTTTGGCCAGCTTGCCCGTTGGTTTGGTCATTATCGTTTTAATGAAGATATTCTCGCCCGGGCCGATTTTTTACAGCCAAAAACGAGTGGGTCAGTATGGAAAATCGTTCGATATCTGGAAATTCAGGACTATGCGGATTGACGCGGAAAAGAATGGCGCGGTCTGGGCGAAAAAGAACGACGATCGGGTGACCCCGATCGGAAAATTCCTTCGTTTAAGCCGACTGGATGAACTGCCCCAATTTTGGAATATTTTGAGGGGAGATATGGCTTTCGTGGGTCCACGGCCGGAAAGGCCGGAGTTCGTCACCCAGTTAGAGAAACAATTACCTCAATATCATCTGCGGCACCTGGTCAAGCCGGGGCTGACGGGTTGGGCGCAGATCCGTTACCGATACGCGTCCAGCCATGAAGACACCAAGACCAAACTTTCTTATGATCTTTATTATGTCAGCAATTACAGCCTGGCGTTCGATCTCTCCATTATTTTAAGAACTGTCATCGCTATGGCCAAAGGCGCGCGGTGATTTATGCCGGAAATTTCGATCATTACCCCTTGTTACAATGCAATTCAATATTTGCCAACCACAGCTCAATCCGTTTTAAACCAAACCTATAAAGATTGGGAATGGATTATTTGCGATGATGGTTCAACCGATGGCACCTCGGTTTTTTTGGAAGAATTGGAAAAATCAAATTCGAAAATTAAAGTGCGTCGGTCAACAGGCAAGACCGGGCCTTCTCAGGCTCGAAATCTTTGCATTCGGTGGGCCCAAGGCCGCTATTTGGCCTTCATTGACGCGGATGATTTATGGGTCCCGGAAAAATTGGAATGGCAATTGGAATTCATTAAAAGCCACGGATCAGCTCTCTGCTGTACCTACTATCGTAATATGGATTCGAGCGGAATGCTTTTGAGTGCTCCGATTAAATTTCCATTGAAGACGACAAACAGAATCCTAATGGGATCGAGTGTCGGGTGTTTGACAATGATGGTGGACCGTAGTCAGGTCGGAGACATTGTTTTTAAAGATAAGCCGATCGAAGACTTTCTTCTGTGGTGTGAATTGACTTCAAGAGGTTTTGTTGTTGATTGTATGCCAAAGGAAACCGCTTTTTATCGGCTAGTTCCAAGATCTCGTGGCAGAAACAAATTTAAGATCATGGTTCAACGCTGGGAATTGTTGCGAAGTGAACTGGGGTTGAGAGGACTTGAAAGAGGGTTCTATTTTTTCATCTATGTTTTGAAAAGCTTTCAAAAGCAAAAGCGCCCTATATTTCCAATCTAGTTTTGTCCAAAACTCGTCGGCATTTTTCAAAAACCGACTCCACTGATAATTCAGTCATACATTTATTGTGTTTTTCAGGGCAATAAGTGAAAGAATAACAAGGCGCACAGGGAACCGGGTGCCGGACCGCCAGGTCCTTATTGTGCCAAGGTTCGATCGAGTCGGGGTATTCAATGCCCGGGATTATCGAAACAACTTTACAGCCCATAGCGTCGCCTAGATGCATCGCCCCCCCATCGTTGCCAACCAAAAGAGCGCATTTTTTCAACAAAGCGGCAGATTGAGAAATGGAAGTTTCGCCCGCTAGATTAAAAATGGATTCCAGATGACTTCTTTTTAATTCCTCGCCGATGGATCGGTCTTTGGGCGACCCTAAAACTACAAGAACATTGTTTGGATAGCGGTCAAGCAATTGATGGATGAGTTCTTTAAAAGATTCAACGGGCCATTGTTTATGGGCGTGAATTGCTCCAGGAGCTACGGCAATAATCGGTCGGTTCTCTAATTGATTCGTTTTTATCCAATTTTCAGCCCAATCTTCCGCTTCCTTACCGGGTTTTAAGTCGAAAACTATTTCTTCTTCTCTGCAAATTTTTGCAGGGGTGATTTCGCTTAAAAATTGTAAAGGCCCATAAACGTGATGTTTTAATAAACCTTTTCGGTTTAATTCCGAAAGATTACCTTTTAGGGAACCCTGGCTGCGCCATCCCAAGGTTGGAATAAAACCGACCAAGAAATAGATGAGCAATAGTTTTTTGATACGACCTAACCACGGTGCGCAGGGGTCGACCATGAGAATAGCTGTTTCAAAGTCATAAGTTTTTAGTTTCTTTCGTAGGGCCCACAGTGAATAAAAATTAAGAACATTATCAATGACAAAAGTTTCATCGATCAAATGTGGTATCGCCATATCAACCCAAGGAATGTTAATGGTATTTCCTGCATAGTCGGCCACTTTAATGCGTTGTTTTTTACTAACAGATTGGGTAGTTACAAAAATGATCTTGTTATGTGGAAAAACTCTTCTAAGTTGATCAAAAGCTGGCGCGGAGAGAATAAAGTCACCTAAAGCTGCTGAACGTAGCACTAGTAAGGCTTTCATGTTTTTGGGGTTCTATTTATTGTTTTTTTTGAATTTAGAGAGAAAACAAAAACCATAAATGCACAAAAGATCAGTTGATATACAATTCCATTAAGGTAACCTTGAATCGCTTCCGCCATCATGACTAAAGATGGGAAAATTACTGTTAGTGTAAATATAGATGAATTGTTATTTGTAGAAGCTAGAACGGTGTTGAAGTAATACCGGAAAACAAAACCGACAACAATCATTGTTAAAAAAACCCCAATTAAACCACCCTGCCAATATGCTTCGCCAACGATTGTCGGAGAAATACCACCGCCAATTCCAAAGAAAAGTTCTGAAAATCTTACCGATAATGGAATGGGTTTATTTGGCCAAATGGCCCGCGGGATAACAATTGTTAAGGATTCAATAATGGAAGGCACAAATAAAACATAATCTTGGATCCCATATGTTCTATCGATTACGACTGCAACGACGTCGGCTCCCTTTGACCTTAAAAATATGTCATAAACCGATTCTGGATGTTGTTCGATGTAATTTATTGCGACATCTAAATCAAAGCCCTTTGTCATCGAAACGACACTTTCGCGATAAATGCCATAAGTTGTAAAAGAAAGGATGATAAATAAAAAAATAGGGACTATTTTTTTTATTTTTAATTTTTCTATTCTCATGTGATAAATAAAAACGATTTGTATGATTGGTAATAGTATAAATCCTCTGAAGCCCAATTGTGTCGCAGGTAGAACTGTAAAAATAATTAACAGCATTAATTTCAAATAACTGTGTTTGCCTTGAAATGTATTTTTTGAAACAATTAAAAAAGCAATAGCAGCTATTGACAACATGGAAGTTGCAGGGAAAATTAACCAGCCTTGACCGGTCATACCACCAGCACGCCAAATTTCACGATTTTTTACAAATTCGTCATAGCCTCCATTTATTTGCATTAAATAAAAAAAAGAAAAGTAGCCTAAAATAAATAAAAGTATGCAAATGGTTTTTACGCGAGCATAGTTCCAGTTATATTTTTGACTCCATGCTATTGGTAATGTTTTTGTACCGGCAAAAAAATAGTAAGCAACAACCATTAGAAGTTGAGAGAAAAAGAATAAACTCGCTAACATTAATATTTCATCACTCGAAGTATTTGGGGATAGAAGTTTAAAGCCAGGAAGATCGTAAGTTGTCCCAAGATATAAAACCAATGGTAATTGAATAATGAAATAGACTTGAAACAAATTTTTTGGATTGAAAATATCAAATCTTTTCCCGTCGTAAAAATATTGTCCAATGACTAATCCGATACTTAATAACAAAAATGTTCCGGCAATCAATCAAGAGTTCCTTTTAAAAAGAATGAAGCAGATGAATGTAAGATAGCCGAGCCAAACTATGCTGTAACCCCAAGCTAAACTAGCAGCGCCTGCGGGGTATAAAAAATAGGAAGTTATAAAATATAAGACCATCCATGAAAAACCTAAGATGGCAGCTATTTTTTTTGAATTTTCGGTACAAAAAAGAGCTCTTAATGCGATTACAGACATCAACATGCATACCATGCCTGGTGTCATGTGACGTAAAACGCTGGAAACAAGTACGACTTGTTGATCGCCAAAAGCACCGCGAGCGAACAAGATGTGGATCAATTTTTCAGAAAACGCAGCTAAAAATAAAGCAATAAGGGTGGATATTCCTCCGACGACCAAAAGTGATCGTACAAGGAATCGTCGAAAACCAGTAACATTTTTGTCACGAATAAATTCAGCAAAATGAGGTACTAGTACGGCAGAGGGTCCAGCAACGGCAAGATTGCCTAAAGCAATAATGAGACGCTGAGAATACCCTAACGAGGCCAAAGCCCCATCACCAGCGCGAGGAGCCCAATAGGAATCTATGACGGAGTAAGCTGAAAAACAGCTCATGGCGATGACGACGTAAGGTGAATGAAGAAGAAGTTCCTTGATCTCATTCTTTAGAAAATTATTAAGCTCCAATGGAAATAAATAATCTCTTAGCCAATAAAGGCCAAGCCCGGTGGCGGTCATCGTTCCGATTAACATTCCCAAGGGAACCAAAGCGATGGTTGCGTTGTTGCCGCCAATTCCAAGCAGGATCAACATGCCGATATAGGGGAGAATGCCTAGTATCGCTCCGGTGGAATATTTTCGGACTGAGTTCAAACAAGCTGTCAGCAGGCCGGATAATATTTGGAATGCTCCTGTGAACCATGTCAAAACGATCAAAAACTGAAGATTAGGATAAGAAATAATTTTTGAAGTTGTTGGCAATAAACTTTTTTGGATTGGAAAAACAAAAAAACCGATCAGCCCAAAAACTAGAGAAAGGATCGAGATGGTCCATAAAAGTGATCCCATATAATGGCGTTGATGTTGAACGTCTTTCTCGAGGGCGACGAGGCGAGGGACGACAATATAGCTCAACATGGCGGCTATCATGCCAGCCAAAAAAATGGGTGCGCTGAGGGCGAAGAAATAAGCGTCAACATCAACCTTGGTTCCGAAATGTTTGGCAATAAGCAATTGGACAAAGAAGCCGAGCGCGCTGCCACTTAAAGTCAATAAAGTGACCAAAAGAGAAGAACGGAATATCTTGATAGCCCCGGTTTGATCGAAAAGCCAGGAGTTTTCAATTAATTTTTTAAGGACCTCGAATTTGCGAACGAGCGGGTGTTTTGGAATATAAAAACCCCTCAGGCTGTAGTCTATTTTTATCCCGTTTTTTTCAAATACAGGCTGAATGGCTTTGAGCCATTTTCCCTTGATGATGCCAGTATGCAGATAATCAATAGCGGGGCCACCGTGGGCTTGATCGAACTTGGCGCTTAAAAAAGTTTCTTTTATTTTATGGGCTCGCCAAGTGCCGTAGATCTCGAACATCCATCCATTTTCTTTGGCGCGAAGATAAGATTTGAGCGTTTCAACCCGCCAAAGCGCGGCTTGGGTTGAAATGCGGTAGCGGGCTTTTTGACGGATGGTTTGCAGCCAATCCTCCGAATGACGCTCAAAAGGCCCATGGCTGCCGTGCTTCGTTAACGCGATATGTTTGATGTCAGGATGAGCCATCATGTAATTGGCTGCAGTCTCGACGATATCGGCCCGAACAGGTTGATGGATGAAATAGTCTTCTTGGAAATAAAGGACCAATGGGGTTTTGACTTGATCCAGGGCTTTTAGTAAACATTCGCTCCAGGTCAGTCTGGATTTAGAATCACCTTGAACTTGGCTGCAATGAATGGTTAAGCCGGGGAAAGACCATTCCTTTTTTTCGGTGTTGAGCAGGATAGGGGCATCGCAAGAAGGCCAGTATTTATTGAAAAGTTTAAAAAAAGGTTCCCAGCAATCCTCGAAACCATCCGAGGAGTTGACGAGAACGGTGTATTTTGAGGACATGTTAAAAAAGGGTCTTTCATATGATTCTTCCATTGGATGGTTGAATCGAGATTCGGTTTTGAACGGATCTATCATATCAAATTGTCTTTTATAATTTGGTAGGATTGTGCGTTTTAAAGTGAATGAGAGGTGTGTTTTCAAAAATTTTCTTGCGTTGAAAGTCACGATTTTTTTTATTTTTCTTCTTCTGTTCGTTCAATGGTTCTATTCCTTTAAAACCATTGCCGACAAAGCGGCGGTTCCACAAAAAAACGACGTGGTTTTGGTTTTTAGTAATGATCCGGTTCGCGTGCCCACGGGGATCCGTTTGGCCGCAAAGTCCAAAGCGGCTTATTTAATGGTTACCGACAAAGGGTTGACCGACTTTCGAACGGAAATTCAACAATATGGACGTCCGGGAGGCGCCAAGATCATCCTAGAAGGCCAAGCGGAAACGACCGATCAAAATGCCCGGTTTACGTCTGAAATAATAAAAAAACTTCCCGTTCAAAATGTCGTGCTGGTCACTTCCTGGTTCCACATGCCGCGGGCTTTGTTCTTGACCCGTCTTTATTTACTGAGTACTTCCATAAAAGTTTATCCATTTCCGGCGGATGATCCCCCCAAAGGCTGGTTATGGAGCAGGGCTTTTTGGTATGAATACGTCAAACTTTGGGGAAGTCTTTTAAGGATCGGCCTGTCCTGGGTGGGCGTCGACCATTGGCCCCCGCATATGATCTGAAGTCGATCAAAGTCCTTTAAAACGGGGTTTAATGGATCGCTTAGTTTAGGGCAATAAATCATCATGAGGTTTCCCACAAATTCGATTTAGTCACTTATAATTCTTCGCCGATCTAGTTTTTATGTCGGAATATTTACTTCAAAGGCACGACCAAATGAAAAAAACAAAGACCGTTCATCCAAAAGAGACTCATAAACCCAAGAGAGCTTTCATTACCGGGATAACCGGCCAAGACGGCTCTTGGTTGGCCGATTTTCTTTTAGGGATGGGATACGAAGTTCACGGTTTGATCCGTCGTGCTTCGTCGTTCAACACGGAACGGATCAACCATATTTACCAGGACCCTCACATTCATGGGGTTCACTTGTTCCTGCATTATGGGGATCTCAGCGACTCATCCGGATTGTTCAAGCTTCTATCCCAAGTTAAACCCGATGAAATTTACAACCTGGGCGCTCAAAGCCATGTTCGCGTCTCTTTTGACCAGCCCGAATATACAGGTGAAGTGACGGGTGTTGGGACGATCAAACTATTGGAAGCGATGCGGGAAACTTGTCCCAAAGCCCGATTCTATCAGGCCAGCAGTTCGGAACTTTACGGTGGGTTGGATTGTCCCCCAAAAGGTTACACCGAAAAGAGCCCCTTTCATCCCCGCAGTCCTTACGGCGTCGCGAAGCTCTATTCCTTCTGGGCGGCGAAAAACTATCGAGAAGCTTATGGGCTCCATATTTCCAATGGGATCCTTTTCAACCATGAAAGCGAACGGCGTGGAGAAACCTTTGTGACCCGTAAGATCACAAGGGCCATCGGGAGGATCAAGGTGGGACTGCAAAAAAGCCTTTATCTAGGCAATTTGGACGCGAAACGGGATTGGGGCGACGCTAAGGAATTCGTGAAAGCCATGTGGATGATGTTGCAACAAAAAACAGCGGATGATTATGTGATCGCGACAGGTAAGACCTATTCGATCAAAGAGTTTTTGGAAGTTTCCTTCGGCTATGCCGGTCTTGATTGGAAAAAGCATGTCAAATTCGACGAGCGTTATTTACGGCCGTCGGAAGTCGATTACCTATTAGGCGATGCCTCAAAAGCCAAGAAGGCTTTTGGCTGGCATAATGAGACCACTTTTGAGCAATTGGTCGAACGCATGGTAGATCATGACTTTGAATTGGCCAAGAAAGAAAAAAAGAGCGTTTCATAAACCATGGAAACCAAGAGGGCTCCTTTGAAATTATTCATCGCGGGACACGGCGGGATGGTGGGTTCGGCTTTGGTTCGCCGGTTCGAAAAAGAAAAAGAGGTCGAATTGATCCTTCGGAGCCGCGCCGAATTGGACCTGACCGATCAAAAAAAGGTCTTGGATTTTTACCAAAAAGAAAGACCGGATGTGGTTCTCGTGGCCGCCGCGAAGGTGGGCGGGATCTTGGCGAACAATACCTATCCCGCGGAATTTCTCTATCAAAACCTGATGATCGCGTCGAACGCGATCGACGGCGCTTGGAAAACCGGTGTGAAGCGGCTTTTGTTCTTGGGCAGTTCTTGTATCTATCCCAAAATGGCGCCCCAACCGATGCCGGAGGATTGCTTGTTGTCCGGCCCCTTGGAGCCGACCAATGAGGCTTACGCGGTCGCCAAGATCGCGGGGCTCAAGCTTTGCCAGTTTTACCGCCGGCAGTACAAAGCGCTTTATTATTCGGCCATGCCGACCAATCTTTACGGCCCGGGCGACAATTACCATCCCCAAAATTCCCATGTGCTGCCCGCTTTGATCGCGAAATTCCATGAGGCTAAAGAAAAGAACGAATCGGCCGTCGTCTTGTGGGGGACGGGATCGCCGAAGCGGGAATTCCTTCATGTGGATGACCTGGCGAACGCTTGCGCGTTCTTATTGAAATTGGATAGTCCAGCGGACTGGATCAATGTGGGCGTCGGAGAAGATGTTTCGATCAAGGAATTGGCGTCTTTAGTGGCGTCCACGGTCGGTTATGCAGGGGAGATCCGATGGGATAGTTCTAAGCCGGACGGCACACCCCGGAAATTAATGGATGTTTCCAAATTGACCGCGATGGGCTGGAAGGCTTCGATCAGCCTGCCGGAGGGCGTCCATAAAACCTATCAAAATTACTTGGAAGAGAGAGCCGCCGGGCGATTAAGACGGTAACGTTGTCGTGTTTCTTTATGGACGCGGGTGATCTGTAACGGCACACAACCTGCGGTTGTTGACAGGGTAAAGATCATTTTTCAGCATCTTGTGGGACTTCAAACATCAAAATCATGGGAAAGATCCGGTAAATGAAAATATTGGTCACGGGTGGGGCGGGGTTCATCGGAAGCCATGTGGTTGACGCTTATTTGAACGCGGGGCATGAGGTTGTTGTCATCGACGATCTCTCGACCGGTAAAAAAGAAAACCTGAACCCCAAGGCGAAATTCCATGAAATGAGCCTTTTTGACGAGAGGCTTCCGGCGATCTTGAACGATGAGAAGATCGAGGTCGTGAACCATCACGCGGCCCATATTTTGGTGAAAGCGTCCTTGGAAAAACCGGCGCATGACGTGAAGCTGAACGTGTTGGGTTCCGTCATCCTTTTGGACGCTTGCCGCCACGCCAAGGTCAAAAAGTTCATCTATGCCTCTTCCGGTGGGGCGCAATATGGCGAGGCGGACAAAGGCCCATTCCCGGAAACGACCCACTCCAGGCCTTTTTCCGTTTACGGTGGAAGTAAATACGTGGTCGAGATCTACGCCGATATTTTCGCCCAAAGCTTCGGATTGGAGTTCGTTGTCCTTCGCTACGCCAATGTTTACGGCCCCCGCCAGGACGCCAAGGGCGAAGGCGGCGTGGTGGCCATCTTCACCCACGGCATGCTGCACCATGAAAGCTTCAAGATCTTCGGAGACGGTTCCAATATACGTGACTACGTGTATGTCAAGGACGTGGCGAGGGCCAGTCTTCTCGCGCTGGATCATCCCCATAACGACACCTTTAATATCGGGACGGGTGTCAGCACCAGCACCAATGATCTTTTCAAGGACTTGGCGGAAGCGACAGGTTATCAGGAACCGCCCCGGAAAGTTGAACCGCGCTTGGGCGACCTGCAAAAAAGCGTTTTGGACATCTCAAAGGCGAAAAAGCTTTTGAAATGGGAGCCGGCCTATGACCTGAAAAGAGGTTTGAGGGAGACGGTCGAATATTATCGTTCCCACGATCGATAAGTTTTATCGCGTCCGGCCGGATGTTTTGAGGAACGGCCCGGATAATTTTCCGGCTAATCGAATTTGAGGCAGAGATCCAACCCGCCTGGAATGGCCGTTACCGATAGACCACTGGAACGGGAAACCACCGAATTACCGATGACGGTGCCCAGGGTCGCCCCCGCCAACACATCGGACAGATAATGCCATTGACCCTCCACCCTGGAAAATCCGGTCAATACCGCTAAAGCGTAAGCCGGGATCCCGGCTTCAACCCCCCAATACTTCATAATGACCGGAGCGGCCGCGAAAACGGTGCTGGAGTGGCCCGACGGAAAGGAATCCGCCTCCCCGTTAGGGCCCGTGCGGCCGACGGAAAATTTGATCGCGTACCCCGCGACGCCTTCCATGACGAGGGCTTCGGTCAAGTCGCGGCCAAATTGCTGGATCTTAGGATCCGATACCAAAGCCCCGGTTTCCCAGGTTCCCAGTGAGCCGACGATCCACAAAATGGGTTGTCCGTAAATATTCCCAAAATCAAATAGGGGTTGGATGTTCAAGTTCTTTAATTGGTAGGCCAAGGCATTTTCATGGTCGAGACAAGTCCAATCCAAGGCCGTCAGGGACCCGCCCGTTAAAACGATCAAACCGTTATCAACGGTGAAAAAACTCGGCAGGTCCTCCAGGGCTTTGGCGGGCAGGTGAAAAACGGAAGTGTCGGTATCGACGGGAGAAAAATCTTTAGCGTAGGCGGGTCCCCCCAAGAGGAACGACAAGATAAATAAAAGGCGATATAGGGTCTTGTTCTTGAACATGATGGTTTTGTTCTTATCGGCGAATTGTATTTTTCCAACGGTATCGGTCAGAGAAACCCTGTCACCATGGATGTAACCCGGTAAGCATAATGAGGGTTAAACATAAAAAGCTAGAAAGTTTTCTGTTTCAATAGGTATACTTATGTATACATTTTTAAGGGGACCTCATGCCTTCTTCCAAGATCATCGCCCATGTGGATATGGATTCCTTTTTTGTCTCCTGCGAACGATTGGTGGACCCGTCTTTGGTGGGAAAGCCGGTGGTAGTGGGAGGACGCCGGGGCGAACGGGGCGTGGTGGCCTCGGCCTCTTACGAGTCGCGCAAGTTCGGCGTGAAGTCGGGCATGCCGATCATGACCGCCGAAAAGCTTTGCCCCAAAGCCATCTTCGTGCCGGGCAACCATAAGCTTTACTCCAAGTATTCCCGAAAGATCTATGTGCTGCTTCGCCGGATCGCCCCGGTGGTGGAGTACGCTTCCATCGACGAGTTCTACCTGGATTTCACCGGCTGCGAGGCGCTTTACGGCCACGACCTGGAAGCGATGGCCAAACGGGTCAAGGAAAGTATCTTCGACAGGGCGAAGCTTTCCTGCTCGGTGGCTATCGCTACCAATAAATACGTGGCGAAGATCGCGGGTAAGACCGTGAAGCCTTCCTCGGGTTCACTCACGGGGACCATCGTGGTACCCGAGGGAACAGAACAAACTTTCCTGACGAACCTGTCCGTGGAGCGGCTCCATGGCGCCGGGGAAAAGACCTTGCCCCGGCTCAAGGAAATGCGGATCCAGAAGATCGGCGACATTCTCAACATTCCCCTGACCACCCTACAAAAGTCCTTCGGGCCCTCGGCGGGCAGCTGGCTTTATGAGGCGGCCCGGGGCATGGGGTCCAACGAGGTGCATCCTTTCCATTTCGCCAAAAGCGTGGGTCACGAGACCACCTTCGAGAAGGACACGGACGATGCCTGGCAGATCCACCAGACCCTGGCTTGGCTTTCGGAAAAGGGTTGTTACCGATTGCGGCGTATCGGTAAGAAAGCCCGCACGGTCACCTTGAAGCTGCGCTATGACGATTTCCAGACCCTGACCAAGGCGGTCACCATCCCGGAGACCAATGACGACACGGTGGTCATGAAGACCGCCTACGCGCTTTTCGAGGAGGCCCATAACCGCCGCCGCAAGATCCGGCTTTTAGGGGTGTCCCTTTCCAAGTTCGAGAATGGGGAAGGGGAGGATTGGCTTTTCCCCGAGATGAGCTCGAAAAAGAAGGACGATCTTTACCAAAGCGTGGACGCCATCAAGCGCAAGTATGGGTTCCACAAACTGGAAAAAGCCGCTTCCTTGGACCCCCGGGAAGATAAACAGGCTGAAAAATTCGGGGCCTCTTCCTTCCAAAAGCCAAAGATCAAATAGGCTGGCATTTGGGGCCGACTTGGGTTTAGGCTGATAGCTGGATGTTCTTATTCGCGTCGGCGAGGTTTCCTCATGAAGGACCCAGCAAGCGGCATCTTGTTGCAGGTCGAGCATTACGACCAATGTGTGGACTTTTACTTAAAAGCCCTCCGCCTCACCCTTCTCTCACGCGACGAAAAGCGGGCGGACCTGGGGTTCCGGCAAGACCATCTTCTTTTACAAAAAAAGACCTCCGCGGGCCCGAAAAGCACAGAACCTTTCATTCTTTGGATCAACGCGAACAACCTGGAACTGGGAAGCAAGGCCCGGAGCGGTTCGATCTATTCGACGGATTGGGCGGATTTCCGCGACCTATGGGACCCGGACGGCAACCGGGTCCGCTTGTGCCATTTCCGATAAAGCCGTCAGTTCTTTCTCCCCCGCTTTTCCAAGTAAACGATCCAATTCCAGCCCCCATTTCCCCGGCCCTGTCGATCACGAAAAGGAATGAGAAACAGGCCCGGTCCTTTAGAATGTCCGTTAGGAGGTGGTCATGCCACGGGCTTTTTATGCGGGAGTCCTTCCCTTTATTTTTCTCTTCAGTTTTTCCGTTTATCTCGCCACCCTCAATCCTTCTTTCCAACCGGACGATTCGGCTGAAACCGCCGCGGCTTGCGCGACCTTAACCCCCCAGCACCCATCCGGATATTGCCTTTACACCCTCTTAGGTTCCCTAGCGATCCACATACCCTTGGGCAGTCCCGTCTTTCGTTTGAATGTTATGGCGGCTTTCTTTGGCGCTTGGGGCACTGTATTGATCGGGCTTTATCTCTATCAAAAGATGCGAGCTTTCGGCACGAATGATCGTAGTGGCGCTATTTTGGCCGCACTGGCCGGCGCCTTCGCCCTAGCTTTTTCCAAGACTTATTGGGCCCAGTCCGTGACCGCCAAAGGCGGAATTTACATCCTTCAATCTTTCGTCTTCCTGGGTGGTGTTCTTTGCGTGGAGATCCTTTCAGAGTTGGCCGGGAGGAAGAAAAGACCGGGGATAGCCTTGCTGCTTGGATTGATCTTGGGATCCGGCGCGGCCAACGGGCTGGAAATGACAGTCGTATATGTTTTCGTTGGAGGGATCTATTTTGCGCTGAACGGGTCCTTTCAAAAAAAACGCTTTGTTTCAGGGGCAAAAGAACTGATCCGTTCATTGAGCCTTTTCATGGTCGGGGCCAGTCTGTATCTTTCGTTGCCTTTGCGGCCGGGTCAGATCTTGGTCTGGGGTGATACAAAACATTGGCGGGAATTCCTCCAATTTTTGTTCTTTGTGGATAAACGAAGCGAGATGGGCCTGAAGCTTTTCAAGGATCTGGCCCAATTCTCTACCAACAGCCAGGACTGGAATGAAGCCTGGCAACAGATCTTGGGATTGGGTCCTCAATTCGACCGCGTTTCCCGGCACTTGATCTTCGACCTGAGCGCTTGGGCCTGGATCCCCATTCTCTGGGGGCTTTTCTTTTTTTATCAAAAAGGGAAAACAACCTGGTTGTTCCTTGGGTCCATGACGGTCCTTTTATTGGCGCTCATGAGCGGGTTCCTTTTTTATTTCGAGCCGGAGAACCTTTGGTGCCTTGATAAGTTCTTGGTCCCGGCCAATGTTTTCCTGGCCATTGCCCTGGGTGTGGGCCTGGGGTCCTGGTCCATCAGCCAAAGGAAAGTCTGGCGGTGGATCGGGCTGGGGACGGCCTTGTTCATCCCCTTTTGGTCATTGTCCGAAAACTACGGGACCAACGATCGAAGCGGCCAAACTGCGGCCTATGAAGACGGTTCGGACCTGATGCGGTCCCTCAAGAGGAGCGCCATTTTTTTCGCGGAAGGGGACAACAATATCTTCCCGGTCTCTTATTTCCAAGCCGCCCTGCACCGGCGGCAGGACGTTACCTTAGTCCCGGCGGATTATCTTTGGACCGACTGGGGGACCCCGGCATTGAAAGAGAAATTGGGCCCCCTCAGTCCTGATCTTTCGGGTCGGGGATTTTCCTCGAGGGGTGAAAAAGTTTTCAATGAAATGCAAGACATCCGACATCAGAACGGCGGCCAACGTCCCCTCCAATTCTCGTCCTATCTAGACTTATTGGACCGCTGCTTTTTTTCACATCAACCGAAGGTTGAAAAAACCGGTGATCTTTTCCAACTGCTAACTCCCTATGGAGCGACCTTGATGTTGTCCCCGAAGGAAGAAGGGTTGGGAATTCTCGACCAGTTCAGGGTGCGTCCGGCCCGTGGTAACGTGGAGAACGAAGGCGGAATGGCCATCTTGTTCGACAGCCAGGCCCAGGCTTTTTTCAACGCGGCGGAATATTGCAGCCGTTCCGGACAGGGACCCCGCGCGGATGGTTATTACCCAAAAGCGTTAGACCAAGCGGTCGACCCGAAGTTGATCAGTCGGATTTGGGAGGGATGGGGCGATAGTTTGATGGGCCGGGGGATGAGAAAGGAAGCGGAGGTGGCCTATCAACACTCGATCGGGTCCGATCCAGAAGCCCCGAATTGCGCCAAATTAGTGAGGTTCTATTTCAATAGTGGTGATTATTCCCGGGCTTTGGATTGCGCTTTAAGGACGCTGGCCTTGTTCCCCGAATCTCCTTTGGCCCAAAGGGACGTGATGATCTGCCGCACCGCGCTGGAAAGAAGCACCCGGCTAGCGCCCAAGGCGCCTTAAGGCGGTTTCGTTTTTTGAACCGGTTTCCTATATGCTAGGGCCATTCACCATTCCAAAAGGTCAGGAGCAACATGAAGATCCAACAGCCGGGTTTTTTGATCTGGGTCGAAAATTATGAGGCTTGCGTGGCCTTTTATTCCGAAAAGCTGGACCTGCCGGTCCGTTTCCAAAAAGAAAGTCTCACCAATTTCCGTTTCGGCGACGGCTATATCATCCTGGAAAAGGGCGAGCCGGCCCCGGTGGAAGTACGCAAAAGACCGGTGCCGCCTTTCATCATCCGTTTGAACGTGGCGGATGTGGACGTGGCTTCGGAGAACCTGCGGGCCAAGGGCGTGGAAGTCCAACGGGAGTCCCATGACTGGGGCGAGACGGGCAGTCTGCGCGACCCCGATGGGAACTTGATCCAGTTATGCAAGTTCAAGTAAAAGCTTTTCTCGACCGCGTGCCCTGGGGAAAATTTTTCCTGCTGTGGTTCCTGGGCGTCGTGATGGGCTCCAGCCTTTTATGGCTCAGCTACGGTTTTACCGAGAGGACCCTCGGGCCTTTGCTTCTCTTGGTCCTCGCTACCGGCATCGGGCTTTTGTGGGGGACCACCCGGCCTAAATGGCAAAAGACCCATTGTTCTTATTGTCTCAACCGCGTGAGCGCCAAAGCCACCCGCTTCGATGAAGCGCACCAGGTCTGGGTGCTCGTCTATGAATGCGGGAAATGCGGGCATATCACCGAAAAGGCCCGAAATAAGGCTCCCCGCTCCCCACTATGACGGTCGCCATATAAGGGTGATCACCCCTCTTGTAACTTTGGTATGGAAAGAGGGATATAATCAAGACATGAAACGGTTCGTTGTTTTCCTCAATCGAATGGTGCTAGCTTTGGGCGTCATGGTCGCCTTGACCCCCTGTGGCATTTGCAGAAATGCCTCAACGGCCGACTCGTCCGAAATGAAGGCCTGTTGCATGATGCAGATGGATGGTAAACACGATTGTTGCCATTCGAAAAAGACGCAACAACCATTTTGCAAGGTAATGGATCAATCCTCCGTTGTTCCCGCCTTTCATAACTCGGTTGTGGCCGCAAAACCGCCTGTGGTGATCGCGGTTGTTGGGTCTTTGTTACCGCTTCAGGTTTGCGCATATCATTCCGTTCAGGTTTTTTCGTCGTCCCCACCCCGAGGAATCCTCGCCTTAAGGATCTGATCCATTTCTTTTGATCTCGTAAGAACGGGTTAATCGATCCGTTCTGTGCTTTTTTGCGTCCATAAAACGCATACGAACAAAGGAGTGGTGACGATGAAGGCTTTCAAAATACTTGGCTCGATTTTTATTACTTGGATCGCTTTGGCCGGGTGGTCTTTTGCCCAGGAAGTGGATAACAACGCGGACCTTTCTTCCCCGACGACGATCGAACTGACGCTTCAAAAAGCCGAAGAACTGGCCTTGGCCGGCAATCCCAATATCCACGCCGCGGATTACCGCGCCAGCGCGGCTCAAAAACGAGTACTGCCTTCGCTTATGCCAGATGACCCGATGTTCATGATCGACACGACCAACCCGGGCATGGAGATGTGGATGGTCGAGGAAAAACTTGGGTTTCCCGGCAAAGGTATCAGTAAGGCCGATGTCAGTGGCGCGGAAGCTAAAGAAGCTAAGGCCATGGCGGACAATGAGCGCCGGTCGGTCGTGTTACAAGCCCGGGAAGCCTATTGGGATTTTTATTACCGCCAGAAAATCGACGCCATCCTTCAAGACGCAAAAACGAAATGGAAGTTCTTGAGCCAGATCGTTCAATCGAAAGAATTGAGCGGGCAATGGCTTTCCATCAAGGCCGTTCGCATGCAGATGGAGACCGCTAAGTCCGTCAACGAACTCGTGACAAACAGCCGCGCCCTCAGGGTTTCCCAGTCCAACTTAAACCATATTTTCAGCCTGCCCCATTTCACGGTTTATCACTTGGGTGAAGAGCCGGTCCTTGCGCCATTTGATGGGAAAGAAGAGGTCTTCATCCGGAAAGCGCTTCGGCAAAATTCGGAACTTTCCGCTTTCGGCTCGGTGATCGAAGCGAAAAAAGCCGGGCAGCAGATGGCTTCGCTTGATTATTTGCCCGACCTGGACTTGTGGTTGTCGGGCGTCAGGAATCCAAATGATGGAACTTTTTCCGATTATGGTTTTCGATTAGGGGTCACTATCCCATTGTTCTTTCCCGCCAAACAAAGCCAAGTCGAGGGCGCGGCTTCCGATGAACTTTCCGCGGCGGAATATGACCTGAAGGGAAAACAAAACGAGGTCATCCACATGACGGAAGACGCTTTCGTTAATGCTGAATCCGCTTGGAGAATTTTGAACCTCTATGAAGAAGGTGGTTTATTAAAACAAACCCAGAAAGCCTGGGAGTCCAGTCAGTTGGCCTACCGTAACGAGGAAATGCCGCTTTCCGATTTTGTTGAAACGTACAACACCTATTTGGAAACCCTCATCAACTATTACGAATCAAAAGCGGACTATGGAAAAGCTTTGGCGCAGTTGGATTACGAGATCGGTGATTTGAAAGGAAACGGCCATGAAGAACCTTAAGACGGGAACAACCGAAAAAATGAAAAGGGTTTTTTTGCTTATTTTGCTGGTCTTGGCGGTTTCCTGGACTGCCTCCCGCGCGGATGAGTCGGCAGGCAAAAAGATCAAATACTGGGCCAACCCCATGAACCCCAATCGGCATAGCGATAAGCCGATGAAGGATGAAATGGGAATGGACTATGTCCCGGTCTATGAAAAGGAAATTTCCGGCGAAGTCAATCTGCCCGAAGAGGTCAAGGGGTTGGCTCCGGTTCACATTAGTCCGTATAAGGAGCAGTTGATCGACGTGAAATTTGCTACGGTAAATAAAGTTCCAGTTACCAGAACGATCAGAACAGTTGGCCAATTTGGAGGAGGAGATGGAGATTTTGCCGCATTGGCCGCCGATTTTGACGCCCGAAAACCGCTTCGCACCTCGGGTCGTTATGTGGTGGCTGATATTTATGCCCTCGATCTTCCATTTGTCAAAATCGGACAAGAGGCCATTGTGACTTCCTTGAGCGGTACGGGTTCCCCGGTAAAAGGGCGGGTGGTGTCTTTTTATCCCTACGATCAAACCCAGTCACGCGTTGTTCGCGCGAAGATCCAATTACTTCAAACGACTTCCCCTGAAATATACGCCAATGTCGAAATTCGAGCGACCATGTCCCCCCGATTGGCGGTACCTTCGTCGGCCGTAATGGACACGGGAGATCAGCGATATGTCTTTGTCGTGACGGCTCCCGGTGTTTTTGTGCCGCGAAAAGTAACGATCGGATATGAGGGGGACGACCTGTTGGAGGTCACTTCCGGATTGGCGGAAGGCGACCGCGTGGTGGATGGAGCCCTCTTTATGATCGACGCCGATTCCAAGATCAGCGCCGCTTTTTCTGATCCGAAATAAAGGGGACAAGCATGATCTCTAAAATCATTGAGTGGTGCGGAAAGAACAAGTTCATGGTTTCCCTAGGGATGGTTGTGCTGATCCTTTGGGGGATCTGGGCGTTGAAGAATATTCCCCTGGACGCGATCCCGGATATTTCGGATACCCAGGTCGTCATTTACGCCAAGTGGATGAAAAGTCCCGACATCCTGGAAGACCAAGTCGCTTATCCCATCGTTCGCGCCTTGTTGGGGGCGCCCAAGGTGAAAGCCATCCGGGCTTTTTCCGACTTCGGTTTCAGCTATATCTACGTCATTTTCGAGGATGGGACGGATGTTTATTGGGCGAGAAGCCGCGTGTTGGAATACCTATCCAAAGTCCAAGGGTCGCTGCCGCCGGAAGTGAGCGTTGAAATGGGGCCGGACGCGACCGGAGTGGGATGGGTTTATCAATACGCACTGGTCGATAAGACCGGTCAACATACCTTGGCGGACCTGAAGAGTTACCAGGACTGGAACCTTCGCTATCAGTTGCAGAGCCTCCCGGGTGTCGCCGAGGTTTCGACGGTCGGCGGGATGACCAAAGAATACCAAGTTGAAGTCAACCCCAACGCGTTAGTGGCTTATAACCTGACCTTTGCCCAGGTGATGGACGCGATCCGTAACTCCAATCGACAAGTTGGCGGGCGTCTTTTGGATATTAACGGGACCGAATACATGATCCGTGGTTTGGGTTATTTGAAAGGGATCGGTGACATAGAAAAAGTCGCCGTAGGCAGGGACAAACAAGGAACCGCCATCTTGGTTCGGGATATCGGGAAGGTCCAATTGGGGCCGGATGTTCGCCGGGGGGTAGCCGAACTGGACGGCCAAGGCGAAGCGGTCGGCGGTATTGTGACGGCCCGTTACGGCGAAAACGCGCTGAAAGTCATTGAGAGGGTCAAACAAAAAATAGAAGAGATTAAACCCTCGTTGCCGCCGGGTGTGGAGATCGTGCCGGTCTATGACCGGTCGGAGCTGATCCACGAGTCGATCAAAACTTTGACCCATGAACTGGTCAAGCTGGCGATCGCCGTTTCATTGGTTTGTCTTATCTTCCTTTGGAACCTACCCAGCGCGCTGGTCATTATCCTGACCTTGCCCGTGGCCATTTTGATGTCTTTCATCAGCATGAAATATTTTGGAGTTTCCTCGAACATCATGAGCCTGGGAGGTATCGCCATAGCCATCGGGGCGATGGTGGACGCTTCCATCATCATGGTGGAAAACGCCTGCAAGCGTTTGGAGGAGTGGGAAAAGAAAGGCGGAAAAGAGGAACGGGTCCAAGTGATCTTGAACGCGGCCAAAGAAGTCGGGCCGTCGTTGTTCTTCACCTTGCTGGTCATTACGGTCGGCTTTCTTCCCGTGTTCGCGTTGCAAGGGCAGGATGGAAAACTTTTTTCACCCTTAGCCTATACCAAAACCTTCTCCATGTTCTTTGCCGCGTTTTTAGCGGTCACGCTGACGCCGGTATTAATGGTTCTTTTTTTGAGGGGCAAGATCGTTTCCGAGGATAAACATCCGCTGAACCGGTTCTTGGCCAAACTCTATGAGGGGCCCGCCAGATGGGTATTGAAGAATAAAGGCAAGGTCATTCTCCTATCCATAGTCCTAATGGGTGTTACGTTCTTTCCCTTGAGCAGGTTGGGAAGCGAATATATGCCGCCGTTGTGGGAAGGCTCGCTTCTCTATATGCCGATCACGTTGCCGGGTATTTCGGTGACGGAAGCGGCAAGGGTCCTGCAAACACAAGACAGGATATTGAAGTCGTTCCCCGAGGTTGAGAGGGTTTTTGGCAAAGCAGGTAGGGCTGAAACCCCGTTGGATCCGGCCCCGTTCTCGATGGTCGAAACGACCATTTGGCTGAAACCAAAAAGCGAATGGCGAAAAGGGATGACTCAAGAGAAGCTTTTACACGACATGAACGCGGCCCTTCAATTCACGGGATACACCAATACCATCACCATGCCGATCATTAACCGCATCAATATGCTTACCAGCGGGGTCAGAACGCCTATCGGTATTAAAGTCGTGGGTGGTGATCTTGCGACCATCGAACGCGTGGGGATTGAAGTCGAGGACATTTTGCGGGGCGTGAAGGGCACCAGCAGTGTCTTCGCGGAACGGGTTACGGGCGGGTATTACATCGACATTGAACCGCGCCGGGACCAAATAGCGCGGTTTGGCCTGAAACTGGAGGATGTCAACGAGATCATCGAAATGGCCATAGGGGGTGATGTTGTCACTACGACCGTGGAAGGCCGGGCCCGCTACCCGGTCAATGTCCGGTATGCCAAGGATTACCGGGACAGCGTGGACAAGCTCAAGCGGATCTTAGTGACCACACCATCGGGGAGTAAAGTTCAACTGGCCCAATTGGCGGATGTGAAGGTCACCTTGGGTCCCGGGATGATCCGCGATGAGAACGGGCTTTTAGCCGCTTATATCTACGTGGATACCGAGGGGATCGATCTAGGTTCCTACGTTCAAGCGGCCAAAAAGATGATCGCCCAAAAAATCCAATTACCCGCAGGGACCAACTTGGTTTGGAGCGGGCAGTACGAGAACTTGGAGCGCGCCGCGGACAGGTTACGGATCATGATCCCCCTAACACTGCTGCTCGTTTTTCTGCTCATTCATCTCAATACCAAATCCTTCACCGAAACCGTCATGATCCTTCTGGCGGTTCCTTTTTCACTCATTGGGGCCATTTGGCTCCTATGGATCCTGGGCTACAACACATCCGTTCCTGTGTGGGTGGGCATCATCGCGCTTGCCGGGTTGGACGCGGAAACGGGCGTGGTGATGCTCTTGTATCTCAATCTTTCTTATAAGAAATCCAAGGAAGCCGGAAAGATGAAGAACTTGGCTAATTTAGAAGAATCGGTCATTGATGGCGCGGTCAAGCGGTTGAGGCCCAAGTTGATGACGGTTTCGGCCGCCTGGTTCGGGTTGGTGCCTATCCTGTTTTCCGCGGGTGTTGGCGCGGATGTGATGAAGCGTATTGCCGCGCCCATGGTCGGCGGGGTTTTTACATCCTTTGTTCTCGAGCTTTTGGTGTATCCGGCGCTTTTTGTGTTTTGGAAATGGAATACGGAAGTCAGAATGGAGAAGCACAAAGGATTTTGGCGATGGGTGAAAAAGATCGGTTAGGCGCAATGTTGAAATAAAAACAAGGAGAAGGGCATGAGGCAATTAATGACGGGGTTGTTGGTCGTAACACTGATGATTTTGATAAGCGTAAAACTGTGGGCACACGGGGATGACGCGACGCCCAACCAGGTTTTGACAGGCGAAGTGGTTTGCGTATCTTGTTATTTAGCCCACGACGGTATCGGCGAGGATCACGCGAAATGCGCCAAAAAGTGTTTCCAAAAGGGGATGCCGATGGGGTTGAAAGTAGGGAACAAACTTTATCTAGTGGTGGGCGAAGGGCATGCCAGCGCCAACGCGATGTTAAGCGCCTACGCCGGGGAAAAGGTCACGGTCAGCGGCCATCTCTTGGAAAAGGACGGCATGAGCATGATCGAAATAGAAAGCATTCAGAAATTGTCGTCTTCCAAAGATCCGACTGTCCATCAAGTGTATGTGTGCCCGATGGACGGGACAATGAGCGATAATCCGGGAAAGTGCCCCAAATGCGGAATGGAAATGAAAGAAAAAAAGTAAAAATTGAAGGTCGACCAAGGTTTGAAAATGCAAAAAGAGACGTTATTCGTGTGCGCCGAATGTGGACTGCATTACCGGGATGAAAAAACGGCGGACCAATGCCGGCAATGGTGTCTTCAGAACAACAGCTGTAACATGGCGATCACCCGTTTTTCAGTGGAGAGATCCAAAAAGATGGAGGCTGACCAGCGTCCGGAAGGAGAAACTCGGGTGTTTGATCGAAAAGCGCATTGGGAAAAGATCTATGCCGAGAAAAAACCGGGTGAGATGAGCTGGTACCAGGAAGATCCAGCGATGTCCTTGCGGTTGATCGAAGAGCGCGGGCTTTCGCCGGAAAACCGGCTGATCGATGTGGGCGGCGGGGCGTCGGTCCTGGTGGACCGGCTTCTGGAAAAAAGGTACCAACACGTGACCGTGCTGGATATCTCCGAAAACGCCTTGCGGCATGCCCAAGCGCGGTTGGGCGCTTCGGGCAACAACGTGACTTGGGTCGTCGATGATGTGACAAAGTTCACGGTTTCCGAACCTTACCATTTGTGGCATGACCGGGCGGTATTCCATTTTTTGACCGACGAGGAAGACCGAAAGGCTTATGTTGCCAAGGCTTACCAGGCTTTAGTGAAAGGCGGGGTTTTGATCGTGGCGTCTTTTGCCATGGATGGCCCGACACAATGCAGTAACTTGCCTGTTCAACAATATGACGCGGAATCGATCCGTCGGCCATTTGGAGAAAAATTCGAGTTTTTGCGCGAAGAAGGAGAGCTCCATCGGACGCCTTGGGGCAAAGACCAGAAGTTCGGTTATTTCATTTTTCGGAAGAAAGCGGAATGATATGAAGAGTTACAGCCTTCGCCCCATCGGCGTTTATCGGAAGGGGAAAGTGATCATCGACAAAAAATGGGCTCTCGGTTTGAAGGGTTTGGAAGGCTTTTCCCATGTGATGGTCTTCTTTTGGTTGGATAAGGCGCACAAACCGGACTTGTTCATCCATCCCCGGGGCGACCTCAAAATTTCCAAGATCGGGTTCCTCGCCACGCGAACGCCCCACCGACCCAATCCCTTGGGTTTTACGGTGGTGAAACTATTGAAGCGTGAGGGCGGGACCCTTTGGGTAGAAGGTTTCGACGGCTGGGATGGCACGCCGATCGTGGATGTGAAGCCTTATACCAAACGGGAAGTTCTTGAGAAGTGTAAATTACCCAGTTGGGTCAAAAAATTGGACCGGCTGGAAAAAGACCCGCTTCGGAAGTTCGCCACGAAGGCCCGATAAGGAACCCGCGATGAAAAATCCCCTCGACAATGATCCGGCGGTCGGAGAAAAATCACCGTCATTTTTCTCGCGTTACAAGTCCGTCAGCATCACGGTTTTATCGGTCTTGGCGATCTTGTTCTATCTGGCCCTTCGTTTCGGATGGAAGACCACCTCGGCGGTTTATGAGTCCCCCTTGCTGGTCTTACTTGTTCTCAGCGGGTTGCCGCTAACTTACGACCTGGTCCGAAGATTCCTTCGCCGGGATTTCGGTTCGGATCTTTTGGCCGGTATTTCCATCATCACTTCCATTGTTCTGGGCGAATACCTGGCGGGTTCGATCATTGTCCTGATGCTCTCCGGCGGCCAACTGCTGGAAACTTACGCTTTGCAAAGCGCTTCCTCGGTGCTGGCCGCGCTGGCCAAACGGATGCCCTCGACGGCCCACCGACGGGCCGGAAGGGATATATCGGATATAGCGCTGTCCCAGATCGAGGTGGGGGACACCCTGGTGATCTATCCCCACGAGATCTGTCCCGCGGACGGGGCGGTCATCGAAGGACACGGGATGATGGATGAGTCCTATTTGACCGGGGAACCCTTCAAGATCAACAAAACGTCCGGTTCGTCGGTGATCTCCGGCGCCATCAATGGCGAGTCGGCCTTGACCATTCAAGTGACGCAACGCGCGGCCGATTCCCGTTACGCGAAGATCATGAAGGTCATGCGCGACTCCGAGGAACAACGGCCTCAGTTACGCCGTTTGGGCGATCAATTGGGGGCCATCTACACGCCGGTCGCGCTTTCCCTGGCGCTTCTCGCTTGGGCGCTTAGCGGCGAATCGATCCGGTTCCTGGCGGTCTTGGTGATCGCGACGCCCTGCCCCCTACTTTTGGCCATCCCCATCGCCATCATCGGCTCGATCTCCCTGTGCGCGAAACGGGCGGTCATTGTCAAGAACCCGGTCGTATTGGAACAGATCACCCAATGCCGCACGGCGATCTTCGATAAAACGGGCACGCTCACTTATGGCGCCCCCCAACTGACCGAGATATCCGTTCCTCCCGGGCTGGAACCCGACCAGGTCCTGGCTTTGGCGGCGAGCCTAGAGTGCTACTCCAAACATCCCCTTGCTCACGCCTTGTTGATGGCCGCCAAGGAAAGGGCACTCCCGCTTCAAGAAGCCAAAGATGTCAGCGAGGCGCCGGGGAAGGGCCTCTTGGGCCTGATCGTAGGCCATTCGTTGCTGATGACCAGCCGCGCGAAACTCACGCCGTCAATGCTGGCCGAAAACCAGCCGCCGCCCACGGAAGGCGGGTTGGAATGCGTTCTGGTAATGGATGGGCGTTATGCGGCGATGTTCCGTTTTCGGGATTCGCCCCGGGAGGAAAGCCGGTCCTTTGTCGGCCACCTGGGCCCCAAGCATCAGTTCAACCGCTTATTGATCGTTTCGGGCGACCGGGAATCCGAAGTGCGTTATCTTGCCGAACAAGTAGGCATCACGGAGGTCTATGCCCAGCAAAAACCCGAGGAAAAACTCGAGATCGTCCGGAAGGAAACGGCGGCGGCCAAGACGCTTTATGTGGGGGACGGCATCAACGACGCCCCGGCGATGATGGCCTCTACGGTGGGCATGGCGATCGGGCAGAACAGTGATGTGACCGCGGAAGCGGCGGGGGTCGTGGTCATGGACAACTCGCTTAAAAAAGTGGACGAGTTCATGCACATTAGCCGCCGAATGAGGTCGATCGCCATACAGAGCGCCGTGGGGGGCATGGTCCTGAGCTTGGGCGGAATGGCTTTTGCGGCTTTGGGTTATTTAAGCCCAGTGAATGGGGCGATCCTTCAAGAAACGATCGATGTGCTGGCCATGCTCAACGCTTTGCGGGCGGCGCTCCCGCCCAAAGTCATTCACGATCTATAAGACGAAAGTCATTTGAGCAATACAGGGATGGCCTGGGTCAGCCGTGCGTCTTTCAAACTGATCTGAGCCTTAAAGGCCTCGATCTTCACCTGGGTCTTAGCGGTCTGGCGGAGGGTCTTTCCAAAGACCGGATCGGTGTCGTCCTTGGGGGTGACCCCTTTTCCCAGCGGGTTCTGCAAGATGAAGAAAACAAAACACTTCGTTCCGGGCTTGCGGGAAAGGGACATCAGCTCCCGTAAGTGTTTGGAAGCCCTTTCGGAGGGCGCGTCGGGGAAGTGGCCGACGCCTTTTTTGTCCACCAGGGTCACGCATTTCACCTCGACCCAGGCTTTTTCGCCGGTCCGGGTGTTCCGGGCTTGGAAATCGAAACGGGTATGACGGTCCAGGGCCACCTCGGCTTGAAGCTGGTCATAACCCTTCAGACTGGGCACTTTTCCAATCTTCCAGGCTTCCATCAATAGCTTGGGCGCGATATTGGCCTCGATGCAGACCCACTTCCTCTTATATAAGGCGAGCCGAATGGCATAGCGGGTCTTGCGGGAAGGATCCTTGCCATGGTCCACCAAGGCGACCTGGGCCCCGGGACAGAGCAGTTCCCGAAGGCGGCCCGAGTTGGTCACATGGCAGTATTCTTTCCGGCCTCGGACCTGAACGGTGGCGCCAAAACGATGGAGCCTTTCTATAAAGATGCCAAGGACCAGCGGCCCGTCAGGCCATTTCATCGTTCAATTCCTTTTGTCAGGGTCTTAATAGACAGGGCTTTTCATTTGCGATAACCTAACTGAACATTCGAGCTGTATAAACCTATTTTGAGGGACATCATGCAATTGCGAAAGATCAGTCTGGGTCTCGCTATTATTCTTTTTTGCGGCTTTCAAACGACCGCCCGGGCGGGTCAGGACACGACGGACTTCATCAATACCGCCACGGCGGACATGCAGACCATCGCTAATTTTGTTAATGGCCCTTTTGCCAAAAGCATGGGTTTCTTCACCGGTTTAGGGTGGAATACCAATCCGACGGTCTATGATCTAACTGCGGGGCCCCATTTTTCCATTTCTTTTGCCGCAGGCGCGGACTTTATCGGATTGCCCAATTTGAATAATTTGACCGGATTAAGCGTGGTCTCCGCGGCCACTAACTTCAGCCTACCTTCAGGCGTACCTTTGCCTTATCCGGTGATGACGGCCCGGATCGGTCTTTTCAATGGATTTGACGCGGGGTTCCGTTATACCTATCTCCCCCCCATCAACGCGGGCAGCTTTGGTGGCAATTTCAGCGGCTGGGGTATCGACCTGCGCTACAAGATATTCGAGGGCATGGGTGTGCCGACGGTGACTCTGTCCACCAGCTATGACACCATGACGGGCGCTTTTGACGTGACCACTTCTAACATCAGCCAGACCGTGACTTATACCGACTCGACTTCCCATAACAGCTATACGGGCACCTTGACGGGTAATTCCAGCTATAGCCTTAACTGGGTCACCCGCACCATGGGCGCTAAGATCACCATCGGCAAGCAATTGGGAGTACTCTATCCTTATGCCGCGGTCGGGTTCGAACGGAATAGCGGAAGCATTACCTCTACCCTTACGGGTAACTTCACGGCGGCCTTGGGCGGGTCCGAACCGAACACAGCCTTCACCCCTTCGGTTTCCTCCACGGGAGCGCCGGTGGTGCTGGAACCCAAGTATGTGCTGGGGCTGGACCTGGGTGGCGGGCCGGGGCTGCAATTGGCGATGGTGGGTGAGTCCAACGGGACGGATGTGGCGGGCACCTTGACCTTAGCGGCGGGGTTCTAAGCCCCCGAAAAGACCTAATTATGAGTGAGATCAAAAAGAACAGCCGCATCGCTTACGTCGATCAAAATGAATGCACGGGTTGTGAAGCCTGTGTGGTGGAAGTGCCTAAAGTTTTCCGTATGACCTCGGACGGCCTGTCCGAGGTTTATAACCCTCACGGGGACACCGAAAAAAAGATCCAGGACGCCATGTATAGCTGTCCCGTGTCCTGTATCCACTGGAAACCGTAAACCTTATGTCCTCCCATCAAGGCTGGATCGAGCGGCGTCAATACGAGCGCGTCAATACCTCCATCCGTGTGGCCTATCGGTTCATTCCTAAAATGACCTTGGAAGAATCCTTGGCGGATAAACCCTACCGGGATTGGACCGCGGACCATCTGGAAGAGTTGTCCCGGAAATCCACCATCCTCAATGCGGTGACCAAGGATATCTCGGTTGGCGGGATGTGCCTGGTGGGGCCCCAGGAGTTCCCGTTGGATATGGCCTTGGAGATCAAACTTTACTTGCCCAACTACAACTCGCCGATCACCCTGCTGGCGGAGGTGGTCTCGCACCAAGCCGAGATACCGGGTTTGTCGGGCACCAATTACCGGGCGGGTATCAAGATCCTCGCGATTAACAGCGAGGATGTGGTGCGCCTGGATATGTTCCTTTTGGCCGAGAAGATCCGTAAGCAAAATGGCGATCGATAACCTTAAAGTCCTATCCACCATCAAGGCTGCCGCCTATGACAGCCTCGGCCATCCGGAACACGCGGGCCGGGTCCTTCGGTCCCTGGAGCACCTGAAAAAACACCTGCCCCCCCAAGTTTTTGAGGAACCGACCCCCGCGCCCATGGAAAAGATCCGCGCGGTGCACGACCTGTCGGTGATCGAGGCGGTGCAAAGCGAGAAGTTCATCGACCTGGACACGCCGGGCGGGTTGGAGGTCTATCCGGCCAGTCTTCTTGCCTCGGGCGCGGCGATACAGGCCGCGGCGGAGGCCCTGAAGGGGGCCTTGGCTTTTTCCCTCATGCGCCCGCCGGGCCACCACGCCACCCCGCACCGGTCGATGGGGTTCTGTTATTTCAATTCCATGGCGGTGGCGGTGGAAGACTTGATCCGCCAGGGCAAGGCGAAACGGATCGCCATCCTGGACCTGGACTGCCACCACGGCAACGGAACCGAGGCTTTTTGCCTGGGCCGGCCCGAATATCTTTATGTTTCCCTGCACCAGTTCCCGGCCTATCCGGGCACGGGGCGCACCTCCATCGAGAACTGCATCAATTACCCCCTGATGCCGGGCACCCAGGAAAAGGATTATTTCCCGGTGATGGAAATGGCCATGCAAAAGATCCGGGACTTCAAACCGGACCTGATCGGGGTCTCGATGGGTTTCGATACTTATGAGAAAGATCCCCTGACCGAGTTTGGCCTCAAGAAACAGGATTATTTCAGGATGGGCCAAATGCTGCGGGACTTTCACGTGCCGATGTTCACTTTATTGGAAGGCGGTTATCACGACGATCTGCCTTTTTTGATCGAGGATTTTTTGAAAGGCTGGACCACCTAAAGAAATTAAGAATTTTGAATGATGAATTTTGAATTAAAGTCCAAAAGCAGAGAAACGAGCCGAAATTGAAAACACCGATCGTGACGCTTTTAACCGATTTTGGGACCCAAGATACCTATGTTGGTTCCATGAAAGGCGTCATTCTTTCCATCTGCCCCCAAGCCCAATTAGTGGACCTGACCCACGCGGTGCCGCCCCAGAACATCACGACCGGGGCCTTCCTGCTCAAGACCTCAATGAATTACTTCCCGAAGGGGACGGTCCATCTCACGGTGGTCGACCCGGGGGTAGGGAGCAGCCGCAAGGCCGTCGCCATTCAGTCCCGGGGCCATTACTTCGTGGGACCGGACAACGGGCTTTTCGCCGCGGCGCTCAGGGACCGGGGCTTCGAGGCGGCGATTGAGCTGACCGAAAAGAAATATCACCTCGCGAAGGTCAGCCAGACTTTCCATGGCCGGGACATTTTCGCGCCGGTGGCGGCCCATTTGGCGAAAGGCGTTCTTTTCTCGAAATTGGGGAAGTCTTTGAACGAGCTGGTGCCGGGAACTTTGCCGCTGCCTCGTCCCACAAAAGAAGGTTTCGAGGGGGAAGTGTTGTGGATCGACCATTTCGGCAATTTGGTGACGAACTTCGGTAACCGTACGCTCAGCGTGTCTTTTCGGCTCAAGATCGGGAAGAGGACCATCGACAAGGTGGGTCGTCATTACGCGCAGGCAAAAAAAGGCGAACTGTTGGTGCTGGGAGGCTCGTCGGGCTATTTGGAAGTGTCAGTCAATCAGGGCCGGGCGGATAAAGTGTTGAAAACGAAGATCGGCGATAAAGTTAATCTGATATTTTAAGATAGATCTCAATTTAGTTTCGGAGGAAATGTTCTGTGGAACCGTTTCTTATATGGGGATCTTTATATGGGTGCTTGGAAATTTTGTTCGCTTATTTCTATTTTTCTAGATTTTTTACTTATTCAAATTTGAAAAAGATCAATCCACCGTGGCTGAGGTTGTGTTTTATTTACCTTCCTTTGCAACTTGATTGGATAGGTGAATTGTTTCTTATGAGGTGGTCTCATCGACCTCCTAGCTCTTCATTGTCGAGTATTTTAAACCTTAAATTTTTGGGTTTGCTTTTTGGCGCATTGGGATGTGTTGGCTCTATGATTTGTTTTGTAATTATTATGTCGAAAATGAAAAAAGAATATGAATCGAAACAAGACCAGGTTTTTGGTCAAAATTAACTGTTCAAATAATTTTTGTCGTAGTGCTTCAGCCAGTTTTGCCCTTGCTCAAGATTTTGAATAGCGTCAAATGAAAAGGTTTTTAGGTGGCCAGAGCGTTATGTTTGAAGCGGTCATAAGGTTTTGCCGTCAGGTCGGTCACTTTACCGCCCGATTCCCAGATCAAAAACACCCCTTCGGTCACAAAGTCCAAGTCCTTTTTTAGTCATTCCCCCGTAACTTTTTCATTTAGTTCGCCGTACCTATTGCTAGAACCCCTTTGGAGTTCGATCAATATTGGGAGGTTGTTTATGTCTCTTATGTGCAAAATGGATTCTTGCGTCGCGAAAAAAGGTATGTGCGTCCATGAAAAAATGATGATGGGAATCGTGATCTTAGGTGGTTTGGCTGCCGCGGGTCATTGGGCTTTGCATTTGTTCTAAAAACAAAGTAACGCGGCCAAGCTTGGCTTGGCCGCGATCTTGAGGCGGTTTGAAAATGTCCTTTCAATGGCGGATCTTAATTTTGATCTTTTTTGTGGGCGCTGGGATCTTAGCCGGCTCGGTTATTCCGGCCCCGGTCCAGGGTGAAACTTCAAAGAGCGGTTCGGTCGCCGATGTATCCGACGCTCAATTCGAGAAAAACGTGGTCCGGTCGAAAAGACCGGTCCTGGTGGATTTTTGGGCGCCTTGGTGTGGTTATTGCCGGATGTTCAGCCCCGTGGTGGATCAGTTATCGGAAGATTACCGTGACCGATTAAAAGTGTTGCGGATGAATGTGGATGAAAACCCGGAAACATCCCGGGCCATCGGCATTGAAGGTTTACCGACAGCCCTTTTGTTCGATCACGGCAAGATCGTCAAAGCTTGGGTAGGATTTGTTTCCCAGGAAGAAATGAAAAGTTATCTCGATCACTTTTTCGATAAACAAAAACCGATAAAGACACCGGAAGCTCAGTGAGGAACACCGGTAGGCCCGAATTTTCTCAGCCAGTTCTTCTCGTCCTTGCCCTTGCTCAAGATCTTGAATAGCGTTGAATGAAGAGGTCCGTTGGTGGCCAGGGCATTCTGCTTGAAGAGATCGTAAGGCTTTCCCGTCAGGTCGGTCACTTTGCCGCCCGCTTCCCGGATCAAAAGCACGCCTGCGGCCATGTCCCAGGCCTGGATGCCCCTTTCCCAGAAACCATCCAAACGGCCGGCGGCCACATAGGCCAGGTTCATTGCGGCGGAACCGTCCCGGCGCACGCCTTGGGCGGTCAGCACGAACTTGGCGAAGTTGTCCAAGTTGTAATGGGTTTCGCGGACCATGTAAGCAAAGCCGGTACAGAGCAGGCTCTTTTCCAGGTCTTTCACCTTGGAAACCCGCAGGCGCTTGCCGTTCAAAAAGGCGCCTTTGCCCTTTTCAGCGGTAAAGCATTCATCCCTCAGGGCATCGTAAACGACCGCCACGAGCGGTTGTCCCCGGTGAAGCAAGGCGATGGACACACAGAAGAAAGGGTAAGCGTGGGCGAAGTTGGTGGTGCCGTCGAGGGGATCGACGACCCAGGCGTAAGGGGAGTTGTTGTCCTGGAGACCGCTTTCCTCACCGAGTAGATCATGGGTGGGGAATTTTTTCTTAAGGATGGCGAGGATCTTTTTCTCGGAAAGCTTATCGACCTGGGTGACCAGGTTCAGGTTGTTGCGGCCCTTGTATTGGATGTTCAACGCTTTGCCATAGAACTGCCGGTGGATCTTACCGGCGGCACGGGCGGCTTGGATGGCGGTCTTGAGGAAGGAACTCATGGATTCTCCTGGAAAAGATGGCGGATTTTAGCCAAATTCAGCCAAAAGGTCCACGAGGGACCGGCCTATGCTAAGATAATCCTGTTCTCGATACCGGCTTTGGCCGGATCGGTTCCAGGTCTTTCAATCGCTTCAAGCTCCGCTCCCTCCTTTTTTTCAAGACGATCAAAAGAAGGGCAGAAGTCTATGAAGACATGAAAGCGCCATGAAAGCGGTTCGATAAGGAGTCGTTATGCCGGGTACGATCTACGATGTGGCGAGCAAAGCGGGAGTTTCCATTTCCACCGTCTCCCGGGTGCTGAACAAGAACCCCAACGTGCTGGAAGACACCCGCCAAAAAGTGCTTTTGGCCATCGCGGAACTCGATTTCAAACCCAGTTCCCTGGCCCGGGGCCTGGTGGCCAAACAATCGAACCTCATCCAAGTGCTTTTCTCATGGTACGAGAAAAAATGCGACTTCCGCAATTACTGGTACGTCAGCATCCTCAACGGCGTGAATGAGGCGGTGCAGGAAAAGGGTTACGGCCTTTTGGTCAACACCGTGGCCGGTATCTTCGACCCGGAAGCGATCCATGAAAGGGTTTTCCGCAACGCGATGGACGGCATTTTGGTTATCTCGCCCTATTTGAAGGAAAAAGAACTGCTCAAGATGGCCGACAGCCGGGTGCCCATGGTGCTCATCGGCCACCGTGTGCCGGACCTGCCTATCGACACGGTCGACAGCGACAACGTGGGCGCCGCCCATCAAGTGATCGATCATTTGACCAGTTTGGGCCACACCAAGATCGGGTTCATCTCCGGCCCGCTGGATTACAATTCCGATTCCAAGGACCGCTTGGCGGGTTACAAAGAAGCGATGAAGAAGCACGGCCTGCTCATTCCCGAAGGATATATCCAAGAAGGACGTTTCAGCCGGGAGAGCGGCGTGATAGCGGCGGAAAAGTTCCTCGCCTTGGCGGATCGCCCCACGGCTATTTTCTCCTCGGACGACCTGATGGCCCTGGGCGCTTGGGATACTTTCGAGAAGTCGGGACTCAAGATCGGCAAGGATATTTCCCTGGTGGGTTTCGATGACATTCCCGAGGTGACCCAAGAGCCCTACTCCCTGACCACCATCCGGCAGGACTTCCACCTGATCAGCATGGAAGGGACCAAGATCCTGCTGACGAAGATCAAGAACCCGGAGAACTGGGAGACCCGCAAGGTGTTGGTGCCGGTGCAGCTCAACATCCGCCGCTCCACGGGGCCGGCAAGATCGTAAATCTTGAACCACGAAGGACGCTAAGGGCACAAAGTAAACAGGGGATCATTATTCCTTGTTGTCTCGTCCCGGATATTCCTTATTTTGTTGAAACTTTGTGATCTGGGTGCCCTTTGGGGTCAAAGGTATTTGTCTTCAAGTTGCGGGAGCGTCCGGGGGACTGTTACAATGCCACCCGTTCCATCAGCCGTATCCATAAAGGACCTTCATGAGAACCGCCGTCATCATCCTTGTCGTCTTGGGTTTGCTTTACGCCATCGCCGCGGGTTTGGGCCTGACCCACAGCCGCAAGCACGGGCTGGTGAAGAAGACCACGATGATCTCCGATTTCGAGGACGCCAATAACGACTTTGACTGGGCCACGGGCGGTTACGCCAAGATGGAACAATCCACCCAGAATCCCACCCACGGCAAGCACAGCGCCAAACTGACCTTCTATACGTCCGACCAATTCGTGGCCACCCCGACCCCGGGCGTGACCTGGCAGCCCGTGGCCACCCTGGATACCCATTCGGTGACCAAATTGACGATCTTTGACTGGACCGAATACACGAGCCTCAAGATGGATGTCTTCAACGCGGCGGACCAGCCGGTGACCTACCATTTGAAGGTTATCGACTCCAAAGCCTATTCCTACACGGCCTCGGGGACCCTGCTGTCCAAGAAGGTCACCAATCTTTCCGTCTCTACCGACGACCTGGATAAGGCCCGCATGGACCTGACGATGATCAGCGGCATCCAGTTCTGGGTGGATATGGCTGGGGCGAAGCCCGTAACGGTTTATTTGGACAATCTGCGCCTGGAATTCGACCCCGGCGAGGTCAAAAAGAAGTGATCGGGCCGGTAGTTGGTTGCCCCTCCCTGAAAAATAGCTAAAATAAGCAAAGCCTATCCATGAGCGGCGGTTCGTCCAGTGGGGACTGGAGGAACCGCCTTTCATTTATCGGGGGATAACCCGCAACATCCCCGAGCAATTTCTTTTCAGGATCAAGATGAAATCCAAAGCGGTCAAACCCGTTCGATTTGGGGATCAAGTCGAGATCGAGATCGACTCCATGGCCTTCGGGGGCGACTCGGTGGGACGCTACCACGACTTCGCCATTTTTGTCCGGGGCGCATTGCCCGGCGAAAGGGTCCTCGCCAAGATCACCTCCGTGAAGGACCATTACGCCTCGGCGGAAGTGGCGGCGATACTCCGTCCCTCGCCGGACCGGGTCGAAGTCCCATGTCCCATCTTCGAGGAATGCGGCGGCTGCCAGTGGCAGCACTTTAACTATTCCAAACAATTGCTCACCAAAGCCCAATTCGTCCGGGATGCCATCGAACGGATCGGTAAACTGGAAGGGATCCAGGTCGAACCCTGCCTGCCCTCGCCGGACCCTTACGCTTACCGTAATAAAGCGCTGCCGGTGCTTTCCATGCGGGACGACCATTTCGTGGCCGGCATCTACGAACCCCGTTCCCACCAGTTGGTGCCTTATAAGACCTGTCCTATCCAAAGCGACGCCATCAACGATCTCATTAAAAAGGTCCTCGATAAGATCGACAAAGCGGGCCTGACCCCTTACCAGGAAAAGAGCCATACGGGCTTTATGCGGCATTTGGGCGTGCGTCACGGCACCAAGACCGGGGAATTGCTGCTGGCCTTCGTCACCCGAACCGCAGTGCCCGAGGAAAGGGTCCAAAAGCACGGCCTTCCTAAAGAAGAGTTGGCGGACATCCTGCCGCGCTTGGCCCAGGAACTGATGGCCGAGATACCGGGTCTGGTGGGCGTGCTGCAGAACATCAACCCTTCCCGTACCAATATCGTTTTCGGCCAAGAAACCAAACTGCTGGCGGGTCGGGACCACTATTACGAAGTCATCGACGGCTTCAAGCTGAAGGTTTCCCTGCAGTCCTTCCTCCAAGTCAACACCGCTCAAGCGGACCAGTTGCACGAAACTGTGCGTAAAGCCCTGGGCGATCCCTTCCATAAAAAGAAATGGGGAACGGTGCTGGACCTTTACAGCGGTATCGGTACGCTGGCTTTGGGCGTATCCAGCAAGGCGGAGTATGTCATCGGCGTCGAGGAGATCGCCCCGGCGGTCGAGGACGCGAAGTTCAACGCCAAGAACAATCACCGCACGAACCTGGATTTCGTGGCGGGGGACGTGCCCAATATCCTTCTGGACCTGCGCAACAAGGGTATGGTGCAGATCGACGCGGCCATCCTGGATCCCCCGCGTAAGGGCGTCAGCCCTGAAGTGCTGGCTCGGGTGGCGGCGCTGCATCCCGAACGCATCGTTTATGTTTCCTGCGATCCCTCCACTTTGGCCCGGGACTTGGCCCTGTTGGCGCAGCATGGTTTCCTGGTGGATTGGGCCCAGCCCTTGGACATGTTCCCTCAGACCTATCACGTGGAAACGGTCGTTCGACTGACCCGGGACACGCCTTTGCCGCCGGATGTGTCCTCCCAATTAGGCAAAGTGAACCCACAAGCCTTCCGCTTACCTAAGCCGCCTGCGCCGGACACTTTCGATCCAACGGTCTGGAAGGAAAGGTCCGAACGGTGGGGTCAGTCCAGCGCCAAGGGATTGGCGGCGCTTATCGGTTTCGTCGGGGTGGCCGCCGCGGCTATGGCCAAGGCCGTGGCCTTCGCGGGTAGGGGGATCGGGCGTTTGTCGGTGGCTTTCTGGGATTGGACCCAGGTCTTCCGAGCCCAGGTCGCCGCCAATTTGCAAGAACAAGAACAAAAGCGCGCTTTGGAAAGGGCCATGCGCGAGAGCGAGATGTCCCAAGCGCAGCTTTTGTCCCACGCGATCCGGCTGGCGGACCTGGAACTGCAGCTCAAGGATTCCCTCTCCAGCGCGGTCAAGGAACGCAACGCCAAACCGGTCCCGATCGAGCCTGAACCCAAACCCGAAGCCAAAGAGAAGAAAAAGTTCGTTTTGCCTTTGCCGCAATGGAAAATGCCCCTGGTCCCCTGGCTCGTTCTCAACCTTCCGAAAGTGTCTTTTTCCGCCTTTGAAATGGCCTTGGCCGCAGTGGCGGGGAACCGCATCTTCCGTTTGGCCTTTGCCGCGATCTTCCTGACTTTTGGCGGTTATTTAGCTACGGCCAAGATCGCGCCGATGCTCATGGGCACACCGAAGGTGCCGGCCAATTCCCAATTATTGCCCGACATGATCGCGGTGATGCCGAACCGCAATTTCCTGCGTTATGAAATGGTGCCTTTCGAGATCAAGGTCCGTTCGCTCCAGGCGGTCAATTTCAGTGGACTGAAAGCCGCGGCGATCATCACTCTTAACGGTGAGCCGGTGACCACCGTGGGCAGCACGGAAAGGTTGGTCCTGAAGAAAGACGCCGATGAACGACGCCTCTATGGCAATTGGCCGATCCCTTACAATCCCAAGCCCGGCACCTATATCGCCACTTTGACGGTCACCGCTCCGGAATGGAAAGCGCCCAAGATCCTCCGTTCCGCTTTCACCATTTCGCCCTTGAAACCACAAGGGCTCTATCCGGGTTACGCGACCCTGACCATGGAAGGCGGCAAGCAGCTCATCAATGGCGCGGTGCCGGCGGTGGACGGTAGCGAGAGCATGCGGCCGGGTAACGCCATCGGCTGGGCTAAGTTCATGGGAGCCAATTGCTACTGTTACTTGGCGGGACAGACCTCGATCTGGGACCATTTGGAATCAAGGGAATTTCCCTTCAATCCCTCGGATATCGATGTGGCGCATAAATACGCCAAGGCTGCCCACGAGGCGGGCATCAAGTTCGCCGCTTATATGACCACTTTCAAGGTGGTAGGCGACGCCTGGAACCAAGCCCCTTATCAATTCTCCCTGGGTTACGATTCGGACAGCGGTCAGGTGGTACAAACCCGGTTCATCTCCCTGGAAGATCCCAAACGCCGTCAGGATGTGATCGACCTACTGAGGAAGTTCGATGACGATTCCATGATCGATATGATCGGCTTGGACTATGTGCGCACCGGGTTCGCGGGCTATGAGATGGTCGATGAGTTCATGAAGGACCTGGATGTGCCCGCCCCGGCGGGGTACGGCAGCATGAACAAGGATGAGCGCATCCTGTGGCTGGCCAAGACCGTGGAACACGACAAGGACCACAAGGTCATCTCGCTCTTTGAATGGTGGCGCGCCCATAAAGTATCCCTGGCCTTGAAGAGTATCCTGGATGAGGCGAAAGTCAGCAAACCCGTCTTTACCTTTACCCTGGGTTGGCAGCAGGGACACCAGCATGGCCAGGACCCCGCGATGTTCGTGGACGCGGGCGTCAATTTCAACCACATCATGCTCTATGAAGGTGACAGCGGTACCCTGCAAACGATGAACAAGCAATGGCCCAATTACCTGGCCCGGGGCAACGGTATGTACGCGATGGGCGAGATGGTGGACTTCAACTGGGTGCAAAAATCCCTGAATCCGCCGGGCCCGGAAGAACTTTATGATCGTGAAACAGACACCTTCCGTAGCTGGTTCGATGTGAACGCCCGTTTGGGCATGTTCTGGCACGACCTTTACCGGCTTGTTTACGGCATGAGGGGTCCCTACAGCGCGATGGAATGGACGGTGGCGGGCGGGAAAGCCTTCTCGGTCATGAAGAACGCCGAGGGGGTATTGCCCATCAAGGTGGTCTTGGATGAACCAAAAGAGATCCCCGCGGGTGTCGCGGTGCCAATCAACGTGGAAGTGCGTAACCAGTCGAACATCAACCTGAAGGGGTTGATGTTGCACCAATTGGATACGAGCAAGAATTACGCCTCCGATATCGCCACGGTGGGTCCCTTCGACCTGCCCGCAGGTCACATCCTGCGTTTCAAGAACCTGTTCGTGACCATCCCCAAGGATGAGGAGCCCGAAAGGGATAACCGCTACATGACCGCGATCCTGGTCGAGCAATCGGACTCGGACATCCGCGCTTTCGACTTCAATTATGTGCATCGCCTAGGAGCGAAGACACTTTGGCGCATCGAGCATCCCGCGATGGAACCGCAAGTCCATCATCACCTCCATAAAGCGCCCGCACCGGTGGCGATGCCCCAACCCGCGCCGCGTACCCAAGTGCCCATGGTGCCTTACAAGCCCGCGCCCGTCCAGGCTCCGGCCCAAGCGCCCGCTAAGCCCGCGACCAGCGATGTGGGTGATTCGCTAGGACCCCTCGGTACCCAAGGAGAATTGGATTCGCCTTATTCGGGTGGTGCCGCGTCGAACGATCCTTTGGGCGGAGTGGGAAATGCCTCACCAGACCAAGGGGCCGCGCCCGCCCAGCCTGCCGCTCCGGAAAACGCACCCACACAGGGATCCGCTCCTTCCTCTGGTTCGGACTATGATTCCAAGATATTGCAGAACTCCATTTTGGAACAATTGCCTAAATAACCGCTTTTTTCCCAACAAGCGACACTAGGGATTGACCCATTGATTTTTTCGGGACAACCGCTTGAGGTCCCGAAGCCCTAAAAACACAAAAAAACCTCGCGATTAAAAACCTTTTTAGTAAAATACCAAGGCTTTTTCCCTTGTTCACCCAGAAAGGTTTTGAATGCTTTTCACGAGAGCCCGCGCGCTCCATTTATCCTCATTATTTGGACTCGTTCTCTTGACCGGTTGCGGGGCGGTTTTTATCAACGAAGGTTCAAAAGCGTCTTCTTACGCCGAGCATATTCCGGACGCCCAATTGCTCCATAAATCCAGTATCCCGGCGGACAACCGAAAGATCTCTAATTTCAGCGACGGTACGGTCTATATGGACCCTTATCTTTATGGGGCGGGTCTGGGTTATTGGCAAGTTATCGCCACCGATGGCAGTATTCCAAACACGAATTTCATCGCGACCGGGGGAGTGGACGGCGACAAGGCGGCCCACATTACGGGATACCTGAACGATGTGGGTGACGGCAAATATCCAACCCTGGCTTTGGAGGGGAAGTTCAAGAAGACCACCTATTACGATCTGTCCCTTTTTCATGGGGTGCGGTTCTATTACAAGTCGAACGACCAAGCGACCCGCCGCCGTTTCGAGTTTGGGATCGCCTCGACAGTCCCGGTGGCCGATGGCGGGGTCTGTACGGACCAGTGCGGCAACCATTTTGGTGTTTTCTTGAAACCGACCTTGGATTGGGTGGCGGAAAGTTTCGATTTCAAGAGCCTGAATCGCGAAGAAGGCTGGGGCGCGACCCTGGACTCGGATGATTTCATGGACCATTTGAAAGAAGTGGTCTACATCAAGTGGGAGAACGGCACAAACAATGTGCCAGGACTTTATAAGGTCGACTATTGGGTCGACCGCGTTGAATTCTATTGAGAACTGATCTGAGGACCCTTTTGAGTTTACGGACCCAATTTTTATTCCTTAGCGCGGCGCTTTTACTCGGCTGCTTGATACCGCTATCGCTAGCGCACGCCAATCCTTTGGCCAACGTGGGTCCCGATGAATCCATTTATCAAAGGGTCAAGGCCCTCGAAAAATATGGATTGTTGGATCCTCAAGACCAAGCGGTATTGGACGAGGGCAAATATGTGACCCGGTTGGAATTGGCCTTCTATACCGAAAGAGCCAAGGCCCGGATCGAAGCCCCATCGTTGGGTAAGCCGAGTGAACCTGCCCCGACCGCGGTGCCGACCGTCGCGGTGTCTACTACCCCGACAGCCGTGCAAGTGCCAACCCTGGCGCCTACCCCCATACCTTATGTGGATCCCCGGGTTCGGTTGGAGATCGACCAGTTGTTAAAGGAACTCAAAAGCGAATCCGGTGAATTGAAGAGCCAATGGAGCCAGGAAGATCAACGGATCAAGGACCGCCAGAAAGAGATCGACGCGCTGAATACGGTCCAGGACCTCTTGAACAACAATGCCCGCGGGGCCAACGGCAAGATGAAAATGCCAACCTTTGACTATATCTCCCGGTTCAGTTATGAACAGATCAGCTTGACGGGGCCTTCCACTTCGCCGGCACCCCCGACTTTGAACGGTATCCAACAAGCGCCTATTCCCTCGGCCAACGCCATCCGGGGAAGCCAAGAGACCGAAATACATATGACAACGGACCTGGGCGGCGCGGGTTCCTTCACGATGGGCCTAGGCGGAATGCTTTCCGATTCCAACGGTTCGGTGGGGAACGCCAACAGCCAATACAGCTTCCCGGCCTCGATCTACGTGTTCAATCCCGACTTTTCCACGCAGCTCTCCGGTCCCCTGGGCGACTGGAACACCCATGTGACCGTGGAGTCCTACACTGGTGCTTTGACCTTCGGTGATTTCAGCCGAGGGGTACAACCTTCTTCTTTAAAGCTGGACCAGAACCCCTTCGATGTGCGCCGTTCCACCGACGACAAGGATGGAAAGCTCTGGGACGACTACATGACCAACCTTTCCGCGGTCCAGGAGAATTATTCGAGCGGGAACATCGTCTCGACCTATGACCGTGTGTTCGACGGTATCTATGGGGTTGGGAATAACCTGCCCTTCATCGGCGGGGATACCCGCTTGATCCTTCTCTTTGGCCGTATGGGAACCACCGAACTGCAAAGCCAGCGCTGGGAAGAGGGCGCTAAGATCGACAGTACCATCCTGCCGGGCCTTCGGGGCGACATCAGTACGGAGTGGGTGAACGACAATTTCGTCGCTACGTCGGGGCCTGAATTGAACCTCAAGACCTATCAAGCCACGTTGAATTACACGAAGGACCTGTTCAACGTGAATGCCGAGGCCGGGTTCTCCAGTTTCCTGACCGGATATACGCCAGCGAACGCAGCTAATGGTTTTACTAGCTCTCCCACGAACACCGCTTTGGAGGCGCCCGCAGTGCAAGGTTCCATCTCCTATTATCCCTTGGGGTTCTATTACACGGCCATCAGCGATAGCTTCGCCAACGTTCAAAGTAAGGTGGCCATGGCGGGTGTTCACTTCGACCAATATGGCCTGACCAACTCGCCCAGCACAGCCATGGACGCTTACGGTTGGATCGGGGAAGCGGACACCTTGGTCAGCGACCGTTACGGATGGCGCGTCAATTTTGGCTGGGACGGCCGCCAGCAGACCTGGATGAAGAGTTGGCCCTCCTTCTTGGACGCGATCGTGATCAACTTGAACGTCAGTCAAAAACATGAGTATGTGGCCGAGTATGACAACGAAGGCGATAACGTGGTCGAGGCCATCAACATGACCTCCCTTTATTACCCCGACGATGAAGGGCTTTGGGGCCTAAACTTCTGGGGCGGTTATGGCACTTCGGGTATTAGTAATTGGTACGCCGTCCGCCAGAACTACATCACCAATATCGAGGCTTACCGTAATGACAACAGTTTAGATACGGGGGATGACGTCCGTTATCAATATACCCTCAGCTCCGAACGGGTTCCCTTGATCATTCCCATCAGCAACGCGGGCACCCTTTACGCCCCGGGCGCGGCGGTCACCCAAGCCAAGAACGGCACTTGGGTGCAGCAACCGGTCAGTACTGCGGTGATACCTGTTATCGGCACTAGCAATCCGGTCACCCTCAATCAGTACTATGTGATCCCCGACCTGAAGAGTTATAACTACATTACCTTGTCGACCAAGGTCCAATTCAACAAACTGATGAATATCGCCACGCCCATCTATGGGTCCTTCTTCTTCACGGACAACAACGTGGCCGCCAGTAATTCCCCTCAACCGGTCACCATCAATGGGAATGTCATCAACGGTCCCGGCGCGGGCACCCAGCTCTTTGACCAGACGGTCTTCGATTTTTCGGGTATGTTCCAGCTCTTCCGCAACGTGAATATCCTGGGCGATTATGGCCTGGAACTTTGGAATTCCATGTACACCTACCCCTATATCAGCTATCGCACCGATTCCATTGGCGGCGGTTTCGCCTATGACGTTCCTTGGGGCGGCGCCAAGTGGGAATTCCGTTATAAGCACTTAGTGTTCAAAGACGCTTACGTTCCCTTGAATGACTATCAAGCGGACCAGATCTACTCAACCATCCGGTTCTTGTTCTAACGAAGGAAAGAGCGAAATGACGAAGAACGGTTTTAAAATCCTAACGGTCCTTTTCCTGGCGGTCGCCTCGCCTGTCTGGGCGGAGCATGGCACCCTTTTGTCCACGGACCGCACTCCGGCCTTGAACAAAAACCTGGAAGATCTCATCAGCGCAGGTTGGGTGGATGCCCCCAATAAACCGATCGATCAGCTATCCAATATGGAGGTGGCTCAGTTGACCTCCCAAGCCGCTAATTCGGTTCCCTTGCCGCCGCCATCCCTCGACGCCGGATTGCCTCCCATGTCCTCCGCGCCGGGCCTGCCGACCGGGAATTCGATGCTGCCTTCGGCCTCGCCGGATATCCCGGCCTATGGCACCGCCCCCACGCTGCCGAACCCGGGTTCGCCCTTGCCCAATAGCGCCCTTTTGCCGGGTTACTCGCCCACGGCCCAAGCCTTGGCTGCGGGTAAAAGCCTGAAACAGCTAGTCGACGAGTTCCGCAGCGAACTGGCCGCCATGGGGGTCAACACCGCCCAGATCGAGGACCGCATTTACGCCCTGGAGCACAACAACGAATCCTTGGCCGACCTCCAAAAGCTTTATATGGGACGTACGGGCACGGATGTGACCGGGTTCTCCCGGGGCTATTTTAATGAATACCGAGGTTTTGGCTCCGCGGCCCAGTATGGTCCGGCGGTCTATAACGCGGCGGTTTTCGGGGAAATGGATCTCAAGAGCGTGCCGGTGCCCTCGGTGCTTTTCGACGCCCGCATTCGTTTATGGCGCACGATCGGTTTCTACAACCAGGACCCGATCGAAAAGAACGACGGGACGTTGTTCGACATCCGTTGGTTGTCCCTGGGCAACTACAATCCCTATTTCAGCGTTACCGCCGGCGACTTCCTGATGCATTACACGCCGTTGACCCTGTGGAACTATGACGTGCCTGTTTATAACTTCATCGAACCCACTTCCTATTACCGTAACCGAATGAACGTTGAAGAAATGGTCTCCATGAACTACGGCAACGACTGGCGCTTGCGCGGGTTCAATCTTTTCACTTACCCGAAGTTCGAGAAGGGTTCCGTTATCAGCAGTTTCGACCTGCAAGCCATGGGTGGGCCCTTGGCCGAGCAGAATATTTTCCAGTTCGGCAGCTATTACGCCGGCGGGGAAGGGGCCATCCGCTTCTTCGAGGACGGACTGGAATTCAAGGCCGTGGGTCTTTCCCTATGGGACGACCCGGGCACCCTGGCGGTCCAACAGGCGCTTTATACTCCGAAGGCATACCAGATCGGCAGTATTTCCTCCAAGTTGGTCCTCCGCTTCGCCCAGGACATCAACGTCACCGGTACCGCCGAAGGCGCCGACAGCAACTATAACGATAACGAGAACGCCCAGGGCAGCGCGGCCCTGACCCAGACCGTCTCCAATGACGCCGCTTTCCGGGGCACGGCCGAACTGAACATCGCGGGGTTCCATTTCGAGACCAAGTACTTGGACACCGGCACGGCTTTCTATTCGCCTGGCGCCCAGACGAACCGCTGGACGCCGGTCTCTACCGCGCCGGGATATCTCAGCAACGATCAATATTGGGAGGACGAGGCCCTGATCGGTTATCTGAATAACTATCCTTTCCAGGCCCTCCAAGGGGTGGGCCGTCCTTATTACGCCCCCTATGACCGTATGACCGAGAATATCCTCCCCTATGGGGACGACACCCCGAACCGCGAGGGTCTTGTTTTGAGCATGACCTTGGATATCGGCAACCATGGTTGGCTCAAACCCCAGGCTTCCTTGACCCAAATGCAGGAGATCACACCTAATTGGGTCTTTAATTCCTCCGGTAATGAAGTGGCGGTGGACAGCACGACGAATACGGCGGTGGCCCGCACTTTCTCCGGCTTTGAAGCGGCCTTGACGGTGGATTTCGCCAAAGCCTTCGACTTGACCGATCACACTTGTAAGATCGCTTTCGACTATAAGAACCAATATACGGATCTGGGCGGCGATCTGTCGGGCTATCTGGTCAACAGTTTCATCGGAGCAGTGGATTTCAATCCGCCGATCGCGGGTTTTGACACGCTGGTGCTTTCGGGCGCTTATGAATATGCCCAATCCAACGGCGAGGAATACACCCAGGCCAACATGTTAGGCAATGTTCCTTCCTTGGGAACGCCGCCGGCCCTGGCCTCTTATAGTTACATCGGTAATACCGCCAATATCGGCAGCTATTCTTACCAACCCTTAGATATTACCAAGACTTCTTGGGCCTTCGGGTTCATGTATCCCTTGAGCAAGACCGTCCAATTCCACGGTGATTATTTCATCAACGAATACAACTGGACCGACCAGCCGAATTACACCCGTTGGGAAGATATATGGAGATTCACTTATGAAGCCCGTTTCTAACCGCTTCCTTATTACCGCGGCCTTCTTCCTGGTGACGGGAGGATGCCTTGCGTCCGCCAGCGCCGACCTGTTCATGTCAGTGCCCTCGAACGACCCGACCTATTCCAAGCTTCAGACCCTGGAAAGCGCTGGGCTTTTGCCTGAAGGCAGTTCTTCCAAGCCCCTGACCCGTTATGAAGTGGCGGATCTTATCCTGAAAGCGCAAAAGAACTATGACACCATCGTGGTAGCCGACGCCAATCCGGCCCCGGCCGCCAACGCGATGGACACGACCTTGCCGCCGATGCCGGACATGACGGGCATTATGGCCTCCCCGGCCCTTTCAGCCTCCGTTCCTTCCACTGCCGGCAATGTTCCATTGCCGGATCTTACAACACCGGTCGCTTCACCGGGTGCCGCGGTCGCCGCGCCGGCCATGACCGCCACTGCCGCTCCGACCGCCGAACCTTCCATGACCAGCGCCATGCCTGCCGCCTCGACTGACGATGATAATTATGCCGCCCCGCCTCCGCCGTCGGAAAGCGTCATGAACAGCGATGCCAGTGCCGCCGCGGCCACGCCTCCGCCCGCCGCCCCGCCCGCCAAACCGACGCCCAATTACGCCCAGCATCCCGAATTGCTCCAAAGCGCCGAAGCGGCCCTGACATCCTTGGACGAGGCTTATGAGGTGGAACTGCAGGCGGTCATGCAGGCCAAAGGCGTCATGTTGGACGACCTGACCAAGGCCGAAGCCGATCAATATCAATTGTGGCGGGATGTGAAGTCCTTGACCGAGTCCCCGAACGTTTCGATCTACGGCATCGGCCGGATGTTCGGTATTTCCCAACAGACCTACAATAACTATTCCTTCCTGGGTCCTTCCACGGCAGTGACCCATATCGGGGCCAAAGCGGTCACTTATCTGGCGCCGCAGTATGTCTATCCCGAAGTCCAATATATGAACGGTTACTTGGACCTGAACCCGGTCGGCACGATCACCAAGCAGCTCCAATGGAATTCCATCATCCGATTGGGCACTTCCGCCCTGCCCTTGAGCCATGATTCCCAATACAACAACGCTTTTGGCGCGCCGAACAACGTTAATTTCGACACCTTAAATTTCCGATGGATTGCCATGCAGTTCAGCCCGGATTTCATGACCATGGACCTGGGGGACTTCTATGAGTCCTACACGCCCTTGACGATGTGGAACCGAAACAACTTGGATCTTTTCTATAAACCCGAGCCGATCGCGCGCTCCGATGACGAATATAAATATGAAAGCTTTTTCAACCATGAGCCCGATTGGCCTTTCCGCGGTGTGCGTCTCGGCACCTCTTTAGGTTGGCCCGATTCGAACGTGCTGGACAGTATCAAAGTGTCGGCCTTTGTCCACATGATCAGCAACGGTTTCAACGACTGGCCGAATAACGGTTGGTTGAACAGCGCCAATACGGGCACGTTGACCAACGCGAATACGGCCTATCAAACGAATTTCTTCACCGACTTCATCTATGCCGGCAAGGCGGACATCGAGCTCAAAAAACTTTATATGGGCGATCTCTCTTTTCAACTTTCGGCCAAGGGCTATTTGGTCATTTTGGACGAGTTGTGGAATCCCTATGGACAACAAGTCGAGTACCTGAATTACGCAGGGAATCCAACGGGTAATGCGGCAGGGGCGGTCACGGAATACATTTACGATCCGCATGATCCCAATACCTGGGCCCACCAATACCGCATTACCAGCATGAACCCCGAACTCAAGATCGGTTTCGGAGGGGATGTTTATTTGGGCGCTCAATATGAGGGGTCCTTCTCCGAATACCAGGACGACAAGGCCAACGGCGCCCGGACCATCAGCGACTTCGCGGTCTATGCCAATCCTTATTTCCAATTTGACGGCACCAAGCTGACCTTCGATTATCTGAACGTGGGCCCGAACTATTACTCGCCCTTGGCCCAGACCCGCCAAGACGACCTGAGTGTCGGAACAGCTTTGACCTCACTTAACAGCGGCCCGGGTCTCTTCAGCGCTCCCTTGAGGGGCCAATATTTCTTGATCGACCAAAGGCTTGTCGGCGGGGCGAATACCTATTACACCGATGTGCCCCGGCCTAACGCAATCTATAGTTTTTACGACCGTACCCAAGACAACGTCTTTCCTTATGGCTTGGCCACCCCGAACCGCCAGGGGATCGGGTTCGACTTGGATATCAATTCCTTGCCGGACAAGTCCTTTAAACTGCCCGGGTCGGTCTATTTCTTGAGTGAGATCGAGCCGAATGTGGTGGCCAGCAGCGGCGGGAATTCCACTGTCGCGGTGGACGGTTATAACGGCGTCTCGCCCGTCCGTAATTTCGTTTACGTCAACTTGGGCCCCTCCTTCGATTTTGGCCCGGCCTTGCAATTGAAAACGCCTTTAGAACTGGGTACCAACATCCGTTATGAATCGACGTCCAGCCAAGTGGGCACTTTGCAAGATATCTGGTGGCTGACGGGTGTCAGGATCGGTCTTTTCAATTGGTGGGAAGTGACTGCGGCCGGAGGGTTGCGTACGGCGTCAGGGACCGATATGGGTATCGACGGCACGACCGTGGCCCGTTACAGCTATATCTATAACAACGAGGACTTGGGGACTTACACCCCTTTTACGGTGAACGATGCCTATAGCGACATTCTGTTATCCACGACTTTCAGTCTTGACGACCATTCCAAACTGCATTTGGACTATAGCTTTGAAGCCGGCACCAATAATGGGGCTTCTTACTCCGGGTTGGCGCCCGGGACCACCTTGGCCGGGTATGGTGCTATTATTACCTCACCGGGGAACGCCGTGGCGGGCACGGGCAGCTTGAATGGCACTGTGAATGTTCAATACGTGGAGATGAGTTATGAAATCAAATTCTAGGATCTGCTTGGTTTTCTGTCTTTGCCTTTTGATCGCCTCGGCGGGCTGTACGTCCAAAAACCCTACCGCGGCGGCGGTGAGTGGTCCGACGGTAGATACTTATCAACTAGTGAATATCACCAGCACGAAGGCCACAGTCAATTCCAATATCTATGGCGCGGGCAGTTCTAGTACCGTTGAAATGACCTCTTGGTCGACCCCGATAACGGTTTGCAATAACCCAACGACCTTTCAAATGGTCAATTCAGGATACTTTGTTTATAACCCAGATGCTCTGAACCTGGAATTAGTCCCCAACGCAAGAATCAATACAGGCGCACCTCCTGCCCCGCCTGAAAATTATGTCTATAGTGGCCCATGTACCAATGTCGCCGTAACTGGTTATAACGTTTCTTATGTGCCGACCGGATTGACCGATGGTTATGACCAGTACGGTATCAGTGTCAATGGAGAGATCAACGACCCCGAGTGTTCGCTTTATCCCCCTGGGGCGGGGAACCTGGATAACGTGGAATTGGAAGTTTTCCCTTTAAGTTTTAGCAGCACCAAGAACTATGATGTTTCACCTTACCAGGGAATCGAGTTTTATGTGTTTATCGCGCTCAATGACAGCGCGGTGGACCGTGTTTTCAACGCTTATGTCCAGGACCAGGTGCCATCGGGGACGGGTAGCGGTAATTGCATCAATACGACCAGCCCCCCGCCCAATGATCCAAACCCCTGGGATACCCATTGTTATGATGGCTTTGAATATGACTATACCAATACGCCCAAGAATCAGTGGGTCTTGATCCAAAAATATTGGGGTGATTTGAAACAGTATGGTTATGGGTCGATTTCCAACCCGCCTACTTTCTCGGGGACTCAGCTTCAAAGCCTGTCTTTCTTTGCCTGGACCGAAGAAAACGCTTATCAGTCGGGCCTCATCACTATTAATTACACTATTTCAGGGATAAGATTCTTCTAGGAGGCGTGCGATGAATAAAAAATGGATGTTGGGTTTTATGGGATGCATCTCGGCGGGTTTGATGTTCGTGACCATCATGTCGATCCTGCCCGGTTGCGCCGGCCAGGTACCCAGCGTGACCACTTTCATGCTGACCTCCACCGTTACCCGCACACCGACGGTCACCAAGACACCGACGCCCTGATCCTTCACTGAAGATCAAAACCATTCAAGCCCGGCACCCGCCGGGCTTTTTTGTTTCAGGCTATCGCAGGACCATCACTTTCAGGATTTTCCGCAGCAACCGGTTACCGTTAGCGTCGTCCGCTTCGACCACGGCGAGATAGATCCCGCTGGCCATGCCCGAAGCGTCCCACTGGGCTTGAGCGGTGCCCGGCTGGCCTTGTTTCGCCACCACCTTTTGGCCGCTCAGGGTATAGATTGTCGCTTTTACAAGTGTTGCTCCCGCCACGCCGGTAGCGTCAAAGGTGGTCACTTGATTTGAGCCCTTCAACTCGTTCGGTTCAGCCACCAAATTGCCGGTCACGACCGTATTCTCAACGATAAGGCTCCGGTGGATGTCATAGGCCGAGCTTTGCCCATTGTCCCAATGCACGTCGATCTCATACCGGCCCGGGGTGACATAGGTACCGCCCTGGCTCATGCCATCCCAGGTCAAGGCCATAGAGCCGTTGGAGGTCTGAAGGAGGATTTGGGCCTGACTGGGGGTGCCGGCGGAACTGTGTCCCGGACTGATGAAATTGGAAGCCAGGATCACATCGTTCAGGTTGGCTCCGGACGAATTGCTTTGGGAAGTATAGAGGGTCCGTACCAGTTCTCCTGCTTCGTTGAAGACCTGCACGGTGACCTTGGATGCGGCGCGATTGACCGTAACCCGCTGGGACACGCTGGTCACGGACCCGTTCGAACTCACATTGTCCACCTGGATGCGGTAAGAGCCATTGGACACGGGGTTGCCATTGTTGTTCAAGCCGTTCCAGGACCCCAATAAGCTACCGCTGTAATAGACATCCACCGTACTGCCGGGTCCTTGCAAGAGGGTGATGACCGAACCCGAAAGGGAGATGTTGTCCACGGGTTGGAAAGTATGCTCCACCAGAATGGTCCGCACCACCTCGCCCGCCTCGTTATAAATATTCACATTGACCGTGAAGGGCCCTACCGGTGTGGGGCTATTCGTGAAGGTAAAGGTCGAAGTGATCGTTGGGGTTGGGCTATGGGTGGAAGTGGTGGTGTTGGTCGTGGTGGATGTTTGGGTGCGGGTAGCGGTCATGGTGTTGGTCTGGGTGGGGGTATGGGTGACGGTCGCCGTGCTGGTGTGGGTATTGGTCGAAGAACTGGTGGATGTCGAGGTGTTCGAAATGGTCGGGCTATTCGTAAAGGTGGCCGTTGGGGTCGAGCTGTTGGTCGAAGTGGCGGTGTTGGTATAGCTATTGACCGCGGTTTCGGCATTGGTTGGGGTATGGGTGAAGGTATTGGTCGGGGTGTCGCTAGGGGTTGATGTCTCGGTCTGGGTCGAGGTCGCCGTATTGATCAAGGTATCCGTGCTGGTAGCGCTATTGGTGGAGGTGTTGGTCCAGGTAGAGGTGGCTGTGTTGGTCGCGGTATTGACCAAGGTGGGCGTGTTGGTCGATGTTTGGGTAGCTGTCTGGGACGGTGTGGAGGTGGCCGTTTGGGTATTGGTACTGGTAGCACTGTGGGTAGCGGTATTAGTGTTGGAGGCGGTGGAGGAATTGGTCGCGGTATTGGTGGGGCTGTTGGCGATGGTGGAGGTGTTGGTCTGGCTCGAGGTAGGGGTCGAAGCGCTGCTATTGGTGCTGGTGGCGGTGGAGGTGTCGGTAAAGTTCCTGGTGGGAGTGCTGGTCTGGGTATTGGTGACCGTGGGGGTCGCGGTGCAGGGAATGATGTAATAAATGACTAGTTGGAAATCATAACCGATGAACGAGGCCACGGAACTGGCATTGTCGATGGCCAGGATATTGGTGCCGGTAGTGAAGGCGCCGGTGGGTACCGAGAAACTGCGCACCGCTTGGTTCGTAATGGTGGTGGTCGGGTTCGGGTCCGATTGGATACTGGTGCCGTTGAGGGTGGAAGAGGAATTGTCGTCCACCGCTAAGTTCAAAGTGGCCGATGTGACGGTGGCCCCGGCGGGGAGGGTGAAAGAATGGATGACAAGTTCTTTGTCCGACCCATTGCTGGTCCCTCCGGAGGTCCAACTGGCCCAGGGGATTCCACTGATACCGGCCCCGGTGGGGCTACCCCAGATCGAGGCGTTGGACCAACCCGAAGAGTTGAAAGAGGGCAGGGTCCAATTGGCGGGTTCGGAGTCGCCGATCGAGCTTAGATACATCACCTTATCCGAGATTCCGTCGGTCTCCACTTGCTGGGTATAGCCGCAGGGGGTCGGGGTCCAAGTAGGGCAAGCCGGACTTTGACCTGTCGGAATGGTCAGGACCGAACCGAAGTCCGTCCCGTCGTTATAGACAATGACCGCCGGGGTACCGCTAGCCTGAGTGATCTTGATGACCAAGACCTGATTGGTCAGGCTTAAGACCCCCAAACTAAAAGTAAAATTGGTGGCATGGTTGCCTCCGCCAGTGCCGTTCACATCGGCGGTCAAAGTGCCCATGGAAGTGAAACCGCTGCCATTAGGATTACTAGTACCCAACTCGACGGTCACATTCGAGGCGGCGCCCGGTGAATCGCTCCAAAGGGTCAGGGTATAACTACCGGCGTTGAACAAGCCGGTCATGGCCGGGCTGTACCAATAGAGCGGTGTGGAAGAAAGGGTGGAAGTAGGAGTGAAACCATTGGGGGTGCCGGTATTGGTGGTCACTGCTTGATCCCCCGCGGGGGTAGTGCCGCTGGCAGAGGTTCCGGTCATCCAGTAATTGTTCGAAAAATAAACGCATTGGGCAAAAGCGCTTGAGCCGCTAAGAAGGATGGCGGTATGGAGTATCAAAATGAGTTTGTAACGTTTTAAGGAAGAGAACCGCAAAAGCCTGCCGCCGTTCAGGTTGCCACCGATGTCAATCGTTGGAACCATGAAGAAATCCCTGGGTTCGTTCTTCACTCAGGGAAATCAGTATATGTTTGGGTACTATGGACTGAATTATCCGAACGATGGATGGAATTAACGCTTTTTAAGGGCCAGAAGCTTGGTCACGGGGGGTGAAACCCCATAGAAAAGACTGATTTATATAACTTCCAGCCTTCTTGGACTTTTGAGCGGGATTGCTATACTACGCCCTCACTTTTGAAGGAGTTCACCCCTTGTCGCTGCAACACATACGCAATTTCTGCATTATTGCCCACATTGATCACGGAAAAAGCACCCTGGCCGACCGGCTTCTGGAGTTCACTGGCGCTATCCCGCCCCGGGAAATGCGCGCTCAATTGATGGACCAGATGGACCTGGAACGGGAGCGGGGGATCACCATTAAGGCCAAGGCGGTCCGGTTCTTCTATAAAGCCAAAGACGGTAATAAGTACGAAATGAACCTCATCGATACCCCGGGCCATGTGGACTTCAATTACGAGGTATCCCGAAGCCTGAAAGCCTGCGAAGGAGCCCTGCTGCTCATTGATGCTTCCCAAGGGGTGGAAGCCCAAACCCTGGCCAATGCTTATCTGGCCATGGACCAGAAGCTTGCCATTATCCCGGTCATCAACAAGATCGACCTGCCCTCGGCGGATGTGGAGCGCTGCAAAAAGCAGATGGAAGATTCCCTGGCGTTGGACAGCAACGACGCGGTGCTGGCTTCCGCTAAAGAAGGCATTGGCATCGAGGACATTCTCGAAGCGGTGGTCCGACTGGTGCCGCCCCCCACGGGGGAGGCCCAGGAACCCCTGAAAGCCCTGATCTTCGATTCCATGTACGATATTTACCGTGGGGTGATGATCTTTGTGCGCGTCATCAATGGTTCCATTCAAAAGGGCACCAAGATGAAGTTCATGGCGACGAACAAGGTTTTCGAGGTCGAAGAGATCGGTGTGTTCAAACCCAAAATGGAGAAGACCGAAAGTCTCTCCGCCGGCGAGGTCGGTTATATCGCCGCTAACATCAAAGAAGTCCGCGACGCCAAAGTGGGCGATACGGTCACTGACGAGATCAATCCGACGCCCGAGGCTTTGCCCGGTTTTAAGGATGTCCTTCCCATGGTGTTCTGCGGGCTTTACCCGGTCAGCACCGATGATTATCAGGACCTGAAAGAAGCCTTGGGTAAGTTGAAACTTTCCGACGCAGCTTTAGCTTACGAGCCGGAAACGTCCCTGGCCCTTTCCTTTGGTTTCCGCTGCGGCTTTCTTGGGCTGCTCCACATGGAGATCGTTCAAGAGCGCTTGGAACGGGAATATGACCTGAACCTGATCGCCACCGCGCCGAGCGTGGTCTATAAGGTGAAGAAGACGAACGGCGAGGAGATCACGGTGGATAATCCCGCCAATCTTCCGGACCCCTCCTTGATCGACGTTATTTATGAGCCTTACATCGACGCCAAGATCATCGTGCCTGCCGACTATATCGGCGTGGTCATGACCCTCTGCCAGGAAAAACGGGGTATCCATAAGAACACCAGTTTCATCGACACGACCCGCGCGGTGGTGGCCTATGAATTGCCCCTGGCCGAGGTGGTCATGGATTTCTTCGACAAGCTCAAAAGCGCCACCAAGGGTTACGCCTCGCTGGATTACGAACCCATCGGCTACCAAGAGGGTAATATCGTGAAGGTGGATATCCTTTTGAACAGCGAGATCGTGGACGCCTTGTCCTTCATGGTGCACCGCGACAAGGCCGAACACCGGGGTCGGCAGATCGCTGAGAAACTAAAAGAGATCATTCCGCAGCAGATGTTCGAAGTGCCCATCCAGGCGGCCATTGGCGGCAAGGTCATTGCCCGGGAAACGGTACGGGCTCGCCGTAAGGACGTTCTGGCCAAGTGCTATGGCGGCGATATCAGCCGTAAGCGGAAGCTGTTGGATAAGCAAAAAGAAGGTAAAAAACGCATGAAAAACATTGGGTCCGTGGAGATCCCCCAAGAGGCTTTCATGGCGGTTTTAAAGGTTGAAGATTAAACTTTAACCACAAATGGCACCAAGGACACAAAGAACGTCTGAATTTATGAATTGTTGAGTTGAGGTTGAGGATTAAAAAGACGGAAGTTTGATTTACTTAGCGCTCTTTGTGCCCTTAGTGGTTCAAAAGCCTTCGAACTTTAAAGGAATAAAAATGGAAAACCTGAATCAATATCTCTACATCGGTGCGGCCATCCTCACGGTGGTCCAACTCATCCTTTGGTTCATCTTCCCCAAGGTGCGCAAGGATCCGGCCCACGCGGGCATCATTGAAACGGTCGATTCGCTCTGGGTGGCCATGGTGGTGGCGCTCTCCATCAAGGCGGTCCTGGTCCAGCCCTTCACCATCCCCTCGGGTTCCATGGAAGACACCTTGGAGATCGGCGATTACATCCTGGTCAATAAGTTCGAGTACGGTTATTCGTTGCTCAATGCCACGGACCGGTTCCTTGAGTTCAACAAACCCAAACATGGCGACATCATGGTGTTCGTGTTCCCCCTGGACCATAGCAAGGATTACATCAAGCGTTGCATCGGCCTGCCGGGCGATGTGATCCAAGAAAAGAAAAAAGTGCTTTATGTGAACGGGATCAAGCAGGACGAGCCCTATATCATTCACACCGATCCGCAGATCTATCCGGAAGGCGAATATATGGGCGGCAAGCGTGATACTTTCGGCCCGGTCACCGTGGCCGCGGGGCATTATTTCATGATGGGCGATAACCGCGACAACAGCTATGACTCCCGTTACTGGGGCCAGTTGGACGAGAAGCTCATCAAGGGCAAGGCTTGGATGATCTATTGGCACAGCAACAACTTCCATCCCGACTTCAGCCGCATGTTCCACATGGTGAAATAAAATTAAGAATTATGAATGATGAATTTAGGTGAGAAGTGATCTTTTTAATTATTAATTCAAAATTATTAATTCAAAATTCCGCGGGGTTGCGGCCATGAACGCTTACCTGCACATCCCTTTTTGTACCTCCATTTGCAACTATTGCGATTTCACTTCCTTTGCGGGCCAAGAAGGCAAGATCGCCCAATACATCGACGCGCTTTGCGCCGAGATCGCCGACTCGGACCTAGCCGGTCCCTTGCGCACGGTCTATTTCGGCGGCGGCACGCCTTCACTCTTGCCGCCCGCGCAGCTTGAGACCCTCTTGAAGTCCCTAAAAGATAAAGCCGCTTTTGATTCGACCATCGAAATTTCTATGGAAGCCAATCCCGAAACCGTCGATCTGGAAAGGCTCTCCGCTTACCGAAAATTGGGCATGAACCGGCTCAGCTTCGGCGCCCAAGCTTCCCAAACTGAGATCCTCAAACGCCTGGGCCGGGGCCATGACTGGGCCCGGGTGGAAAAGGCCTATCAGGACGCCCGCCAAGCGGGCTTCACGAACATCAATATCGACCTCATGTTCGGCCTGGCGGGACAAAGCTTTGCCCACTTCAAAGAATCCCTTGAAAAGGTCCTGGCCTTAAGCCCGGAGCATCTTTCCCTTTACGCGCTGCAGGTCGAAGAAGGAACGCCTTTGGCCCGGCAAGTCGAAGAAGGGTTGTTGCTGCCCAGCGACGAGCAAATGGCTGATGAATATACCTTTGCCCAGATGTTCCTGACCGAGCGGGGTTACGAGCAATACGAGGTCTCCAATTTTTCCAAGCGGGGTTTCGCTTGCCACCATAATTGGAACATTTGGCGGGGGGAAGATTATTGGGGTTTCGGTGTCTCCGCGGTGGGTACGGTCAAAGGCGTCCGCCATGGGCATGGCGACGACCTGATGGAGTATATCCGCCAAGCGCCCCAGGGCCGCCGCGGTCTATTGGTGAAGGAAGCCCTGTCCGGATCGGTCCAGGCCTGGGAAAGGATCATGCTCCGGTTCCGCACCAAGGACGGCGTGTCCCAGGAAGAACTGGAAGCCTATGTCCGCTCCCAAGGCGGGTCGTCTTATAAAGAGCGGTTCAATCGTTTCGTGAAAGAGGGTTTTCTCTCCCTCCATGACGGCCATTACCGGGCCACGGCCAAAGGGTACTTCGTACTCAACGGCATTCTCGAAACCCTTATGGTGTGAGGGTTTTAGCCCTCTTCCAGCTGTCCCGCAGACGTTGACTTTCCAATGAGCCTACCTATTATGGCTGAGCGTTACAGGCCTTTTTGGGCCAAGCCGATCCCCTTGGAGTATTCGTAATGACCGAACCTGTCGTTAACCCAGAAGCTCAAACCGCCACCGAGGCCGCTCCGGCCGAGGATTGGCAAAAGAAACACGACGAAGTCAAAGAGAAGATGCTCTATTTGGCCGCGGATTTTGAGAACTTCAAGAAACGCGCCTTGAAGGAAAAGGAAGAGCTTCTTAAATTCTCGCAAGCCGGGCTCCTGAAAGAGGTCTTGGTCATCGCGGACAATCTGGAACGGGCGTTGGCGGCTTTACCCGCGGACGATACGGACAAGGGTCTGCTCAGTTTGAAGCAAGGCGTGGAATTGACGCTCAAACAGTTCCACTCGTTCCTGGAAAAGAACCAGGTAACCCGCATCCAAGCCAAGGGCCAGAAGTTCGACCCCCGCTTCCACGAAGTGATGTTCCAAGAAGAAACCCAAGACCATCCGGATGAGACGGTGATCGAGGAATTGCAGGCCGGTTATATGTTGAACGACCGGGTCCTGCGCCCGACATTAGTGAAGATCGCGAAAAACCCCGCTTCTTAAGCGGCGGTCATGACGCACATCATTTAGAAGGAAGAATCCAAGGCCTAAACTGGCCTTGTGAATGAAAGGGAGAATCATTATGGCTACGAACAAAGTTTTAGGCATCGACCTGGGAACGACCAATTCCTGTATGGCGATCATGGAAAGCGGCGAACCGGTTGTTATCGCCAATTCCGAAGGCGCCCGCACCACCCCGTCGGTGGTCGGCTTTTCCAAATCGGGAGAACGTCTGGTGGGCCGGGTGGCCAAGAACCAAGCCATCACCAACCCGACCAACACGGTCTTTTCCATCAAGCGCTTCATGGGCCGCAAGCTGCATGACGCCGAGGTGGAACGCGACCGCAAATTGGTCCCTTATAACCTGAAAGAATCCTCCAACGGCGACGTCCGGGTGAGCGTGAACGATAAAGAGTTCTCCCCCCCGGAAATTTCGGCCATGATCCTGCAAAAGCTCAAGGCCGACGCGGAAGCCTATGTGGGCTCCCCTATTACCGAAGCGGTCATTACGGTCCCGGCTTATTTCAATGACGCCCAGCGCCAAGCCACCAAGGACGCCGGCAAGATCGCCGGGTTGGATGTTCTGCGCATCATCAACGAGCCGACAGCGGCGGCCCTGGCCTATGGCCTGGACAAGAAACAAAAGAACGAGAAGATCGCGGTCTATGACCTGGGCGGCGGTACTTTCGACGTGTCCGTGCTCGAACTGGGTGATGGGGTTTTTGAAGTGAAGTCCACCAACGGGGACACCCACTTGGGCGGAGACGACTTCGACCAGCACATCATCGAGTGGCTCATCGACGATTTCAAAAAAGAAACGGGCGTGGACCTGAAGAACGACCGCATGGCCCTGCAGCGCCTGAAGGAAGCGGCTGAAAAAGCGAAGATCGACCTGTCGGCCTCCAACGAGACCGATATCAACCTGCCCTTCATCACCGCGGATGCCTCGGGCCCGAAGCATTTGAACGTGAAATTGTCCCGCGCTAAGCTGGAACAATTGGTCGGCGACCTGGTCACCAATACCCTGGAACCCTGCCGCAAGGCCTTGAAGGACGCCGGGTTGACGGTGGACGATATCCATGAAGTGGTGCTGGTGGGTGGAATGACCCGCATGCCGCTGGTCCAAAAGACCGTGAAAGACTTCTTCAAGAAGGAACCCCATAAGGGTGTGAATCCGGACGAAGTCGTCGCCATCGGCGCCGCGGTCCAGGGTGGCGTTTTGAAGGGTGAAGTGAAGGACGTTCTGCTGCTCGACGTGACCCCGCTCTCTTTGGGCGTGGAAACCATGGGCGCGGTGATGACCAAGGTCATCGAACGCAATACCACCATCCCGGCCAAGAAGAGCCAAGTGTTCTCGACCGCCTCGGACAACCAACCGGCGGTGTCCATCCACGTGCTCCAAGGCGAGCGCGAAATGGCCTCGGACAACCGCACGCTGGGCAAGTTCGACCTGGTCGGCATCCCGCCGGCGCCGCGCGGCGTCCCCCAGATCGAGGTGACGTTCAACATCGACGCCAACGGTATCTTGAACGTGTCCGCCAAGGACCTGGGCACGGGCAAGGAACAAGCTATCCGCATTACCCCCTCCTCGGGTCTCTCGGAAGACGAGATCAAGAAGATGCAGAAGGACGCGGAACTGCACGCTGAAGAGGACAAAAAGAAGAAAGAGAAGATCGAAGCCAAGAACCATGCCGATACCCTGGTCTATAGCACCGAAAAGGCGCTGAAGGATTACGGCGATAAGGTCGATGGCGACACCAAGAAGAAGATCGAGGAGAAGTTGGAGGAACTGAAAAAGGTCCTCTCTAGTGACGATATCGAGGCCATCAAGAAGGCTTCGGACGAGTTGAACGAAGCCTCGATGAAGCTAGGTGAGGTCATGTACAAGGCGGCCCAGGAAGCCCAAGGGGCCGGCGCGGCTGGCGCCCCGGGAGGCGACGGGGCCAAGAAAGACGGCGGCCAAGAGGGCGCGGTCGATGCCGAGTACGAACCGGTGGATAAGGATAAGAAATAACTTTATCCCGATAGGATCCATGAACGGGAAGCGGGAAACCGCTTCCCGTTTTTTTTATGTTCGGCGGTGCTATAATCCAACACCGCTTGCCGTTCATCAAAACGCAGGGAATATGAATGTCCAAAAAGATCGCCATCCTGGGTTCGACCGGGTCCATCGGTGTTTCCACCCTGAAGGTCGTTGATAACCTCAAGCCCCAATTCCAAGTGACCGGGCTGACCGCGTACCGAAACGTCAAACTGCTGGCCCAACAGATCAAAACCTATAAACCCAGGATGGCCGCCATTATGGACGCCAATCTTTGGCAGGAACTCAAAGCGTTGACGAAGGGAACCTCGACCAAACTCTTAGCTGGGGAAGAAGGGGTCGTGACGGTGGCCGGGGAGTCGGGCGCGGACCTGGTGCTTTCGGCCATTGTGGGCGCGGCGGGATTAAAGCCGACCCTGACCGCCATCGAAAAGGGCAAGGATATCGCCTTAGCGAACAAAGAGACCATGGTTATGGCCGGGGAAGTGGTAACGAAGGCCGCGAAAAAGTCCGGTTCGAGAATCCTCCCGGTCGATAGCGAGCATTGCGCGGTATTCCAATGCCTGGCGGGGGCCCCGCCCTTGTCGGAGATCCACAAGGTCATCCTGACCGCTTCGGGCGGCCCTTTCCGGAATCTCGACCAGAAGCACTTCAAAAAGATCACGCTCAAGCAAGCCTTGAACCATCCGACTTGGCGCATGGGCCCCAAGATCACCATCGATTCAGCCACCCTGATGAACAAGGGGCTGGAGGTCATCGAGGCTCATTTCCTCTTTAACGTGCCTTTCGAGAAGATCGACATCGTCATCCACCCCGAGTCCATCGTTCATTCCATGGTGGAATTTATCGACGGGTCGGTGTTGGCCCAGTTGGGAACGACGGACATGCAGATCCCCATCCAATACGCCATGACCTATCCTTTCCGAGGACACGCGCCGGTGAGCCGGTTGAAACTGACGGAGATCGCCCAATTGAATTTCCAAAAACCCGACCGGAAGAAATTCCTCTGCGTGGACCTGGCTTACGCGGCGGGGAAGAAAGGTGGGACTTATCCGGCTGTGTTAAATGCGGCCAACGAAGTGGCAGTAAGCCGTTTTCTGAATAAACAGATAGCTTTTATCAGCATTCCCAAGATCATTTCGAAGGTTTTGTCCCGATACCGGCCCCTGACAAACGGAAACCTCGATGGTATATTGTTGGCCGATCGCTGGGCCCGATCTGAAGCCGCCCGCATCGTTGGCTGAGTTGCTGCTGGTCCTAAAAGGAAATCCATGAACATCATTCACCTAGTCGAAGTCCTTCTTTTCTTCAGCTTCATGATCTTTATCCATGAATCGGGCCATTTCCTGGCTGCCCGTCTCTTTGGAGTGGAAGTCGAGGAGTTCGCCCTGGGTTTCGGCCCGACTTTCCTTTCCCGCCAATGGGGCAAGACCCTTTACGCGATCCGGGTGGTGCCCTTGGGCGGCTTTTGCAAGATGAAGGGCGGGGACCTGAGCGATTCTTCCGCCGAGACGATGCACCAAAAGCCCGCCGAACCGGGAGAGTTCCTCTTCGCTTCCTGGTGGAAGCGGGTCATCATCCTTTTAGCCGGACCGGGCATGAACTTCCTTTCCGCGCTTGTACTGACCGCAGGGCTCTTTATTTGCCTAGGCGAACCGATGGAGATCGCGCAGCCTCTCTTGGGCTTCGTGCCGCCGAACAGCCTAGCGGCCAAAGCGGGGTTACACGAAGGCGACCTTCTTTTGACGGTCAACGGCAAACCGATCGACAACCTGAACACGGCCTACGACGATCTTTTACCCGATTATGGCAAGAGCGTTGTCATCACTTATCAACGCAAGAATAAGGTCGAGACCGCCACTATCGAGCGTGGGGCCAAACCGGAAAGTCCCTGGGCGAGTTCGGATATCAGTGCGCTGCGTTTGTTAGCCAAGGCGGGGTTGGGTCCTGTGCCGACGGACAATACCGAACTGGGCATCTCGGACCGAAAAGACCCCATCGTGGGGCAGGCGCTCTTAGGACAACCGGCCCGTAACGCCGGGCTTCAAGATGGGGATGAGATCACCCAAGTGAATGGCCAAAAAGTGACCGACTGGGCCCAACTAGCCTATCTGATCCGCAACGCCTCGACTGAAAATTTGCAGATCGAGTTCATTCGCGATAAAACGGCCCACACCATCACCATCCCCCGTATCTTCAATGGTTATTACAAGGCGATCGGTATCAGCCCGGTGGACAATGGCAAACCCGAAATGAAACGGGTACCCGTCCTGACGGCGGTAAGCGACGCGACCAACTACACCCTGAACTTGTCCAAAATGCTGGTCGACGGAATCGTGAAGTTGTTCACGGGGCAAGTTTCCCTGAAGGACAATGTGGCCGGGCCGGTGACCATCATGCGGATGATGTACCAGAACGCCACCCAAGGCCTGCAGGACCTGATCCACAGCGTGATCGTGATCTCCCTCATCCTTTTCGTGATGAACCTGCTGCCTATCCCGGTGGTGGATGGCGGCCAGATCGTCCTTTGCCTGATCGAAGCCATCAAAAGGAGCCCGGTCTCGGTGAAAGCCCAGATGATCTACCAGCAGGTTGGTTTCGTGCTGGTGATCGGTCTGATGGCCTTGACGGTCTTCAATGATTTCAAAAATATCTTCCTCGAAATGCACAATCATATTCGTTGAGGATGTTCGAGTGGCTGTGAGCTGTCGTTCAATCTTTTCTTGAAGGAGCGATCGTGAAACTTCATGAATATCAAGCCAAGGAGATCTTCGCCAAGTACGGCATCCCGGTCACACCGGGCGCGGTGGTGAAGCACCTTTCCGAGGTCGATGAAGCCTTGAAAAAGTTCCCCCAGGGTCCCTGGGTGGTGAAAGCCCAAGTCCATGCCGGTGGCCGTGGTAAGGCTGGCGGGGTCAAGTTCGCGAAGACCGAGCAGGAAGTGCAAGAGAAGTCCGCGGCCATCCTGGGCATGACCCTTATTTCCCCCCAGACCGGGCCCGAAGGCAAACTGGTGAAGAAGATCTTCATTACCCCCGCGGTGGATTACGTAAAGGAACTCTATGTTTCCGTGGTCCTGGACCGCGTGAACCGCACGCCGATCATCCTGGCTTCCGCCGAGGGCGGCACGGAGATCGAAGAGTTGGCTGTCACCAAACCGGAAGCCATCTTCAAGATCATCGTGGACCCGATCGAAGGGTTGCACGCCTATCAAGCCCGTCAGTTACATCTGCGCTTAGGGTTGCCTCAAGAAGCGATCAACCAAGGGGCCAAGTTGTTCCAGAACATGGTGAGATGCTTCATGGACCTGGACCTGTCGATGCTCGAAGTGAATCCCCTGGTCGTCCTGAAGGATGGTTCCATCCATTGCTTGGACGCCAAGGTCGATTTTGAGGACAACGGCCTGGCCCGTCATAAAGATTACGCCACCTGGCGCGATCCCGACGAGGAAGACGCCCGGGAACTGGAAGCGGCCCAGCATGGCCTTTCCTATATCTCCCTGGACGGTTATATCGGCTGCCTGGTGAATGGCGCGGGTCTGGCCATGGCCACCGCGGACGCGATCCAATATTTCGGGGGTTCCCCAGCTAACTTCTTGGACGTGGGCGGCAGCGCCAGCCAAAAGGCGGTCACCCAGGCTTTCAAGATCATTTTGTCCGATACCCGGGTGAAGGCCATCTTGGTCAACATCTTCGGCGGCATCGCCAAGTGCGATGTCATCGCCCAGGGCATCATCGACGCGGCCAAGGAAGTGGGCTTGTCGCTGCCTTTGGTCGTGCGTTTGGAAGGGACCAACGTGGAAAAGGGGAAAGAACTCCTGGCCCAATCCGGTCTTAAATACAGCTTCGCCTCCAGCATGGATGAAGCCGCCAAAGCTGTGGTGGCTGCGGTGAAAGGAGCCAACTCATGAGCGTATTACTCGACAAGAACGCGAAGGTCATTTGCCAAGGGATCACCGGTACTGCCGGATTGTTCCACTCGAAAGCCTGCCGTGAGTACGGCACCAAGATGGTCGGCGGCGTAACGCCGGGCAAGGGCGGCACCGAGATCGAGGGTTTTAAGGTGTTCGACACCGTTGAACAAGCGGTCAAGGCTACTGGCGCCAACACCACGATGATCTTCGTTCCGGCCCTGTTCGCCGCGGACGCCATCCTGGAAGCGGCGGCTGGAGGCATCAAGCTCATCGTTTGCATCACCGAAGGCATCCCGGCCAATGACATGGCCAAGGTGAATAAGATCCTCAAGGGTTATCCAGACGTACGCCTCATCGGTCCCAACTGCCCAGGCATCATCACGCCGGGCGTGGCCAAGGTGGGCATCATGCCGGGTTATATCCACCGCCCGGGCAAGATCGGCATCGTTTCCCGCTCGGGGACGCTTACTTATGAGGCGGTCTGGCAAGTGACCCAATTGGGCATGGGCCAATCCACCTGTATCGGCATTGGCGGCGACCCGATCGTGGGAACCACCCATATCGACGCCATGCGATTGCTGAACGAGGATAAAAATACCGAAGCGGTCATCATGATCGGTGAGATCGGCGGGTCCAACGAGGAAGAAGCGGCCCTCTATGTGAAGAAACACATGAAAAAGCCTGTCGCTGCCTTCATCGCGGGCGCCTCAGCGCCCCCGGGCAAACGCATGGGCCATGCCGGCGCCATCGTTTCGGGCGGTAAAGGGACGGCCAAAGAGAAGATCGCGGCGTTAGAAGCGGCGGGGATCGTTGTGGCGAAGAGCCCCGGCGAGATCGGCAATGCCCTTTTGGAAGCCATGAAAAAGTCCAAGGGCAAGAAAAAAGCGGCCAAGCCGGAGAAACTCTCCAAAAAAGACCGTAAGAAGTTGGAAAAAGAGAAGCGTAAAAAAGAAAAGAAGAAAAATAAGAAGTAAGCTGTCGGAAAGGTGATCGGTATTCTTTACCCTTTCCTGGTCGTTCTATCCGCCGTGCTGGGTCAGTTCTTATTGGCCCAGCACGGCGGTTTTATTTTGACCCTTTGTTCCTTGTCCCTTTTTGTCCTCTCCGCCGTCCTTTTCATTAAGACAGACACTTCAAAAAAAGACAACCCCAACCCACTTTCGCCTTGGGCGGAAATGACCTTGTTGCCGGTCATCCTTGTTGCAGCAGTCTTCTTTCGAACCTACCACTTGGACCGGTTTCCCAGTGGACTGTGCTTGGACCAGGCAGTGCCCGCTTTGGGCAGTTTGATGGTCTTGAACGGTTGGCATCCTTTCTTTGAGACCCCCTTGCTGGACTGTCCCTCCTTGCCCCTTTATCCGGGGGCGTTGTGGTTCAAATTCTTCCAACCGACCGCCTTGAACGCCGCTTTGTTGACGGCGACCTATTCATTCCTGGCCTTGATCGTGACCTATCTTTTTTTTCGGAAATTGGCTGGAGTGGGGCCGGCCCTCTGTGCCACGGCCTTGGGCGCGGTCTGTCATTGGGACGCTTATCTTTGCCGCTGGGCAGGGATCGATCAACTTCCGTTCTTTTTCGCTTATGGAAGTCTTTTTTTGCTGTCACATGGATCAAAGAGCGGCAAGCGTTGGCCCTTTTGGGCCGCGGGTCTTTGGGTCGGGTTGGGTTTCTATGGGTATTATTCCTACCGGGTCTTTCCGGTCATCGTTGTGTTGGTCTTTCTTTATGAGATCACCCGTGTACCGCAGGCTTTCCAGGACCAAAAAGGGAAATGGCTGGCCTTTGGACTGACGTTCTTAGCTGTTTTATCCCCGCTAATCTGCCATTGGGCCCAGACGCCCCAATTTGGCCAGGGTTATCCGGCGGAACAGTTCGTTGGTTGGACCATTGTCGAACAGAAAAGCCTGATGCCTTTGGTCGAAAATACAGGAAAGTTCCTGGGACTTTTTGGCCGTCAAGGAGACCCCTCCCCCAAACAGACGACCGATCAAATGCCCATGTTGGACCCGGTCACGCACTTTTTGGCCGTAATCGGATTGGTTTGGGCACTGTGGAATTGGCGGCAAAGGGTGTTTTTCTATACTTTGGCCGTCTTCTTTGGTTTTAGCCTGACCGACATCCTTTCCACGGACCCAACCAACATCAGCCACGTGTTCCCACTGTTACCTTGTGTGCTTTTTTGGGCGGGCCAAGCCTTGTGGTCGCTTACCCAGCGGGTTGGCCAAGGACCATGGAAAGCGGTGTTGCCGGTGCTGTGTTGCGTCCTTATCGCGGGTCTTAACGCGGACGAGCTTTTCCGGATCCAAGAAAAAGATAATCGTGCCCCGATCTTCTTTGACCTGGGACCAACCTTGGCGGGTCAGGAGATCGCCCGGCTGGGTTCCCAATATCAAATGATCCTTTGCCCCAGTTTCGGACCCCATTTGACCGTTCGGTTCCTAGCTTTCGATCACCTGAAGGACTTCCGGCAATGGGATTGGCCCCGGGATCTGGCCTTCGCGCAGGCGCCTTTATCCAAGGAAGGCGTTTGTTTCATTCTGACCCGTGGGGAAGCGGGCATCCTGGAGCTTTTGAAAGAACTTTATCCGGATGCTTCCGTAACCGTTCTAAATGATCCCCAAGGATCGCCCTTGGTCTATGAAGTGAAAGTGACTTCGGCCCTGCTGCGCGCCTCACGCGGGATGAAATGGACGCCCGGGTCTTCGGCGAAAAAGGCCTTTCGAAGGACCGGCGCAGCTTGTTGGTTCGTCCCGGAAAGTGGGTCCTATCGTTTTGGTTCCCGAGGGGCCCGTCAGGTCCTTTGGGAGGTCGATGGGAATCCAGTGCGAGGGAATAAGGCTGTTGCCCTAATCCGGGGTTACCACTCCTTGAAAGTGCGTGTGACCAAGGCGGACCTGGACACCCTTCAATTATGGCAGACGGATCCGGAGGGGCGGAGGATACCCTTGGACGAGAATTGTTTGACCCAGTTATCGCTCGATCGCGGTTTGTTGGTCCAATATGAAAAAGAAGACTCTGTGGTTTTTGAACAATGGGATCCGGTGGTCAATTATGTTTCCAAAGCAGATTTTTACTCGAACGTTTCCACGGCGCGCTGGTCGGGTCAAATCTTCGCTCCCGCGACCGGTGAATATTCCTTTTTGGCCCTCACCCAATCCACGGACAAAGCGAATCTGTCCGTCGACCAAAAACCCTTAACTCCTTGGGGACCCTCTCCCTCAGGTGCGATGACCTTGAAAAAGGGATGGCACCGATTTGAGATCGGGTTCCAAATGGGCGATGGGTATTTTTCGGCGATGAACCTGGCGTGGAAAACCCCCAGGGAAAACCGATATCGACCGGTCCCCTTGTCCGCTCTGGGCCCCGTGAACAGCTCTATCCGATAAGACCTTGGAAATGAAGATGTTCTTGTCCTGAGCACGTTCTCAGGCATTGCGGTCATTTCCCGTGCATTTTCCCCCTGAAATTCGCTCCCTTTTTTGGGAATTGTGGGAAAATGTTTACCTCGGGAGACAACACCTATGGCACAACCACGCAATAGTCGTCTTCGGAAGCTGACCCTTCAGAAAAATGAACTTCAACAAGAAGTCTTGATGTACCGCAACGTGATGGAAAGCATCCGCACCCATCAATCGCTTGAGGACATCTACAAACTCATCATCGACAACGTGACCAAAGGTCTCGGGTTCGACCGGGCCGGTATTTTTTTGGTCAACGAAACCGGTAACCTGATCAAACAAGTGATGGGTATCGACCAGCACGGCGAATACGAAACAACCGATATTGAGTTCCCCTGCGGTCCAGCCAAGGGCATCCATTGGTTCTCGGACCTGGTACACGGCCATGTACAGTGGGGTATCAGCAACAACGTCAAAAAGAAGGTCACTAAGGAAGTCTACGAAAGGGACTTTTTGGGCAAGGTCATTTGCTGCGCCCAAGTACCCATCAAGTTGGACAAGAACAAGACCATCGGTGTCCTTGCGGTGGACAATCTCTTCACGAAAAAGACCATCAAAAAATCCGATCTGCAAGCGCTTCTCAATTTTGCCACCCAGGCGGGATTAGCCATCGAGTCTTACCGTCTGCATCATAAAGTGTTGAACCTGACCATCACCGACCCGCTGACGGGTGTCTATAACCGCCGTTATTTCGATGAAGCCTTGGAATTCGAGTTCAAACGGGCGGCCCGTCACATGCGTTCCATGGGCCTTCTTTACGCGGACCTGGACCATTTCAAATCCATCAATGACCGTTGGGGACACAATATCGGGGACGAGGTCTTGAAGCGAGCGGCTTTGACCCTGCGTTCAGGCGTACGCAACATCGATATCGTTTCCAGGATTGGCGGGGAAGAGTTCGCCATCATCCTGCCGGAAACACCGATCGAACGGACGAAGATGATCGCGGACCGGTTAGTGCAAGCGGTAGCGAAGGATGTAGGGGTCGATCAGGTACAGGCGGTGACCCTGAGTGTGGGAGTGGCTTCATTCCCGGAGACGGCGCCAAACCCCATGAACCTGAAGGTGTCGGCGGACAAAAGCCTTTATGAGGCCAAGCAAAGCGGCCGTAACCGGGTGGGTTCACTGATCCTTGCTTGAGTAGAGGGTCTGCATGGCGGCCAGGATGATGGCTTCCTGAGGGCCCCAGACCTTGGCGTCGGTGGAATTGAAGACCGCGAAGGTCTTTACGCCGCAAGCGGAAGCGAGATGTGTGACCCCGCTATCGTTGCCCAGATAACCCCGGGCTTGGGTCAAGACCGCGATCAGGTCCCGGAGCATCAAAAGGTCGGGCAGGACCTTCACCTTTTCCATCCCTTTAAAAGTTTCCATGATCTCGTCAGCTTGTTGAAGCTCGGCATCGCCCCAAATGACCAGGACATCTTTTCCGGATTCTTTAGCGGCTTTTTCGGCGGCTTTCTTGAAAAAGCCCAAAGGTGCGTTCTTGGCCGGGTTACCGCTGCCGGGATGGATGATCAGGGGGTTCAAAACGCCCAAAAAGTCGCAAAGGAGGGCGCCTCTTTCGAGGATGTCGGGTGTGATGTGAAGGCGGCATGAATGCGAGGTTTCGGATGAGGAAGGGGTCTTGTCCTGGATCAAGTTGAGCCAATATTCCCCGGCCCACCGCTCTTTCTTCAAGAATTCCGCGAAGGTCTCGGAGGATAAATGAAGCTTCAAGTGAGAAAGACCTTGGAGCCGCTCGATCAACTTGGGGTCCCGGTCCTTGAAAAAAACATAAACGTCGGAAAATCCATCCCAAAAGGCCTTGTCCAGAGCTTGATCCGCGTGGATGACTTGAAGAAGACCTTCCAGAGGAACCACTTTTTCCACCCCTAAGAGGGAGGCGCCCATTTGAATGTAAGGAGAAGTGCCAGCCAAGGTGACCGGTGACCGGGCCTGAAGTTGTTGCAAGGCGGGCAAGGCTAAGATCGAATCACCCAAGCTTCCCGCGGATAGGACCAAGGTGTTGGTGGACATGCGGGCATTATAGCCTTTTAGCTGAATCCGTGGGTTTTTGAGGGGTTTCTTACCTTGAAACGGTCGAGGGGGTGCCGGATAATCAAGAGGTTAACAAATAGTCATGGCCGCACCGCTTCTGCGAAGCGGCACAAGCCGGTTTCATTAAAATGTTAGTTCGAGGTAAAAATGGCTGAAATGTTCTACGAGATCCCCCGCCGGAAGACCCGCGCGGTGATGGTGGGTAAAGTCCAAGTAGGCGGCGGCGCCCCCGTCTCCATTCAATCGATGACCAATACCCATACCTATGACGTGCAAGAGACCATCGATCAGATCAAACGACTGGAAGACGCGGGTTGCGAGATCATCCGCGTGACGGTCGAAAGCCAACAGTCCCTTAAAGTGCTCGATAAGATCAAAGCCAAAATGACCGTTCCTCTGGTGGCGGATATCCATTTCGCTTACCAGATCGCTTTAGGCGCGGTCGACGCCGGAGCGGATAAGATCCGCATCAATCCGGGTAACATCGGCGGGATGGACCGTTTGGCCCAAGTGGTCGAAAAGTGCAAAAAGCACAATGTGGCCATGCGGGTGGGTGTCAACTCGGGCTCCCTCGAAAAAGACATCCTCGAAAAGCACGGGCACCCGACCCCGGAAGCCATCGTCGAATCGGCCATGCGCCATATCAAGTTCATCGAAACCTTTGATTACCACCAAATGATCATCTCGGTGAAGAGCTCCCATGTGCCGACCATGATCCGTTCCTATCGTCTCTTGGCTGAACAATGCGACTATCCGTTCCATGTCGGTGTGACCGAAGCTGGGACCAAGATGCAAGGCACGACCAAGAGCGCGGCGGGTATCGGCGCGGTGTTGGCCGATGGTATCGGCGACACGATCCGTGTTTCCCTCACCGCGGACCCGGTGGAAGAAGTGAAGGTGGCGACCCACCTGCTCCGTTCCATGGGTTACCGTAAAGAAGGGGTCGATATCGTGGCTTGCCCCACCTGCGGGCGCTGCCATGTGGACCTGGAGAAGATGGTCGATCAAGTGGAGACCGCGACCCTCACCATGAAGACCCCCATGCGGGTAGCCATCATGGGCTGCGTGGTCAACGGACTGGGCGAAGGCGCCGAGGCGGATGTCGGCCTTTGCTCCGAAAAGGGCCATGGCGTCATCATTGAAAAGGGCGGGAAGATCAAACGCCGCCTGAAAGAAGAAGACCTGGTCCCGAACCTGATCGAAGAGATCAAAAAGCGCCAAAAGGAAATGACCGAGAAGAAGTAAAAGGTCTTGCGGTCTTTCCGGCTTTGGTGAAAATAGTCGACTTGAGGGGTTCGGCCTAGGCCGGGCCCCTCGTCTTTTGTCCGGTCCATCTTCTTTGTAAGGAAGTCCATGCGCGTTTCGAAAGCCTTCATTCCCACCGTTAAAGAAACACCCCAAGAAGCGGAGATCCCGTCCCACAAGCTGATGCTTCGGGCCGGGTTGATGCGCAAGGTCGCGGCGGGTTTCTATGAATACCTGCCCCTGGGCCAGAAGGTCATCCTCAAGATCAACCAGATCATCCGGGAGGAAATGGAACGGGCGGGCGCGCAAGAAGTGCTGATGCCTATCATGACCCCGGCGGAATTGTGGCAGGAAACAGGCCGCTGGCAGAAATATGGAAAAGAACTGATGCGGGTCAAGGATCGTCATGAGCGGGATTACGCCTTGGGGCCTACCCACGAAGAGGTCATCACGGATCTGGTCCGCCGGGAACTCAAGAGCTACAAACAACTACCGATGAACCTGTTCCAGATCGCCACCAAGTTCCGCGACGAAGTACGCCCCCGCTTTGGCGTGATGCGCAGCCGTGAGTTCCTGATGAAGGATGGTTATTCCTTCGATGTCGATGACGCGGCGGCGGACAAGACCTATTGGATCATGGTCGAAGCTTACAAACGCATCTTTAAACGCTGTGGATTGAACTTCTCGCCAGTCGAGGCGGATTCGGGTCTTATCGGAGGCAGCTTTACCCATGAGTTCATGGTGTTGGCTGACACCGGCGAAGCAGCGGTGGCCATGTGCTCTTCCTGCGATTACGCGGCCAATCTGGAAAAAGCTTTCGGCAATCCCACGCCCCACGCGACCGCGGCCGCGGGCGGACCTTTTCAAGAAGTCTCCACACCGGGCAAACACACGGTCGAGGATGTGGGCGCTCTTTTAAAATTGCCCGCTAGCCAATTCATTAAGACTCTCGTCTTCATCGCGGATGGCAAACCGGTGGTGGTGCTGGTGCGGGGCGACCATGATGTGAACGAAGTGAAAGTTCAAAATCACCTGCAAGCGGCCGAGATCGCCTTGGCGAGCGGGGAAAAGGTCTATGAAGTGACCAAAGCCCCGGTGGGTTTCGCCGGCCCAGTGGGCCTGTCGGGAGTGAAGATTCTGGCGGACAAGGCCTTACAGGGTGGTCACCAATATGTGACCGGCGGATTGAAGAAAGATATCCATTTGACCGGTGTGGAATTTGGACGAGACTTTGCAGAACCCGAGTGGGGCGACTTCCGTAATGTGATCAACGGCGATGGTTGCCCGAAATGCGGCAAAGAATTGAAAGTGGGGCGGGGCATCGAAGTGGGCCAAACCTTCAAACTAGGCACCAAATATTCTCAAGCCATGAAGTGCGTGTACCTGGGCGAGGACGGCAAAGATAAAGAAGCGGTCATGGGTTGTTATGGCATCGGCGTGACCCGCACGGTAGCGGCAACCATCGAGCAGCATTATGATGCGGATGGCATCATCTGGCCTATCGCAACGGCGCCTTATCAAGTTCACCTGCTTTGCCTGAACCCGGCGGAGCCGGAAGTGGCCAAGATCGCCGACGAGTTTTACGAAAAATTAAGACAGGCAGGCTATGAGGTTCTTTATGATGACCGCATGGAAGCTTCCGCTGGGTTCAAGTTCAAGGACGCGGACCTGCTAGGATTCCCTATTTCGGTACGGGTTGGCGCGCGGGGCCTTAAAGAAGGCCTGGTCGAGATCAAACGCCGCCGGGAAAAGGACGTGGCCAAAGTGGTAGTGGCCGACGTAATGAACAAAGTGAAAGAAGTGGCCGAAGTCGAATGGAAGTTCTGCACACCCTAGACGTATGAAAGGTCCGACGTGAAAATCGCCTTGGTCACCGACACCTATTTTCCCCGCATCAACGGGGTCGCCGCCTCTACCCAGATTTTCGCTGAGGAATTCGGCAAGTTAGGCCACGAAGTCCATATTTACGCCCCTGCTTTTCCCAATTCCATCGATGACAGCGACCACTATAAGGTTTTCCGCTTTCCTTCCATGTACTTGTTCTTCGATCCGGAAGACCGTTTGGGCCTGCCGAGCAAGGATAAAAAGCTGGTCCAACAATTCATCGATGAGAAATACGACATCGTTCATACCCAGACGCCATTCACGATCGGCGGCCCTGCGGTGAAATGGGCCCGCAAAAGCGGGGCCAAGGTCGTTCATACCTATCACACGCTTTTCGCCGCTTATACCGAACATTACCTTTGGTTCCTGCCCAAAGCGCTGGGTATTTGGTATGCCAAGTCCACCAGCCGAAAATACTGCAACTCTTGTGACCTGCTCATCACACCGTCCACTGAAATGCAGAACGTTCTGTTGAGCTATAACGTGACGAAACCCATCGAGGTCATCCCGACAGGCATCCGCCTTCAACGTTTCGAGGGACGGGACCGGGAACGTTTCCGGAACCTTAAAGGTTATAAACCGGGCGATAAATTGCTGCTCTTCATGGGCCGGGTCGCCGAAGAGAAGAACATTGATTTCCTCATCAAGGTCGTCCATCGTCTCCGTCCGGAGATCCCTCAGATCCGTTTCCTCATCGCTGGGGAAGGGGCCGCCAAGAAGCGTTTGGAAAAACTGGTCGATGAACTCAAAATGCAAGATATCGTTCATTTCGCCGGGTATCTCAGCAAAGAGGATTGGCGCGATTGTTACGCGGGATCCGACCTGTTCGTGTTCGCTTCCATTACCGAGACCCAAGGGTTGGTCGTGACCGAGGCCATGGCGGCGGGTACGCCGGTGGTGGCTGTAGGCGAGATGGGCATCAAGGACGTGATGGCGTCCAGCAAGGGTGGCTTGGTGACCAAACTGAACGAGGACGAGTTCACCGACGCGGTGCGCCGGATGTTGACCGACCCGAAGCTTTACGACCAGAAAAAATCCGAAACTTTATCGGAAGCGGATAAATGGTCCTCAACCTCGATGGCCAAACGCATGATCAGCGCCTATGAAAAAATTCTTAAAGGTTAGTTCCCTCCTCATCCTTCTTTCTGGAACGTCACCGCTGTGGGCTGGCGCTTCGGATTGGTCTTTTTTACCCTCGAGTACGGTCTTCAAACCTATGATCGGGGATTTTCGGGAATCTCTGACGGGTATCACCGCTCATTTGGATTCGGTCCGTTATGAAGGCCAAGTCGGCGGCAGCTTGGAATTGATCCGTTACGCGCCCCAAGAGGATATCCAGTTCGGTTGGGGACTTTTCGCCTCGGCTTTCATCCTGTTGGATGAGGATGGGGCCACCTTTCCGATGCGGGACGGGGATTTTTATATCGGCACCTACCTTTCGAGTTGTTTGAGCGACTTTTCCTTCAAGCTCGACGCCTTCCATGAAAGCACTCACTTGGGCGATTCTCTTCAAGGTATCCAAATCCCTCTTTTTTATAGTCCGGCCGTGAATTATTCGCGAGAAGCTATCGAGGAAACCGTCTCCTTCGAACCTTGCGACTATTTCCGGGTCTATTCAAGGGCGGGTATTTGGGACCTACCTTTTGTGGTGGGCGACACGGTCCAATATTACGCTTCCCTTGGAACGGAGTTCTATTCCCCCTATTGGAAGATCGATTCCAGTTCCATGCGGTCCTATCTCACTGGTTATGGCAAATGGGACGCTGAATATTCCATTTGGGACCTGGAATTCCAATTGGGTATCGAGTGGAAAGCTTCGCCGAACGAGCCCCGGGCTATCCGCATGGCGATCCTTTATTACAACGGATTGAGCCAATACGGCCAATTCTATAACCAGCCAGATTCTCATTGGGGCCTGGCAACCTTTTTCGATTTTTAAGGACCGAGCGACATGAAGAAAAAGATCATCCTTCTCCTCTTCTTCTGGGCCACGAGCTCGGGCGCCTGGGCTGATCGATGGACTTTTTTGCCAGCGGAACCCTTGTTCGAACCTTTGATCGGCGACCTGCGGGAGCCGCAGTATGGCATCATCGCTCAGCCGGACAAGAACCATTACGACGGCTCCATTGGCCAAACGATCGAGATCCTTCAATGGCAGCCCCAGGACGCGTCCCAATGGGGCTGGGGTATCGAGGGTGATTCTTATCTCCAATTGGATTCTTTGGGTAACGCGATCTTTCCGTTACGGGTCAGCGATTGGTACTTGGGAACCTACTTCAGTTATGTCGCAGGGACCTTTTCTGGCCGGTTGGAATATGAACATGTCAGTTCCCATCTGGGGGACGAGTTCTTTTACCAATTTCCCCACATCATCTATTCCAGGGAAAGTCTCCGACTGACATTTTCCGATCATCTTTTTGATAATTTCAGGATCTATGGCGGACCTTGTTATTGGACCCACTTGTCCCCGGATGAAAATGACCCGCGGCTTTTTTTCCACGGCGGTATCGAAGGTTATACCGATTTCTCCCATTTTATCTTGGGTACACAGATCCGCGGTTACGCGACCTATGACATCAAGATCCTGGGTGAGGCGGGAGGTGTGGTCGATCAAACTTTGCAGATCGGGCTACAATATAAGTGGCACCGGGACAGCCATCAGTCCATTCAGACAGCTCTTGTTTTTTATACCGGGAACAGCCCTTATGGTCAGTTCTATCAGTCCCCGGAAAGTTATTGGGGACTCGGGATCTTTTTTGAGCCGTAAAATTTATTTGCCCCGATTATTGACCTTTTGCGAGTTCGTATAAATATTTTATATTGTTCCGCTTGGCGGGTTTAAAACCATTGATTTTTTTGGTGGCGGTTGTATAGTTCAAAAAGAACTTCGCTCACTCCTTTGACCCATTCCCACATGATCTTTGATGGAGGCAGGATGACACCCGTCAGCAGTCCGTCGTCCCCGGAAACCGAAACATCCGCCTCTCCTTTTTACCAATTACTTCAACAGATCCCCCTCGAGTGCCATGAAAAAGAAAAGTTCATGGAGTCCGAGGTTTTGGGCGTCCAGATCTATCCCGAAAAGGGAATCCTGGTCCTTCGGTTGCGTATGCCCAAGCCCGTGAGCGCCGAATGCTATACCAATGTCTCCACGCATTTAAAAGAAAGTATGCCCGGTGTGAACCGCGTAGTGCTGGACGTGCATTATTTGGCCGGGGTCATGGCGCCGGCGGATTATCTGGTTTGCCATCAAAAGGATTTTGTTTTTTGTCTGATGGAAGATGCGGAAATCGCCGAAGGGTGGTTCTCCCATTATCAATTCAAGGTCGAGGGGCCGACCTTGTTGATCCAAGTGCCCCATGAGCTGGCCCGCCAGCAGTTAGAACGCCGCCAATGTGAAAAGTTCACTAAAGAAGTCCTGCGGGCCCGTTGTGGTGTCGAACTGGAAGTGAAGCTTGAGATCAACTCCCTAGTCATGCCCGAATTACCTCCCGAACCCGAACAAAAACCGGCAGAAGCGAACGCGCCCAAGGCCCAAATTTCGACCCTTATCTTTGGCCGCACTATCGCCGCGGACCCCCAGACTATGAGCGTGACCGACGAGGCCAATGGTTACGTGGTCGAGGGCGAGATCATCCTGTATGAGGAGTTCCAAACCCGTAGCGGACGACATTTGGTCAAGATGACCATCACGGATTTCAATGACTCGCTGGATATCCGGCTCTTTCACGAGAACGACGGAAAATTCAAAGGCGGGTTAAAAGAGAAGGATTGGGTCAAAGTGAGGGGGGACCTTCGGTTCGATAAGTACCAGGCCGACGAGCTGACTTTGACGGCAAAGGATATTGTTAAAGTGGGACGGCCTGCGGGCCGTATGGATACAGCTACAGAGAAACGGGTGGAGCTTCACTGCCACACGCAGATGAGCCGGATGGACGGCCTTTCGAAGATCGAAGCCTTGATCGAAAGGGCCGCCAAATGGGGACATCCGGCGATCGCCATTACGGACCACGGGGTGGTCCAGGCCTATCCGGACGCCAAGGCGGCCGCGAAAAAGCATGGGATCAAGCTGATATTGGGCATCGAAGGCTATCTCGTGGATGAGTTCAAGCGCGAACGGGGCATGGAGATATACCACATCATCCTTCTGGTGAAGAACCGCACAGGCCTCAAGAACCTTTATCAATTGGTCTCTGAAAGCCACATGAAGTACTTCTATAAACGTCCCCTGATCCCGAAGGCCTTACTAGAACAGCACCGCGAAGGTTTGGTGGTCGGGTCGGCCTGCGAACAGGGCGAGATTTGGCAGCATTTGCTGCACAAGACCAAACCTATCGAAGAAGTGGCGAAGTTTTACGATTACGTGGAGATCCAGCCCTGCGCCAATAACGAGTTCATGATCTCCGACGGGACGGTCAAGGACATGGAGGAGCTTCAATCCCTGACCAAGGTCATCTATGAGACCGGCAAAAAGCTGGGCAAGCCGGTCGTGGCCACTGGTGACTCCCATTTTATCGAACCCCAGGACGGGGTTTACCGCAAGATCCTGCAAGCGGGAATGGGTTACGGCATTGAACGCCAGGCCCCGCTTTTTTTCAAGACCACGAATGAGCTGAAGGATGATTTTTCCTATTTCGACGAAGAGATCACCCACGAGCTGGTGGTGACCAACCCGCAAAAGATCGCCGCGATGATCGAGGATGTGGAGCCGTTGCCCACCAAGACCTTATCTCCCAATTGGGAAGGGGCCGACGAGCAGCTGCGAAAGACCGCGATCGACAAGGCCCATGCTCTTTACGGCGAGACCTTGCCGGCCTTTATTGAGAAGCGTCTCAACAAGGAATTAGATGCCATCATCAATAACAAGTTCGCGACGCTCTATGTGATCGCGATGAAGCTGGTCACCAAGTCCCTGTCGGACGGATACATCGTTGGAAGCCGTGGGTCCGTCGGCAGTTCTTTCGTGGCTTTCTTGAGCGGCATTACCGAGGTCAATCCCTTGCCGCCGCATTGGCGCTGCGCGGAAGACCTTCATCATGAGTTCCCCGAAAAACCCGCCTCGACTGCGGGGGTGGACCTGCCTTCCAAGAACTGTCCAAAGTGCGACAAAGAAATGATCCGGGACGGGTTCAGTATCGCATTCGAGGTCTTCATGGGTTTCAAGGGAGACAAGATGCCGGATATCGACCTGAACTTCTCCGGCGAGTACCAGCACCACGCCCATAAATATGTAGAAGAACTTTTCGGCAAGGACCACTGTTTCCGCGCGGGTACCATCTCGGCGGTCCAAGACCGGATCGCTTATGGTTTTGTGAAGAAATATGTGGAAGAACAAGGGAAAAAGGCCCGGAACGCGGAACTCAACCGGTTGGTCAAGGGCTGCTCAGGGGTTTCAAAAACCACCGGTCAGCATCCGGGCGGTATCGTCATTCTTCCTCAAGACATCGAGATCACGGACGTTTGCCCGGTGCAGCATCCGGCGGACAATAAAGATGGCGAGATCGTCACGACCCATTTCGATTACGCCAGTATGCACGACTGTTTGGTCAAACTCGACATTCTCGGCCATGATAATCCGACCAGCCTGAAGCGCCTGCAGAACATGACGGGCGTTGATCCCATCTTCATTCCGTTGAACGACGAAAAAACGATGAAACTTTTTTCCGACACCTCGACCCTCAATCTCAAGACCAAGATCGACAAAGATCTGGGTACCTTAGGCGTACCCGAGTTCGGCACCAATTTCGCCATGGACATGTTGAGGGACACCAAACCGACCAAGTTCGAGCATTTAGTGCGTCTGTCGGGATTGGCCCACGGTACGGACGTTTGGTTGGGCAATGCCCAAGACCTCATCAAGAACAAGACCGCCACCATTGCCACAGTGGTCTCGACCCGGGATGATATGTTGAACGATCTCGTGGGCCGGGGTATGGACGAGGCTCTGGCCTTCAAGATCATGGAGGATGTGCGTAAGGGCAAGGGTCTTAAACCCGAATACGAACAAGCCATGAAGGATGTGAAGACCCCGGTCTGGTACATCGAAAGCTGCCGGAAGATCAAATATATCTTCCCAAAAGCCCACGCGGTGGCTTATTGCATCATGAGTTTCCGTATCGCCTATTTCAAAGTGCATCATCCCTTAGCTTTTTACGCCGACTATTTCACCAATAAGGCTTTCGGTTTTGACGCGATCGTGGCTTGCGGCGGTCTCGGCCGTACCAAGGACCGCATCAAATTGATCCGTTCCCTGGAAAAACCCACGAACAAAGAACTGGACGAAGCCTCCGTGCTGGATGTGGTGGAAGAGGTCTATGCCCGAGGATTCAAATTCTTGCCGGTCGACATCTATAAATCCGACAGTAGCCAGTTCCTCGTCGAGGAATCCAACGGGGAGAAGATGCTTCGCCCACCGCTGATCGGCTTGCCGGGGTTGGGCGAGACCGCAGCGGAATCCATCAAGGAAGATCGCCAAAAGGGCCCCTATACCTCCATTGAGGACATTACGGAGCGCTGCGGGGTGAACAAGAACGTCATTGAGATCCTTAAGGAAACGGGATGTCTCAAGAATATGCCCGATTCCAAACAGGTTTCGCTTTTTTAACAGGAAGCCGATAAAGCTTCCTGTCGGCCGCCATGGGTTAGAACGAGCCACTTAAAACGTGGTTTTTATGATGGGCGGCTCGTTCGTAAGTATGAAAAAGTCCCTAAACCTGACTTTTTCAACAACCTGCTAGCCCTTAAAACCCTTTATTTCCGGCCATTTTCAGGGCCTTCCCTTGCCTTCAAAGGGCTTTCTGCATAGAATAACGCTCGAATTTAAGGCAGTCCCAAAAAGTGGGCCCTTCCAGGCCCACTTTTTTTTTCACCTGTTGGGACAAACCTGCGGCCGAAAGGCCGTTTTTTATTTGAGGGCATCTATGGATATGACCCAGGTCGGGCAACTGAGGCAATTGGCCGAGGCCGTGGCGAAAGACAACTTCGTCGAGTTGTTCGACCTGACGGTGCGCCCCCAAGGCAAGAAATTGACGGTGTCGGTGGCCATCGATAAGAAGTCCGGCAAGATCACTGTGGAAGAATGCGCGGCGGTCAGCATGGAGCTGGAGAAGAAGCTTGATGAGTTGGACCTGATTGGTCCTTCTTATCTGCTAGAGGTTTCCTCGCCGGGTATGGACCGGCCCTTGCGGCATTTGGAAGATTGCCAGAGGTTCTCGGGCCGTTTGGCTCAGTTCGTTTTCGCCGAGCCGGTTGAGGGGATGATCACCTTCCGAGGCCGATTGGGCGAAGTGAAGGATGGGTCAGTGGAAGTCGTGGATGGAAAAAGGACCCTTTGGGTGCCTTTCAAGGCTGTGAAGCGATCGAATTTGGTCGTTGAGATCTGACGCTTAACCTACGCTTACTTGGAGTGAGGGACATGGGTAACGAATTAGCTTTAGTGATGAGCCAACTGGAACATACAAAACGCATCGATAAGAAAAAACTCATCGAGGCGATCCAAGCCGCCCTTTCGTCAGCCGCCAAGAAGGTCTATGGCGCCAATCAGGAAGTGGACGTGGAGTTCGACGAGATCAACTATGAGTTCCGGGCTTTTTATTTAAAAGAGGTCGTCGACAAGATCGAAGATGCCGCCACCCAGATCAAATTGGAAGATGCTCGCAAATTGGACGCCAACGCCGAATTGGGCGGGGTCATCAAGGTGCGCATTCCTAACGAACAGTTCGGCCGCATCGCCGCGCAAACCGCCAAGCAGGTCATCGTGCAACGCGTCCAGGATGCCGAGCGCCAAAGCGTGTTCGATCAGTTCAAGGAAAAGGAAGGCGACATCATCACCGGCAGTATCCTTCGCTACGAAGGCCGCAATGTCATCGTGTCCCTGGGCGACACCGAAGCCATGATGCCTGCCAAGGAACAAGTTCCCCGGGAGCATTACGCCACCGGCGACCGCATGAAGTTGTTGGTGCTTGAAGTGCGAAAGACCTTGAAGGGTCCCGCCATCATCGTTAGCCGCGCCCATCCGGGCCTAGTCCGTAAATTGTTCGAATTGGAAGTGCCGGAGATCTATGACGGCGCCGTGAAGATCGAGAACGTGGCCCGCGAAGCCGGGGCCCGCACCAAGATCGCCGTGCGTTCCATGGGCGACGACCGTATCGACGCAGTGGGCGCTTGCGTGGGCGTGAAGGGTATCCGTGTGCAGAACATCGTGGACGAGATCCACGGTGAGAAGGTGGATATTGTCCGTTGGGACGAGGACCCTCATTCCTATCTGTCCAACGCCTTGTCGCCGGCCAAGATTGCGCGCATTGTGTTCCATCCTGAAATTCCTTCGGCGGAAGTGATCGTGCCCAATGATCAGTTGTCCTTAGCCATCGGCAAGAAGGGCCAGAACGCCCGTTTGGCGGCCCGTTTGACGGGTATTAAGATCGACATCAAGAACGAAGAACAGCACGCCCAAGAAGAACGCGCCCGCATGGATGCCCACTTCCAGGAAGTGACCGGTGAGGAACAGGAAGCCCCTGCGGCGGCCCCCTCGGCGGAAGCCGTTTTCAAGACCGATGAAGAAAAGGCCGCGGCCCCTCCGGATGAGATCGACGAGGGCGCGGTGACCGGCGAAGTGCCGGCCGAAGTGGAATTAACCAAGGATGAGGCCGGGTTACCGGTGATTCCCCATATTGACCCTGTTACGGAAAGCGAAGGAAACGAATAATCCATGAATAAACGCCTTTTTGAATTCGCTAAAGAACTGAACCTTCCTAGTAAGGACATACTCGACCGCTGCAAGAAGCTCGGTTTTGTGGTGCCCAGCCAATTGACCTTGGTGGACGACGCCATTCAATCGGCCATTCGCAAAGACTTAGGTCTCGCGGACCTGGTTTCGGTCACTCCTGTGGCGACCGCCCCACCGCCTCCGACCAAAACTCCGGCGACAACCGCCACCGCTGCGGCTCCCACGGCCCGACCAGCCGCCCCGAAGATCACCACCACGCTGCGTCCCGGCATGAAGCTGGGTGCACCTCAGTACAATCAAAATCCATCTCCCACCGCGACCTATCCGGCACCCAAGACGATCGCTCCGCGCAAGGTGCCTGTCGGCGCTAAGCCGCCGATGCCCGGTAAGTCCGGCGGTCATGGTATGGCGGCCCGGAAGAAAAACGTTGCCGCGGCCCCGGCCAAACCCGAGCTTTCCATGGAAGAAAAGCTCAAAGCCTTGGAACACGCCAATGTGGACGAGTCCGGCGAAAAGAAGGTCCTGACCAAGATCAAGATCAGCGAAGGCATTACGGTCTCTGAATTGGCCCAAAAGCTTAACGTGAAACCGGGCGTACTCATCAAGGAATTGTTCGACCTCAAGATCCTCGCCACCATCAACCAACGCTTGGACATGACCGTGGCCGAAACATTGGCCGGGGCCCATGACGCCGAAGTGGAAGTGGTTCCCTTGTTCGGCACCGAAATGCTCCAAGAAGAAGCTGAAGATCCGACAACCCTCGTTTCCCGTCCTCCGGTGGTGACCATTATGGGTCACGTTGACCATGGGAAAACCTTGCTGCTGGACGCCATCCGTAAGACCAAGGTGGCCGAAGGCGAAGCGGGTGGTATCACCCAGCATATCGGCGCTTACCAAGTGAAGCATGAGAAAGGCCTTATCACCTTCCTCGATACCCCGGGTCATGAGGCTTTCACCCTGATGCGCGCCCGTGGCGCCAAGGCCACGGATATTGTGGTCCTGGTCGTCGCCGCTGACGACGGTGTGATGCCACAAACCCTCGAAGCCATCGACCACGCCAAAGAAGCCAAGGTACCCATCATCGTTGCGATCAACAAGATCGATAAACCCGAAGCGAACCCGGACCGGGTCAAGACCCAGGTCGCCGAAAGGGGATTGGTGCCTGAAGAATGGGGTGGCCAGACCATTTTCGTGGAGGTTTCGGCCAAGAAGCGTTTGAACCTCGAGAAGCTTCTCGAAATGATCCTTCTCCAAGCGGAAGTTTTGGAGTTGAAAGCCAATCCGAACCGCACCGCCAAGGGAGTGGTGCTGGAGGCCCGGTTGGACAAAGGCCGCGGTACGGTGGCCACCTTGCTGGTCGAAAAAGGAACGCTCAAGGTAGGCGATAACCTTTTGGCTGGTAATACTTATGGCCGTGTGAAGGCCATGCAGGACGACCTGGCGCATTTGGTGAAGTCCGCTGGACCCGCTACCCCTGTGGAAGTGCTCGGGTTGAACGATGTGCCCCAAGCCGGCGATGTGTTCTATGTGGTCGAGGACGCCAAATTGGCCCGTGAGATCTCAAGCCGCCGCGCGGAAGCCCAGAAGGATAACCGCTTGGTCGGCGCCATGAAGCACATTACCCTGGACAACCTCTTCGAGCAGATCAAAGAGGGACAGATCAAGGAACTCAAGGTCATCGTCAAGGGTGACGTGCAAGGGTCGGTCGAAGCCTTGCGTCAATCCCTGGAAAAACTCTCGACCGAAAAGGTCATTCTTAAAGTTATCCATAGCGGCACGGGGAATATCGTGAATTCGGATATCCTCCTGGCTTCCGCTTCGAACGCCATCGTCGTTGGTTTCAACGTGAAGATGGACTCGAATGGTAAGGCCACCGCTGAAAAAGAAGACGTGGACGTCCGTGTTTATAAGATCATTTACGACGCCGTGGAAGACGTTCGCAAGGCCATGGAAGGCCTTCTGGAGCCGGTCTATCGACAAGCCGTCATCGGACGCGCGGAAGTGCGCCAGCTCTTCAGCACGCCTAAGGGCGTCATCGCCGGGTCCATGGTCCTCTCGGGCAAGATCACCAGCAAGTGCAAGGTGAAGGTCTATCGCGGCGAGGAAATGGTCTATGAAGGTCCTTTAACCTCTTTGCGCCGTTTCAAGGACGACGTCAAAGAAGTGGCCACCAATTACGAGTGCGGTATCGGTGTTGATGGCGCCGACCTTAAAGAAGGCGATCAGATCGAGGCTTATGTGCTCGAAGCGGTCGCTCAAAAGCTGATCGACTAAGGGGCTTGACGCGATGAGTTTCAAAAGAGCGGACCGGGTCTCTGAAGCGATCAAAAGGGAAGTCAGCCTCATGCTGATCTCCGGCGTTAAGGACCCAAGCATCCATTTCGTCACGGTGACCACTGTGGATACCGCGGAAGACCTGCGAAACGCCACCATTTATGTTTCCATCATGGGTGACGAACAGACCCGGAAAGAATCCCTTGAGGGCCTTCAAAGGGCCAAGGGGTTCATTCGCAAGGAGTTGGGCGCGAAGCTGAATTTGCGCTATAACCCGGATATCCATTTCAAACTGGATGAATCCCTGGACCATTCGTTGAAGATCCGCACCATCCTCAACGAACTTAAGGCCGAGGAAAAACCTAAAAATGAAGAGTAAACCTCACCGCCATCAGAACCGTTACGAGGATGTAGTCCGTCTTATCCGCTCGAAAAAGACCTTTGTGTTGACCACCCACGTGAATCCGGACGGCGACGGATTGGGGGCTCAATCGGCCCTCTATGTGGCCCTGAAACGGATGGGAAGAAAAGTGTTCGTGGTGAACCACGACGCCTTGCCGCCCCGCTATACCTATTTGCCTTTCGCGAAGGCCTATCGCCAGTCGGACCGGATCCCCTCCCATGATGTTTGTGTGGTCATGGATGCCGGGAACTTCTCCCGCATCCGGGAAGGAGTCCGCCGGGAAGAGTTCGGTATCCTGGTCAACATCGACCACCATTATTCCAACAACTATTATGGGGATTACAATCTGGTCCTTCCCAAGGCCGCTGCAACGGGAGAAGTGGTCTATCGCTTGATCGAAAAGATGGGCGTCAAGATCGATAAGGCCATCAGCGAAAGCGTTTATACCTCGGTGGTGACCGACACCGGCGGGTTCCGTAATTCCAACACAACCCCGGATGTGCTGCGCCTAGCTGCGGAGCTGATGGAAAAGGGCGCGGATGGCGCTGAAGTGAACAAGAAGATATTCTCAGGCATCACTAAAGAAGCCATGGAACTGAACCGACTTTCGTTGGGGAATATCCGGCTTCACGATAAGGGCCAGATCGGCACCATGACCCTTTCCCTGAAAGAACTCAAAAAAACCGGCGCGGTGGACGACGATACGGAGAACCTTGTCAACCAGATCCGCAAGATCGACACGGTCAAGATCGCGGCCTTTCTTAAGGAACGAGCTGACGGCCAATATAAATTGTCACTACGCTCGGGGGACAACAAGGTCAACGTGGCGAACATCGCCCGGTTCTTTCACGGCGGTGGACATACCTATGCGGCGGGCGCCATCCTGCCCGGACCGTTAAAAAGCGCCCTCCAAAAAGTGCTGAAGGTTTGCCAACAAGCGATCAAGTAGGCCCTATGAACGGTGTGTTGAACGTTCACAAAGCCCCCTCTTTCACCTCCCATGATGTGGTCGCGGTGGTCCGTCGCATCCTCAAAGAAAAACAAATAGGTCATTTAGGCACCCTGGATCCTTTGGCCACGGGTGTTCTATCTTTAGCGATCGGTGACGCTACCCGTTTAGTCGAATATGCCTCATTCAATAAAGAATACCGGGCCGTTTGCCTGCTCGGAAAGACCACCGACAGCGGTGATGTGACGGGAAAGGTCCTTTCAGAAAATCCAGTCAATGGCCTGACCTCCAAAAATGCGAAGCAAGCGGTCATGGAACTTAAAAACATTACCGAACAGGTGCCGCCGATGGTTTCAGCGGTCAAAGTGGGTGGTCAAAAACTGCATGAGCTAGCCCGCAAGGGCGTGACGGTCGAACGCAAGGCCCGCCCCATCCAGATATTCGAGGTCGAAGTTCTTTCGGTGGAATTGCCACGGGTCTCTTTCCGTGTCCTTTGCTCACCGGGCACTTATGTGAGGGTCCTTTGCGAAAGCCTGGGTGTTGCCTTGGGTACTGGCGGTTGCATGGAAAAGCTGGAACGGTCGAAAGTCGGTCCTTTCACCTTGTCCAATGCGATCGCGCTGGAGGAGATCCAGAAAAAGGTTGAAGCAGGGGACCTTTCGGGTATGTTGCTTCCGTCCTCCCGCTTGGCCGCGCACTTACCGGCATTGGAATTGGAGGAACAGCAGCTGACCGCCATTTGCTTGGGTCAAAAATTGAACTGGGAAAAAGCACCGGCGGGTCCGATGCGCTTGATGAATGCTCAGGGCCGACTTTGCGCCATCGGCGAATGGGAAGAAGGGTTGCTGAAGCCGAAGAAAGTTTTCGGTCTTGAGGGAATGGAATGAAAAAGAACATCATATTGACGATCGGGGTCTTTGATGGCGTGCATTTGGGCCATCAAGCCTTATTGAAAGAAACCATCCGTTTGGCCCGCAAATACCGGGCCCAGCCCCAGGTCCTTACCTTCCATGACCATCCGATCCATGTGCTTCGCGGCGGGCCGCGTGTCCCTTTTCTTTTGAGCCGATCCGCCAATTTTGAACTGCTTCGGGCTAAAGGCGCGCGGGAAGTCCATATCATTCGTTTTGATAAAAAGTTCTCCCAAAAATCTCCTGAACAGTTCGTTCAGTGGCTCCGTTCCAAGGGTCAACTGAAAGGAGTGGTGATCGGCGACAACTTCCGTTTTGGGCACAAAGCCCAGGGTGATGTGAAGACTTTGGTCCAACTGGGAAAGAAGCACGGTTTTGAAGTGAAAGGTGTGAAGCCGGTCCGGTTAAAAGGCCAAGTGGTGTCCTCCAGTCGCATCCGGGAGGCCTTGGCCCAGGGAAGGACCCAGTGGGCCAATCAAATGTTAGGCCGGCCCTATTCCATCGAGGGGTTGGTCGTGCATGGCAAAAAAGAAGGCCGCCGGATCGGGTTTCGCACGGCGAACTTAAAAGTGGCTGAGGAGCTTTTGCCGAAAGATGGTGTTTATGCCGCCGCGGTCAAGCTTGGTTCCAAGTACTACCGGGCCGGGATGAACCTGGGCCACCGTCCCACTTTCCAGAACGATGATCATCACCGCCAGGCCGAGGTACATTTGATGCATTATTACGGCAAGCTTTATGGCAAAACCATGCGGGTCCACTTGTTGGATTACCTTCGCCCGGAGAAGAAATTCGCCTCATCGGGGCTCCTCGTCCGGCAGATCCAGAAAGACCTGGCGAAGATCGAGAAAGCTTCTTTGGCTGGGCTTAAATAGGACCAAAACCAGGCCTTTTCCTTGGTTTTCCATGGGTTATCTCCTTTACACCCCCTTTCAAACTCCCTAGAATGACGCACCTTGCTGGGCTTTGCCCGCAAGACGAAGGCAATGATCCTTCACTCGGCCCCCGTTCTCTCTAACGGCGGCTTGGTCCAGGGGGAGCCTATCCGTAAATTTTTATTTGAGGAGCAGTACGCCATGATGACGAAAGATAAGAAGACCCAGTTGATCCAAGATTTCAAACAGAAGGAAGGGGATACCGGTTCCCCGGAAGTCCAAGTCGCTCTCGTTACCGAACGCATCAACTATCTCACGGAACATTTCAAGTCCCATCCGAAAGACCACGCGTCCCGCCGTGGATTGCTCAAACTGGTCGGCCAACGCCGCCGGCTGTTGGACTTCTTGAAAAAGAACAATGTGAACCGTTATGCCGCGCTCTTGGATCGTTTGGGACTTCGCAAATAACTTCGCTTTTATCCTAAAAATTCCAAGGAGGAATGAATGGAACGTGTCAGCACTACGCTAGGCCACACCACGCTGTCATTTGAGACCGGCCGTATGGCCAAGCAAGCCGATGGTTCGATCGTCGCCCAATATGGCGACACCGTCGTCATTGTCGCCGTCGTCGGGGCAAAAGAACCGATGCCCGGCAAGGATTTTTTCCCGCTCACCGTTGAATACCGCGAACGCTCGTCGGCTGCGGGTCGTATCCCCGGCGGCTGGTTCAAGCGCGAAGGCCGTCCCCGGACGACCGAGATCTTGACCTCCCGCTTGATCGACCGTCCGATCCGTCCGCTTTTCCCGGATGGCTTCTTCAATGAAGTCCAGTTGATGGCCACGGTGGTCTCGTCGGACCAAGAGAACAATTCCGATGTTTTGGCGGTTTCCGCCGCTTCCGCCGCTTTGGCGGTCTCGGATATCCCCGTGGCCGATCGTTTTGGCTGCGTGCGCGTTGGCCGGGTGAACGGCGACTTGGTCGTCAACCCGACATTCAAGCAGATGGAAAACAGCACTCTCGATCTGATCGTGGCAGCTAGTCGTAAGGCCATCGTCATGGTCGAAGGCGGGGCGAAAGAAGAGTCCGAATCGGTCGTTCTCGAAGCCATCAAACTGGCCCACAAAGAATGCCAAAAAATCATCGACCTGCAGGATGAACTGGTGAAGCGCGCCGGGAAATCGAAACGCGCCTTGACCCTGGTCTTGCCGGACGCGGCTTTGGTCGCGGATGTGAAGGGCTTCGCTTTGGTGAAGATGAAGACCGCCATGGCGGAAAAGGACAAACTCAAGCGTCAAGACGCCATCAGCGCGGTCGCTAAAGAGACCGTCACGGCCTTGAAGGAAAAGTACCCGGAAAAGGAGAAGGACATCAAATCGATCCTTCATTCCATCGAGTCCGACCTGGTCCGCGAGGCCATTTTGGACCGTCATGAACGCCAAGACGGCCGGAAATTCGATGAATTCCGCCCGATCACGACCGAAGTCGGGATATTGCCCCGGACCCACGGTTCGGCGCTCTTTACCCGTGGTCAGACCCAGGCTTTGGTGGTCTCGACCCTGGGCACGAAGGACGATCAACAGATCCTCGAAGAGCTCGAAGGCGAACAAAAGAAGCGTTTCATGCTTCACTACAATTTCCCGCCTTACTCGGTGGGCGAGATCAAGCGCATCATGAGTCCGGGCCGTCGTGAGATCGGCCATGGCAATTTGGCCGAACGCGCGTTGGAGCCTCTGCTGCCACCGGCGGATTCGTTCCCTTACACCATCCAAGTGACCTCGGATATCCTGGAATCGAACGGTTCGTCCTCCATGGCCTCGGTCTGCGGCGGCTCTTTGTCGTTGATGGACGCCGGCGTTCCTTTAAAGAGCGCTTGCGCGGGTGTGGCTCTAGGTTTGGTCTCCAATGAAGACCTGTCCAAGTACGCTATCCTGACCGACATCCAAGGTTTGGAAGATCATTTCGGTGATATGGACTTCAAAGTGGCCGGTACCCGTAAAGGCATCACTGCCATCCAAATGGACATCAAGATCACCGGCCTCACTTTTGAGGTCGTTGAAAAGGGCCTGACCCAGGCCAAGCAAGGCCGCTTGACCATCTTGGATATCATGGATAAGAGCCTGTCGGCGCCTCGCACCAAAATGTCGGATTACGCTCCCCGGATCGTTTCGATGAAGATCCCCGTGGACAAGATCCGCGACATCATCGGTAAGGGCGGTGCGATGATCAAGAAGATCCAAGAAGACTATAAGGTCGATATCAACGTGGAGGACGATGGTACGGTCGCCATCGCTTCAGCCAATGGCAAAGATATCGAGAACGCCCAAAACTTCATCAACGGCCTTATGGCTGAAGCGGAAGAAGGTAAGGTCTACTTCGGTACGGTCAAGAAGATCATGGACTTCGGTGCTTTTGTCGAGATCCTTCCGGGTACAGACGGTCTGGTGCACGTTTCCCAGCTGGACAACAAGCGGGTGGAACGGGTGGAAGACGTCCTGAAGGAAGGTGATGAACTCTTGGTGAAGTGCATCGGGATCGACCCGAAAACCAAGAAGATCAAGCTTTCCCGCAAGGAAGCCTTGGGCCTGAATATCGCGGATTATAAGAAGAATTAACGATCCGCTCGTAAAACCAAAGCCTCGGTGGAATTCCACCGGGGCTTTTTTGTTTTGTGCAGACTTTTTCTTTTAGCCTCATCCCTTTAAGCCCGCCACGCACCTGCGTGGATCAGAAAATTACGAATGCCGAGAGACTACTGCTCCACCCATCCCCCCGTGGGTCCTTAGTTATGAGCGACACGGTTTTGGCAAAAAACAGGGGACTGAAGCTTTCCAAGAGGCGCCCCCTTGCGCTACGGAATCGCTGCATTTTTACGCCATTGTCTGGGGGCTTGCAGGGATGAGACTGGGTTTTTAAGGCAAAATCAAAAACCAAAGCTTCAAGCACCCTTAGCTCGGGCGTAGAATGTGACTGTTCAATCTGTAGCAAGCCACTTTTGCGTCTTTAGGTGTCAGGTTCTTTTACACGAGGGGTACATGGCTAAGACCATCTTAAAAAAAGAGGATTGGGGCGGGCTGACTATCATCGCCCTTTTGGCCGCGTACGCTTTCCCCCCCTACTTCATCTATCTCATGACTATGGCGGCGCTGACCGAATTCGCCCATCTTTGGACCACCAAACTTTCTCGGGAAGAGCAAGAGAAGTTCATCGAGTTCGAAAAGGAGTTCCGAAAGGGTTACAAACTCCAAAAAGAAGGGAAGACCAAAGAAGCCTTGGCTTGGTATCAGAAGCTGGAGAAGCGATATACAAACCTACCCCAGGGCGCCAAACTAGCCACCCTCCAGATCCGCCAATTGACAGGCAAAAAGAACGAGATGGCCTCCAAAAAGGCGACTAAAAAGCCCAGGGGAAGGGGCTGACCATGGACAGCTTCCTTTGCCGGGAATGTGGCGAGCGTACGCAAGAAGCTTTCCGTTTTTGCCCGGTCTGCGGTATCGCCTATGAACCCTTGGATAAGACTACGGTCGAAGGCATGGATGCCTTCGAACAAGGCGAATATGCCCAAGCCCTGGAGCTTTTTCGCGCCACGCTCAAGAAAAGACCGAATAGTTTCTTCGCCTTCCGGGACATGGGGCACGCTTCTTTCCACTTACAACGCGATGATGACGCTTTGGATCATTACGAAACCGCCCTCAAGCTGCGGCACGATTTATTGGATGTCCGGTTCAACATGGGTCTTATCCATCTCAAACGGGGGCGGGTGGGGGATGCCATGTTCGCCTTTTCTGAGACCCTCCGGCTCATTCATCCATTGACTCCGGGCAGTTTTTATTTAGGCCTTTTCCATACTCAAGAGAGTTTACAACTGCAATGCCGGTTAAACCTGGGGATGCTCTTCAAACAGCGGGGCGATGTCGAGAACGCGCTCGAACAATATGAGATCGCTTTAAAGACAGGCCCCAAGAACGTCCTAGCCCTGGGTGGCTTGGGCGACTGTTTGATGACCCTGGAGCGTTACGATGAGGCCATATCGGTCTATAAAAAAGCCCTGAAGATATTGCCCGACGGCGCCGAAAAGCTGAATTTGCAGAATGACTTGGGGGTCTGTTATTTCAAGAAGAATGAAATGGAAAAAGCCATTGTCGAATTCAAGTCCGTTCTTCAAAAAGACCCGGACCATAAGAACGCTATCTATAACCTGGGACAGGTCTATTATCACGAGGGCCTTACGGGCCAGATGAAACAGGATTACGAGGAATTCGTGAAGTCCTCCAAGGACGCGGCTTCGATCCTTTTCTCTTTGTCCAAATCCATGGTCTCTGCGGCGGCCGCCAAGCCTGAACGGCGCGGGGAAGAGACACATCTAGTCGGCGAAAGCCGATCGATGAAACAGATCCAAGAACTCATCAAACGGGCCGCCGCCAGTGACGCCACGGTACTCATTTTGGGCGAGAACGGAACGGGAAAAGAATTAGTGGCCCGGTCCATTCACGAGCTGTCGGCCAGGCATGACAAACCTTTCGTGGCGATCAACTGTTCGGCACTGAGCGAATCCCTGTTGGAAAGCGAGCTCTTCGGGCATGAAAAGGGTTCCTTCACCGGAGCCCTGGGACAAAAACAAGGTAAGTTCGAGGCGGCCAACCAGGGGTCCGTCTTTTTGGACGAGATCGGGGAAATATCCCTTTCGACCCAAGTCAAACTTTTACGGGTACTCCAAGAGCGCCAACTGGAACGGGTAGGCGGGAACGAGACGGTAAAGGTGGATATACGGGTCATTGCCGCCACCAACCGCGACCTTAAACAAGCCATCCAGACCGGCCGTTTCCGTGAGGACCTTTTTTACCGGCTCAATGTTATTGTCGTGGAGATGCCACCGCTACGCGCCAGAGAGGGTGATCTTCAACTTTTGATCCGATACTTCCTGGATAAAATGAAGTCAAAACGCCAGACCCGGTTCGAAGGAGTTTCGAAAGAAGCCTTGGTCCTCATGCAGCAATACCGCTGGCCGGGAAATGTGCGTGAGCTGGAGAACGTGGTCGAACGGATCGTGACACTGAACGATGACGTGGTCATCCGGCCCGAACATTTGCCCGCCGAACTGACTGGTTCGCCGTTGTTGGTGGCCTCGAACCCGGTAGAAGAAAGGACCTTGCCTTCTTCGGGGGTACTCCAATCGGTGGAACGAGAAATGATCCTGAAAGTGCTCCAAGAATCCCGCTACAACAAGAAGGAAGCGGCCCAACGGCTAGGGATCAGCCGACCCACGCTGTATCAAAAGATCCGTAAATACGGTATTCATACGGAGTCGTAAGTGTAAATTATTGATACATAGTGTAAATAGTGTTAATATATTTTACACATTTGAGACGAAATTCTTTACACGGGGTTTTCAAAAGGGGCCGAATTAAAGGCTTTTTAAAAAAGTCCCAGTTGGCACGATGGTTGCTTTAAATAAAGGTGAAAACGGCCAGCGACAACTGGATGGTTTTCAAACGAATCAACAATCTAAACAGCCTCCAAGCCTCGGTCCGACCCACCGGGGCTTTTTTTATGCCTCAAAAAGCTTCCGGAAAAAGCCTTTCGTTCCGTTAAGCCTTTAAGCCCTATGTTATAGTTCTAATGCCTTTGTGATTCCCATTGCCCGTGGCCGAAAGACCAGGGAGGACACCTATGAACACCAACTGGATCACCTTTATCTGCGCCTTCGTCCTTTCCTTGGGGCTTACCCCCGTCTTCCGCAAGGTCGCCCTGAAGTCCCAATTCCTGGATGCGCCCAGCGGACAACTCAAAAAACATACAGCCCCCATCCCCTATTTGGGCGGCCTGGCTATTTATTTTTCGTTCCTTCTAGTCCTCTTCGGCACGCTCAGCCTGGCCCCGCCGCCGGATACCAAAGCCCTTTTCGCTATCCTGATCGGCGGCACGGTCGTGGCCTTGATGGGTCTAGTGGATGATCTTTTCTCCCTGAGCCCGGCCATGAAGTTCTTCTTTGAGATCGTGGCGGCGGTCCTTTTGATCGTCTTCGGCCTCAAGATCGAGTTCCTTCCAAGCCATCCCATCCTGACCTATGCGATGACCATCTTTTGGGTGTTGGCGGTGACCAACGCGGTGAACATCATCGACATCATGGATGGGCTTTCCAGCGGAGTGGTGGCCATCGCCTGTTTAGGTTTTGTGATGGTCCCTTCCTTGGCGGCGCATAGTTATGTGCCATTGGCCGCCGCGGTCTTGGCGGGCAGCGTGCTGGGTTTTTTGCCTTACAATTACCAACCGGCCCGTATTTATATGGGGGACTCGGGCGCGCTCTTTTTAGGGTTCACCCTCTCGGCGCTAGCGATGGGCCATGGTTATACCCAGAACAATATCGTGGGTCTTTGCGCTCCAGTCCTTATCCTGGCCGTTCCCCTCTACGATACCGCGTTGGTCATGATGATCCGTTTCATCCGGGGCCGGTCCATGTTCCGGGGCTCCAATGATCATTTAGCCCTACGGCTTCGCAAGATCGGCTTCACGGTCAAACAGACGGTCCATACCCTTTGGTTCGTCTCTTTTATCCTGGTCCTCATGGCTGGATTTCTTGTTCGTCTTTCCGAAAAAAGGGCCCTAGTCTTTATCCTGGTGTTCTTCTTCGCGTTGATGCTGGTCACCCTTTTTGTCGCGCTCATTCCAATGGATGAAGGTATCGTCAAGATCAAGGAAAGTCGCTTCCAGATATTCCTGAAAGAACCTCCCAGCCTGCCAAAAAAAGGCCAAAAAAAATGAAGGTCGAAACGCTGATCGCAGGGGGTGGTTTAGCGGGGCTTTCTTGCGCCCGGGAACTAGCGGACAAGTTCAAACCCTATCTCTTGGTCGAAAAACAAAAGAACCTCGGCGGCCTGTGCCGCACCATCATGGATCACGGGTTCACTTTCGACTACACCGGGCATTTCTTGCATTTCCATAAACCGGAGATCCATCGGTGGGCGGAGCGGTTCATCGGTAAAAGTTTCAAGACGCGGCACCGTCACGCGGTGATCTATAGCCAAAGGTCCTATAGCGAATATCCCTACCAAGAGAACAACGCGGGGTTACCATCCTCGGTCGCCAAGGACAACGTCCTGGGTTATTTGGAGGCTCAGCTTCATCGGCGGTTCAATTCAAGCTCCCGGGCCCCGGCTAACTTCCGGGAATGGTGCGTGGATTCCTTCGGACACGGTATCTCGAAGCATTTCATGTTCCCCTACAACCAAAAGTTATGGAAATTCCCATTAGAGAAACTGACGACCCATTGGATGGGTCGCTTCGTACCATCGCCCAAGGTAAAAGAAGTGGTGGAGGGCGCCTTGAGGAAAAAATGGTCGGATACGGGTTACAATGCGACTTTTCTTTATCCGGACCAAGGCGGAATCTCGGTGCTTCCCGAAACCATCGCGTCGGAACTTCCTTATCTGTGGAGGGGCGCCAGCTTGGATCGGCTGGACCTTCAAAAGAAACAAGCTTACCTAGGGTCAGGGTTCACGATCGACTATCAGAACTTGGTCTCTAGCCTGCCTTTACCGCAGTTGGTCCGGCTAACTCAGGGCATGCCCTCGCGACTTCGAAAGGCTGCCCAAGAACTCAAAGCTACTTCGATCTATAACATCAATTTTGGTCTCAAAGGGAAACAGCCCATCCCTTATAGTTGGGTCTATTTCCCTGAGGAGGAATTTCAATTCCATCGGGCAGGTTCGGTCAGCGCTTGTGTGCCGACAGCGGCTCCCAAGAACCATTATTCCCTCTATGTGGAATTCTCTTACCGGGGTGGCCGTCCAGATCCAGCGGTATTAGGCCGGCATGCGGTGAAAAAACTGAAAGAACTGGGTTGGATCACTTCCCAAAAGCAGCTTGTGACCCGGGTCGATCTGGACTTGCCGGGCGCTTATGTCATTTATGACGATGTTCGTAACGGGATCGTTGAGGAGCTTTTGAGTTTTTATCAAAAGCAGGATGTGTATTCGGTGGGACGGTATGGTCGGTGGGAATATGGCAGCATGGAATCGGCCCTGGAGCAGGGAATCCAGACCGCCCAAGCCCTTTTGAACCACTAAAGTCTCCATGGAACGGCGCTGCGACGCCTTGTCTTTTTGCGGGTGGGGTACGATATAATACCTTTCCTAAAACCTTGAAAGTTTGGATTTTATGAAAAAGAGCCTCCTTTTAGTCCTCCTTCTTTGCGCCCAACCCCTGCGAGCCAAAGGCGACGATAGTCTTAAGGTCGATCCCCGGGCCTATTGGCATTACGCTTGCGGGCTTTACGCCCAGCTTTACCAAGATGGCGGCCGGGCCACCGTGGAATTCGACCAAGCGGCCCGTTACGACCCCGCTTCCTCGACGATCCACGAAAGATTAGCCTCGCACTATTACGTGGAAGGCCTCGAATATAAGACCGAGGAAGAACTCCAGAAGTCCATCCGGCTTGAACCCAATAACATCAAGACCCGGTTACTGTTGGCCAATCTTTTCGCTTCCCAGGGTGAATATGGAAAGGCTCAAAAGGAATACAGCAAGGTCTTGGAGATCGACCCGAACAACATGGACGCTGAATATTACTTGGCGGGGGTCCTGGCCAATCAGAACCGCCTCGAAGACGCCCTGAACACCTATGAAAAGATCCTTATCAACAACCCCAAGACCGCGGGAGTCTATTACAACATGGGTCTTATCTATACCCGTGGCAACCAAGTGGCCAAGGCCGAGGAGGCTTTCAAAAGAGCCATCGAGATCGATCCGGAATTGGAGCCGGCCTATACCTCGCTGGGGTTGGTCTATGAACTGGACCAAAAACCCGAGGATGCCATCGCAACCTATGAAAGTTTGGCCAAGATCAATCCTCAAAGCGCACAGACCTTTTTGGCTTTGGGCGAGATCCATTACAACCAGAAGGAATATGCCAAGGCTTTGGAGTCTTTCCAAACCTACTCCAAGCTCAACTCCAAGGACACGGCGGTCTATGATTACATCGGTCTTTGTTATTTTAATTTAAAGAATTATGAAAAGGCCATCGAGTCCTTTAAGGTGCTTTTGGAAAGCCAGCCGACCAACGCGTTGGTGCGTTTCCGCTTATCGGCGGTCTATGAAGAAATGAACGACTTCGTCAACGCCGAGGCCCAGGTCAAAGCGATCCTCGAGAATGACAACAAGTCGGTGGACGCTTGGGTTCGATTGGGGATCCTTTACAACAAAGAAAAGAAGGACGACTTGAGTGAAAAGACGATCGAGGATGGATTGAAAGCCAATCCGAACCATCCGGAGCTGGTCCTGATGAAGGGCATGATGGCCCAGGAAAAGGAAAAGATGGACGAAGCGGAAGCGGATTACCGCAAGGTGATCTCAGCCGAACAGACTTTTAAGAGCAAACAACAAGCCGATTACAACACAGGCACCCTGGTACAAGCCTATTTCAATCTGGCCATTGTTTTGGAAAAAAACCAAAAGTTCAGTGAAGCCATGGAATGCATGAAGAAGGTCATCCAGGTCCAGCCGGACAACGCTGAAGCCTATAACTATTTAGGCTATTCTTACGCTGATCGGGGGGAGAATCTGCCAGACGCAGAAAAATACGTGCTGACAGCCCTGAAGTTGGACCCGAAGAACGCTTACTACATGGATAGTTTGGGTTGGGTTTATTTCCGCCAGGGAAAATATCCGGCCGCCAAAGAGGAATTTGAGAAATCCATCGACCTCTTGCCGGAGAAAAAAGAGAAAGATGACGCGGTCGTTTATGACCACTTGGGGCAGACCGACCTTAAATTGGGCAAGTCCGACGACGCGGTACTCCAATGGAAAAAGGCGGCGGAACTGGACCCGGATAACAAGGATTTTGCCGCGGAACTGAAAAAGTATCAATCGGCCACAACGGACGGGCAATAAAGATCCGTGCTGACCCTTCGCACCCCCGCCAAGATCAATCCGATCCTTGAAGTGCTGGGACTCCGGCCGGACGGTTATCATGAACTGGCCCTGGTCTTCCAAGCTGTTGGTCTTTTCGACCAGCTTTCTTTTGAAAAAAAAGACCAAGGTATCCAACTGGTCCTTGAGAAGGGTCCCCAAGACCTGACCTTGGATGATTCCAACTTGATCGTGAAGGCCGCCAAACTTTTCATGGCCGAGGTTTTAGGCGGCAAAGGCGGTGTGTCGATCACCTTGCAAAAGAACATCCCCGTGGCGGCGGGGTTAGGTGGCGGTTCCAGTGACGCGGCGGCGGTCTTGCGGGGCTTGCAATGGCTTTACGAAGCGGATGTGCCTGAAAGCCAAATGATGGATCTGGCGGGCCGGTTGGGGTCCGATGTTCCTTTCTTTTTGACCGGCGGTGCGGCTTTGGGCACGGGCCGAGGGGAAAAGATCACTCCCTGGAAAGGGTTCATTCCCATATCCCTTTTGCTCATCAAGACCCCCGAAGGTCTTTCAACCCCGGCGGTATACCGTTCGGGCAAAGCCCAACTGACCTCGGGAGAAAAGGTGTTGTCCTTCGAGAAGTTCCTTGAAAAAGGAACGGTGGACGATTTTGCCGCCGCCCTTTTTAATGGTCTTGAGACTGCGGCCTTCCATCTGCGTCCCGATGTGAAGGCGGTCAAGGACCGTCTGGTCCAAGCGGGGGCCAAGGGCGCCTTGGTCTCGGGCAGCGGCCCAACGGTATTCGCGGTGACCGCTAACGAAAAAGAAGCGACTTCTATCAGTGAAAGTTTCCAAGCTGAAGGGTTCGAGGTCTTCATTACCAAGACCATTCCAACGGGGATCGAGAAGCGATGAATCATTCCAAGATGGAAAAGACAAATAAAGGGCTCAAGACCATCCTGGTCATTGGGCTCATTCTCTTGGCTCTTGTTGTGGCCGGTTTCAGTTATTTCGTTTATGTCCTTTTGCCAGGGAAGATCGCGGCCTCGATCGTAGCCAAATCCAAGATCCGGCTGGCTATCCATTGGACCCCCAAAGACGATGGTTTTGCCTATAAAGACGTTTCCTTCAAGACCCCAGAAGATATTGTCATCTCCGGCTGGTGGATGCCTCCGAAGGTCCATAAACCCTTGGGAACGATCCTCTTGAGCCACGGTATCTTCAAGAACCGGGGCCAAATGCTGAGCCGCGCGGAATTCCTGGTCAAGGCGGGTTACCAGGTCCTTCTTTTCGATCAAAGGGGAGAGGGCCTCAGCGGGGAGAGCCCGGTTTCAGGCGGGGTCCTTGAAGCAGGGGATTACCTAGCCGCAGTCCATTACCTTGAGGATAGCCATCATTTGGTCCGGCCCCTGGTCTTTATGGGCTTTTCCATGGGCGCCATTAGCTCGATCCGCGCGGCGGCCCAATATCCCCAAGTGGACGCGGTCATCGCGGACAGCCCCTTGCCTAATGGCAAGTCCTATGTCGCCCAGCGTACTTTGGGTGGGGTCTTCACTAGGTTGCCCGGCTTTTTGGACCTATGTTTGAAGGATTACGATCTTTTGACCGGGCTAAACTTGACCGCGACGGACCTAGACCTGGCCCCGGTAGTGGCCCATTTCAATGAGGTGCCCATCCTCTATATCACCGGTGAAGCCGATGATCTAGCCCGATCCTCAGAAGTGAGACAGTTGTTCAATATGACCCAAACCCACCACCGGGCCCTGGTCTATGTGCCGGATGCGGGGCATGAACAGACCTACCTGATCGCGCCCGAGGCTTACGAGCAGGCGGTCAAGGGGTTCTTGAAAGAAGTGCGTGACCATTTTCCGGAGCCGGACCAAAAGGAACTTTTAAAGAACGCCAAGGTGCTGCCGATGCAGCAGCCTAAAGAAAGTCTCTCGAAAAAATTAGAAGCCTTTTTCCTAAAGAAAGTTCATTCTACGCAACCAATGAAATAGTGGCAGGTGTAGCAGACGATCTTGCATTTTTTGGTCACCATGGGGTGGCCGCATTGAGGACAGGTGTAAAAAAGCTCCTCGGTCTCATTGACGTAACGGTCTTGTTTGGTCCGCTGGCCAAGCTCTAAAAGCGAGGGAAGGGAGCGGATCTCGAAAGGAACTTGTTCATTGCTCATAAGTTCAGCGTAACACGGCCTTTTCCGGGTCTCCAAGGCCTTCTTTACACTTGATTAACGCCTTCCGGGGAATTAAATTACACCCTCGTTTCTTCAGTTTTTCCTTTATTTATCGAACATTGGGGCGTCGACAAGCGGTAAGTCACCAGATTTTGGATCTGGCATTCGTAGGTTCGAATCCTACCGCCCCAGCCATTGAAAAACCCAGCCCCTTTAAAAGAAGGGGCTGGTTTTTTTGTTTTTAGGCGGATTTATTGTGTTTTCTAAACTTGAAAAGATGTCTCTTTGTTCCGCCTTATGTAAAAATTGTGGGGCCTTCAGCAATCATTAAGGAATAACCATGAGACAAATTTCAATCCACCGGTTCGTTCTGGCTGTTCTCTGTTTCGTTTTTTTTTCAAAGGTATGGGGAACAGAACCTTCCCTGGAGCCCAAGCCCCAGGTCCTGAATTGGCTCGCCGGATCGGGGACGACTGGAAATGTGGCGGTCGAGTATGACAGCGTGAAAAGATCGCCTCAGGCGGAAGCTCTCTTCCAAGCTTTTGCCCAACAGCTTCCCCGGCACCAGATCCCTTACGAAGGTTACCTACTTCAAGTGAATGCCAGTGGCGCTCTGCTTTTGGCTAAAGACAAACACGGCGAGCTTTATGGAAGGCAGACCCTTCAGCAGTTGCGCCTGCCGGATGGAAGTTATGCTTATGCCACGATCGCCGATTGGCCACGCCAAGCCTGGCGGGGAGTCCATGTGCTTGATTCGGGCCCGGCGAGCCTGCCCCAGATCAAGGCACTAATCCAAACGGTACTGGTGAAGAACCACTGTAATGTGCTGGTCTATGAGATCGACTATAACTTTGCCTTTAAAAGTCACCCGGAGATCGCCGCGCAGTCGGACCGGCCCTGGACCTTGGCCGAGATCCGGGACCTGACCCAAACTTGCCGGGACAACGGGATCAAGGTGATCCCGGAGATCAATTGCCTGGGCCATCAATCCTGGCATTTGCCTCCTGGCGCCCTGTTGAAGGCCCATCCGGACCTGGAAGAACCAGCGGATGGTTCGACGCCGGAAACGACCTTGAGCAGCAAGGATTTTTACTGCCGCTCCTGGTGCCCTCTCAACCCGAAGGTGAATCCTATTATGTTCGACCTGTTCGGCGAACTTTTAGACGCTTTCCAGACCGATATGTTCCATGTGGGGATGGACGAGGTGATGGTGATCGCCAGTGGGGATTGTCCGCGATGCAAGGGCAAGTCCCCGGCGGAGCTTTACGCCAAGCAAGTGCTGGCTTTCCATCAGTTCTTCTCCTTACGGCATGTCACCATGCTGATGTGGGCGGACCGGCTGCTGAACAAAGAACAAATGGGTTATAGCAAGTTCGATTCGAGCGAAAATGGAACGGACGGAGCGCTGGCTTACATTCCCAAAGATATCATCCTTTGCGACTGGCATTATGACTACAGCCCCAATTATCCCTCAGCAGCCTATCTGACCGGCAAAGGGTACCGGCTCTGGCCGACAGTCTACAAAGACCTGAACGCCTCCCGTAAATTCATGGAAACGGCGGAGGGATTGAGAAGCCCCCTGGTCATGGGCACTTTGAGCAGCGTGTGGTTGCCCGCGGCCCATGTGTTAGAAGTCTTGCAACCCGGGAAGATCGCCTCGGACCCGAACGGGGAAAAAGAGATAGCGGAAACGATGGTCAAGGATCTGCAACTGATGTGGAACCCAGCGGAGGCCCCATAAATTTCTAAGAATTGTTGTTTTGAAGGTTAAATAAATTCTTAAGATCGACCTGTGCACCGAATGACCTCTAAAATTTTTGAAATAGCCGACCAAGAACGATTCGCCCAAGTTTCGGGCGACTACAATCCTTTGCATATGGACCCTTTGGCAGCCCGCCGCACGCCCATGGGTATGCCGGTGGTCCATGGCATTCATACCGTTCTAGCGGGATTGGAGGCTTGGGCCGCCACGTCCGGTGAAAGACCCGCTTTGGCGAAGATGACAGTTCAATTCATGAAACCGGTCTATGTGGGAGATGAGGTTCGTTACACTTGGACGACGACCCCGGTTTGGCGTTGCGTAGCCGAGGCGGGCGGGGCCAAGGTGATGACCCTGGACCTAGTAACGGGATCGAAGGCGGCCACCGCTTCTCCGGTATTAAAAGAAACCTCAAAACCCGCGGCGAGTCTTCCCAAAGAACTTTCCTTTTCCCAAATAAAAGCAGGTCTGTCAGGGCATCTGGGTTTGTCCGAGGCGGCGGCAGGACTGTTTCCCCAGGCCGCCCAGTGGCTGGGGTCCTCGACGGTCGGTTTTTTGGTTTCTTTGTCCCGACTGGTCGGGATGGAATGCCCGGGTCTTCAATCGCTCTTTGTCGGTTTCCAGATCGCTTTCGATCCTTCCCAAACGGCGGTTGAATTGGGCTATTCGGTGCAATCGGTCGATGACCGTTTCTCGAGGGTTCGCATGGAGGTACAAGGCGCCCAATGGAAAGGGTCGGTCGATGCCGCTTGGCGTAAACCCCCGGCTACCCAACCCGCTTTGGAGGAGATCGCCCGGCAGGTTCCTGCCGGAAAATTCAAAGGCCAAAAAGTTCTGGTCGTAGGCGGTTCCCGGGGCATTGGCGAGTACACGGCCAAGGTGGCGGCCGCGGGCGGGGCGGAAGTGGCGCTGACCTATGCCACGGGATTGTCGGACGCCCAAAGAGTTCAAAAAGAGATCCAAGCTTTCGGCGGCAAAGCCTATCTTCTGCCTTACGATGCCCGTTCTTCCGCGGCCAGCCAGCTCCAAACCCTGCCCTGGGCCCCCACCCACGTTTACTATTACGCGACCGGACGCATCTTCGCGAAGCGGGGGAATGAATTCGATCCCGCGCTGCTTGAGGAGTTCCGCCGCTTTTATGTGGAAGGGTTCCGCGACCTTTGCGCGGTCTTGCGGCAAAAGACCGAAAAGTTCTCGGTGTTCTATCCTTCCTCGGTGGCGGTCTCGCCGGAGGAGCGGCCTAAGGCCCTGGCCGAATACGCCATGGCCAAAGAGGAAGGCGAAGCCCTTTGCGCCAACTTGAAAGAAACCCTGCCGGGAGTGCGGGTGACGACGCGGCGCCTGCCCCGCCTGCCGACGGACCAGACCGCCACGACCATGCCGGTGGCGGAAACGCCCATGGACCAGATCCTTCCCTGGTTGTTGGAATTCCAAGGCTGAACCGATCCCGCTTTTGAACGGAAGAAGGCCTTTTTCCCTATATAATGCGTTATCTTGTCAGTTGAGGTCTTCTTCACCCATGAATATGCCTTGGCTTCTCAAACATCCGTATTTTTCCAAAGCCCTCCAAGCGGCTAAACAAAAACAGGGGGTTGAAGGTTTGTTCCTTCTGGCCGACCTAGCCCGGTACGACCTGAACTTCCTCGAAACCCTGCAAGCCGATAAAGCGCTCCAAGAAAAGACCGCCTCAACCGCCGAGCCGGGTTTGCCCGTGATCCGGCTGGCCTTGCTGGGGTCCTCCACCGTTGAACAGCTTTTGCCGGGTATCCGCATTGGCGGTCTTCGCCACCGACTGATCGTTCAAACTTACGTGGCCGATTACGGCCAGGCCTTGCAGGAACTTTCCGACGACCGGTCCCGGCTTCATCAATTTGGCCCCAACGCGATCTTGTTCGCTTTCGACGCCTTTCATCTTTTCGGCACCCAGCCGCCGGGCATGACCGCCGTGGAGGCGGAAACCCGGTTGGAAGCGGTCCATCAGCAACTGGTGACCTTGTGGCGGCTGGCCCGGCAAAAGTTCAAGGGCCCTATCCTTCAGCAAACGCCCCTGCCGCTTTATGAGCCCCTGATGGGCAACAACGAGCAAAGACTGCCGGATTCCCCGGCGGCCCTGCTCCTAACCTTTCAACAGCGCCTGCGGTCCTGGGCGGACGAGAACTCCGTCGATCTGCTGGACATCGCGGGCCGCGCCGCGGTGGACGGTCTGAGCCAATGGCATGACCCGGTCCTGTGGCACAAAGCGAAACAAGAGGTAAACCCCGCCGCCGCGCCCCTCTATGGCGAATGGCTGGCCCGGCTTTTAGCGGCCCAGCGGGGGCTGTCGGCCAAATGCCTGGTCCTGGACCTGGATAACACCCTTTGGGGCGGCGTGATCGGCGACGAAGGTTTAGAAGGCATCCGGTTGGGCCAAGGCAGCGCCTTGGGCGAGTCTTACGCCGCTTTTCAACGTTACGCCCGGGACTTGAGCCGGCGGGGCGTCATCCTGGCGGTCTGTTCCAAGAACGACGAGACGAATGGGTTGGAACCATTCGACAAACATCCCGAAATGGTCCTCAAAAAGACCGACATCGCCTGTTTCGCGGTCAACTGGAACGACAAGGCCTCCAACCTGAAAAAGATCGCGGAGGAACTTAATATCGGCCTGGACGCCCTGGTCTTCGTCGACGACAACCCCTTTGAACGCGAACAAGTGCGGCAGGCCCTGCCCATGGTGCGGGTGCCCGAAATGCCCGAAGACCCGGCGCTTTTCATCCATACCCTGGCCTCGGCGGGGTATTTCGAGTCGGTCCGCGTAACATCCGATGACCTGGCCCGTACCGAACAGTACCGGCAAAACCAGCAACGCGTGCAGGCCCAGGCCTCTTTCACGGACCTTTCGGAGTATTTGAAAAGCCTCAATATGGAATTGGTCTGGGGAACTTTCGATCCGGTCAATCTGCCCCGGGTAGCCCAATTGCTCCATAAGACCAACCAATTCAACCTAACCACCCGCCGGCACACGGAAGCGGAAGTGAAGCACTTCTCCGCAGACCCGAAGGCGGTAACCCTGTGGTGCCGTTTGACCGACCGCTTTGGGGATAATGGTATCATTGGTGTCCTTATCGCCCTGGACCGGGGTCAGGGGGACTGGGAGATCGACAGCTGGCTGATGAGCTGCCGGGTCCTGGGGCGGGGAGTGGAGCAAGCCATGCTGGGACTTTTAGAGGAGCAGGTCGCCCAGAAGGGCGGCCAACGGTTGATCGGGGTCTATCGGGCCACGGCCAAGAACGGCATGGTGAAAGAGCATTATCCCCGTTTGGGCTTCGAGACCTTGAAGGCCGTCTCTGAGGGCGAGAGCCGCTGGGCCCGGACGCTGGGCCAAAAACCGCCCGCCAGCCACTTTATCCGCGTGAAGAAAGGCGAATGACCATGGAACGCAGCGAGATCTTTCAACGACTGACCCTTATCTTTGCCCAGGTGCTGGGGAACGATGATATCACCCTGAAGCCCGAGACCACCGCGGATGACGTGGAGGGTTGGGATTCCTTCAACCATATCAACATCATCGTGGCCGTGGAGATGGAGTTCGGGATCAAGTTCAACGCTTCCGAGCTGGAGGCCTTGCGCAACGTGGGAGATTTCGTGGCCCTGATCGAAAAAAGGGTCGCGGCGAAGAAATAAGCCCCGGCCCCGAAGGACGCTATGCTTTTCAACTCACTTTTTTTCCTTTTCATCTTCCTCCCGGCCTCCCTGGCGGTCTATTACCTATTAGGCCTTTCCCATGAGACCGCCGCCAAGTGGTGGCTGGCGTTCCTTTCCCTTTTCTTCTACGGTTGGTGGTCGCCGGTCTTCTTGATCTTGTTGGTGGCCTCCATTCTTTTCAATTACGCCTGCGGTTATGCCATGCAGGTACTGGGGAATAGGCCCCGGACCTGTTCCTGGATCCTCGCTTTAGGTGTTACCGCCAACCTGGGCGCGCTCTTCTATTACAAATACCTGCTGGCCTTGTTGTCTTGGTTCCATGACCGGACCCTTTACGCGGGACCGCTTTGGGGAAGCCTGATCCTGCCCCTAGGTATTTCCTTTTTCACCTTCACGCAGATCGGGTTCCTTATCGACGTTCGGGACGGAAGCGCCAAGGAAAGGGGATTCCTAGAATACCTGCTCTTCGTGACTTTTTTCCCGCACCTGATCGCTGGACCGATCCTGCATCACCGGGAAATGATGCCCCAATTCGCCGAGAAACAGACCTACCGGTTCCGCTGGGACAATATCGCCATCGGCCTTTCCATTTTCGTGCTCGGGTTGGCCAAAAAGGTCCTTTTGGCGGACCCCCTGTCCGCCATTGCCGCGGATGTCTTCCGGAACACGGGCGAGAAACACCTGCTGGAAGCCTGGGCGGGAGTGGCCTGTTATTCGCTCCAGCTTTATTTCGACTTCGCCGGTTACTCGGAAATGGCCCTGGGGCTGGCCCGTATGTTCAACATCTTCTTCCCAGCCAATTTCGACTCGCCCTACAAGAGCCGCAGCATCATCGACTTTTGGCAGCGCTGGCACATTTCCCTGACCCGTTATTTGACCCTATACCTTTACAACCCGATCTCCCTTTGGGTCATCCGCCGCCGGGCGGCCCAAGGCAAAAGCCTTTTGAGACCCGGCGATATCACCGCCGAGGGATTCCTCAAGATGCTGGCGGGACCGACCCTGGTGACCATGACCCTGGTGGGGATCTGGCACGGGGCGGGTCTTCAATTCATGATCTTCGGCCTGCTGCACGGCCTGTATCTTAGCGTGAACCATCTCTGGCGCTGGTTCGGCCCCAAAAAGACGGTTTCCTCCCCGGTGTTGCGCGGTTTGGACGGCCTTTGGAAATGGGCGCTCACCTACACGGCGGTCCTGGTCAGTTTTGTCTTCTTCCGCGCCAAGAACCTGCGGGACGCCTGGAACCTGATCCAATCCCTGATCGGACGGGGAACGGGGGACAGCGTGGGTGGACTTTCGGGCCCGGTCGAGTCGGTGCTCGATTACCTGGGGATAACGGTGCCTTATTGGAATTTCACCAATTGCTGGCTGAGCCTGGCGGTCGGGATGGCGATCATCCTTTTCTTTCCGAACGTCCTTCAGCTTTTCGACGCGGAGAAAGCCTCTTTGACCAAGATCAAGGCCGAGAAGCCGGTCCTATCCTTTGTTTGGCGCAACAATTGGGGCTGGGCCCTCGCTTTGGCTTTGCTGGCCAGCATGACCCTCTTGATGATCACCGGCAACAGTGAATTTCTTTACTTCAAGTTCTAGAAAGGGCGGGAATGAGAACCTATTTGATCGTTTTCACGTTGTTCTTCGCCTCGGTCTTCGGCGGGGTTTGGAAATGGGCGGTGGACCACCGCTTGTCTTATCTGAGCCGGGATTACGCCATCCTCCAGGGAAAAGAAAAGCTCATCGAAACTTATTCCCGTCCGGGCCTGGTGCTGTTCGGCGATTCCATGGTGATGAACGACCTGGCGCCCGATCGGTTGGGGCCGACGGTGGTCGACCTCGGTATGAGCGGCAGTACCCCCATTGAAAGTTATTTTCTCGTCCGCCAGCTCCTGAAGGCCCCGGTCAAACCGGCGGCGGTATTGCTTTCTTTCAGCGCTTACCATTTCGTCCATCCGGATTTTTACTGGGAGAACACGGTCAAATTCGGGCTCTTGACCGGCCCCGAGGCCGACGAGGTCGAAGGGAACATCCGCCAGAAGGGCGATAAAGAATTGACCATCACCGACCCGGGCCTGTGGGGTCTCCAACAGGACCTTTATTCCTTCTTACTGTCCCGCGGGTTCCCTTCTTACTCGGTCTCCTCGTTCTTTGCCCAGCCTTACGGCGTCCGTGAGAAAGAGAACCGGGAAGCTTTGGAATTGGTCGTCCAAAACCGGGGACACTATTCCTTCCCGCAGATGGACGGCTCGCGGCAGTTGAACAACGACACCGAACTGCAGGGGTTCCATGTCAGCCCGGTGGTGGACCTCTATTTTCAAAGGACGCTGGACCTTTTAGGGAAGGCGGGCATACCGGTCTATTTCGCGGACATGCCCGTGAACGAGGCTTCGGTGCCTCATATAAAAGCGCAAGTGATCCGCGACTTTCGACTCTACTTATCCCAGACGGCACAAAGGATCCCTCAATTCCACATCCTGGACCCGAAAGCCCCCATCTATTCCTGGAAGCTCTTTTCCGATCCGGCCCACTTGAATGACCAGGGTCGGAAGAAATTCAACCGGGAGTTCGCGAGGACCCTGGACCATGCCCGTGTGCCGGGGGGACCTTATGGGCCCGGAGGGCCTTGAACTTCAGTGTCCCGGAGAAAAGTGATAATATAAGTCCTCGTTGAACATTCCTGCCAAAGGTTACCCATGAAAATGAGAATCGGATCGATCCTATTGTTGACCATCGCTTTGATCGGGGCCGGCTGCGGCACCCTGCCTTACCGCCACGCCCCGAAAGACACGGTCTTCGGTGTATTCGGCGACTGCTATGCCGCCGGCGCTAAGGCGATGCCTTTGAGCGATTCCTTCGCCTCGCTGACGGCCGGCGACCTAGATGAGTATTATCCCCATATCACTCTGCTCAATTACGGTCAAGGGGGAGGAACCATCGATTCCGTGAAAGGGAGCCTCCAGACGGATCTGGATAAGGTCACGCAGGCCCATAAGGGACCCATGGAACGCGCGGTCCTGAACGTGGGGATCGGCGATCTTCAGTCCTCCTGCGCTTGCATTGTTTGTGACCATCCGCCCACCCTGGAACAGGGCATGGCTTGCGCGGCCGCCTATAAGAGCAAACTGCAAACCTGCGTGGAAGCGATCCTGAAGTTCAATCCCCACTGCGACCTAGTGCTCTGCACTATTCCCGATCCGAACAACGGCGGCAAGGGTATTTGCCTACCCATGAAACCCGCCGGGATCTTGCAAGAATTCAACAAGTCGATCCGGGAAGTGGCGGCGGCCAACAATGTGAAAGTGGCCGATGTCTATACGGCCTTTATGGGCCATCCGGAATATTTCGTGAACGGGGATGTGCACCCGAACAACCTGGGGCATTCGGTCATCGCTTCGTTGGTAGATGCCCAATTCGGCGTGACCCCGCCGGAAAAGACTGCCAAGTAGCGGCTGTAAGAAGGATCATTTCTTTTCTTGGAAAACGAGCTCTCTTGAACGAGTCTCGCTCCCATCCTTATCCCAGACCCTGAGGATGAAATGATCCTTCTTATCCTGGATGAGGGCCGACCAAAGAGCCCCTTCGGAGATGGATCCTAAGGTTTCCGCGCCCACCGCCGTGTTCTTCCCTTTATCCAGAATGACCATTTTTTGGGTGGTCACATCCTTCAAGGCGAACTTCAATGGTACGGTCTTATAGGATTGGTTGGTGAATTGGACGGCGATCCGGTAAGGCTTACGGGCCTTCCAGCCCAAGCGGAAATAAACGTCTTTAAATTGTTTTTTTTCATTGTCCGGGACAGGGTAAAAGGCGGAAAGGACCGGATAATTCTTTTCGAGCTCGTTCACTTGGCGGGTTGCCCAAGATTGAGAACCCACTAGGACCAAGAGAGCAAACAAAGCCAGTTGTAATTTTTTCATGGGTAATTCCTACGGAAAATAAATAACAGAACGATTCTACACAATTCTCGATAAAGCTTCATCCCGGCAAGAACATTTCACTATATGTTGGCCGGTTCGCCCCATGAACCGCCAATCACTCGGGATGGATGGGCGTATTCTGTTGGTCGCAATTGAATATGGACGATGTTTCTTACGAGGTTTGCCACAATTAGTTAATGTTCACCAAGCCGTCACCATTTGGTGACGGCTTGGTTTTAAGGTTGACCCGGTCTAAATTGTCCTGAAACATTCTTGAATCAAGGGGTCATAAATGGATCGAAAATTGCTTGTCACCGGCGCATCGGGTCATTTAGGCCGAAGGGTTGTTGAGCTTTTATTGGAAGCCAAGGCCGGAGCGATAGTGGCGGTCACCCGCACGCCGGACAAGTTAAAGGATCTCGTCGCCCAAGGAGTGGAAGTGCGCGCGGGCAATTTCGAGGATCCCGCCGGTTTAGAAAAGGCCTTCGCGGGGGTGGATCGTCTGCTTCTTATCAGTACGGACGAATTGGCCCGCCCGGGACAGCGCCTGATCCAGCATAAGAACGCGGTAGCCGCCGCCGAAAAAGCGGGCGTCAAACATGTGGTTTATACCTCCATGCCGAGACCGGAAGCCGGAAATCCCATCACCTTCGCGCCGGATCATTTAGGCACCGAGCAAGCCCTGGCCGCGAGTAACATGACTTGGACCATCCTGCGTCACAACTGGTATACCGATTATTTGATCCCCAAACTTTCCCAAGCTATCGTCAAAGGCAAGTTGTTCGGAGCGCCGGGGGATAGCGGCGCCGCTTATGTCACCCGGGAAGATTGCGCCCAGGCGGATGCGGCGGCCCTCTTGTCCGCCGAGGCCAAGAACCGAACGTTGGATATTACTGGCCCGGCCATTGTTAAAGGGAATGAATTGGCGACGATCGCGGCGAGATTGACCGCAAAACCTATTGGATTCATGCAAGTGGCCGCCAGTACCCTCAAGGCGGGTTATGCGGGGGCGGGGTTGCCGAATTTTCTTCAAGAAGCCTTAGTTTCTTTTGAAATGGCTATTGCCGAGGGATATTTGGCGGTGCCTTCCACCGCTGTGAAAGACCTGACCGGAAAAGAACCTCAAAGCGTTGAAAATTATCTTTTGGCCCACCGGGAGGCTTTGACCCAACCGCCCACGGCCCATTAACAAAGCAGCGCAATAAAAAAAGCCCAGCCTCGATATCGAAGCCGGGCCTTTTCTTTTTCAGAATTACTTGTTCAAAGCGGTTTCGATATCACCGGTCAGGCTCTCCGGTTTGTCCGCGGAGCCGTAGCGTTTCAGCGGTTCGCCATCCTTTCCGATAAGGAATTTGGTGAAGTTCCACTTGATGGCCTCGGTTCCCAAGATGCCGGGTTTGTCATGGGTGAGGTATTTATAGAGCGGATGGGCGTCGTCGCCGTTCACGTCCACCTTGGCGAACATGGGGAAAGAGACCCCGTAGGTCAGGCTGCAAAAACTTTGGATCTCGGCCTCGGTGCCAGGTTCCTGATGGCCGAATTGATTGCAAGGAAACCCCAATATCTCTAAACCCTTGGCTTGGTAATCCTTATAAAGCTTTTCCAAACCCTCGTATTGAGGCGTAAAGCCGCACTTGCTGGCTACATTCACGATCAAAAGGGTTTTTCCTTTGTATACGTCCAGGGAAATTTCCTTTCCGTCGATGGTCTTGGCTTTGAAATCATAAACGTTCATGTTTGGCTCCTTGGATGGGTTAGGATCAGTTTAATCTCGGGCCTTAGTGGAGGCTAGACGCGGCTAGTAAAATCCAGCTACTCCAGTAGTTTGATCAGCAACATCAGTCCAGCGCCAGCGATCATGGATAATATCTGAACCAAGGAAGAAGAAAGGGTCTTTTCCTTATGCAGTTCCGGGATCAGATCCGAACCGGCAATGTAAATGAAACCGCCCGCGGTCATCGGAAGGATGATCCGCGTGACAGATTCTGGATTGCCGATGGAAAGCGCCAGGGCGGTCAATGCGCCCGCAATGGCCAGCAGGGCGGAGAAGAAGTTGAAAAAAAGGGCCTTCAATGGTTTGAAACCAGCCTTGACCAAAATGCTGAAATCCCCCAATTCGTGCGGTATCTCATGCAGGATCACCGCTAAGGTGGTGGCCAAACCCACGGAGAAACCGGCCAAATAGGAGGCACCGATCAGCAGGCCGTCGATGTAGTTATGCAGGCCGCCGGCTATGAGGCTGAGATAACCATAGGGATGGACTTCCTCCTCCTCGTGCTGGTGATGATGGTAGTAATGCATGCTTTTTTCCAGGGTAAGGAAAAGAAGAAGACCTCCAAGGATCAAGAGGGAGACCTGACTAGGGTCCTTGGTGTTTTGAAAACAATCGGGGATCAAATGAAGGAAAGCGTCGCCGAAAAGACCTCCTACGGCCAAGCTGATCAAAGGGATCAAGAGTTTTTGTAGGGTCCTGGGCTGGAGCCATAGCACCATGACTACCAGTAAAGATAAAAGGCTGACAATGGTCACACTAACCAGAGTTTGGAACCAAAGGGGATTCATGGATGCCTCGTGGGATGAACTGTTGGGGAACGGAGTTTCCCATAAAAGAAGGGTCTTTTAAAGTGGAAAGGACCGGTTTGATCGAAAGGGTTTTTACTTTTATCAGTCTTGGTGACCGAAATGAGACGCTCGAGAAACCCTGAACACCTTTTGAACCTTCCAGTAGAATAAAGGCGCCCTTAATCCAAGAAAGGACGACTTTTTGCGAAATCTCCTCGAATCCATCCGCAAGCCATTGGGCCTTTTTGGCGTTTGGATATTCTCCCTTTGGTGTCTTTTTGCCCTTTTTCTCTATTTCTCGCCGCGTTCCCTGGACCTGTCCTTTATTTCGGTCCTGTCCCAAGACCTCAGACAGGCCCAAGGAGTTCTTTGGGCTTCCAACCTTTGGGGGTCTTTAAAGGCAACCTTGGTCTGCGGCTCGGTGGCTTTGGCCACTTGGCGGTTGGGCCGATATGGTTTGCGATTACTGGGTCTGAACTTCGGTTCGAAAGTCCTCCGCTTTTGTTTTGAAACGGCCTTGGGAGTGGTTTTTCTCGATCTGTTCTGGATGGGATCGGGGCTGAACGGTCTTTGGAACGGTCCTTTCGATGTGGTACTGGTCACGGTTTTTTGTCTTTGGGCTTTGGTCGATCTGTGGCGGGAAGACCCGGTCTTGAAGGGGACGCTTGCGTGGAAGCTGGATATCACGAGTACTCCTTGGTTGATCGCGCTGGCCTGCGGTTTTATCGCCCTGGAATGGGCCCAGATCTGGACTCCCGTGACCTATTTTGACGGACTGGTCTATCATCTTTCGACCCTCAGTTTTTGGGGTTTCCATCACGGTTTGGCCGAGGCCCCCGGCAACTTTTTCACCTGTTTCCCTTTCGGCGCGGAACTGTACCTTTGGAACGGAATGGTCCTGCAGGGAACCGAAGCGGCCAAGGGTTTGAATATCTTTTTCCTCTTTTGGACGTCCCTGGCCGCGGGGGCCTGGGTGGCTGAAGAGGGAAGCCGAACAACGGGCGTTTTAACGGGTCTTTCGATTCTCTTCCTGCCGCTTTTTTCGACCACGGTCTGGTCCGCCCAAAATGACGTGGTGCTAGCTTTTTTCATCCTTCTCTTCGTTTATTCCCTCCGCAAAGCCATGGCCGAAGGCAGGGAGAATTGGTTCATGTTGGCCGGGTTGATGGGTGGCGCCGCTTGGACGGTTAAACAAACCGCTGTCCTGGGGGTGGGAGTGGTTTGGCTGGCGGGCTTCGTGGTCTGGGCCCGGTCCGGGTTTGCCCTGCCCTGGAAACGCTGGATCGGCACCCTCGTGCTGGTGGGTCTGTGCGTGATGCCCTGGTTCCTCAAGAACGCGGCTTATACGGGCAATCCGGTTTATCCCTATCTATCCCAATGGTTCGGCGGAATGTATTTTTCCAAAGTACAAGAACAGGCATTGATGATCGCTCATGAGAGCCCCTGGGTGATGGATCATTCTTTCGGTGATTGGGTCGTCCAAATTTTTACCCGAAGCCTGGATAAAACCGTGGGACCGTTGCTCCTGGCTTTTGTGCCCCTTTGGTTCATTGCCCGGCCATCTTCCTCTTCTTCCAGTTGGGTGGGCTGGACCGGTCTTTCTTATCTTCTCCTTTGCTTCGCGGTATCCCATCAATTGAGGCTGGCCATACCGGCTTGCGTGTTGTTGGTGGTCGAGATCGGACTGGCCCTGGATCTGCTTGAAAAAAACAAAGTGCGATGGTGGTCCTGGTTCCTGGTGGTTTTCGGCGCCCTCAGCTTCCTTTCACTCTTGCGTGTAAGCGTGGATTATTACCAATGGGATCAGATGGTCCTGGGGGTCAAGAACCGTGCGGGATATTTGGAGACCAATCCCCAGACCCTTTCTTACTATGGCCTCGCCGAGGCGGTGGGGAAAGTGACCGCCCCTCGGGACCGGATCCTTTTGGTGGGGGATTCTCGCAGTCTTTATTACCGCCGGGATTTTTACGCCAATACGATCTATGACCAACAAGCCCTCAGGGAATTGGCCGGTCAAGAAAAAGACGGTGAGGGGATCTATCACCGCCTTTATGAAATGGGCATCGACGACCTGGTGGTCTCGGGACAAGAAGGCCAACGATTGATCGAACAGGACCCGGATTACTTTCCTTTAAAGAACGAAGAGTGGGCCAAGTTGGACGATTTGATCCAGCACCGGACGGACCTGGTCTATGAGCAAGGACCCTGGGCGATCTATCACTTAAGACCGACACCGGTGAAGAGACAACAGGTCTTACCGAACCTGCTTTTAACGATGAAAAGCCCCGTTCCAAAGCCCTGATCCTCGGTTATCATAGGGCCCATCTTCTTCACTTTGGGAGGGTCAAGTGGCTCAGTCCTTGACGGCGATCATCTTAGCGGCGGGCGAGGGCACCCGCATGAACTCCAAACTCCCCAAGGTCCTCCATCCCCTGGGCGGCCAGCCCATGATCGATTACGCCCTCGAGAACGCCGAAGCCCTGAACCCCCAAAAGATCTATGTGGTGGTCGGCGCCCATGCCGAAGAGGTCATCGGCTATATCGGCGACCGGGCGATCCCGGTGGTGCAAAAGCAGCGCTTGGGCACGGGTCACGCTGTTCAACAGGTAGTTCCTTTCCTTAAGAAATCCGGCGGCAATGTGGTCATCCTTTATGGGGACGCGCCTTTGACCCAGCCCCAGACGGTGCAGGCCTTACGGCAATTCCATCAGGTCCAGGGCGGTGAGGCGGCTTTGTTGAGCGCCCGGGTGGCCGATCCCTTCGGTTATGGCCGCATCGTCCGCCATGAGGATGGCACGGTGAACAGCATCGTGGAACACAAGGATGCCAGCGAGGAAGAGCTGGCCATCAATGAGATCAATGCCGGCCTTTATATCTTCAAGACCGCCAAGCTGGTCGAGGCTCTCGGCAAGCTGAAAGCCAATAACGCGAAAAAAGAATATTACCTGACGGATACCATCCATTACCTCATCAACCAGGGGGGGAAAGTGCACGCCCTAATGGTGCCTGACGCCACCGAAGTTTTGGGCGTGAACGACCGGGAGCAATTGGCCGAAGCCCATCGGTTGCTGAACTTACGCCGGATCGAAGAGCACCAAAGGGAAGGCGTGACCTTTCTTCATCCTGGGTCGGTCGAAGTGAGCGCCCAGACCCTTATCGGCAAAGATTCCATCATCGAAGGCAATGTGCAACTTTTGGGCCGGACGGTCCTCGGGGAAAATTGCCATATCGGGTCGGGTAGCCATTTGAACTCGGCCAAGTTAGGCAAGAACGTGGTGGTTCGTTCCTCGAGGATCAGCGAAAGCACTCTGGGCGACAATTCGGACGCCGGTCCCTTCGCCCACATCCGGGGCGGGTCGGTGCTGGATAAGAACGTTCATGTGGGCACGGGCACGGAACTGAAGAACGCCCATTTGGCCTCGGGCAGCAAAGCGGGACATTTTTCCTATATCGGCGACGCTCATTTGGGTAAGGATGTGAACGTGGGCGCGGGCTGTGTGTTCGCCAATTACGATGGCAAGAACAAACACCATTCCAAGATCGGGGATAAGGTCTTCTTAGGCAGCAATAGCACTCTGGTGGCGCCGGTAGTCATCGGCAAAGGCGCGGTCATCGGGGCCGGGTCGGTGGTGACGAAGGATGTGCCCACGGGCAAAACGGTGGTTGGGGTGCCGGCCAAGCCTTTCGTTAAAAAGAGGAGTTAGAGCCGCATAAAATTTTTGAATTCGCCGCTTTTTGGGTTTAAACTCTGTTTCCCCACGATACCCTCCTTTCTCCACCTCCGTGGGTCTCAGCCATTTGTCGGTCAATCAAGAACAAGGAACGAACATGAATCCGAGCTCCACTGCGATCAATGGGTTGAAAATCTTCAGCGGGACCGCCAACCCGGACCTGGCCAAGAAGATCTGTGAGTTCCTGAAAGTTCCCCTGGGCGACCTGATGGTCAGCCGCTTTTCCGAGGGCGAGATCCGCATCAAGATCAACGAGGATGTGCGCGGCCGGGACATCTTCATCGTCCAACCTACCTGCCCGCCGGTGAACGATAACGTCATCGAATTGCTCATCATGATTGACGCTTTCCGCCGGGCCTCCGCCCGCCGTATCACTGCCGTGCTTCCTTATTACGGTTACGCCCGCCAGGACCGCAAAGACCAGCCCCGGGTGCCCATTACGGCCAAACTGATGGCCAATATCATCACCACCGCCGGCGCGGACCGGGTGCTTTCGATGGACCTTCACGCCCAGCAGATCCAGGGTTTCTTCGACATCCCGGTGGACCATCTTTACGCCCTGCCGGTCATCGTGAACTATGTCCGCCAGAAGAACCTGAAGGACCTGATGGTAGTTTCCCCGGACGTGGGCGGTATCAAGATGGCCCGCGCCTTCGCGAAGGCCCTGGGGACGGACTTGGCGGTGGTCGATAAGCGCCGCTGGGGGCCCAACGAGGTGGAAGTGATGAACCTGATCGGGGAAGTGAAGGGCCGTTCAGTCCTTATTCCCGACGACATGATCTCCACCGGCGGGTCGATGGTACAAGCGGTTGGGGCCATCCTGAAGGCCGGCGCTACCGAGGTCTATGCCTGCTGTAGCCATGGCATTTTGTCGGGAAACGCCGTGCAAAACCTGCAAAATTCGCCCTTGAAAGAAGTCATCATTACCGATAGTATTCCCCTCCCTCCGGAGAAACGGGTCCCTAAGATCACGGTCCTCCCGGTGGGCCCCTTGCTGGGGGATGCGATCATGCGTATCCACAATGAACAGTCGATCAGTTCCTTGTTCGAGAATCTTGATCCTCGCTAAGCAACTTTTCGTGGCGAGCCTAGGCCGCTACGGCATCTAATCATGGAGTCGTGCCGAAATGAAACAAGTACCTTTGTCCGCTAAAATCCGTCAATCCCGTGGCAGCAGCCGCGCCCGCCGCAGCCGTAACGAAGGCGTTGTGCCCGCTGAGATCTACGGTCATAAAGAAGAGAACCAATCCATCGAGATCGTCGAGAAGGAATTCACCAAGATCCTTTCTTCCGCCAAGGGCGAGAACATTTTCTTCGCCTTGAATATCGAAGGCGCCAAGGAAAGCAATGTCCTGGCCGTGGTGAAAGAGATCCAATACAACAAGATCAGCAACCGCGTGTTGCACGCGGATTTCCATAAGATCAACATGAAAGAAAAGATCCGCATCAAGGTGCCGATCCGCATCCTAAATAGCGACATCTGCGAGGGTGTCAAGGCTGGCGGCGTTCTCCAGACCATGTTGCGCACCGTTGAAGTCCAATGTTTGCCCACCGAGGTCCCGGAATCCATCCAAGTGGATGTCACTTCCTTGGTCATCGGCAACTCGGTCCACGTTTCCGACCTGAAACTGCCGGAAGGCGTCAAAGCCGTCCAAGCCGGCGGCTCGGTCGTCGTCTCGGTCGCCCAACAGATGGCGGAAGAAGTCAAAGCCGCCGCTCCGGGCGCTGAAGGTGCCGCTGCCGCGGCTCCTGCCGCTGGTGCCGCTGAACCCGAAGTGCTCACCGCCAAGAAGAAGGAAGAAGCCCCGGCGGCCGACGCGAAGGCCGGCGACAAGAAGCCCGCTGAGAAGAAATAAGCCGCACTTTAAGTCATTCCAGAGCCATCCCGGTCCTTCCGGGGTGGCTTTTTTTATTTCCGTACTTCCTTAAGGACCTAAAATAACCGTCATGGGAATTCCTTACCTCATTGTCGGCCTGGGTAATCCGGGCGAAAATTACCGCAACACCCGGCACAACGTGGGTTTCCGCGTGGTGGAAGAGCTCGTGGTGAAACATAACGTCAAACTCAAGGAAAAGGACGAGGCGATCTGGGGAAGCTTCACCCATGAGAACCATGAGGTGTTCTTGTTCTTCCCGCAAACTTACATGAACGAGTCGGGCCGGGCTGTGGGGCCTTTCGCCCGTTACCGGCAGATCGCGCCCAAGCAGATCTTGGTGGTGTCCGATGACCTGGACCTTCCGGTGGGCCGGTTGCGCCTGAAGACCACGGGCGGGTCCGGCGGCCACCATGGATTGGATTCGGTCATTACCCATTTGAACTCGAAAGATTTTCCTCGGCTGCGGTTGGGGGTGGGAAAGCCGCCTAGCGCCAACGAGGGTCCCAACCATGTCCTTTCGGGTTTCGCGCCGGACGATAAGGAAAAGATCGAAAAGGCGATCCATCGGGCCGCCGAAGGCGTGGAAATCTTCCTCGCTCAAGGCGCCGATGCGGCCATGCGGGAACTCAACGGCGACCAGCCCGAATAACTATTTCAACTTATAGATGTAATTGAGGGGAACTCTTTCGCGTTCGACCAGATGGACCAATTGAAGCGGGTTCGCCAGGTCCTGCTTGTGGTCCCGGCCGTAAGAAACGTAGTAATCGGCGTCCTTCAGATCATCCACCCATACCATGTTGGGCGTGAAGTAGTAGAGGATCTGGTACCGGTTGCCGCTACCCGTCACTTTATAGGTGTGGCGCGGGTCGGTGATCTCATTCTTCTCCAGCCATTCCACCGCTTCCTTGAAGCTGGAGCCCCAGTAATCATTATCGAACTTTCCGAAAGAGCCCTTCAGTCCTCCGGTCAATTCATTGAAATAGACGTACTCGTAAGGGTGCAAGCGGACCAAGTGAATTCCCACGAGCGCCATATTGAGGACCAACAAGAAAAGAAGACCCTTGAACCATCCGTTCCTTTTCGCGCTTTGGAACCAATGGGCCGCGGATAAGGCCGCGATAGCCGCCAAGAGCGGCAATAGAAAAAGGAAATGACGCAAGCCGTCATAAAGCACGGGCTTGAACAAAAGGTAAAAAGCGCCGTTCACGGTCACCGCCACACCCATCAGGATATAGAGGGGGTCCTTCATCATTTTCGGGATAAAGAAGAAAGAAGTAGCGCAGAAAAAGAGGATGAAAAGAGGCGTGGTCAAAAGGAACCAAACCGGAAGATAGGTCCAAGGCAGATGATCCGCGGGAATCTCTTGGCCGAAAAAGAGGACCGGGTTTTTCCAGAAAAAGTCGCTGGAAATATCCAACGCTTCCTTGAAGTGTAAAAAGAAGTTGGAACCCAGGTAGGGCCAAGTCGCTATCAGGAAGAAACTGGAAACGATAAAGACCGAGGTCAGCAACAGGATCATGTCCCTCAGATGGACTTTCCACTCTTTCCAACCTTGTTTGGGGTCCCGGCAAAGGAAGTGGAGGTCAAAAAGGACATAGACCGGGAAAAGGGTCAGGCCGAGGATACGGCTGGATTCGGCCAGGCCAAAGGCCAAGCCTAACAAGAGGGCTTGGGCCAAAAGTCCGGCGCGGGATCTTTGATGGAAAAAGTAGATCAGCCCCAGGGCGAGCAGATAAAAGACCGCGAAGGGCATGTCCTTGGGATTGGCGGGGATATCCCCTAAAAAACGGGGTGTCAGGGCCAAAAAGACGGGCCCCAGCAAGGCCAGCCAGGGTTTTTGGACCCGGACCAAGAGCAATTCGAAAAGCAGGATGAAGGCGGTGAGCGCGAAGAGGGTGTTGAGCCAATGATAAACGTCGATATCCGCGGAGGGGTTCAACAGGGAAAGAACATAAGGATAAAAATGGTCATAGATGACCAGGCCGTCGTCGGGCGCGTGTTTGAAAAGGATCTGGGTATCCTCGTGGCTGAAAGAGTGTCCCAGGGCCATTCCGCGTACATAGACCCCGGATTCATCGAAGGTCATCCCATAGTGGCCAAAGGTGCCAAAACTCCAGGTCAAATAGACCAATAAAAAAAGCAGCAGAGGAAAGCGGGACCGGAGAGAAGCGCTCATTTCTTTTTGCCTCCCGATCCTTTCATGTCAAAAACATAGTTCAAAGGAACGCCTTCCCGCTGGACCACATGAAGCACCGGGCTTTGGCCCGCGAGCTTTTGCTTGTTGTCCCGGGTGAAAGACAGGTAATAGTCGGCCTTTTGGGGGTCATCGACCCATTTCATGTTGGGCGTGAAATAACAGAAGATCTGATAAGAATTGCCGCTGCCGTTGATCTTATAGGTCCGGTCGGGCTTGATCTCGTTGGCCCTGAGCCATTCCACCGCTTCCTTGAAACTGGCCCCCCAATAATCGGTCTCGAAGCGGCCCTGGGCGCCGGGTAAGCCCCCCGTCAATTCGTTGAAATAAACGTATTCATAAGGGTGTAAGCGGACCATGTGAACCCCGACCCAGGCCAAGTTCAAAAAGGCCAAGACCACCAAGGTTTTCGCGCCGCTGTTCCAGTTCCCGCGCTCAAAAAGACCGATAAAACTCAAAGAGGCCAGCGCCGCCAGAAGCGGTAGAAAGAAGAGATAGTGCCGAAGCCCGTCATAAAGAACGGGGTGAAGTCCGAAATAGAGGACCAGGTTCAAGCCCAACGCGAGGACCATCAAAAGGGCCAGGTCGTTCTTCAGCACCGAAAGGGGTTTGAGGAACCAGAGACCCAGGAAGGCCAAGAGGAAGAGGGGTGTAGTGACCAGAAACCAGACCGGCAAGTAAGTCCAAGGCAGGGCATGGCTGGAGATCTCCTGACCCATGAAGAGGACCGGGTTGTTCCAGGAAAAGCTCGTGGAAAGGGCCAGGATCTCGCTTAAATGGTCGAAGAATTTAGTGCCCAGATAGGGCCAAGTGACGGCCATACAAAAGAAAGAAACAATCAGAACAAGCGTCAATAACTGGGTCTTTTCGAGAAAATAAGCGACCCATTCCCGGTTCGAACGGTTCTTCGCGTGGTAAAACCGGTGGGCGTCAAAAAGAAGATAGATGGGATAAAGGGTGAAGCCCAAGACTCGGCTGGATTGGGCTAGGCCGAACAAAAGACCCAAGCTTAAGGCTTGCCATAGAACCGGGGCCTTTGGACGACGGGAGAAATGAAAAATACCCATCAAGGCGAGAAAATAGAAAAGGGCGAAAGGCATATCCTTCGGATTGGCAGGGATGTCCCCCGTGAAACGAGGGGTGAAGAACAAGAAAAGGGGCCCGGACAGGCTCAGCCAGGGCCTTTGGGTCTGGCTTAAAAGGGATTCGAAAAGAACGATAAAAAGCACTGTTGCGACCAGCAGGTTCAACAAATGGTATCGGTCCAGGTCCAGACCCGGATCCAACAGGTTCAAACCCATGGCGTAGAAGTGGTCATAAAAATCGCCGTCGTCGCCCGGGTCCCTGACCACCAAACTGGGAAAGTTATCGCGGACCAGATGTTGGTGAAGTCCCATCCCCCGGAGATAGACACCCGACTCGTCCAGGGTCTCGCCGAAATCCTTGAAGGTAAAAAAGGTGAACAACAGGTAAAGAACGATGAAGAGAAAAAGGGGATAACGGCGTCGTATGGTTTCGGGGATCAAAAGGTATTCTCCATGTGAGAGGAACTGTCGATCGGGACTATAATATCAACAGAACGACTTGAGAGGATATGGCGAATGAGAACCCTACTTTTGCTGATCCTTTTGACAGGCATGCCCCTTATTACCTGGGCGGAAGATGACCTGAGCCTAAGCCCCGGTCCCAAACCGACCTTCCTGGCCGACCATTCCTACGACAACGACGATGTGGATGGCACACGGCTCAAAGGCGCCCAAGAGGGTGATATTGGCGCGCCGGTCGAGTCCGCCAAGGACGCGGCGGCCCTGAAGGTTTTGGACCAATCCCAAATGGAAGAGAGCAAAAGCCCTCCGACCCCGACTCCCGAAATCCGGCCCACGCCGGTGGATACGCCCTCCTCGATTCCCGCGGGTCTTTAAGCGGATCCGGGCATAAAAAAACCACGATCCCCAAGTAGGGATCGTGGTCCAGGGTCCTCGTTCCTTATCTTTTCTTCTTGGATTTTTTCGGTTCCTTCTCGGCGGAATATTTCTCATAGCCGGTCGTGTGGTGGGCCTTCGTGCGTTCCAAGCCTGACATCAGGCTGTAAGCGCAGGGGATGACCACCAGGGTCAGCATCGTGGAGAAAAAGATACCGCCGATGGTCGCGATGGCCATGGGTTGGCGAAGCTCGGCGCCCGGTCCCAAGGCGATGGCCGCTGGAAGGGCCCCGGCGATGGTGGCGAAAGAGGTCATCAGGATAGGGCGCAAACGCGTGGGACAAGCGTCCATCAAGGCGTTGTGCACGGTCATTCCCTGGGCACGGCGCTGGTTGGTGAAATCCACCAACATGATGGAGTTCTTCTTCACCAAACCCATCAAGAGGATAAGGGCCACCATGCTATAGATGCTCAAGGACTGGCCGGTTATCAAGAGCGACAGGATGGCGCCGGTCACCGAGAAGGGCAATGCCAACAAGATGGTAACCGGATGGATGAAGCTGTTGAACTGGCTGCCCAGCACCATGTAGGCCACCGCGATACCCATGAACATGACCATGAGGAGCTGGCTCAAGGAATCGGCATTGGCTTGGGATGAGCCGGTCAAAGACACGGTGTAACCGTCGGGTAGTACGCTCTTGCAGACGGCCAGGGACTCATCCAAACATTGTTGCTGGGAAACGCCCGGAGCCGGGTTGGCATAGAAGAATACCGTTCTCTGGCGGTTGTCGCGGGTGATCTGCTGCAAGGCTGGAACGATCTTCAGGTCCGATACCGCCGAGATGGGAAGCACTTCGCCGCGGTTATTCCGCACATAGATGTTCTTGATGGCGTCCGGGCCCTTGCGCTCATCGACGGGAACCCGTACCGCGATGGGGTTGTCGTGCCCCCCCTCGTGAAAATAAACACCCTGGAATTGATAGCCGCCGATCGTGGCTGAAATGACGTTGCCCAGATCATCCATCGCCACGCCCATTTTAGAGGCTTGGACCCGGTTCGGGATGACCCGGATCTCGGGTTGGCCGTCGAGAAAGTTATCGTCGGTGTCGGCCAGTTTGGGATCGGACTTCATTTTGGCCCGGATCTTCTGCACGCAATCCGCCAGGGTGTCCCAGTCCGGACCGTTCACCATCAATTCCGCCGCGTAGCCGCGGCCGGTGGACCAGCCCCGCATGGACAGGTCCTGGACGGAGACCCGCAGGTCGGGGCTGATCTTGGAAAGGGTCTTACGGCAATAGGCGGCGAACTCGGCTTGGGTCAGCCGCTGGGGAACGATATGGTAATAAATGTTCACCAGCCAGGACCAAGGACCGGTTGGAAGGATCTTTTCTGAGGCTGGAACGACAGGCCTGTCCCCGGGTTCCTTCATCGTAATGAACATCACACCGGAATTGGGCGAGTTGCCGGCGAAACCACCTACCGCTACATAGAGATTCTTGATCTCGCCCCGATCCTTCAAGGCGGCCTCGCATTGCCGTACCAAACCGTCGGTGTGATCCAGGGAATATTGAACAGGGAATTTCAAATTCACAATGAAGACCCCCATGTCGGTGGAGGGAACGAATTCCTTTTTCACGAACTTGATAGAAAAAAGGGAGAGGGCAAAAACGATCAACGAAATGGTCACGATCATTCCACGGTGCTTTAAGGAAGTGGCCAGAATATTTTTGTACCAATCACTCAAACGAGTGAACCGAGTGTTCACGAAGTGGTTGAACTTACTGTTCTTATCGGCCTTGTGCACAAATTCGGCGCAACGCATCGGTGTCAGGGTGATGGCTTCCAGTAGGGAGATCAGCACGGCACCGGACAGAGTGATGCCAAATTGAAAGAAGAATTTGCCAATGATACCCGTCATGAAGGCGATGGGAAGGAAGATGGCCACAATGGCGATGGAGGTAGCCATGGCGGCGAAGGTGATCTCCCGGGCGCCGATCAGGGCGGCTTCCACTTGGTCCTCACCCTTTTCCTGGTGACGGACGATATTTTCCAACACCATGATGGCGTCATCGACCACCACGCCAATGGAAAGGGACAGGGCCATCAAGGTAAAAGTGTTCAGGGTGAAGCCGAAGAAATAAGTGATGATGAAGGTCCCAAAGAGGGAAGTCGGAATGGCCAGGAATACGTTCAAGGTGGAGGACCAACTCCCCAAGAACACGAAACACACCAAGGCCGTCAGGATGGAAGCCAGGAAAATGGTCAGTTCCAGCTCATGAACGTTGTCCTTGATGAAGGTGGTCGTGTCAAAATTCACGGCCATGTGGTAACCCTGGGGCAGCCATTTGACGACCTGGGCCATGCGGGTTTTAGCGGCATTAGCCACGTCCACCGCGTTATAGCCGTCCTGCATCACCACGCCCAGCCCCACGCAAGTGGTACCGTTGAAACGGGACAATCGGGTCAGAGGGGTCACGATGCCGTCCTCGATGGAGGCCACGTCCTTCAAACGGGTCAGCGCGTAGTTGGGCCCCCCGCCACGGGTAATGATGGGCAGGTTGGCAAAGTCGGGTACGGTATAAGCCTCACCCATCATGCGGATGTCGTATTGTTTGTCGGGGGTTTCCATATATCCGGCGGGAGTTTCCTGGTGTTGATGTTGGATGGTGTTGAGGATGTCCAGGGCCGTTAATTCACGGGCGTTGAGCTTGTTGTTATCCACCCAGACGTTGATCTCGCGGTTCATATAACCGCCCAGGAACACGTTGGAAACGCCTTCCAGCGAGGTGAATTTGTCCTGGATATGGTCGCGGGTATAGAGCATCAGGTCGCGGATGGTGTGGGGTGAGTCGGCGCTGATGGCGAACCAGATAATGGGGGAACCGTTAGGATTGTATTTCTTGATGACCGCGGGAAAAACATTGGTCGGAAGCTGTTTTTGGGCCTGAAAGACCAGGGTTTGCACGTCCTGCACGGCGGTATCCACGTTCCGGCTCAGGTCCAGGAACACCGAAATACTGGCGTTACCTTGGGTACAAGTGGTCTGCACGTCTTGCACGCCTTCGACGCCCAGAACGGCTTGTTCCACCGGGTCCGCCACGTCGGATTCGACCACTTCAGGCGCGGCGTTCGGCAGGGTGATGGAAACGTTCACTACCGGGAAGTCCACGTCAGGCATTTGGGAAAGGCCCATGCGGCTGAAACAAATAAAGCCGAAGAGGATAAGACCGGCCATGAGCATCCAGGCGAAGACCGGATTGCGGATCGAAATATCGGACAAGACCATTGAAAACCTCTTTTCCTCTAGTGGCGTTCCCCCAGGACACGCCGAAAATGAACGGCTTAACCCCCTAAACGCGGGGTAGCCGGACTACTTCTTATTGTTCTCTGGGTCCCCGTAGGGAGCCATCTTCGGCAGTTCTCCCGTGGCGACCCTTAACCACAATTGATCGTAAAGGGTTTGGTACTTGGCCTTCACATAGTTGATCTGGGTATTCTCTAACGACGTCATGGTCTGGAGCAGTTCCAGATTGGTCGTGAGGTTCAATTTGTAATCGTGCAGGACATCCTGATAAGCTTGTTGGTAGGCATCCACGGCTTTTTTGTAGGCATCGGTCTCGCCTAAGGATTCGGTAAGGCTCTTATAAGCCTGGCGGATATCGTCATAGGCGGTACGGCGCACGAGGGAAAGGTTCATCTCGGCCTGGCGTTTTTTGGAAGCGGCCGAATCCTCCTCGGCGATCACTTGGCCACCCTCGAAAAGAGGCAAGGAAGCCACTAATTCCACATTCCATTCCGCGGTGGGGGTACCGGTATCCTTTTCTAAATAATATTGGCCCGCAAGGGATAGGTTGGGTAAGTGTCCCCCGTGGGCTTGTAACAGCACGGCATCGGCGATATCCACGTTGCGCGCCGAGGCTTTCACGTCAGGCCGGTCGTCCACTTTCTTTTCCAGATCGTCCAAACCGGAAGTGGCGGGGGCGATGGTTTCCTCGGAGACCAGGGCCTGGTCGTTCTTGATATTGGCCAAAGTGGCCAATTGTTCCCGGGCTTGGACCAATTGGTTCTTGCTGCTCTGCTCATCGGCTGCCACTTGGGCCAATTGGGCCAGAGTGTTGGAAACGTCCGCGGTGCGGGAACGGCCCATTTTTTCCCACTTCTTTTCCACTTCCAAGGTCTGTTCGTTCAGGTCCTTGGACCTCTCATAGGCGGATACCGCTTCCTCTAAGGCTAGAACGTTATAAAAGGCGTTGGCCACGCTCAAAAGCAACTGCCTGGATTGATTGCGCAGATTGTAATTCTGGTAATCGATATTGGCCCCGGCGCCCTGCAAGGCGGCCACTTGGCTCAAACCCCCAAAAAGACTTTCAGTCACCGAGAGGCTCAGTGAGTTCTGGGACGGCACGAAGAGAGGATTGTAGGAGCCGGAAACATATTGGGTGGATTGTTGGTCAAGGACATCGTTCAGATAGACCTGGGGCAGCCAGGCGCCCAAGGCTTGGCTGTTTTGGGCCTGGGCTTGGGTAACGTTCTCGGCGCTGGAAGCCAGTGTCTCGGTATGTTTGGAAGCTAGGGCGAACACATCCCAGAGGTTCAAGGCGGTCTTTTGATCGGCCTTTTGAACGTCATCGGTGGTCAGTCCCGTTACCGCCTGGAGGGGTTTCTCCACATTGTTGTCGCCTACCTTGATGGGGGCTTCCGCGCATCCGGTCAAGAGGACCATGAGGCCGACCAGGGATAAACAATTCAGGAGATGATTCGGTTTCAAGACGATCCTCTTTCGATATTGTCCGGTCGGTCGGAACCGGCCGCCGCAGAATAGGACATTAATTGATTCAAAACTTGAAAACAACCGACGGGAAGGCTTTGTCTGAAATATTCGAATCATTAATCCGGGCATGATTCCAGCCCGGGTTATTTGGTAACTACTTGGAAACGGTCTTGCCGGCCGCGCCCGGCATGGGTGAGCAAACGGGGCCGCAGCCATGCGGGCCGGGGGGAAGACCGGGAATATGCCAGCCCTTATCGTTGGCATCTATTTTGGCGTCCCATTTCGCCTTGAGTTGGTCATATTTTTTCTGCTGGTCGGCGGTCAAGGCCAAGCGGATCTTGGCGGAAGTGTTGTCGCGAACGCTCTTGAGTTTGGTATTGGTCTCTACCCGCAAGGCTTCCATGCTGGGGGCGGCCTCGTCGAAGATCTTCGCGACCTGGGCCTTTTGCTCTGGGCTCAAGTTGAGCTCGCGGTCCAGGACCTCGACCACATGGTGGTGATCGCCGCTATTCATCCAGGCCCGGCTGAAGCAATGGTGGATATAGAAGCCGGTGCCCGCGCAGCCGATCAAAATGCCCATGACAAAGATGATGATATTCTTGATGTTGTTGTTCATGGTCATTGCCTCATCCAACCGACGACCATTTCCTCATTGCTGGAGGTCAGGGCGACGGGCGTTAAGGCGTTGTCATTGATGCTGACGGTCTGTGGGGTGAAAAAAGAAGGATCGTTGATATTGTTGGCCAGTTCGGGAGTGCTGGGCAACACGGAAAAGAGCACCCAGGCGGCCACCACGGTGGAACCGGCCAGGGGCAAAAGCCAGCGAAAAGCGAGCTGGGAGAAAGAAAGGGAAGGCGCCAAGACCTTCTCGCGAACCCGGGCCATCACTTTAGCGGTAAAAATATCCTCGTCGGCCTCGGAAAAGGTAGGGACGGCAAAAAGGTGGGCGGCGGTCTTCTTATATTCCTCCATCGCGGCCGAACAATCCTCACAGCAGGCCAAATGGGTCTCTACCCAGGTCCTTTCCTTTTCGCTGACCGGGCCGTCATAGAGGCCCAGCAATTTTTCTTTCAGTTCATCGTGCTTCATAGGTCCTTTTCTCTCTTTGTTTCTACATTTTGGACGTCCCAGCTTTTCTGGATGTGTCGTAAGTTCTCCTGTAATTGCTTGCGGGCCCGGGCCAAACGCCCTTTGACAGCGTCCAGGGAACAGCCCAGGGTTTCGGCGATCTCCTGGTATTCCAAACCCTCCGCCTCGCGCATGGTTAATATCTGACGTTGGTCCTCGCTCAGGGTCGAGAGGATCTTATGGGCCAATTGGGCGTTCTCCAGATGGCGGTCCGCCGAACTGGAAGTGGCGAAGAGCTTTTGGACCTGGGAACCTTCCTGTTCTACCAGGTTGTCCAGGGAGACATTCTTGCGGCGGTTGCGCTTGCGCAGGATATCCAGGCAGTGGTTGGCGGTGATGCGGTAAAGCCAGGTGGAAAAGGAGGAATCGCCCTTGAACTTGTCCAGGTTCTGGTATGCCTTCACGAAGATGTCCTGGGCCGCCTCATCGGCGTCAGTGCGGTTCGAGAGCATCGAAAAGCAATAACCCATCACGCGTTTGTGATATTGGCGCACCAGGTCCCCGTAGGCTTCGGTTTGACCTTTACGGATAAGTTCAATGACCTGCGAGTCGTTCATGGATTCCCTAAAACAGCCGGATAGTTTTTAGACGGGGCGGCAGCCCAAAAGTGTCCTGTTATTATAAGAATGGATCGAAGGGGTGTTGGTCTTTTTCGTGGATTTTTCGATATAATCGCCCGTTTTCAAGGAATGGAAGGGGTTTTTAATGTTTAAAATGTCCCTCACTCCCAGCGAAAAGAAAGTGATTGGTTTCGTCCTTTTCCTGGCGCTCTTGGGAGCGCTCACCCTTTGGCTGGACCGGGGGTCGCTTCGTCCATGAGAACGGTCCTCTTTCTGATATCCCTTTGGTTCGCCGACGTGCCCCTATTGGCGGCCCAGGGGGTGACCATCCTTCATGATGTACCTTCGACTTACGTTTATCCGGTAGCGGGCTTCCTGCCTTTCAATATCCACCGGGGCACCCAAAACCTTCTTTCCCTCATGCTCAAGGGCGCTACCTTCGACGATCCCCAGGGGGTGGCCTGTGCGCTCCTGAAGAGCGACCACGACCCCAAGGACCCGAACCAGGATGTGGTGGTGACCATGGTCGGGGTCAACTCGGGCGCGGGAGAGATCATCTATAACGTGGGCCTGAAAGACCTGCGCCGATTGGGAACACCGGGCAAGGGTAAAGGCCAGTTCCTGCATCCCAATGGCGTGGCCATTAATAGCGACGGCGACGTGGCGGTGGCGGACACGGGCAACCACCGCATTGTGCTCTTGAAGCATGACGGGTTGCGGCTTCGTTGGGTCAAAACCTTGGGTCGCCCGGGCACTGAACTGGGCCAGTTTAAGAATCCCCTGGCGGTCGCTTACGATTCCCAAGACAACCTTTATATCGCGGACTCGGGCAATGACCGCATCCAGGTGCGGGATAAGCGCGGTCAATTCCATTTACTTCCCATTGAGGGCCTGCGGGCGCCCAGCGCATTGGCGGTCATCGACGCCCAAGAGGCATGGACCTTTTACCGGCAGGGTGACTATGCCAACCGCTTGGCGGTGGTCGATGAAACGGGAAGCCGTCTTCAAACCTTCACCCTGGATGGCAAGCCCCTGGCCCAAACGAGCGGAGATCCTTCGGACCCGCTCAAATTGGCGGGTTGCGCTTTCGATTATTACGGCAACGTGGTCGCCACGGACTTCGATAAAGATTGTTTGAGAAAGTTCGACCGCGATCTCCGACCTATCACGACCTTTGGTTCGCCCGGCACCGGTGATTTCCAGTTCACCGAACCCCGGGGAATCGCCTTTAACCGCCAGTTCGGCCAGGTCTTGGTGGCCGAAAGGGACAGCGCCCAATATTTTTGGAACGGCGCCGACGCTTTGGACCTGAAGGCGGTCCCTGAAAAAGGAAAGGTCCGGTTCCCGTTCTTCCTGACCGAAAGGGCCCTGGTGACCGCCACGGTCGAGAGAACCGACGGCACGGTAGTGAAAAAGTTGACCGACGCCAAGGACCTAGAAGAAGGCTCCCAAGAGTTGGATTGGACCCCCGCGGGCCCCGGCCCCTATCAACTGCGCTTGAGCGTGATGGCCACCTATTCTTCCCGGGAGCGGGTCGCTAAAGAAGAACTGTTGCCTTTCTCCAACGGCCAATGACCTTTTCGCGTCGATTTCTGGTTTTTTCCCTCCTTCTCTTGATCCTTCTGTTCTTGCGATGTTGGCAGAACGACAAGGATTGGCGGCGCCAATGCGGTCTCTTTGCCGCTCCGGTCTCGGGTCTTTGGGAAGGGACTGTGGCGGAGGAGCCGGAGGTCCTTTTTGACCACGATCCCGGCGGCCATGAAACGGGCCGCAAGGACGGCCTTTATGAAAGCTATGTCAAAGAAGCCCGGGCGGTTTGTGTGGTTACGGCCCTCAACGGCCAACCCATCCCGCCGGTAAAAGCCCGTTGTGTTTTCCGGCTTTCAACCTATCAAGTCCAGCCGGTCCTTTCCTGTGGGGACCGGGTCCAGGTCCAAGGAAAGATCCAACGGCCCTCCAATGCGATGAATCCAGGCCAGTTCGATTACGCCCAATACCTCAAGACCAAAGACGTGGCTTATGTTTGTTACGCGTCCCCGGGTAGTTGGCGAAAGATGGGAAGCGAAAGGGAAGGGTTCTTCCTCTGGCGCTGGGCGGCGGACCTGAAACGTTCCGCGGAAGAGCGGATCGTCCACGTGCTTCCTTATCCCCAGAACGCCCTCTTGACCGGCATCCTTTTGGGGGAGCGCACCGCCTTGCCGGAGGACTTGGTGGAATCCTTTTTCGTGACGGGCACTATCCATATCCTGGCGGTGTCGGGCATGATTACCGCTTTCGTCGCGGGCCTTTTCTTTTTGGTCTTCCGCGCGTTGAGGTTCCACCGCAAGTGGGCGGCTCTTTGCGCGATCGTCGCCTTGGTCTTTTTCATCCTCATGACCGGGGCCCATCCGCCGGTCTGCCGGGCGGGCCTTTTTTCCATCCTGGTCCTGACGACGGTCCTCTTCGAACGCCGGGTGAATGCCGGGGCGCTCTTGCTTTCGACGGCTTACTTACTGGTCCTCTGGAATCCCTTTGTGGTCGAAGACCTTTCCTTTCAGATCTCCTTCCTGGCGACGGCGGGGCTCATGGTGATGGCGCCTTGGTTCCTGAAGCGTTTGTCTTTTTTGCCTGAAAGCTTGGCATGGCTGGTCACGGCCTCCGCGGCGGCCCAATTGGCAGTGTGGTGTTTGATCATTTATGACTTCAACCAACTCTCGATCTATTCCGTTCTATCCAACGTGGTCATTGTGCCCTTGGCCCTCTTTGTGACCGCCGGGGGATTGGCCTTGTTGATCGGTTCTCTCCTCCATCCCTTTTTAGGCGCCTTGTTCGGGGCGGGATGCTTCTGGCCGTTGAAACTTTTGATCACACTTGCTTCGGTGATGGAACATTGGCCCGGGGCCCAATTCATCATCGCCTCACCGCCCTTGGGGTGGGTGTTGGTCTTTCACTTCCTGTTATTGGCGATCTTCTTTTTTTACTGGCCCCGACCAAAGCCTTATGAACCGGGTGAAGCTTGGCTCAAAGGAAGGCGTTTTCTATTAAGAGGCCGCCGGTGGGTCTTGGCGCTTTCGGCCCTTTTCCTCCTGGCCAGCCTGGGCTATGGGTCCTGGGATGCGTTAAGGCCTCAGCCTTTGCGGGTCTCTTTCCTGGCGGTGGGTCATGGCAACGCGGTAGTTGTCCGTTCGCCCCAGGGCAAGACCTTCCTGATAGACGGCGGAAAGGATTCCAAAGGCCCGGACCGTTACCAAACGGTTGTGGCTTACCTGCGTCATGAGGGTATTCAGCGCGTTGACGGGATGCTTAACACCCACCCTGATGAGGACCATGTGGGCGGGCTTTTGAACGTATTACGGGCTTATCCGGTCTCGGCCGCTTATGAAGGGCCTTTGGCCCACTCGGATAGTGAGATCTATGGTCTCTATATAGAGACCTTGAGGCAAAAGGGGATCCAGGACCTTTTCGTCAACCAGGGGGACTCGCTACCCGGTTTGGTACCGGTCCAATGGACGATCCTTCATCCCGCCCTGGCTTACCGGCCCCGGTTGCATGAGGACAATAACCGGTCGGTCGTCTCGCTCATCACTTTCGGCGGATCGAAGCTGGTCCTGCCCGGGGACCTGGAAAAGCCGGGTATCCTCGAGCTTTTGAAAAAGAACCCGGGTCTGGCCCCGGTGGATTGGCTCATGGCGCCCCATCATGGCCGTGCCAGCGGCCAGCCCGCTCTTTGTGAAAAAGGAATGGATCCCAGTTATGTGGTGCTCAGCGACTATAAGGACTATCCGGAGACCCGGGACCAATACCAGGCGGGAGGGGCCATCGTGCTTTCCACCGCCTTGGACGGCGCGGTCGAAGTGGAAATGAACGGCGACGGCCGGGGCCGCTATCGAACCTATCAGGACAAGGTGTGGGAAAATTTCCAGGCGATGACAGGCGTCCATTAAGATGTCCTTATGAAACGCGTTCCGATCATCGACTTCGTCCGCTTCGGTAGTTTCTTCGTCGTACTGGGCGAACATTTTTTCCCAGCGTGGCTTTGCCGATCCATCCCCAACCCCTTCCTTCAGAGCCTGGTCTTGAACGCTTTCCATCACGGTACTTACGGGGTGGTCTGTTTCTTCGTTGTCTCGGGTTATCTCATCACGCAAATGCTGGCGAAGGGCCAAACGGACCTGTCAGGGATCGAACTCAGGTCCTTTTACGTCAAACGGGCGGCCCGCATCTGGCCCCTGCTGGTGTTGGTGGCCCTGGCGGGTTTCGGGTTGGAGCAGGGCAAAGGTCTTTTGGATCCGCGGGTGCAGACCTATCACGTATGGAACGACGAAACGGGTTTCGGCGGGCTTTTCTGGTTTTGCCTGGGGACCTTCAGTTTCAACTGGTACCTCATCAACCATTACCTGATCGAGGGCTTCCAGTGGAATATCTTCTGGTCGCTGGCGGTCGAAGAACAGTTCTACGCAGGCTATCCGCTGGCGCTCAAGATCTTGAGGCACCGCCGCCGGATCTATTCCTTCTTGGCCCTCGTGGTCCTTTCAGGCTGGGCTTTCCGGTGGTTCGTCTTCCTTCGCTGGGGTCCGGCCCCGGGCGGGGTTCCTACGCCCTTTTTCTCGGTGTTGGAACAAATGGCGTCCTTCTCCAATTTCGACCATATCGCGGTGGGTGCGGCGCTTTATTTCCTCCAAGAACGCTCCAGCCGGTGGATGAAGGCGCATCGAAAGACCGCTTTAGGTTGTTTTTTGGCCGGTTCGGTTTCCTGCTTTTACCTTTGCGCGGGAGGGGATTGGCATTCCATTTGGGGCGCGGTGGCCGTGCCGGGTCTGATGGCCTTGAGTTGTGCTTTGTTGTTGTGGGGCGGTTTGAACCTTCCTTTCCTTGATAGTCGAGCGGCGCACATTTTTTCCAATCCGGGCCGGCTCAGCTATGGCTGTTATCTCTGGCACCCGACCGTCACTTTCTTGCTCATGCCGGGATTGATGACCATCGGCGGACTGGGCAGCTTCGCGGCGCTTCTCTTGGGAGTGATCGTTTTCGCTTACCTTTCCTATCGTTATTTCGAGACGCCGGTGAACGCTTGGATCCGTCATTGGTTCGGCCTTAAACCTTCCACTACCCTTTGAAAGGTTTCCCTGGGCGGAGGTTTGGCCTAGGGGTAGAATCCCATCCATGAAACGCGTGCCCATCATCGACTTTATCCGCTTCGGCAGCATCGTGGCGGTCATTGGCAGTCATTTTTATCCCCAGTGGATCGTCTCTTTCCTTCAGTCGCCCTTCCTCAAGCAAGCGGTCTATATCTTTCTCTCCAATGGTCTTTATGGGGTGACCTGTTTTTTCGTGGTCTCGGGGTTCCTCATCACCCAAATGCTGGTGGAAGGCCGGTCGGATCTTTCCCGGCTTGACCTCAAAGCCTTTTATGTCAAACGGGCGGCCCGTATCTTTCCCCTTCTTTTGGCGGTGGTGGCGGTGGGTTACACCATGGAACATTTCATCTTTTTGGCCGACGAACATATGCGTCGTTATGATCCCTGGGGCGATGAGACCGGTTTTGGTTGGCTCTTTTGGCTGTCCCTTTTCACTTTCAGTTTCAATTGGTACGCCATCTTCCACCACGCGGCCCATGGCGGCCATTGGCTAGTGCTCTGGTCACTGGCGGTGGAGGAGCAGTTCTATTTCGGCTATCCCTGGGCGCTTCGGCTATTGGGCAACCGCCGCCACATCATCGGATTTCTGGTCCTGGTGGTCCTTTTCGGCCTGGCTTTTCGTTATTGGCTTTTGCCCGGTTTCGTCGAGAATCCCTTTCTCATGCATCAATCCTCCTTCGGTTGTTTCGACCAGATCGCCCTTGGAGGTCTCCTTTATTTCGCCCATGAAAAATGGGGTGACCAACTCTCCCGTTCGCGGATCACGGCCTGGGGACTGACGCTGCTGGGATCCCTGCTGGCCTTGGGCACCTATTTTGGAACTTCCACGGACAATGGGGTTCAGTATGTGGCAGCGCCCACGGTCTTGGCCTTGGGCGTGGCCCTGCTCATCCTGGGCGGCATGCATTGTGGTTCCTTCGACGGTCTTTGGGCCCGCCGATCCTCCTGGCCCGGCAAGCTCAGTTACGGCTGTTACGTCTGGCACTCTTCGGTGCTTTTCTTCCTAATGCCATCGCTGATACAAATGGGCGGGATATGGGGATTGGTCCTCTTGGTACTGGCGGTCCATCTTTTCGCCGCGCTCTCCTACCGCGCCTTTGAGACACCGGTGAACCGATGGGTACGCTCTCAATTCGGGCTCGAACCTTCCGAACGCGGCTAGGGTCCCTGATCGATTGCGTTTTTGGCGAACCGACGTATACTTTTATCCATGAAAGTCGTCTTGCAAGATCTTGTTCGGGATGTGTCCAAAGCGGCCCAGATCACCCTGCCGGACGCGCAAGTGGTGGTCAAGAAGATCCTTTCGTCGATGGAAGAGGCCCTGGTCTCCGGGGATCGCATCGAGATCCGGGATTTCGGCGTTTTCCAGACCAAACTGGTCTCGGGCAAGAAGGGCCGGGATATCCAGAACAACCGGTCGATCGCGCTGCCGGACTACCGAAAGATCTCGTTCAAGGCGGGCAAGAATATCCGCCGATTGTTCCGGGAACAACCCAGTCCCCATCCTCCCGTCGTGGGCAACGACGGCCAACTTGAATTGTTATGAGAAAAAACCTATTGTTGCCCTTCGAGAGGGAATGAACATGGCGACTACCATCCATTATTTCGGGAAGATCAAGAGCACCGAGGCCATCCGGGAACTCCAGGATGAGTTCTATGAGATCGCCCAGGTCAGCGGCTGGACCCATGAAGTGGTGGACCATGTCTTCACCCAAGAAGGGGACCTGCAGGGTAACCGCCTGACCCTTCAAGGCATCCGCGTCATCCTCAACCGCCAAACCACGCCCTTGCTCCTGACCTTCGACAAGGATGGTTACTTGTCTCATATTTATTACGAGAAGGCTCCGGTGGAGATGGGCGACCTGATCAACAAGAAAGCCACGCCGGGCGAGACCCGCCAACTGCTGCACCAGATCCACACCAGCACCACCGTGCGTTCCCAAGACCCCCAGACCCACAAGGCCCTGGTGAAGCTGCTGGACTACGTCAAAAAGCGCTATGTGCCCAACCTTGAGGTGATCGACAACACGGGTTACTGGTATTCCCGTGATGAGGCCGTTTTAAATCCTTCGAAAATGGAACTGGTCGAAAAGTAAAGGTTTTCCCCGCTTTTTTCCAGGATTCTTTCTAATCAGTTGTCCCCCTTCTCACCGGAGCCTCTTACAATAATCCCGCTGTCATTCCTTGCCGGGAGGACCTTTTGGACATTCACATCAATTATTTGGCGGTGTTGGTCGCGGCGGTGGTCTATTTCTTCATCGGGTTCCTCTGGTACTCGGTGCTCTTCATGAAGCCTTATGTGAAGGAGATGGGCCTGGACAAGCTGAACAAGAAGGAACATGAAGCGGCCAAGAAGAGAATGGGCCGGTCCATGGCCATCAATTTCGTCGCCAACCTTTTGGCGGCCTATTGCCTGGCCCACTTGGTGCTTTCGGGTTCCAGCTTCTACCACACGGTTAGCGTGACCGCGGGGCTTCAAAGCGGGTTCTGGGTCTTCCTGGGTTTCATCGCCACCTCCAGTTTGAACCGGGTCATTTGGGGAACGGACTCGCTGAAACTGTATCTGATCAACTCGAGTTATTTCCTGGTCTCTTTTTTGTCCATGGGCGCTATCCTGGCCTTGTGGCAGTAATTTTCTGACGTTCCTTGAGGGTGGAGTGAACCGAACAAAGTTTGTCCTTCTCGCCAGCTTGTTCTTTTGCTCTACCCTTTCTTTTTGTTCCGCCCGCTCCCTCCAGACCCGTTTGGGTTCCCTTTTCGACCAGGGAAAATTCGCCGAGACCGAACAACTGCTCCTCGACGCCCTTCAAAACGATCCCGATGACCTGACCGCCTGGCGCGAGCTGGCCTCGCTTCGAAAAAGCCAAGGCGACTACACCGGCACGCTTTCGGCCTATCAGCAATACCTGGCCCGGCACGAGGACTGGCAGGTGCGCCGGGATACGGCGCTGACCTTGGAACAACTGGGCCAATTCGGCAACGCGATCCCGGACCTGCGCGCCCTTTACGCCCAGCATCCCCAGGATGAGGAAGTGCTGTGGGGCATGGCGCTCTTGTGCCAGTCCCAGGCCCGGCTCAAGGCCATCCGCACCCAGCCCACATCCTGGGACGCTTGGATGGAAGCCCAAAAATACCTGCTGGCCCTGGTGAAAGCCAAACCCAACAACGCGCTTTACGAATGGCAGTTGGCCCAGGTTTCCCGATATGTCCACGACCCCAAACGGGCGCTCGACGCTTACCGAAGCGCGCTGCGCTTGGACCCCAGTTTCAAATGGGCCCATCGCTTTATGGCCGAATTGCTGGCCCAACAGAGGAAATATGGCGAGGCCCTGGAACAATATGACCGGGCGGTGGCCATCGAGCCGGACGACGATCAACTGAAGCAGGAAGAAGAACAGGTCCAGGCCGAGGCGCCCCGGGCCGAGGAAAAACGCGAGCTGCAAAAAATGAAGGATTGGAAAGAATGGAAACTGCCGTCGGAAGTGCCCTTGTCCGCCTCGGCGGTGACCATCCGGGTGGGCCTGGCGGTGCACGTGAACCATTTGCTGATGCGAAGCCCGGCCCCCATCCAGGTCTTTCCCGCGATGACCGGCTCCACCCCGGGCCCGACCCCGACGCCCCTGGCGATATTGCCCCCGGGCAAGGATTACCAGATCGTCTATCTCTCCGCTCCAAGGTCACCGAGCCATCACGAGACCTGGATCCTTAAAAGTTTCCTGGGCAAGATCTTGCTGCGTTTCACCCGGCCGGTCTGGATACTTTCCCAAGACCCGCGGCAACCCTTGGTCTTCCACGAGATGCCCACCAATATGGGTTACTTCTTCGGCCGCAATGAGGACCGCGCCTACCGGGACGTGATCGAGATACTGCCCAAGCCGAAAATAGGCTTCAATGTCATCAACCGGGTCGACCTGGAGGCTTATACGGCCGGCGTTCTCCCTTCGGAAATGCTCTCGTCCTGGCCTGAGGAGGCCTTGAAGGCCCAGGCGGTCGTGGTGCGCAGCTATGCGCTTTCGCGGCTCAAGCAGCATGCCGCGGAGGGGTTCGACGTTTGCGACAGCGTGCATTGCCAGGTCTATGGGGGCGTAGGCGCGGAGACCAAACGAACCGACAGCGCGGTCAATCAGACCGCCGGGGAAGTGCTGGAACACCGGGGCAAGGTGATCCCGGCGGTCTTCTCGGCCCAATGCGGGGGCCGCACCCAGGACTATGCCGAGGCCTGGGGTGGGGACCAGCCGGTGGTGGGCGTTCGCGATTACGATCCCAAATATAACCAGGACATCGAGTTCCCCTTATCGCCTTACAGCCTGGAGCGTTGGATCAAGGAGGACCGGGTGGCCTATTGCCGGGCCTATGGCATGAGGGGCTACCGCAACTTCCGGTGGATGACCGAATTGTCCGTCAAAGCGGTCGAGCTTAAGGCGCCCCAAGTAGGCCGGGTGCGGCGCTTGGCGGTGTTACACCGCTCCACCGCCGGGTGGGCGGACCGGTTGGTGGTCGAGGGGGAAAAGGGCCGTCAGGAATATAAAGGGGACTCGATCCGTGGCTTTTTAGGGGGTATCCGCAGTAACTTGATTTGGATCGAGCCCCAATTTAACCTGAAAGGGTGGCCGGAGATGTTTATCATCTATGGCGGCGGCTGGGGCCACGGTGTGGGCATGTGCCAAGTGGGCGCCCACGCGCTGGCGGTCGGCGGCAAGAAATGTGACGAGATATTGAAACACTATTTTCCCATGGCGGACATCGAGAAATATTGACCATGAAAAAAAGAACACCTATCGGCGGCTTTGATAAAGGCGGATACGCATTGATAAAGCCCCCAAAAATAAAGTTTCATCAGTCCTTATCCATGTTCATCAAAGCTCCCATTTGTTTTTGCTTATTGGTGATCGTGTTTAACCTGGCTTCCTGCGCCGAGATGGCCCGGGATATGGGCATCGACGACGTGACCGATGTGCAGATGCGCTCGGGCCCGGCGGGCACCCGGGACAACCCGGCGGTGTTGTCGCCCTTCAAACGCTATGACCTGGTCATGGCCGCCAATGAGTGCCGTTATTTCATGATGCAGGTTCCGTCCGACTGGTTCTGGAAGGTCTATGTGACCGCCGCCTCGAGAAGAGAGAACACCGAATCCCGGGTATCCGCCATGATTTTCCCCTCGGACCCGCCCTGGGGCTCCTTGCCCGCCACTTCTTTCGAGCGCTCCCTGGTCCTGCGCCAGGACGGGGATCAAGCCGTACTGGCCGTGGGGAACAGCGGTCCCACCCGGCCGGCCATCCTGCGCATCTGCCAGGAAGGCGCCCCCGCCAATATCACCCTGGAAAGCCAGGTGTCCACCACGGACAAGCTGATGGGGCCCAATGATGGTGGCGATTCGCTCAAGAACGCCCCCCACGTTGTTCCCCAAAACGATAACCCCTTCTGATATGCCCCTCTATTTCGCCTATGGGTCCAGTCTCTTGCGGTCGCAGATGGAAAGACGTTTGATGGGCAACAAACCGGTGACCCGGGGTTATCTGCGGGGTTATCGGCTGGCTTTCATGGGTCACTCGGCGGAGCGAAAAGGCCCGGTGGTCAATCTTCTGCCCGACAACACCCGCTTTGTCCCCGGCACTCTCTATGAGCTCAATGACATCATGATCCAATACCTGGACCGGGCCGAGGCCTGTGAGAAGGGCATTTACCAAAAGTTGGAGGTCGAGGTGGAGAAGGACGACGGTTCCAAGGTGAAGGCCGACGCTTATCAGTTGGTGGAAAAGGATCCCAAGTTCGGTAAGCCCAACCTGGGTTATTTGATGCAAGTGAAGCAAGGTTATAAGGAATGGGGTTTGCCCGAGGAAACGCTCGAAGAAGCCTTGAAGTGGAGCGAAGAAAGATCCGCCGGGTCTTAAGAGGAGGCGTAATTGAAGCGTCATATTGCCATGGTCTGGGTCTTGGCCTTCTTCGCGCTTTTGGCTTATTTGTCCTTCTTGGCCGCCCACTTGCCTGAGCACTTGGCGGTCCATTTCGACATCAACGGAAAACCCAACGGTTACCAGGCGAAGATGGAGTTCATCACCACTTTCCTGTGGTTCATCCTGATGCTCAATGGCGTCTTTGCGGCGATCTTCTTTTTCCTCGATAAAGTCCCGGTGGCCCTGGTGAACATTCCCTGGAAAAAATATTGGACCGCCAGCCCGGAACGCTGGACGGAGGCCCTACACCGTCTTCGTATCGTCCTCGGATTATTGGGGATCTTCGTGAACGTGAGCTTTCTCGTCACCGAGCAGGTGATCTATGAGGCCAACAACCCAGGGATGGGAACTTTGCTGCCATTCCATTCGGGCATCGGCACCATTTTCGTAATGACAGCCATCCTCGTCGGATTGGTCTTTTGGATCTCTAAACCTCCGCAAAATGTGGATGGGGGACGATAGGGCCTAATCCTTCTTTTCGAAATAGATCTTTTGGTAAGTGGGATCGATAGTCGTGAACATGTATTTGAGGATATCGTTGCCGATATCACCGACCGCGATGGTTTGTTCCGGAGGTGTCAGGATCTTGGTCGAATCCTTTTCGACCACCGGTTTGAATTTACGCCCAGGCTCGATCAGTTCATAATCCCCGATCATGAAGGATGTGACCTGGTCGGAGGGAATATGGGTCTTAGATTCGTCCAGTTGTGTTGCGTCATTTCCAGAATCGAAGAGGGCATAACCTTTAAAGCAGTGGTTGATGCTGATCGGACAATAAATTAAACCATTTTTTTCGACATAGCTCACGGTCATTAATGGCGGTTTACTGAAAAATGTCCTTTGGACCGATCCGGTCGGACGCAAATAAATTCTCTCGCTTAAATAGTCCATACTGAATATATAGTTCCTCATGATGTTGAAAGGCACAATGCCGATCAATTGATCGTCGGCGCGATCTTTGTTTTGATCGGTATTGAACATATTTTCCAACGTCGGCATTTCAATACTGAAAAGTCCCGCCCGAGGGAAAGAAAGGTCGCCGATGGTCACCGCGATGGCGGCCAGGTCGTCGGCGTGATCGGCCTTAGTTGAGAGATAAGTGATTGTCTTGACGCCGTTGAGCGTCCAGATCGGATCGTCCTTGGTGGAGAGAGAGAATCCCATCCTTTTGGTGAAGTTGTTCGTTACGTTGAACACAGCAGGGTCGGGGCTGAAGAGATAGGTGCCTGTGTCCCACAAGAACCATCCGCTGCCTTTTTGGATGGTGTTCTCCTCTTCGTCCAAGGCTTGAAGGGTGATGTCGCCATGGACCATCAGGTAATTGCCGTCGGAAAATTGGGAGCTTGCCTCCAAAGCGTCCGCATCCCCTTGATCGGCGGTTTTTTCCGTCTCCACCGGTGCGTTAAAAAGGATGGTCAGGTCGTAGGTGCGTATCTCTCCTGCTTTCCAAAGGCCGATGTCGTCCTTGGTTTTTTCGCGGGTAAAATCAACCCAGAAGAAAGGCGTCCCGTCGTCCTGATTGCGGAATTTGATCCATTCTTGATGGGGTCGGGAATTGGGCGCACTCGCGCTGAAATTCGTCAAATTATCCGATGGACCGAAGGTCAAGGAAACGCCATAACTGGGGACCTGGAGTGGAGGTAAAGGACCCGATTCGCTTTTATGTTGATGATCCTTGCCAGTCCACTCGGAATAATTGAGGCATAGAAATATACCGTTATCCAAGACTTTGGTGTCCTTGTCAGGTTGCATGGAACAAACGATATGGGCGCCGGATGGTGTGATGTCGGTAGTGCAATTTTCCCGAATTTTGGCTCCATCGGACAATTGGACAGTGCCATTGAGATCCTTTTCGTTTCTTGCGTGTTGAAAGATGATCGCTTTTCCATCCTCGACGGAAATAAAAGGTTCGAAGATAATCATTCGTCTTTTGTTCCGTTGAAAGAAACGCAAACCGCCGTTTTGAAGGACCTGCACTTTTAAGGGAGGAAGGGTGACTGTGCTGGTCGGCGCGGGAGTTGAGCCCGCGCGAAGAGGAGGGGCGTGATAAAAGATAAGTAAAAAAATAAATATACTTTTGCGGATCACGGTCAAAACCATCCATGCTTAATAGTTGAACTTTAGACGGCGAATATATTAACAGGTCATATGACGAAGAAGGCCAAGCCCGCTTGGATAGGGATGAAGATCGAGGGCGTTCCATTGCCCATGCCTAGGGAAGAGTTGGACCGGATATCCATATCCACGCGGCCCTCCAAGAACAGCGCGGTCCGGGGGCCGAGGACCTCTAAAAAGCCGATGGCCGGCGACAAAAGAAGGCCGGTCTCGTACGCGGTGGTCTGAAGGGTGCTGCCTTGGACCGAGCTTGAGAGGGTGTAGGTGTTCAAGGCCGCGCCGATGCCGAAGGAAAGGTAGGGACGGAACTCGCCATCGCCGAAGTTGTAAGAAAAGACCGATTCGATGGGCACATAGGAAAAGTTCCCGCCAATATAGCCCGAAGGGACGGTCTTGATGTTGTATTGGTAATAACCGCTGGCGATCGAAACGCTGAAATGCCGGTCCAGCCGATAACCAAAGGACAAGCCGCCGCCGAAACCTAAATTCACCGCGGAGGTCACGTCACCGCTGGCGGGGATGCCGAAAGTGCCTTCCACCCGCTCGATCCATTGCCGGTCGGTGCCCAGTTCATCGGCCCAGAGGGAAGAAGCGGACAAAATAGCCAAAACAGCGATCAGAAAAGTTCTCTTCATGGCGATTCCTCCATTGGTTTTGACGTCCTCTCTACCTTACGCCTTCCGGTAAAAATAGAACAGTCCACTAAAGCATCTTTTTAAGGATGTGTTCCGTCCCCTTGAACGTTGTAAAATGAACCCATGATCTACTTTGATAACGCCGCCACGACTCCCCTGGATGAAAAAGCGCTCGAAGCCATGATGCCTTTTCTCAAGGGGGAGTACGGCAATCCCTCCAGCGTGCACGAGGCCGGGCGGCATGGCCGGGCGGCCCTGGAAAAGGCCCGGGCGCTCATCGCCTCCACCCTGAACGCCACCACCAAAGAGATCGTCTTCACCAGCGGCGGCACCGAAAGCGTGAACGCCATCCACAAGGGCGTGGTGTTGGCCTCCCAAACTCCGAAGAAACACATCATCCTTTCCTCCATCGAACACCACTGTGTCCTGGATTGCGTGGAATGGTTGGAGAAGCAGGGTGTGGCGGTGAGCCGCGTGAACCCGAACAACGAGGGCTGGATCGACCCGAAGGACGTGCAAAAGGCCATCCGGCCCGGTGAAACGATCCTCATTTCCATCATGGCCGCCAACAATGAGGTCGGCGCCATCGAGCCCTTTGGCGAGATCGGGCGTTTGGCCCGGCAGCAAGGCATCCTTTTCCACACCGACGCGGTGCAGGCTTACGGCAAGATCCCCATCGACGTGAAAAAGGATTCCATCGATTTCCTCTCGGTCTCGGCCCATAAGATCTACGGCCCCAAGGGCGCGGGGTTCTTCTATCAGCGCCAGGGGGTGGCCCTGGTGCCGCTGGTCCATGGCGGCGGCCAGGAACGAGACCTGCGGGGCGGCACGGAGAACGTGGCGGGTATCGTGGGCATGGCCGAGGCGGCCCGGCTCATTTTCGAGCGGTCTGGGGAAAGACAGCGGCTCAAGGGTTTAGCGCAAGAGCTTTGGAAAGGCCTGAAAGGCCTCTATCCGGAGCTTAAACTGAACGGCCCCCAGGATATTGACCAAAGGGTCCCGGGCCTTTTGAACGTCACTTTTCCGGGCGTGCCCGGGGAAATGCTGGTGCAAAGCCTGGATGCCCAGGGGTTCGCCGTCTCGTCGGGCGCGGCCTGCGCGGCGGGCAGCGCGCCGCCCTCCCACGTCTTGATGGCCATGGGCCGTAACGCGGCCGAGGCCAAACAAGGCCTGCGCATCAGCCTGGGCCATGGAACGACGCCGGAACAGGTCCAAGCCTTCCTGCGGATCATCCCCAGTGTGGTCGAGAAGATCAAAACAATGACCTCTTTTGACGACTGAGGTTTTTTTGGAACCGAAAGATCCCAAACCATCCCCGATCTGGCTTGAGCACGCGATCGCTTTTCCCGCCCTGTTCCTGCTGGTCTGCCTGGTCCTGAACCGAGAATTTCCTTTTCCATTCACCGACAACGAAGGGGCTTTTGTCTTGCTGGGCCGGGAAATGGGCCACGGCGCCCGGCTCTACGCCGACCTGTGGGACCACAAACCGCCTTTCTATTTCGGCTTGTCCTGGTGGCTGCAAAGTTTTTCCGCCCTCGACCCGGTCAGTCTTCATTTTTTCGGCGCGGTCCTCCACGCGTTGAACGGGTTTCTTTTGACCCGTATCGCCAAGCGCATGGGCCTTTCGGATGGCGCGGCCATCGGGACGGCCTTGGCTTATGTGGGGTTGCTGGCCTCGCCCCTGGTGCTGCCCTGGACGGTGGACGCGGACCTTTTATGCCTCCCCTTCCTGCTGATCTCCTTCGACCTGTTGTTGTCCGAAGGTCCTGTTAGTCCGCTCCTTTCGGGATTGCTCTTTGGCGCCGCTTTCCTGACCAAGCAAAGTGTCCTGTTCCTTTGTCCGGTCGTGGGGTTGGTGTATGGGGGGCAGTGGGCGCGGGTCCGGCGCTGGTTCATCGGCGCGGGGGGCATTGTCGCCCTGACCGCGCTTTATTTCGCCGCGACGGACCGTTGGGACGATTTCAGCGACGCGCTCATCCGCTTCAATTCCATTTATGTCCAGACCGGGTGGCAGTTCTTCCGGGCTACCGCCGCTTTTCGCCAATTCCTGGTCCAACTGTCCTGGATGGCCTTGGCGGTCTATGGCATCCCGCTCTTGCTCTTTATCCACGGGGTGGGCGGCCCCCGGGTGTCCAGGGTCCCGGTCCGCAATCTTTTCTTCATCGGCTTGTGGCTGTTGGGGGCCTTGGGCGCGGGCTGTGCCAGCGGTTATTTCTTCACTTATTACTTTGTGGCGGTCCTTCCGCCTCTGGCCCTGGGCATGGGGCTGGCCTGGCAGAAGTGGGAAGAGAAGAAGCGGCTGGAAGTGGCTTTTTTAAGCGTCCTCTTCACGGCGGGGGTGCTGCTTTTGGTCCTCAATGTGGGAGCGCTCCAAGACCGGGTCTTTGGTTATTCCCAATATCCCACCCAGCGTTATATGGAAGACGAAGGGGTGGGGCTGGCCCTGCGGGCCCATGCCCAGCCGGGCGACGAGCTTTTAGCCTGGAGCGACGATCCCCAGCTTTATGTCTATTCGGGCCTGAAGCCGTCCCTCAAGACCCCCTTCGTGAACCACCTGGCCTCGATGCCGTCGCTTCTTCTCCAGACCTGGATCGACTTTCAAAAACGCCCGCCCCGGTTCGTGCTGGTAGCCCTTTCCAACCAAGTTTTTCCCTTACCCGGTCCCTTCCGGTCCTACCTGAAAACCCATTACACAAAAGTAAAAAGCTGGCAGACCCTGGAGCTTTATGTCCTTAAAACCAATCCCGGCTTGAAATAAAAACCATTTCGTCCTGTAATCGAAGGGCTGAAGCGGTCATTCCTCGAACGTCCAAGGAGCCAGCCATGCCGCAAACCTTATCCCTCGACCTTTCCTATCTTCAAGAACTGGTCACCGAACAAGAGATCGAATCCTATTATTCCCACGCGCAGAACGCCCTGGAATCCCTGCTGCATAAGACCGGCAAGGGGTCCGACTTTTTGGGTTGGATCGACCTGCCCTTCACCGCCGAAAAACAAGTCAGCGCCATCAAAAAGGCCGCCCAGAAGTTCGAGAAATGCGACGCGGTGGTCTCCATCGGCATCGGCGGGTCCTACCTGGGTATCCGTTCCACCATCGAGGCCCTGGGCGGGTCGGACAAGATCCATTACGCGGGCAACCAGCTTTCGCCCACGGGTTTCAACCGCCTGATCTCCCAATTGTCGGGCAAGAAGGTGGGGCTGATCGTCATTTCCAAATCCGGCACCACCACCGAACCGGCGGTGGCTTTCCGCATCCTCAAACTGTGGCTCGAAAAGAACGTGGGCAAAAAGAAAGCCACCAAGCGCATCGTGGCCATCACGGACCGGGAAAAGGGCGCGCTCAAGGACATGTCCAACCACGAGGGTTACGAGACCTTCGTCATTCCCGACGATGTGGGCGGCCGCTATTCGGTGCTGACCCCGGTGGGCCTGTTGCCCATCGCGGCGGCGGGGTTCAATATTTCCAAACTACTCAAGGGCGCCCAAGCCGCGGCGAAGGACTGCAATTCCACCGCGGTGCATAAGAATCCGGCGGCCCGCTACGCCATCGCCCGGTACCTGGCCTTCAAGAAGGGTAAGACCACCGAGGTGCTGGCGAATTTCCGTCCCGAACTGCATTACGTCAGCGAATGGTGGAAACAGCTCTATGGGGAATCCGAAGGCAAGGAAGGCACGGGCCTTTTCCCGGCCAGTGTGGACCTGACCACGGACCTTCATTCCATGGGCCAGTATCTGCAGCAAGGGCAGCGCAACCTGCTGGAGACCATCCTCTGGGTGCAAAAGGAAAAGAAAGATATCGTCATTCCCCGGGATAAGAAGGACTGGGAAGGGCTCAATTTCCTGGCGGGCAAGAAGCTTTCCTGGGTCAATGAACAGGCCATGAAGGGCACGGCGGTGGCCCACCGGGACGGCCGATTACCGGTCATCCGCGTCGTCCTGGACGACCTGAACGAGTATTCCCTGGGTTATCTCTATTATTTCTTCGAGATGGCCTGCGCCATTTCGGGCACCCTTTTGGGCATCAATCCTTTCGACCAGCCCGGGGTGGAGGCCTATAAAAAGAACATGTTCGCGCTCCTGGGCAAAAAGGGATTCGAGGAACTGGCGGCCCAACTGAAGGAAAAAGGCGTCTAAATCCCATCAAATCTTGAACCACCAAGGGCACCAAGATCACCAAGAAAGCACGATCAAGGAACTGTGGGTTCACTTTCGAGGCCTTATGCGATCAAAAACGGTTCTTGCTCTTCTTATCTTTTCACTTGTATGTCTTCAAACCCAATTCGCGTTCGCTATCGATGAATCCGCCGCGGACCTGGTGGCCCGGGGCCGCCTGCACTTGTCGGCCATCACCGACGCCATCAACCAAAAATACAAGGGCGAGCGGGAAAAGTTCTGGGACATCGCCAGCATCGCTTACCACGACTTCACCGGCGTGCCCGACGTGGACGTCATCGTGGGTCTGGAAGGTTATCAGGACCGGGGCGGCAGTTATAACGACGGCAAACAAGTGGTGGAGGACGCGGGCGCGGCCTTCGCTTACTTCCATAAAGAAAAGGACGAGTGGAAACTCCAACAAGTCGAGGTGGTCAAGGGAACCAAGTACGACGGGTTCGAGGGCGCGGATATCATCGGCCTGGGCAAGGACCAGTTGGTCGTTTATTCCTCCCAAGGGCATGACAAGATCGCCACGGTCTATGTGGTGCCCATGAACCACGTGCTCAAGCAGGTGGCGGTCATCACCGGCAAGGACTTCGGCCCCCGGGTGGCCAAGCTCAAGGGGCAGACCTTGTTGGTGGATTTCCGCCGGGCGCTCGTCAAGGACTGCGAGGACTGCCAGATCTTTTTTGGCGAGGCTTATGAATGGAAGGACCATCACTTCACCGCGCGGAACGACTCTTTCCTGCAGGCGGTGGAGGATTATTCGGCCAACGGCCTGGACAACGCGACCAAACAAAAGGGCCTGGCCTGGTTCGAGAATTACTTGTCGGACCATCCCAAGAGCTTTTGCGCCCTGGCCAACTGCTATGAGCTGAGCCGCCAATTGAACCTGGCCGACAAAACGGCGGATTATAAAAAGCGGGTCCTGGACCTGGGCACCGACGGCGAGCTGGACCTGAAATATTGCGACTCTTGGTTATCGGACCGGGACCGGGCCATCCAAAAACAATATTTGGAAGAGCTCGATGGAAAACTAAAGACGGCTTCGGACCGTCCGTAAAAACGGTGTGAACGATTTCTGGGAAAACATTTTCCTTTTTTGAAACAGCGCTTTCACTTCTCCAAAACCCTTATTTAGGGCCCCAAAATAGAACAAAAATTTACTTTGAGAGCACCAAATCTGGTGTTATAAAGGTCATTACAACCTAAATGTGGTGTAAAAACCCTGTTTTTCCCTTATTTTTCGGGGGGTCTGGCTTCATAACCCGAAATTGCCTTTTTGGTAACAGAACAGTGACCACCGCCTTTAGTAGGCATCGCGACCGTGAATGGGGAGTCCCTTCGACGAGCTCTAAACCTTAGAGTAAGTCCAAGGGACAAATCGCGTTCTCGATGATCTTAAAGAGAGGGTATTGGGGGATCCGACGACCGTCCTAACTTCAACTACTGCCCGCTTGTTCCCACAAAAGCCGCATCGAGCCGCACCAACACACTGACAACCAACTGTTCCGCAGCGGGGAAAAGGCACCTTTGTCCCCGGATGGAACCCTTGGCCCATTTTTCGACTCCTGAGGAGGAACCATGTCCAAGTCCGCTCAATCCAATGCCGCTTCTTTCGTCCGGCCGAACACTTTCACCCGCGAAGGCGGGTTGAAGATCAAACGCTATTTCTCGAAGAAGGGGGTCCATCCCTTCGATGAGGTTGAATGGGAACTGCGTTCCGCCGGTATCACCGACGAAAAGGGCAAAGTGATCTTTGAGCAAAAGGACGTCGAGGTTCCCAAGGCCTGGTCGCAGACCGCCACCAACATCGTGGTCTCCAAATATTTCCACGGCCTGATGGGCACCGAAGAGCGCGAACGCAGCGTGAAGCAATTGATCCGCCGGGTGGCCGACACCATTGCCGAGTGGGGTAACGACATGGGTTACTTCGCCACCGACGAGGATGCCGAGATCTTCCATATGGAACTTTTGCACCTCCTGGTCAACCAGAAGATGGCCTTTAACTCCCCCGTTTGGTTCAACGTGGGTATCGAAGCCCGCCCGCAATGTTCGGCCTGCTTCATCAACTCGGTTTCCGACAACATGGAATCCATCCTGGACCTCTGCAAGACCGAAGGCATGCTCTTCAAGTACGGTTCGGGCACGGGCACGAACTTTTCCAACCTCCGCGGCAGCCAAGAAAAGCTTTCGGGCGGCGGCACGGCCTCGGGGCCCGTTTCCTTCCTCAAGGGTTTCGATTCCTTCGCGGGCGTCATCAAGTCCGGCGGCAAGACCCGCCGCGCGGCCAAGATGGTCATTCTCGATGCCGACCATCCGGACATCATCGACTTCATCAAGACCAAGTCCGATGAGGAGAAAAAAGCCTGGGCCCTCATCGACGCGGGCTACGACGGCGGCTTCAACCAGCCGGGCGGCGCTTATGATTCCGTCCAATTCCAGAACGCCAACCACTCGGTGCGCGTCACCGATGAATTCATGGAAGCGGCCACCCACGACGGTACCTGGGCGACCAAGGCCCGCAAAGACGGCAAAACCATGGATATCTATAAAGCGAAAGATATCCTGCGCATGATCGCCGAATCCACCTGGATCTGCGGCGACCCGGGCATGCAGTACGACACCACCATCAACCGGTGGCATACGTCCTCCAACACCGCCCGCATCAACAGCTCCAACCCCTGCTCCGAATATATGTACCTGGACGATTCGGCCTGCAACCTGGCCTCGCTCAACCTGATGAAGTTCCGCACCGAAGACCTCGAATTCGACACCGAAGCCTTCAAACACGCGGTGGATGTGACCATTTTGGCCCAAGAGATCACGGTGGATAACGCCAGCTACCCGACCAAGATGATCGAGCGCAACAGCCATGATTACCGTCCTTTGGGGCTCGGTTACGCCAATTTGGGCGCTTTGCTCATGGACCGCGGCTTGCCTTACGACGGCGATGAAGGCCGCAACTACGCCGCCGCCATCACCGCCATCATGCAGGGTGAGGCCAACCTCATGTCCTCCAAGATCGCCAAAGAAGTGGGTCCTTTCCGGGGCTATGCCCGCAATGAGGAACCCATGTTGAAGGTCATGAAGATGCACCAGGCCGAAGCGGCCAAGCTCAAGCGCGCCGGGCTGCCCGACGACCTGTTCATCGCCGCGCAAGCGGTGTGGAAAGAAGTGCAGACCCACGGCAAGGAATGGGGTTTCCGCAACGGCCAAGTTTCCGTGTTAGCGCCGACGGGCACCATCGGCTTCCTGATGGATTGCGACACCACCGGCGTCGAGCCGGATATCGCCTTGGTGAAGTACAAAAAGCTGGTGGGCGGCGGGGTCATCAAGATCATCAACCAAACCGTTCCGCACGCCTTGAAGAACCTCAAGTACAGCGAAAGCCAGGTGAAAGACATTTTGGCTTATATCGAAGCCCACGACACCATCGAGGGCGCGCCGCACTTGAAGGCCGAGCACCTGCCGGTGTTCGACTGCGCTTTCAAACCCATGAACGGTACCCGTTCCATCCATTACATGGGCCACATCCGCATGATGGCCGCCGTTCAGCCTTTCTTGTCCGGCGCCATTTCGAAGACCGTCAACCTGCCTCACGAGGCCACGGTGGACGACATCATGCAAGCCTATACCGAATCGTGGAAGCTGGGCCTGAAGGCCGTCGCCATCTACCGTGACGGTTGCAAGCGGTCCCAACCGCTGTCCACCAACCTGGGCGCGGATGGCAAGGCCGTCATCAAGATCGCCCGCCGCCGTCTGCCCGACGAGCGTGAAGCCATCACCCACAAGTTCTCCATCGCCGGTCATGAAGGCTATATCACCGTCGGTAAGTTCGAGGATGGAACCCCGGGCGAGGTCTTCATCACCATGTCGAAGGAAGGCTCCACGGTCTCGGGCTTGATGGATTCCTTCGCCACCGCCATTTCCTTGGCGCTGCAATATGGCGTGCCCCTCAAGGTGCTCATCAACAAGTTCAGCCATAGCCGTTATGAGCCCTCGGGCATCACCAACAACCCGGAGATCCGCTTCGCCAAGTCCATCACGGATTACATCTTCCGCTGGATGGCCTTGAAGTTCCTGCCGGCGGGTGAGCGTGGCGCCGCGGAGGCGCACGATGAGGCCCCCAAGGCGGATGCCGCCCCGGCTGCCAGCGCGGCCCCGGTCGCTCCGGCCCCCGCGAAGGCGCATGAGCATCACCACCACCGCGAGTCGGACAAGCGCGAACAGGGTGTGTTCGTCACCCAAGCGGACGCCCCGCCTTGCCCCGAATGCGGAACGATCATGGTGAGGAATGCCGCGTGCTATAAGTGCTTGAATTGTGGGTCCACATCGGGCTGCAGCTGAGAAAAGGCCCTGAGCGAGCGTAGCGAGTCGAAGGGTTGAACTGCGGGAGCACCAGCGGCTGCTCTTGATGACTAGGTAGTGATAGAAGCCAAAAGGCCCTGTTCCCGAAAGGGGGCAGGGCCTTTTTGTTTTAGCCTTGTTCTTCGTTAATCGGAGAGGACGAATCGGGAAGAGAAATCCAATCTTCGGAAGAGGAAACCAAATTTATAATAATATGAAATATAGATATTAAAGTTTAATAAAATATGTATTTTTTTCTTTTATATACATCAATTTATTATGTAATTAAATTTAACACATTTTTTATATATCATTTTAAAGTCAGTTAATGGCACTATTTTGTCGTCGAGACGAAAAAAACGTTCAAAAACTCGAAGGCCGCAGCCGTTTTTTTTAAAATAATACTAATAATAACCTGATATTATGCCATTTTTAGACACGCTAAAATTACTAATCGGAGAGGACGAATCAGGAAGAGAAGTTCAATCCTCGGAAGAGGCTGCTCAGTTGACAATATTATGATTCTGGAATATTCTATTTTTAACAAAAGGAGACTGATATGAAACGAGAAGTCAATGAAATAGTTGCAGATATAAAAATGCTGCTCGATGAATTGATTGATTCTAGAGAAGCGAAAATTTCGCCCTTGAACAAACTTACCAAAAAGAAACCTGTATCAATTAAAGGCGCGATAGGAGCGGTAAAAACGCTCATTGATGAAGGCTTTTTTGATACACCTAAAGATTTGGGGAAAATTTTAGAAAGGTTGAAAGAGATTGGTCACTATCATCCGAGGCCAGCAGTGTCGATGAATCTCTTAAACCTAACGAAAAAACGTGTCTTGAATAGATTGAAAAGTTCAGGCTCAAAAAATTGGCAATATGTAGTGAGAAAGTAGGAACGAATGAACAAAAAAATAGATGAATTACAAAAAAGAATAAAACTTCTTGAAGATGCGGTATTTGGATCGAGTGAGCACAAGCCGATAGAGAAGAAAAAAGATAACGAGGCTTTGATTGACTTTTCAATAAATGAACGGGCTTTTGTAAAAAGATTTGTAGCCGATAAGAGCGGACCGAAAAAATTTGTTTTGTTGCTTTCTTATCTTTCGAAAGGCGATGTGAATAAAGATATAGCTTTGAATGATTTGAAAGATAAGTGGAGCAAAATGGAAGGAAAGGCATTGTTGGGTGGTAAATTTAATTCCTTCTATACGAACGAAGCAAAGAATCAGGGCTGGGTTGATTCGAAAAAAAGAGGTTTCTTCAATTTGACGCTTGAGTGGAAAAAAGTTCTCTAACTAGGAGGTGACAATGAAAGTTTTTATCGAAGTAATAGATGACAATGGCAAGAAGTTTTCTGGAACCTTAGATTTGGATAAGGGTTTGCAAACCGGCAGTAAAAAAGAAGTTCGGCAAAAAGTAGTTAAGAAAACGATGTCTCTTACGGATCATATTTTATCTTTGAGGGAAAACGGTTTTTTCAAACAGTCTCAAACTGCAAACGAAGTTCATGGAAAGGTTAATGGTTTCTATGGTTGTGAAATCAACAGGGTTTCTGTCGCGTTGAATAGATTGGCTTCAAAAAAAGAATTAAGAAAAGCAAAAAAGAAAATTTCAGACAAAGTCTATTCTGCATATGCTTGGTAGATTTCTGATATTTAAATTGAAAGGATAAAGTATGTTGCCAAAAGAACTTCAGCAAAAGCTTTTATTGATTAGAAACTTGATCGACGAGTGTTTGACGGTGGATGGCATGCCCAAAGGTGTAAAAGAAGGTCGACCTTTGCGGGAGCAAGAAACGCAAAGCAAACCGGCTGGAAAAATCGACTATTCAAAAAACTTAAAAGCATTTGTTAAAACGTATTCAAAAAACATGAGTGGGCCTCAAAAATTCGTTTTAATTTTGGCTTACATAACTAAAGGTGAAATTAATAAGGATGTAAAGGTCGACTTGGTTAAAAAGAATTGGAGCAAAATGATGTCAATTTTGAAAGGTGAATTTAACGCTGCTTATTCTACGCGTGCCTTGGAAAATGATTGGGTCGAGCCTAATGGCCAAGGTGTTTATCGTTTGAAGTCGTCCTGGAGACAAATATTTAAATGAGTTCAAAAAACGAGATAGAAAAAATCCTTTTAAATAAGTTTAGCGCCAAACAGGTCAAGGCGACGATCGAGCATTTTGTAAAAGCGATAGAAAAATATCAAATAAAAGATTGGGAAGGTGTTGCGCTGAAATCCGGAAAGTTTGTTGAATCTGTTACAAAATTGACCTGCCCCCCAAAAACTGGTCCACCTGTAAGGTTATAATAACCCGAAAGGCGGGCTGAAAAAGGGGGCTTTATGCCGAGAAAGAAACATAACGCAGAACAGATCATTTCCATACTTCGCCAGGTGGAAGTAGAGCAG
>DAIDGV010000023.1 GCA_027452205.1 candidate division FCPU426 bacterium | reverse complement strand
AGTGACCTTACCCCAATGTTCGATCCAAATTTAAGTTAGTTGAGGCCCAACTTTTCCAGCTTTGCTTCCATCGGCGTCTTGCCATCCAGGCTGCTGTGAGGCCTTTCCCAGTTATACACCTGTCTCCACCAGTCAACGACCACCTGAGCTTCAGCTTTCGACAAGAATACTTCCTGATTCAAGCATTCATCCCGAAACTTGCCGTTAAAACTTTCGATGAATCCGTTCTGCCAAGGACTGCCTGGCTCGATGTATAACACCTGCACGCCTTTTTCCTCAAGCCAATTCCTCAATTCGTGTGCCACAAACTCCGGTCCGTTATCCGTTCGAATGTATTTTGGCGCTCCATGCTCATTCATCAGCTCATCCAACGTTTCCAACACCTCTCGACTACCCATCCGCTTCTCAGCCCGGATCTCCAGACATTCCCGACAACCTTCATCCAACACAGTCAAAAACTTGATCTTTCCACCATGCCACGTCAGGTCATGCACAAAATCCATCGTCCACACTTCGTTGGCTCCCAAGGCTGGATGAGGCCTTCTCCATTCAACTGGAACCCGCTTCTTCCTTGGTCTTCTACGCGGCAATTGAAGCCCTGCTTGGCGATACAGCCTTTCCACCCGTTTGTGGTTCACCCAAAGCCCTATTCTTTCCAATGCCCAGGTAATTCGTGGTGTTCCATATCGTCGTTGTCTTTGAGCTATTTTGCCTATTTCCTCCAATACGACTTGGTTCATCGGGTCTTCTGGTCTTGCCACATACCTGAAACTAGAACGACTCACACCTAGAACCTGACAGGCCCTTCTTTCGGGCAGTTCTTTCGCCTTCAGGGTTTCGACCATTTCCCGTTGTTCCTCGGTCAATAGCCCTTTTTTTTAATGTGTTCCTGAAGCACTTGGATGGCCAAGGCCTGGTCACCCGCCAATTGCTTGAGTTTTCGGTTCTCTTCTTCGAGTTGTTTGATCCGATGGACTTCGGAAACCCCTAGGCTTCCGTACATTTTCTTCCATCGGTAATAGGTTTGCTGGGTGATGCCATGCTTTCGGAGAGCTTCGTCGGTCCCGCCGATCTCCGCTTCCCGTAAAATAGCCACGATCTGTTCTGCCGCGAACCGTTTCTTTGCCATCTTTTTCCTCCCAAAATCTGTATTCCAAAACTAACATATTTTTGGATTACATCTCGGGGGAAAGGTCATCTTCGCGCCGAACTGAACAATGACAACCAAGACCATGAAATGAACAAAAGCCAGTAATAGTTTTTCATTACGAACATCCGAAGGGATTTTCGATATACGTTCAAAGAATCCGCTTATTCGTGGCCATGACAGCACAAAAGCGATAAAGACCCCTACAGCCACAATGAACAAAAATACTCTTAGGCCTTCATGCATATTGGTTCCTTAAAACAAGCCGAAATACCCTTACCCACGATAAGCATTGACCTTAATTCTACCCTCGGCCAGGAAAACCGTTTCCCAAAAGCCTGTTACTTTTTACAGGCCTGCCTAAAAAGGCACAGTGATCCCCCGGCTGTCATAAGGCTCACTATGGTCAGGGCGAGGACGGCTTCGCTCAAGACGGTGGGTCTAAAAACACTGCCTAAAAACGAATGCTCTTCCCGCCGACACCGAGCAGAATTATCCATCTGGCGGGGCTGACTTTCAAAAACCCAGTTTTGCAAAAAGCCTTATTTTTTGATCATCTTGTCTCCTTCGGAGACAAGACTGTCGAAAACAAAGGGAAATTGAGAGAAATGGACATCGACCGAGCCAACCCGCCGGGTGTCTGGCACAGGCCCCCGGCCTTTAAAAGTTCCGGGTCGGAACTTTTCAGGACCATTCCGGCCCGGCCACTGTCCCAAGTTGGGACAAAATTGGACGTGAGAACTGAAGATTTTTCAGTTTTTGAAGACTGGCAGACCCTTGGGGGGCTGGTTTTACCAACGGTTGGTAAAACCGGGGCTCAAAAGTTTCGGGTCGGAACTTTCCCGGTCAAAATCTTCAAAAAACCCTTAAAAACGAAGGACGGCCGCCGTCCTCAAAAAATAAGGGTTTTTGGGGTAAAGCCGTTTTGGTCCTCGAAACCGGAAGATGCTAATGGTTCACGATCAAATAAACGGCCATCACCAGGCCGATAAGCCCCAGCACTGAGGCGACCCCGATGCCCAAATAGGATAGCCCGGGTCGGGGAGTTTCACCCTTTTTGAGGATGGCCGCGAAACGGAGGTAGTCGAAGACCGCCAACACTTGAACCAAAACCCCCAAGAGGACCAAGAGGGTCCCGAACCACATGGCCCATCCCGTGTGGGAGGACAATGAATCGTCCGCCCGCGCTTGGACCATCCGCAGGAACAAGTTGAACCGGGCCACCACGAAACCGAAACCCATGAGGGCCAACCCGGTCCTGATCCAGGCCAGGAAGGTTCGGTCCTTCGCCCAAAAAATTCGGGGGTCCATGCTTTTTGATGGGTTTCTTTTGGATTTTTTCATGTGAACCTTTCTGTTTCTCTTAACTCAAAAAGCGCGCCCACAAAGCCTGCCCGCGTTGGATATCGTCTTTTCTTTTATCCATTGCGGGTCCCCGCCACGGACAAGCGATTTATAGGTTTTTCAAGAAGTTGGACGGATTCACGATTTTTATATTTTGGTGAACTTTAACATCCAACAAAGCCTTATCGCCAGAGACAACGAACTCAGCGCCACCCGCCAGGGCGGCTGCGATAAATTTATCATCATCCGGGTCTCTGCAAATACCTCAGACAGGTTTGGCGTTCACCAGTTCGCAATTAAGTCTGATCAATTCAAGAACTGGTTCGATCGGAACGCTGGGGAAATCACTCGCCAATTTCCCCAACGACCTTTCGTACTCCCCCAAAATTTCAGGAGAAACGATCCAAAGAAAAGCTCTTTTTCTCCAAGACCGCAAAATAAGGGCGGGATGCCCACTCCAAAAGGTCCCGGAAACGAGAACATTTGTATCGACTACAACTCGAATCATTTCCGCCGAGACCGGGCCCAAGCGATGGCAGCCTTTGCGTCCGATGGCCGGAGTCCCGCTTTACGGGCTTCGATACGCACCTTCGCCAAAAGGCCGTCCAATTGATCCAAGGAGGGCGGCGTGATCGCCTTAAAGATGACCGAATCGCCTTGGCCCATCACAACAAACTGATCGCCTTCTTTGAGATGCAGGCTCTTGCGGATGGATTCAGGAATAACCACCTGCCCTTTCGAGGAAAGCTTCGTGGTTGCTACAGTCATAGGTCACCTCCCAGTATTCTTACTAGTAAGAATATGCCAAAATCGGGGTCAATTCAACCGGCTGTTTTGCCGTCCGACCCAGCTCCCCAGATCGGACAACTTATCAGTTGCCTTGAGTAAGCGAAGCGCATCGAAAAGCTTCCCGCTGCGGACAGCTTCACGCTAATGTACCGACCCTTTTACACATTGACGGGGTTCTTCAGTCTTTGAGAAGCGGTTTCCCATAGCTGATAACTTTGTCTTGGGCATAACCGATCTTTTCATAGAAAGCCCTGACGTCGGCGTTCGTTTCCCTGACCTGGAGATTGATCTTAGGGCAACCCATTTTCAATAACCGCGTTTCGATCTCTTTCACGAGCATTTTCCCGATCCCGGCTTTTCTTCGGTTGGGGGCGACCGCCAAATAATTGATCCAACCCCGGTGGCCCTCATAGCCACCCATAACCGTCCCAACAACTTCCCCTTCGCTAACGGCGACAAGAAATAATTCAGGCTGTATCTTTTTCTTTCGTTGGATATCCTTGGCCGGGTCATTTTGGGGAACCACAAGCCCGCAATCCCGCCAAAGTTGGATGACGCTTTTTTCATCTTCAGATCGAAAGCCCCTTAATTCCATTCGCGATCCATTTCCTGTTTTGAAAATTAACCCTTAGCTTCTTTGTCCACAAAGGGTCCGCATCGTCCTTCAAACCTACCGGGTTTCCCTTCTACACCCAAACCTTAAAACGGTACAGGCCAAGGTTTAACGAAAATCCAAAATCCTGCTTTTTCTACACCCGGGAATGGGTTTTTATAAATTTCTCCCATCCTACGCCCCCCCTCTGTGGCTTCGGATGGCAGACCGTCTTTTAACTCTTATCTTGCGAAGTGCCTATGTCCAATTCCACATCGTGCAAGCCAGTCCCATTACCCAGATCCGACCCCATACCCAACCAGCCCCGGCGGGTATACCTTGCCAGGCCCGCGGCCTCCAAAGGACTCCCCGCCCGATCCAAAGGACTGTTTTATTCGGTCCGAATAAACTAGGGGGATAAGGGACGGGTAAAAATTGCCAGAAGCACTTTTATTGGACTCAAAAGCCCCTATCACACAGATATCTCGAAAAAGCCTTATTTTTTGATGGTCTTGTCTCCTTCGGAGACAAGAATGTCGAAAACAAAGGGAAATTGAGAGAAGTGAACTTGGCGCAGGCCTACACAACGCCTGTGCGGCACACGTCCCCAACCTTCAAAAGTTACTTCAAATAACTTTTCGGGGGACCATTTGCCCGAACTTCGACCATTCCACCCCGATCTGGGTAGTTGTTTTATGCAGTCTGCATAAACCTAGGCTGCCTGGAGCGAATGTTTTATGCCGCCGGCATAAACCTAAGGTGCCCGGAGGAGGTAATCTTATTCCGACGGAATAAACCAAAGGGTGGAACAGGCCCAAAATTACGACTCGTAATTTTGGGGGACGTAAGGGTATGCCGAAGGATTGGACCCGGTCAATTCCCGACTTATTGTGGACGGAATTGGACGCAAGAACCCACTTCTTTAGCAACCCTCAAAAAAGCCTTGTTTTCCGACTGCATCCGGTGCAGTTGAAAAATAAGGGAATTTAAGGCCTGGCCCTCTGCCGGGCCTCAACACAGAAGCCCAGAGGGGCAATTCAAATAAGGGTTTTTGGGGAGATACCTTAAAGCCACTCCTCTTTATATACAACCCGATCCCACCACCCACGTGTCTTTCCCAGAATCTGCCTTACTCCCATTGAAACCGTATTCGACTAGGACCGACCCTTAAAACAAGGGGGAGCCACAGGATCGACCCTCAGTTGGAACAAGGGAGGTTCTTATGAAAAGATCAACGGCATTCTTAACCAGCATTCTTGTGGCGGGCTCGCTTTCCCTGCCCTTGAGAGTCCACGCGCAGTCAAATTTGACGCCAAAGTTGACGGGTGTCCAGGCCAGGATCGTGGACCTCAACAAGGCGGAAAAGAAGATCCAAAAGGCGGAACTGGACCTGCAAACCACCCGCCAAAAACTGGATGATTGGATCCTCACCGGCAACGACCGTGATTCTTACGTGGGTATCCTGGCCGGGGATCACGAGACCATCACCGGGTATCGGGCGGACCTGCAGTATGACCAGGTGACCTTGAAAAAAGACTGGAGTGGACTGACCCGGGACCAGAAAGACTTGGTCAGGAACATCCCCACCTTCCTGGAACAATGGGACCTGAATTAAGCCTTCGGCGGGCATAAAGCAAAAGGCCGGATGGGAAATTGCCGCCCGGCCTTCCCCCCCCGATCGGCGGTTAAACAGATTTTGTCTTGGTTGTTTATCCCCTGCATCTGTGGCAAAACAAGATTTGATTTCGGGGTAAAGGCGAAGGATAAAGGTATCTTTAGCCGCGGATGCAGGGGATGAAAGCAAAAGATTAAAAGCAACTACCGATAAACCATCCATTTCACCACGAAGGGCACAAAGAACACCAAGAACGACGAAAGACAACTGTTTAAAACTCTCTTTTAATCCCATTACGCCTTGGCCTTTCTTGGTGAACTTGGTGCCCTTTGTGGTTCAAATAGCCTTTGTTTTGGTTTCTGGGGGCAGAGACAAAATATCAAAAGCAACCGCCGATCAATACCGCCAAAAGCTTTCCGGGCGGGCTTAAAACAAAAGGCCAGGCGGAAAATTCCCGCCTGGCCTTTCACTCCCAATTAGCAGCAACCCTTGCCGCATTTGCAGTCTTCACCGCAGCCGCAACAACCGCCCTCATTCGCTTCAACAGGCTTTACAGTTTCCATTCGACTCACCCCTTTCGGTAAAACAACTCATCATGGGGCAGGAACCGCTGGTTTTACCGCATTGGCAATCCCCGATCAAACGGGTCAAAGTTTCTTCCATCCGTTTCAAACTTTCGCGCTTTTCCCGGATCTGCGACACCTTGGCCTTGGCTTTCGCCATGACCTTGCCGCAAACACGGGGAGTCAGCGCCTCCAGCCGCAAAAGTTCCGAGATCTCCCGCAGGGAAAATCCCAGGCTTTGCGTCCGGCGGATGAATTGGAGCCGTTCAAGGGACCCTTCATCATAGATCCGGTAGGCTGAATCGGTACGCCGCACGGGTTTCAACAACCCTTTACGTTCGTAATATCTCAGCGTTTCCAGATTGACCTTGGCGGCTTTTGCCAAGGAACCGATGGTAAAAGTCATGATTCCCTCCCTTAGGAAAAAGGATAAGGTCCGTACTATAGTCCGGGGTAAAGGGGTTTTTCGAGATGATCTAAAAAAGGAGGCCCGAACGGCATATGACCACAGACGTTTCTTGGACATCAAGGGGATGCCCCCTCGCCGTCTTCTTCAAAAAACATTCCAAGCGCGTGAGGCCTTAAAAAAAGGCCCCTGCCCCGCTGAATTCTCACCCACGGCCCAGAAGGTAATCCACCACGTCGGCGGCGGTATAAGACACCTCGCCGCCCTTCAACAACGAGGCGATGCGGGGGATATCGTCCCCCGAGGTCACCAGGGCTTTTTCCCGGTAGCCGGATCTTTGGTTCTGTTCCAATCCCACCGCGGCCACCAGCCCGTTGCAGATACATTTACGCCCGGCGGTTTCCTCGATCTTTCCGTCCTTTTGCAGGTAAGCATCCACCGGTTCGCCGGGACAGCGGTAACCCACCGAGCCGTCTTCCCTTTTATAGAGTGTGCGCAGTAAACCCAGGTCACACATGCGGGGCCGGGCCTGGTAATCCTCCGGGTCCGACAGGGTGCCTTCCAACTGAACGACCTTGAAAGGAAAACCCGTGGGCGAGGCCAGGGGGTCGGTGAAAACCTCCACCTCTTCCCTCATGGCTTTCTCAAAGGCCTGTCGTTTGATGACATCCGTGAAGCCCGATTCGTCGCAATAGGCGAACAGGGTCCCCACCTGCACCCCCGCCGCGCCCTGGGCCAGGGCTTCTTGCACTTTGTTCGGTTCGCCGTACTTGCCGGCCAGCCAAAAAGGCAGGCCCAACTCGCGGAAAGTGGCGAAGTCCACCGCGTCCTTGGGCCCGTAAATCGGCTCGCCCTTTTCGCTCAATTGCAGCGGGCCCCGGGGCGGGGCATTGTGCCCGCCGGCGGTGGGCGCCTCGATGACGAAACCATCCACATGGCTGGATGACTTTTTCGCCAGGTTGATGCCCAACACCTCTGAGGAAACGATGGCCAGGAACTTGGGCCGCTTCAAGGGCGCGGGGCTGGGGTCCAGGATGACCTGGGGATCGAACCGGACCAGGTCTTCATCCGCCGAGATGGCCCCCTTCACGTTGAGCTTCAGGGTGACCGCCTGGTGCAGGGCCAGCCGGTCCAACAGCGCGGGGATGGCCTTGGGAATGCCCGCCCCCATCAGCACATAATCCACCCCCGCCAAAAGGGCCCCGTAAAGGGACGGCAGGGTCGGCAATTGGATCTTTTCCAGGTAATTAATGCCCACCAGGCCGGAGTGGCCTTCCTTGGCCAGGTAGACCTCCGTGAAATTGGCGGCGACGGTCAGTTCAACCAGGTCCTGGGAGGGATTGACGGAATACATCGGCGGGTTCTTGAAGGACGCGCCCGGGGGCAGGCCGCCGGCGACGAAATAGCGCTTGAGGATCCTTTCGGCGATCTGGGGATTGGGGAAATGATGCAGCGCCCGGCGCATGGCGCCCTCCGGGTCCCCCTGCTGGAGACGGCGGGCCAGGATCGTCTCAAGGATGGTGCCCGATACCACGCCCAATTGCCCGGTAAGCGAAACCGCCCGGGCCAGCCTCCAATTGGACACCCCGATGCCCATGCCACCCTGAATAACGACCGGTTCTTTCATGCTTTCTCCTTGGTGTCGATGAATTCAAAAACAACAGCTATCTTGCGGGACTCACTTCTATATGGATGGAATGAAACGTTTTTCCACTTAGAGGGTTGAGAGCGGCTTCCCGCGCGGCGAAACTCCCGGAATTAAACAATATTTTTCCGGGATGCTATGTGACGAATATCACAAAGCCTTTACAAATTTCCTTTCAAAATGGCGGCCCAGCGGCTCTCCAGACAGGCGGGCGCGCAAACCCTTTGAAAGGATTTGGAATGGCTTCATTCCCTAAGATCCGGTTCCTCACCACTTGGTTCGTGCTTCTTTATTGGCGGGTCAAAGTCCATGGCGCCGGGAACATCCCGTCCACCGGGCCCTTCGTGACGGTCATCAATCACGCCAGCTACCTGGACCCCTTTTTGGTGGACTGGGCCAGTAAAAAACGGGAGCTCTATTTCATGGCGAAGGCGGAACTTTTCCGCAATTGGTTCTTCGGATGGTTCCTCACCCAGTGCAACGCCTTCCCGGTGAAAAGGGGCGTGTTGGACGAGAGCGCCATCCAGACCTTTCACCGTTTGCTGCGGTCCGGCAAACCCGTTGGATTTTTTCCTGAAGGCACCCGGACCCCGACAGGTGAGCTGCAGCCCGGCAAAAGAGGTTCGGGAATGCTGCTTTACAACGCCCGGGTCCCGGTGATCCCCGCTTATATCGACGGCACCTTTGAGTGCTATCCCAAGGGCAAGGCTTTCCCCGGCCCGGGCCGGGTTTCCATCACCTTCGGCCCGGCCATTCCCCTGGAGGACCTGTATGAGAAGGGACCGGAAAAGAACACCTACAACCGGATCACCGACCGGCTGATGGAACACATCGGACAACTGCGGCCCGCCCCGGCCCGATCCCCTCTTGCGTTAGGTTAAGCCCATGCTCGACAACTCGATCTCCAGCGCTTTTTTCGACCTGACCAGCAAGCTCACCGCCCAATTCCCACGGGAAGGCGCTTGGCTGTTCGACCACACCCTCATCCCCGCCATCGGCAACAAACTGGTCAAGGGTTTGAGCGAAAGGCACAACCTTCGGATCGTCCGGTCGGTGCCGTCGTTCCAAAAGATCCTGGTGATCTCGGACATCCACATCGGGGATTCCATCCTGGCCGCCGGGGGAGTATCGGCCTTCCGGGACTATTTCCCCGGCGCCCGGATCGATTACGTGGTCAAAAAGTCCGTGGCCTGCCTTTTCGAGGGCAACCCGGAAATATCCCATCTTTACCCGGTCTTCACCGGCGAGCGGTTCCCCAACCCGGCGGACCTGGAGGCGGTCCGGGCACTGGTCCGTGAAAACCAATATGACCTTTATTTGAACTGCTGCCCCTTCATCGGCGACAAACAAATAACCCCCGGGGGCCGGAAGGTGCTCAACATGGTCACCGCCGCGCCCGATGTGCTTTTGAACCTGACCCGCGACGAGGGCTATTGCCACTTCATGTACCAGACCTATGACCTGCCCGCGAATTTGCTGCGCCAGGTCGCCGTGAAAAAAAGGACCAAACCTTTCACCGGTTTCCCGGTCACCCTCTCCGACGGGGCTTTTGACCAGGCCCAAGGCTTTTTGGCGGAGAACGGGGTTCCCCGGGACCAGCGACTGTTCTTCCTCAACCCCGACACCGCTTCGCGTTACAACCGCATGCTGTTCAAATACCAATTGGCCCTGCTGCGGGGCCTGCTGGCGCTGGGGGGCCATGTGCTGTTGGGCTCGGGTTTTACCGCCAAGGACATCGAGCGGCAGTTGGAGGAACAGCTCACCGGGGAGGAAAGGTCCCGCTTGACCATCGTCCCCAAGACCCTGGCGCTGGACGCTTACGCGGCTTTAGTGGATTTCGCCCATGTCTTCATTTCCGGCGATACGGGCCCCCTGCATATCGCCGCGGCCAAGAAGTTGTCCCGGAGCGGGAACGTTCCTTTCCGGAACCGGACCTTCGTGGTCTCGGTCTTCGGGGCCACCAACGCCCGCATGTCGGGTTACGACTCCACCGACCCGCGGTTCCCGCCCGCGGACCAGAACGCCCCTTCGCGCTGTTATGTCTCGGAAAGTTCCTGCCGCAATATCACCTGCATGAACAAGATGGCGAAAACCTGCGAGGAAGTGCGCTGTTTCGAGTCTTTGAACGTGGAGAAGATCCTGTCGGATATCCGGCTTCATTTAAAGTGGTCGCATTTTTGACTCACCGGCGGCAAAACAACCGCCGATAAACCTTAGAACTAAAAAATCCATTTCACCACCAAGACACCAAGTTCACCAAGAACGACGAAAGACAATTGTTTAAAAACCCTTTTAATCCCATCTTGCCTTGGCCTTTCTTGGTGAACTTGGTGCCCTTGGTGGTTCAAACGGCCTTTGTTTTGGGTTCTCGGGGTAAAGACAAAAGATCAAAAGCAACCGCCGACAAACCTTAGAACTAGAAAAATCCATTTCACCACCAAGACACCAAGTTCACCAAGAACAACGAAAGACAATTGTTAAAAAATCCTTTTAATCCCATCTTGCCTTGGCCTTTCTTGGTGAACTTGGTGCCCTTTGTGGTTCAAACGGCCTTTGTTTTGGGTTTTGGGGCAGTTGAAAAGCCGCCCTCTATGACATTTCTCATAAAGGGATATCCGGAAGACCCCCTAATATCCTCCAATCGTTCCAAACCCGCCGCCGATGGGGACCCGAAAGTTCCCTTTCTCATCCCGGACTTCCGAAAGAAAAAAACTTCATGGCGCCCCGCTGTTTATTCGTCTACCCCCACTTCACCTCCCAATCCTTTTGGAACTACCGGGCGACCTGCGAGGCCGCCGGGGCCAAATATCCCGCTTCCCCCCTGGGGCTCATCACGGTGGCCGCCATGCTTCCCCCCGACTGGGAAGTGCGGCTGAACGACCTGAACGCCGAGGAGTTGGACCCCAAGGACGTCGAATGGGCCCAGATGGTCTTTCTCGGCGGCATGATCTCCCAACAACCGGACCACATCCGCCTGATCGACCACTTCAAGGCCCTGGGCAAGACCGTGATCGTCGGCGGGCCCGACGCCACCTCCAGCCCCCATCTTTACGACAAGGCGGACTACCTGATCCTGGGCGAGGCCGAGGTGACGATGCCGCCCTTTTTGGCCGACCTGGCCCGGGGAGAGGCCCATCACCGTTACGAATCAGGCGGGGTCCGGGCCGTCATGGCCGAAAGTCCCACGCCCCGCTTCGACCTGCTGAAGTTCGAGAATTACCTTCATGTGGGCATCCAATGGAACCGCGGATGCCCCTTCATGTGCGAGTTCTGCGACATCATCGAGCTTTTTGGCCGGGTTCCCCGGGGCAAGAACACCCGCCAGGTCCTGACCGAACTGCAAAGCCTTTATGACCTGGGGTACCGGGGCCATATCGACATCGTGGACGACAATTTCATCGGGAACAAAAAAGAGGTCAAACTGCTGCTGCCCCACATCATTCAATGGCTCCAGGACCACCGTTGGCCCTTCGAGTTCAGCACCGAGGCCTCGATGAACCTGGCCGACGACGAGGACTTGATGAACCTGATGCAGGAGGCCGGATTCAACTGGCTCTTCGTGGGCATCGAGAACCCCAATGAGGAGACGCTGCTTTCCACCCAAAAGCGCCAGAACACCCACCGATCCATCGCGGACAGCATCCACAAGATCATGCGCCACGGCATGATCGTCAACGCCGGTTACATCATCGGCTTCGACGCCGAAAAGGGGGATGTATCCCAGGCCATCTTGAACAGCATCGAGGCCACCTCGATCCCCGTGAACATGGTGGGGCTGTTGTTCGCCCTGCCCAACACCCAGTTGACCAAAAGGCTTTCCCGGGAAGGCCGGTTGGACGATCATTTCGAGGTCCCGCCGGACCAGACCGCCTGCCAATGCGTGGCCGGTCTGAACTACACCACCCTGCGGCCCCGGTTCGACATCCTGAACGATTTCCGCCGGGTGGTGAGCGAATCCCTGGCCCCGGACAAATATTTCAACCGTATCCTGCGGCTGGCCCTGATGCAGGATTGCTCGAAAAAACGGATGAGACTGCCCCTGAGCCATCAACTGCGGGACTTGCGGTCCTTTTCCCGGCTCATCGCCAAACTGGGAATGCCCGCCAAGACCCGTTTTTATTTCTGGAAAGTCTTTTTGGTTTGCCTGTTCAGGAACCCCAAAGTCCTGCGGAACGCCGTTTCCCTCATGGCCCTTTATTTGCATTTCGGGCCCTTCAAGGATTTCGTGCTGGGCCGGCTGGATACGGAGATCTCGATCTTGAAAAAGGACGGCGACCCCCGGGTCAGAACGGCGATCACTTCGATCGTCCCCGACCTTCCCCTCACCAACTCCCTGGTGATCTGAGCCCGCCTCTTTCAAGGGTGAAAAAACCGGACAGCGCGTGAAGGAAGGGCCCTCCGGCCCTTACGCCAACAGCAATCGCTTTTTCAATTTCGGTTTCACTTTCAACCAGGATTCGGCCGCGTAGCGGCCCCGCCCACGAGCAGCAAGGACACAAAACAAAGGGGTCAAGGCAAAGGATAAAGGCATTTCTTGCCACAGATGCAGGGGATACAGGGGATGAACGGTCCAGGCAAAACCAATTGGCCGCGGATGGACGCAGATAAATAATAAAACTCTTTGGTTTTAAAAATAAAGGCAGGCCGTCAAAAGACGAAGAACGGCCTAGGCAAAACCGATCTAGCCACGGATGCAGGGGATATATGGAATGAACCCAAGCCACAAATTGACGCCGATCGACGCCATTAAAGCCGAAAACAAAAAGCTTATCTGCGTTCATTTGCGTGGATCTGCGGCCAAAACGATTCCATCTTGTTGTTTATCCTATGAATCTGTGGCTAAACAAGTTTTGGTTTTGGGTTAAAGGCAAAGGATAAAAGGGATTTCTAGCCACGGATGCGGGGGATACAGGGGATGAAAGCAAAAGACCATAAGCGACTTTCATGACGGCTCCTTCCCTATGGCTAAAATATGAAATCCCCTATACTTTAGGCCGGGTTTTAAATCGAAGCTGGGGTAGGGTTCAATGAGTCGGGCAAAAACATCGGGGTTCGGACCTTTGATGAAATTCCTTTTCCTCACGGTTTTTTTGACCTTCACCGCCTTCCCCCTATGGGCGGGACCTCCCTTTTTAACGGACGACCCGGAGCCGGTGGACCTGAACCACTTTGAATTCTATATTTTCGAGTCCTCGCTCGCTTCCCTGGGAAGCGTCACCATTCAGGGGCCCGCCGCGGAGTTCAATTGGGGTCCCCTGTCCGATGTTCAGTTACATGTCATTAGCGGACTGACCTCCCTATCGACCCCCGGAAACCCTTCCGTTTATGGTTTGGGCGACACCGAAATGGGGATCAAGTTCCGTTTCATTAAAGAAAGCGACAACAGCCCGCAAGTGGGGATCTTCCCCATGGTGGAGATCCCCACCGGCAACCCCGGCAACGGATTGGGCAACGGCCTGGCCTGGTATAAGTTCCCCCTTTGGATGCAAAAAAGCTGGGGCCCCTGGACCACCTATGGCGGGGGCGGTTACGCCTTCAATGCCGCCGCCGGGATGCGCAACTACCCCTTTGGCGGTTGGCTTCTGCAGAGGGACCTGGATAGTTCGTTGACCTTGGGAGGGGAACTTTTCGCCCAGGGCCAGGACATGGACAGCAACCAAGGATTCCTCCTGGTCAACATCGGCGGTCAGTTCAATTTCTCGCCGAACTTCAGTCTTCTGTTCTCCGGCGGGCATTCGATCGTCGGGCAGGATACGACCGTTACTTATTTGGGGCTTTATTGGACCTGGGGCCCGGCGGAAGCGAAAGACAAATAGGGCGCTTTCCGCAAAGCAACAGCCGATAAACCTTAGAACTAGAAAAATCTATTTCACCACGAAGGCACCAAGGGCACCAAGAACGACGAAAGACAATTGTTTAAAAACCCTTTTGATCCCATCTTGCCTTGGCCTTCTTGGTGAACTTGGTGCCCTTTGTGGTTCAAACGGCCTTTGTTTTGGGTTTTGGGGGAAATGATAAAAATCATTTTAAGAGGGTTCGATATTAAGGTTTTATTTCATCAGATGACGGCGCAGGGTGCGGGTGGCCACATTCATCAGGTTGGCCAATTGGAATTTGCGCATCCTTTTCTGGAGAAGGACCTGGTTCAGGAAGGTTTTTGAGAATTCCTTCCGGGCGGCGATCAGGGAGATCTTCTTGGAGGCCGCCCGCTCGGCCAGGGACCGGGTCAATTGCGGGATATGAAAATGCTGCGCCGCCACCGGCTTGGGGGCGGCCAGCGAAGCGGTCAGCTTGTCCCTTAACACCGAGGAGTTTTGCGCCAGCCACAGGACATCGTCCATGCCCGATTTCATCGCCGCGACGACCTCGTGGAGTTGGGGCGCGGTGAACAGGGCGATCCGCCGGGCATGGGGCTGGAAGATGTCCAGCACCCGGGAAAGATCGGCCAGGTCCGTCCGGATGAGGTCCCAATCCAAGAGCAAAAGCCGGAAGGACCTTCGCGAGATCAATCCTTGGGCCATTTTCAGGTCATCCGCCACCCAGGCCTTGCCCACTTCGGCACAAACCGCTTTCAACCGGTCGCGGAACGGGGTGGGTTTCTCCAGGATTAGGATATGAGTTTTTTTCTTCATGCGCGCTCCCTCAAGGATGCATTCACCGGCCGCCGAAAGCCCCCAAGGGCTTTCCGGTCAACCCTTCCGGGCCGCCGGAAGGCGGACTTGGAACAGCGTTTCTTTTTGGGAAGAGCTGACCTTGATGTGCCCCCGGTGCTGCTTCACCACCCTTTTGCAAATGGCCAGGCCCAGTCCATTGCCCGGGCCCTTGGTGGAAAAATAAGGGCCGAATATTTTCTTGAACCATTTCTTCGGTATCCCCGGGCCGTCGTCCCTCACGTTCAATTCCAACCAGGGACCGGAATGACCCGGCCGGGTGACCCGGCTGGTGGAGACCCATACCCTTCCCCGGGGGGCCACCGATTCCAGGGCGTTTTGCGCCAGGTTCCACACCAGGCTTGTCAGTTGTTCCTGGTCGCCCCTTAAATAAAGCCCCGGAACAGCCTTCACCTTCAACCGGACGTTCTTGGCCGCGAAGAGGATCTCCAACTCCCGGACCGAGTTGCTCACCAGTTCCGAGAGATCGATCGTATCGGCGGCCCTTTTCCGGGCCCGCCGCATATCCGCCAAACCCTCCATCATGCCGATCAAACGGTCGATCTGCTGGAGCATCATGGGTTGGAAGGACCGCATGAAACGCGGGTCGCCCTTTTTTTCAGGGAACAACTGGACCAGGGCGTTCAAGGCCGTCAGCGGCCCGCGGAATTCGTGGATCAGCGCCGCGATCTGGAGGTCGCGCGGATTTTTATAACCCGCCCATTTTATTTTTTTCAAATCGCGGCTTCTTTCAAAGGACCGTTCATTTCCCGCGTCTTTTTCGGACGATCTTCCGGTAGTCCGATTCCAGGCCCAAATTCTTGAGTTTCAAGATCAGGGTGGTCCGGTGCAGGCCCAGCATTTTAGCCGCCCGGGTTTGGTAACCCTGGGTTTTTCCCAGGATCATCTGGATATATTGACGCTCGAACTGGCGATTTACCTCTTTGAGGGACAATTTTACTTTTTCCCGGCTGATGGCGACACCCATCATTTGGACCAGGATATCCATGGGGACGTCGTCCAGGGTCAAGGTGGCTTCCCGGGCGAAAAGCACCATGTTTTCCACGCAGCTTTCCAGCTCCTGGATATTGCCGGGCCAGGGATATTGGGTCAAGAGCCCCATCGCGTCGGCATGCACGCTTTTCACCGGTATCCGGGCATGGGGATTGGTCCGGTCGATGACCCGGCGGACCAACAGCGGGATATCCTCTTTTCGGTCCCTCAACGCGGGCACCGTCAGGATATCCCGGCCGATGGAACGGAATAAGGTCTCTGACAAAGCGCCCTTCGCCAGGGGCCGTGCCGGATCGACTCGCCAGGACAGGATCACTCGGATATCCAGGGGGAGCCGGTTCCCCTTCTCGGACCGGAATATCCTTTGGTGGAGGAAGGCTTGGGTCAACTTGTCCTGGAGCCGCAAAGGCAGTTTCTCCACTTGCTGGATGAACAAGGTCCCCCGGTGGGCGAATTCCAGTTTGCCCACTTCCGGCAGTTCCCCTTTCCTTTCATCGCCCCACAATTCCCTTTCCAGTTCCTTTTCGCTCCGGGGGGAAACATCCAGGACCACCCAGGGCCCGTCCCTGCGCGGGCTCAGCTGGTGGATCTCCCGCGCCGCCTCTTCCATACCCGATCCTTTTTCGCCGACCAGGCAGATCGTTTTACGGCTTTGGGCCGCCGCCTTGATCTCCTTCGCGAACTTGCGAACTTTGGGGCTGGACCCTAAGAGGCACAAAGCCTCCGGCCCGCCGGAACCGCTTTTCGGACCGTTCTTCGCGGAATGTTCCGCCCGCCGGGCCAGCACCTTCCGGATCAGCTCTCGCAGTTCATCCACCTTGAAGGGTTTGGTGATGTAATCCCGCGCTTCCCCTTTCATGGCGGTCAAGGCGGTCTCCACGCCCTGCAGGGCCGTCACCATGATCACTTCCGCCGAGGAGTCCTTTCGTTTGATCTGCCGCAACAGGTCCAGGCCCGATCCGTCGGGCAGCAGGATGTCCAGCAAGCACAGGTCGAAGGTCTGGGCCTTGATCGCCTGTAAGGCGGTCTTGGCGTCCTTGGCGAAGACCAGGTCATGATCGTCCTGGAGGATCAGGCGAAAGGACTCGCGCACGCTTTCCTCGTCGTCCACGATGAAAAGGACCGGTCTCACCGGGCCTGTTTTTTTTCGCGCCGGGGGGACGGACCGCGTTGACGTTAAGTTCGGGGGGATCATCAGGGGGTCTCTCCGGTCAATTTCCTGATAATATTTTTTCCCACAAAGATTCGTTGACCATGATCTTGCTGATGAAGTCCTTCTCTTCGGCCATCGGTAATTTGGCCTGCGGTTCCAGGGGAAAGGTCAGGGTCAACACATTGCCCTTGCCTTCCAGGCTCTGGGCGGAGATACGGCCGCCGTGGTGATAGACGATGAAAAAACAGGACATCAAATAGATGCCGAATTCCTGGGGATCGCCGCCACGCACGAAAAAGGGATCGAAAATGGACCGCATCGCGTCCGCGGGCAGGCCCGGACCGTCATCCTGGAGTTCCAATTGGATCTCCGAGGGGCCTTCTTTCGGCCCGAGGACCACCGTCGTGAATTTCAGTTTTCCACCCCGGGTCAGCGTAACCGCCTCCTCCTTGACCAGCATCTCAAAAAGGCGGTCGAACTTTTTAAGGTCCACTTTCAATTCCGGAAGGTTCTTCGGGATCAGGTTCTCGACCTTGATCCCCTTTTTATCCAGATCAGGCTTCACCGCGGCCACGGCCCTTTCCACCACCTCGTGCAATTGGACCTTGTCGGTGAACCGATCCTTGAACTTTTCGGAGGATTCCCACAAGTCGCCCAACAAGCGCGCCACTTTGTCCATCTGGCCCTGGACTTTTTGGTAGTAATCCTTCCAAAAGTCGGGGTTGCGCAACTGCTCAAAATCCAGGTTTTCCTCTTTCATTTTTTGGGGGGTCAGGTCCAGGAAGGTCTTGACCGCCACCATGGAATTGCGAATATGGTGGCTCAATCCCGTCGCCAGGATGCCCAAGCTGAGGATGCGGTCGGTGAGCATAACGTTGTAAAGGGTCGACATCTTTTCCCGCAGCAGTTGGTCCCTTTCGGCCTGGACCAGGAAGAACTCCAGGCCCCGCTTCAGGGTGATCTCCAGCTGGGGGATATCCCAGGGTTTGTTCACATACTTATAGATAGCGCCCGTATTCACGGACTCGATGGCCGTTTCCATATCCGAGTAAGCGGTGATCAAGACGCGGATGATCCGGGGCCGGAACTGCCGGGCTTTTTCCAGGAACTGGACGCCCTTTTCCCCGGGCATGCGCTGATCGGTCATTAAAAGGCCGATCTGATCGGCCTTTTCCCTCAATATCCGAAAACCCTCTTCCGCACTGGAAGCGGTCATGATGTTGAAGGTCCCGCCGAAAATTTCCCGGAAGTATTTGAGGGATTTTTCCTCGTCATCCACGTAAAGGATGTAAAACTTTTTGTAGTCATATAAAAATTCCATGATCGCTCCTAACCCGCCTTCTCATTTGGTTTCAACGGCAACTCCAGCAGGAATTCGGTGAATTGACCCGGCTCGCTTTGGACCGAGATGTTCCCGCCCTGCTCTTTCATCACCCGATAACAGATGTTCAACCCCAACCCCATGCCCTGCCCCACATCCTTGGTCGTAAAGAACGGGTCGAAAACCTTGTTCAGGTACTCCGGAGGGATCCCCGTTCCATTGTCCCTCACCCAAACCTTCACCATTTCACGGTCGGTCTCGCTGCGGATCAGGATGGCCGGTCCCTCGCCGTTGAATTGTTTCCCCTTGAAAGCGTCGATGGAGTTCTGGAGCAGGTTGACGAACACATGGATCAAATTGTTCTTCACGGCGAAGATTTTTAGGTCAGGAGGCACCCGCACCTCGATCCGCGTGCCGTTCTTGGTTTCCTGTCCCAGGAACCGAAGGGCCACGGCGATCACGTCCTCCAAAGGCACCAGGTCGGCGGCGTGGCCCGGATGGCTGAATCCCCTCAGGTCGGACACGATATTTTTGACCCGCTTCATGCCTTCCTGCATGTCGGCCACCAGGTCGTCCAGCTTCGGCCTTTCGGCCTCGGGCCATTTCTCCCGCATGTTCTTCAACAGGGCCAGGGCCGCCAGGGCGTAATTGAGGGGGTTGTTGATCTCGTGGATCATTCCCGCGCTCATGCGGCCCAGGGCGGACATTTTCTCGGTCTGGACCAGGGTGGCCTCGGTTTCCTTCAATTGTTCCAACGCCGCCTCCAACCGCTGGTTCTGGCGGATCAGCTCGGCCTGGGCCCGGTGGGTATCCAGCAGGTTCTTGATGCGCACGTGCAGTTCGGTGGTGGAAAAGGGTTTCGTCAGGAAATCGTTGGCGCCCGCGTTCAAGGCTTCAAGTTTGGTGGCGTCGTCGGCCCGGGCGGTCAAAAGGATGATCGGGATGGCTTGGGTGGAAGTGATCTCCTTCAATTCGCGGCAGGCGGCGATGCCGTCCCTCTCGGGCATCATCATGTCGAGCAGCATGAGGTCGGGCAGGAACTGCTTGGCCTTGGCCACCGCCTGGTTGCCGTCGACCGCCTCGATGATCTCGTAATGCTTTTTCAACTGGGATTTGAGGAACCGCAGCATGTCCGGTTCGTCGTCCGCCACCAACAACTTGAGCGCTCGCCGGTGGCCGTAATGGTCCAGGGACGGCGTGTTCGGAGGGGACACCAGGGTTGGGAAAAGCTCGGCCCGGCGGTAAAGTTTGGCCAGCCACTCATCGGGTTCCGCCTCGGGTTTGATCTCTTCCACCAGCCCCTTTTGTTCCTCGAAAATTTGGGAATGATGGGCTTTCATATATGGAAGCCGGATGGTCATGGTCGTTCCCCGCGATACCCGGCTTTCCACTTCCACCACGCCCCCCTGGACCTCGACCAGTTCCTTCACCAAGGCCAACCCAATGCCAGTTCCTTGGTACTTTCGGTTCGAGTTGGAATCCGCTTGCCAAAAACGGTCAAAAATAAAAGGAATATTCTCTTCCTCGATGCCCATTCCGGTGTCCTTCACCTTCATCACCAGTTGGTTGTCGACCTTTTGAACGGTCAGTTCCACCAGCCCCCCTGCGGGGGTGAATTTCAAGGCGTTGAACAGCAGGTTCAAGATGATCTTCTCAAGCTTGTCCCGGTCCAACACCAGCCAATCCACCTCGCTTTCCACCAGGGTGGAGAGACGCACCCTTTTGTCGCGGGTCGTGTTCTGGATGGATTGGACCAACCCACTTACCATCTCGGGCATATGGACCACGTCCTTTTTGATCTCCATCCGGCCCGATTCCAGCTTGACCAGGTCCAAAAGATCGTTGATGAGCTTTAAAAGCCGCATCGCGTTGTTGGACATCATGCGGAGGATGCCCCTGGATTCCTCGTCCATCAGGTGGGCCTTTTCCCTTTGGAGGGTTTCCAGCGGCGAGATCAGGAGCGTCAGGGGCGTGCGAAGCTCGTGGCTGATGTTGGCGAAGAAACGGCTCTTCATCTGGTCCAATTCCACCAATTTGCGGTTCGACTCCTCCAACTGCTGCCGGTTGCGGTCCAGCTCGAACCGGGCGGCGAACTCCCTTTTCATCAGGCGGTGGCTGAAATAGCTGCCCGTGACGATGAAGATGTCGGTCAGGACCAGGAAATAAAGGTTGTTGAAAAAGACGGCGAATTCGGGAGCCGGGCCGCGTTGCACCCAGCAGGCCAAGGCGTAATTGATGATCACCATCACGCCCGCCATCAGGTTCTCGATGAAGGTGAAGTGCAGGACAAACCCCAGGGCCAGCAACACCAAATTCAAGCCCGCGTAATAGGGCGAGGCCGCCCCCTGGGTGGCGCCGATCATCCAGGAAATGAAGAAGGTCGGAAGAAAGACCAGGATGAATCCGGGCAGGTTGAAATATTTCTTTCCCCAGGGGGTTTCAAGAAAAACCCGGTCCAGGAGGATCAAAAAAGAGCACAAAAGCCTCAATTTGAAAAAATGGAAAAAGGAACCGGGATAAACGAAATAATCCAGGACCGAACCCGCAGGCATCAGGACAAAGGCCAGCCAACATCCCACTTTCGTGTTATGGATGCGGGTTTCCCGCTGGTAATTCAAGAAAGCGTCGTGGAGTTCCGCCTGAAAGGTCTGGCTTTGTTCAATCATTGTTTTTTCTGACTTCGATGAAGATGTTGACGCCGGTGGCGTCCGCCCGCAATTGCACATCCTCCGGGCGGACCCCGTCCGGTATCAGGCTTTTCAACTGCTGTGAATTGCGGTAAACCAAATGCCATTCCGAGATGAACTCCATCAATCCCCGGTTGGGGTTGGAGATATCCACGTTCGTCGCGATCAAAAGTCCGCCCGGCGCCAGCACCTCATAAAAATGGCCCATCAGTCTTTTGCAGATCCGGTCCGAGAGATAATCGAACAACCCCGCGCAATAGATCAGGTCGTACCGTTGCCCGGGATCGGCCGCGAAAGATTTGAGGGTCTCTTTTAGGATCTGGTTCACGGATTTTTTGACCGTCTGGATCCGGGTCTTTCGCCCGTGCTTCCATCGGACGTCCTCCAAAACCTTGTTGGTGTGGACCAGGGTTTCGTCGTTGAAATCCAGCAACAGGAGATCCGCCTGGTCCGCCACCTCCTCTTCGGCGATGAATTTCTGGATCTCTCCGGCGGGGCCGCATCCTAAGTTCAGTATCCGGGCGCTTCGCCCCGTTGGAGCAACTCGGCGAACCTCGTCCTTGAGCCTTTCATTCAGGTAAACGATACGGTTCCGGTGGGCCACGCAGGGCGCGATATCCAGGAAGAAAACATTCAACATCTTCGCGAAGACCGAGCTGCCCTCGAAGGGGTCCCTCAGCATCATGTTGACCATCTCGTAGTCCCCCGCGTAACCCAGGGGCTTTTGGAACGTTCGGTATAAGAAGGGGGAACAGAGTACCAGTGGATGAAGCTGGCGTTTCACGTAGGCGCGGTGGATCGGTTGGATGTCATCGTCGATCTTGCTGGACACGTCCTCGAAGCGTTTGAACAGGCGCTCCGCCGTTTGCATTACCGGCGCTTTCAATTCCTGGACGATCTCCCGTTCCATCTCGTCCCTGTTCTTGGACGGTTCCGAACGGATGCCCAGTTCCACTTGTTCCAACCAACCCCTCAGGTCCATCAACAACGTCTGCATATCCGCGACTACGATCTTAAAATCCGGAACGACCATCCGGAACTTCTCCCACTCTTTGAGGAAGTCGGTGAATTCGGTCTTTAAATTCTTGGCGGTGAACATCGACGTGAAGATGTCCACGTCCAGCCAGGAATCGTTCAAGGTCGCTTCGCAGACCAGGACAGTACCGGTATTCACCAGATTGCTGACCACCGCCCGGCCCGAATAGATCATCCGGTCGTTCATGATGATGCGAAAATCGACCAAGACCTCGGACAGCTGCAGGATGCTGTAGGGATTGTAGACCTCGAAGACGACTAGGTAGCGGGAGAGCCGAAGAAGGGTCGCGCGGAACTCCATGCCTTGGCTGTTGCGGCAGACAATTAAGGTATCTTTGTTTTGGGAGATCGCCATTTTGTGTTTGGAGTTCTCGTTTGAATTTTAGTTGCGATTTATTTCTTTATATCGGCGACCCGGCTGGAACGACCTCGACTATAACTTAATTTTGAGCGCGTCCCTTAATTTCAGGAATTTATTTTTGTAGCATTTTTGTCCGGTCCCGCCAAACCTGCCGGAACGACTTTACGAGGATTTAAATTACTACGATTGAGAGGTGTTTGAAACCTAGGCACCCTCGTTTTATCGGAAAAACACACCGGACATCAAAAGGGTCTTGAAGGGCCGAACAGAAATCGATTTAAAGTTCGAACCCTATGGGAAAACAACGATCCAAACTGGTAAAAAACTCGCCTTCTTTCGAAACCGGGCTTTACCCGTTCTTTAAAGGAATAAGACATGATTCAAAACACAAGGTCGGATCAGGATCGGGATGGGCTTGAGGCGGATATTGATGACCAAAATCGAACTGAAAAGCGTTTTAAGGAACGATGCAACGAACCTTTAGCCGTCAGTCGCTCTGTGCGGATCTTTTTGGATTCTCGGTATTGAATCGGACGAGGGACTTTTAGGGATTCAACAACCCTTTACGATGGGCAGTTGCTGATCGTTCAGTAAGAAATTCTTGATCTCGCGCATCAGTTGGCGAAGACCGTATAGATCCCTCGGCTTGATCAGATAGCCGCTGATCCGCATTTCGTTCATTTCGCGGATATCCGAATCCGACCGGGAACCCGTCACCACAATGATCTTAAGATCACTGAGCCGGTCCACGCATTTAATGCTGCGCAACAGGGCCCGACCATCCATACGGGGCAGGTTCAGGTCCAAGATGACCAGATCGGGAACGGGCGCGAGAAGGTATTTGCCCTCCCGCTTTAAAAAGGAGAGCGCCTGCTCGCCGTCGGTCAGGATACGCAAGTTCACCGGGTGTCCGAACCGGTCAAATTCATTTTTCATCAACAGGACGTCCGGCAAACTATCCTCTACCAGAAGGATCTCGAGCGGCCTCTTGGGCGCCCGCGCGTTCATCCCCACTCTCTCTTTTCCCGGATCCATGGTCATACGAGGACTTTCTTCACGTTGTAGGTGATGATGTGGTGGATCGCCCCGAACAACTCATCCGGTTTCCTTGTTTTCCTGACGCAAAAAATGGAAGGGTCGTCCAGCGTCCGGCGGATCTCAGCCTCCGATCCCGGGCTCGTCAAAATGACCACCGGAATATCCGCGAGCGCTCCGTTAAACCGGATCCGGGTCAAAAGTTTCCAATCGGGCGTTTGAGGCTCGCTCAGGTCCATTAGGACCACGTCGGGCAGGGATGACCCGTCTTGAAAACCGCTGAACCGTTCGACCATCTCTCCCCAGCTTTTCACCATGTTCAATTCGATGAACCGGGAGTGGATATTTAACGCCTCCCTCATCCAGCTAACATCGCCCATGTTCTCTTCCACCATGAAAACACGGACCATATCCCCCTTTTTTTCATGGACAGCGACTTGGCGCCGCGTTTTTGCCCTTTCAGGTTCTTGCGCTTCGGCTTTTTTCACCCAGACCAGTTCAAGATATTTCATGGACGTCAAGAATTGCTCCATGTCGGACGGCTTGATCATGTAAAAATTAGCTTTATTTTCATAAGCTTTTGTAACTTCTTCCGGATCGTTGGAATCGGTCACGATCACCACCGGAATGGCTTGGAGAGCCGGATCCTTTTTCACTTCGCGTAAAACCTCACGACCGTCTTTACCCGGTAAATTCAGGTCCAAAAGGATCAGGTCCGGCCTAACGGCATCTTCAAAGCCATTGACGCGATTCAAATAGTCCATGGCCGCCATCCCCTCCCGGACTACATTGACGCGGTTTTTGACCGGCGACTCCTTGAAGAACTTCATCATCAAAAGAAGATCCGCGACATTATCCTCCACCATCAATATTTCGACCTGTCGCTGCAACTTTTCGAACTTGTTCAAAGGATCCTCCATGTCGATCCAGGATTTAGTTTTGCGCCGCAAAACCGATCCAAAACGATCAGGCGCAATGCTCAACGATCTTCGACCGGGATATCTTTAGAGGAGCGCGGCGAACTGGCAAGTATGCACGGGTATTTAGAGGGGGTTAAAGGATTAGTTCAGACAGAATATCGACAAAAATTTTATGACGGGCCGGTCCGCGAGGCCGCGACTCCCATCTCCGATCGGTCGTCTCAAGTTACACACCTTTTACAGAACCCCATTCATTTAGGGACTTATATATTAAATGCCTACCAGCTTTCTTTTTTTGTCCCTTCCATCTCAAGCCCTCATCCGTCAGCGGGGCCTGGGAAATGAGATGAGGAACATTGTTTCGCTCCACCCATCCCCCGTGGGAAAAGGCCTCACAGGGAAGTACCCCTGTGTACCCGCAAAACCAAAAGGCATCCCTTTCGCTCACTTGAGAAAACCCCAGCGGGCCACGCGGCAGGGGTTTTCGAAGGAAGGGGCAGAGTGTTTTTTTAAAGTCTTTAAAAATCCCGACCTTCTCCAACGAAGACCCCGACCAAGAGCAGGTTCGGATCTTTGAAAACCGAGCGAAAGGGACCCATTGGGGGATGGGTGGAGCGGGGCTATTGTTTGACCGGACATTATCCCAAATCGATGATGGATGGCGGTCTGAGTGGAGAAGGTCGAAAAAGAAAAAATCACTAAACGAAACATTACGAGGGAATTAAGTATGTAAATCCCTTCATTTAACCCGGCCGATATCAATATTCATGGATACAGTTCGATCCTGGCCCGCCATAGTCGTTCGTCATTAAACCAAGGAGCATGGATTTGAAAAATTTTGTCGTCAGTTTGTGTGCTGTTCTATTTGTGGCCGCGAATTCTTTATGTTTTGCCGCGACGACCGCCCCTGCCCCCGTCTTAGCGCCGCCTACAAAGGCAAAACCGAACACTTTGCCCAAGACCACCTCGATCAAACCCAAACCGGTGACGGGCAAAAAGCCTGTGATCACTGTCAAGAACCACACGGGTCACAAGCACAATAAAACAGTGGTGACGACCGGTACCACTTCCGCCCCGAAACCGACGACGAAGACCGCTCAGGCGCCCCCGGCGAGCGTGAAGCCGTCCGCCCCCGCGGGTAATTCGCAGCCGTCTTTGGCTTCCGCGCCTCCTGTTACGAAGTCCTCGGCCTCGGCGCCTCCCGCCGGCTTGAGCGCCGCGCCCCCGGCAAGCGGCTCGCTGTTCCAAGCTTCCGCGCCTTCCACCGGCTCGAAAACCGGGACTACTATCGCGAAGTCGCCCGCCAACTCGACCTCGGGCTCATCGCCCAACGCGCCCAACTCTCCCTCGAACCAACCCGCACTAATTTCGCAGATCGGGTCCCCCAATTTGATCACCTCGGCTGGACAAAAAACCTCGTTGAACTCCGGTTCCCAGCCCCCCTCCGGCAACGCTCCGCCGGTGGACAGCTCGGACCGCGCGATGAACGTGGTCGCCCAGCCCCCGGCGATCCAGCCGGTGAACCATTCCCAGCCCTTGCCGCAACATGCCACCTCGTCGCTGTCTCCCGGTCTGGTGGACCACTTCCAACCCAGCGCCCCGCCGCCGGCCAACGGGCAGCCGGGTATTACCACCAACTTTTCGTCGTCGGGCAACTCGAACGGCTGGTAACGAAAAAGTCTTTGACGGTTTCGAACAATAAAAAAGGGACCCCCTCTTTCGAAGGGTCCCTTTTTTTATGACACTTGGATGTCTGGACTAGGCGAAATCCCCGGGCTTGACCGGCCCTACAAAGCGATAGGTATTGAGCAGAACCCCTGTGGAGGTCTTGATCGACTCGGCCAGGGTAAAGCGGCCCGGCGGAAGGGACTTCTCGAACAGCCGTTTTCCTTGACCCAGCATTACCGGACAGACCCAGAAGCGGTATTCGTCGATGAGTTCGGCGACCATCAGCCTTTGCATCAGGACACCACTGCCCCAAATATGCAGGTCCGGCCCATCCGAAGTCTTCAGCTGGCGTACCTCTTGCGCCACATCGCCGCTGAGGCGCACGGACTTTTCCCAATCCAGTTTGTCCTGCCCACGGGTCGCGACATACTTGGTGGCCTGGTTGAAGGCCTTGGCGATGCCGTTGGTCTCATGCGGCCAATATTTGGCCCAGATGTTATAGGTGTAATGTCCCAAAAGCAGGTCGAATTTTCTGGCCATGATCTTGTCGATCTCCCGGCCCAAGACCTCGTCCCCAAAGGCCATCGCCCAACCACCCAGGGTGAAGCCATTCCTTGGATCCTCCGCCGGGCCGCCGGGGCCCTGCATGACGCCGTCCAGCGAGAGTTGTTCCAGCGCGATGAGCTTTCTCATGACTCCCCTCCACCATTTTTTTCGGTTCCCCGCCAACTGCGCCGCTTGAACCCACCCCCATTTTACCGGAGACCGCCTTGGTAATAGTTCCGATCCTTGAATTTGATAGGCTTCAAATGGCAAACAACTTAAAATATCTGAAGTTTTACACACTTCTTTCACACTCTTTTCAAAAAAGGGTTTCATGAGCCTTCTACTTCTTGCCCTGATTGGGGCCCTCTCGATCGCCATCCCCTTCGGGATCTTCAAGCTCAACGGTCAAATACCCCTTTCGATTAGGAACTACGTCAAGATGCTGGCTCTGGGTACTTTGATCTGTTTTTTGATCAAATCCCTCAGTGAGGCGGGCAACCAATCGGTTTTCGAGCTTCCTTTTAAGTTGGATTCTTGGGCGCAAGATCAGCAATGGCTTTCGATCGCCGGGACCTTGGTAGTCGGTCTTTTCTTGGGGTTGGCCGCACCCGCGGTCCTTTTCCGTTCCAAAAACCCCGCCTCGACCACTTTTTGGGCGGCCCTGGGCATGGGTTTTTACAACCTCAGCCAATGTTTCACTTCGGACCGTCTTTATATCCCCCCCTATTACCAGATCTCACCCAGATCGCTTTCCGTTCTCATCCTCCATAGTTTGGCCCTAAGCCTGGCCGTCCTACCCGCCTTCTCCCCCAAAGAAAAACACCCTCGGACCCGGCAGCTTATTTCTTTCGCTCTCATCGCCACCGCGCCCTACTGCTATAAACTTTTTGGCGGCGTTTTTTGGACCGCTTCCCCTGACCCCGTTCTTTACCTCTCCGTCACCAGCGGCATCCTTTTGTACGTTTTGATCGACATTCTTAAAAAAGCCGATCCCGAACTTTTCAAAGAGGGTCTCCTCGCCCTATTGGCCGTTGGGTTCCTGTTCGGCTGGTATGTCGAATCCGTTCCGATCAACACCCGCCCCGTCCTGAGCAAGATCGGGGATCCGGATGGCGACAAGAACTTCAGGGCCCTTCCCTGGCTGCCGCTGTTACCCGGCGACGTGAAAGACCAGGACGAAGCTTCCAATGACGTGCTTCACGAAAAAGCCATGCGGCCCAAATTATTGCCGGACGGGACCAAGGAATACGACCTCACCGCCTCCGCCTTCACCTGGCAGCTTTACGACAATGCCCGCGTGACCGCTTGGGGCTATAACGGCCAGGTGCCCGGCCCCATCCTGCGCTTTAAGGTGGGCGACAAGGTCTCCATCGTCGTGACCAACCGGCTTCCCCAGCCCACCAGCGTTCACTGGCACGGTTTAGCCGTACCAAACCAAGCGGACGGCGTGCCCCGGGTCACCCAAAAGGCCATCGAGCCCGGCCAGACCTACACTTATCATTTTGTCGTGACGCCCCAAATGATCGGCACCCATCTTTACCACAGCCACGTCAATGACGACTTTCAGGTCAACCAGGGGCTGCACGGGGTGCTGATCGTGGACCCCGCCGCGGCCAAACCGGAGCCGAATACCGTCGACGCCACTTACGAGATCGCTTCTTGGAAGGTCATGGATTCGGAGGTCGAGAACCTGTTCTTGTTGGACGGAAAGGCCTATCCCGAAGCCCCCGCTTTGCGGGTGCCCTTGGGCGCCAAGGTGCGGTTGCGCTTGGTCAATGCCAGCGCCGAATCGTCCCACGTGATGCATTTGCACGGATACACTTTCAAGATCGTCGCCTTGGACGGCAATCCCTTGGCGACCCCCATTTCGGTCAATACGGTTTCCTTGGCCCCTTCGCAAACGGCGGACGTTGTCTTGGTTGCCAATAACCCGGGCACTTGGATGTTCCACTGCCATATTTTGGATCACATGATCAATCCCGGTCCCGGCGGGGACGGTTCTGATAAAAAGATCCCTGAAATGGGCGGTTTGGTGACTTACTTGAGCGTGCAACCGGGAGGCAAGACCGAGAACGATTATCTACCCGCTTGTTCTTTGATGTTCGACCCGACCTGCTCGAAACCTTAAGGTCGATCCGTTCGGAAGTTGCCTGTCCCAAAGGCCGTGACGGCCTCTTGCTCGGTCTCCAGGATATAGAACAACATCGGAAGTTCCAAAAGATCGAACAGTTTGTAAATGTCGGGGCGCAAACCGACAAGCATCAGGTCCCCGCGTTTTTTCCGGATATCCTGGGCCCGGTCAAGCAGCAGCCAGATGCCCGCGCTGGAAACATAGGTCAGCTTTTCAAAATTAAGGATGACCTTGTGCCGCTTTTCCCTCCACAACTGCTCAAATCCCGTTTCCAGGTCCCCGACCGTATTGACGTCCAGGACGCCCGCCAGGTCCAGGATCGAAAGAGCCGGATCCGATGCCGCGGCCCGCGTCGTGATGGTGAATTTTTGCATGAACGATCCCTTGAGCCCTCCGTTCCAACGCGCAGCCCGCGCGTTTTTTCAGCGCGGGACAACCTCGCGCGCGATCCGGGCTGAGGGATCAAACGAAATGACCGAAATTATTACGGCATGACCAAAGACGATAAGCGGGACCCCTTCGGGTTATCCGCCCCTGAACGGGCATGAAAATAAGGTATCACGGGAAACTTAACACATAATATAAAACCTAAAGGAGCCAGATATTACCCAAAAATAGCTATTAACACATCATTTAAGTCCCTAAAAAAACACCGACTTTCTTAGGCCGGGGGATTGCGCAGTACCCTTCTTCATGGAATCATTTCAGGGACAATCGTAATACCCAACCGGCGGTCGAATGGCCGAACCCATTCATCACCAGATCCAGCCGGCCCTTTTTTCATCCAAATCTTTCAATTTTTGGTCATTCATTTCCGCACAGAAAAAACTGTGCGCACAGGAGAAAATAATCGTGACAAACAACACTTTGAACTACGCTGATCGTTCCAATGACAAGCGGAAATACAATCGGGTCTATCTGGATCTTAAAGTCAGGGTTGCTCCCCTTTTGCTGAACGAAAAAGAGAACAACTGGGAAATACCCTCGCCGGTCCATTGGGCGCGGGGATGGGATATCAGCGAGAGCGGCATCCGGCTGTTCCTTCCCCCGGATCTGCAAGAATGCCACTACCTGACGGTGAGCTTCCGTTTCCACCGGAAAGAGACCGACCATCGGGCCTTCCTGAAAAAGATCTGGGCCCGCGGCAATTCGGCGGGCTTCCGCTTTTTGGGCATCAGCCCTGAGGACCGGGAATCTGTTCGGCAGTATGTGCAGGCCCAGAAGAAACTGGACCTTCCCTTAGTGGCTTCCTAACGGCGGACATCTCCCTATTAAAAGGGCCCTGGGTTTATCAGAGGGCCCTTTTGATCGCCCTTATCTAACCCGGCTAGCTATTTTAAATACACAGAGCTGCTTCATTCGTCATCTCAGGACCAGGACCTTGGTGATCCACCTCTGCCCATTGGCTTGGATCAGGAAGTAATAAAGCCCATTGGCCAGCGTCGTCCCCCCCTTATCGGCCAACCGGACCGGCAGGGTATTCCCTTCCACCCGCGCGACCGATATGGTCTGCACTTTACGCATCGCCAGGGTAAGGATCTCGACCGTGACATGGGTTGCGTTCATCACCGGTAATTGAAGGGTGGCATTGTCCGAGGTGACCGGATTGGGATAGACCACCGGGTGACCCAGGCTAGGCGTGGAGGTAAGCGTCGGCGGCGCGGTGGTGGAGGTCAGCGTCGGGGTGGCAGTAGTGGTACAGGTGGCCGTCGGCGCTTTGGCCGTAGCCGTCGCCGTATTGCTGAAAGCGGCGGTCGCCGTTGAGGACGGCGTTCGGGTGTTGGTCGAGCTGGCGGTCGCGGTCGACGTATGGGTCGCGGGATTGTTGAGGGTCGAGCTGTTGGTCTGGGTCGCCGTGGGAACGGCCGGCGTGCTGGTGGCCGTATTGGTCAGCGTGGCCGTAGAGGTCTGCGTCATGCTGGACGTGGACGTTGAGGTGGCGGTATTGGACGAAGTGGCGGTCGCTGTGGATGAAGCCGTATTCGCCGCTGTGTTGGTATTGACCGGCGTTAAGGTGCCCGAGGCGGTGGCGGTGGGCGTTGAACTGGCGGTCGCGGACGCAGTGGGGCTGTTGGAGGGGGTCTGGGTGCTGGTTTGGGTCGCTGTGGAACTGACCACGCTGGTCGAGGTGGAGGTCGAACTGTGGGTGGCCGTCGAGGTCGCGGTGGAGGTTGAGGTGGCGGTATGGGTCGAGGCCGCCGTAGAGGTATGGGTGGAAGTGGCCGTGGCGGTGGCAGGCTGCGGGATGATCTGGAGTGAGGAGACCAAAGCATTGTCCACGCTGGCGGGCCCCAAGGTGATGGTGATGGCCCCGCCCGAGGGCGCGATATTATTGAATACCCGGTCGACCGCGATGTTTTGCCCGCCCGCGGTGGCGTAAACATCAAAATTGGTCAGTTCGGTCGTGCCGTTGATGGACACATTGAATTGCCGGGCCCCCGCCGCCGTCCAATAGGTTTCGGCGAACTTGAGCGTGACCTGATATGACCCCGCCGGTACATTAAAGACATAGCTAAAGGGATTGCCGTAGCGTTGGTCCTGGTAAAGGGCCTGGTCGGTGGTGCAAGGCAAAGCGCCAGTGATCGTATTTGTCGAGGTGGCTGGCAAACCGCCGACATAATTTTCGTCCGCCGCCCAAACATTGCCGTTGCAATCCGTATGAGCGGGGCCGCCCGCCACCACACGCCATGTGGAAGCTACCACCGGGGTGGGTGTTTTGGTGGGCGTATTGGTGGGACCCAAATTGAGGCAAGAAGCTTGGCCGCCGATGGTGTTCCAGATCGCCGTCACCGCGCTATCCGTATAAGGCAGGGCTTGGCCCATGTCCCACAAACCGATGCCCTTGCAGCCCGAGGTCAAAGACCAATTGATCTTGTCACAAAAGCTTTGGGCCGTATCCACATAAACGGTGTTGCCATTGGGGGCGGTGTAGGCCTGTTCGGCGTAAGAAGCGTTATAGCCCTGGGCGGTACCCAGGTGAAGGATCGAGAGGGTGTCGTAATAGACCCCCGCGTTATAGTCGTTCGTATAGAGCGGACAGCCCACCACCATTTTGCTGATGGGATAGCTCCACTGGCTGCCGTTGGTCATGCTGGCGATTGTCCCGGCGATGGATGGATTGACCCCGTTCAGGGGCCCATTGGCGTAAGTGGCGGGGGTGTCATACCAGTCGTAGCCCATAAAAAAGCACCAGTCGGTATAACTGCCCAGGGTGGTCATGTTGTAGATCTGGGAATAGGACGGATTGGTGGTGAAGGAAAGCGTCCGAGGCAGATTGTCCACGGTGGAATTGGGCAGGGCTTTGATAGCCGTATACATGGCCTGCATCATGGCAGTGGCATTGGCTTGGCTGGCGACCCCCGTCTGTTCCCAGTCCACCTCCACGCCGTCATAGCCATACTGCATCATCATGGCGGTGACCGCCGAGGCGAAAGGCCCCGTATTGCCCGGCTGACAAAGGGTGGAAAAGGCTCCGGCGCTGAGGGCGACGATACAACGCACCCCATTGGCGTGAGCAGGAATGATGAGCGCGGCTTCCCTGGCCCCGCCATTACTGAAGGTATAGTTGGCGTTGGGCAGCAGGAACGCGTCGGCGACGACCGTAATATCGTTCCAGGGAACGTCGGTGGTCCAATTGATACCCGGCCCCGCGCCGGCGTTGATGTTGGTGGCGCTGGATTCATTACCGGTAGAGGCGTAACAGATCACCGCGTAAGGCGGAGCGGCCTGGACGAAGGCGGGAGTATAGAGGAGGACCCAGAGCGGCAAAAGCGCTTTTAGGACTCGGCGAACGTTATGAGTCGATTTCCCTCGTCTTGTCAAAAATCCCCCCAGCAGATAGTTCCAGCTTGCGGCAAAATGAACTTCACCCCACAAACGCGTCGCTTCTGGACCGATAAAAAGCTTATCGCGCAATTGTTTTTCCGGGTCCAAAATGAAATGACTAAAATTGATATGTCATGACTAAAATTGACGCTCTGGAACGATATGAAAAAGACACGAACAGAGTATTTGTCGCTGGTGGTAGCGATCCGTTCCATTTTCTTTTATTCCGATCGTTTGAAAATAAAAAAGCGCCGGAAATCCATTCCGACGCCTTTCAAGATCGATTTTACGCTCTATCGATACCGCTCCGTCTTTTAAGACAGATCAGCGAGTACGACCCGTAGCGGTCGTTTTACCCGTCTCCGGTGCCCGAGCAACAGTGCCTTCGGTAGGATAGCCCGCCGCGGACCACTCCTCGATACCGCCGCCATAATATTCCGCTTCAAAACCCTTTTCTTTTAACGCCCGGGCGGCGTTAGGCCCCGCGCTGCAGCCATAACCACTGCAATGCGTGACGAAAAAGTGGTCCCTACCAAACTTCTTTTCCACAGCCTCCACAAAACCGACCAGATCCCCCGCCAAGGGAAGGCTTTTCGAACCCGTAATGTGAAGTTTCTCGAATTCTGCCGTTGGAAGAACGTTCAACACCACGACACGCGGATCTTTCATCTTTTCTCGTAACATTTCCTTCATCAGTGCCATAGTCTCACCTCCCCTTTCCCTTTATTTTCAACTTATGGATGGATCGCCAGGGAAGACAAGGTCTACCCCGCAAAAGGCGGGATAGGATACAGGGTATGAGCCAGACCCTTTGGTCACCTACGACATCTTTACCTTCATCCGGTAGCCCCGTTTGGGACCCCGGACATAGATCTCATCGGGCATGGGTTTAAGCGGCGCCAACCAGCGGCCATTTTCCGTGCGCGGATCCAGGATCGAGACCAAGAGGCGCATACAGTGGTGCGAGGAAAAGCCCACCCGCTTCTGGACCCACAATTTGGACCTGCCGTTCCGAAGGGCCCAAAGGATGTAATGGGCGCTCAGCGCCCTGAAGGGAAACCCGGACCTCCACAGTTCGATCAATGCCCCGTTTTCGTCCAAAGTGAACAACACCTGCGACTCGTCCATATGGAGGAACTTCAAAAAGTCCGCTTCGAACGGGTTCTTTTGCCGGCCCTGGGCGAGGATCAGCCAGAACTTGCGTAAAGCCTCCGACCTTTCCGACAGACCCAGCCGATCGAATTGGAACTGGATCGTGTTACGGTGCACCTGAAGCGTTTCGGCGATGTGGTCCACATCGCCCGAGTGAAGCGCGAACCAATAGAGGAAATAGTGCCGTTCCAGGTCCTTGGGGACCAGGTCCCTTTTCCAAAGGCGATCCAACGTTCCAAAAGTTATTTTTGTATTCCTCATCGATCCCATCCTTAAGATCCAACCGCGGGTCCCGCTTGAGCGATCCCCCCGCAAAACGATCCTTTTTGTACCTGTGTTTTAAGCTCTTTTCATTTAGTGATGGAGTTGAACGATGTTGTCCCGGGTTTTATGGCCCTGGGGCACTAAATAGGAGATCAGACATCCCGCAAACCCCGCCGGCAGGGTCAGGGCCCAAACCTCGAACCCGCTCCAACAACTGGCTCCGGTCACGCTCAGGTTGGGTCCCATCAGAAGATCGGTGATACCCAATATCACCATGAGCCAAAACGAGATGGCAAAAAACTCGAACCGGTAAATGAACCCAAATATAAAAGGCCCGAGAAGCAGACATAGCTTGGTGTTCCAAACGGCGTCGTAGGGAATAGAGCGGTCCATGAATACCAAACAAGTGGCCATGCCACCCGTGAGGCAGAACAACCGGAACCGCCTCTCCTCCATTGGATCGTTCTTTATCTTTCGTGACATAAAGCCCTCCTTACATCGACGAAAAGGCGGGAAAGCGAAAGGTCATTCACTTTCCCGGTACGCATCCATCACTATCTTTCCGCCGCCGTTTCAGGCGAGCTGATCAAGAAAAGGATCCGACGGTTCTTCTTTTTATTCTCGGCCGTATCATTCGGAGCCACCGGCTCGGCCGGCCCATTGCCCACCGCGCTCAGGTTGGACGCCAGCAGGCCTTGCCTGATCAATTCCTTCTTGACCGAATCCGCGCGACGCTGGGAAAAGGCGACGTTCTTCATGTCCGTTCCGCTGTTATCCGTATAGCCCACAACGATCACTTGGTCGTTTGGATATTTCAACAAAGCCGCTGCAATGGCATCCACGTTTACCGTTCCATCGTGGCTCAAACGGCTGCTATGTTTCTTGAAGATCGCGTCCGCGCTCACCGTGACCTGAATACCTTTCATCGTCTGCTCAACTTCTCCCAACCCCAAAAAAGCCTGCATCTGTGGGTTTTTTTGAGGACTTGTGGAACCCTTGACCATCGAGTGGGTCGTACCACAGCTCGTCAAAAATAGGAGCCAACCCATGAACGCCAATAACCAATATCCCTTCATAAAAACCTCCTTTTTTTCATGCCCCCGGACTGCCGGATGATGAACCCGCCCAAAGAAGATCTGTTCTTCCAAGGGACGGGTCCTGGCCTGCCTTACTTAGCCTTAGGTGTGGTAGTGGGTTTAACGGGCTTCGCGGTTTTCGCGGCCTTCGTCATCTTTTTCTTGCCCTTGTGGATCTTCCGGGTCATCTTCTTTTTCGCGACCGGCGTGGTCGCGGCAGTCGTGGTCGCGGCGAAAGTGGCGCCGGACAACGCACTGAAGAACAAAACCGACAAAAGAACAGCTAACGACTTTTTCATAACAACTCCTTAATTGAATTGAACGGCCCGGTGCCCATTCAGGTCCGAACAGACACCACCGTTCCCCATTTCCACGGTCAAGGACCGGGACTGGTGGAAACGCCCGGGCTGGGGCACCGGACGTCCAAGTTTCGCCGCTGCCGGGCGAAACTTTCGGGTAGGAGGTTAGAAATACGAAACGGCCAGTTTCTCCTTAGGTTTATCATGCGGCTGATATTTAGGCGTTTGGTCCGCTAACTCTTCGGCTTTCGCTTTTTCAGCCGAAGTGACGGTCCTTACCACGCTGAACTTCTGCTTCGGATAGATCAGGTCCGGGTCCTGGATCTTGTCCCGGTTGGCCTTGAAAAGCAGGGGCCATTCGAACGGATCACCATAAACACTCGACTTCCCGGCGATGGCCCAGAGCGTGTCATGGCGTTTCACCACGTAATGGTCCGCGTGCTTCAACGAAGACTTCGCGGTCGCCTGGTCCGACGAACCTTCTCCCGGCATTTGCGTGCTACTGATCTGCTTGTTACCAGCACAGCCCGTGGACAAAGCGCCCAGAGCCACAAAAGCGAATAAACAATAAATCTTCTTGGTGTTGAACATAACGACTCTCCTTAATTTTTTCCGCGCCGAACCCGATCGGCGCGGGTAACACAACAGATCACTTCATAAACTAACCGCGCTTCCACTCTTCCCTTGCCGGAACCCGATGCGATTGGATGAGCGACGGAATGACGGAAGGTTGACGGCGGGTCAAAACGGCCTGTTCATGATCCAGGGCCGTTCGGATCCATGTACCAAACCGCTTTTGTTCGGTTTCAAGAATGGACCCGACCCGAGGAATGACGGGAATATCCAGAAAGGATCGGTCAATCCTTTCACTAACCGGGATCAAAAAACCCTTTGAGATTAAAATAGCTAAGATGACGAAACCGATCCAAAATTCTTGACGATACATGGGAACTCCTTTCTTTTGAGTGATTTTGGGCGCAAAAGGGCCCAAACCGATGACCGCGCAAAGCAACGGTCAAAAAACTCGTTTAGAAAGGATTTTTAAATGCGGAGAATGAGGGGACTACGGGAGGTACGGCTGACGACTTGAGAACCACTATCTACGACACGACAGACGGACGAAGAAAGGATCATCCGGGTGATACAAGGCACCAAAAGGGGAGACTGAAAATCTTCCCGCGAGACCGAATGTAAGATGGTGTGAGTCCCGACCAAGGAAACTTGAATATTATCGAGAGATTTCTGGACTGGAGCAACTTTCGCCAACTGGACACCACTTTGCACAGTGACCAATACCGGTCTTAGGACAAAGGCTGGCAGGCTGACGAATAGCAAAATTTGGGCGAATATTCGAAGCTTTTGACGCATCGGCCTCATCCCTGGAATAGCATCGGCCCAAATCATGGAAGAATTCGGGCCTATGAATCAAGCCCTTGGAAAATCGCTATAAAAGGGGCTCATTTTCTTGGACGAACGAGGACATTAAAAAGTTGCACATCAGTTGAATTTTTGAAACCACAATAAACCCGGCTATTCAAAGTTGCCACAATATGTAAAAGTGACCCAGTTTTTCCAAAAAAGATCAATAATGCATTTCCCTTTGGCCCGGAAAACCGGCAACCCGCCATCTAATCCTGTAGTATGTTCCTGAACCCTAATGTTCCGCCACACTTCGAGCAATGGTTCGAGGCGTATTTTGAGAACCCTTCAAAAACCAGGATCAACCTCACGTCGGTCTACCCGGCCTACCGGTCTTTCCCACGGTAACCCGTGGAGAACTGAAAAGGTCTATTTCGAGGGAGCCGCCTATTTTCGTGGCCTTATCCAGGCCATTCATCGGGCCCGCCATACCATTGACCTGGAAACTTACATTTTCGAGAAGGGCCGGGTGGCCGATCATTTCATGTCAGCCTTAGAAAAAGCATCTGCCCGGGGTGTTCGAGTCCGAATTCTTGTTGACGGGGTAGGTTCGCCGGATTTTGCCGATCATTATGGTTCCAGGCTGGACAAAAACGGGATAGCCTTCAAGATTTACCGGTCCTGGCCGGTGTTCTTCACCCATGCGTTCCATCATTTTCATTTGTACCGCCTGATCGAAAGCCGACGCTGGTTCCAGATTTTATTGCGGGGTGGTAACCACCGGGATCACCGCAAGCTTTATATCGTGGACGACGGCCGAGTGTGGATCGGAAGCTTCAACATCAACGACGATCATATCTCCCGGCCTCCCCAAAAACGGCCCTGGAGGGACACAGGGATCGAACTGGGCGGGGTCAGTAATCCAGTCTTTCGTTTGGCTTTTGAATTGGCTTGGGAAGACAGTTGGCCCCGCCGATTGGGAATAGGATACAAATACCTCCTCGAACAACAGTTGTACAGCCACTTATCAGGTATGCCCATTCGAATGACCGCAACCCGGCGATTGCGGGTTGCCTACCGTCACGAGCTTCTGGAACATTTTCGGACGGCGAAAAAGCATATTTGGATCCTCATCCCCTATTTCGTTCCGAATCGAGCTTTGCTCAAAGCGCTGGCGCAAGCCGCCCGGCGCGGGTGCGATGTGAGGGTTGTCCTTCCCGGCCTTTCCGATGTGCCGATGGTCCAATGGGTTTCCAGCGCTTTTTACGCCCCCCTAATCCGGGCCGGTTGTCGTTTATATGAATATCAAAAAAATATCCTGCACGCCAAAACCCTGTTCTTGGATTCTTGGATATTGGTAGGCTCCAGCAACCTCGATTACCGGAGCCTTCGAATGGACCTAGAGGTCAACGTTCTGCCGCAAAGTGAAAGAACAAAAAAAAAGTTAGAGGACCGATTCCGGAAGGATCTGTCGCTCTCGAAAGAGGTCACCGCCCAGATGGTCCGACAAAGACCCCTGTCCATCCGCTTCTTATCTTGGTTGTTCTTCCGTTTTCGGTTCTGGTTTTGATCTTCAGATAAGGCAAAAACATGATCCATTGGCTGCAATCACTGCTTCTTCAATATGGTTACTGGTTGTTGGGTTTGATCCTCTTCATCAACAACTTCGGCTTAATCCTGCCCGGCGACACCATTTTGATAGCCTCTGGCTTTTTGGCCGCCAAAGGCGATCTACCCTGGGAAGGCACCCTCGCCATGGCCGCGTTAGGTTGTTTTATGGGCTGCAACGCCACTTACTGGCTTGGCGTTCGTTATGGTCATCCGCTTCTCGGTCATGTCAAATCGCCACATTTGACACCCCAAAGGTTGAAGCGAGTGGAAGACTTTTTCCAGAAATACGGGGCCAAAGCGGTTTTTCTGGCTCGTTTCATCTCTTTGGTTCACCCTTTTACCGGTTTCGTGGCGGGCACGGGTGGGACCCCCGCCTGGCCCTTTTTGGTCTACAATTTTTTGGGGTCCACGCTTTACGTTTGTCTCTATTTTGCCATCGGCTATTTTTTGGCGGCACACAGTGGAAGTTGGTTCAAGTTTTGATAGGATTTATGGTCTTGAAACGAAAGATCAGAAATCATTGACCGAATGACCGAAAAATAATTCTTTTCCCGTTTTATTTGCAATCGTTTTCATTTATCTCTTAACTCATTTCCGTTCCTTCCCCTTCTCCAAGCACTCCCACTTTCTTCAGTGGCCCTCTTTCCATTCAAAAAATTCTTACTTACACTTTTTCTAGAGCAAAAACAAAAAACTGGCCCCCGACAGGACGGAAACCATGCCTAACTTCCTGCTCCTTACGACCTTGAACCAGAAACTGGATCACCGGCGGTTGCGCTGGGCCGTATTCGTTATCTGTTTCACGCCGCTGCTACTGAACTCCTTCGGTTTTTCTTTCGGTTTTCATTACCCCATCCAGCCCGTGACCGATCCCCATATCCTTTCCCAATTCGTCACAGTGGGCCTAGCCTATCTGATCCTCAACGCGGTCTGTTGCGGCATGGCCTTTTGGATCGGCTGGCTGGCCTGGCGCCATTGGCATTTGATCCGCAGCCCCTTGATGGCCCTGACCTGCGCGGTCTTTTGGGCCACGGGTCTGCTGGATTTCCTCCACGCCAGCATGGCAGTGGAGCCCGGCGGCGATTGGGGCCCCCGGGTGGATGCCATCGCCTGGACCTGGAGCCTAAGCCGCCTTTTCAATGCCCTGGGACTATGGGCGACTTTTTCCATCCTATCCCGCCCGCTATCGACCAAATCCTTTTCCTACCGCTTCATGCCCTTCGGTCTTTTTGGGATCGGGATCGCATTTTTCCTGCTGGCCCAATGGGGTTTCTTTTTCCCGCTTTCGGGCGACGCGGCTTTCAAACAGGACCTGCCCCTGGACCTGTCGGCGCTCTTTTTATACGCAGCTTGCGCGCCCTTGGCCTGGCAGGCCTATCAAGCCACGCCCAATAATTCCTTTTTGATCTACTTCCTGGCGGCCCTTTGGCCCCAGGCCTTGGCTCAGCTTTATATCTGCCTGGGCGGCACCCAATTTTTAAGCAATGGGTTTGACCTGGCCCACGGCCTCAAGTTTTCGGCCTATCTGCTGACCCTGATCGGCCTGTTCAAAAATTACTTCCAAGCCCATCGGGAGGAAATCGCCAATTGGAGCTTGCAGCAGGGACAAAGTATCGCCCAGGCCGCCGACGAGGGCGTTCTGGCCGTCGACGAGGAAGAGAAGATCGTCTTTTCCAACGCCCGCGCCGCCAAACTTTTCGGTTACGAGAACAACGAGCTGTTGGGCAAGCCCCTTTCCCATTTAATGTCCGCCTCGATCAAGAACGCCGCCGAGAATCCGGTCGAGTTGTCCGGCTGTCACAAGAACGGGAAGAACCTTTCCTTGCTCGTGAATTGCCGGAAGATGACCGATGGCACCCGGGATTCTCTGGTTTGCGTCATCCGCGATATAGCCGAGCGGAAAGAGTGGGAAGGCAAACTCGCCGACCGCCAGAAATATTACCTTTCCCTTTACGGGGACACCCACGAATTGGCCGCCTTGCTGGACGCAGAAGGCTGCTTGCTGGACGCCAGCCCTTCCTTTGAGACCGGCCTGGGATTCCACCCCCAGGAAGTGATTGGCAAGCGGTTCGTCGAGATGGTCCATCCCGATGATTTCAGCGGTTATCAGCGTTACTTTCACGAAACCCTTCGGCGGTCCGCCCACTCCCTGACCAACCTGCGGATGCGGAACAAGAACGGCACTTGGCAATTGATGGAAATTACCCTCAGGAACCTCCTGGATGTTCACGCGGTTGGCGGTATCGTTGCGAACTTTCGCGACGTGACCGAGGCCAAAAAGATCGAAAGGGCCCTGGTCGAGAACATGGAGCGTTATGAATTGGTGGCCCGGGGGACCAACGGCGGCATTTGGGATTGGAACCTGCTGACCGACGAGGTTTATTATTCCCCCCGTTGGAAAGCCATTTTAGGCCACAACGATGAGGAGATCGGCGCAACGCCCGGGGAATGGCTGGACCGGGTACACGAGGATGACCGGGAAGCCTTGGAGAACGCCTTGACCGCCCACCTGAACGGGACCACTCCCTTTTTGGAGAACGAGCACCGCATCCGGGCCAAGGACGGCAATTATCTTTGGGTTTTCTGCCGCGGCCTGGCCGTACGAAACGCCTCGGGCAAGTCCACCCGGGTCGCCGGCTCGTTGATCGACATATCGGCCCGCAAGAATTCGGAGGAACTGTTCCGCCAACAGGCCCATTACGACGCCCTGACCGGCCTGCCCAATCGCACCCTATTCTTGAACCAGCTTCAGCACAATATCGACCTGTGTAAGCGGCGCAAGAATATGCGGTTCGCTGTGCTCTTCCTGGACCTGGACCGCTTCAAGGGCGTCAACGACAGCCTGGGCCACATGATGGGCGATGAGTTGTTGAAGGAAACCGGGCGGCGGCTGGAAAGATGTTTGAGACCCATGGATATGGCCGCCCGGTTGGGCGGGGACGAGTTCACCGTTCTGTTGGAGGACATCAAGGATGCCCGGGAAGCGGTCCAGATCACCGCCCGTATCCTAAAAGAACTGTCCATGCCCTACCACCTGAACGATCAGGAGGTTTTCGCCACCGCCAGCGTGGGCATCGCGATGAATACCCCGGACTATTCTAAACCTGAGGAACTGTTGCGCGACGCCGACACCGCCATGTACCGGGCCAAGGCCAACGGCAAGGCGCGCTACGAGGTCTTTGATACGGACATGCATACCCGGGCGGTGGCCTTACTGCAGATGGAGAACGACCTGTGGCGGGCCATTGAGCACCAGGAATTCGTCATTTATTACCAGCCGATCCTCTCCCTGAAGACCGGGGCCATCACCGGCTTTGAGGCCCTGATGCGCTGGCAGCACCCCGAAAAGGGTTTCCTGCCGCCGAGCGAGTTCATCCCTCTGGCCGAGGAAACGGGACTCATCCTGCCCATGGGAGAATGGCTGCTCAAGGCCGCCTGCGCCCAGAACCGCGCCTGGCAGTTGATGGGGTTCCCCCACCTGAAACTATCCGTCAATTTTTCCGCGCGGCAGTTGCAGCACCCCGACCCTTTGAAGATGATCCAGAATATCCTCTGGGATACCCACATGAACGCCAAGACCCTGATCCTGGAGATCACCGAAAGCATCGCCATGAAATCCGACCCCGGATTCGAGACCCTCTTTAAGTTCAACTTCATGGGCATCCCCATCGCCATTGACGACTTCGGAACGGGTTATTCTTCTTTAAGTTCGCTCAAGCGGTCGCCCGCTACGACCTTGAAGATCGATCAATCGTTCTTGAAGAACGTCCCGAACGACCTGGATAACGCCGCCATCACCGGCACCATCATCGCCATGGCGCGGAATTTACAGTTGCAGGTCATCGCCGAAGGAGTAGAGACCGAGGACCAAGTTGCCTTTTTGAGGGAGCGGGACTGTGACGAAGTGCAGGGCTATTACTTTAGCCAGCCTTTGAGCGCTGAAAAGGCGACCGAGCTTTTGATCAAGAAGGACCACTTCGCGCCGAAGTTGAGGTTGGTCGAGAACTAAAGGGTCCTATCAGGTCTACTCGGTAAGATAACAACCCAGGGCCAACTCCACCGAAACAAGACCTTTTAAAACGTAAAACTATAGCTGGCCGAGCAGTTGAACCAGTTATAAAGAAGATCAACACGGTTGCCATTGGCGTCGAATCCCCCGCCTAGGCTGTCGACGAAGTTATAAGAAGCGGTCAGGGTCAAGAAGGCTTGACCGTCCAGCTTCAGGTTGTAATTGGGACCCACCGAGAGAAGAAGACCGCCTTCGACATAATTCAGGTCCGAAGCGTCATAGCCGTTCGGCAACACGTATTTCACCTGACCGGCCAGTGTTAGGTTATCGATGACATAGCTTGGTTTGAGATAAAGACGGGGCCCGGAAGAATAAGTAGGGTCCGGCGCGAGAACGCCGTTCACCGCAGTCTGTCCCGGCAGGTAGAACTGGCTGCCCAATTCAAAGGAAAAAGCGGTCGGATTGTTCCAAGCATAGGAAAAGTTGATGTTGGGCCCCGGACAGGTAAAGGGGATGCCCGACTCCGTCGTAACGAATGAGAAATAGACCGACGCTTGGAAAACATCGGACTGGTTGCTTCCCGTCGGGGTCACCCGGTTCATGCTGAAGTAAAGCGAATCGCCCGGTCTGACATCGACCGCGTCGACCGCCCAACCTCCATTGGAGTTGTAATCGGTGTTCAACACATAGCCCATCCCCAGGCCCCACTTGGACGAATCCACCGGGATAGAAATAGCGTACAGCGTGTTAAAGGAAAGGGCCGCCGCGCTATAACGCGGATCCACCAAAAAGATCGGCAGGTCGGACCCGGAGGACTGGCTGGTCCAGGAAGGTTCCCCGGTGGGGATGTTAACGGTCTCTGACAGCACTGTGTCCAGGTCCAGGGTTTTGAAGCCGTATTGGACCGCGACGGTCGTGTCCGAAAAGCTGTTCAGATCCAGGGTATCTCCTGCCTGATATTGGTAATAACCCACCAGATAGTTCGTGGAAGCGGTCAAAGCGATATCACTGGCCAAATTGACCGAAGCCGAGACCGGGAACAGGATCTCCGCCCCATTGGTCGGGTCGGCATAATTGACGCTCCAGAGACCGAAATAGGATCCCAGGGTCAAAGTACCGATCGTCACCGGAGCGGCGGTAGGTTGTTCGGTGGGCGTGACAGCGGCGTTCGACGAGGTTGTATCGCTTTCAGTCGCGGGTGCGGTCGCCACTTCATCAGCGGGGGTATCCGTTGGTATGTGGGTAGGAGTTAAAGTCACTTTCCCCCGCGGCGTCGAGGTGGCCATGGTCTTCGTGGACACCGGGGTTTCAACTGTAGGCTCGGGGGTCACGGCCAATCCGACTTTTTTGCGGTGTCTACGGATCTTTCGCATCGTCGGTTCGGGCGCGGGTACTCCATTGGGATTATCCGCGATCGAGGCTTTTAATTCTTCCTGGGCCTTGTCCATCTCGCCTAACTGGGCGTAACAATCGCTCAATTCCTTTTCATAGACCCACCGATTCTTCGCGTCAAAGGTCATCTGGATCATCAACCAAAGGCTTTGGGCCCTCAAAGCCAGGTCATACCGGCGCTGGGTAGATAAAGTAACCGGCGCGCCATCCACCGGAGGGGTCTGGGCCCCGGCCGAAGCGGCGGTCAGGAAAATAAGGACAAGACAAAAGAGGATGCGGACAGATCTTTTCACGGAGCTGTCTCACCCGAGCCTACATGCAGATTAAGATTGGAGTTCTGTTGGATCGTATGGACCAAATTGTTCTTGTTGGTCTGGTTCACTTCTTGGGAATTATGGACCATGCTCTTCAAGGCCGGATTGTTCAGCGGGCTCGTGGAAGTACCTGCTGAGACCGGCGCCGAGCCTACCTCGCTGGGCAATTCCTGCGGGGTGGTTCCTTTGGGGGCCGTCATGTGAAGATCATTGAAGATACGATGCTCCCCCGCCTTGACCAATTGGGTCGGATGGCCCTTCTGCTGAACCGCCACTTTTCCTTCATCCACGTTCAAAAGCACCTCGCGGATGCGCGGATCGCACTCCATCCAGAACCGGGTTCCCCGCACGCCGCAAACCACGCCGCCCGCCTCGATCTCGAAGGAGGAGTTGGCCGTCGTCAATGCCTTTACTACCGCTTCGAGTTTGCCTATGAAAAGGTCGAATTTGAAGGCCTTATCCTGGGCCGAGGGCTTTTGCATTTTCGTCAGCGCGAACTCGGTCTGGGGTGAGACCGTCAGTTCAGATCCGTCGAACAAGCGCAATACCGCCGAGGAATCGGTCTTCGCGATGATCCGGGCACCTTCGATTACTGTCAGGTCTTTTTTGGCCGCGATGGTCTTTTTTCCATTGTCCAAGATCACCTCCACATCGCCATCCACCGAAACGAAGATTGCCTGGTTCGGCTGCGAGGTCGAGGAGATGTTGTCCGCCCAAAGCGGCTGACCGGCCAAGAGCATCCAACCTAACATCAGGATCGTGGCTTGCATTCTTTTTCCTTTAACTGTTTTTTTAAGACCTGCTCAACAGAGGGGGCACGGCGTCGGTGTTGGTACTTGCGTCGGGCAGGGTCCCGCCAGATCACCGGTAGTTTGCTGATAACCGTAATAATTAAGCGTGCTATTGGTCCGGAACTCGAAAGTCGGGCCCGATAATCCCGGGCCGCCACCCATATTGGTAATGTAGACCCAAGCGAATCCATTCGACCCTAATTTGACGCAGAAGACGTCCCCCGCTACGGGGTCGGTCACCGACACGCCAGCCGCCGATTTCGCGGTGGCGGAATCGGCCACATAGCCCGAGGAAGGCGCCATGGCGTCATTGACCAAATTTTTGTTCCCCATATAAGTGAGGCTGTCGCCATTGAGGGTATTCAACTTATAAGTGGCGCCGTTCGGCAGAAAATCGATGTCATAACCGGTAGTCGAACCTACCGCTCCCGCGTCCGTCAAGGTCTCGGATTGAAAAGCGAAATAAAGCCCGTCGGAATCAAAGTACCCGCTTTGGTTGTAGCAATTGCGAACCAAAGATCCCATTTCCACCGTCTGGTTCACGCCTTGGGCGCCGATGTCCATTTGGACCGCCCCGATCGCCAAGGGTTGGTGAGTGGACGCGTTATTGATCTGAAAGGCCATCAACCGGGCCGAGCCCTGGGGCACCAAGAGGGATAAACTGACCGTACCCGAGTCACTGGTGGTGGAAAAAGGACCCACGACCCCGGTGACCGGCGACATCGCCCGTCCTGTCACGCTGTAATAAACCTCATTGGAACCGGCGCCTAAAAGCTGGGCCCGGGCCGCCCCGGTGGTTTGCAAATGGACCGAAAGATTCATGCCCGTGCTGGGTTCCACCGGCGCGTCTTGGCCCGGTTTACCGCAGCCCATCCAGCCGCCGATGATCAATGGAAGTAGCGCCAACAAAAAAAAGAGCACGCCCTTCCAAGAAGTAAAGAAGCTCATTTTAAATCCCATTATTTTCTCACTCTTCAATTTCAGTTCTTTCTTGAACCGACGGTGAATATATCGGACCTCCAACCTCGAATAAACCCTGGAATCGTCATATACATGATATTTTTGGCCCTGTTTTTAAGGGAATTGTGTCAAAAAAACAAATATCAGCCTAGCCCTACCGTGGCGACCACCGCAGGACCCGCAAGAACAAGAAGGAACTATCCTTCGGATTTCAGTGGAGGATACCGTCTTTCATCCTGGCCGCTGTGAAAAAATATCGAACAAAAAGGGTCACCCAAAAACGGGAGCGGATCCACAAACAAAACACCATTCCAAAATGAACCGAAGACAGAATATGCGCTGGCTTTTCATTATTTTATCCATCGAATTGGACATATAAAAAAACGCCAATGTTGTATTAAATTTCGAACAAGTTTTTCATCTTTTTGTATTTTCACCCTTTCGTTCCTTGAAATGCATAGGGTTAAACGTGCGTAATCTCAAATGATGGAAAATTCAAATTTGAATTCAAAGAAACGATCGACACGATTTGTTCAATGAGATTGAGCGAATCCTTTTAAGTCCCTTTTCCCCCATTTCATAAACTTTACCCGGCTCAATTCCCACAAGGGTACAACTGGGCCTATTCATAAAAACGCTTTCACGAGCGATCAATAAAATTCATTAATCAACACTTCGCTATTCACCCCCTTCCTTAGAGGGTATCGATGTTCAAGACGAAGTTCGGTTATGTTCTTCGACGAGCGGCGATCAAACCCATAGCAGTCTTTCTTTTTTGGGGAATGACCCATAACCTTTTCGCCTGGGTCAACCCGGGGTTCGAGACCGGCAATCTGGCGGGTTGGACCAGCGCGACCAATTCGGGCGGCAACGTGGCCTGTCCCCCGAGCGTTTCCGTTGTGGGGCCTGGTCCTGCCATCAATACGGTCGCCGGACAGTTGAATGAAGTTCAAAGCGGCGTGAACGCGGTACAACTTTTTTCAGGCCGGGGCGATAGCAACTATCAGGATTGGGCACAGGTCTCCCAGACCGACACGGTCCCCGCCGGTGCGTCCTGTCTTTCTTTTTGGTTCGCGGGCATCTTTGAGGATTACCACTACCTACAAGGCGATATTTACGGCGACTCTAAATTGCAGATAGATATATTGATCGGTGGCACGGTCGTGGCGACCATCAATTACAACTGGCCCAATAATTTGGCTCAGATCCTTTATAGCGGTTTGACAGGCAATGGCAACTACGCGGCCTGCAATGCTTCGGGCAATTTCGATTGGGGTTATGTCCCCTGGACCAATTACACGATCAATTTATCCGCTTACGCGGGCCAGCAAGCGACACTGCGCGCGACCATGTATGACTGCGACGCGGGCGGGCATTATGGCGTGGCTTACCTGGACAATGTTTCCTGGTCGACCTGCGTGCCCTCGACGGTGCAATTGACCAAGTCGCACAACCCCACGGGCGCGGTGGCGCCGGGGGGAACCATTACTTACACTTTGTCTTACTCGAACCCGGGAACCCAGGGCGTGGCCGGAGTGGAAGTGAACGACACCATACCCACAGGAACCAATTTGGTGGCGGGGTCCATCGGCGCAAATCCTCCCTTGCCTTTCACCAACCAGATCGGCAGTGACATCATTTGGAACGTCGGGTACCTGGGGCCCGGCGCGTCCGGATCGGTAAGCTTCGCGGTGAAGTCGCCCGGTTGTTCGCAAGGCCCGGTCACGAACATTGCCAAAGAGACCGATCTGGACGGCGGGGACCTGTTATCGAACCTGGTCATCAACCAGGTATGGACCTGTACCCCTACGCCAACGAACACCTCCACCATGACCAATACATCAACTTCGGTCCCCACGAACACATCGACGCAAACGAACACACCCACCAACACTTTCACCTCCACGAACACGTCTACCTCGACCCGGACGAACACCGTGACGAATACCTTCACCCATACGGCCACCAATACTTGTACCAACACTCAGACCGTGGCAAACACCAGCACCAATACCCCGACCAACACCAACACGAACGTGAACACCGCCACATCGACCGTGACCGAAACTTTTACCAACACGCGGACCAGCACTGCTACCGCCACTACGACCCCGACCAGCACCAATACTTACACCCCCAGCGCCACCCACACCTGGACCCACACCCAAACCTATACGGATACGGCTACCCAGAGCTCCACTTCCACTGCCAGTTCGACCATGACCCGGACCGCCACCAACACTTGCACCGCCTCGCCGACCTTTTCCCCCACCGCCACACCTACCGGAGTTATGTCGATCGGCAAAATTGTCAGCCAACCCCAGGTCGCGGGCGGGGACATCCTGACCTACGACATCGCGGTCACGGTCACCGGCGGCAGCCTGGGCGGAGTGGTCGTGACGGACGACTTGCCGCCTTCCATGACCTTTGTTTCTTTCGTCTCCAGCCCCAATGGAACCCAGTCGGTCTTCAATACGGCCACGGATCAACTGCGGTGGGCCCTTCCCTCGCCCCTATCCACGGGCGTCTATCAATTGCTCTATCGAACCCAGGTAGCCGCCTCGGCCCCGGCCAACGCTCACCTCGTCAATTTCGCCCAGGGGGTCTTCACCGGCGCTTCCCGGCCGGTGACTGCCAGCGTACCGGTCACCGTGCTGGGCCAGTACACGATCGACGTGAATATCTATAACAGCGCGGGTGAGGTAGTGAAGACCATCGCCATCCAACGGTTCGGCCAACCGATCAACAATATTTCCCTGAGCGCGACCAACCGAATCACCACCCTGCAGGGGCCGGGCAGCACCATCGATATCCTTTTCCAAGGGGTCATCATCGGGACTTGGAACGGGAGCAATAATTCCGGTCAGCCGGTCTCGAATGGGACCTACCGTGTGCAAGTGGACAGCATCAGCGGCGCGGGCACCGTGACCAGCGTATCCCAACAGGCCATCGTCAACCGGGACTTGGGGACGTTGACGGTCAACATCTTCAACTCCGCCGGAGAGCTGGTGAGGAACCTTTACGCCTCTGTCGCGGACGCGAATGCCGCCGGGGCGAACACGGCGGGAGCGGTCTTGGGACCGAATGTCCTGAAGCCCGGGGCTACTGCCACCACTTCCCAGGACGCGGTGCCGGATATCTCCATCGTGGTGGATAGTGGCTCCGGGCCCGTGACCCTATTATGGGACGGCAGTAACAACCAGGGAACCTACGTCACGCCGGGTGGTTATTCGGTGCAGATCCATTGGTCCGGAGGGGAAAGTCAGGAAAGGACTGTCGTCCGGGAAGTCATGGTGCTGTCGCCCCAGGGACAGGCAGGAGGAGTGGCTATCGCCCCCAACGTGCTGGGCGTGAAGTACGGCACGACAGCGTTCTTTGACGCGTCTTCCATCGCCGAGTCCTTTTCCATCCGGGTACAGCTCTATACCTTATCAGGGGAAAGGGTGGCCACTTTGACCTCGCCTACAGGACAACCTCAGGTCTCTTGGAACGCGGCGGGGATCGCCAGCGGGATCTATGTGTCGGCGACCACCGTTTTCAATTCGGTCGGCGGGACGATCCGCACCGAGCGCCACAAAGTGATGGTATTGCGGTAATTAGAGAGCCCGGCTTCTCTAAACCTCAATATTGCCCTACGGACCGGCCCCAGTGGCCTAAAACAAAAAAGCCCGAGTTCCTAAGGAACCCGGACTCATTGCGGGTAACGATCAGCGCAATACGAGCACTTTCACGATCCAAGAAATGCCGTTCGCTTGGACACGGAAGTAATAAAGTCCGTTCGACAACTGGATGTTGTTCTTATCGTTCAGTTTCACAGGCACGCTACCCGAGTTCACGGTTCCGTAGTTCACCGTCTGTACCAACCGCATGGACACCGTGTAGATCTTTACCGACACGTCCTGCGCCATCGTCATGGGCAGGCGCAGGTTCGCCGTATCCGAAGTGACCGGATTCGGGACGACCAAAGGATGGTTGCCGATGGCGACCGTCGGCGTCGAAGTGGGCACTTGAGGCGTTTCCACCGGCGTCTTGGGGTTCGCGCTTTGGATTAAAGCTTGGCCCGGCACCTGTGCCATCTGCACCACATTGCCCGTGGCCCCGCAAGTGCCCAGGTCTTGCCACAAAGCGGGGGTAACCGAGGGCATCCAGGTCGAAAGAGACGTATGGGCCTGGATACATTGGTACAGTTCCCCGTTATAAGTCACCTTTGCCCCGATGGCGTAATAGACCATATTGCCGTTCCAAGCCGGGACCCCCGCGCAAGGACCGGACGGCGTGGCCGTCTTGGTCGGTGTGCCGGTGTTGGTCTTGGTCGCGGTAAAGGTGAAGGTATTCGTCTTCGTCGGCGACAAGGTCAGCGTCGGCGTCGAAGTGTTGGTGAATACCGCGGTCCAGGTCTTCGTCGACGAGGCCGTCGCGGTCGCGGTGTTGAGCGCCGTATTGGTCCGGGTTGCCGTCGAGGTGAAGGACAACGTTGAAGTGGCCGTATTGACCGGTGTATTGCTCGAAGTGGCCGTGTTAGGGGCCGTATTCGTGCTGGTCAACGTGTTCGTGGCGGTGTTCACGGACGTACTGGTGCTGGTCGCCGTGTTCAAGGCCGTATTGGTATTGGTCGCCGTATTGGGCGGCGTGCTGGTATTGGTGGCACTATTGATGACCGTATTCGTCGAGGTAGCGGTGTTGCCCGCTGTGTTCGTGGACGTGGCCGTATTAGCTGCCGTATTGGTGTTGGTGGGCGTACTGGTCAACACCGGCGTCAGCGTCGAAGTTTCCGTAGCCGTGTTAGGGGCCGTCACCGTAGAACTATTCGTAGCGGTATTGGAGACAGTGCTGGTGTTGGTCATGGTCGACGTGTTCGTCGATGTACTCGCCACCGTGGCCGTATCGGTCAGGGTGTTCGTTGAGATCATCGTGGATGACATCGTCGAGGTCTGCGTTGACGTCACCGTATTGGTGGCCGTGAACGGCTTGGTGGTGGTGTTGGACGGCGTAAAAGTTGGGGTGGAAGGCTGCGGGACGATCTGGATAGCGTCCACCATCGCGTTATCCACGCTGGCAGGTCCCAAAGTGATGGTGACGGTCCCGCCAGACGGGGCGATGTTATTGAACACCTCGTCGATGGCCTTGTTCTGCGATCCCGCCGTCTTCAGGATGTCAAAGTTCGTCAGAACGGTCGAACCGTTGACCGAGACGTTGAACACTCTCTGGCCCGCCGCGGTCCAGTAGGTCTCAGTGAACTTCAAAGTGACCTGATAGTTCCCCGCTGGCACGTTGAAGCTGTAGCTAAAGGGGTTGCCATAGCGCTGCGATTGATACAGCGTCTGGGCCCCCGTGGGCAAGGCACCGGTAATGGTCGAGGTCGTCACTGCGGCGGTGCCGCCGGTGAAATTCTCGTCCGCCGCCCAGACATTGCCCAGGCTGTCCGTATATTGGGGACCTCCCGCGTTGACGCGCCAAGTGGAGGCGATCACCGGGGTAGCCGTCCTAGTCGGGGTAGCTGTAGGGCCGATGTTCAAACAGCTCGCTTGAGCTCCGATGGTATTCCAGATACCCGAGACAGCGCTGTCGGTATAAGGCAGGGCCATACCCACATCCCACATGCCGATGCCTTTCAGGTGGTTGCTATAAGCGTAATTGATCTTGTCGCAATAGCTTTGAGCCGTATCCACATAGACCGTATGGCCGTTGGGCGCCGTATAGGCCTGTTCGGCGTAGGTGCTGTTATAGGAACCCGGCGTGCCCAAATGCAGGATGGACAGGACGTTATATTCGCTGGCCGTGCAATTGGACGTGTTGTAGTCGTTCGTATAGAGCGGGCAGCCCAGGACCACCTTGTTGATCGGGTAACTCCAGGTGGTGCCATTGGTGATGCTGGCGATACCGCTCTTTTCCAGGTTCAAGGGACCGTTATAGAGGTTCGGACAGTCGTACCAGTCGTAACCCATATAGAAGAGCCAGTCCGTGTAATTGGCCAAAGTGGTCATGTTGTAGATACCGAACACATAATCCACCGTGGCGAAAGACAACGTACGGGGCAGGCCGTCCACGCTGGAGGGCGCCATGGCTTTGATCTTGGTGTAGATGTCCTGCATCATGACCGTCGCGTCAGACTGGGCCGCCGAATTCGGGCTTTCCCAGTCGATATCCGCGCCGTCATAACCATATTGGGCGATCAAAGCGGTGACCGCCGAGGCGAAATTTTGCCGGTTAGCCGAGGTACAGACGGTCGGAAAAGCGCCGTCCTGCCCGCCGCCGCCGATGGAGACGATACAACGTACGCCATGGGCGTGGGCCGCGCTGATCAGGGCCGCGTTCTTGGCGCCCCCGTTGCTGAAGGTGTTATTGGTGTTGGGGATCATGAAAGCGTCCACCGCCACCGTCAGGTCCTGCCAAGGAACGTCGGTACTCCAATTGATGCTGCCGCCGGACCCGGTCAGGCTGGAGACGCTGGCCTTATTGCCCGTATAGCAGTAACCCACCACTTGATAGGGCAATTTACCCCCGGAGGAGCCCGTGGTCGGTGTGGCCGTAAAGGTGCGTGTCGGTGTGGCTTGGGCTTGGGACTGAGGCGCGATCTGGATGGCCGTGATCATGGCCTGGTCCGCGCTGGCGGGGCCAAAATTAAGCGTAATGACGCCATTCACCGGCGAGATGTTATTGAACACCTTATCCACGGCGATATTGGCGCCACCTGCGGTGGCGAAGATGTCGAAATTGGTCAAGACCGTGGAACCGTTGATGCCCACATTAAAGACCCGTTGACCCGAGGCGGTCCAATAGGTTTCCGCGAACTTGAGGAGCACTTGATAGGAACCCGTCGGCACGGCAAAGCTATAGCTGAACGTGGAGGCATAGCGCTGGTCTTGGTACAGGGCTTGATCGCCCGAATTGGGCAAGGCGCCTGAAATGGCGTTGGTGCCGGTAGCGGCAGTACCGCCGGTGAAGTTCTCATCGGCTGCCCAAACATTACCTTGGCTATCCGTATAGGCAGGTCCACCGGCGCGCACGCGCCAAACACTGTTCCCGGCAACTTGGGTCGCGGTGGCGGTGGGCGTATTGGTGGCTAAAGCGGTCGGGGTATAAGTAGCTGTGTTGGTGGCACCGCCCGCCATGGGGACGACTTGAATGGCGTCGACTTTCGGATTGTCTGCGCTGCCCGGGGACAAGGTGATGACGATCTGTCCGTTCGAATTCGGGGTGATGTTGTTATAGACCTTGTCGAGGGCTTTGAACTGTCCGCCTGCGTTGGCAAAGATATCAAAATTGGTGGCTTCGGTCGTGCCATTGATCGCGTAGTTGAATAAACGTTGGCCCGCTGCGGTCCAGTAGTCTTCCGCGAACTTCATCGTGACCTGGTAATTGGAACCAGTAGGGACATTGAAGGTATAGGTCAGCGTCTGGCCGCCGGTAGTATTACCGTAGCGTTCCCATTGGTATAAAGTGCCGTCCGAAGATGCGGGCAAAGCGCCGGACACAGCGGTGCCGGTGTTGGCCGCGGGCCAACCGCCGGTGAAATTGCTATCCGCCGTCCAAAGATTGCCTTGACTATCCGTATAGTTGTCGCCGCCGCAACGCACGCGCCAGGTGGATTGGACCACCGGCGTGGGGGTGGCGAACCCGGTCTGGTAAGCGCGCACATAGTCCACATACATGGTCTGCGGGAAAGACGTGCTGCTGTCGGGGTTGCCGGGCCAAGCGCCGCCCACGGCACAGTTCAAGAGGAAGAAATTCGGATTGTTGTTGAAAGCCCAGTTATTGCCCATGCTGGCCGGCGTATCGGTCACCATCAGATTTCCGTCCACAAAGAACTGGATCTGGTTGGGTTGCCACAAGGCCGCGAAGGTGTGATAAGCATTGTGATAAAGCTGTCCACCCGGAAGCGCCGGATAGAAGGTAGTGTCGTTTCCATCGTGAAGCGACATGTGGTTGGTTCCTTGGTCACCGGTATTGCCGATGTTTTCCATGATGTCGATCTCATCGCAATAGGGCCAGTTGGTGCCGTGGTTGATGTCATTGCCCAGCATCCAAAAGGCGGGCCAGATTCCCTGCCCATAAGACATGCGCACGCGCGCTTCCATATAGCCGTAGGTGAAGGTTTGTTTGTCCGCGGTATCGATGCGGGCTGAAGTGTAGTTTCCCATTTGATCGTTATTACCGCCCGGATCTTGGGCGATGATGACGAGGGACTTACCATCCACAGCGTTGGGATCGCTGATCACATGGACGTTATTAGTGCTGTTGGTGTAGTTTTCCAGTTCGTTGTTGGGTTGATTGATCCCCGTGTCATAGGACCAATTGGCGGAGTTAGGCAAACTGCCGACGGCACCGTTGAACTCGTCGCTCCAAGCCAGGCCATAGCCCGCCGGGATGTTTTCATAACTGTAATCCGCCAAGGCTTGCCGGGTGAAGAGGAGGAGGAAAGCGAAAATCACCACTGAAACCGTTTTCATGGAACAACGAACGATATGAGACATGTGATCAGTTCTCTTCAAAGAACCCTCCGTCCGAAGACCGAAAATGCCCTTAAACACACAACATTCAGGGGATAATAGGCTTTCCCGGGCACAGGGATTGATGCCCTTCGAAACCATAGAAAGCTTAGCCTTTGGTACCTGGAAGAAGTATTTAAATCACATGACCATTCTTGATATGATATGACTAAAGTTGATGTTCTTTTTTGAGGAAAACGGTAACCCGAAAAATCGTTTCAAGGCATGGCCAGAGGGATCCAACTTGAGTTCAAAAAGACCGGGCGTACCCAAGAACAAAAAGACGAACATCATGGAACTGGGCTATCCCTTCTTCCCCGATGAAGCGCAAAAATCCATCTATACCAAAGCGTTGCGGCGGCATTTGGAAAAGGACAGGCTCTTTCAAGGCAAGAAAGAGATCCAGTGGGAACCGGCAAAAGACGCTAAACCCGCCTCACTTTACGCCTCTGAGACCCATCTAGGACTATTGGCCATCACCAATTTGGGTGCCGCCGCGCACTATGGGCGGCAAGGACTTTTACAACCTCTGGAGAATCTCTTCCCCAGCTATCAATATACTTTCCTGGATATGGGTTGGCGCAAGGGCGTGGTCGGTAACAATCTCTTCAGCGTGCCCCAGCACGTTTCGATCCGCCTTCTTTTTTATCGCCGAGACCTTTTGAAGAAATATTTTTTTGAGCCCCCACAGACCTGGGACGACCTGGAGGAACAAACCCTCACGATCCTCAAGGGCGAGAACAGCGCGGAATTGCTCGGACTACTGATCAACTTCAACGCCCCTATTCGTTTCTCGGTCTTCCTGGACTATCTTTGGTCCCAGGGCGCGGACCTTTATGAGAACGGCCCCAACTGGGTATTGAACCGAAAAGCCCTGGAGACCGCCCTCAAGCAAATTGAGCGTTTTTTCAAGAATGGGATGATCCCGCCTTATGTCCTGACCTGGGATTATTCGAACCCCTACCGCGCCTTCCTGGAAGGCCATTGCGTCTTCATGCACCATTGGTCCGACGGGATCGAGATGATCAATCAATTACCCGCAAGCGAAAGGGACAAGTTCGGCTGGTGTCCCCTCCCCTCCGCCAGTTTCAAGACACCGGGCAAGTCCATGGTCGGCGGCCTGAATTACGTCATTCCCAAGAACACCCGCTATCCCGAGGCCGCTTCCAAGGCGCTGGTCAAGATCATGGAAGATCCCTTCCAGAACTGGTACGCGGGAAATCTGGGAACGCCCTTTCCCGGAATGAAATCCGTCTATTTGGAGAAATTGCTGCGGCAAAAGCGGCCTTATCTAGACCAGGCGGAGTTCTTCCTGCGGCACGGAAAGATCATGGAGGAATGCGGCTATTTTCAGGGGGATTATTTGGATTGGCTCTCCATCGGAGGCCAAGAGTTGACCTTTTTCCTGGAAGGAAAAGCTTCCTCCGCCGAGACCATCGACCGAATGGAAGATCGGTTCGCTTCCCTATTACCCCAACAGCTTTATTCAGGCCTGACCGCCAAAGCCATTGGGTATATCCAGACCAACCTGGAAAAGACCATCAAAGTCGAGGAGATTGCCAAATACCTCAATGTCACACCCGAGCATTTCATCCGGATCTTCAAGGAAAGCACCCGTCAGACCCCCCTGCAATACATTAACGAGACCAAAATGGAGCGTGCCAAGGTCCTTTTAAAGAAAAGTTCCCTGTCCATCGGGGAGATCGCTTATCAGGTGGGCTATAAGAACCGGGACCATTTCAGCCGTTTGTTCCATAAGTTGGTCAAGCGCAGTCCCAGCGAGTTCAGGAATTGACACCGACAGAAAAATTATATCTGCCAATCGTGACCCAAAGAATGGATCTACACTAGCGATCGAGATACTTATTCGTTCAAAACAATGGGTGTAGCAGTGCTGTTGATAAGCGTGGCAACCGGGGACGGATTAGTCTTAACGGCCAAATTCAACTGCTTCTCTCGCTTCGCTTCCCGCCGGACCATTTCCTTTTTCATTTCGGACAAAAGATCTCCCAAACTGGACCCGAAAAGGTCCGAGGTGAGAAACTTCGGCGTTTGAGGGGACCGGGTCGCCTGCAAGGCATAGCCCACCACCACTTCATCTTGTTCAGGATCAAAACGCAGTGTCCAAACGCCGGCATAAAGAAGGAAATGCTCATGGTCGATATCTTGGAAAGAAATGGATTGTTCCGCGACTTCATGGACATCCAGCCGGGCCTTGATGTGTTCTTGGATGAAAAGGAAGCCACCACCCGCGTCTTGTTCCACGATCAGGTCCTCCCCGGGCTTTTCCCGGATGACCTTGGCCTTAATGTTGCTGATATAACGGTTGTAATGGTTATAGTCCGTCAATACATCCCAGACCACACTGGGGTCGGCCTTGATGCTGAAACCACCGTCGAAATTGTAATGCCCGTCCTCGGACGTGAAAGCGTAGAAAACAGGTTTCTCCGCCCAAGAATGCTTATTGCAGAAGAACAACACCAGCAAAAGTGTTAAAAGTAAGCGTAGATAGAGCATCGTCAGCCTTTCCTGGAGCGTCCGGCGATCATCAATGCGCCTTATATTTTAAAACGATGTCCTGGATTCGGTTAGCGCAAAACCGCGACAAGGCATTGTCACTAACGATTTTCCCGATCTTGGGCTAAAGCCTTTATTCGAAACTCTATTTCCACTATATCCAGGACTCGGATAGCCGTAAAATACGGCATCTTTAAATGGATGGTACGACCATGAAAAATGTTTTTTCTCTGCTGGTTATCCTGGCGATGGCATTTTTACCTTTAAATATCCTGGCCCAGCCAACGATCCCAATCCTGAATAATGTGCCCACGCCGGTCATCACGACCGTGATCCAAGGGACACCAACAGCCGTACTGCGGGTCAACCCCATTGAAGAAGATATCCAACCACCCACCGATGAACCCATTGGCGACGATATGGGTCTCATGGCCATGCCGAAGGGAGCTTCACCCGCCGATGGAACAGCCACGCCGGTGAGCTTGGAGACGATGCAGTCCACCATCACCGCCCTCATTCCCAATACCACGCCTGTCACCACACCGGCCAACGTAACACCAACGGTTGCAAATGCCCTACCTCAACCCGCAACAACGGTTTCGATCGGAAAATAGCATAACGATCCTGACCCGCTATTTGCGGGGTGTTGAAAAGCACATTTTTTCAGCACTTGTTTCGAGAATTTTAACGGATCAGGACCACCCGGCCTTTAAGGGTCCTGGCCGGTTCTAACGCATAAATGACGTAGATACCAGAGGCGCATTTGGCGCCATATTTGTTCTTTCCATCCCACCCAAAAGTATTCTCGTAGGGACCCGTAATATTCGTTTCAATGAGGGTCCGGACATGTTCTCCCGCCGAATTGAAGATATATAACCCTACCTTACCCGGGTATTCCTTGACCGAGAGATGGATCGGCAGGTCAGGTCCCGAGGAGCGGTATAGGTTCTCGCCGATGAAGAAGTTCACTGGGGTCGGGGTCACCGTAAAGGTCCAGGTCGGTTCCCAAGTGTTCGTGGAGGTGCAGGTTTGGGTAAAAGTGACCGTGGGGGTGACGGTCGCCGTCTGGGTCATGGTGTGCGTGTTGGTGGCAACCCCGGTGGAAGTGGAGGTGCTGGTAGCCGTTTCGGTCTGGGAGCTGGTGGCCGTATCGGCCAAGGTCACCGTGGAAGTTTCGGTCTGGGTGTAAGTAGCTGTATCCGCCAAGGTGAATGTTGAGGTCAGGGTGGCGGTAGGCGTCGCGGTATCGACCAAGGTAGCCGTCGAGGTTTCGGTCTGGGTGTTGGTAGCTGTATCGGCCAAGGTCAATGTGGAAGTTTCTGTCTGAGTGCTGGTGGCCGAATCCGCTAGAGTGGCCGTACTGCTCAAGGTGGCCGTGGAGGTATAGCTGTTAACAGCTGTCGGCGTAAAGCTGGACGAGGCCGTTTGGGTCGCTGTGGCCGTAGCGGTGTTCAAGACCGTTGCCGTATTCGTCATGGTCGCGCTTAAAGTGGGGCTTAAGGTGCTCGTAAAAGTCGAAGTGCTGGCCACTGTAGCGGTGGAGGTTTGGGTATTCGTCACCGTCGGTGTCGAGGTAGAGCTCTCGGTTAGCGTTTGAGTGGCCGAGTTCGTCGGCGTATTGCTGGGCGTTTGGGTAGCCGAATTTGTCGGCGAATTCGTCGGCGTTTGAGTACTGGTCTTTGTGGCCGTTTGGGTCGGAGTACTGGTCATGGTGGAAGTGGCCGTGTTCACAGAACACTGCACATAAAGATAGACCTCTTGAACGATATCGTTATAGCAAGGGTTTCCCACCATCACCCAAGCCGTGACTGGCCCAGAAGCGGGCATTCCTGGTGTAGTGGATGTAAGCGAGGCGGTATAGGCAGGTCCCGTGCCCGCAAAAGGGGTCCATGTGGTCCAAGTGGGGTCCAACGTCCATTGGGCGATGGAGACCGAGCTGCTATCCGTAGCGCTCATCGACAGATTAAAGGGCGGGCAAACCGTAACAGGGTTGTTCAAAGCTAGGCCCGTCGCCGGCGAGGTAATGGTCATGCTTGGATATGTTGTTTCATTGACCACCCCCGGACAGGTCGGATTGGCCACAGTGTAGCCACCAAAATTGGCCAGGTCCTGATTGAACTCGGTCGAGGTGGGGATCGGCAGTGTGGTGTTGAGATAGTTCTTGGCGACCCGCATCATGGTCAACCAGTCATAGCGGTAGCTGACATAAGACCCGCCCCAATGAGCTGACAATTTGGTGAAAGCGCATAGTAGGTCATTCTCCAAAGCCGTTCTTTGGGCGTTGGTCAGATTGAAATGAAGTAAGAGACCGCCATCACCCTGGGCCGCAGCGGTCCCGCCGTTACCAAAAAAGAACTTTTCCACTTCCGCCCAGGATATCTGTCCGTCATAGATAGTAGAACCGTTACAAGAGGAGTCCGTCCGGACTTGAGTGATGAAATTGATCAGTGTGTTCGTGTAAGCGCCATTGGGTGAACCCAAATTGGGGTTAGCCAAACTGCTCACTGTCGGCGGCAAGATAGGCGCTTCAATACCAGCGTGAACACCGCTGTTATAAGCCCCGTCGATCATTTTAATAGCGGCATATTGATCGGCGCCGTTCTCCATTTGTTCTTTGAAGCACAACCCGTTGGCTTGACCCAACAGGTCATAGGTGAACCACAGATCGCAACCCGCCAAGACCACTGAATTGATCATTTGGGCCGAGTCGCCTGATAAACAGTTCCCGCCGCCCGGGCTGAAGCCGGCCGTATGGGTGAAGAAGTAGAGGTAAGTGTCGCCGCTCGGCCCTACACCCGGACAACCCGCGAGAGCCCCGGCCACGCTGGTATAAGAGGCCACGCAGGTCCCATACTGAGGATACAGTTCCGGGAAACCTTGGATATCCCGCATGAAAGTGGAATCCTCGACATTGAATACACCACCTACACCCAAAGCCGGACATTCATTGCCTGCATTACCCACAAAATAATCGCCACCCTGCAAAGCCGCCGCGTTCTCACGGGCGCCGATAGCCAACAAATTGATCATGTCCATATTGAAATATTCCTGGCCCGCCGCTACCGCCATCATGTATTGAGGCCCACCCATGCTGGTGGGATCGAAAGTGCAAGTGCCGTTGATCGCGATAGGCGTGTTGGAATATCCGATTTGGATCTGGGTATAGGGGGTCATGGTCCCTTGATTTTCGAAGGTGTTGATGAATCCCCCGCCGTCGATCCCGCCGTTATAGGCCCAAGGTACGCAGGTCGTGCTGTAATAGCTGGGCTGCGAAGTCAGTGTGGTCAAGGCCGTATCCATCGCGGCGCAACTGGAATTAGGAATGGGAGTCGGCGTGGCCGGCGTCGGGGGTTGGACGCAAGATCCAGTCTTGTACATCACTTGCACGTTGTAGGGCGTACCATCGCCGGAAGTTACACTGAAACTCCCGTTAAGGTCCGATGTGTCGCAATGGGTCGGTGGAAAAACTTGGACCGTATTAGCCAGCCACACCTGATAGTTATAAGGGCCTGTGCCCCATTCGGTCACCGGAGCGCTGTTGTAAAAATTACCTGCCGGGATCTTAAAGGATGGAGTTTGAAATTGAACTCCTGTTACTTGGTAAACTGCCGAGGTTGTATTGCAAACGTTAAAAACAAGACCCGGCCAGTTTCCACTGGTGCAGGGACAACCCGTCACAGTCACATTCAACCCCGCCCAAAGGGGTTGAGCGGCCACAAAGAACCATAGCACCAGGGTGGCGCAGATCCTTCGTTTTAGAGCTGTAATCGTTTTCAGACGATTCGACAAGCGTCTCTCAATTCAGCATAAAAGCGGTTTCATAGGGCGATGTTAGAGCATTGGCCTTAAAACAAGGATAACGATTTACGGTCATTTTGTAAACTCAACACAAAAATACAAACGATTGTATTAAAGGGTCATTTTTACTGAAAAATCACAACTTTTTACCAATTTTCAAGGTAAAAATCTTTCATTCAACAAGGCAGATCATTTTTTGCGCCCGATTTCTACCATCAACCTTTCACGCCAGCCTTCTCAAATGAAGCACTTTGGCAACCAGCCCGAAGAAAACATCGCCAGAGTAAGTCACCCGTATCCGAAAAAAGTCGAGAACCTTGAGGCCTAGACTTTTTACTCAGCAAGCTCAAGATCAAATTTACCGGATCACCAACAGTTTGACGATATGACTCCCTTCCGGGGTCGTCACCCGGACAAAATAAAGACCGTTCGCCAAAGCGATACCCGCATCATCGGCCAGGGTCAGTGTCACGTCCTGTCCAACAGCCTGCTGATGATAGACACAGGTCCTCACATGGCGGGACCCGACCGTGAAGATCTCCACTTTCACGTCGCCCACCTGGTGAAGCGGCAGGTTCAAACTCACGTGGTCGCTCATGCAAGGATTAGGATAAGCGACCGGAACTGTTCCAATAGTCGCGGTAGGTGTCTGTGTCGGTGCGATCGGTGCCGGAGTACCCGTTAAGGTTTGGGTTGCGGTGGCTGTCGGTTTCGAACCCGTGCTGCCGACCAACGCACTCACAAAACCCGAGCCGGTCGAAAGCGTCCCGCTCCAAATATCGGAATAGTCCACCGGCTTCATTTGAGTACCGCTAGCTCCTGTGATCATCCAAAGCGATTGTTCGAACACTTCGCTCGTTTGACCCCATCGAGGGGTGTAAGTCTTAGAAGTGGCCGCTTGATACCATTGGCTGCCATTATTACTCCACCAGGCATCTGCGAAGACCGTCTGGGACGAGACATCGTGTCCTCCCAGGACCCACAAAAGGCCGTTGTAGACGACCGCCGATTGGCTGGCACGGGCCGGGAAGCCGGGATCAACCGTCACATTGGTCCAAGCAGCCCCATCGGTCGAGGTCCAAACATCGTTCAATGCTCCCGCATTTCCTTGCCCCGCCATTAAATAAAGAGCGTTTTTATAGACGACCAGTGAGGCCGAATATCTGGCCGGAAAAGCCGCCGCGGGCGTCACTTGAGTCCAAGTTTTACCGTCCGTCGAACACCAAACATCGTTCAGGACCGCGGTAGCATTCCTTCCGCCGACGACCCACATTTTGTGATTGAACACAACCGCACTCTCGCGCACTCTTTGCGAAAAAGCCGCCGCGGTAGTGACTGAGGTCCAAATGGCGCCATCCTTGGATTGCCAGACATCATTGAAAAAGGTTTTATTGTCCGAACCACCGATGACCCAAAGGGCCTGGCCTTGTCCCCCGTCGAAAACCACGGTCGCTTGTCCCCACCGGCCACCAAAAGCAGCTTGGGTCGTGGCGGCCGACCAGCTCAAGCCATCCCCTGATGACCAAACATCCGCCGTGGGCAGATTATTGCTCTCGCCCGCAATGATCCACAAACGCTGATTCATTACCTCGGATGATTGAAAATGCCTTCCGCCCATCTTGTAACCTTGACCTGAATTATCCCAATTGAGCGTGTATGAGGCTGAGGGTACGGGGAGCGTCGTTGGTGCGGTCGTCGGTGTCAGCGTTTGTCCCCAAACCACCGTGGACAAACCCAGGCCGAAGAAGGTGATATAAGGGAGCAAAGTATATTTTTTCATCGCCCGTCCTTCGCTGTTCAAAATGAACAACCTACTGACTTTAAATATCATACAAAGAGAAAGAAACAGTCGAAGGAATTAATCACATCTGCGGGGCCTCAAACTCTCCTTTCATCATGGGTTTACAATTTTTTTACGCCTTTCAATGAGGACGTTTAACCCGCGTCGATAAAGCAATTCCTTTTCGTTTTTTTACCGACAATCCCTTTCGTTTGAACAATAAGTGGCAATCTAAAAAGAACCTGATACAATTTTGAGAACGTTCTCAATTTAATCATCCCAATGGCTCCTCACCCTTCAAATTCCGCCCTAATTGAGTGAATTAAGTGAAAAGGCCCGTGAATAACCAACAAATCCACCCCATTTCACGAACGACCGTCGTTACGTTGCGTTCCATCCTTGGAACGTTTCTATTGAGTCTCTGGCTAATGCCCGGTCTAACCCATGCCGCCTCCGTCAGTGTTTCGGGGCATCAATTGCTGGTCAACTGTTCCCCCTTTATGGTTCGGGGTGTTAACTACAACCCTGTCCCCATCGCCGACAATGACCAAGAATGGGCCTACGGATACAACGTCACCCTAGCGGATCTAGCTCAGATGAAATTAATGGGGGTGAACACCATTCGCGTCTATTTTAACTACGCAGCCTTGATCGATACGGACGGTAGTGTGAATGCCGCTATGAAAGCTAACTACGACCGCCTTCTCGCGGCCGCCGCCGCGGACGGCATTTACGTGATCCCTGACTTTTGGGTTCCCTATAACGTGGACTACACCGTCTCCGCCAACCTAACCCAGATCGAGACCCAATTCGCCGCCGTCATCAACCTTTTCAAGGACCTGAATACTTACCCCAACATTCTCATGTGGGCACTGGGCGACGAGAACAACAGTTCGACCAACCTGACACCCATGAGCGATACCCAAATGTTCCAGTTCTATCAGAATGTCATCGCTTATGAAAAAGCCAACGCGGATACCAGCCACCCCTATACCGCCGTTCTAGTGAACAACAACGATATCAATAACGGCAGTTTGACCGGCTTGGTTTCTTCTATCGACCTCTGGTCCGTAAATGTCTATCTGGCCGCTTCCTCCACTTGGACCAGCAACATCATCTCACCTTATTCACTGACCAAACCCTTATTGATCACCGAATTCGGAAACGACGCCTACAACAACAATACGGGCACTGAGGATGATGCGGACCAATCATCCTTTTATAGCGACGTGTGGCCCAATGCGATCGGCAACAACCTAAGCGCCTTGAACTCTTCCAATAAACTTTTAGGTGGATGCGTCTTTGAGTGGTGCGACGAATGGTGGAAATGTGGCGGGGATAGCACCCACGATTCCTGCGGGGAAACCCTCAATGTCCTTCCGGACAATTACGCCAACGAGGAATGGTTCGGCTTGAGCACCGCTCTAGCCATCGGAAGCACCGGACCTCGAACCTATCGAACGGCTTACAATACCTTGCAGTCCTTCTGGACCAACTCTCCATATAACACAACCGTACCGGCGGACTGCAGTTTAAGCCCCACCCCTTCCCCCACCTTCAGTCCGACTCCCGCCCCCACCTACGGCGCGGGTTGCGTTACGGTGGTCGACGATTTCAATAACGCCGCGGGGGGAACGAATACATTCAACGGTACTTGGTCCACTTCTTTCGGATCCGGCAGCGGCGGGGCGCTCAATTACACTTCCCCCGGTTATTCGGGTTACAGCATGCAATTTAGTTGGAGTATTGCCAGCGGAAGTTACGGCGAATGTTTCACCGGGCTCAGCGCCACGGCCAATCCCACGGGCGCCGGCACTGGAATGGTCAATCTCTCGAATTATGGACAAGTATCTTTCTGGGTCGTGGCAACGGTCCCCGGCGCCTATTGGTTCAAGGTGGCCTCCACCCAAACCTATGGCGGGGCCGGCTATTCCTGGTGGCAGGCTCCTTTTAACGTCACTTCCATGGGTTGGACCCAGGTTACCCTCAACCTGAACTCCACCACGTTTTCCAACCCTAATGGCAATAGCGGTACCTTCGCGCAGAATTTGCAGAACGCCACTCAATTGGTCTTTCAGCCGCAGACCAATGGAGCCGCTTATTTATGGATCGATGATGTCGATCTGGTCACGAACAGCTGTCTGACCGCCCCCACCGCCACCACCACCGCTACTTCCACAGAAACAAGGACCGCCTCCGCGACCTCCACGGCCACCGCCAGCGCCACTTCGACCGCCACGAACAGCTCTACATCCACCGCAACACGTACCTCCACTAACACAGCCACCTCAACCTCTACGAGTACTCCTGCCAATACATCCACCAGCACCGCCACACAAACAGCTACTCCTACCATGACCTTTACCGCCGCTCACACTAACACCGCTACCTCGACATCTACTTTGACCCCGGCCAGTACCTATACCGACACCTCCACCCCGACCATCGGCAATACCCAAACCGACACTTCCACTCAAACCTTGACCAATAGCCCCACCGCAAGCTCCACCTCAACGGTCACTTCAACAGCCACATCGACAGCGACTTTGGCCAATACCGCGACCGTTACCAATAGCGCCACCAACAGCGCTACCCACACCGTGACCTATACGCCCACCACGACCAATACGGCGCCCAATACCATGACCGGAACCAGTACCCCCACGACCACTTCGACCAAGACTTCGACCGCGACCAACACCGTCACTCAAACCTTCACGATCACTAACACGCCGCTCAACACCTCTACCTCTACCCTCAGCCCGACCCAAAGCTCGACCCAGACCCTGACCAGTACACCCACGGTCACCAATAGCCAAACGGTCACAAACACTCAAACCGTCACCCTCACCGCCACCAACACACAGACTTACACAACGACCGCGACTGCGACAAATACCGTTAAGATAATCAACACCTCCACCGGTACCGCCACACCCATACTCACCAATACCTTTTCAACCACTTCAACGACCACTCCTACCGGCACCGCCACGGCGCCCTTCACCGCTACCCCGACTCCGCTGGGCCTGCCCGCGCCCGTCATTTATCCTAATCCCTGCACTGGTTCCACTATCTCGATCTATCCTGGTCTCGAGACCCCCGTGAACGTGAAGATCAAGATATATACCTTGGCTTTCCGCATGGTCTATGATTCGCCTTCTCAATTGGTCATGCCCGGTCAATCCGTGGCTGTGCGGCTCTTGGACCGCATGGGAGCCCAACTAGCCGACGGTCTTTACTATGTCTCTGTTGTCATTAATGGAAAAAACTCGATCTCTAAATTGCTGATCCTTCGCTAACCTAGTCATTTGTCCGCTACGCAAATCCCTCCAAAAAATGTAAGATATAGCTTGTTTTTGGGGCAAATCGAACTATCGATAGCCTCTTGATCTCTATTCAGACTTGAATATTTAAGGAAATAGCAAATGAACGCCACGTTAGAGCCCCGCGATAAACCCCGCGTGCTCATGATCTATCCCGCATTGATCGGCTATCGGCTGCCCATGTTCAACACGTTGGCCGAGCGGTTCGATTTCAAGGTCCTCTTCACCAATTGGAACTTGGATTATTACGCATACGACCAAAACGAATTATTGAAACGGCTAACGGCTGACCACGCTCATTTGTTAAACGGTTTCGAGATCATGAATCGCGTCTTTCGCTTTGGCGTCGGAAAAGAAATCGACCGTTTTAAACCCGATGTGGTCGTCACCTTTGAATACTGTCCCGCTTCAGTGGCCGTTTGGGCCAAAAGGCTCTTCACCGGGGCCCGGTACAAGCACGTGATCATGACCGACGACAACCCCGAATGGATCAAAAAGGATGTCATCTTGCGCAAACTACTTCGACGTATCCTATTACCTCGCTTGGACGGCTTGGTCCTACTGTTAGAACCGATGGCCGAAATTTATCGGACCCGGTTTGGCGCGAAACTTCCCATGGGCTGCGTGCCCATTCTCCAAGAAGATGCCTATTTTCGCCAACAATTGGAAATTGCCATACCCGAAGCGGATAAGCTCGCTCAAAAATGGAACTTATATGGCCAAAGAGTACTTCTTTATGTCGGTCGTTTAGCTGAATTGAAGCGGCTTGGGGTCTTATTAGAGGGTTTTTCTCAAGTACAGTCCCGTTTAAAAAATACGACCTTGGTCTTGGTCGGAGAGGGACCTGAACGCCAACGTTTGAAGGATTTAAGCGTTTCTTTGGGCATCGAGAACAAGGTCATATTCGCTGGACACTGCGAAGGCACAGCCCTCTACGCTTGGTTTCAAATTGGGCAAGTGTTTTCATTGACCTCACGCCGGGAAACCTTTGGCGCGGTTGTAAACGAAGCCCTTATTTCCGGTTTGCCGGTCATCTGTTCCAAATACGCCGGGGCATCGGTCTTGGTCCAGAATGGGCTCAATGGCACCCGGGTCGATCCAAACAATCTTCCGGAGGTTACGGCAGCCTATGAGGAATGGCTAGAAAAGGTCTCTCCAGTGACCCCGGAGTCGCTTTCCCATGTCAAGCCATTGCTGATGCAGGTCAGCTTTCAGGCATCTATGGACGAATACGAGAGGGTATTAAAGGCCGCCTTATCCCGTTGATTTGCGTAACCGGTGCCTCGGGGCATTAGGTTATGATAGGCTTCTATTCAAAAGACGTTCCACCAATCCATTGATAGGGACCGCCAATGAAGACCCAAGCCAAACCGCGCATCCCACTGGTGTCGGAACCCCTGATCTTCCAGACTTTCCAGAGTGGGTTCAGTCTTTCTAACAAACTCGCCCGGGTCCTCTGGGCTTTCGCTTATTTTCTTTTGTTTCGATTCACTCCCCCGGTTCCCGGCTTTTGGGCTTGGCGCCGTATCGTAATGCGCGTTTTTGGCGCGAAGGTGGGTAAAGGGGTCTGGATCTACCCCACCGCCCGTATTTGGGCGCCATGGAACCTGGAATTAAAGCCCTATAGCCGCATCGGGTCTTGGACCGATATATACAACATTGAAAAGATCTTGTTGGGAGAGCACTCCTGGGTCAGTCAATACAGTTACCTTTGCACGACCAGTCATGATATCAACGACCCAGCCCACCGGATGGTGGCTAGCCCCATCATTGTTGGAAAAGGTGTTTGGATAGCCGCGGATGTCTTTGTCGGTGCCGGCGTGACCATCGGCGATGGCGCGGTCTTAGGCGCTCGATCCAGCGTGTTCAAGGATGTCGCGCCCTGGTCCGTCGTGGGCGGCAATCCCGCAAAGATCATCAAAATAAGGGACAAAAAGCGTTTCGTTCGGCCCATAAAAGGTCGAGTTGCAAAAAATGCAGTTTGAAATGGCTTAAACCACCTCTACCGTGCATCTTCCCGAAGCCGGGACGGAATAAATGACCGAACGATCCGACATCCGGTTAGACAATACAATTGGAAGGGCCATAAGACGGCAGAAAATCCAGATCGAAGAGATCAAAACCGGCACGAGCCCAAAACTTCAGCCAGCCACATGGAGCAAATTTTCGCAGAAGCCCTATCCAAATGGAGGCCATCCGTGTAGTTCATTTCCACCTTTTTATGTTTTGTCAGTCGGGAAAGATCCAAGATCGGCGCCTTAAGCATGGCAGCCATGTCGTAGAACTCCGGCGGCGCTTCATATTGATCTCCCGATGGGATCTTCACGAACAATATCCGAACACCTTCATCTTTGAATTTTACCAACTTCATCAGCGCTGGATTAGAGTCTCCCACTATCAACCCGGGCCTGATCTTTGGCATTTCAAGCGCGTCGTTGCATTCCGAACGACTTAGATGAAGTTTTTTTAGCTGTTCAGCCGCCGCGTCATTTTCTTTTTTCTTTTTTAGATAGGAATAGAGGATGCTGCTCGGTCTAAAGCTGGGGCGTGCCAGAGGGAAAAAACGCCACAGATAACGGTTCAGGTCGTTCTGTTGGCTCAATATAAGATTATCGTTCGTTCTAGGCGCGGCAAAAGTCAGGACCGAAAACTCGACCAACAACCACTTAGGCTTCACTTTTTCCTTTTCTAGGATGGTCAAAGACGCGTTGATCACCGTGCCATCAAGCCCTAGGTTCACAAACCCCAATTTCCCATCCTCGAACTCATCCGGATGTAACCGGGCCGCGATGGAAGAACCAACCAAAATGACATCCTTGCGATCGGCACGGAAAAACCCCTCAAGTCGCTGCATATCCCGAAAATAATTCGATTCCGCATAAATCGCTTCCAACTTGAACGTGGTAACGCAAAAATATAGGGTCGCCAAGAAAACTGTTGCTGTTACAAACAGTAGAAGTGATCCTTTCATGGTCAAAATTGGAAATATATGAAATTTCCGGGACAACCCGGATTCGTGAATACCAAAACCAGCATAAAACCCAAACAGCAAGCCTCCGCCACTGGGTTCGCTATCAACATTGAAGGGGCCGTTTCAAAGGCCTTAAAGAACCTAACAGCGTGATAAGCCACAATGGGAAAACTATATAAAATCACGACATATCCAATGGCCGGGTCCGAGTAGATGGGTTGGGACCACAGGGCCCTAAAATAGAGTAAAACGTCCGCAAAATTAGGAAGTTTAAAAAGAAGCCAAAACACGGAAACCACGTTAAACGCGTAGAAAACAAGAAGTAGTCGCGCCCATAAGGGCCTCTCTCTCTGTTCTGTTGTCGATTTTCGAAAGCTCATCACCATGCGTTCTAAGGCCAAAAACAGTCCATGTGCAAATCCCCAAATCGCATAACACCAACCCGCCCCATGCCAAAGGCCTCCAAGGATCATGGTCAAAATAAGGTTCAAATAAGTCCGCCGTTCACCTTTTCGGTTCCCGCCCAATGGAATATATAGATAGTTTTTGAGCCAGGAGGAAAGTGATATGTGCCAACGCCTCCAAAACTCGGTAACACTTTGAGAGATATAAGGAAAATTAAAATTGGGGGGAGAATCGTAACCCAGCAACTTACCAAAACCCATGGCCAAATAAGTATACCCGGCGAAATCAGCGAACATTTGGAACGAATATCCATAAAGCAAAAGCACCAAATCGATTTTGGGAAGCCGGGGTATGAATGTGGAAGAAAGGTAGAGGGTTGCTTCGCTCAAATTATCCGCGATGCAATTTTTGAGAAAAAAACCGATGATCAGATATTTAAGGACCAAGTACCAGGGCACTTGACGCACCGATTTGCGGTTAATTTGATCCAGAAATTCATTGGCCTTGGCTATAGGGCCGGCCAACAGCTGAGGAAAAAATGAGATGTAGAACCATACGTCGAGTTGGAACTTAAAAAAATTATTTTCCGAGACGAGCTTTTCAAACCCCTTTTTTTCGCCGCGATAGCCGTCCACTATCAACGTAATTGCCCGAAAAGTGAAAAAAGAGATCCCGATCGGCAATGGGATTTTCCTAAGCGCGGTTAAAACCGAGGCGTTCTGTTCCGGATCCAAGAAAAGGCATCCGAGCAAATAAGCGTATTTAAAAAAGACCAGGAGACCTAGGTTGAAGACCAATGCCATCACCATTAGAAATCTTCGGCCGTTCTTTCGCTTCAATAAAAAGTAAGCGCAAAGTCCATTTACCGACAAACTCAGGATCAATAGCAAGGTTAACGAGGGATCGGAAAAACCATAAAAGAATAAACTGCATAAGGTCAGAAAAAGGACCTGGCCTGTCTCAGATCGTTCAAAGACAAAATAATGACCCCAAAAAACGAGACAAAAGAAGATCAAGAAAGACATTGAGCTAAAAAGCATTTAGTTCCTATTTTCTGTGCGGGCAAAAGCTGGCCCGAGCACGCTTTACCTAGCTTGTCAAAACCCCATATTTGATCTCGGCTTGTTTTTCGATCCAGCGATATGTCTTTTCCATGCCTTCCCGCAAAGGACGGCTTGGTTTCCATCCCAAGGACTTTTCGATCAAACGGTTATCCGAGTTACGTCCCCGAACCCCCTGCGGCCCCGGAATGTGCTTGAGTTTTATTGTTTTCCCTGCGATCTCCATGGCCATTGCCGCCAGTTGATTAATGGTGACCTTTTCCTCGGACCCAATGTTCAAAGGAATGGAAACCTGGGAATCCATCAAACGTCGGACCGCTTCCACACACTCATCAACATACAAAAAAGAACGGGTCTGTTCGCCATCACCCCAGATCTCCATTTCGCCACCATCCGGTGTCATGGCCACTTTTCGGCAAATGGCGGCCGGCGCCTTTTCCTTACCGCCGTCCCAGGTACCCAGGGGACCAAAGATGTTATGGAACCGGGCCACATGGACCTCTACCTTGTAATTACGCATATAAGACAAGAATAAACGTTCACTAAAAAGCTTTTCCCAGCCATATTCACTGTCTGGATTGGCTGGATAGGCCGAGTCCTCGGCACAATTGGGATTATCCGGGTCCGTTTGGTTATAGGCTGGATACATGCACGCCGAGGAGGAGTAGAAGAACTTTTTCACACCGGACAAGCGGCCATAATGCAGCGTGTTCAGGTTGATGGTCGCCGAATTATGCATGATGTCGGCGTCATGTTCGCCGGTGAAAATATAGCCCGCCCCACCCATATCGGCGGCCAATTGATAGATCTCATCTATCCCCTCAACGACCTTTTTCACGACACTCTGCTCCCGCAGGTCCGCTTGGACGAACTCGTCCGCCGGCAACTGGGTATATTCATGTTGTTTCAGATCGACCGCCCGGACCCAATGCCCCTCATTCTTCAACCGGGTCACTAAATGACCCCCGATAAAACCACCCGCGCCATTCACCAATATGCGTTTCATACTTGCTCCTTATTTTTATTTCAACCACATCGTTTTTGGATTCGTCCAACTCAAGATCTCGTCTTTGCACCCCCATGCATTGCCAAAAACACATGCCATATAAAAAGCGGTCCGGCCCAAAAAACCCGGGGCCAAACCCGACGCGGTTCCTTAAAGAACCGCACCGCCCACTCCAACCCCATCCGCCGAAGGATCGGATGCGCCCTTTTCACTCGTCCCGCGTAATAATCAAAGACCGCGCCGACCGCGCCAGCGAACCGCGCGTTAAGCCTGTGTCGATTCTGAAAGATCCATTTTTCCTGTTTAGGGGCCGTCATCCCGACCCAAAGTACATCCGGGGCCGCGTCATTGACCGCCTTCATCATGGCCTCTAGGTCTTCGTTGGAAAATTCCGATTTGAAGGGCGGCGAATAAGTCCCTACTTTTAGGCGCGGGTAATCCCTTCTCATGAATTCTTTAATGACCGACAATGTTTCCTCGGAAGCTCCCAAAAAAAAGACGCTTTTTCCGCCGGCCAAATCCAACCCTCGCTGGACCTTTTCAAAAATATCGCTCCCGGTGATCCGCCCCTTCATTGCCCCTTTCAAAAGTCGGTCCGCGATCAAAATACCAACGCCATCCGGCACTAACCAGTCAGCATCCTTCAGCGCTTGTTCGAAAAGAGAGTCCTTTCGCGCCAGCTCATAAGCATAGGGATTCAAGCATGCCATCCATCGGCAGACTCCCTTTTCTTGAAAGGATCCGACGATATTTCGAACACAAGACTCCACACCGGCGGAATAAACAAGAAAACCCAGCACATTCTCGTTCTCGGACATCAATTTGGGATTGGAACGAACCACAGTCTCGGTCACGGTAATAACCTCTTGATGATTGCCCCAAACCAGATGATCTGACCCCTGAAACCGCCAAATTCCCTGGAAAAACGAAGCATTTCCCGGGCCGGGAATTTTTTTGGGTGGCTCAGGTCTTTCCAGCGATCTTTAAAAGTTGCGGCTTTTTTCATCGGGGGATTGAAGTCGCACCGTCCGACATAACCCGGCGCCAGCCACACCGGGATACCCATCCGGCGGGCCCGGAAGCCCAGGTCATAATCAGCGCCCGAATGGGTATATGCCGCAGAAAGCCCGCCTACTTTATCCATGATGGTCTTAGGGACCATGACGCAATTCGCGTGCAACGTTTCGCACATCAAAGGTTCGCTTCCCGGGTCCAATGATCTCACCTTCAAAGGATGCCAAAAATTAACCCTGACCAATCCTGAATAGGTCGTTTCATCGCTGTTAATGCCTCGGAAGGCCCCGACAACGATGCCGCCTTGAGGATCCTGTTCAACTGACCATTTCCAGGTACGGAGAAGTAATGCGGCCGCATTGGGTTCCAGTACGGTATCGTCATTCAACAAAAGGATCTGATCCCGGTCCTTAGCCTTTAATCCCAGTACCAGTGCCCGCATGGCCCGGCTCCAGAAATAATTCCCGTCTCCCTGAACGATCTTATCCGCCAATTTCCCCGCGCGGACCGCTTTGGCGGTCCCATCGGTGCTCCCATCGTCGAATAGGACGACCCGGATCTTAACCCCCTTGGGCAACCCCTTCTGACGCCGCAGGGACTTTAAACAAGTCAGGGTTTTTGTCTTTCTGTTATGGCAAGCAAGCAGAACGTGTATGGTCAGCGTTCCAGCATTTCGATTAGACCGCATGATTTTTCTTCCCTTTTGGCTGATGCTCAAAACTCCCAAATGTTCCTTTAACCGGCAAACCAACCCCGGTTCTGTTGATCGATCTGATCATGATCTTCCCGGTCGATTTTCCCCATCTTCTCGGAACCCCGTACGGAAGGGCCATGAATAGCAAGAGAACATAAATGTTCCATACTAAACACCGAAACTCCAGCAGGGTTCCTTGTGCAATGTTGTAGATCAACATCGAAAGAACAAAAGGAATCGTCATTAAGACCACATCCATCTTGGAACGCGTTACATTCTGATAAAAAACAGCCAGGGATACTCCCAAAAGAAATAAGGCGATCAATCCACCTCGAACAGCCACATCTAAATAACCATCATGATATTGAATAAAAGCCATTCCGGTTTTGACAATGACCTGCGCATTGTCATCGAATCCCCATCCCAAAAATGGTTTTTCTCGGATCAATTTGATGGCATCTTGCCAAAGGAACACCCGGCCCGTCAGATCCGAGGAACGACCGAACATGGGAGCAAAGATCTGAACAAGGTTTTGGGCCTCCATTACCAGGATCACCAACGCCATCACCCCCAAAATCGCTAATTGGTTCACACCGTTCCAGAACCGCCGGGATGACATCCGTTTGGTCACATAAGTCAGAAGAAAAAGTGTTGATAAAGCGACTGTCGAAGCTAGGATCGCCGTTACGCTATAAGAACCGCGAAGCACAACTATACTCACGCCGACGGCCAACAAATGTAGGGCCTTGAAGGCTTTTCTGTTCAAAACAATAGCGGTAGCGTTGGCCCAAATCCCACAGTAGGCCATTCCGGCCAAACCATTTGGCTGACCTGTCATCCCCATCCATCGGTCATCAGCGTAGATGGTCAGGTCGGGAAGCAACAGAACGGATAACCATTGCAGCAACAGGGTTGCCCCCAAGACCAAACCAAGATGCCGAACGAAGAGCCCGGGTTTCCCCCGATAATAAAGATAAGCTACCAATGTAATAAAAGTTGTCCCGATGGCATGGGCTGAACTCATCAACACTTTTCCAGGATATTCAGTCCACAACAAGCTTAGAGGCACTAAAAAAAGGGATAAGGCTAGGGGCCATTGTTGTTGGAAGACCCACAAAACCGTACGTTTGGCTTCTTTTCGTATCACGAGCATTACCGAAGTCATATAAAGTAAAGCCCAAATAGCGGTGTATAGAAAATTATTTTGATAACCCAATGTTGTAACGGTTGCGACTGTTTCCTCCCGAAGTTCATCAAGCAACACCGACTGGGGATGGCTCAATCCCCTTTCCAGGGGCAACCCCTGAATGACAATAGTTGCCAAAAAGATCCATGCACCCAAACGCCACCGCTTTTCCCAAAGATCTTCAGCGGATCGCAAGGTCCTATTCTGGACCATCGGTCGAAGTTGCATTTCATCGTTCCCTGTGAAAAAAGCCATCAATTTGCAACACCTGTCCGTTTTTAGAATTAATGAAAGCGGGATCTAAAGCGACCAGTTGATAACCTTTTTCCGTCATAAATCCGTTCAACTCGTGAAATAAAAGTTCCCCTTCATATAACGGGACCAGGGACATCTCCATTTGGACCGAATCAATATCATTCAAAGCCTTGTCGGCCCCTTTCAGCACTTTGTGTTCATAACCCTGTGTGTCGATTTTCAAAAAAACATTCCGCCTATCCCTCCGGACCTCGTCCCACAAAGAATCTAAGGTGCGGATCTCAATGATTTCCTGATCGAGATATTTCGATTCTGGAGCCGCGCTCACGTGGGAAGGCAGCATGTTCAAAATGGAGCTGCTATAGGAATTGCCCGCCACGTGGATAGTTTCCTTCCCATTTTTGTTCCCCAACGCCAATTGAAACACCTCCCAAGAGGTATCCCTCTCGGCCTTGGCACTCAGCGACCGGAAAGCCCTGCTCATAGGTTCAAATGAAACGATCCGATCGTGATAATCGAGTTCGATCCTCATTTTTTGGGCGTGATCCCCATCATTCGCGCCTACATCCAGCACCAGATCGATGCCGTAGGCCTTGAGTAACTGTTTTTTTCGGGCAACGGGATGGCCACCCGGCTCGAATCGGGACAGATCGTAACCAAACTTCCATAACAACTTGCGCAATTCATGTTTAACGCTCACGGCGGCCCCTTTTCGGCTTAAAAAGTTTCCACAACGAACCGGACGCTGATCCCGGCTCAGCACCAGCCTGATAATTCGTTGTTCTTCCTTGTCGGTCCAAAATACTGATCCAACAACGCTCCACAAGGAACGAACCGGTTTTCCTTCAACAACTGCCTCAATTTGGAAAATAGCATCCCTGACGTTTTCCACAAAAAATATCGGAACCCATAGACCCGAAAGAGAGGTAAAGCCGTACTGAACAATCCCCTTTCACCTTGAGCGATCGTTTGGATATTGATACCGATCGTGCTATCGGCATAAACGGAAAGATATTTATCCAGGACTTCCAGAAGCAAAACGGTGAATCCTGTACAAAAACAAATTTCCTCAAATTGGCGGTTCCGTTCGTTTCCATTTTCATGCGTCAGCCTTCCACGGCCGACATGGACCGAGCTGGCTCTGTCCGATGACCCAGGGTTTTCATTCCAAAAGCGAGAACACTCCAAAGAATCGGGATCAAAGCACATTCCCCGATCGATAGGCCCATGACCGCTCCCCATAGGCCAAAACCCCTGCACATCAGGTATGTTGCCGTGATGGTCGCGACCGCCCCCACGAACCCCGCCTGCATCAATCGGGAGAATTTTTTAAAGGCCAAACAAGTCACCTCTAAACCCAACCGAAAGGATGAGACACAGATATAAAAACACCAAAAGATCGTTACTGTTTTCAAATTCGAATATTTCCCACCCAGCACCAACGGGACCAAATGGTCATAGGCCAGCAGCAGGACCAAGGAATAGATGAGAGCCAAGACTAAAAGCCCCAACGAACACAAAACCCCGGTCCGAAGCATTTTTCCGGGGTCTTGCTGGCGTTCCGATGCCAATCTTGGGATAAAAACCATGCTCAAGGCTTGTGTCATTTGAGCCACCGGTTGAATAAGCATCCGGGAAGCATTAAGCATTCCGACTCCTACCGGCCCGATCAATATGCCTGTGGCGATCATGTAGGCATAGGCCCTGAATTGATAAGCCAAACTGGCTATCGAGGCCCAACGTCCTCCTTCCCAGGCTTCCTGGAAATCCGATTTCAATAAGGGCCACCTTACTTTTCGCAGGGGTAGCTTCGACCTCCAATACCCGAAAAGGGCCCCGACACCATTGGAGCCGGAATAGATCCAAAGCGAATTCAGCACATTGAATCCGGGTTTCCAAAAAAAGAGAACCGATAAAAGAAAAGCCATGCTTACCGCAACGACCAAATTGACTTGCAAGGCAATGGTTTCCTGACGGATGTTGTAGGCGTGGCGCACAAAGAAATCTTTCAGAACGAACGAAGCAAAAGCCGCCGCTACCGCGAACGCAAAATGGACCTGGAAGACCGACAGAAGTGAAAAACAGTCCGCAAGCAACAATCCAGGGATCAGGGCCAATATGACGATCAGGCAAAAAAGCGAAACTGCCGTCAGGATGCTTGCCGCATAAATAGGCCTGTTCTCGGGTTTTTTATCGGGCGAATGGACCACCATCTGTGTCAAAAAAAGTGAGTCCCCGAACCCGCACGCGAAAATACTGGCCGCGATACCGATCCCATACAGGCCGAATTCCGCCGGGGTCAAGACACGGACCAAGACCAAGCTTAGAAAAAAATTCGTCCCGCTACTCACGCCTTGGTTGATCGCGCTGACCGAGGACGCTTTCCAAAATGAACCAGCGGAGCCCTTTCGGGAGACGTACTGGGAATGAATATCCTTGAGTAACTGGCGCATAATGGACCTTAATGGAATCGAGCGAAGGGCGTAGCGGTCATAGCTTAGACCCTTTCATGGATGCCGACCTTTTCTAACGTGGCTAGCTGTTGACGGCGGTGCAATAGGCTGGATCTGACCTTGGCGTACGCCAACCCGGGGACCTTGATATGGACTGGTTCCGCGCCCTGTTCTTGGAAGGGATAGGCGTGAACCAGGACTTCCCGCATGAAATCGCTGACCAGGACCCGATACTCCACATCCAAGTCTCCTTCCACGATGTGGGGTTCGAAAACCCAATGCGCTTCGCAAACGCCGGCCTCCAAACTGATACTTTCTTTGAAACGGCTTAAACTTTCCTTGGCGCCGGTGACCTTGAAATAATTCAGGTATTCCTGTTGGACATCTGATTGTCTTTCCCAAGAGTAAATGCATATCTTCTTGGCCCAGCCCTTCAGATTCATGAAGATACTGAAGTTTTGAACACCGAATTCAGCGCAAGTTTGGCTCAAAAGCGCCATGACCTCACCCAGATCGTTGGAAAACCGCAGTTTAAGTCGCTGCATCTTGATGAAATGGTCCGCGATCAGGAAATGGTTCCGGGTCCGGGCGACGAAATCCGCTGAAAGAAAATCAAAGAACCCCAGAATCGAAAGGGACAATCCTACGAACCCTCCCGAAAAAACCAGAAGCCAAGCCGCCTTACCATATTCATGGGAAAGCACCGCCAAGGAGGCCCCGCCCAGGACCAAGGTCACAAAAAGAGCGGCCATACAAATGGCGGGATGGGACCAGTCGAATTTGAGAAGGCGATGATGGATGTGCCCCTTGTCCGCTCGGAAGAGGGCGCGTCCACGGAAGATCCGCCTTATCACCGACAAGGTGATCTCGATCGCAGGAAATGCCATGAGCAGGGTGAGAACGAAAAATTCGTAAGGTATCGGATTAACTTGCGTGGATTCTGGTCGGGCCAAGAACCAACGGGGCTGATTGCCCAAGCTCAAAAGCGAACAGGCCACTAACATACCCAAACCGTTAGAGCCGGCGTCACCCAAATAGGCCCGGGCAGGACTCCAATTCCAGATCAAAAAACCGCCTAGCGCGCCCATAAAGGTCAGGCACAGGATCAATATCTCGCTATTTCCACAAAGCGCAGCCGCCACACCGACTAGGAAAAAAATACCCATGGAAACCGTGCCCGCCAAACCATCCACCCCGTCGATGAAATTGAATGCATTAACCGTCGCGAGGATCCAAAAAAGCGTGATGGGCAAGGATAACCAATGAAGATAGATCGGTTCGAAGCCTGGAATATGCAATATCTCGAATCGACAACCGAAGAGAACAAAGAGGGCACCGATCACCGCCTGACCCAAAAGTTTGTATTTGGGCAAGAGCGTGAATATGTCATCGACCAGGCCTACCAAAGCTGTCCCCAGGCTAACCCCCAGGACCAGCCAGATCTCCTCATGATCTTTAAAATCAGAGACCGGTAACCACCCAGTAATATAAGAAAAGACCATCACGACCAAAACCGACGAGAAGACAACAATGCCGCCAACTCTGGGAATGGCCGTTAGATGGATCTTTCGATTACCGGGCTGGTCCATTAACCCCAGTCGAGGGGCCCAATTGATGGCCACTGATACTAGCAATAGGCTACTGACCAAACTCAAGGCAAAGAGGAACAGGAATCGGGCGGTATCTGTCATGATCATGGCCCCTTTCCCGTTTTACTTGTCCCTTGCGTGATGCCCGTTTGGGATGCGGAAGGCATCCACTTGCTCCTGAGCTGGCTATAACCGTAACCATATTCATGACCCCAGAACACCTTGCGGGCGCGCACCCGGTTGAACACCGTCCCGATCAAATTGGCGCCCACATGCCTTAATTGGTCCAACGCACGGGATAGGTCCACGGCTTTCGTGAATTCAAACCGAACCAAAACAATGACCCCGTCCAAATGGGAAGAAAGCACCGCCGAATCGGAAAAAGGCAATACTGGCGCCCCATCGAACACAACCATGTCATATTTCTCCCGGAATTCGGAAACCAGGCGGTCCATCCTCGCGCTTCCCAACAATTCAGGCGCGTTCACCGGGATGACTGAATTGGGTAACAAGTCCAACCCCTCCACGGAGGAGGCGCGTACCATCGAGGCCCAGGATTTTTGCCCCGAAAGCGCCAAAGGTAGTCCCACTTCCTTTTGGACCGACAGCCCAAATTGTCCGGCCACCGAAGGATGACGAAAATCCGCGTCGACCAAGAGCGTTCGTTTTCCCGACTGGGCCAAAGAGATCGCCAAATTAGAGGCCATCAAGGTCTTCCCTTCGTCGTGATCCGCCGAAAGAACGGCGATCGCGTTCAAGGGCTTATTCGCGGGGGCCAGCAACAGATTGGTCCTTAAGAAGCGGTAGCTTTCCAAGGCATCGGGATACCGGAATTCAGGACGATGGATCAGGGAATGGACATTCCTTCCTTGTGCCCGCTTCCCATTTATCATCTTTTCATCGAGCTCGGGGACCACCGCGTAATTGGGCAAACCCGTTATGCGGCCCAACCGGTCTTCGTCCATGATGAAATCACGGCGCCAATTCAGGAAAAAGGCCAATTGGATGCCCACCGCTAAACCAATGAGCAGGCTTGCGAGGACCGCCTCGGTTTTTTTGGGACTGACCGGTTTCAGGGGTTTTGTCGCCGGATCGACAATGACGATCCCCGGGTCCTCCACGTTTTCGGCGACCCGGGCTTCCTTCAATTTTCCCATCAAACTGTCGTACATCACCTCGTCGGCCTTCGATTCCTCATCGAGGCGCAGATTTGGGTTTTTAAGTTCTGTCTGGATATTGTCGACCTGCTCCTGAATGAACTTTCGTTTGGAAGTCGCCGCGCTGCGGATCAGGTCCAAGTTGACGTCGATGAAAGCCTGGGACCAGGCATTCGCCAGGTCCGCGGCCAGTTGGGGGTCTTGGGATTTGACGGTGATGGAGACCAAAGTCGATTTTTTGATGCTGGCGACCTCAACGTTCTTGCGGAGTTTTTCCAAAAGCGCCTCTTGGGAGAGCCCTTGGTATTCCGCCTTATCCTGAAGGGTCAGGGCTTGGATCGCTCGGTTGGCCACGGTCTTCAACTGGCAGATCTCGGTGTAGGTGTCCATCTGGTTGCCGCCAGCCGAAAGAAAATCCAGGAGTCCCATCGTCCGGTCGCCCATCGGGGATGATTCGGGGACCTTTAGGAATGTCGTGGCCTTGAAAGTAGGCGGAAAACAGAACGCGTAGATCAAGCCCAGTACCAAAGACAGGCCCATCACCAGGACTATGGTCCGGGAATAAAAAAGTACCACCCGGATCATTTCACCAAAATCGAGTTCATCCACGTTTTCGGTAGCGATCATCGTGGTTTCCTCGAATTGGGACGGCTCTTGGAAGTTCATGGCCGGGTCACTTGTTGGGCAAGTTCTGGACGAGGATGGCCGCGCTAGCGAGGATGCTGGCAATAATGGCCCACTCCTCGACGTTCGGCCAGCCGTTCTTCGGCACCATGAGAATGTCGCCGGGATAGAGATAGGGTTCGGGGGCCGTCACGCCTTCTCCCCGCAGATATCGGCTCAAGTCGATCTTTTTCTTTTCAACGGTCTTGTTCGTTCCGTAATGGATCAACATGGCGCCGCCAAGATCCGTATCGGGCAAGGGACCGCCCGCTTCGGCCAAGGCGGAAAGCAATGTGGGTTTGCCGTGGATCTGGTACTTACCCGGCTTGGAAACATCCCCCAGGACGGAGACCCAATAGGTATTCGATTCCTTAATGAGAACGTTGACCTTACGGGGTTTATCCAGCAATTTCGAAAGTTTTTCGCTGGTTTCAGAGGCGCTGAGACCTTCGACGTAAACCTTCCCGACGTAAGGAAAAGTGATATCACCGTCGGGGTCTACTTGATACTCGAGGGGGAGCTTGTTCTCTTCATAAACGAAGATATCCAATAGGTCCCCCGGGCCGATGACCAAGGGTGGATAGGAGTTGGCGCTATTGTCCGCCCAGGCCCAAGAAACAGGGCCCATCAATACCAGGTTTAATATCAAAAAAAAGCATACTGCTTTTCGCGAATCATAAAGGGTCGGCACCGTCATAATCTCCGTTCCGGCGAGGCATCGCATTGGAACAAAAATAAAAATTCAATAAATAGCCGGTTTCTATTCAAAAACCGAGCGGGCAGGCTCGGCGTTTGAAATGTATCTCAATAAACTGATCTGTATCAAGGGGGAATCCAAAAATGAGGGAAAAAAGATAACCTTTAAATTTCAAACGCGATCATAGTTATCGCGAAGCCATTCACTTCACCAAGGTGATGTCGTCGATCCAAAGATCGAAGTCATCGTCGCTAAAGCTAGCCGCGGGTGAGAAAGCGATAAAAAGAATATCGTTTAACTTAAGGGGAATTTGACGTCCCCAAGCGGGTTGCTTGAAATCCGCCAAGGTCAAAGAAACTTTAGTCCACTGGGCGGGCGCCTTAAAGTCCGCCTGGAAGGTCGCGTGATCCTTCACGGCCGATCGGCCCAAGATAGCGGTATAGTCCTTCCCGTTCCCCTTGACCCAAAATTCGATCTTCTTGAACTGACTGATGTCCACTGGGGCAAAACTGGGCGATAAAGGACAGGACAAGTCAGCCCAAGCCCAGGGGGCGACATTACGGCCTAAATGGCCCCAAATATGGGCCGAGTGTTTCGGGGTTTTCTTGCTTCCGCCCTTGGACCTTTGATAGGGCATGGGATTCATGACCGTCCCCAATTTGTTTTGATCGCACTCCGTCACCCATATCCCCCCCAAGCGGTTGCTATTTCCGCTTTTTTCGAAGTCATCCAACAAAAAACGGTTGCGTTTCGAAATTAGGGGTATGCCTTTTATTTCTTGCTCCGGCAGGTTCCTTAACAAGATCCGGGCATCCTGTAATTGACGGTTATACCCCGTCAACAAAGTTTGTAATTTGAACAAGGTCCCGCCTAGGACTTTCGGATCCATGGAATCCGGGATAGTAACATCCGGTTGGGGCCCAGGATCGATGCCCTTCGCCCCCTCTGTTTTTTTCGCTTTGATCAGTTCGTTATAGTCGGCGGAAAGTTGGGTATAAGCGTTCGAAACAATAGCCGCAAAACCGGTAACGGTCTTGAGCAACCCTTCCGGTGGCAGGTTCATGGGTTTAGCGCCAAAGGATTCGGCGACCGCGTCCATCAAAGGGGTCTTTCCCCCCGAAATGTCCCTGCCCAATGTCCAGATCAGGACGCCCTTGAGGTGTGACCGAGCGGCAAATTCACACTTCAAACGGATAGAGCGCGGGTCGTCATAGCTGGCCTCAAACCCGCCTTTGACCCTCTCCAAATAAGGCACCTGAGCGCCATCGTCCCAATGAACACGGTAGTCTTTATTCGTGAGAAGCGGCGCCACCTCATAATAAGTGATCTCTGTCCCCTCATCATTGGGGTCGCCCAGGAAAGAAGTGCCCATGCTTTTCGTGAAAAATTGGATGCCGTAAAAAGGGATGCCGAGGACGATCTTTTCCGGCGGCACATGGTATTTCGTGACAAGGGCATGGATACGTTCCTTATCGCTGATCCCCGTATCCGGTATGTCCTTAGCTTTATCAAGATTGGAATTATAAGCTGAATAACCATTCCAACTTCCTGCGAAGCAATAACCGGTAAAATCGATAAAATCCACTTGGTCCGCCACTTCCGTCCAAGAAACGTGGTCGGTCCAATAATTTCCCCCGCCCAGGTCGGTGTAGATCACCCAATTGGGGAAACGATGGCGCAGATCCTTTAGAAAAGCCGTGAAGATGCCTTGATCTTTGTCGTTCAAAGCGGAAGGTTCCCAATCGATGTCGACGCCGTCGTAATGATGGGACGTCAATAATTGGTCCAACTGGTCGAAGAAATTCTTTTCATATTCGGGATGGGTGGCCATTGAAAGCCAATTCTTAGCGTCGGGAGCCGCCCCCCCCACTGCGGCGATCATCTTCACACCGTGATCATGGGCCCGTTTTTCCAGTTCATCGTCAAAAAAACTGCCAGGCACCACCAGGTCCCCATTATCCTTGGTCGCGAGGCAGACGCGGGTGATGTGGGTCAGGGCATCAAAATTATAGTTTTCGATCGGATAGATGTTGTCCAGCCAATAACAGGAACACCCAACCACCAGGTGATCCGGCTTGGCCCAGCCCACGGTCGTCATCCCCAACAAGCAAAAAAATATCCAGATCGCGTCGCGGATCGGTTTCATGCCTTCCCCTTTGGCAAACGGACTTTTCCAAAAAGCCTTCATCATATTTAAAACTTGGCTTTTGTACCCCAGGTCAATGGCTGAGCTCAACCGCAAAGAGAGCAAATTTGGGTAAGCGATAGACCTCTTCATTTCAGTTCCGGTAGGCCCTCTACGAGACCGCGACCAACAACTCCTCAGACCCAGGGTGAAGCCCATCGGTCCTACCCGCAAAATAAAGCCGGGTCAGTTGGGCCCCCGACACGGACCGGACTTCTTGAAAACCCGCCTGACGGGCTAATGTCGCCATCTCTTCGGGTTTGAAAAAGCTCAGAAAAGGTGTACCGCTGGCTTGGGCGCCCTTGATCGCCATTTCAAACCCCATCCGTTCCTCAGGCGCTACCAGTTCAATAGGCAAGATATAGGTCATGGCCAAAGTCGAACCCGGTGCCAATGCCGATATTTGACGTAGCATGGCCTCATTCGCATCTTTCGTCAGGTACATACTGACCCCGGTCGAGACCACCACCGCCGGTTTCCCCATATCAAAACCAGCTTTTTTGACTTCATCCAACCAAAAAGCGCCCTCTTCAAAATTGACCGGCACGAACCGTAGCCATTCCGGAATACCGAAACCCAGGTCCATCAAGCGTTGACGCTTCCAGGCCTGGGAGCCGGGCTGGTCCACCTCGAACACTTTGAGTTTGGAGGCGATCTCCGGCCTTCGCTGGGCGAAAGTATCCAAACCCGCGCCGAGGATGACATATTGGGCGACGCCCTTGGCCGCTTGTCCCGCCACAAGGTCCTCGATAAAGCGGGTCCGCGCAACGATGGAAGCGCGGAAAATTTTCGTGAACTCGGGGTTCATATCCGGCCTGTCGCGCCAACCCGCATCCGGGGCCGCCAACTGGAGACCGATTTCGTCTTCCAGCACTGGGGGCTTGGCATCCACTTGGACATGTAAAGCCCGCCAGAGCGCCACTCGAACCGCTGAGCTTTCAGGTGCGATCGCATGGGGGTCTTGCACGGTCATCTCCCTCGAAAAGACGTTATTTACCGGATGCTTTTTTCCTACTTTGCCTCAACCAATTCCTTGAATTTTTCCAGATCCGGACTATCCAGAATATCCATCGAAGCCATTACCTTCTCATGCGGCCAATCCCACCATTTGATCTTCAGCAATGATTCGATCGTTTCAGGGGAAAAACGATAGCGTATCAATCGAGCGGGATTTCCAGCGACAATGGCATAGGGTGCCACGTCTTTCGTTACGACACACCCAGCCCCAATGACCGCGCCATCCCCGATGGTAACCCCGGATAGGACCAGAGCGTTCAATCCGATCCACACATCATTGCCGATCACGACATTGCCTTTCCCCGTATCGGGCCTTTTCCCGGAAAAACTAATAAATGGATAGGTGGTTATATGTCGGGTGGAATGTTCCCCTCCAACGACAAAAGTAGATCCGGGTGCAAGCGAGCAATACTTTCCAATTTTCAACTTCGTGGAACCACCCCACCAATAAACCAGGGGCTTCCCATAGGTATAATCACCGATCTCAAAGTCCCGGTATCTTGCGATCTCATTCGTATACCGAACTGCCCGCCCATAAATAACCTTACGGATGAACTGATAGACGAATATTGCGATCTTGTGGATCATTGGTTTGTCTCCAGTGCTTTAGCGTTTTCAAAAGCCAACACATTATTGGCATTTAAAAAGCCGGAAGACATTATGTTTCTTGATTTTTATTGTTTTAATGAAAAAGGCCAAAGGTTTAACGAAGACCTAACAATGTTCATTTTCCGCTTAGCGCCCGGGAAAGGGTCTTTATAAATTTCAGCTTTTATCGATAGATGCTTAAAGCCGCGAATTGGTCCGACCGAAAGTAAAACTTGAACTTCACGTCCTCATTGTATTTTTCCTTCATGTACACCTGGTACAAATACCACTGGCCCGGGGTGCAGATCAAAAAGGCCTTGGGGTTATTGACCAGATCCTTGAAGAGGTCTTTCACGCCAAAACGATCCATCATGGCCCTTGTGGCGGGGGTGCGTTGGAACCAGTCCACCGAAACAACATGGAATTTCTTTAGCCATTCATCGTCATCAAAGGCCCCGATCTCGATATAGGGAAAAGAAGAACCCCACACCACGAACAGCTGGTCGTCTTGCGGGTTGAGATCTGCCACTGTGGACTTCAATTTCGCTTCTTTGTCGGTCCAATAACGGTTGTCGTACTGGTCGTAGTAATAAATAACGAGGGAAAAGATGAAAAAGAGCGCCGACAGAACAACTCCCCATTTGAAAGACCGGGAAGGGGTTGGGGGATCTTTGCTTTCGGCCCCGAACTTTGAGGCCGAGAGGAATACGGCGACGTTGGTGAGCGCAAACAAGCAGGGCATATAAATTCTCTCGGGTATCCACAGGAATAGCCTGAAAAACAAAAGGACCAAAAAGACCCAGGCCAAATAAAGGAACGCGAACCCAAAAGACCCGGCTGGAATGAACAATAACGCGATGAAGAAAAACACCAGTTCGACGACCGTGAAGGGATTGGAGAACATCATCCCAAAAGTGCCCTGCGGATTTTTGTCGAAGGTCCATTCGGAGAAATGATCGTTCACTCGCCGGATCTTTTCGGCGCTATAGGTTCCCGGGTCCATGAAGTAATTGTTCTTGAAAAGGTTCAGGTCGTTTTCGGTCCAGCCGATCGAGTCGAAGAAGGGTTTGGTGCCTTCGGTATAGGCTAAATTTTGGAACGAGTTCAACCAGCGAACTTGCTTGAAGAACGATACCGATCCCTCCCAGGCCGGGTCCTGGGAATAGGAATAGCGGTCGAATTCGAGAGCGGCGACGGACAACAGGGTGGTCATCGCTAGGAACACCAAGATCGTTCGCCGCGCGGGCGTCAGTTTCAGCTTCAAAAGAAAGAAGACCGCGACAGGGACCGAAAGCAAAGCGATCAAAAGCAGCGCGTCGAAACGGATCAAAGCCGAGGCCATGATCAGCACGAAAGAAAGACAAAGACCGGATGGAAGGAACTTCGAGTCTTCCCTTCGCCAAAGGGCAGCCAATAGCATAAGGCCCCCTATTCCGGCAGCCGCCGCAACGGACGTCCATTGAAGCGGAATAAAGAAGCGTTCGACCGTGACCGCCGAGCCCACGATGAAAAGACAGGTCTTTAAAAACCGATCAGCCCCCAGATGGAGCGCGAACAACATTCCCCAAACCGACAAGAAAAGCATGATAACGAAAAGGCCGCCATACCATTGGATGTTCGGGAAGGAAAGATAAAGGCTTTTCAGCGCGAGGCAAAGAAGGGAGTTTTCTTCGAAATTGAACTCGATGGGCGCGGTGGTTAACACGGTGCCCTTGAGCAGGAAAAGGGCGTAAATATCGTCGCACAACTGAAAATAAAATTTGAAGAAGACCAGGATCGGAACCACTAAGAATAGCGCGACTAAAAAAGAACCCTCAAAAGGCTTTCGTTCCAAGAACGAGTCTATTTTTAAAATGCTTTTCTTCCACCACGACATTTCGTGGGTGGGAGGGGCCGGAATAGGTTGGGTTTGTTCGACTTCAGTTTGGTTCATGGCCGCCGGGGAACTTGTATTGAGTGATAAAACTAAGAGGTCAAGCTAACTTCCCTGCCCCATCACGCCTCAAACCTACCGGGTTCCCTTTTACACCCAATTCTTAAAACGGTACAGGCCAAAGGTTTAACGAAGGCCTAACAATTCTTTTTTTCCACTTAGCACCCGGGTTAATGTGGATGCAAAGGGATCCGCCTGGCTCATTTGTCTTTCTCCACCAGCCAAGCGACAAGCTTTGTCCGCGTGAGCATTTAGCTGAAAAATAGTCCAAAACCGCTACTTGTCGGAAACAGCGGGAACCTATATAAATATAGCTATCTTTATAGCTACCAGGAGAAAGCGATGAAAACCGTTCAAATGACCCTAGAAGAAGCCTTGATCCGTTCGGTGGATCAAGCCGCCAAACAATTACACACCACCCGTTCGGCCTTTACCCGGTCCGCGCTCAAGGAAGCCTTGCGAAATCTGAAGATCAAGCAATTGGAAGACCGGCATCAAAAGGGTTATCGCTCGCGCCCGGCCACCCGTGAAGAAGTCGGGGTTTGGGAGGAAGAACAAGCCTGGGGCGACGCGTGAAACGCGGCGAAGTTCGCTGGTACAAATTCACCCATCCGGACAAAAAACGACCGGTAGTCGTTCTGACCCGGACCTCCATCATCGAATATATGAATGAGGTCACCGTGGCCCCGATCACTTCCACCGTTCGGGATATCCCCAGCGAAGTGGCGCTGGGACCCGCGGAGGGCATGGAGAGATCCTGCGCCATCAACTGCGATCATATTCAAACCGTCTCAAAAGCCAAATTGGGCGGGCTCATCACTTCCCTACCCAATGCCAAAATGTCGGAACTGCGCCAGGCCATCGCCTTTGCTCTAGGGTTGTAAGATCATCGGCGATCAGCCCAACCCACAAAATGTTTTATGGTGGCCTAATTAATTAAATTGGGGTAGCAACTAGCTTAAATTCTTTTTCAGACATCGACATTTGATAAACAGGAATTCTCTTCGTTTGAGCTAACGCAGTCAGAACAGCTTTATTTTCAGGACTAATTGCTTTACCCAAATACAAACCCCTAATTGGATGAAAATTCATTAAAGCTCCCGGATGGCTTTTGTCAGGAATTACCTGAAGTTGTCTCCACTCTTGCTCATAGCTCCATTCCAAAGATTTGAAGATAGAAGGTTTACCCCCCCACCCTTTAAATCGTTTGGTCAATTCAGCTGTGACATCAGCTATTTCCGTCCTATAAATCACCGGATATAAATTCCGAAAAGAAGCTTCGGTGGATTGTTCTAAATCGTAACTTAAACAAAAACCCTTATGATCATCAGAGTAATGAGACCACATGAGGATCGAATCGTTCCGCTCACTAAAACAACAAATTCTAATCGTGTTGTTTAGATCTTCCCTTTGCTCTTTAAAACTTTGTCGCGAAAACTGGTCTTCTATAGCCTTTAAATTTTCTTGAGTAAAATTTCCAGCGCTTAACAACACCATTTGAAACAACATTTTTGCAGGTTCGGGACTATTACGGCAAGCATCCAGATCAACACCTGGAGCGTTTGCGAATTCAGGCAATGCTTTCAAAACATATTCAAAAAAGGTTATCTGAAAAGACCCCACGAAATAGCAATCATAGGGATCATTAAAAGAGTCTGGTCGCGATAACCAAATTGCATTCTTTTCTATTTGATCTAAATATTTAGGAAATCGTTCTGGATCGACGCCTCTATATTTAAATACCAGTTTGGGACGGTTTACATACTTAAGCTTTTCGGCTTCGGCCTCGTTACGATCAGACGCATTTAACGGAAACAATAAATTACAAAATTTATCTTTCCAATCCATTTCAAAAACCTCGGAACCATTAAATGAAAAAGGCCATAGTGGACTTCCCCCGATTTAGTGGACACTCTAATTCGGTGTAGTTCTGCTCTCAAATTCTACCGGGCTTTTGTACCCCAAGGAAGAATGCAGCCTCTTCCGGTTGTAAAAAACCTCGATAAACTCGAACAATTTCGTCCTCGTATCTTCGATCCGATCAAACCGCACCGTTCGGACCAACTCCGCTTTCAGCGTCTTGAAGAAACTCTCAAACACCGCGTTGTCGTAGCGGCATTCATGTTGGTTCATCGAACTCTTGAAAAGAAAGGGCAGATTGGAGCTTCACTTAATCTAAAACAAAAAACGAAACGTAAAACGAGATTATTTTTCTCTTAAGCCGCAGCATAAAGCGACAATTCCTTCAACAATCGAGAAATCCTTTTTAGTTTCAATTCTAAAAGAACATCTGGGATTTTATGAAAAGATGCAGAAACGCTTACAAGCATCAAAACGATAGCCATGTGAGTGCTAATCATCGCCGCAGAAGCAGCATTTGCGGAGGGATCGTAAACCAGACGACTGATCGCAGGAGTTAAGAACAGTAATGCTAGAACACCGCCAATTTTGAGCTCTGTATTAAATGACACAAATGGCTTTTGAAAATAGTTATCGAGCTGATCGCTTAATTTTAAAATATCGCTTTTGTTGAACATTTTTTGATTTTTTAATTCCTTCTCGAATCGAGTCAAGCACAAAGCATTGAAATCACCCTATTTGAAATCCCTGGCCAATCGTTTCACTTCTTTCACCGTGACGCTTTCGTAAGCCGCGATCAATTGATCCACGATCGGCTTTAAGTATTTTTTATTGATTTTCACACTACCTCCTTGGTCGAACTGTTTGCCATCGTACGCAACAAAGGGGGGACACGCTTAACTTCTTGGTCATCTTTTGTTCCTATAATGTTCTATCAGTTTTAGAGATCGAACTTTATTTGCATTTTTGTTCATTTTCCTTTCCAAACGCTCATAAGTTCTTGTTGCTCGGTCAATGACTTCATCTGTCCTCCTTTTTGCATCATCAAGAATCTGGTGTATTTCAACCCTATATGTTTCAAGTATTTGTTCGCGCTTGTATGGTTTTCTTTATCCATTTCACTTCCTCACTTTGACATAATATTTGATTTACTCCATCGCCCCTCAAACCTACCAGGTTTCCCTTCTACACCCAAACCTTAAAACGGTACAGGCCTAAGGTTTAACGAAAATCCCAAATTCTGCTTTTTCTACTTATCACCCAGGAATAGGTTTTTATAAATTTATCTCGTCTTTATTCCCTGTTAGGAGCCCGCTATGACTCTACCTGTCGGTTTTCCCTATCCGCTGAACCAAGAGGTTCAAATTCCCCTGGAACAGGTCATCCCCAACCCCGACCAACCCCGGCAGTTCGAACACAAGGAAGCCATTGAGCTATTAGCCGCTTCCATGAAGGCCAAAGGCCAAGAAGTGGCCGCCCGGGTGAGGCCCCTGACCGAGATAGAACAAGCCGCCCACCCCGGCGCCTGAGTCATGCTTATTGGCGGGCATGGCCGGCGCGAAGCCGCCCTGCTGAACCAGTTTAAAACCCTCAAATGCACCATCGAGGATATCACCCCTGAGGAAACCATCAGTGCCGCCGCCCGGGATAACAACATCCGGGATATGCACTGGTGGGAGTGGTATCTGGTTATCGAGGGGGTCGATAAGACCTCCCAGAAGAGCCAAAGAGACATTGCTAATGAGTTGGGCCAGACCCAAACAAGGGTCAACTGGGCTCTGAAGATCACTAAAACCCTCAACCCAGCCGCCCGGATCATGGTTAAGGAAAATATTCAAAAAAGCCTTAAAAATGGTGATTACGATGTAATCACAAAAAATAAGGGTTTTTCGATCACCGAACAAACCTTGCTGACCTTGGCCGGACTGGAAGATCCCGACAAAGTCCAGCAAGCCCTTCAGCTGGTCTTGGACGACTACCTAACCGCCGACCAGGCCAAACGGTTGGTTACCTGGGTCCAGGCGGGCAACCCAGTCGATTCCTTTAAGGAATCGACACAACCAAAGCGTGCGCCTCGGCTGGCGGCCTCGGCACAGGTGGCGGAGAGCTTCGACCCCAAAGCAGCCAACCCCTCTGCTTCGAGGCCACAAGCCGAGAAGCAAGCCTTGAGTATACCCATTTCACCCAAACCAAAAATGGGTACCAACCCAGCCACCCATACCCCTAAATCTGTCCAAGCAACCCATGTCAATTCCCCCATTACCGGGGCTAAAGCCCCTCAGGAATCGGCACAGCCAAATCTCGCTGCTCACCCTGATGGTTCGCAGCAGGCGATGGGCTCCGCTGAGACCGCCCTCTTTGAAGCTGTCGCGGGGATGTCCGTGATCGCCAAGATCAGGTCCAAGATCAAGAAGGGTGAAAGGCCGAACCTGTTCGAAGTATGCCTTTTGGCCGGGTACAACCTTTGGCATGGACTGGTCTGGCTGGTCAAGAACGGTTTCCGGCTGACCAAGCTGGCCGTGAAGTGGACACTCAAGGCCGTCAAGATGACCTGGAAGCTACTACGCAAATGCCTGGAGATATTCGACCTCTACAAGTACGTCCAGGCCGTTTTCATCTTAGGAATTGCCGCCACCCTATTATTCGGCGCTTGGTATGTGCATGAGCACGGAACCCGCGGGTTGGTCCATCTGGTTTACGCGAAGCTGTTCCACTCGTCCGAGAGTAGTGCCGTTCCTACGCCCATCGCTCCCAATGCCGATTCATCCATCAAAAAGTAAATTGGCACAATTGAATTTTAATAGCCATAAATAACATCTACGGTAGCTTCTTCGAAAAAACGGGTCTTCCCAACCGCAACCTCAGGGTAGCGGACTTGGCTGGGGGGAATCATTACCCGGGTTCCCTGTACGCCGTCATAGCCCAACCGGCGCTCCATGCCCTAAGTCATCCTTTCCGAAATCTCTCCGCCAGCCGGACCGCCGCGGGTAAAACGACCAAGGTCAGAAGGGTCGAAGTAAAGATACCGCCGATGACCGCGATGGCCAAAGGCCTTTGCAGTTCGGAACCCGTACCCCAGCCCGATGCGAGCGGCAGGAGCCCGAGGATCATGACCGACGCGGTCATGAGAATGGGCCGGGCCCGTTTGCGTGAAGCGTCGATGATGGCTTCTTCGGATGACTTGCCCTGATGCAGTTGGATGTTCATATAGTCCAGCAGGATGATGCCGTTCCGGACCACAATACCCACCAAAAGCACGATCCCGATCATGGACGAAACGTTCACGCTTTGTCCCATGACCAATAAGCTGAAGACCGCGCCAACCACCGCCAGGGGGACCGTCAACAGGATAAGGAAAACCTGGATCCATGATTTGAATTCGAGCCAGAGGATAAAAGCCACCATGAGGACCGCCAGGGCCAGGACCATCAACATATTGTCGAGGGCCTTTTGGCCGCTTTCGTATTTACCGGAAAACCCCCAGGAATAGCCCGGCGCGAGATGAAGTCCGTCAATGACCTTCGTGACATCCGCCGCCACATCCGCCGCGTTGCGGCCTTGGATATCGGCGGTTACGGTCAATTTCCGGGTCATGTGATCGTGGTAGATTTCGCTGGGTATCTGTCCATAACGGATCATCGCCACTTGTTCGAGCGGGACCGTCGATCCCGTCACCGTCTTTAACGGAAGGGATTGAAGTTGTTCCAAACTCAGCTCATGCCCTGGCGTCCCAAAATAGAGGGTGACATTGATCTCCTTGAGCAATTCATGGATTCCCGTCACCACCAGCCCGGTGGTCGAATAAGCCGCCAGGGTGTCGTTCAGGGTCTGCTCCGTAATTCCCAGGTCGCCCGCCTTTTTCCGGTCGACGGTGATCTCCAGTGAAGGAACGGGTATATCCGTCGGCGGCTTTAAATTGGCGATGCCCGGGACTTTTTGCATTTGTGTCAAAAGGGCCGAGGCGTATTCGTGCAGTTTCGCCGTGTCTTGGCCGTAGAAGTCGACCCCCAAATCGGCCGGCACCCCGCCCAAAGCGTCATTGATCTTATCGGCCAGGGGCATCAAGTAACTGACTTGGGCGCCGGCCAAGGCATCCGTCTTGGATTGTAAAAGATCGATGAAGCCATCCAAGGAGATGGGCCTTTTGTTCTTCGGCGCCAGCTTGACCATGATGTCGCTGTGGTTCAGGTTATCCGTATCCTGGGCTCCCGCCGCGTGGCCGGTACGCCTGGCCACGGTGACCACTCCCGGCATGCCCATGATCCATTTCTCCAATTTGAAGCTGAACCGCTGGGATTCGGCCAAGGAAACCCCCGGCGGCATGAGCACATTGAGGAGCACCGCGCCCTCGTCCAATTCCGGCAGGAAGCCCGTGTTCAAACGCGGAAAAACCAACACCGCCGCGGCCACCAAGGTCAAAGCGCCCAAGAGGACGGTTTTGGGTTTTCCAATGGACCATTTCAAGGGTTTGTCGTACCAAGGCAGGAAAGTAACCTCTTCGCCCTGGTGCTCTACGCGGCCCGCCAGCCAGCTATTGACCAGGACCGGCACCACCGTGACGGCCACCACCAGCGAGGCTAAAAGCGCGAAAGTGACGGTAAAACTGACGGGGGTAAAAAGACGGCCCGCGAACCCGGCCACGAAGCCCATGGGAATGAATATGGCGATGTTGGCCAGGGTGGAAACCAGGACCGGCTGGATGACTTCTTGCGTCGCCTCAATGATGACCTGGGAATGGCTTTTTTCGCCCCTTAAAGCCGGGGTGGAAAGCCAGCGGAAGATGTTTTCCAGGACCACGATGGTATTGTCCACGATGATACTGGTGCCGATGGCAAGCCCTCCCAGGGACATGATGTTGATGCCGATGTGGAAAAGGCTCATGAGGGCGAGGGCCGTCACCACCGAAACGGGAATGCTGACCGCCGCCACCAGGGTGGACCTCAAGTGACGCAGGAAAAAAGCGATGACCAGGATGACAAAAACCGCTCCCACCCAGACGCTTTCGGTCACACTGCCGATGGAATCCCGGACCAGTTGGGCCTGGTCATAGAAATTATCCACTTGGTAACCCTTCGGCAAACCGGCCTGGAAGGACTTGATCTGGGCCGCCACCGCATCGGCCACTTCCCCGGTGTCATAACTGGGCTGTTTATAAATATTGATAAGGACCGCGGGGGAACCATTGGCCGAACTGTCTCCCCGTTCATATTCATAGGATTGCGAGACCGAAGCCACGTCCCGCAAACGCACCGGAACGCCATTCTTGACCGCCAAGACCACATTCCCGATCTCCTGGGCATTCCCAAACTGTCCATTGGTGTGAAGGACTAATTCCTGGTTGTAATGATTCACCACACCCGGGTTGGCCAGCACGTTATTGGCCGTGAGGGTGGTTTGGACATCATCCAGGGTGACCCCGTACTGGATCATGCGGTAAGGGTTGATCCGCACCGCGTATTCCAGGATCTTGCCGCCCATCACCACCACTTTATAGATGCCGGGAATGCGCTGAAGACGGGGTTTGAGGCCATATTGGGCCAAGTCGTGTAATTGGACCGGATCGTTCCCGCCCTGGAAACTATACCCTTCGATAAGGGAAAGGGTCGCGGCCAGGGTTTCGATGGAAGGTTGGGCCTCCGAGGGCAGCTGGGACTGGACGTTCGCCAAGGCTTCCAGGATCAACTGGCGGGCCACCAACATATCCGTTCCCCATTTAAAATCGACCGTCACTTCCGAAATGCCCGTGGCCGAGGTGGAACGTACCCGGGTCACCCCTAAAACACCGCCCACGGCGCTTTCCAGCGGAATGGTGACGCGTTTCTCCATTTCCAACGACGAATAACTGGGAAGTTCGGTAATGACGTTGAGCGTCGGGAAATTCAAGGGCGGGAACAGGTCGACCGTCATGCCCTTGTAGGTGAAATAACCGGCCACAAAAGCCATGGCCACCAGTATCCCCACCAATCCCGGGGACTTTAGGACTTTATCGAGAAATTTCGCGAACATGATATTTTGCCTTTTCCAGTTTTTCATTCCCTACGGGACGATGGCATGCCGAAAGGGTGGATAGAACCGTTCTATATTCCTCAATCATCCGCGTTGGCTTTAAAATCGGGATAGAGATACCCGATGCCCGCTTGGGTCACCACTTCATCGCCGGGTTTTAAACCGGAGATGATCTCGACGTCTTTATCCGACTCGATCCCCGTTCGAACCGTCACCGGACCATAAGACACCGTTCCGTCCTTCGCCTTTTGGGCGAAAAGCGCCATGGTCTGTCCGTCCTTGATATAAACCGCTTCCCTGGGAACGGTAAGCACTTGTTGCTTCACGCGGATGACGATCTGGGCCGACACAAAATCACCGTCGGGCAGCGGTTCCGAGGAAAGGGGTTTAAGCCAGGCAATGGCCTGGCCCGTCGCCGTATTCGCGTTCCTGAAAATCTTAACGACCCGGCACTCGGGCGTTTGGGAGGATGCGCTCAAGCGGGCAAAGGCTTTTTGCGACAAATGCACCAGGGGACCGTCCTTGGCTTCCAGGTTAACCTCGATCGTCTTGCCCGCCACTACGCCGTAAGCGGGCACCATTTCCGGCAGGTCCTTCACGGTCACCTGCGCGGTCATCGGTTCATCCGTGATGTCCGATACGCTCATTTTCCCTTGGGAGCAGCCGGTTAAGGCCAATATCATTGTGAGGCCGCAAAGGCACAGGAAAGATGGTTTTGGATCGAACCCGGTGGAATATCCCCGCTCACTCATATCGCACTTTTTCCTTTTCTCCCGTCAGGCGTTCCAATTGGGCCAGGTCCGTTAAATAGGAATAAAAGGCGTTTCGTTCATTCAAGTTCGTTTGGAGCCAAAGGTTTACCGCGTCGGTGGTTTCCACGATCCCCATGGCCCCCCCGCGATACTGCTTGAGGGCCGCATGCGAAGCTTGTTCCGTCTGCGGCAATAACGCTTCCAACCTTTTTTGGTCTTCCAAGTTTGCTTGTGCCGTAGCCCGCGCTTGTTTCAACTGGCTTGTAAGCTGTTGTTTTTGGTTCTCCCGGGCGTTTTGGGCGAGTTGCCAATCCGCACGATCCTGCTCCCTTTGGGAGGAGATCAGGCCCCAATCAAAGATCGGCAGGCTGACCTGGAGGCTCAGGTTCCAGTCGGTTTCCAAGCCGTTAAAGGTTGGAGAAGTGTAGCCATAGGCGAAATCCGCCGTCAGGCTGGGAAGGCGGGCGAAGTCATCCGCGTCCAAACCGATCCGTGCCGCCTCCGCCCTTTGGCCCAAGGCCCGCAGGGTGGGATTTCCCTTAAGGTCATCGCCGGCCAACGAGGACGGCATCGAGGGTAAGGCCGAAACAGCTTTAAGATCCAAGTCTTCGTCCGGCTTGAACCCCAACAATTGGGCCAATTCGCTTTTTTCGCCCGCCAACTGGGCCAGGGTCAGGGATTTGGAGCGCGCCAGGTCGGAAAGGGATGCTTTCACCTTGACCACGTCAAAACGCGGCGCACGGCCTACGCTGAACTGCGGTACCAGGTAGTTCAAGAGGGTCTGGAACTCCCGCGTCACCTGGTCCATGCGCTGGACGGCGTCCCTGTCGCGCAACACGGCAAAAAAAAGCTGCTTGACCAACAGTTCCACGTCCTGCCGGGTAGCCACGCGATCCGTACGGGCGGCCTCATAGGCTTCTTTCGCCTGCCCGACCCGGATCCATTCCGGGGAAAGGAACGGAACAAGGTTTTCCTGTGCCTGGATAGCGCTTTGGAATCCCGCCGGAACCTGGGTGAAGAGATTCGTCGTCGAGTTGTACTGGGCTTGGGCCGAAATTTGCGGCCAGCGCTGGCTGGCAGCCGAATCCATCGCGGCCTTGGCCTTGGTCTCTTGCAAGGCGGCCTGGATTTGTTGGAGGGATCGGGTCCGGGCCAGATCCAGGCTTTGGGAAAGGCTGAGTTCCCCCGCGCGGGAAAAACCCGGCAAAGCCCAAGCTGTCATAACGCCCAGGAACAATGGAATCACTTTTAAAACCAGCATTGTTCAGCCTTCCCTGTTTTCAAAACACTTTATTTCCCGATGGCCGTAACCCCGGGTCAGTTTCATTTTTTCAAATTATCCTCGGCCCATACCGCAGAGAACCGGAATAGTGAAAGGACTAACTTACGTCCTTTTTAGTGACGATAATTTCATCTCGTTTAGTTGCCGTTAAATAGACGACCAATCCTAAAATAGCGGCCAAAAAGATCGAACTGGTTGTCGTCGCCCCCAATCCAAGCCCGCCATCCGCGCGCGCTTGCGACAAATAATCGCCGATCGAGGCGCCTAGCGGGCGGGTAAAAATATAGGCCAACCAAAAAGCGAGAACCGCGTTGGTCGATTGATGGCGATGTTCCAAGGCTAGCATGCCCCTGACCGCGTAATGAGCCGCCGTTACGAGCGCGATGACCCCGGCGAAAATAAGGGCCGAAGGCGAATAACCGATCTTAAATTGTTCGGCGATCAAGTCGCCCGATGCCGTACCCAACGAAAAGGTGAATAAAATAGCGGTCCAATAGAAAAATTCCCGCTTTGTCGTGACTATGGAGTGGACGGACAGGGTCTTTTCGCTCAAATACCACACCACAAAAGTAACCACGAGGGCGGCTGAAAAGACGGAAGTGGAAATGACCAAAGGGACCCCAAAATGATCCGTAAGATTGTCCGTAATTAGCGTTCCCACGATGCTGAGCAGAACAACAGCCAGCCAGTAAATCGAAGGGACATATTTCTCGGCCCTGAACTGAAGGGCAAGGACAACCAAAAGCAAAGCGCCCATCAAAACCGAAGTATTGGTTAAACCAAACTTTAGTTTTTCACTTAAAAAATCCGCCGCGGTTTCACCGACGGTCGTGCATAGTATTTTTATGATCCAGAAATAAAGCGTGACCTCCGGAACCTTACTTAACATGAACCTGGTTTTTGAAACGTCCGCGCTTTTTTGTTTGGCCACGGTCTGCCTCCGTCCCGTTTTAAATTTTCGATTTATGTTTTAAAAAAACCTTTTCCCCGCTTTTGAGGGCGGGGGAAAGGTCATTTAAATAAAAACCCTTACTTTTTTTGATCTGTCGCGACGGAAGGAGCGGCGGCCTTGTCTTGCTTCGCCTCTTTCGCTTCCATCGCGGGGGTTTCAATGGTAGCGGAAACCACCTTGCCCGTCATCGCATCCACATTGACCTCGTGGTTTTTTCCGTCTTTCCCGGACATATCGAAGGAATAGATCCACAGTTTGTTCTCGAACTCCAATTCACCGCTCGTTATCTTCCCCGACACCGTCTTCAACGCGACCTGACGGGCTTTCGGCATGGAAATCACGTTTTTAGGCGGTTTCGGTGCCGCCAAGCTCAACCCGGGTATGGCCAAGGCGGCTATCGTAAAAACAACTTTCCACCTCAATAACATCCGATCCATTTTCATTTCAACTCTCCTACAACCAAAGTCAGGAAAAATTTAAATCATTAATTCCTGCCTTGTCATCATAGGTTTCGACCCTGTCGCGGGGATGACGGCGAAATTACGATTTCGTCATCTTAAACAATGGGAAAAAATAGGACTACGAGGGTCCCTTGACCGACTTTGCTTTGGATTTCCACGGTCCCACCGTGCAGGTCCATGATGCTCTTCACAATGGACAGTCCCAGTCCGGCTCCGCCGGAAACCGCCGTCCGGGATTCATCGACCCGGTAAAAGCGGTCGAATACCCGGGATAATTGGTCTTCGGGTATTCCGCGGCCCGTGTCTGAAACCTCGACGCGGATGTTTCCCGCCGTCGCGGACGCCTTTATCCGGACGTTTCCCCCGGACGACGTGTATTTCAAGGCATTCTCGACCAAGTTACCAACGGCCCGTTGAAACAAGGATCGGTCCAATTCCGCCCGTAAATCCTCCGGAGCTTCGATATCCAAGGCAATTCCGGATTCCGAGGCCGACAGCCCGTAAAAATCCAGGAGAAGCTCAAGTTCCTTTTTAAGATTCACCTTTTCCCGCTCGATGGAAGCCCCCGGGTACTCGGCGCGGGCCAGGAAAAGGAGGCGGTCGATCAGGTTGGAAAGGCGTTGATACTCTTCCAGGCAGGAGCCTAAAAAATCCCTGTACTCTTCTGGTTCGCGCTCTTTTCTTAAGGCGACTTCAACGGCCACCCGAAGATTTTGGATCGGGGTCCTTAATTCATGGGCGATATCGGAGCTAAACCGGGTAAGCCGGGTGAACGAAGCCTCCAGCCGGTCCAACATGTCATTAAAGGTTCCCGCCAGATCGAATAGTTCACTGGGAAGACCCGACCTTTCCAACCGCTCATGGAGGGTGCTGGATCCGATGCGGCTGGCAGTCCCTGCTATCTCCCTCACCGGACGGATACCTCGTTGGGCGATCCAATAACCCGCCAAAGCACAGGCCCCGAGGGAAACGACGAGTAACCACAAAAGTTTTGACCCGAATTTTTCAAGTATGTCTTCGTCCGAGGTCATGTCGATCGCCATTTGGACGGTGACGTCCGGGGGGGAATGCCCGGGCCAATCACCTTTCGCCGACAGGACACGGAAAGATCTTCGATCGGGGGAATCGATCACCGAACTCAGCCCGGGGGAAAGCGCCGCCGAAACCGCGGCCGGGAAAGAACCCGCGGGCAGTTTTTTTGACATCCCGGGAGTTTCCGCCACGACCCGGCTGGACGCATCAAGTATCCTGGTCCAAAGCCATGGGACTCGGGGTGATGTTTCACGATCACCCACCGCTTGTTGGAGGTCTTCCAGTTCACCCGGGGATTCCCTCAATAACGCCTTTACGCTTTGGATGTTTTGGGTGAGCAGGACATCATCCTCTTGAGCTAAACCCATTGAAAGCGCGTGATAAAGGAATCCCGTGGCCATCAGCACTAAGGCAAAAGCGGAAAGGCCGTACCAAAGGGTCATTCGGGCGGCCAGCGACCCGGGCCATTTTTTTCCTTCTTTATCCCCGGTCTTCGAGAACATACCCCACCCCCCGCACCGTATGGATCAGCTTTCGATCGAACGGATCGTCGACTTTCGATCGAAGCCTCCGGACATGGACGTCGACCACGTTCGTATCGCTGTCAAAGTTCATGTCCCATACCTGTTCCGCCAAGAACGTACGGGATAAAACATCACCGTTCCTGGAAGCCAACAAATACAAAAGCGAGAATTCTTTGGGTGTCAGGTCCAATCGTTGACCGGACCGTTGGACCTTGTGTCGTATGGGGTCGATCTCCAGGTCGGCGATCTGGAGGATATCCGATAGCCGTGTCGGCCCCCGTCTCAATAGCGACCGTACCCGGGCCAACAATTCAGAAAAAGCGAAAGGCTTGACCAGATAGTCGTCCGCGCCGGATTCCAATCCCTTGACGCGGTCCTCCACCGCGTCCCTCGCGGTTAAAAAAAGAATGGGGAATTTATGCCCTGTTTGGCGCAGGTCCCGCAAGATGGACCAACCGTCTTTACCGGGAAGCATGACATCGAGGATTAGCAGGTCATAACTTCCCGACCCGGCCAATCGATACCCTTCTTCACCTGTCAAAGCTCGGTCCACGGAAAAGCCGTTTTCCTCAAGCCCTTTGGCGAGGTAGTTCGCGGTTTTGGCTTCGTCCTCAACAATCAAAATTTTCATGAGGGTATGTGATTTCAATTCAAGGAAGAGTTCAAGTTAAATGTGAAAGATGACGAAAATTTAATCTCGCGGCCCATTAAACAAGGAGCGGAAAGGCTTCGCGAGCACGCTTCTGGTAAAGCTTGTCACCGCTTATCGGTTGCGAAATTTCTGCTGTGCTCATGGCTTATATCCCTGTCCCTATTGCCCTTTTTCGGTAGGTTACACAAACCCCTTAATAACTAAGGGGTTTGTGTTTTAGTGTTTTTAACGCCCTCTCGTAATTTTCCACGGCCCCGGTGCCTTCCACTTCCCGACGAAATTCTTTTTCTCGGCCAAAGTCTTTGCGACCGGTCCCAGAAAGCCTTTTATCACCTTAACCGCACCGGCAAGGTTCGTCGGTGCATGAGGCGCCCGGCTCTTTTTCAAAAAGGCTTTCCATTGGACGTTTTTGACTTTATCCCTGGAAAACGCTGATCCGAAAGCCGTTGGCTCCATAGGCACTTCTACATGACGACTCGCAAAGGTTTCCATGATAGCTCTCGAAAGGGCGCTCCCATCAAAGTCGAACCGGCGCGCCAATAGCCAGACGTCGAAAAAGTCCTTCATCCGGGTATTGACCATTCCGCGCTTGCACATAGCCTCGAATTTCTCCGCAATGGCGTTTTCTGGCCGGTAACCCTTAAGGTGGGGTGCTGGATGGTCCAAAAGGGTTGGGTACACCAAAGAAACCGAGCCCCCTGAATGGGGATCGCCAAATCCTATGTCGATCTGCATGGGTATCCTGGCGTTAGCCAGTTTAGCTTGGAATTTGACCCTTACGCCGTGGTAATCCGCCCCTTCTACGATCCGGGTTGCCTTCACCGTGGCAGGGTCAAATCGAAGACCATCATCATGATCATCATGACCACAAATCTCCTTCACAACTTGGGCTATGCTCCCCGGCACATTCTTCATCTTCCCCAATAGGTCGATGTCCATGGTCGCCCTGGAATCGGCGACTTCCCATGCGGTGAAAAGAAGGGCCCCCTTCAAGATGAATTTATCCGAATACTTGGACCTGGAAAGGCGGTACAGGAACCTTTCCATAGCGTAATAGTGGAGGAGCTCGTTAAAAGGACGCTTCGACTTTTGGGCCTTATTGAGAAGCCGCTGATGCACCGAGGCCGCCATATTGACGATGGGCTTGTTCATACCTGGATAGCCTCCAGGTATGGCGCCATCACCTTTTCCACACGGCAGATTTTAGAGAATCTTGTGAGTTCATCCGTTTTCTTCCACTTGCTCTTCCAATAATTTCGGAGGGCTTCCAGTGCCGTATCCATTCCAACGACATTCCGGTGTTTGAAACAATCGGCTAGGGTTTTCTCGCGGGAATAAACCCGGTAGGTTATGCCATCCACCTTTCTCTCCTCGATCCCCTCCGTAAAGGCCTTGCCCGAAAAATGGAACACCCTCAGGGGTGGATTCTCAAGCCGTGGAACCCTGGCACCCATCTTGAGAGCCAGATAAACCTCATGGGGTATTTGGGTGGTCAGTTCATGAAGGGCAAGCGCTGAAATAAGACAAAGGACACCTTCAGGCACCCGTTTAGCCACCGTCACGATGTCTGGGTTTTCCAGGGATGGCATATTGGAAAGCCGGTAAAGACCTCGGCTGAGCTGATCCAGCAGTTTGGCATCCCGCATGGCGTAGAGGTCCCTGGGATGGATGCCCTCCCGCATGGCCTCGGTGGACGAGAGAAGGCCTCCGTGGCTTCGAAAGACCCGGATGGCTTTTTCGTATGATTTGGTTTTGGTCGTCGTTTCCATTTGGATAATACCGTCTATAGTTATTAAAAACTATATACATTTTTATCCTTACCATCCCGAATGTCAAGGGAGCCCAAGAACACAAGAATGACACCCCCCACCTAGTTCCCCCAATAGTCTAAAAGGCTAGTGACCTCCCCGGTCTTTCCCGCGTCTTATCCGTGTCATTCGAACCCCTTTTCGACCCTTTTTTGCCCTCCAAATCCCTCCCGAACCGTCCTAAATAAAAAAGGCCCTGCCCGATTTTTTTGATCGGACAAGAGCCTTGAATTCCGCTGGGGACAATGATTTTGAGAGTTTTCGAAGGGAAATCTCTAACCCGAAAAAATGGTGCCCGAGGTCGGACTTGAACCGACATGACCGTGAAGTCGATAGATTTTGAGAAATCTACATCGGGTTTTAATAGCTCAGTTTCTGCAAAAAACCTTTTAAAAGTAAACTTTTTAAACAGCCCTGATCGAGTTCACTGTCTTATGAGTGTCTTTCGACCAGTCACGAACTTTTTCCAGCGCTTGGCGGCGGTCTTCCCTGTCGATACGGTTGTACCGTCTGAAAACAGCTTGTGTCTTATGCCCGCTGATGGACATTATCACGGACTCAGGAACACCTGCTTTCCGCATATTCGTTATCGCGCATCTTCTCAGATCGTGGAAATGCAAACCCTTGATCCCCGCTTTACGACACGCAGAAGCGAATCCTGTACGAATATCCGCGATAGCCTGACCTTGGTACGTGAAGACCTGGTTTGTCCCGAGCGTCCGAGGGATGTTCCTAAATATCGCAAGGAGTGTATCATCCAGCGGTATCTCGCGCTTTTCCTCGGTCTTGGTATCAGACGCTTCAAGAGTAAGTATCTTATTCTTGAAATCAATCTGAGGCCATTCGAGCCCAAGTATCTCGCCCTTCCTCATACAAGTGTAATAAGCCAGTTCCACAACCGGCTTCATATGAGGTAGACATTGGTCGAGAAGGTTCTGGAATTCCTCTTGCGTGATCGTGGTATCACGAGGAGTCTCTTTAAAAAGCCTTATTCCTTGAATCGGATTTCTATCAATATGCCCGTTCAAAAACGCTCTTCTTACGATGGTTTTCAAACAAGCAAGATAGCGATTCAGGCTTGAGCCTTTAAGAGGCGGTTCTCCCGCTTCCTCCCGCCGCTTCTTATGATCGGCGAGAAACTTCTCAACTTCGTCTAGGTTCAAGCTTTCCAACGGCTTCGTGCCAAAAAACGCCTTAAGCCTTTTTACATAAATCAGATCTTGGTGATGGCTTTTCTTCCGCACTTCGGAAAAAGCTAAAAAACCATCCGCCGCTTCAACAAACGTAATTCTTGATCCGGGTCTGCTGATGGTCGGCATTTTCTTTTCCATGATCCGTTTTGCTTCCGGCAACGTGATATGGCCCAGCCATTCTCTTTTCCTTTTCTTTTTGCCCCCTTCCATAAAGTAATGATCGACGTAATAACCCCGGTGGTCCTTTCGAAGACCCCGAAAGCCAAATTTGCTAGGACGTGACATCGGATTTCCTCCTCTGTCGGTCCACAACTTTGGCTATTTTATCAGAATCGAGGTTTCGTTCCAACGTTTCAGGTATCGAGGGCCTATGAAAGACCGTTTGAAAGGCGGACCACCATACCCGCGGATGGCGACCTACTTTCACGAATGGAATGATTCCGGTCTGACGCCAATATCGAACCGTGTTAACAGAAACCCTTGCCAATTTAGCCACCTCGATCTCTGTCATAAGGTAATCTTGATCTTGGCCCCGCCGCTCAAATCCATTCCTTCGGTCTTTCATGACAAACCCCCTCTTTACCCTTCAGCTCGCCTGGGCGGTCGCTGAAGTCTTTTCCTTAAGCTTCTTGTTGTAGGCCGCAATGGCCGCCCTTTGAATGTCCTGCTTTGACTTCCCATCCGTATAGGAATAGTCAAAGAACTCCCCTTCTTGGCTTCCAGCCTTAGAAGGGTGTCCAACAAAAAGCCCGGTGTTCTCGCTCTTGATGAGTTTCAGGTCGTTGAAACCGAAAACACGACCTCCCATCGAGCACTTAACATCGAAAAAGGCTTTGATATTGCCCTCGCCTTCATAGGGATACATCCGCTTGATACTTACTTTCAGAGCCATAACTTTTCTCCTTAAAATATATTCACTAAAAATACACAACTCACTTTCGAGACTGCATCACCTCCTTATTCGTCAATGTGTTCCGCGCATACTCCAAAACCTCTTCTCGGGCCACTTGGGAAAGGTTTGAGAGATAACTCCACCAATTCGGTGCTCCCTTCTTAATCGAATATTCATGGAGCACTTCAAGTAATTCAGGCGTGTACTTGATAGGCTTCTCGCCTTTGTTCCTGAGGATGCTCCTATATACAATCGCGTTCCTCCCAGCTTCTTTGGCGTTGTAAAGCCCGTCGTCCGCTGCCGTCAAAAGGCTTTCCAAGCTATTTCCGTCTTCACCCCAAAGAACAATGGCCTGGCTTAGCGTGACCGGATAATGAACGACAAATACCTCGTCCTTTTTGTGATCCCATCCATCCGCGTAATGCTTTATGTCTTCCCTTTTAATGATTTCATTCGCGTCCTCGGCGACATGCTCCTCGACATATTTCCTGAACTCCTCCGCCTTCTCCACAGCCTCTTGCTCACTGCCATCATGGACCCAAATAATTTCTTCCCCTCCGTAGCGCCAAATACGGTCCTTGGTAAATATTTTTTGCCCCGCTTTGGCCAGGGCTTTCAAAACAGCGTTTCCCACCTGATGGTTGTAGTGAACGTCATTGAAGGATTTGAAAAAGTCGATATCCGCCATGGTCAAAAAGAACTGTTTCTTTCTCCTGGCGGCCAAGGCGGGGATCTGATGCCTGGCCGCCCGGTCGTTGTAAAGGCCAGTGCGGTCATCAATCAGGGTTTCTTGAACCAAGTTTTCTTGCAGCGTTTTATCCGCAGAGTTCGTCCGCAGTTCCCCCTCTAAAAGCCAAGGGAACGTAAGCGCAAGACACCATTTAAAAGGTTTCGTCTCCTTCAATTTTTCAAGCGCCTCCGTTTTCTCCTGCTTTTTGGCAATCTCGAACAACCCTTTAACTTTCGGGTCGTTAAATCCCGCCTGCATCAACGTGGAGCAAATATGGATCGTGCGATGGTATTTTTTTGAGGAGTAATAAGCCGTGGCTAAGAGGATCAGATATTCACGGTTTTTCGGGAACCGAAGGTTCAAACTTTGAAGCATTTCAATCGCGTTCTCACACTTCTCGGTATAGATAAACAGTTCCGCCTCTAACGCGAGGGCTTCCGAAAAATCCCGCGCCTTGGTGAATATCTCTTTGAGCGTAACGTCACATTCCGCGTACTGTTTCATTAAGAATTGGGCCCTGGCTAAAAGAACAAGGCTCTCGGGCGTCTTGGCAGAAAAGTTGTGGAGCCGGTTTATCACCTTGAGAATCGATTCCGGCTTGCCGAACCTGGCATAAATTCGGGCCGACTCCAAGTAGGCCTCAACGTTGTGAGGTTGGTGGGAATAGATAACATCGTCGAAATGCTTGAGCGCTTTTTTATAAGCCTTGGTTTCCATATAAAGGTGGGCTGCTTGAAGGCATTGCCTCGCTAACTCCGGGTTGATTTGTAATGTCTCCATGTTAAAACCTCTCAAAATTTGAAATTTGAAGCGAACCGTTATCACTCTTGACTACTACGATCAGGTTCATAGGAAGGTCGATTGATGATTCCAATCCTAATTTGTCCGAGTTAAAGCGGCTGACGCCGATGACTTTGATCCAATAGTGGTTCCCTTCCACGTTCATCACGCTAGATCGCTCTATTTTTTGGTAGCTGACGTAAGCCTTATTCGTGGTCAAGAAAGAAACCCAGGATTGGTCCAAAAACGCTTCCTGGTAATAGGACATCAGGTTGTCGGTCATCAGGCCGGTCACCTTATCCACTTGCCGATTGATGGTCGCGTAACTGACATTAAAAGCGGCAATTGCGAACCTTTCCGCAAAGTCCGTGATGGGTCCGTATTGGGTCTCGGTTTGTACGGCTTTCAAATCCTTGACTTGAACAGTCTTGGCCTGTGAAGGCGTTACCGTCGCCCGCGATCTTCCCCAAAGAAAAGTTAGCAAAATTCCAACCAACGCCACCCCCAACACAAACATGACCATCCTGGTGGCTTTGTTGGAACCCTTAGATTCCTCGTCGATTTCATCCAAAAAATTCAAACCCTTGTTCTCGCTCATATAACACTCCTTCAAATACCTTATTTTGATACGACTGATTCCTTAAGAACTCGATGGTTGTCCTTGTCATCAATCCACTTACTGATGGCTCCAAGAATTTTTATCGGGTCCCCGTCACTGGCATAAGCTTCCAAATAACGCTCCCGGATAGCCGCTTCCGGGCCGTATGTTGTCGCGATGTGGTAGGCCAACTCGTCAGGATAGATATTGACCACTCCCTGCCGATGGGTCTGATGGATCAGAGCTTGGGAGTAGACACCTTTGACTTGGTGCAAATTCATCACTTTTTCGACTTGGTTAGGATTAAGTTGCAGAAGCCCTCTTGCGTGTCCAACATCGTCTCCGACCAACTTGAGCAATATCTTGGTGGCGGTATTCTTCAGGATGGCTTCAACACCCTTCACGCCGAAGAACTCTCCGATCTCTTGGGTCGCGAATGTAGGTTGGAGGCGAAGGTGACGGGCTGTTTTCGCTATCCGCAAAAGAAAAGCTAGTCCCGCCGGGTATTGGGCCAAGTGCCATGCCTCATCAAGGACGAGTTGGGAGAGGCGATTCAATGCCATATTTTCTTTTGCTTTTTGGAGGCAATAATTCGAGATAACAAAAACCGCTAACCCCAAGGCCTTTTTATCGTTGTCGCTAATCCCCGAAGTGTCAAAAACGATAAAGTTGTTATCCAATTGGACGGTCGATTCCCGGTCAGACAAGTTCGCGTAAATACCCTTGCCGGTGAAAAGCTTTAGAATTTCAGCCTGCTTGCGGCAGATGTATTGGAATTGGGCCGGCACTTTGCGGTCGTCCGACATTTTCAAAAGGGTTTCCTTCAGGTCGGATAAAATGGGAACTCGTTTTTCACCTATGACGTTTCGGTAGGTTTGTTTGACCGCCTCCTGGAGTAATGCCTTATCCAACTCCTCCGTTTCCTCAATTACGTCCCCTTTCACATTGGCGAGAACGACACCCAGGTACATGATGACGTGGGAAACATGGTCGGGATCAATCTCGCCGTCCAGTTCCTTGATCTCATCCAACGGGTAATCAAAAATATTCAGGTGGTGTTTGCTGTCCAGGTCGTAATTGAGGTACTTGCCACCGGATAACAGACATAGCGTTTTGTACGACTTCGACTTGTCGTTAATCATGACGTAGGGATTCAAATGGCGGTTCTTGATGAGAAGCTGGTTGATCGTGAAGGATTTCCCGGTTCCGGAAGACCCAACCACTAGGATGTTCCAGTTTTCCGTTTCCTTGTTCCATAGGTCCAAAAGCACCATTTGGCCGGAGAGAGTTTTCCCAAGGGGGATTCCATCCGTATCAGCGATAGGTTCATAAAGGCTGGGAACGGCGTTGGCAATGATTGCGGTGGCCTGAAGATGCTCATGAAGCGCAACATCTGCGGCTTGGGGTAACGTTGATAGGAAAAGCGGCTTTTGTTCGGCATACCCGGATAGAGGGTGAACGTTTTTGAACATTCGGGCCAAGTTCTCATAACCCGTCATGAGCTTTTGGCGGTCATTGGAAAAGAGGGTCACGTAAAGGGAGAATTTGGCGAGAAATGTCTTTCGTTCCGAAACCAAGGAAAGGACTTCCTGCCGATAATCCAAGGATGCTTTAGCCTCATAATTAACGACATTCTCTTTCTTCCAAATCGCCCCCTGGTCCGCCTGGATTTGTTTCTCAACAATGGACAAGGCACGGAAAGAATCCACGCCCTTCACAAAAAGCGAAACTTTGAAATCATCCGATTGTTCGTATAGCTCCCGGAAGAAAAGACTTTGTTCGTTGAAACCAGGAAACTCGGTGACATAGAGAACTTTCCCAAAGGTGTCGCCTACTTTGAAACAGTTGGGGTCCTTGAAATCCCAAGGACTGGTTGCCAGCATTTCGCGGATGGTCTGGAATCCTTGGTCACCCCCGGAAAAGGAATAGGAGTTTTTGAACCTTTGCGGATTGCCATAAAAACGTTCAAGAGACAGTTCTTCATATAAAAGTGTATAAATTTCCTCTTCAGACGGCTCCAAGATGTCCATTCCCAAATGATTCAGTTGGGAGGCCCAGGATTTCCCACGTCTCAGTATTTCCTCGATCTTTAAACCGCTTACACCTTTCGGCCCGGATGACGGCGGGGTAATTGTGAAAAGGACGAAGGAAAGATAACGGCAAATACGGTGGTCCAAATAAAATTCACGGAGCCAATTTCTCAGGAATTCGGGATATTGATGCCGGAATACTTCCGGGGCGTTTTCATGAATCCGATTTTGGAAATGATCGATGACGGTTTCCACGTCAGCGGAAGCCCGTTTGGTTAGAAACTGCACTTCCTCCCCCCGTCTCAAGTCTCCCAACGCCGCGTCTAGTTTCGAGACCTTATCCGCCAAAACATCCGGGGCTTCCATCCAGGGGTTGAAGCCTCCCGTTATCTTAAAAACGGCGACAAACTGTTCCGGGTTCCTCAAAACAATGAAGCCAGGACCCACCGCCCTTATCCTCAGCAATTCCGCAATCGATGCTTTTTGAGTTTTCATAGTTCAACCTCGCTTTTCTCCTTGCCGTGAAAATATTCCTTCGGTTCACGGTGGTAACGGATGATGTTTTCCAAATATTTCTCCGGCCAAAAACTCTTCATCACGAAGTAAACCGTGACAATCCCCAAAACGGCGAAAAAGAGAACTAGGCTCCCCTCCAAACCCCACAAGGCAAAAAACGCCATGAACGCCAAGGAATCGGCAATGAACGCGAACATGAGTTTGTGGAAATCGGAGTTATAAAACATGCCCCACATTTTGGACTCCTTCTCAAGTGGAATTGCCATCGCCGCCCCTCCTGTCTCCACCCGTCCCCCGGTTGGTAGGTGGCGTCCCGCTTCTCTCAAGTCTCCTGGCATAGGCCCCGATGAGCTGACGGTTCGCCGTTTCTTTTTGTGAAAAGTCCTTTTTTGAATCTTTCGCCAAATTCTTGGAGATCACATCGCCGGAAAATCTTTTGATTAAACTGGAAGTCGGATTAGTCTCACCCTGTTCGCCCCGGTTCTTCGTGCTGAATCCGGCGAACTTCGCTCCCATGTGGATACCCTTCATAATCTTTTGGCCCGCCATAGCCCCGCCCGCCGTACCTACAAATGGGACAACAGAACCAACTGCGGCCCCAGCCGCAGTTGCCGCCGCTTGCCCCGCTTCTCCCGTAACAGCTTTCACCCCACCGAAAGTTTTCACCCTCGCGGCATTGGCGAGGCCCACCGCTCCTGCCGTGTCACGAATTGCGTCCTTGTATCCCTCACCTTTGAGGTTGGCTCCCTGGAAACTGGTGAACAAAGACGCGAATTCCTGGACGTTAGAGATCAATTGGAGACCCGCCAAAACCGCGCAAGCGGTCAAAAGGCTGTTCACTCCGATGGTCTCGACTCCCCAATTGATGTTTGGAACCAGATAAAGCCCGACCAGCGTGATCGCCCAAACAATGGAATAAAGAAGTAATTTGGTGAAATACCGAAGCGCCCCCCAAAAAATGGGCGCGGTGGCTGGATGTCCCAGGCATCCAATAAAAATCGGTCCCAGGACGAACATGACCCAGATATTAAGAATCTGGAAAAACTTGGCGAAGATAACGCCGAAACAAACAATCAAACCCCAGAGGGAGACTCCAACTTTGATAAGGCCAGCGGCGAAAGTGGCTACCCGGCTAGTGGGCTGAGCCACCGGATTGTTTCCCGCCGTTCCAATATTGGAAGTGGCTCCTGTTTGTTGGCCGGGAAATTGAATTCCGTTGTCCTGGATGAGACCTTGGAGCGAGAAGGTTTGAAGGGTCTCGCCCGGAATTGCCGGTTGACTACTGACCGTATCAGCCCCACGGCTGATGAAAGCGTGTATCACGGTCGGCACACCTAAGATCAAGACGATTCCAGCGACAGCCTGGAAAAACCGGTAGCTACCGTTTTTTCCATCCCCACCCGAGATAGCCGAATAACAGTTGTAAAAGCCAACCACAACAAATCCCAAAGAGAGGATATAAACTAGATTCCAAGCCATTCCCTGTGAAGTTATAAAGTTGCTTCTAAAATTGACTTGGGCGGACTGGACAACATTCAAACCGGAAGAGTTGAGGTCAATATTTTGGAGCCCTTCCAAAACCCCGGTTGTCCTCAATGTATTTTGGTTATAGATGTAATATCCCATCGCCGTTATGGCGTTGGTGATGTATGAATGGACGATGGGCCACGCGAAGATACAGATAAACGCGGTGGAAAATCCAATGACCATTGAAGGCTCCACCGACCTATTCCACAAACCAGAAGATCGCTGGCCCACGTCCAAAACGAACCCCACAAACAAAATGTAGAGACCAAATCCACAAGTGATCTGAAGGATATTCAAGACCACATTGACCGCATTGGATGCCGCAACCCCATTGGTGGAAATCAGCGCTGTATAGGTCTGGGGAGAAGCTAAATCGGGAATGTAGATAAGGAAAGTGCCGATGTATTTGTCATAAATCATAAAGAGGGTTTGAAGCGCCCAGTTGCCGATGGAATTCATTCCATTGGAAACCCAATCCCCCGCGTGTTTCGCGATGGAATCGAAGATCCCTTCGCTGACACCTTGCTTGATGGTTTCCGTCGTAGGCCCGCTGTCCGTGGACAAAACCGTGACAGCGAAAGCCTCGGACGCTTCAATCAAGACAAAAATGAATAAACAAATACATAAACTCAACTTCATATCTCACCGCCATATCAGTTACCGGATAAAACCGAACTCACCGGCCTGGCCCCAAATTGGCCCGCCTTCAAAATCAAAACATTCACCATCACGCCGACCATGAGAATCCCCACAAAGGCCAGAACGCTTCCCCATACCCTGTCCTTGGCCGTGGTATCCCCTTTGCTGGAATCTGCTAGGTGGTCAAGGACGTTCTTGACGCACCCAATGAGCTTCCAAGTTCCATAAGCGTCGATGATAAAAAGAATCATCGTTTTAACCGGAGACAGTTCGGGCAAACTGGCAAGCGCCTGCGCGCCCGCTTCCCCCGATGCCGCCAAGAAATAAATTCCCATTCCGATCCGGCTCATCCATTGTTTAAATATTTCCCTTCTCATATATTTCCTCCTTGAAATAGAAACCTCTCTTACCGTCCATGCCTCCTTTTCGCGAATTACCGCTGTATTAATATTCCCACGCCCACCTGATAATCCTCACTGTGCCGGTGGCGCGCTTCCTGCATTCGTCGAGTTCTGGGATTGGCGTGGCTGGACATTGACCGTTCCCAATTGCTGCATCACCGCACCGCTGCCCTGGATAGTGGTTAGCACCGAGCTACTGGACGCCGCACCCGGATTTTGTCCAGCCGAAATCATAGTGCCCAGGCTTGCGCCGGTTCCCATCAACGAACTTGAACTCGTATTCCCATTCATCGCCTGTGTCAGTTGACTGACAAAAGCCGCCCCGAAAACCGATCCATAAGCCATCATCACCATGCTAAGGATCGTCGTGAAAGCCTGGGCCAAACTGCTTTCACTGCTACTCGGTTGATAACTGGAAGCGACAATGGGCGGAGCCACGGCAGTAACCTGGCTGGCCGCTGAATCGGCGGCTTGGACATTTCCGCTTTGAATCGCTTGGGCTTCCTGGGTGTAAAGCGTTCCAATTTGCTGGAATTGCGGATCGTCGCTTTGTTGTAACTGGGTCGCGTATTGCTGAAGCTGGGTCGAGCTTTGAGGAGCCAAAGCGGTTCCAACAGTGGTGGAAAGTTGCTGGCTCAAAAGCGAAAGCCCTTGCATGACCTGGCACTTCACCCAATCCGATTTAGCCGCTTGGTTGTATTGGCTTGTCGTAAAAACTGAGTTTTTCTTGGTGATAGCGGCCACACCCATTCCGCGATAAACCCGCGAGGGGTCCGGTTTGGGAAACTGTCCCAACTCCTTCATCATCCAATCCCGGAATTCGAAAACATTGTTCTTCAACTCCTCATCGACCTTAGGATCATCCGGGGTGAGGTCCGCGTAAACAGGCTGAATGGTGAATAAGGCCACCAAAGACCATATCAGGATGGTTTTCATTTGATTCCTCCTTGCTGTTTGAGAGCAAAAAGGAAGTCCACTACTTCTTGATGATTCTCGACCCCAAAAAGGGCTGTCTCAAACGGTTTGCCGCCCGCTGTATCGATGAAAATATTTCCGATATTGAACAACCTTTGTAAAAGGCTTTGGTCCCCCGTGATATTGACAATCTTGTCATAAGGAACACTCCGGGATTGCCTGACCAAAATGCCCGAAGTTATTTCAATGCGGTCAGCCTGTATGACATATCGGGTCGTAACCAAAGCAACCCAACACCCCGAAACCATCAGGATTTCAAAAACCCAGACTGTCAAGAGAACGAAGATAAAGTCCACCCCCAACGGGATAAGGCCCAGCAAAGCCAAGGGGATCAGCAAAACCGTAACGTAATGGTAAAAAGAGGGATGCAAAACCCTCAACACCTTGATCCCCAAGCCCTCAGAGTCTTGAGCAAGTTTTAGTTCTTTCTTTTGTTCTTCCATAACGACACCTCAAAAAAGCCGCACAAACGCCGGATCACTGTCATCGGACACGAAAACCGTAAGGCCGAAATCCGCGACGTAAGGCCTTTCCACCCGGATTCGGGTCTGGTAGGGGTTGTCACCGGCTCCACCCTTCAGGAAAACCTGACGGGTGGATTGCCGCTTTAAAATCCAGCCTTGAATGGACTGGTCCGCCGAAACATCAATGATGAAATTCCCATCCAATGTCGTCACCGTAACGTTCACTTTCGCCTTATCCGTCTCAGCCACGAAGGTGAACGTTTTGGGTTGAAAAGGGACAGCCGTTGCCTGGGCTATCTCCTTAAGTCTTTTCAATTTCTCTTTCTTAACCGTCACATCCAATTGGGACCAATCAGTCCGTTTTTGGTGTTCCATAAGCTGTTCAATGGCCCACTGATACCTCTCCCGAATCGGAATAAAAAGATTCTGGTCAGCTAGCGCGGGAGTGACGGTCAAAAGGAAAAGAACCATGCTTTTCAAAACGGCACCCCCATATCCACGCTGAAAGCTATGTTGCCGTACCCTGAGGACGAGAGCGGCGTTTCCAATCCATCCGTCTCATTTCCCCGTCCAACGGGAAGCGGCAGGGGTGTATTGATGTTGTAGGTGTTGAGCCGCGCCAGTGTGTAATCGTTCTGGGAATTGGTGATATTGAAATCGATGAAGATGGAACGAATACGAACTCTCGCCTTCCCATACCAGACTGTCTGGGCAAGGCCAGCCAAGGATGGATCAATTCCGTTTCCACCGGTGAAAGGGTCATTAGTATTGGTGCCCAATGGTAGCTGCACCTCAAGAATGACTTCATCCAGAGAAAGAAATTCCCAAGTAAATAGGTGCTGTAACTTTCCGCCGAAAGCAAAAACGTTCGTATCGGCAGTGTCAGCCGCGTTCAGGACCCCATACTCGAAATAGAGGGAATTGTTTTTGTTCAATGTCGCCTCCCCACAAATCGAATAGGTTGGATTGCCGCTTAAAGAACCGTAATAGAGCCAGTTGTTGAAACTCGCCCCTAAGTTGAAAAGAAGCACCGTTCGAAGGTCTCCGAAATCCAGCTTCATCCGGGCCTGTCCCATGAAAAATCCCTGGGAGCCGTCAATCGCGGAATTTTGACTTGAAAAGAAACTTGGGAAATAAAAAAAGCTTAAGGAAGTTGGCGGGCTTGAGACGCTCTTATAGTCCTCAACGCCAAAGAAGAATTTAAACGGGATATAAATCTTAATGCCGTCCAAACGCCGTTGGCCCATCAGCGGGTAAAGACCGAAAAAATGGGTCGTGGTGACAAGATCGGACAAATCCATCCGACCAGCCCTGGCCTCAAACCAAGGTTCGGAAAGGGAGATGTTCGCTTCCCGTAGTTCCAGACTTTCCACATCATCCGAACCCGAAGCTGATTTTTCGAAACGGACGGTTCCCTGGGCCGAAACGTCATTTTCATCCAACTTCCTGACGGCGGATAAATCGAACAAAGAATCCGCCTTGGAGCCATTCACATCGTCCGAATAGTGCAAGGCAACAGTAGCGTTGAGGGACTTGGAATCCTTGTCCACCGACGGCGGTTGAACCCAAACGGGCTTGGGGGTTGGTGTAGGTGAAAGGGTCGAACCCAGTGTTTGGGTGGGCGTGGGCGTAATCGTCGGTTTTGGTTTTCCCATGGCGGTCGATACCGTCGCCAAGAATACGAGGACTAAAGCTATTTGATTTTTCATGTCTCCCTCCGATCAATAAGACGTGCTTAAAATCTGGACTGAACCAGACGTGGGAACAGCCACAGTGTTGGTTACTCCGTTATAAGAACAGGTCAAAGCTCCCCAAGTTGCCCCGCTGTCAATCTCACAGGAATAACTACCCGGCCCGAATTGGACGGAGCCTCCCCCGCAATTAGCCGCGCTCTGGGTTCCATTGGGAGTAGCAAAACGGCTGTAGCAACAGTTACCGGCATTCATGGAAACACTCACGACCGGTGAACAACTATTGGAAGCCGAAACAACGAGGTTTCCGTAGACGATGCCTATACCGTCTCCGTTGTTGCAAAAACTGTTATTGAGTCCTGTCGTGTTCCACGACACCGTAACGGTGGAAGTGAACCCTTTCGTAATAACTTGGGGTGTACTAATGGCGCGGGGATAAGACGTGGACTCTAAATCCATGGCCGTCACCGAGAAGTTGGGAGCCTGATCCACGCAGTTGACGGCGGAGAGACTTACCGTGGCAGTATCCCCACTCCCATACCCAATCGTCTTAGGCGCATAGGAAGCGCTCCAGTTGTTCGGAAGCGACGAAAAAGCAAGTTGTGCCGGGACGAATAAATTTCCAGGCTGGCTGTAAACGAGGTTGTAGGTATAGGGTGATCCTGGATTAGTTGAAGTGAATGTTTCCGGTACTGTTGGGGTCAGGTAAAGAGCTGCCCCCGCTGAGTTGAAGTTAGCGACCTCATTCGCGACCGAAACGGCCATCGTAGTGGTCGAGGGCGCGAACGGAAACGGAGTTTGTGCCGGAACAACAAAAGTCCAAATACCCAGTTGGAGGGACGAAGGGTTAAAGGTTGCGATTCCGGTGGTGACCGTAGTCGCCGTATAGGTTGGAACCCCGGACGGTGGTATGGCATACACCGTTAAGCCGACAACCCCTACCCCCTTATCCGCGACCGCTACTCCAACCGGCCCGATCACTTGAACAACCGGCGTTGGAGTCGGAGAAAAGGCGATGTCATAGGGCGCGGCGGGCGTCTCCTTGTTGCCACACCCCAAAGGTAAGAGTAGTGTTGCCATCGGCATAAACGACATAAAAAGCAAAACTAAAATAGTGTACTTCTTCATAAAACCCTCCAATACAACTCATAAATATTGAATTCGCCTTATTGGGACAAATTCAAACCTGAACAGACCCGTTGTTGAAAAAAACAAATTCAAAAACGTCCCATTCAGGGGCGGGCAAGATCCCCTGCCCCCAACATAAAAATCATTTACATGAACCGATTCGGTTTTGATCTGATTGGTAATTCGTGACGACAAGCTGGATATTTTTGAGCGGATAGTTTTGAGTGAGAAAAAAGTTAGAAGGAGTTGCCCTGGGTGCATTTCACAATGAATACCCGGGTCCGTGTGACCGGTGGGAATTGGGGTCGGCAAAAAGGCAATATAGTGTTGCGCCCTCTGGCCGCTTGAACCCCAGGCCGAAATAACGGTTCCCACCGCCCAAAATACGAAACTGCTAAATACAAAACCGTTCTGCTTCATACGACTACCCTATTTACATAGCACTCTGTCTTCGCCCTATGCTTTGGCGGAGAGCTTCCAATAAGTATACAAGTGTATACCATCTGTATTTATACCACTCAAAACATGGGTGTCAAGCGACTTCGAATTTTTTTCGATTGGAAGGATGGGCTCAGCGGATTTCAAACGGTTAGAAAAAGTTTCCACGATGGCACAACCGTGGATAAACCATTTAACCGGTAGATAGGCGAAACAAAAAGATACAAGCGTCAACTTGTTCATATGGCTACCCTGCTATAACAAACCCCGTTAACAACAACTTCAGAATTTCGATTCGATTAAAACAACTTTAATATTTTTGACTCTTTTACTATAGACGGCGAAGACCGAAAAAAGTTTCAAAATTTTAATTTTTTTATAATTTTTTATTGGACGGTTTTTGGGCTGAATTAACTTCAAACGTTTTTTGTTACGATTTTAAATTGATTTTGCGACAAAAAATTCTCCGTTGTGTGTATCTACGAAAAGTCTCCCCTATCACTGTCCATCGCTTACCGTCACTTCAAATTCAACCCTTCGGCCACTTAAGAATAAAAGCCGGTTCTTCTTTCGACGACAATACATAACTAAAACTCAGAGCGAAAACGGACTCAATGAGTTTTAAATTTAGAATTGAGATTGATGCTGATAAAAAATTCAAATCGGTAGGACGATGATTATTCCGTAGGCGAAGCTTCATACTCGACGGAAGATGCCTTCACCCATTCATGGCCGCACACAGAGTCCTTGCACCGATAGTGATCTTCCGACCAACGTTGGATAAATTTAACGGGTACAGTTCGCGTCATGTCAATCCGCTGATCCGGTTCTAAAAGGTGGTTGGAATAAAGGACGCCGCTTTCGGTTCTCGGAATGTCCCTGACGATCTCTTGCTCATCGACAAATTCACCGCGCACAAATTCTCTCTGGAAAAACTTCTTGCACTTGGGACAACGGGTTTCGAAAAGGCTTTTAACGGCCCAAACAATTGGTTTGATAGTTAGGAAATAAAGCGGGTAAAAAATGAAAAATAAAATTCCACTGGTAAAAGCGAACCCCTCTGCGAGAAACGGCAAGGCAACAAAGAACAAGACCAATAAAAAAATAATTGGAAAATAGTTTACGATTAATTCGCTTAGAGTTTTCATGCCCGACCACCCGGACGTTGAAATATTTCTTGGTTCTACTCTAGGACTTTAAAAACAGGGAATGCAAGGGTCATCATGAGGGAAAGCGATTTTCCTAAAACCGCCTTCTTTTTGACAGGAGTGACTATAAGCGGACGGCTAAACTCCCTTGAAGAGGTTATTGGGAACCGTCCCCAATGCTTTGTAAAGTTTGGCAATAGTGCGCACGGATGGCGCCCGCAATCCCCTTTCAACAAAGCCAATATAAGCGGCCTGGAGATTGGTTAAATCAGCCAAATCTTCCTGGGTTAATCCCTTTTTCACTCGAAGTTTCCGAACGTTTTCTCCAAACTTCAGAACTTCCGTGTATTTAGACTTTTTCATGCTTTACAAGATAGAGGGCGGGGTATTAATATCAGAAATATCTATAGATATTGTTGTTTCTGAGGGACGCTTTGTCGGATCACGTCTACTTCTTCAAAAATGGCCGACTCGGTGCCATATACCAGACCCAAGCTCCCAATTCGGATTTAGCCCTATTGAAATGTCTGCGGGAAACGAATTGGACCATGGGCCAGATCACTTACGAGGGCAAAGACACGATCCCCCAAGAGTTGCAGGATCGTTTTTGGGCCCCGACCCAATAGATCGCCTTTAACATGGACCAACCTCGAGACGCAAATGGAAATAATGGGTTTAGGCTATTTACGGGGCTTGAAGGAAATCATTGGAAAAGAACAAATCAGACAACTCTAAAGACACACGGATTAAGATCCCATTTAACGGCAATAAAATCTTCAAACGGCCTGAACTGTTCCCCACGGCCCACTTAGGCGAGTTTCTCACGACCGCGGATATTGAAAAGCATTACCGCCGAAAACCTCAGACCATTCGAAATATTTTGAGCAAAGCCAGGGTGGCTGGGAAACCGCTGCCTTTTACTGTCATTCCAGGTCGTCCCATGTTGATTGAAAAAATAAGCTTCGAGAACTACTTGTTGAGAGAAGCCAACGCCCAAATCATTTCCGAGGGCGGAATCATAAAATTTTTAGAATAATTTGACCTCGAATTATAAAAAATCATTGTCCACTACGAGTCCCCGTCGTGGACAACCCTAACTATTTAAACGACTCCTCATCCCTTGCGATTTGCGAACCATTAAATTTATTTTTTCAAGGAGTCCATTTTGAGCTCCTCATCGTAAACCCCATTGCCGGCATAGGTGCCATGGGCTACGCGCCCTTGGTAGTAGATGTCATAATGAATTTTCAAGCTTTTCTCGGGGGTTTCTGTAAGCGTTAAGTTTTTATACTGTCTTAAATCCAAATTACCGTTCTCCTTATTTTCATTTATGAAATTTTGAAGTTCGGCTATGTCTTTGGGCCACCGGGAATATTTTTCCTCAAAAGCCAAACACTTCGCGTCAACCCGATCCAAATGTTCAAAATATTTAAGGACCGTTTTTGTGACAGCTTCTTCAATATCCTTTTTGAACATCAACCACACGACCAAAAGGAGAACTCCCAGAACGGCAACAATCGCGCTTATCCAAATAAATATTTTTTTATTTTTCATATTTAACCGTCTCCATTCTGTACGACTTGTCTACCAACTTGTCTACGACAGTTCCTCATCGTGGACAGGTATTAAATGGGATTTTCCCCGTTTAATCTTTCAACGTTATTTGAAAAATGCTTCTAAGGAAGTCAAACAAAACTTTTTTTAGTTTTTTCAATCCATGACATTGTTTTGTTCCCCCGCTTTGGAGAAGCGGCCGTACCTCAGACTCAAAGCAGGCAGTACCAGTAAATTCAGAAGGGTTGAAGTCACCAATCCGCCCAGAATAACGATGGCCATGGGCCCCTCGATTTCCTGGCCCGGCGATCCGCTTCGAATCGCCAAGGGAAGCAGTCCTAGGCCGGTAACTAGGGCAGTCATCAAAATGGGTGCCAGCCTTTCTGAAGCCCCCCGGACCGCCGCTTCCAGTCCCCAAGGTAACCCTTCCACGGAAACCAAATGTTCATAGTGGGAGATCAGCATGATGGAGTTGCGAAGAGTGATGCCGAAAAGAGTGATGAAACCGATAAAAGACCCGAGGGAAAGTGATCCACCAGAAAAGAAGGCTGCCATAACGCCTCCCACCAGCGCGAATGGAATATTCAACAAAACCAGTAAAAGATTTCGGTAATTTTTCAACACAATGGATAAAAGCAGAATAATGCCTGCCAAGGCTAGGGCAGTGTTCACCGCTAAATCACGGTAAGCCCGGGCCTGTCCCTGCCCAACTCCACCGAATTCCACGTGTATGTCTGGCGGCAGGGCGACTGCGGAAATCCGCTTTTGGGCTTCCGAGAGGAACGAACTCAAATCGCGCCCGGCCACATTGCTGGTGACCACTTGAACAGGCCGGGCTCCCTCGTGCAAGACGATGCTTCGCCCTGATTCCTCCGCGATGTCCGCCAAATTCCCCAAACGGACATAAACCCCGGATGGGCTGCGCAGGAGAAGTTGTTTGACCTGCTCCGGCGTTTGCCGGTCTTTGGGATCAAGGATAACCAGAAGGTCGAAAACTCTGTTTCCCTCGTACACTTGCCCGACCACACTTCCCTGATAAGCCAAGCCCACGGTATCCAGCACTTGGGCAGGATCGAAATCCCATTGTTCCAGCGCTTCCTTCCTCAGCCGGATGGAAACTTGGGGTGCGCCTGTTGGGGCCTGAACCTGGACATCTGCGGCTCCCGGAATCCCGTTGAGGACTTGGGCGATCTCCTTCGCTTTCCCGTCGATTGAGTTCAGGTCATTTCCGAAAATATTGACGACGAACGGGGCCGTATATCCCGACAGGGTTTCATCAATCCGCTCAGCCAGGAAGGTATTGATGGAAAAATTCATTCCCACAAATTGGGCGAGGGCTTCACGGATGCGTGACTGGATTTGATTCATTTCCTTTCCGCTCATTGGCTTCAAATCCACCTCAAACTCGCTGTTGTTGGTTCCATAAACATCGTCCGCCAGTTCGGCCCGACCTACCCGCTGGGCGACCAATTGGACTCCAGGAATTGCCAGAAGAACCTGACTTACCTTCTTGCCCATTCTCAGGGATTCCGCCAACGAAGTCCCCGGGACTGCTGTCATGTGCACGATGAAATGCCCTTCGTTCAATTGCGGAATAAACTCCCCGCCCAAGAAGGGTATCAAGGCCAGACCCAACAGGGTAGAAAGTAAAGCCGCCGCGAAGAAAATGCGCGGTGACTTTTCCACTCCCAGGAGCAGGGGCCGATAGCGTTTTTTTAACCATTGAACCAATGGAGGTTCTTTTGGGCTGGACTTCTCTTGACCCAGAAACATAAAACAAAGGGCCGGCGTGAGGGTAAGAGCGACCAGGAGGGACGCGAATACGGCGGAAAGATAAGCCCATCCCAGGGGCGCGAACAGGCGGCCCGCGACCCCTGATAGCGTCAAGATAGGCAAAAAAACCAGGATGACCGCGAAAGTGGCGTAAACCACCGCGCTCCTAACTTCCAGGGAGGCTTTAAGGACGACTTGAAACAAGGACTCCGGTTTTTTCATTCGCCGGTTTTCCCTCAACCGTCTTTGAATATTCTCGACATCGATGACGGCGTCGTCCACGACCTCCCCAATGGCAATGGCAAGACCTCCCAGGGAGAGCGTGTTCAGGCTCAAACCCAAATGCTCCAAGACCATGACGGCGGATAACAGGGACAAGGGGATGGCCGCGCAGGAAATAGCGGCTGTCCGCAAATTCAGGAGGAAGAGAAATAATACGGCCATGACAAGCAGCGCTCCCAAAAGAAGCGAGGAACGAATATTTCCCACGGCCATTTGGATAAAATCTGCGGGCCTAAAAACCGTTGTCAGTTCAACTCCTTGGGTGGAAAGGGAGGCCCGCAGGCTCTTGAGGGAATCTTCGACCCTTCGGGTAACCTCCAGGGTGTTTGCCCCAGGCTGTGAAGAAATCATGAGAATAACCCCTTCGGTTCCGTTTACAAGCGCCCCCCCAATGGGCGGCGCGGGGGTCTCAACGACCTTGGCTACGTTTCCCAGGGTAAGACTGAGGTTCATGCCATCGTTTTGGAAAACCAGGGGCATCTTCCGCAAATCCTCAACGGTGGGTGATGTTCCTCCCTGGGACTCAAGGACAATCCGCTGGTTGGGAGTTTCAATAAAACCGGCGCCCTGGATTCCCGACGACTTTCGCGCGGAATCGGCCACATCCGCCACCGAGAGGTTGTACCGGATCAGGCGGTCAGGTTGAATTTGAACCTGGTACTGCTTGACCTGTCCGCCAAAGACGGCGATTTTGGAAACTCCAGGCACGGCCAAAACCTGCTGCTTCACCGTCCAGTCGGCAAGGGTTCTCAAATCCATCTGTGAAAGTTTTGAGGAAGTCAAACCAATGGCGAGTGCGATGCTGGTGGAAGAGGTCAAGGGGGTCAACACAGGAGGACGGACGCCCTGGGGAAGACTTCCTAACGTGGCAAGCCGTTCCGCCACCTCCTGGCGTGAGCGGTAAACATCACTAGAGGCCTGGAAAGTGATGGTGATCACTGAGAGCCCCTGAATCGAGCCGGAGTTCAACCGATCAATTCCGGCTATGCCGTTGACAGCGTTCTCGATGGGTTGGGTGATCAAAAGAGCGACTTGCTCCGGAGAAAAGCCGGGCGCTTCGGTTTGAATGACGGCTTGAGGAGGAGCGAAATCAGGGAAGACGCCGTAACGGGCATGGGTGAGCGTGTAAAGCCCGTCGCCCAAAAGCGCCAATCCCAAACCCAGGACGACCCCTCGATGCCTCAGGGAAAATTGGACTATGGTTTTAAGCATAAAAAATCCTTTTAATCATCGTCTTCGTTCGCGGGCATCAGTTGGCGGAATTCCTCGGACAAGAGCATTTGGCCACCCTGAATCACGATCCGGTCGCCCGGCTTTGCCCTGGAAACTTTTACCTTTTCAAATTCTCCAGAAGCCTTCTCCACGTAAACCCAATTCTCGCCATTTAGCCAAACTTGTGCCGAGAGCGGCACAGCTCCCTCCAGGAGAAGAACCTTAATACCGCTCTGGGTTTGGATGGATTTATCCATGACCACCACTTTGGCGCCTTCCTTCAGACGCACGCGGGGAGCCGGACTGATTGGTTGTTGTCCCGCCTCCATGCCTTTCCGCCGCCACTCCACGAGGAAAAGGAGGCCCAAAAATAAAAAGAGGGAGACTCCAGCCGCTACCTTGACCCGAATCTTATTGCCGGTAGAAGCCATCATTTTTTATCCTCGTCCCTTGGATTCGTGGAGACATCCGGTATGTTTTCCGTGGATTCCAATGGCCGCTCAAGCGCGTCTTCCAGGAGGCCCAGAGTGGATTGGGCTTCCACGTAGGCGTCCAACCGGGCTTTTTGCGCCTCTAAAATTTCCTGGCGGGTTTGGAGCAACGTTGAGCGCTGTATATAAGAGGATGAACCCATTTCCTCAATCCACTTCTGTTTTTTCTCTTGAAGGGCCAGGAGCTTTTCCGCTTGCTTCAGCTTCTCAAGAACTCCCTCATATCCAACCCTTGCCCGGTCGATATCGGCAATCACCGAATCCTGGAGGGCGCGAAACCGCGCCGCTTCGACTTTCCGGTTGGCTTCGGCTTGCGCGATGGGCCCCTGATTCTGGTTGAAAAGGGGCAGTGTCAGGGAAATCCCCAAGGACCATTGATCCTGGCCCTGGTTCCACGTGTACCCCGGTCCCAGGTGGAAATCGGGAAACTGTTTGGCGATCTCGACTTTGAGCGCGTCCTGTGAGGCTTCGTATACCTCCAGGGCGCTTAAGATGTCAGAGCGGTTCACCAGGGCTTTTTCCTTGGCTTCTCCCAGGCTGATTTCATCGGGCAAGGGACCCGTGAGATCATCAAAAGAAACAGCCGCTTCCTCCAATGCCGAAGCCGGTATGCCGATGGCCTGGGCCAGGCTGACATGGGCTTCGGTTTTCTTTTGCCGGGCTTCGGACAGAAAAAGATCGGTCTTTTCCAATAAAGTTTCCGCTTGGAGGAGAAGCAGTGACGGCTCGGCAGGGGAGTTCGAGAGTCCTTTGAGAAGGGCCACATATTTTTCAAGGTCGGACTTTTCATTCTCAAGAAAAGTTTCCGATCGGCCTGCCGCGTACAAATCCAAAAGTTTTGACCGAAGGCGGCTTCTCGCCCTCCAAGCGGCAGAGGCTATCTTGAGGCGCGCGGCGTCCGAAAGGTGCTGCGCTTGGTCAACCCTCGCGTCCTTTTTCCCCGCGGTTTCAAAAGGAACGTCGAAGATGAACCCCAGTATCCAGGGAGAGAAACCGTAAAGAGCGGCATTGGTGACATAGGCCGGATTTAAAATCAATCCGAGATTCGGACTTTCCCCCGCCGTCAGGATTCCAGCTTGGGTGACACCCCACTCCGCTCTTGCCACGTCCAAATCGGGGTTGTAGTAAAAGGCGGCTAGGGTTAACAGCGGAAAATTCCAGGCAGAAGGCGGCCAGGGTTTGATTTCACGGCGCAGGGCGGCTTCCATATATTTCTTGAGGCCGGGGTCGTTCAGGCTCCGAGCCTCGAAAGAAGTGGCGGTTTGGCTTGGCAGAAGGGGTTTAGGGTGGAAAGAGGCGCACCCGGTTGTCAGAGCCCCGATAACCGCCAATGGGAACAAGGCACGGCCCCAGGATGGCCTTGTCGGCTTCCGCACATTGCCTTTAAATCGGTTGTTGAAATGGTTGTTTCTCAATTTGAATCCAATCCGTCAAAAAATAAACAACAGCCCGCAAGGCAGGCATTAATTGACGATTGGAATTAAATGCGGAAGTTGGAAAGAATCTTGAACAGGGCGACTCCAGGTGAACCTGGCGGCCCACCCAAAACAAGGCGAAGATCATCATGGGTTGCCTCAAAAAAGGACGGAATGATCGGCATTGCAACAAGAAAGATAGAAGAAATTGCAGGAGCGGTTTTACCCTGTTCCATCTGGAAGTCAGGATTCAGGGTTGGAAGGCGAAAAACTTTTTCGATGGCGTGGTCGGCGGCATCCGGGGATTCGTGAAAGGCATCCATCGCCTCAGCCAAGGGCACCCCCAAAAGGGTGAACCACAACACCAGCAATCCAAAGGCGGTCAGTTTTTTGAAAAGCGAAGGCATATTCAATTTCTCTCCGAGAGATTAAATCATACATCACATGAACTCCCTTATTCAAGTGAACCCGTGGATTGCTTGTCTTTCCACGAGCGCTCAACCGACTGGCAAGTAATTTCCAAATTGCAGCTTTGATGTTCTTTGCACCACCCTTCGCACTTCTTCGCTGTTCCCTGGTCCCTGTAATGCAATCCACATTCCAGGCATTGGTACAATAATGTGCTCCCCGTTGTGGACAAGTTTTCTTCCTTTGGTCCTATCCTTGCTTCCACGATTCTTTATAAACCGATTCCAGTTTTCATGATCCGGGCTCTTTGCCTTCTAGCCTGATTTTTGCGTAGTTCGTGGTATTCAGCCCAAGTCAGCAAGATGACGAATACGTCGAGGATTATCAACGCGAACATGGCTGCCGAATGGGAAAGGGTATATCGATACATCTGGTATAAACCAAAAACCATGAAAACCACGATAGCGGTGGGATAAGCCCAAAGCCTTGACCTGAACAAGGCCCAGACCAGGAAGACCTTTAATACACCATGTATGAGTAAATAAAAGCCGGCGAATGCTTTTGTGTCGGCGGATATGTGTCCAATCGCCGACTGCAAATGGTTTGCGATAAAGTCGTTTGAATCCTCGCTGAGTTCGTGTTGTGTCAACAATGTGACCATCCAGCTGATTTGCTGGGGAGAGGTAAAATACAGGATTATCGCTCCAAGGACCTCCAAGAGGCCGTCGAACCCCTTGAGAAAGACTCCAATCTCGAAAGAGAAGTGAATAATTCGACGGGAAAAAACCTCGCTATTTTTCATTGTCCCTTGCGCTTTCTCCTAATTAGACGGCTTATATTTCCGCGAACGCTCAACTGATTCTCGAGTGATTTCCAGATTACAACTTTGGTGTTCTTTGCACCACGCTTCGCACTTTTTTGCTGTTTCCTGATCCCTGTAATCCACATTCCATGTATGGATACAATTCGGTTGGTATTGCAGCACTGTCCATATCCCGCTCCCTTTTCCGCCGTCAAAAGCTAACCATGAAGGGTCCCCGTCGTGGACAATACACATTGCTAAAGCCGAACATTCCTTATTCGAAGCGAATTCAAAATAACGGACACGGAACTAAAACTCATAGCCGCTCCGGCTAAAATAGGACTCAGCAATATTCCGAAAAAGGGATACAAAACTCCAGCCGCTATTGGTACCCCAAGGGCATTGTAAACAAAGGCAAAGAAAAGGTTCTGGCGAATATTGGTCATCGTATGGTGGCTTATGTTAACCGCTCGTACAATACCCGTGAGATCGCCTTTCACCAAAGTAACTCCAGCGCTTTGCATAGCTACATCTGTTCCTGTCCCCATTGCGATTCCAACCTCGGCTTGTGCCAAAGCAGGCGCATCGTTTACACCATCTCCAGCCATCGCAACCGTACGGCCTTCAGCTTGCAGTCTTTTAACTACATCTACTTTTCCCTCTGGAAGAACTTCTGCAATCACCTCATCCAAATTCAGTTTCTTGGCCACCGCCTGTGCTGTGGTTTGGCTATCGCCTGTAACCATAACCACCCTTACTCCAATCTTCTGAAGAGATGCAACCGCCTCAGGAGTCGTGGTTTTAATGGGGTCGGCTACACCTATAAGACCCACAACCTTTTCATCAACAACCACAAACATTACTGTTTGACCCTCTAGCCTTAGGGACTCAGCTTTATCTTTCAAACTATTTGCTTCCACTTTCAACTCATCCAATAATTTTATGTTTCCCAAAGAAATTGACAGCCCATCAACTTTTCCTGAAACGCCTTTACCAGTAATCGAATTAAACTCCTGAACGTCCGCTGGCACGATCCCTTTTTCCTTCGCTCCATTCACAATGGCATCCGCCAATGGATGTTCGCTTCCTTTTTCAAGACTTGCGGCCAACCGCAATAAATCACTTTCTTTCCATCCATCAATCACAAAGACTGTTTGAAGTTTTGGTTTTCCTTCGGTCAAGGTTCCCGTTTTATCAACCAGTAAAGTATTCACTTTACGCAACGTCTCTATCGCTTCAGCGTTCTTGAAAAGAATTCCCGCCGTAGCCCCCTTTCCCGTAGCCACCATAATAGACATGGGTGTGGCTAATCCAAGCGCACAGGGACAAGCCACAATAAGAACCGCAACAGCATTCACAAGAGCGAAGACCATTCGGGGCGATGGTCCTACAAGCGCCCAAATCACAAAGGTAATTAAAGCAATACCAATAACGATCGGCACAAAATAACCAGAAACTTGATCAGCCAGCTTTTGAATGGGCGCACGGCTACGCTGAGCATCCGAAACCATTTGCACGATTTGAGAGAGTAGCGTTTCTGTTCCTACTTTCTCTGCTTGTATAAGAATGGAACCGGTTCCGTTAACCGTAGCGCCAACTACTTTATCGCCCTTTTGTTTTTCAACTGGAATCGCCTCACCTGTGACCATGGATTCGTCCACCGAACTAGAACCTTCTAAAACGACACCGTCCACCGGCACTTTTTCCCCAGGGCGGACACGAAGCTTATCCCCCACTTGGAGCGCATCAATGGGCACATCTTCCTCTGACCCATTTACGCCAACACGGCGGGCCTTTTTAGGCGCCAAATCCAAAAGAGCCCGAATAGCTGAGCCAGTCTGACTGCGGGCTTTAAGTTCCATGACTTGCCCCAGTAAAACCAAGGTGGTGATGAAAGCTGCGGCCTCAAAATAAACAGGAACCATACCTTCTCCATCCTGAAATGAGGCGGGAAACCAATTGGGTACAAAAGCCGCTATTAGACTGTAAATGTAGGAAACTGAGATGCCCAACCCAATCAAGGTAAACATGTTGAGTGATCGATGAATAACTGATTGCCAGCCTTTAACTAGAAGAGGCCAACCCGCCCAAAGAATCACTGGCGTGGCAATACAGGCTTGAATAATGCCCATTCCCTTCATTGGCAAAAAGCTTTGAAATGGGTGGCTGGGTATGACTTCGTTAACCATCCAGGTAAGGAACGGAACCGTTAAAACGGCGCTCACCCAGAAACGCCGAGTCATGTTCTTTAACTCCTCGTTGTCTTCTGAGCCAGCGGTCACTTTAAGCGGTTCCAAATGCATCCCGCATTTAGGACAATCTCCCGGATGGTCTTGCCGCACTTCTGGATGCATTGGGCAAGTGTATATGGAAGCACCTAAATCGGTTGTCATAGGGCTATTTCTTTAATTCGAGATTCATCCCACACTTGGGACACTTACCTTGCTTATCAGACTTCACCTCTGGATGCATCAGGCAGACATAAACTTTTTCATTACTGTCCTGTTGTGTCATAACTCCCTCGTTTCTTTAACGTCAAAAGCAGATCAAACACCACATTCATACTGTACTCAGACCACTTGACCGACTTGTCGCTGGTGGTCCCCGTCAGTTTATTTTTTCGCCACTGGAGTTGTGGTCGTCGCTATCTTTTTCTTGGTTTTCTTGACCTTGTGTTTGGCCATTGGCGTCGCAATCGGCATCGCCTTCATCTCCTGTTTAGACATTCTCGCCATACCGCTCATATCATCCGCGCAAACCACATTTACAACCATTAACAACCCAACAACCACTAACAAACTCAATAACTTTTTCATTTTCTTCTCCTTTAATTTTTTAATTCCACAAACATTCACTTTCGTCTTTTATCAGGGTCAGAATCCCCACTGCCAGGCAACATTCACCATAAAACTCTTCTCAAGTTGTGGGCCATCCAAGGATTGCGCTACCGGCAGGTCGCCTTGGAGAAGAAACTCCTGACCTTTGAAGAAATTGCTCTGCGGATGAAAGGTGATCCCCAACAAGGCATTGAGACTTTGACCTCCTTGTAAATTCGGATCCTTTGTGGGCTCATCCGTAGTATCCAGTAAAGGATCTGACCCATTGATGTTTCCCCAAAACTCGCCGCTGGTGCCAGCCGAGAGATTCATCCAACTTGTCAACTGTCGCGCAACCCAAAGAGTCGATTTGAGCCTGTCTCCAAGCCGATATCCGTTCCCGTTCAACCCAAGCCGCACCGTCGTATTAATTTCCGCACCCCAACTCCATGGCAAAGATTGCCCGAGATAAGTAAAACCTGGCAGTAGTGAGAATGTTCCTGACCCGGTTTGCATCGGATATTCCAGCCGTGCTCCATCGGCACCAAGCAGATTGATGGAGCCCGTGGGAAAACCAAATCCAAAGTTCACCAAGAACCTATGGTGAAAATCTTTCGTTTCATACAGGGAATACAAGCTCCTCAACTCAAAGTCACCAAACCCTTCGCTTCGTTCAGTAGATCGCGTGCCATCGCGGTGGAGTTCGTCCATCGACATCGCAACATAAGGGAGCATTGCCATGAGTGTGAATCGATCCGTCGGCGCGTACATAATCATTCCCATGTGCGTTTGCATCGTCATGTCAGTCGGTGTCGTCGCGAAGCGATTAAGAACACTCGCCTGACTAACGTTGGTAGTCCCATCGAGAATACGATCCAACTTTTCAAACATGTACTGATAGCCGACCATCCATTGCCCGGCCATCCCGATCATGATCCCGAATGGCACCGGAGCGCCCATCATGTCTCTCATTTCGGAACCTTGCGAAGTCCCGCCGTCCATTTTCATACTCGTCATTGGCGCTTCTGCGTCAGCAAAAACCGCCGAAAGCAACGTCATATTGATTAAACAACCTAAAAGAAGATTTTTCACTTTTTCTCATTCTGAAAATTTGAATATAAAATCACTGAATTAAGAAGAGGTTTTAAAGCAAGAAACGTACCTAAGTTCTTAAATGATGCACTTTTGAAAATCATAGGGAAATTTAAAAAGCGGTGAACTTAAAGCAGCCTAAATAATTTAAACACTCGGGATGATACCTAAAAATCAAAATGATAGCCTTACCC
>DAIDGV010000022.1 GCA_027452205.1 candidate division FCPU426 bacterium | reverse complement strand
CCTCATTTACACTCCGCGCAATAGAACTTTCCTTTCGCTATTGACCCTTTGCTTTTGCTGACCTTCGCCCCGCACATGGCGCAGGTCTTCATTAACTTCACCGATTTCTTCGCCGTTTTTTTCATCTGTCCCTCGTTAAATAAAAAAAGAAGGGGGAGTTCTTTTTCTCGCTACGTCGGGTCGAACCCGCTAACACCCTTAAAGAAAGGTGCCAGATAAAGAATCCCCCTTCTCCTTGAAGTTTAAGGACCCACCCTTGGACTTTTTATGACCATGGTCAAGGTTCGCATTTTCCTTGGAGAAACGGGCGTTCGATAAAAAGGGTTCCGAACCCATCCTAGGTCATAGTGCCCATCCGTCTGGATCCCTATCTTAAATCTAGGATTTTAATTTTGATGAGGAGGTGCCTTATGGCCCTAGTGAAGACCAATGGACAAGAGAAGAAGTTATCGTTATGGCGGCCCTTTGGCTGGGACCGGAATATCCAACAAGCCTTCGAGAATTTCCTGGATATGCCCAAGGATTGGGAATTCCCCATGACCGGGGGGGAGCTTTTCCCGGCGGTTGATATCTCGGAAACACCGAAGGATTATTCCATCCGCGCCGAGATACCGGGTATGAAGAAGGAAGACATCAAGATCACCATCAATAAGAATGTGATCACCCTCACGGGCGAGAAAAAAGAGGAAAAGAAGACCGAAGGGCAGAAATTCCACCGTCTGGAAAGCTATTACGGCTCTTTTCAGCGCAGTTTCGTTCTTCCCGATGGGATCAAGGCGGATAAGGTGGAGGCCGCTTTCAAGGACGGCGTGCTGAGCGTGACCGTTCCCAAGAGCGAGGAGACCCAATCCAAAACCGTTGAGATCAAGGTCGGATGACCTTTTCTCCGTTCAAAAGAGGCTCCGGTCCAAAACCGGGGCCTTTTTTTTATGCCCTAGCGGCTATGGCGCCAATACCATAGTTGTTATGGCGCCGACACCCTAATTCGGTCTTCTCAGCCTTTTTTTCCCAGAAATATAATGTTATTCCAGGTCCCACTTCTGGCATCCGGCTTGCTCTATTTAAGGTTGTCGCGGCAGTTCCGCGGCGAAACTTGGAGGGCAATATGTCGGGCGAACCGGTTCTGATCATCGATGACAATCCCATGAACCTGAAGTTGGAGAAGCTGGTGCTGGAGGTGGAGGCCTATAAGGTCCGGATCGCCCATAGCGCTTCGGAGGCATTGAGTCTGCTCCAGGACTTCCAACCCGAGCTCATCCTAATGGATCTCCAATTGCCCGACGTGGACGGCGTGGAACTGACGCGCCAGATCAAAGCGAAACCCCAATTCAAGGATATTCCCATCGTGATCGTCACTTCCTATTCCCAAAAGGGTGACGAGGACCGGGCCTGGGCGGCCGGTTGCGATGAATATATCCACAAACCCATCGATACGAAGGCTCTTCCGGCCATCGTTGGGAGCTTCCTCCGCCGGAAGGGCACGGACGGCCCGTCAGCCGTGAAGTCGAACACCGTATCTTGAGGAGGCCCTTATGTTGACCATGACCAACAAACCGCTGATGTCGAAGATCGCGATGATGAAGAACGCGCCCAAGAGCTTCTTGGGAACAATGGACATGTTCCGCAAATTGCCCGCCCTGGCCCTGGCCGACATTGAACGCCACATGGTGGAAAAACACTTCAACAAGCACCAAGCCATCTTTTCCGAAGGGGACAGCGCCGACTCCGTTTGGTTCGTCAAGGAAGGTTATGTGAAGGCCATGCACAATAATCCCTCGGGCCGCTGCCAGACCCTTTGCATGACCGGGCCAAAAAGCATGTTCGGAAGTTGCTGCGCTTTCGGCCAGGGCCAATATCCCTGTAACAGCATGGCCGAGACCGATACGGTCGTTGTCTCCATCCCGATGACGGATTTCATGGCCCTGCTGGGCAAGTATCCCGAGATCGGAGCGGTCCTGGTCCGCACCCTTTCGGACCGCCTTCGCCAATCCAAGGACATGCAGACCTTCGAGCAGGAACCCGTTGAGACCCGCATCCTCCACGTATTGGTGAACCTGGTGAAGGAATTCGGAAAGACCATTCCCTTGACCCGCCGGGAGATCGCCGAGATGTCCGGCACCACCGTCGAGACCAGCATCCGCACCTTCATCCATTTGGAAGAAGAGGGTTTGGTTTCCTCCACCCGCGGTAAGATCACCATCAAGGACGTCCAATTATTGATGAACCGCTTAGAGAACAAATAACGGAACGGTCATGCAAACCTTCGCAAAAGCCCGCCCTTCCCTTTACCAAAGGTTTTTTCATTCATCGGCCCCCTTCAATGGCGACAACGCCATCTCCTGGAACCGGACCGAGGTCAAAGGATTGAACCCTTTGTTCCAGGCCGCTCATCGTTCCCATCAAAATTTTCGCAAGGACAACGGATCCACGCAGTCCTGGCGGCAAGCTTCCCGGTAAACGGCCATGACGCCCTTCCAAGAACTGAACCGCGATACCTGGCAGACCCAAGTGGTGCAGGCCCAGGGCCCCGTCCTGGTGGATTTCCAGGCCCCGGACCAAAGGACCGTCATCAGTAATGAATTGGCCATCAGTTTGAACCGGGCCTTTGGCCGCCCGGTGCGCTTGGTCTATGCCGATGTCTCCAAGCTTTTGGACATCGTCCTTTTTCACCGCATTCACGACTTACCGACCCTCTGCCTGTTCCATCAGGGCCGGATTCTCAAGGCCTTCACCGGCGCCAACCGGGTCGAAAAAATGCTCCTCGCCTCTTCCCAACTCCGCGCCTAGGAAACGACCGGCCTACGGCTCATCAGGGTCGCCACCGTTTTGTCGGACACCTCCGGGAATTTCTCGTAAAAATCGCTCACCGCTTTGAATTCCTTCGGGGCCGCGATCACGACCACCTCGTCGGCCTCCCGGTGGATCAGCTCCAGGGTATCCGGCGGGATGACCGGCGAGGCCACCACGATGCGTTTGGGGAATTCCGCCGCCGCGCTCCGGACCGCCGCCAGCGCAGTGGAACCCGTGGCAATGCCGTCATCCACGATGATGACCGTTCGGTCCGCCGTGCTGATCCGGGGATGGTTGCCGTAATACAGTTTTCGCTGTTCCCGCAAATGGCCCATTTGCCTTTTCACCTCTTCCCGGATCCAGCTCTCCGGGATATTCAAGGACGGCAGATAGGACACCATGAAAGAAACGCCGTTCTCGCCTACGGCGCCGATGGCGAACTCAGGTTGATCGGGCATGCCGATCTTATGGACCAGGGCCAGGTCCAGGTCACCCTTCAGGGCCTCGGCGATCATCCATCCCATTTCCACTCCCCCCCGGGGAATGGCCAACACCAGGGGATTCGTACCCCGGTAACCGGACAATTTACCGATCAAGATTTGGGCCGCCTCTTGACGGTCCTTGAAAAAAGGTTTTTCCCACGCGAACTGGACCATGACACTCTCCCTCTGCGTTCAAGCTTTCTCCCTGTAAATGTAAGGTCTTATTTTCCCGCAAGTTATGACCATAGTCATGGTCCTTCCCGCTGGAAAAACACCAAATAAGGTTCCCCTTTTTTCAATGTGACATAGCTCATATTGATCGGACCCCCGCCCTTCTATGCTCAATGTCAGAAACCGGTCCGATACGGCTTTGGGACCACAAAAGGAGCCTCCTTCATGACGACCCAGTCCTTTCTTTCCACTTTGGAGATCTTCAAAAAATTGACTCCCGCCGAGCTTGGCGCCTTGGAACGAAAAATGGTCGAGAAAAAATACGCCAAAGGGGATTCGATCTTCTTCGAAGGGGATCCCGCGGAGCATGTCTGGTTCATCAAGGAAGGCCACATCAAATCCATGGTCCATAGTGCCAATGGCAAGGACCAGACCCTTTGCATGGTCGGCAGCAACAACCTTTTCGGCACCTGCTGTTGTTTCGGCGCCGGCAGTTACGCTTGTCACTGCGTGGCCGAGACCGACTCCGTCGTGGTCTCCATTCCCATCCGGGATTTCACCGAGGTAATGGATAAGAACCCCGAGGTCTCCAAGGCCCTGGTGTTGCAACTCTCCAACCGCCTGCGCCAATCCAAGGATATGCAGACCTTTGAGCAGGAGACCGTGGAGAAACGCGTCCTTCATATCCTGGTGAGCTTGGTCGAGGAATTCGGCAACACCATCCCCCTGACCCGCCGGGAGATCGCCGAGATGGTCGGCACTACCGTGGAGACCTGCATCCGCACCTTCGCCCGGCTGGAAGCGGAGGGTCTGGTGGTGAGCACCCGGGGCAAGATCACGGTCAAAAGCGTCCAGGCCCTGGTCGATCAAAGGGAAAAAGACTGACCTTGAAAAAAAGCTGGGTTTTGCGCCTTGCGGACCACCTTGTTTAATTTGCCTTTTATCGGACCCATCGGATAGCATTGACAAACCATGAATAGACTTTCCTATATATCGTTCGTTGGCGCACTGATCCTATTTTGTCCCCTGCTTTCCTGGGCCAAAAAACCGACCCATACACCCACCGAGACCATGACCTCCACCGACACGCCCACCTGCACTGCGACCTGCACGCCCACCATCACCGCAACGGTCAACGTGGCCTTGGGCAAGAAGCTTTATACCTTTGACGCCATGTGGACCAACAGTTCGGACCCCTTGAACGATCCGGAGGGCATCGCGGTCTCTCCCAATAGCGGCCACATGTTCATCGCCGATAGCGGCAACAACCGCATCGTTATTTGGGACGCAGACGGCACGCCGTTGAAGAGCATCGGTTCCTTCGGCCCCCGGGCTGACTGGCGCAACCCGCCGCAATTCAACCACCCCACCAAGGTCTTCGTGCATCCCTCCAAGAAACTTTATGTGTCCGATACCCAGAACAACCGCATCGTGATCCTGGACGAGAACGGGCTGGTGCTTTCCACCTGGGGCACCCAGGGGTCCGCGCCGGGCCAGTTCAACCAACCCCGCTCCATTTGCATCGATCATTTCGGTAATTTCTGGGTGCTGGATTCGGGTAATTCCCGCGTGGAGATCTTCAGCGGCCTGGGCCAATACAACGCCACCTGGGGATCCTTTGGGACCAACGACTTTTTGTTGAACAACCCCAAGGGTATGGCCATCAATAACATCGACCAGGCCATCGTGGCCGACACCGGCAATTTCCGTTATGAAGTCTTCAATGATGGCGGCGCGGGCGTGACCCAAAGCGGTTGGTTCGGGGACGGTCCCTATCAGTTCAAGGAACCCAACGATGTGGTCGTCACCAAGGAAAGTTGGGTGGCGGTGGTGGACGGCCAGAACGACGGCATCAATTTTTATAACGCCCGCAACGGCGAGTACGAGTTCGTCGGCATGTGGCGGGCCAAAGACGAGATCATCAGCCCCAATTACGATCCTCACTATATGGGGATCGCCTGCGACGATCAGGACCGGCTCTATTTGACCGACATAAAGAACAATTCGGTCATCCGGCTCAAACCACTCAAGGATCATCCCACCGTCATCCTGGTCACTCCCACACCCACTCCTTCGGACGTGAACCCCTACGGAGGCAGCAACTACCCCATTCGCTGAACCCGTGCCCTTTCGGGTGTTAACGAAAGGTTAACCGTCAATCGGCCTTCGGCTTTGCTAGCCCAGCCCTTCCCTCTGTGATAGACTTTCGCCCGTTAAGGTTTTTGACCACCCTTCTACGAGGCCCAAATGAAACCCATTCATTCCATCGTCGCCGGCGGGGCCGGTTTTGTCGGGTCCCATCTTTGTGATTACCTGATCACCCTGGGCCACAAAGTGACCTGCGTGGATAACCTGATCACCGGCAGCAAGGACAACATCGCCCACCTTCGCAAACACCGTAACTTCAAGTTCATGAAACGGGATGTGGTCAAACCCCTGCCTTCCCGCTTCCGCAAGGCCGATTACATCTTCCACCTGGCCTCCCCCGCCTCTCCGGTGGGTTATATGCAGAACTCCATCGAGACCATCCTGACCAACTCCCTGGGCACCCTGCAACTGCTGGACATCTGCCGCAAGAGCAAAGGCAAGACCAAGTTCCTTTTCGCCTCCACCTCGGAAGTCTATGGCAACCCCCTGGTCCACCCCCAAACCGAGAGCTACTGGGGCAACGTGAACTCTTTCGGTCCCCGGTCCTGCTATGACGAGAGCAAGCGCCTGGGCGAAGCCCTGGTCTACGAGCATCTTCATAAATTCAACGTAGACGCGCGCATCATCCGCATCTTCAACACCTATGGCCCCCGTTTGAATGAGAACGACGGCCGGGTGGTCTCCAACCTCATCACCCAGGCCCTCAAGGGCAACGATCTGACCGTCTATGGCGATGGCAGCCAAACCCGCAGTTTTTGCTTCGTTTCGGACCTGGTAGAAGGCATTTGGACGGTCATTTCCAAACCCAAGACCCGGGGCGAGGTGTTCAACCTGGGCAATCCGCAGGAAACCACCATCCAGGAATTCTCCCAGTTGGTCATCGAGCTTTGCGGTACCCCTCAGACCAAGGTCATCCACAAGCCCCTGCCGACCGACGATCCCATCCGCCGGAAGCCGGATATCACGAAAGTACGACAAATCCTGGGCTGGGAGCCCCGTATTTCATTAAAAGAAGGTCTGCGTCAGACCATTGAATGGTATCGCGGTAGGATATAATGTAGTTCCCCTTCTCAAAGGGCATCCGTTCCATATATTTAGAGAATGAAACCCGAGGTCAGCCTCCCATGAAAGCAGCTATCCTTTACCCCCCTTTCCGTAAAGACGGCGAATTGCCCCTGTTAACCCAGAATCGTCACCTGAAGTTCTCCAAAACTCTCGAAGTGCGCATCTTCCCCTTGGTTCCCGGCCATTTGGCCACCAACCTCAAACACCTGGGCCATGAAGTCCTTTGGCTGGACGGCATCAACCGCCGCATGAGCGACGAGGAATTCGACGGCTACCTGAACGCTTTCGACCCCGAGATCATCTTTTTGGAGACCAAGGCCCCGGTCGTCAACCGCCACTGGCGCTATATCGCCGAGTTAAAGAACCGTTTCCCCAAGGCCAAGATCGCCCTCATGGGTGACCATGTGTCCTTCTTCCCTGAGGAATCCCTCATCAATTCCAGGGTCGATTACGTCATGACCGGCGGCGATTACGACATCGTGGGCCGTAACATCGTCCAGTCCCTGGCGGGCAAGGAGCCCCTGGGCCCGGGCGTTTGGTACCGCGACGAGAACGGCAAGAACGCCACCACCGGCCCCCACAAACTGACCGAAGCCTTGGACGACCTTCCTTTTATCGACCGTGAATTGACCCGTTTCCGGGATTATGGCGAGGCCTATTTGCTCCGCCCCACCGCCTATATCCTCACTGGCCGCGGCTGCGGCGCTTCCGAAGCTTCCCCGAACAGCGTCGGCGTTTGTACCTTTTGCATCTGGCAGCATGCCCTTTGGGGCCGAACCGCCCGCTTGCGTTCGCCCAAGAGCGTCGTGGACGAGATGGAGATCTGCATCAACAAGTACGGGGTCTGGGAGTTTTTCGACGACAACGAATCTGGCCCTATTTATAACGTGGAATGGTTGAAGGAATTCAAGAAATTGCTGACCGAGCGCAAGCTCTTGGGCCGTTTCCAATTTTCTTCCAATTGCCGCGCCGACATCATCACCGAGGAAGTCGTCGATCTCTTGGTGGCTTGCGGTTGGCGTTTGCTCAAGATCGGCCTGGAATCGGGTTCCGACTACAGCATCAAGCATTTGGCCAAGTGCGAGACCGTGGACCTCATCAGCAAAGGCGTCAAGCTGGCCAAGGACAAGGGCCTGGTCGTTCTCTTGACCACCATGATGGGTTATCCCTGGGAAACCGAAGAGGACGTCAAGAAGACCTACGAGGTCACCAAAGAACTGCTTCTCTATAAAGTCCGCGCCGGGGATTGCATGCAAGCCTCCGTCGTTATCGCCTATCCGGGCGCTCCGCTCTGGAAAGAGGCCGTGAACAAAGATTGGTTGCTGGTCGGTAAGACCGACTACGAGAAGTACGATATGAGCCACCCGATCTTGAAGACCCAAATCAACGCGAGTGAATGGGCCACCAAGACCTGGAACCTGATGAAGCATCCCAAGTTCGTCCTCGGACAGATCTTGACCGTGCGCTCCTTCAGGCAAGTCGATCTGCTCTGGCGGGGGCTGAAGTCCCTGCTGGGCCACGTCCAGGACTACGGCGAACCCCTTCCAGAAAGTAAGACCCATGTCCCTGTCCAAGCAACCAGCCACTAAAAAGGCCGCGCCGGAGAACGCGCCGCACGACGCCCCCAAGTGGAAATGGGTAGCCCTGGGTATCATCGCCTTCATCATCGCCAGTGTGGCCATTTGGAGCACCGGCATTATCCAGGACGCCATGGCGGGCCCCAAGATCCCCCTGCCCCGCCAGACCAGCGATTTCGCTTTAGGCACCAGCGAGGACGACTTCCTCAAGGCCCATCCGGACCTCAAGAAAGCCATCCATAAGTTCAATAACGATCCGCAGTTTCAGATCGTGACCGTGACCCCCAAGAACGGCCTGACCAGCGCCACCTCGGCGGACCTGCTCTTCTATAAGAAACAGCTCTACTTCATCTCCGTCATGTGGGATGGCGACAAGGCCAAGACCGTGGCCGTCAAGGACTGGGCCAAGCAATACCGCCGCTGGAACAGCCGTGGCAGTGATTCGGAGCCCCTGGGCGACCAGGTCCTTCTCAAAGAGTGGCACTTTTCCGATAGTCAAACCGAGATGGTATTGAGGGACTTGAACTACCCCGATCACGTCCAACGCTGGCAGGACATTCGGGACGCCTCGAACGCCGAGGCGCAAGCTGCTTTCGCGAAATACCGCCTGGATGCCGCGGGTTGAAAGGCAATTAAGAATTTTGAATTAAGAATGATGAATTTTAACTAATTCATAACTCTTAATTCATAATTCAAAATTAAACGAAGTTCGCGGTAGCAGGGATAGGATTATAGATGAGCGCTAAACTTAGAATTCTTTTGATAAACCCTCCCCGTGTGAAGGACCTCCCGGTCGTCCGTGAGGAACGCTATGAGCACCGGGATGTGGGTTCCGTCTATCCTCCTCTTTCCATTCTCCAGGGCGCCGCTTCGCTGCGGGCCACCGGTTTTGACGTCAAGGTCATCGACGCCAACGGTTTCAATTTAAAGCTCGAACATATTGGCCGGGTCCTGAGCAGCTTTGAGCCCCACATGGTCGTGGCCCGGATGGCCTTCGACTGCCAAGAAGAAGACCTCAAAGTATTACAACTGGCGAAAGCCACCAACCCCAACTGCGTCACTGTCATCCGCAACAAGATCATTTCCGAATACGCGCCCCTGCTCGAACAGACCACCCGCCGCCCTGAGGTGGACCTTTACCTGATGGGCGAGATGGACGCCATCCTGCCGGGTTTGGCGAAAGAATTGGAATCCCACATCAGCCACAAGGGCACCATCCCCCCCATGTCCACCGAATGGTTCGTGGGCGTGCCGGGCTTGGCCTATAACACCGACCAAAAGGGTTTCCAAAAGACCCTGCCGCCTTTCCTGATGGATGTCGACGCGGCGCCTTTCCCCGCTTACGACCTGCTGCCCTCTATCGCCCCTTATCACACCGGCGTCTTCCAAGAAGATTTCGCCATGATCCAGACCTCCCGGGGCTGTCCCTTCGGCTGTTCTTTCTGCGCTTACGCTTTGGAAAAATACCGTCCACGCAACCACCATCATGTGACCGAGGAACTGAAGTGGCTCAAGAAGTCCTTCGGCGTGAAGAACGTGCTGTTCTTCGACGACATCCTAGCCCTGAACTCCGACCGCACCGCGGACCTGGCCCATCAACTTATTAAAGATGAAGTGAATATGGAGTGGGTCTGCTGCACCCGCGCCAACCTAACGGATGTGCCTTCCCTCAAGACCATGCGTGAATCCGGTTGCCGCGAATTGGCCGTGGGTATCGAAAGCGGCTCGGAAGTGATCCTGAACAACATCAATAAGGGCGTGACCAAGGACGATATCCGCGCCTGCGCCAAAGCCTGTAAAGAAGCGGACATCCTCTTCTACGGCATGACCATTGTGGGCTTACCCGGCGAGACCGAAGAAACCTGGCGTGAGACTATCAACTTCATTAAAGAGATCGACCCCTTCTATACCCAGTTCTGCTTCTCCACGCCTTTCCCCAACACCGATATGTACCCCTGGTATGAGAAAAACAACTGCCTGAACCATAAGGATTGGTCGCAGTATTCGCCCCTGGCCCCGGTGCCGGTCGTCCGCACCGAAGCCCTGACCAGCCAAGACCTGGTCCGCTTACGCCAAATGGCCTATCGTGAGATCCTTTTCCGCCCCAAGTATTTGCTCTCCAAGATCCGCTTGAACGATCCCCTCTGGACCCTCAAAGGCGGCTGGGAAGTCGCCAAACGCGGCGCTGCGGTTTTGACCGGCCATGACGTTCGATAAAATCAGCTTCTATCTTTCATTATCTATCTATTTCACCATTTCTGCCGTTTACGCTCAAACTCCGTCTCTAACTACACCTACCACAACATCAGCCACATCTGACATAACCACTCCCGCCCCGACAGAAACGATTTCTTCCGCACAAAAATTAACCGCAATTAACCGATTCAATGAAATGTGTGAAAACGGCATAACACCCGAAGCATGCCAAATGATGTTTGACGAAGAAATCGATCTCAATAAAAAAGCATTCTGGCTATACACAAAATTATTAAGTCTTGGAGATGCCAAAGAATCTGATCTCGATAATTTTGCCACTCAATATTCCAACGCTGTGTTTCCTGATAAACAGTATCTAGAATCCATTACCGCCAAGGGCCTCGACTATGGACGACCGGGAAGTAAAATTCTTTTTTATTTCTGCATGGAAATTCCATACTCACAAGCAGAAAAATTCATTCATGATCCCGTCCACCAGACAAAATCAACAGCTACACTGACTGACATCCAAGTTCTTAAAAAATACTACTTAAAAGCGATTGATATCTATGAAAAAGAAAAATCTCCAGAAAAAGGCATGACCGAAATGTATGTCAACGCTTATGCCTTTTTATTCAATCTTGAATGCGACGTAGAATCCCCAAACGTTGTTTGTGACCTGACAACAAAAATTCTTTCTGAAACACCCAATATTCAATACTGCATCAACAACTGGGGCGTTTTTGGTTATTTGCATTATGACGCTTTAAGTTACCAATTAAAAAACTGCTCCCCAAATCTCGACGAAACCAAGAAAATATTTGAAAGAATATTTTTAGAAAACATAGGCGATGGGGCATCAGAACACGCACAAGGCTTCAGACCATACATTAACGAGACCTTCCAACTATTGAACAAATACACAAGAGAAGATCAGTTGGCTATAGCTAACCCAATCTTGGAGAACCCCAAAATCAACAGAGATTATAAGCGTTCACTTTGCCTACATTTGGCCGCACTCGAAATAAAAGAGGCGAATTATGATCAAGCCAAAGGTTGGTGCGAAAAGTACATAACTTATATAAACCAAGAAGACATCAACCCGCCAAAAATTAAATATACTGCAGCAATTAGAGTTGCCGATGAAAGAAAGAAACTGTATGACACCATTAAAAATATCGTTACGAACGGTTTTGATCCAGAACAAATCAACAATCCAGACCATGAACTCATTCAAAAATATAAATGCTTATTCGATCGATACCTCGAAGACTGCTCAGATTAAAAATATACCTTGATTCTTATCTTATTCCCGTGCGTCAAACCCAAGACCGATTAAACTGAGGCCATGGCCAAGAAAAAAAGACCTTCTAAAACCCAGATCCTTTCCCCAACCCCATGGTCGAACCTGGGATTCCTGTTCCTTGCTTTACCCATTGTCCTGTTCCTTTTCCCCGGTTCCTACGTTCTTCTTTACGTTTTCTTCGCCGAAATGGTCTTGGCGCTCGTCTTTTTCATCCTTCACATCCGTTCCCAAGAAAAGAATCGCGCCATCCGGTGGACCGCCTATCAAGTGATGGCCCTTTTATTCACCCTGGTCTTCTTCTTTTACATGGGCTTGTTCTTCCGTTTGGATAAGGACCTATTTCCCGAGCCTTCCCAAATAGCCGAAAAATATTTAGGTCTTAAACCACCGCCCCCTTTGAAAGGGCCGCTTCCTGAGATCGACAAGATCATGGCCCGCCAAACCATTGACCTGATGGAAAGGACCATCGCTGACGGTGAGACCGTCCTCAAGCAGGGCGCGGGCTCCGCCAAAGAAGAACGATATGACGCCTTTTTGAAAAAACGGGACGCTTGGATCAAGACCGGATTGACCGTTCTGAGGACCAACTCCCTCATCCAGACCCATCTGGGTTGGAAAGAATGGTGGCAGGATAGTAAGACCGGTTTTTACAGCAAGGCCGCCCCTCTTACCGTCAAGGCGCCCGCCTCCTGGCCCGCGGACCGCCAAAGGGAATATCTCTACATGGCCCAAAGACTTGAGAATATGAAGCTCTTTCTGAGCCTAATCAAAAAAGAATACCCGGCGGACGCCATAGGGTTACACTAAGCTTATGGATATCGACCTGGATCTTTCCATCACCATCGGCCTGATCGCCCTCGCCTTCGTTCTCTTAGGCGGACTGATCGTCTATTACAACTTCCGCCGCCAATGGTTCGACCATATCTTTCAAGAACGCCGGGCCCGGCAAGGACAATACCGCGAGCTCATTTACGCCTTGAGCGAAGCCAACCAAAAAATGGACGAGGAAAGCCACCTCAAGCTGCTGGCCACCCTCGACAGCTCCATCCTGATCGCTTCCCCCCACATCGTCCTTCAGCTCATCGACTTCCAAAAGTTCCTCAGTTCCGCCAACCTGAAAGTGCTGCGCAATTCCCACTACTGGTTGGATGAACGGGAGAACATGACCCTGAACCTGATGCGGAACCTGCGTTATGACCTCTATGGGAACGAGTCCATCGTGGATGAGAGCCTGGCCGACTGGAAACCCATCACCCGGCCCGCCCAAAAGGAAGAAGAACCCCAGTTCGAGGTCCTCACCTTCCCCCCGACCGGTTCCAAACCCTTCGAAAACCAGTCCCAGCAACAAAAATAGGGCTCAAAAAGCCCCTTTCAGGGGTGGCTGAACCTCTCCGAAACCCCTAAAATCACACCCCATGAAAGCCCTGAACACCCCTAAACACCTATCCATGCTCATTCTCTCCGCCAAGGGTTGGGGAACGGGCAGCGCCCTGCGGGCCTTTTACATCGCCGAAGCTTTCGAAAAGCGCGGCCACCGGGTCACCTTCATCAAGCCCCTACCCACCCTGCCCCTTTGGATCGATATGGCCCTGTCCATGCCCTATTACTTTTGGAAAACCTTCCTGACCCGCCACCAAGTGGTCTTCGCGGTAAAACCTTACCCCACGGTCATCCCGGCCATGCTTTGGCAAAAGATACTGGGCGCCAAGACCGTCATCGACATCGACGACCTAGATTTCGCCTATAGCCACGGGCTTTTCAAGAAGATCCACGCCGCCATCCAAAAGCCCTGGCCCCGCCGGGCCGATTGGGTGACTTATCACAACCCGAAACTGAGGGATTCCATCCTGGACTTCTTCCAAGTGGACCCCGCCAGGACCATCCAGGTGTCCCAGGGCGTGAACGAGGCCATCTTTAATAAGAGACCGGTAAAGCCGGAGGACCTTCCCTCCAAGGCCGCCGCTTTATTGAACGCGAAGAAGCGAAAGCCCATCCTGGTCTTTACCGCCCACTTGAACGTGGCCTGCGACCTGGACCCGGCCCTGCATGCCTTTAAGAAAGTGCATCACGATATGCCGGACGTGCAGTTACTGGTCGCCGGCGGCGGGCCCGACGAGGGCCGTTTCAAGAAAATGGCCCAGGAACTGCAAGTCGGGCCTTCGGTGCATTTCACCGGCATGTTGACCACCACCCAGGTGGCCGCTTGCGTGAAGAGCGCCGATGTCAGCCTTGTCTATTACGCCGATGTGCCCGCCAACCACCACCGTGCCTCGATGAAACTGCGGGAAGCCCTGGCCTGTGGCAAACCCGTCGTGGCCACCAGCGTGGGGGAAAGCGCCCAGTTGAAGGACCAAGTCACCTTGAGCGACGCCAACCCCACCTCTTTCGCCAAGGCCATCCTGAAGACCCTGCGGTCGAAAAAAGCCGCGGCCCGGTCCAGCCAATGGGTCCATCGATGGCAGTGGGAAAAATGTGTGCAACCCTTAGAGAAGGAACTGCTCAAGAAATGAAATTCTTCTCCCGTTTCGCTTTCCTCATCGGTATCGCCCTCTTTTTCTACCTGTTGGTGAAAAAAGTCGACCTGACCCAGACCTGGGATGTGCTCCGGCATGCCGACCCGGTGTGGCTGGGCGCGGCCCTGGCCTTTGTGCTGCCCGAAATATTGCTCAAGGGTGTGCGGTTGCACACCCTGGCGGGACGGCTCAAGTCCCCGTTAAAGTTAGGTGAATCCCTGCGCATCTATCTTTCCGCCCAACCTCTTTCCATCGTCACCCCGGGTAAATTGGGCGACGTGGTGCGGGTCTTTGGGCTGAGCAAATTGGGAAAAATGTCCCTGCCGGCGGCTTTTTCCACCCACGTGGCCGACAAGGTCTATGACCTGGTCACCCTGGGCCTTTTGGCTTCCATCGGGCTCATCAACTTGGTCATTGAGTCGCAGAACCAAATGCCCGCTCTGGCGGCCCTGTTAGGGCTGGGTCTGGGCATCGGACTAATCTTTTTGTTCCTCCACCCCGAATGGATGCGCACCTATATCAAGCCCCTGCTCTTGAGCCTGGCCCCCAAGACCCTGGCGGACAACATCAAGACCCATGGCCACGAGTTCTACAAGCACCTGCTGGAATTGTTCAACCCTCCCGGACGGTTGCTGTTGCCCTTCTTTTATTCGGTGCTGGTCTGGGAAGTGACCGTGATCCGCGCTTATTTCTGCGCCTTGGCCTTAGGACTGCCCCTGAGCTGGACGGCCTTGGCCCTGCTGTTGCCCGTGGTCATTGTGGTAGAATTGCTCCCCATCTCGGTGATGGGATTCGGAACCCGGGAGGCGGCCTTGTTCATCCTTTTCGCCAATAGCCAAGCGGCCCCGTCGGCCCTTTTGTCCTTTTCGTTCCTGATGCAGATCGCCGGGCCCCTTTTGATCGCGCTTCTGGGCATCCCCGCGGCCATCCAGCTCAGTTCGGCCGCCTCGAAGAAGTCATGAACCCCACTTACAGCGTCGTGATCGCGGCCGCCAAGGCGGAAAAGGGCCTATCCGCCCTCAAAGCCCTGAGCCGCCTGCCCTTGAAGGAAAGGCCCCAAGAGGTCTTCATTTGCGAGGGCAAGAACCCCTCTTACCAACGCAACCTGGGCGTTCAAAAGTGCAAAAGCCCCCTGGTCTATTTCCTGGACGACGACAGCCAGGTGATCCCCGGCAATGTTTCCCATCTCTTTTCGCATTTCGAGGACGAACGTACTGCGGTGGCCGGCGGGCCCAACCTGGTGCCGCCCGACGCCACCCCTTTCGAACGGACCGTCAACGCGGTCCTGGCCTCCTGGATGGGAAGCTTCAAGGTGCGCTCCCGCTATGCCGCCATCGGAAGCGTGCGCGAAGCCACCGAGAAAGAACTGATCCTTTGCAACATGATGGTGCGCCGCTCGACCTTTTTGAAAGAACGCGGTTTCCGCTCCGACCTTTATCCCAACGAAGAGAACGAATTCTTGAACCGCCTGCTGCACAAGGGCTACCGCCTGGTCTATGACCCGCGGGTGGCCGTTTACCGCTCCCGCCGCAAGAGCCTAGGCGCTTTCTGCGTGCAAGCTTTCCGCTATGGCCGGGGCCGGGCTCAGCAGATGAAGGTGTACCCTTGCCTATCCGACGTCATCCATTTGGCGCCCGCTTTCTTCGTCTTCTATATTCTGGCTCTCTTCGGCGCCTGCGTGATCCCCGGCGATTCCCTTTGGCTGCAAGTGCTGCGCTCACCCTGGTCCTGGGTGCCCCTAGGTCTTTTCCTGATCCTGTCGGTCATCACGGGCGTTTCGGCCGCTTCTTGGCACCGCCGCTTCATGGATGTCTTTAAAGTGCCCATCCTCATCCTTTACCGCCATACCTTTTACGGGTTCGGCCTCATGGCCGGATTCTTCACGAATTTGCGCAAGCCCAGCCCCGATGTGAAAGTCTTCCAAGCGAAGTGGACGAAGAAGAGCTACACACTAAAACCCCTGGAGAAAAAATGAGGATCATTCAGAACATCAAGCTGCTCAAACCCTACACCCTATACCTGCTGCTGGCGGCCATCGCCTTTTTCCCCTGCCTTTTCCTGGGACAGGCCTACTGGGCAAATGACCTCCTTTATCAATTCGGTCCCTTCCGGCAATTATTGAAAGAGCAGATCCTTTCCGGACACTTCCCTCTTTGGAATCCCTTTATCTTCGGCGGCCAGCCTTATTTCGCCAACCCCAACGCCATGGCCTGCTACCTGCCGAACTACCTGACCCTTTTCTTCCCCCTGGGATTCGGCATGAGCCTTTTCTTCTTCCTGCACATGGCCCTGGCCGGGGCGGGAATGCATTGGTGGCTCAAGACCCTGCGCTTATCGGCGAACGCCACCCGGGTCGGGGCCTTCACTTACGCCTTGTCAGGTTTCTTCTGGTGGGAACTGATCCACCTGCATATCCTGGCCGAATATGCCTTGTTCCCGCTGCTGATGGTCTTCATCGAGAAACTGCGCCAGAACTGGGCGCCCCGCTGGGCTTTCGGCGCCGGGGCCGTCTTCGGGCTCATTTTTTGCTGCGGTTCCTTCCAGTCCACCTCTTGGATCTTTTACACCGCCCTTTTCTACGCCCTCTTCCGTTTCTTTACTTGGGAAAACCCGGACAGCGCCGCCCCCAAGGGACTGCCTTGGAAAAAATTAGGACTGGTCCTTTTGTTCGCTTTTTGGGGCGGCTTGCCGCTCTTCACCCACCTGATCCCCGCCAAGGAATTTTCCGACCGCTCGAACCGCGAGTCCAAACAACCTTACGAGAACTTCGCCGGCACCTTTTCGATGAAACCTTCGACCACCTATGAGTTTCTTTTTCCCACTTTGACCCTACCGCCAGGCCAGACCATCGAGACCGCCATCCAGGCCATCAGCGACCAGCAGAATGTCGGCAACGACTTCCTGGCGAACTTCGGCTATATCGGTATCTGGTTACCCTTCTTTTTCGTCCTGGCCTTTCGGCGCAAAGACAAAAAGAATCTTGTCTTCATGACCTTGATGGGTGTTTTTTCGGTCTTGACCGCCTGGGGCCGTTTCTTTCCCCTACACCAGTTCCTTTGTAATTATCTACCGACCATCGATCTAAGCCGCGCGCCTTTCCGCTTCGTTCAAAGTTATGTCCTTTTCGGCTGTGTCCTGCTGGCTTACGGATTCCAGACCTTGGAACGTAAACTGGACGAAGAGAAGAACAACCTGGGGCTGATCCTGGGCGCGCTGGGCTACGCCCTCTTCTTCCTGGTCATCGCTTTTTCCAGGCCCGACCAGACCTGGCGGGAGATCCTCGCCTTGGCCCTGGGTTCCTTGGGCCTGACCATCTGGGAAATGACCCATTCCTGGAAAAACTTGGGCCGTTGGACCCTCATGACCGCCTTGGTCCTGCCCCTTCTTTTGTCCGGTTGGAACGATTTCAAAACGGATACGGCGACCAACTACAACTTCGAGGAGAATTATCCGCCCTTCTCCCGGTTCCACCAACTTTCCCCGGAGAACCGTTTTTATTTCGATCCTTCCATGCGTTTTCCCGTCAAGGTCGGCGATCGTGAATATGGCATTCCCTTCCCGGAGAACCTCACCATCGCCGAGAAACTGCGGGATGGCAGCGGCTACAGCCCCATCGTGCTGACCGCCAACACGGATCTGCATCACTTGTTCATTGAGAAGCAAATGGCCCTGATGAACATCAACAACTTGTTGTTCCAACATGACCAAGGCGAGCAACCAGGGTACATCCACGAGGACCTGAAGTATGCGCAGCTCTATACCCGCACCGGACCTTCCCACTATGTGACGGCGCCCGCCGATATCGAGGTCGTGCCGGATCACGAGTCCCTGATCCGGTCCATGAGCTTGCCCGATTTCGATCCGGCCCGGCAGGCCTTTTTTGAGGAAAAACTACCCGCGCCCCTGAGCACCCAGCTGCCCAAGACCCCCGTCAAGCTCAGCTTCAAGCTCAATGGCGAGACCCTGGATTCCCAGGACTTCGAGCTTCAACTGGACCGGAATAGCTGGGTGGTCTTTTCCGAGATGGCCTTTCCCGGATGGAAAGCCTGGATCGACGGACAACCCGCCGACATCCATACCGCCAACGACGCCTTCAGGGCCCTTTTCGTTCACGCAGGCCATCACCAAGTGCAATTCAAATACGAACCCCTTTGGTTCTATCCACTGCTGGGACTTTTCTTCTTATGGACCCTGTCGGCCCTCTTTTACGTCATGTGGCTTTACGCTTCCAAAGAACCCCAAGCCGCCGCTTGAAAGCCAAACTCCGCGAGGTCCCTTTGCGCCATCCTTTGTTGGACCTGCTTAAAAAGACATCCCGGGCCCTGGGCGGCCACGGTTTGGGCCGGATCAAACCCATCCGCGCTCTCTACGATGCCGTTTACCGTTGGCTCAAACCCAAGAAGGTCCTGGTCCAGGGCCATATCATGTGGCTGGATGAGACCGATACTTTGGAGTTGGCGACCCGGGAAGTTTACGAACCCCTCGAGACCGCCCTTTTCCAAAAAGAAATCAGGAAGGGCCAGACGATCGTCGATATCGGCGCCAACATCGGTTATTACACCCTTTTGGCCGCGCGGCTGGTAGGCCCCCAAGGAAGGGTCTATGCCTTCGAGCCGGACCCGACCAATTTTGCCTTGCTCCAAAAGAACGTGGAGGCCAACGGTTATACCCACGTGACCTTGGTCAATAGTGCCGTTTCGAACAAGACCCAAAGGATGAAACTTTTCCTCAACCCGACGAACAAGGGGGACCATCGTCTGTACGATTCCAAGGATGGTCGTGCTTCCATCACCGTGCAGACGTTACGCTTGGACGATTTCTTCCGTCAATTGGACAAGAAGGTGCATTTCATTAAAATGGACATCCAAGGGTCCGAAGCGAAGGCCTTTGAGGGCATGCGGGGCATCCTGAAAAGGAACCGGGGCGTGAAATTGGTCACCGAGTTTTCCCCGGGGAGCCTGAAGCTCAATGGGTCGGACCCGCAGAAATACCTGGTGAGCCTGAAAAAGCTGGGCTTTAAATTGTGGGAAATATCCGAAAAAGACGCTATCCTTCGGCCCGCGAAGCCAAAGGCCCTTTTGGGCCTGTCCGGCGACAGTAACGTTTATACGAATTTGTTTTGTGTAAGATCAAAATCTTGAACCACGAAGTTCACAAAGGACACAAAGGTTCACCGTTTCCTTCACTTCGTGATTTTCTTGGTGACCTTTGTGGTTCAAGACTTTAATTCAATAAAAAGGAAGCTCCATGCTGACCAAGAACCAATTCGTCCGCTCCCACGGGCTGGGCAACGACTATATCGTGATGGACCCGGCGGTCCTCTCCTTCAAGCTGACCCCCCAGAACATCATCCGTATCTGCAACCGCAATACCGGCGTTGGTTCCGACGGCATTCTGGCCCTGGAGAAGTCCGCGACCTCCGAAGCCAAACTGCGCATCTATAACCCCGACGGCAGCGAGGCGGAAAAGAGCGGCAACGGTCTTCGCATCTTCTGCAAATTCCTCTTCGAACACGGCTATACCGAAAAGACTTTCTTCGAGATCGAGACCGCGGGCGGCAAGGTGCAGGCCCAATTGCACATCATGCTCGGCAAGGCCCCGACCGTGACCGTCGAGATGGGCAAGGCGACCTTTGACGCGACTATCATCCCAGTATCTGGTTTCACCGGTGAGGTGGTCGAGAGACCCTTGGTGATCCCTACCGTGAACAAAGAGGTGAAGGTCACCTGCGTTTCGGTGGGCAATCCCCATTGCGTTGTTTTCTATGACGATATCGACCTGGCCGAGAAGGACATCCACACCCTAGGCACCCTTTTGGAGCATCATCCCCAGTTCCCCAACCGCAGCAATGTGCAGTTCGTAAAGGTGAACAACGAGAAAGAGATCACCATCCGCATTTGGGAACGGGGAGCGGGTTATACTTTAGCTTCCGGTTCTTCCTCCTGCGCGGCGGTCTCCGCCTGCGTGAAAACGAAGCGGACCGGACGGGACCTGACCGTGCACATGCCCGGCGGCGACCTGTCCATCAAGGTCAGCGAACATTTTGACCTGACCATGCGGGGGCCCGTGGAAGAGATCGCCACCGGCACCGTGACCGGCGAGTTATTGGAGTTCCTTGAAAAGAACGCGAAAGCCTAAAAAACGATCCAACCGCGCCCCGTCCTTCGCCCTGAACGAAGGCTGGCCGCTGTTGGCCCTGGCCGCTTCCTTGATGGTCTTCTTCAAGGACTGGGCCTCCCTGCGCTCCAAACTGTTCCTCTCGCTGGACTCGACCGCCCTTTACTACCCTGTCTTCACCTGGGTGCACGACCACCTGGCCCTAGGCCGCCTGCCTTTCCTGACCGACTTGGCCTATAACGGCGCGCCGATCGCTTCCGCCCCAGCGGGCGTTCTTTCACCTTTTCTTTGGGTGATCGAAACTCTTTTCAACGGCGCCCTTCTCAGCAACCTGCTCTTCCTGCTTCCCTTCGTTCTTTACCTTTACGGCGCCTACTTTTTAGGCCGGGAATTGAAGCTGTCGGCCACGGCCAGCCTGCTTCTCGCCTTTCTTTGGACCTATAACGGCCATCAAATGGCCCAATTGGACCACCAGAACGTGACCTGGGCCCACGCCTTTTTCCCCTGGGCTTTCCTTTGCTTGCTGCGCTACCAGGACCGAAAACATCCGGTCTGGCTTTTCAGCGCTTCACTGGCTTGGGGTCTTTGCCTTTTTTCCGGCCATCCGCAAGTGGTCTTCTTAGAGGGACTCTTCTTTCTCTTCTGGGTTTTCTTTTATCCCCAAGGCACTTGGGTGCGGCGCGCGGTCTCTTTCGCTTTCGTGACGGCGGGGACCCTTTTATTCACGCTGCCCGTGACCCTCTTTACCGGAACATTCCTGGGCGGACAGGCCTGGAGCGACCTGGACCGCTATTTCCATTCCTGGACCCCGGTCAATTTCATGACCCTGATCTTTCCCTGGTTCTTTGGCCGGGACCAATATGACCGGTTCAACTCGGACTATTGGTGGCAATACCAATTCGTCGAGATGCAGGTGGCCTTTTCCATCGCCGGACTCTTCTTTATTACTTGGTTCTTCCTCTCCAAGCGGCCCCAACGGCTTTGGCTGGGCGTGGTGACCCTTTTTGCCCTGGCCATGGCCCTGGGTAAATTCTTTGTGGTCTATCCCTTCGTGCAATCCCTCCCGGTCTTTTCCTTTTTCCGGGACCCGGCCCGCTATTGGTTCCTGGCCACTTGGGCCTTGGGTATCGGCGCCGCCTTCGCTTGGGACGCTTGGTTCGACGAGAAGGCCGACCACAGCCGGGGCCGGGGATTGGCCTGGTTCCTTTTTTCTCTTTCCATCGGTTTGGTGGCTCTGGGTTGGTTATTGCTCCGTTGGGGCCAGCCTCTTTTGACCTGGGCAGCCACCTGGTTCATCCAGCACAGTTTGATGGGCGATTCGCTGCATACCCAGTCCCTCTCCCATTACCTGGCAGTGCTGCCCGCGAAACTGGATTCTATCGAGGATAATTTGAACCTGAAGAACGCTCGGGTTTGGGGTCCGCTCTTGTTCCTGGCGGCCTTGAACCTTTTGGTCTGGATGCGGGGCCATTGGGACCGCTCCCTACAAAAGACCTTGTTCTTAGTTCTCGTGCTGGTGGATCTGGTCGCCTTCCGCATGCCCCTGGGCGGCGCCTTTTATTCCACTCAAGATCTTCCGGCCCCTCAAGTGCCCGCCACCCAAGACCGGGCCCTGCCCTTGATCGTGCGGAATAATTCCCCCCTGCCACCCCAATATGGTGAATATGCCTTCCCGAACATGAACCTGGTCTCCGGTTCGCCGGTGCTGCCCTTTTATACCAGCCCGCCGCTGGACCGCTATGACACGCTCTTGGCCGACCTGGGCTGGTTCGCCTGGGTCTATAAGGACCGGGACCTGACCGGCTTCACCCAGCACCCTCATCTTCTGTCGGTCTTGGGCATCGACCAGATCGTCTTGGACACGCCTTTCGTGCTGCCAAAGGACTTTAAACCCCTTCAAACACACTTGCCTTATGTTTACGGCACTCCCTCGACCCAGCCCAGAGCCTGGCTGGCGGACCAATATCAGGTCTCTCCCTGGCCCGATTCGGTGGAGGCCCTGGAATCACCGGACCTGGACCCGGCCCGGGTGGTCCTGGTCGAATCCACCCCCGGCTTCCCCTCCGCCAAACATCAGCACCCTTTTGCCGAACCCCGGATCAAAGAATGGAGCGATACCCATTTGGTCCTCAATGCATTCACTTCGGTCCCTTGTTTGTTGGTGCTGCAAAAGACCTTCCTGCCCGGCTGGGAAGCCACCGTGAACGGGAAACGCTTGGAACCCCAGGTCGCCGATATGGTCCTGACCGCCGTTCCCTTGGAACCGGGCCAGAACCGGATCAAACTCAACTATGCCCCCTTAAGCCTGCGCCTGGGCTTCTTCGTCTTTTTGGTCTTTTTGGGGGCTTTTATCTTCTCTTTCGGATGTTTCCTGCTGGTCTAAGACCTCGATAAATAACGAGTTGTCTTGTTGTCGCTTTCGCCCCCCTGCTAAAATGCCCCCCTGTTTTTCCTACTCCTGAAAGAGGTACACCATGCCGAAACCCAACCCCATGAAGCGCAATTCTTCCATCATGACCGAAGGCGACAAGCGGGCCCCCAACCGGGCCATGCTGCGGGCCGTCGGCTTCAAGGACGCGGATTTCAAGAAACCCATCATTGGCGTGGCTTCCGCCTGGAGTGAAATTACCCCCTGCAACATGCACCTGAACGAGTTGGCCGAGCGGGTCAAGAGCGGCATCCAAAGCGCCGAAGGCATGGCGCAGACCTTTGGGACCATCACCGTTTCCGACGGGATCGCCATGGGCCATGTGGGCATGAAATTCTCCCTGGCTTCCCGCGAGGTCATCGCCGATAGCGTCGAGACCGTCGCCTCGGCCCAGCGCTTTGACGGCATCGTGGCCGTCGGCGGCTGCGACAAGAACATGCCGGGCTGCCTGATCGGTATCGGCCGTTTGAACATTCCCGCGGTCTTCGTTTACGGCGGGGCCATCATGCCGGGACTCTGCCACGGCGAACCTTTGGACATTGTCTCGGTCTTCGAGGCGGTGGGCCAATATGACGCGGGCAAGATCGACCACAAGCGTTTGGATGAAGTGGAAAAGGCCGCCATTCCCGGCCCCGGTTCCTGCGGCGGCATGTACACCGCCAATACCATGGCTTCCGCCATTGAGGCCCTGGGCATGGCCCTGCCCCACGATTCCTGCCAGCCGGCCATCGGCCAGCCCAAGCGCCTGCTTTGCGACCGCGCGGGCCAGGCGGTGGTGGAGCTGATCAAGAAGAACATCACCCCCAAGGACATCATGACTAAGAAGGCCTTCGAGAACGCCATCACGGTGGTCATGGCCCTGGGCGGTTCGACCAACGCGGTACTGCACTTGATCGCCATCGCCAAGTCCATCGGCGTGAACCTGACCATCGACGACTTCGACCGCATCAGCGATAAGGTGCCCCACCTGGCGGACCTGAAACCCAGCGGTAAATACGCGGCCGTTGACCTGGACCGCATCGGCGGCATCCCGGCGGTCATGAAGCTGCTCTTGGACGCCAAGATGCTGCATGGCGATTGCATGACCGTGACCGGAAAGCCCGTTCGTGAGAACCTAAAACTGGCCCAGCCCCTGTCGAAGAACCAACCCATCATCCGTCCCTTGGAGAACCCCCTCTGGCCCACCGGCCCGATGGTCATTATGCGCGGCAACCTGGCGCCTGAGGGCGCGGTGGCGAAGATCTCGGGTTTAAAGGTCATTACCCATACCGGCCCCGCCAAGGTGTTCAACGGCGAGGAAGCGGCCTACGAGGCCATCCAACAACGCAAGATCAAGGCGGGCGATGTGGTGGTCATTCGTTATGAGGGCCCCAAGGGCGGGCCGGGCATGCGGGAAATGCTGGCCATTACCGGCGCTTTGGTCGGCCAAGGCTTGGGCGAAAGCGTCGGCTTATTGACCGACGGGCGCTTTAGCGGCGGCACCCACGGCTTGGTGGTGGGACATATCTCCCCCGAGGCCCAAGTGGGCGGCCCGATCGGCCTCATTAAGAACGGCGACAAGATCACCATCGATGCCAAGAAGAAGAAGCTGGAACTGCATGTGAGCCCGGCGGAATTGAAGAAACGCAAGAAGGCTTGGAAGCCAATCCCAAATCCTTATAAGAAGGGCGTTTTGGCCAAGTTCGCTTATCTTGTTTCCAGCGCATCCGAAGGCGCCGTCACGGACGAGTTCGCGAAGTGAATAAAGGGGTGCCTTCTGCCCCAAAGGCGTTAGGCCGTGGGGCGAAACGCCTGCGCTGTTACGGATATCTTGCCGAAAAAGCGAGCTTTTCCAGGCAATAAAAAAGCCCGGCGGGTTTCCCCGCCGGGCTTTTTCTTTTTCAGGTCCGTCTACTTACTACTAGAAGGTCAGCCCAAAATTGAAGTTGGCAGCAAAACCGCTCACGTCCGCGGTCATGTTCTTGCCGTTGAGCAACGGAAGATTGCCATAAGTGCTATTCTTCAAAGTTCCCGGATTATCCCCACGGTAGATGAAGTTCATATCGAACATCCAGTGATCTTCGCTCAAAAAGCGGAGTCCTAGACCGCTGCCAAAATCCGTCGTGGTGCCGTACCAGTCATAACCGGTATTCTCGTTGACGAAATCCACCGCCCAGAACCCCACGATGATCGGAACATAGACCGAGAAGACCCGGCGCGCGTTGGGCCGCGAAGCGGAAGTTTGGACATCGTCCAAGGACAGGTCCAATTCCAACTCAGAACCGTACATGTCGATAAAGTTATTGATATAGGTGCTGCCGATGTAATAGCCGCCATAGTAGTAATCGGTTTGTTCGTAATCCCAGTTGAAGGCATAGGTACCGGTCCATTTCAGGCCGATATGATTGGTGAACCAGCCCACCCCGATATCCCCCGAGTAGACCAGGGGAGTGAAGTTATAGGCGTTTGCCCCGATGTTGTTCAAAAGGGTGTTGTACTGGTCCACGACCCCCGCGGAGGCCAATCCCACACCGAAGTAGATCGAACCAACGGAGAAGCTGGCGTTCGGATCGGCCTTCCAGTCGCTAATGCGCGCCGGACGGTGGTGCTTGACCACAACCACGGTCGTGTCGCTCTCAGGCGCTTGATCCTCGGCGGCCGGTGCTGCCGCGGCGCTATGGGTGATCTTGGAAATCTGCTTCACTCTGTAAACGAATATGTTTCCGTCAGTGGTCTCGATCTTGACCGAAACACCGGGGACTTCCTCGGTGATCGACCCGTGGATGACCGAGCCGTCCTTCAGATAGACCACATCTTCGGCATGGGCTTGGGTCGTCCAGCCCAGAATGAGGAATAAGAAGACGAATAACAAATACAACTTTTTCATAACTCCCCCTCGGTTTAACTTTCCGGCTCAGATCCCCAGGCCGGATGAGACAATCTACCCAACCCCAACCGGATAGATTCTGCTATCCGTCATAGACCTACTGTTCTTGCCCCTCCGCCGGTTCATCCACCTCGGCATCCGCTCCATCCGGCGGGGCACCCGGAGCGGTATTAGGGTCTTGCACCTGATCATCATCCTCGTTCACCGGGGCATGATGATGGGAAATCTTGGCTACATCGGTCATCTGATAGGTGAAAACATTGCCCACCCGGGTGCGTATCTTGAGGGATTCTCCGGGCACTTCCTCGATCACACGGCCATGGATAATGGAGCCATCCTTCAAATAGACCGTATCCGGAAGGGCTTGGGGGACTATTTGGGACTGTTCAACGGTGGTCTCGGTGTTGTCGCTATCCGAAGAGGCCATAGAAGAAGCGTCCAGGCTGGCGCTGAGGGTGGTGTTCATCATGTCGTAGCAGGAAAAAGAACCTAAGCTGAGGATGACTAAGAGCGTTAAATAGAAGGATTTCATTTATATATACTCCCAGAGCCTAGAAGACCCCCAAAGATTAGCACAGGGAAATCGTTTGTAGACCAATAGAAAGTAAAAAAAAGGGGAACCGGGATTTTGGGCAAAAAAATCGGGTGGACCCAAAGGCCCACCCGAATCATTGAGTTTCAGGCCTGAGCCCGAAACCATCTCATGCAGGAACCAATATTACTTGGCAGCAGCAGGAGTAGCGGCAGCCGGAGCAGCTTCGGCCTTCTTCGCCTTCTTCACCTTCTTGACAGCCTTCTTCATGGCCTTTTTCTTCATGGCCTTCTTGGCAGGCTTCGCAGCCGGAGCAGCGGCAGCCGGAGTAGCAGCGGCAGGAGCAGCGGCTTCATCAGCCATGACAACGCCGGTTCCAACGAACAACACAGTCAACAAGGCAGCAATAAAACGCTTCATTAAACGGCCTCCTTAAATTTTAACAATAGCGGTACCGCTATTCTTAATAACCCAACCAGCCCCTACCCAAGTAGGTAGCCGATTAAGTCCCGCATTCTAGGGAGGGACACTAGGGAATTCAACAACTTTCATCATAAAACCCAGCCAAAAACCCATATTTTGAAAGCGTTTTAGGCCTTAATACTCTAAATTGGAGATCCTGGGTTTAGCGCTTGTTCTTGACAGAACTAGGCAAATGCAGCCAAGCCACCCGGGCGGCACCAACCGCGCCCATGTTATCCCCCAGCTTGGCTAGGCGGAATTTGAGCCCCTTGAGGTGGGATTTGAAGCAGCGTTCCTCCAGGATCTTACGCATGGGCTTAAAGAGCATATCTCCAGCCTTTGAGACCCCGCCGCTGAAGATAACTACGCTGGGGTTCACCAGGTGGATGGCCGAGACCATGCCGATACCCAGCATCTTGCCGGCGATCTCATAGACCTTCTTGGCCTTACGGTTGCCTTTCAAAGCCATTTCCTCGAAGGTCCGGGCATCCGCGGGCTGACCGGGAAGGGGTTTCAATCGTATTTCCTTGGCCAACCGGGCGATCCCGGTAGTGGAAGCATATTGTTCCAGGATGCCCCGGTTGCCATAAGGGGTCTTGGGACCATTAGGATCGACCACGATATGGCCGATATGGTTGCTCACGCCCGTCGCGCCCTCAAAGATGCGGCCATTAAGGATAATGCCGCCTCCCACCCCGGTGCCTAGCGTGACGCAAAGGACGACCGTCTCGTCCTTGCCCGCGCCGACCCAGCTTTCGCCCAAGGCCGCCGCATTGGCGTCGTTCTCCAGATAAACCCTTTTCTTGAGCTCTTTTTGAAGGAAATCAACGAGATGCACGTTCTTCCAATTGAGATTGGGGGTATAGAGGACGACTCCCCTTTTTTGGCTCAAGGGGCCGGGTGAACCGATACCCACGCCCAAATGGGAAGCCCAAGGGATACCGCTTTTATGACTGGCCGAACGGGCACTATCGGCGATGCGGAGCATCACGTCCTTGGCCCCCAGGTGGGCCAGGGTCGGCCTTTTATCCTTGCCGAGGATCTTTCCTCTTTCGTTCACCACCGCGGAAACGATATTGGTTCCGCCCAGATCAACGCCGATGACGGTTCGCAAGGCAACCCTCCGAAGGAATTTGGAAGCGTATCCGAAAGGATACCATTAGGAAACTGTTCTAAAAAAGCATTTTGACGGGAAAAGAGCGGGATGAAAAGAAAGCGCTACCAGGGTTCCGCCAGGAAGAGGCTGGGATCGATCCTGGGAAAAAGATTATCCCTCTCTTCCAGGTCGTTCAAAAAAGCCTCGGAAATTTGGGCCTTTTGCAGGCTGTCCGCTAGTTGATGAAAATGGGTCAGGTGAAGCTTCACCCTTTTCTCGGCGTAATCCCGGTAATGTCCGGAACGCATCATGAAAGCCCAATCACTGGCCTGGGCCAACAGCAGTTCCCGGGCGGCCTGGTCCAGGGCCCGGCGCACTAGAGGTTCCGCACCCTCGGTTTGTCGGGCCAGAAAGCTCATTTCAGCACAGGCTTTATGTAGTGGCGGATAGATCCAATCGTTGGTCTGGTTGAGCCAAAATTCCGAATAGCCTCCTTGCCCCCAGGAAGAAAAGACCGGTTGGGTGGTCTGGTTCTCTGGGAACCGTTCCAAATAATCGGACCCGGTCGCGAAGGAAAGGTCTTCCGCCCCGACGCTCTGGCGAAAGATAGCCTCGATGAAATCCGGTCCCTCATACCACCAATGACCAAAAAGCTCGGCGTCGTAAAGGCAGGTGACCAAAGGGGGGCGGTCCATCAAGAAGCCGATTTGCCGAAATTGACCGCGGCGCTTCTCCAAGAAATCCCCCGCGTGCTGCCGGGCCTTGGCCAAGGCCGCTTCGGGCCGGTAAGGTTCTTTTTGGTCCGTGGGGCCGGTCACCCGGTAATACTTCAGGCCTGTGAAGCGCCGCAATCCATCGGGCCGTAAATAAGGGTTCAATTCTTCCTCGGCCAGGTCATAACCCACATCCCGGTAGAATTCGCGGTAATCGGGGTCGCCCGGATAACCCTCTTTCGAGCTCCAAACTTGCTTCGCGCTTTCCAGGTCCCGGCCGAAGACCGTCACCCCCGAGGGACAATCCACCGGCGCGAAGGTTCCGTAACGGGGTTTGGGACTGGCTTGAAGTAGGCCATGGGTCTCTAAAAAGGTATACCGCATACCGGCGTCCTTCAGGAATTGGTCCAAGCCCGGTTCATAAGCGCATTCAGGAAGCCAAAACCCTTTAGGACGTCGTCCAAAAAAATCCTCATGGGACCGCAGTCCGGTCTCGACCTGGGCCCGCACCGCCGCCTCGTGGCTGCGCAACAAGGGAAGGAACCCATGGGTGGCCGCGCAAGTGATGATCTCCAACCGGCCCTTATCTTGATAGGACTTGAGGCCTGCCGCCATGTTGCCTTGGTATTTTTGGACCAACCGGTCGCGGGAACGGGTCAATTTCTCCTCATACATCCGCACCACCGGACCGAAAGCCTCATCGTCCCCAACCCGCTTTTTCTCTTTCTCGACCAATTCCAACAGTTGGTCCGCGTAACGCACCGCGCGCTTTTGCAGTAATGGGTCCTGGCACATGGCCAGCAGCGTGGGCGACACCGAAAGGGTCATTCGGAACGGGATATGGTCCTGTTCCAAACGGTCGAAAACGTCGAGCAAGGGCAGGTAGGTCTCAAAGAGAGCCTCGTAATACCAGTACTCCTCGAGGAAATAATCATGCTCGGGGTGACGGACAAAAGGAAGATGACAATGAAGGACCAGTGAGACCAGGCCAGTGGACGTCCCAGACACAAATGCCTCCCCGTCCTAGAAAGAGGACGACCAATGCGCCTTTTGTTTCCTTTGGCGGCTGTCCATGGAAGAAACACCGGTGGGATGTTCGGCGGAGTTCCCATATCCCAACTCTTCAAAATAAGCTTCCAGGGCGGCATCCATCCCGGGGCCGGGAGACCCGGCAGAAGGCGCTGGCGGGTCCGAGGCGTCCAAAGCGGATCTCAACTCTGTCGCTACCGGCTTGGAGGTGACATAGCTGATGATCCTGCCCGAGGAGGTCTTTTGGGCGATCTCCAATTGATAGACGGCGCCATGGGGTTTGATCTCGATATATTGGTTGATCTGGTCGGGCTCGATCCGGATCTCCTGCGCCAAGTGCCTCTCCCCATTGGGAGATATCTCATAAAGCCGCAGCACCATGTGGCTGGTCTTGAACTCTTCCTGAAGCTCTTTTTTGACATCGTCCAATCTTTGCGGGGTGATCTCCCAATAGGTGAAGACACATTGGGGGTCCCGGATAAAGGCGATCAACTGGGTCTCACCCTGGCGGGTTAGTGGTTTGAAGGTGGTCACTGGGATCGACTCGGGGACGATAGGGGCTTTGGCCGCGGGGGTCTTGGCGGCTTTGGCCACCGGCGCCTTGATGGGATCTTTAGACACCGGGGTCTTGACCGCCCAGGGCTTGCCGGCCTTACCCGTCGTTTCTTTTTTGGGTTTAGCGGTCTTGGCCGTTACTTTAACGGCCTTGGGTTTAGCGGGGGCCTTGGCTTTGGGCTTAGCCGGTGATTTGGGTTTGGACGACGGGGTCTCTTCTTTTTTCTTACGCGGCATGGTTCCCTCGATCGCGGAAATGACCTTTATTCATGTTCTATGGTTTACGCCTAAATGGCAAGGGCGGTCTATGCGCTTGATCATGCGAAAGAAAACGTTTTTCCAGCCTTCTTGCGGGTAACAAGCGGGTAAAAAAAGGCCGACCCGGACGACCAGACCGGCCTTTGACAAAACAAGCGTTAGGACTTGCTCTTGGCGAGGGACTTCACGATCTCCATCAGCTCGATCGGCACCGCGATGACCACTGTGTTCGACGCCGTCGGCCCTAAGCCGTCGAGGGTCTGTAGGGTGCGAAGCTGCATCGCGCCCGGGCTGGTGGCCATGGTGGTGGCCGCCGCGGCCAAGTTAATGGCCGCTTCTTTATCACCCTCAGCCTTGGTAATGGTCGCGCGCTTCTCGCGTTCCGCCGAGGCTTGGCGGGACATCATCTTCTTGAGTTCTTCCGGCATATCCACGTCCTGGATATTGATGCCCGTCACTTCCAATCCCCAGCCTTTCGTATCCTTCTCTACCGCGGTCTCGATCATCTTGGCGATCTGTTCGCGTTCGCTCAAGAGTTGGTCCAGGCTCATTTGCCCGATCACGTCCCGCAAAGCGGTCTGGGCATATTGGGAAATGGCGTAACGGTAATCCTGCACCTTGATCAGGGCGTCCGCCACTTGATCGACCTTAAAGAAGATAACGCCGTTGATCTTCACCGGCACGTTATCCTTGGTGATCATCTGCTGGGCCGGGATATCCATGGCCCGGATCCGGGTATCCACCAGCTTGACCTGATCGATCAGGGGGATGATAAAGAAAAGCCCCGGGCCCTTGATGCCATGGTATTGGCCCAGGCGGAAGACCACTCCTTGTTCCCATTGGGCCGCTAGCTGGATACCGTTGGAAAGGATGACATCACTGATGAGCCACAGAACGCCGACCACCACCCCTAAACCGGGGTTCGCCGCGCCCAAGCTGAAAGAGACCACACCGCCTATCAGAAGCAACACCACGAAGACCAAACCCGAAATATAGTTGATCATCTCTTCCTCCTATTTATTCTTCCGTCGATCTCGATTTCTGCTCATCCGCCGCGATCACCAACTGGCTCAACTCTTTGAATTCCGGCGTACCGGCCTTCTCCGCCCACTCGAACAAAGCGGCTTCGCTGGTGGTCAGGGTCACCCCGGCCTTTTCCATGCGCCGCAAGGCCAGCAGCCAATCCTCCTCATGGCGGCTTCCCACCGCGTCCGAGGCCAAATAAACTTGAAACCCCTCGGCCAAGAGGTCCAAAGCCGTTTGCTGCACGCACACATGGGCTTCCACCCCCGCCAGAAGCACCTTCATCAGGCCCCGGTTCTTGAAGTGGTCCACCGCTTCTTTCAAGACCCCCGCGCTGAAGGAGATCTTCCCCAGTTTTTGGGGCAGCAAGCTGTTCAGTTCCGGCACCGTCGGGCCTAGGCCCTTAGGATATTGTTCCGTGGCATAGACCGACATTCCCAGCAAATTGGCGCTTTTGATGAGGAGCAGGGTGTTCTGGATCACTTCCGGGCCCCGGTGGATCTTGCCCATGAGCTTTTCCTGGATATCGATGACCAAGAGTCCGGTATCGTTGCGGCTCATTAATAAGGGACTGCGCAAGGGAGGCCTCCGGTGTGAAGTACGGATTGGTTTTCTCGGACGTCTGAACGTATCATAAGCAAAGGAACAAAGCCAAGGGTTGCCCCTTGGGTCGAGGGATTTAACGTGAAGAAAACAAAGCTATTTTCGGGATTGGGCCTTTCCCTTCTCGTCTGGGTGGCCACCGGTTGCGGCACCGGCCCTAAACAAGTGCAGGGCACCTACACCGTGACCGGTTCCTCGGGCGTCACCGTCAATATCGTCTATGCCCTGAGCGGTTACGGCAGCAATTCCCAGGCCATCAGCCAGACCCTTCCTTGGTCCGCCACCTTCAACGCTTACGAAAGCGAGGGCAATTACCAGGGCACCTATGTTTACCTAATGGCCACCAACGATCTTCCCAATATCGCCGCCAACCAACAAAGCGCCGTGACCATCCTCATTCAAGAGAACGGTTCCACTTTCCAGGCGCCCAATTACACCAACGGCGGCGGCTCCTCGGTCACCCTCTTGGGATATTTTTAGGGAATTACATACTTAATTCCCTCGTAAATTTTCCGTTCAGTACTTTTTCTTTTTCGACCTTCTCCACTCAGACCGCCATCCGTCACCGATTTGGGATAATGTCCGGTCAAACAATAGCCCCGCTCCACCCATCCCCCAATGGGTCCCTTTCGCTCGGTTTTCAAAGATCCGAGCCGGCTCTTGGTCGGGG
>DAIDGV010000021.1 GCA_027452205.1 candidate division FCPU426 bacterium | reverse complement strand
CGTGCGGGTCGGGGTTTCGGAAGCCGTGGCGGTGAAGGTGCCGCTATTGGTGCCGGTCGCGCTGCTTGAGGCCGTATTGGAAGGGGTGTTCGTTGGGGTCGGGGTACCGGACGGAGTGTTCGTGGCGCTGTCGGTGACGGTGTTGGACGGGGTGGCGGTATTCGTGCCGGTGTCGCTAGCGGTCTGGGTCACTGTGCTGGTCGGGGTAGGGGTGAATGTATTGAGGTGGGTGGCCGTATCAGTCAAGGTGAAAGTAGGCGTAAACGTCGGCGTAAAGGTGGTCGTATGGGTCACCGTAGGCGTGAAAGTATCGGTGTTGACGGCGGCGCCGCAAAACCCGGCTGTATCGACGTGTATCTGGTAATTACCGGAAACATCCAAGCTCGATCCCACCACCGCCCCAAAATACTGGTTGGAGGTCGCGGTGTTCCCCCCCGACAAGTGGATGGCCGCCGATGGGGCGTAGACCACCGCGTAGAGGATGGAATTCGTGTCGTTTTGCACCATCTGGCAGTTGGAAGTTCCCAAGAGCCATAGGTTGCCGGGCTTGCGGCTCAACGGGAAAATTTGGCCCCGGAGGGTCATGGTGCCGTCCACCCAGATCCGGACCACGCCGTTGGCCACCAAGGTGGCCTTGTTATCGACCAGCAACGAGGAAGCGGAATAATTGCCCGAATTCAAGGTGACCGACTGTCCAACCCCCACCGAGAAATTCCCCAAATAGGTCGCGCCCGGAGGGACCGCAATGGGGCTCAAGCCCGCGGGCCTATTGGGTAAAGTGGAGCCCTTCACGGCCACATTTCCCGATTCATTGACGCTCATCGCGGCCTGGACGACGGCCCCTGCCCCTTTGTTACTACCGCCATAGGGGCCGAGGAACGAGTTATAGGAATCCACCAGGACATGCCCGCTCATATTGACGCTGTAAGTGTTGGCGACAACGGCTTGGTTCAAGCATTGCGGCGGCCCGCTCGGACTGCCACTCGGGGCTTGTGCTTTGGCGTCATTGTTAACAATGACCGGAGCGAATGCAGGCGTGGGGGAAATGGTGGGAGTTTCCGTGGCCGTCGGCTGATCTGAGGCGGTCGACGTCAGGGTTTCTTCGGCGAAAACCGTTTTCCAATAGACTTCAGGAAAACGGGAGTTTGGATAACCCTTAGAGACAAACGAGAAAAAGATGAATAACGCAAAAAGAAAAAAGCGCTTTATCTGAGGGACAGAAAGAACCCTGGATTGGAAAAAATAAAAGAACATACAGGTCCAAATAAAGAGCGTTCGAAAATGGTTAATAGAGGGGTGTTAAAAAGACTTAGAGGCACAAAATATAGCACGTTACTTAAAAGACACCGCCCGAAAATGCTTGTTAACTAATAGTTTTTCAAAAAACGCCAATAATTTTGAACGGAAATGGCACTAGGTTAATACAAAAGACCTATTTGCCCTTAACCCCGGCCGGTAATGAGCACCGGGCGGCGGTTGGCGTAATAGTTTTAGGACGTTGCCGCCAATGCCCGTCGAATGGCCAAATTTGTCGGCAACTCGAACCAGTGATAAGAAACAGCCGCGATGACCGTTGTTAAGATCACAAAGATCGAAAACCCATAAAAGACGCCGAATTGGGCAAAGAACGGACGGGCTATCGCGATGATAGGAATGTGCAACAAATAACACCCGTAACAATACTTCCCCGGGAAACTAAACAGTTTTAGATACTTCGAGTCAAAGATGGGCAAATACAGACCACCCAAAAGGAACATGAACAAACCACCCCCCAAAAGATCTGAAACAAAGATCTCCGTGAACCGGTTCTCAACAAAAGTACCGAAATAGCTCACCACAAGAACAACAAAACCCGCCAACGACAGCAAAACACAAGTCCATTGATGGCCGATCAGGAAACTTTTGGATCGTTGGACCGTCAAGAAAAGCAGGATGCCTATAGCGATCGAATCGAATTGGGCGAAAGAGCCATACTTTTGAATGAAATAATTATCCAACAAATGAAAAAAGAAAAAAATCCTCCAAGCCAATCCCATAACGATCAAGACAAAGGTGAAAAAGACCAAGTTTCTTTCCGTGCCCAATTTCCTTAATACAAAAGGATAAAAACAATAGAACTGTTCTTCAATCGCGAGACTCCACAAAACGATCCAAGACCCATATAAAAAATTGGGATAAAAACTGATGAACCAGTTGAAGGAAAAGGTCAAAGCCGAAACCCAAAAGGCAACACCATAAAGCGACCTATCGTGATCAAAAAAGGTCGAGTACAGAAAACCGTTATCTGGAAACAGCGAGAAGATAAGAAAACCTGATCCCACAAACACGAATAACAAAGGCCACAAACGACCAATTCTTTGGGAATAAAACCTTGTGTAGCTCGGATTGAACAATCCGTCCGGGCCATTGGCCAAAATGCCTGTGATCAGAAACCCTGAAACCACAAAGAAAAGATATACACCGTAAACACCGTTCAAACAAAACCTGCCCCACAACCAGGCAACCCACAAACTATTCATCGGAACATTTCGGTAATAGTGGCTGGCCATCACCACTAAAACGCAAACACTTCTGACCAAATCAATGATCTGTATTTTTTTCATTTTAACCCCGGCCGGTAATGAGCACCGGGCGGCGGTTGGCGTAAGAGATGTTCAAAAGAATACCGATGGCGGCATAACTGAACATGAGCGAAGACCCGCCATAGCTGACAAAGGGCAGGGTTAGCCCGGTCACCGGCAAAAGGCCTACGGTCATCCCCACGTTGATGACGATCTGCACGGTGAACATGCCCGCGATACCCAGGGCCAGCAAGGCCCCTTCCCGGTCCCGGGCCTTTTTCGAAATGTCGATGATGCGTTGGATCATCAAATAATAAAGCCCCAACACCACCACGCAACCGGCGAAACCCCACTCTTCCCCGATGACGGAAAAGATGAAGTCCGTGTGATGTTCGGGGATGAAGGACAACTGGGTCTGGGTGCCTTGCATATAGCCCTTGCCCGAAATGCCCCCCGAACCAATGGCGATCATGGACTGGATGATGTTATAGCCCGCGCCCAAGGGATCGTCCTGCGGGTTGATGAATACTTCCAATCGTTCGCGCTGGTAGTCCTTGAGGAAATGCCAAATGAGCGGCGTGGAGGCCAGCGCCGTCAGGACCACCCACATCAACCAACGCAGCCGGATACCGCCCACATACATCAGGATGAAAGAACAAGGGATCAGGAGCAGGGCCGAACCCAGGTCCGGTTGTTTGAGGATGAGCAAAAGCGGCATCCCCAACAAGAACAGCAACAGGGAGAAACTCCGCAAATAATAAAGCTCGATGGTCTTGCTGCCGATATAGCGGGCCAGGACCAGAAGAATGGACAGCTTTGCCAATTCGGACGGTTGATAGGATAAGAAGCCCAGCTTGATCCAACGCCGGGCGCCATTGGTCTGGTCGCCAATGAAGAGCACCGCGACGAGCGAAACGATCGAGACCCAATAGAAGATATAAGAAGCTTCCATCCAGAACCGATAATCGATCCGGGAAAAGATCCACATCGTGATCAAGGCGATGCCGAACCAGAACATCTGCTTTTTCCACAACTGGGAGACTTCCCCATTGTGGACGGTCGCGGAAAAGATGACGAAAAAACCGACGACCGAAAGAAGCAGCACGCAGGTAATGAGCATCCAGTCCACGCCTCGGAAATAGGTTTGATAGAGCGTTTTTTTCTTCAAGGCGCCACCCCCATGACCGCAGTGGGTTTCGGGGCCGGCTCGCTCGACGCCGCGGCCACCGGCGTGGGCGTCTGCCAGGGCGTCACATCCAACCCCAGGGCTTGTTCCATCACCCGTTGGGCGATCGGGGCCGAGACCACGCCGCCTTCCCCGCCGTTCTCCACCATGACAATGGCGGCCACCTTGGGGTCGTCCGCGGGGGCGTAAGCGGTGAACCAGGCGTGGTTGTCACCATGGGGATTTTCAGAAGTGCCGGTCTTTCCCGCCACCCTCACGCCTTTGATGCGGGCCCTTTTACCCGTTCCCCGGTCGGAGCTAATGACCTTCTCCATCGTGGATTTGATGAAGTCCAAATACTTTTGGTTGATGTCGCTCGTCCGTAATAATTCGGGCTGTTTTTCATAGACCGTACGGCCCGTGTTTTCGTCCACCATGCGGTAAAGGAAGTGGGGTTTATAGATCTTGCCGTTCATGGCCAGGCCCGAGGTGACATCCAACATCTGCAGCGGGGTCGTCAAAAGATAGCTCTGTCCGATGCTCATTTGGATGGTATTGCCCGGGAACCAAGGCACGTGCTGGGTGGCCTCTTTCCATTGCGGGTTCGGCACCAGGCCCGATACCTCGCCATCCAGGTCGACCTGGGTCTTAGCGCCCAGGCCCATGCTTTTGGCCACGTTATAGATGTTGTCGATCTTGACCAAAAGACCGAGCTGGTAAAAGAAAATGTCGCAGGATTCGATGATGGCGTGTTCCAGGTTCATATAACCATGCCCCGAAGTGCGCCAACAGCGGTAGGGCCAGGTTTTGTACCAATAGATACCCCGGCAGAGGAACACCTTATTGAAGTCGATGACGCCCTCTTCCAAAGCGCTGAGGGCCGTGATGAGTTTGAAGATGGAACCCGGAGGATACTGACCCTGGATGGCCCGGTTCTCCAGCGGATGGTTCTTGTCCTTGAGCAGTTTGTTCCAGTCTTTATAGGAGATGCCGCTGACGAATTCGTTGGGATCGAAATTGGGATGGCTGACCATGGCCAGGATCTCCCCGGTCTTGGGGTTGGTGATGACCACCGACCCGATCTGGTCCCCCAGCAACTTCTCGGCCAGTTCCTGCACTTTCCAATCGATGGTCAGCTCGATGGTCTGGCCTTGGATGGGTTTTTTGTAGGCCAAGGTGCGCCGTTGAACGCCCGAAGCGTCCACTTCCACCTGAACGCCGCCATCCTCACCGCGCAGCACCTGGTCGTAAGTCCGCTCCACGCCTTTTTTCCCCACCACATCGCCCACGTTGTAGCCGCTTTCCCGCAGGCGGGTCAGGTCGTCCTCGCTGATCTCGCCAATATAACCCAGGATGTGGGACGCCAGTTCCCCATGGGGGTAATAACGCTCCGGTTCCATTTGGATATAGACCCCCGGCAGACGTACCCGGTTCTCCTCGATCTCGGCGATGAGTTTGTCGTCCAAATGGGTCTGTAAACGGATGGGCTCGAACCGGCGACGCTGCTTGCGGCTTTCAATGAGAATTTCCAAAGAGGACAGGGGTTCATCCAGGATCTGGCTCAAGCGCAGCAGGGTCGGGCCGCTGGCCTTCACATCCGCGGGGATGACATAGAGGGAATAAGTCGGGATATTCGTCGCCAATATTTCGCCGTTACGGTCGGTGATGATGCCCCGGGGCGCCCGGGCGGTGATGAGCCGCAGGCTGTTCGCGTCCGACAAGGCGCGGTAATAGGGGTAATTGAGGATCTGGAGGTAAAAGAGTTTCAAGAAAATGCCGAAGAAGACCGCCGCGATGATGCCCAGCAGGACATTCATCTTTTTTTCGGTGGAAACGGCGAACTTGATGCCTCGGGGAAACCTTAAAGCCACTCGCTCACTCCAAACCGAAAATAGGGATCAAGCCGTCGCCGGGTCATATCGGCTGCGGCGGAAACGGACCACGAAGAAACAAACGACCAGCCCGACCAGGGTCGTCAAAAGGACGCTGCGCGAGCAGATGCCCAGGGCGGCCTCCGCGCGGGGGGCGGCGTTGTTCCAGCGCAAGAGAAGATAAGAGAAGACCTCGTGGAAAATCGAGAGAACAAAGATCAAAAAGGTCTGGGTCAAGACTTTTTCCCGGTAAACATGCATTTTCAGGAAGGACGCGCCCAACCCCACCAGGGTTTTGGAGATCGTATTGGGGCCGATACCCCCCACCGATAAAAGGTCTTGGATCAACCCGGTCAGGAACCCCCAGGCCGAAGCCGCCGGAAAATCCCTGCGTAAACCCAGCAGAACGACGAAGATCAAGGGAAGATCGATCCCCCAATCCGCCACGATCGGTAATTGTTGGACAAAGAAGATGACCGGAAGGGCGAGAAGCTCTTTAGGGATTCGCATGGGCCCTACTCGTAAACATTGATGGGCGGGATGACGAAAACGTAATCCAAGGCCGCGAAATCCACCGCCGGCACGACTTCGATCTCGGTATTGAGCCCGTTTTCCGACTCGGTCCTCTTGGTGACGGTGCCGATGGTGTAGCCCTTGGGATAGACCCCGCCCAGACCCGACGAGACGATGATGTCGTCCTTTTGGATATCCTCATTGGCGCTCACATAACCCAAGCGCAATTCGTAACGCCCCGTGCCCAGGACAACCCCGGTCACTTGGGACCTTTGGTCGATGCCGGAGATGCTGGATTCCTTGTCGCTCAACAGCAGCACCCGCGAATACTTGGGCGTGGTCTCCAGGACGCGGCCCACGATGCCTTGTTCGGAAATGACCGGCGAATCCGGCTCCACCCCGTCATCCGATCCCAGGTCGATGACGAAGCTCTTGTTCCAGGTGCTGGGATCATGGGCGATGATGTGGGCGATCTTGGCTAAGTGAGGCAGCCGGGCCTTGAGCTGCAGGATCTGCTTGAGCCGGGCCACTTCGGATTCCAGCGAGTGATGGTTCGAAAGCTCCAACCGCAGGGATTGGTTCTCTTGCTGAAGACGGCCCACTTCCTGGCGCAGGTTGCGTAATTCTTGGATGGCATTGAAGATGTTTTCCGGCAGGCCCAAAAGATAAGTGACCGTCTTTTGAACGGGCAGCCAAATATCCAGCGTGGTCGTTTTGGTGTTAGTGGCTTGGTAAAAACGGTTGGAGCCCCGGTGGGTAAAAAGCCAAACGCAGACCGCCAGGACAAAGACGACAAAAAGGCCGGAAAAGTTCTTTTGTAGAAATTTGAACATGGAACATCAACCCTCAAGAACTTGTCGGCGGGTCCGCGGACGAATGAAGTTAGACGTACTCTTTTTCCAGGACGGAAATGCGCTTTAAGAACTCCATCGAACGGTCCAACAACTGGCCCGCGCCCATGGCGACCGCGGTGCTGGGATCGTCGGCCAGGTTCACCGGCACGCCGGTCTCGTCGCGAAGGCGTTCGTCCAGGTTCTTCAATAAGGAAGAACCGCCGGCCAGGATGATGCCCCGGTCCACGATATCCGCCGCCAATTCCGGAGGCGTGCGTTCCAAGGTCATTTTGATGGTCTCGATGATGGGGATCAGCGGCTCTTCCAACGCCCCGCGGATCTCCTCAGAGGTCAGCTCGATGGTCTTCGGCAGCCCGGTCACCAGGTCCCGGCCCTTGATCTGCATGCGCAGTTCTTGTTCCAACGGAAAGGCGGACCCGATCTGGATCTTCACGTCTTCCGCGGTCCGTTCCCCGACGAGGATGTTATAGGTCTTCTTGATGTAGTTGATGATGGCTTCGTCCAGCTCGTCCCCCGCCACGCGGATGGACTTTCCATAAACGATATCGCCCAGGGAAATGACGGCCACTTCGGTCGTTCCCCCGCCGATATCCACGATCATGTTGCCTTGCGGCTCGGCGATGGGCATGCCCGCGCCGATGGCGGCGGCCATGGGTTCCTCAACCAGGAAGACTTCCCGGGCGCCCGCTTGTTCCGCGGAATCCCGAACGGCGCGCTTCTCCACCTCGGTACAACCCGAGGGGATGGCCACGACGATCCGGGGACGGATCAAGGAACGGCGGTTATGGACTTTGGAAATGAAATAACGCAGCATGCGCTCGGTCACCTCGAAGTCGGCGATGACGCCGTCCTTCATGGGACGAATGGAAACGATGGAACCCGGGGTACGGCCCAACATCAGCTTCGCGTCGTTACCGACCGCCAGGATCTGGTTGGTATTCTTGTGAACAACGACCAGGGAAGGTTCTTGAAGAACAATGCCCCGGCCCTTGACGTAGACCAAAGTGGTCGCCGTGCCTAGGTCGATGGCGACGTCATTCGAAAAAAGACCCAATAAGAAATTAAGCAAAACCCGACTCCTCGCTCAAACTGTGAAAACTTTCGTTCAAAAAAAGACCCCGGCAATGGCCGAGGCATGGGCAAAACCCTTGATTTCAGGGGGCGTAGTTTAACATAGGCCCCTGGAGAGTCCAATAATTTATACAGACGGATCGGAAGGCAAAAGAGAGCCGGATGGGTCGAAAATAAGGACGAAAAGAGCCGTGACAGAAGCGGAATGGTTACTTCATGCCCCGTTGGGCCTTGGCCTTCAGGACCTTCTCGAACAGACGTAAATATTCTTTTTTCAGGTCGGCCACCGAGTGTTTGCGGTAATCGGCCTCGTCATATTCCTCGCCCAGGAACTCTTTGCTTTGGCGGATAAAGGCCAGCACCGCGCCGGCGTTCTCGTCGGTATGAACGTGATCCGGGGCCTCGACCACGACCCGTTGGACCACGCCGTCTTTTTTATAGCGGCTGATCTGGTCTTCGGTGGGATTGACGAATCCGGTGATCTTCCCCGTCGAGGTGTCTATATAGAAGAGAACTTCGACTTCTTTACCGTATAGTTCTGAGTTTGTCACTGTTTGCGCGTGTTCCGGGTGTGTTTTTAAGTCAGCGCCACATTCTTTGCAGTACTTGTTCTTGGGATCATTTTTGGTGTGGCAGTTGCTGCATTTCATTTCGCGGATATCTCCGTTGTGAATGGCAGTAACTATACCATAGGCCCTTTCCGTTTCAAGGCTTTTGCCCCCGAATTAACGTTTTACCTCGCCTTTACCCAACCGCAGGAACATCAAAACGTTTTCATGAAGGTAACGCGACCGGGTAAACAAAACCTTGAACCATATGTTTTTTGATTTTAAAAAGTTGGCCACTAAATATAATTTTGCCGATGAAAAGCTTACGACGAATGACATTCGATTCACGCGCACAGGCTTCGGTGGAGTATTTGTTGACTGTCGCCGTTGTTTTGCTGGCTTTCTCCGGGATAGCGACCTTATTTTCAACACAAGTGAACGACTATCTCGACATGCTATTCAAGGTTTTGGTTTTGCCGTTCTAAATTTATTCCAAGGGAGACTAGATATGAAATTGAATCAAAAACAATCCGGCCAAGGCATGACGGAGTATGTCTTGATCGTTGCCTTGATCGCCATTGCCGTCATTGTTGCCGTGAGGACTTTCAGTGGCAGCGTTTCCACAGGCTTTCAAAACGCTTCTAATCAGATAAGCAGCAACACTTCCACAAACTCAAACGGAGCCGGTGGCGCCGTAGGCGCTGTTGGTTCTGCGGCTAGCGCCGCGAGTGGTGCGGCAAACGCCGTTGGTTCTGTTGTCAAATAAGTTACCACCATGCCTAAAGACCAAAAGGGGCAGTCAGCCGTTGAATTTGTGTTGATTGCCCCAATTTTGTTCCTCATATTTTTTGGAATCATCCAGTTGTTCTATTGCGCTTATGTTTCCTTTGCAGTCCAAAAAGCGACTTTCGCGATCGCTCAACAAGCCGCATCAACCGAAATACCAACATTTTTTCAATCTCAATTTCAAATTGTCTCCGCCCTCTTCCCTCTCGAAAAGCTGAACAACTCGACATTGCTTTACGCCCTATCCAGCAAATGTAACATCCAAGAGCAAAATAACCGAGTTATCGCTACTGTCAGCTATCCCATGCCAATTTGGATTCCCTTGGTCGGCAAAGTTCTTGGACAACCGCTTAGCACATCGACCAGTCCACTCTCGTTTGTATCCCAAGATCTTTCAAGCTTATTGTCCACGCTGGGTTTGTCGCTGCCTTCTTTTCTCAACCTTAGCAGCACCAATAACGTCATCTGGATGACATTTCAAGCCGATTGCCTGGACGAAAACACGGTCGGAGTTCATTCCTGAACCATGACCCATATTCACAGATGGTCCCAAAAACCCGCTGGTCAGGTTCTTTTAGCCACTTTATTGTTCTGTTTTATTTTCATCACTTTGTTTATCGGCTTATTTAAATCCGGCTTGCTTTTCAGCGCCAAAGAACGCGCCATTCAAGCCGCCAATTTGACCGCCCTGTCGGCCGGTGCCGTCTATGCCAACGGAATGCAGGTCGTTCGACTATCCAATGCCATTGTTTTTGCTATTGCACTTGGAAGCGTGGCGTTACTGGCAACCGGCATTGGATCGGTTTTAGAAATTTCATCCCTTCTGCTCGGTTTTAATCCCTTTGACGTTGTTAAAGCGGCCCAAAATGTTCAAAAATTACTTTTCGGAATAGATGAGCCTTCAGGGCTATACCCACTTTTGATCTTTACTGAAACCCTTTCGCTTACCAGTCAAAATGGTCTGAAAAACACTTGGCCTAGCCTGGCTCCATCGACCTGGCAAACGCCCATTTCTGTCCCCTCTCCATTAATGCTGTTTAACGTCGCCTCAATTGGGCCTGAGACCCTAAAAGCAGTCGTGCCAAATATGGCCCTTAAATTCAGGGATGGTAGCTTTTTAGCGGTTCCTAAAATTCCAAAGTTATATCAAATGAACGATCAGGGAAAAATTCGAATCTATACCGAGAACCAAGTCGAACCCGCCAAAAACTCAAGGGGGGCAACTTATTGGGTAAAAGCAGGTTATGTGGGCGCGCATCGATATGTGAGCGAAATAAAAAACGCCGCAACCGATAAGGCAAATAAAATTGCGACTATCTTTAGCACACTCTCGGCCATGAAATTAGACGTAATCGACCGGGACGCCCCGCCTTTGCACAATATTTTCTTTTATGCGGCCTATCCCACGACTGCCAAAGATCCAAACGGAAAAAACGCTGAAATACAAACCCTGTCACAGGTCATGGTCACTGGTAGCGGTTTGGAGTTTTGGAAGGTTTCAGACCCACCTTATATCACGACCCTTGCGTCAACCGACCCAATTGAACTAGTGAAACAAAGTGGATTTACATCCTTTATGCAGAACTTGCTTCAAGGCGGAAATCTTCAAAACCTGCAAGACCTGTTCAAGGAGGCTCCCGGTGGCATTATTTAAACTAACTCACAAATTTCGTGGCCAGGCACTAACCGAAATGGTATTGGTCATACCGCTCTTAACACTTATGTTGGCCGGGGTCATCCAATTGACTCTTTTGTTCCAAGCCCGTGTCGTCTTTGACAAAGCCTGTGGCGATGTTGCCCGCGAATATGCGGCTGGTACGGTCAACGACTCAAACGCTTTCAGCGATGAGTTTTGGGTCCGGCTTGGGCCTTATCAAAAATATTTTATTAGGAACAGCCTTTCGGTTGGCACTCAAAACCCGAAACCCAGTCTTATCGACACGATCGTTCAAAAAATCGACTCTGCAGGTCCTATCGCTCAAAAGCTTAAAGGCTTTGTTATTAACTACGGAGGAAAAGCCTGGACCATCACCATTAACTACTCGCTTCCATTCTCACCTACATTCATTTTGCCTAACGGCATCAGCTTTCAAAACCAAGTCACCGTCTTAAGGTATCCCGCATGAATCAAAAATGGTTTTGGGGCACTTTGATATTCTTGATGCTTTTCAGTGGTTCGATTGTTTCTTGGGCCCTCATTTCTGCGCCTTTACGTTTCGGCCCACAGATCATTAGTCACTTCGAAAATGACCTGAATGGCCAAAAGCAAAGAACGGACATTTGGGTAAATCAAGGACGTTTAACGGACCTATTGCCTCTTGTCCTTTCCGAAATGGAAAAGAATGGTTGGAAATCAAACGGTATCGACCTCAGCTCCGCGCTTCTGGGCCCTAGCGCCAAAGGTTTGGATTTTTCGGATCAATTGGATGTCAAAGTTTGGGAAAAAGACGGCACTTATCGAACCATTGGTCTTTTGCAGTCTAAGGACGCCGACATGACCTATGGAGCGACCAGTGACTTTCCAAAGACTGCCTTTGATATGAATAAGACCTTAAAGAGCTGGGACTTCCCAATACCGCCTCCGGATAAAAAAGATCTCATCTTTAACGTTAAATTAAAAAACATGAAGGTCGGTATTATCCTCGCTTCAGGCTCTGAAAATCCCTTCGAAAAGTTCACCAAAAATTGTTATGAGGCGGGTTATTCAATGACCCTTACCGAAGAGGAAAAAAATAAAAAAGTATTCCTTCTAAAGAACAAAAAAAATAGAATCCTGGCCGTATTTGATCGAACTCAAGCCGCCAACAGCATCGCGTTAGTCCAGATCGATTGATCCAGGTTATTGAAAGGCTGATATGAAAAACAGATCGACTCTTATCGCTTTATGTGTTGGGTTATTATCAGGACTCCTGGCCTTTTTTCTGCTTTTCCAAAAGGCTTCTGAGATTGATAAAAGAACAACACCGATCAACATCCTGGTCGCCAGCCGGTACATCCCTGCCGGCAGTCTTTTGACAGAGGATATGGTCGCCCAAAAAGTCATCCCGGAATCTTATGTCAGTCCTAGCGCCATTCAAAACATCAACGTAGTTTCGGGACTATTAACGCTTGTTCCTATCTCCGCCGGCGAACAGATCCAATCGAATAAATTCGGACCTAGCGGAAATTCTCTGGCTTTCAATCTCGAGCACGGCTTAAGGGCCTACACTTTAGCCGTCAATGAAACTAGTGGCGTTGGTGATCTTCTGCACCCTGGTAATCACGTTGATATCTTGACCAAGTCCGTTATCAGCAAACGCGAGATCACTGCTTTTGTTTTTCAAGATATCCAAGTATTGGCCACCGGGCAAAAAATGGCCCAAAGCGAATCCAAAAATGGCGAAGGAACCGATTCATATAGCACCGTCACTCTGGCCCTGACCCCTGAACAAGCCGAAACCTTGATGTATTTAGAAGGGCAGCCGATCCGCTTATTACTGAGATCTCCTAATGACGATGAGATCGTCGCCGTTTCACCTAAAAGCGAATCGGAGGTTTCTGCAAAACTAGGCCATTTCGTAGCATCACTTAAGAAATAAGGAACCCGATATGAAAACGACGATCTTATTTTTCGTTTTTCTGGCCGTTACACAAACGCTCTATGCGCAAGAGATCATTTCCTTGAGCACGGGAGAATCGAAGTTATTCAAAGTAAGGTCGGCGGACAAAGCGGTCATTGACGACCCTTCCATCGCATCCTTTAACGCGATCAGCGACAACGAGATCCTCATCTCCGGTAAATCTACAGGAACAACGAAGCTTTCATATACTTCAACCACTGGTGATGAAAAAGAAGCAACGATTTCCGTATCTGCCCATTTGACAAAAAAACCAATGATCGAAGTCGGTGTAGAAATCATGGAAATTGATTCACAGAGCGCTCTGCAGGCAGGCCTGAGCTGGGGTTCCGTCTCCACGGTCAACAATTCCGCTAGCACTGTCGCGAACAACATTTCTATCTCGGAGGGCTCACCCCCTTCCCTAGTTTCACTCGGTTCTTTTACTCGAGATTCCTTGGCGGCCAGCATCCAACTCTTATTAAATCGGGGAAAAGCCAAAATTCTATCCAAACCCAAGCTTCTGACCGTCAGCGGTGAAGAAGCGAGTTTCTTGGCCGGTGGCGAGATCCCATACGCGACGGAAAACAAGGTTGGCGATACCAACGTTGAATGGAAGCCTTATGGTGTAAAGCTAAAGATAAAACCAACCATCGACAGTACCGGCAATATTGAAGCTAATTTGAGGGCCGAAGTAAGCGAGGTGGACAATTCAAATGGCATTGTCAATAGCGGAATAACGATACCCGCCCTAAAAACGCGTTGGGCGGAAACCTCCGTTTATATGAAAAGCGGGAACACCTTGGTAATTGCGGGCCTGATCGAGGAAGAAAATCAAAAGACAACATCGGGGTTGCCTTTGTTAAGTGATATCCCCATTTTGGGGGAACTTTTCAAGTTCACAAACGATCAAAAAAGCCAGACAGAATTGGTCATCTTTGTAACGCCAACCCTGATTGGCGAGAACAATATCTAATCCTTCGAAGCGGGGGCTTGTACCGCCCCTTCGATCACATCCCCCGCTTTGACGCCCTTCTTGGTGAACCATCCAGCGTTCATTTCTAAGGCGTATTTAGCGGCACCTGCCGACCGAAAAGTTTGTTCGGTTTGCGGCGGCATTTCCAGGATGTTCTCGATCTTCCCTTTGTCATCCATAAAAGCGATGCTGAGCGGGATCAGGGTATTCTTCATCCAAAAGGCCCGGGGTTGAGAGTCCGAAAAGACGAACAACATTCCGGTATTCTCACCCATGTCCCGCCGGAACATAAGGCCGGCCATACGCGTAGGTTCGGTATTGGCCACTTCCACTTCAACTTTATTACCATCCGCGTTCAATTGAACGACCGGCAGATCGGACTTTTTACCCGAACCACAAGCAAACCCGAAAAGCGCAACCGATAGGAACAACAAAAAAGTCTTGAGAAAACTGATCGTTTTTATCATGGGTCCCCTTCGCCTTCTTAAATAAGCTTCCCAAAAGCCATGGAAGCATTGATTTTAAATGATTTTGAACCCTCAAAATCAATATAATAGGTTCATGCGCAAAACGATCCTTAAAGCCCTTGTGGGCCTTCTACTTCTACCTTACTTCGCCTTCGGGCAAACCGCGCCGAAAATGGCGCCACCGCAAGCCGCTGTGCTATCCGCTGCCGGAGTTCCCGCCAAAGCACCCGTAGCCGCCGGAGCTCCCGTTGCTGCCGCGCCTGCCGCCGCCCCGGTCGATCCTCAATCCCAACAAATGATCATCGCTTATAACTACGCCTATTCCTTATATGAGGCCCGGAAGTTCGACCAAGCCAAGGACCTTTTCCGCAAATTAGCCGCCGCTTCGATGCAACCCATCATTAACGGAAATTCCCTCTATTATTATTCTCAGTGTGCCTTCCGCACCGGTGATTACGATGGATGCGTCAAGGGTTTGGACCTATTGGCTAAACGCTGGCCCAACTCTCCCGCGATCAAGAAAGGCTTCGTGACCCGTTTTGCCACCTTTTTGATCGACCAAGTTTCGACCCTACAGACCAACTGGGACTACTACCGATATCAAGACGGCACACTGGACGAAAAAGGGGATCTTCTCTGGAAAGAAAGTGTGCCCGCTGGATACAAGATCAAAAGGATCAACTTTAAGCTCGGATTTGGGCTTTACAAGATCTTGCAACAGATCGAACCAACCGCAAATGAAACGGGTGTCGCCAAACAAAAATTAGAGATCATGCTCAACACGCCCATCAAAATGCTGTGGGCTGACGAAAAAGCCCCGGGTAGTAAATATGGGCATCCTGCCGACTTTTACTCTTCTCTTTCAGTGGACGAAAAAAAGAATTTCTCCAAAGTTATTTGCGACCGGGTTTTCTACGATTGGAAAAGCGATAAGCTTTATCAATTCTTCGATATTTACGATGACGTCGAGAACTTGAAACCCAAATATATCGCCCGCACGAAACAATTCGACGTGACCCTGGTACCCCCGCCTCCCTCGGCTATGGTCGGTTATAACGGCAGGGGCAACGCGACCAGCTTGACCCCTCCGATGTTGGCTTCCGTGGCCGTTCCTCCCGCTAAAACCTATAAAGACCCGACCGCCGTCCTGACCTTGGCCAACCTATTTCAAGTCACCGGTTATAACCCTTATACCGACACCTATACCAACTTGATCGAAAGCAATCCGATCGAACCCGGCATGTAATTCATCTATGAACCTGAAAAAGCGCCCTACCCTCTTTGTTCTTTTCCTGCTCTTTTCGACTTTCGGTTATGCCTTTGCCGACACCGCCGAATCCACACCCACCGTAATAAAAAACCACACTTCAAAAGCGAAAACAAATACCACCGACGCTACCTCGAACACGATCATTGTTCATAAACCCGCCGCCGACCCTAGCTGGGGCAAGGTGATCCAATTCACCGAAGAACAAGCCCTTTCCCCATCCGAACACAGCAAGGAAACACTCTACAAATTTTTGTTCCAGGACTCTCAGGACGTCGTGCGGTTAGCGATCTATCACGAAAGCGCTTCTGGAACTGGCTATTGGGAAGTTTGGATATGGGACCAGCCTTAAAAGAACAAACCCTTAACTTAATAGGCGCGAAGGGCGGCGTAGGGTGTTCCCTATTGACCGCAATTACCGCCATCACACTTTCCCAGAAGAACGGCAATAAGATAGCGGTAATCGATGGAACACCCTTCTCTCGTTCACTTCTTTTCTCTTACTTACCCATCCCAACACCATCCCACTACCTGCACCAACTTGCGCCTTACGCGGACCACCTTAATCACCAAATCCTCGAAAAGTATTTCATATCTGAAAAAGGTTTAACCTATATCCCCATCTCAAAAAACTATTCAGAAAACTTTAATGATTCGGAAGTTTTTAAGTTGATTAAAAAAATCTCCAAATTTTCCGATTATACCTTGATCGATCTTTCATCGATTCCCGAAAAATTCCATTCCAAATCATTAGAAATAGGTAACCGAAACATCATTATCATATCCGCTGAACACTCCGCTCTCATTTCCTTAAAGAATGTTGAAAAAATGTTGGCCGACGATCATTTTAAGATCGACAATTTCGGCTTCCTACTCAATCAATCCCATGCCGGTCAGACCATTCCCAAAGACCCGTCCATGCTTTCGCCCCATTTATCTTTTTTAGGGACCGTGCCCTTCCTCGGTGAGGAAATCGCCATCGACCTTTTCGAAAAAAGGGCTTCTCAAAAAACAAACGAAAAACAATTTACTGACATCACAAGGATGATCACCGCCGCTCTTTCCGCAGCGACTTCCTCAAAGGAACTCGAAGCCGAACAAACTTCCCCCGTGTCCACCGGTCAACCCCCATCTCTTCACACCGTGCACGATCTTCATCAACAACTTTTAGAAAAGCTGAGAAAATCAGGTTCGTTGCAAGAAAATAGCAAAGGGATTCTTTTTCAAAGACAGCTCCTTGAGCCTCAAGCCAAAGAAATACTGAACGGTATTATTCAAGAAATGGATGTTGCGGATCGTTCGCTTCGGCAGCAACTGGTCATTGAAGTATTGGATCTGGCTTTCGGGCTTGGCCCACTGGAAAAGCTGCTAAGCGATCAAGAGATCACAGAAATAATGGTCAATGGCCCGCATCAAATATTTGTCGAAAAAAACGGAAAGCTTCGAAAGAGCGAAGTTCAATTCTTGGACGACCTACAGTTGCGGACCGCCATTGAGAGAATACTGGCACCCATTGGCAGACGACTCGACGAGAGCCAACCCTATGTGGACGGCCGTCTTTTGGATGGCTCCCGCGTCAATGCGGTGATCCCACCCATCAGTTTGAACGGACCCACTTTAACGATCCGGAAATTCTCAAAGAATAAGTTGGCCGTACAAGACCTGATCCGTTTCGGGTCTTTGACCCAAGATGCGGCTCAGTTTTTGGGCGCTTGTGTTAAGGCACGAAAGAATATCGTCGTCTCCGGCGGGACAGGCTCTGGCAAAACGACCCTTTTGAATATACTTTCCAACTTCATACCTGCCGATGAACGGATCGTCACGATCGAAGATTCGGCCGAACTGCAACTGGGACAAGAACACGTCGTTCGCTTAGAAAGCCGACCCGCGAACCTGGAAGGCACCGGTCGAATTACGATCCGCGACCTGGTGATCAACGCTTTGAGGATGCGCCCCGATAGGATCGTTGTCGGTGAGTGTCGCGGAGGCGAGGCTTTGGATATGTTACAAGCCATGAATACTGGCCATGATGGTTCTATGACCACCGCCCACGCCAACACTTCCAGGGACGCTTTAGCCCGGCTCGAGACTATGTGCCTCTTTGCAGGCGTCGAGCTTCCGCTCAAAGCCATTCGTGAACAGATCTCGCGTGCCGTTGATCTGATCGTCCAACAAAGCCGTTTGCCGAATGGAAAAAGAACTATCACTCAAATATCCGAAGTTCAAGGCATGGAGGGAGACGTTATTGTTCTTCAGGACATATTCGTTTACGACAAAGAACAAGGTCTTATTCGCCAACCCTTTACCCCATCCTTCATTAAAAGCCTGAGTGCCGTCGGTTATCAGTGGACTGAATCGAACTGAATTAATCTTTTCTTTTTATCGCCTTGGCAATGGCGGCTTTTTCCTGATCCGAAGTGGGCGCGGGATTGTAGGTAATATCCCCCGTCGGCGTGATCTGGGCGATCTCGGCGGCGTACTTTTGATAGTCCGGACGGGTCTGGCGAACATCGGCGTCCAAGGGGCCTTCGGGCGGGATGAAATCCCCTAATTTGGCCCGGCAGATCCACTCCTTCTCAGCGGCGTCATCCACCCAGTGGCTATGGGGCAAATAGTAGAATTCTTGTACTTCCTGATAGCTCCACATCGCCTGCTTGTATTGGTGCTTGGAGAAATAATCCTCGCCCCGCAGGTAGGCGGCCCGGGCCCGGCGGATCACTTCCAGATTGGCCAAACCGTAAGCGCTCAAAAAGGTCAGGATGATGATGATCGCGGTTTTCCAACCCGAATTCTTTTTTTCAGTGGTCTGCGTCGTGTTTTCCATCACTTGCCTCGTATATAACGGTTATTGGAACTGCTCTAAAAAGCGGATGTCATTCTGGTAAAAGAGCCGGATGTCGTCGATGCCGTACTTGAACAAGGCGATCCGCTCCACTCCCATCCCAAAAGCAAAACCCGTGTAACGCTCGTCATCGATCTTACAGTTCTTCAAGACCGCCGGATCGATCATGCCGCATCCCATCATTTCCACCCAGCCCGATTGTTTACAAATGCGGCATCCCTTGCCGGCGCAGAAGATACAGGAAATATCGACTTCCGCGCTGGGTTCCGTGAAAGGAAAGAAACTAGGCCGGAACCGGGTCTTGATCTCGTTACCGAAGAACTTCTGGAAGAACACGTTCAGGATACCCTTCAAATGGCTGAACTGGACACCCTCATCGACCAGAAAACCTTCCACTTGGTGGAAAATATGGTGATGGGTGGCGTCAATGGATTCATTGCGGTACACCCGGCCCGGGGCTATGAATTTAAAAGGTGGCTTTTTGTTCTCCATTTGGCGCACTTGAATGGGCGAGGTATGGGTTCGGAGCACCCGGTCCTTCACGTAAAAGGTGTCCTGGGCGTCCCGGGCGGGATGGTCCGGCGGAAAGTTCAAAGCCAGGAAGTTATAGTAATCCGTTTCTAGGTCCGGCCCTTCGGCGATATCGAATCCCAGACCCCTAAAGATATCCGCGATGTCCTTTTGAACGGCGGTCAAAGGATGGATACCCCCGGCGGTCAGTCGGCGGCCCGGCAAAGTGGGATCCCAACCCGCGGGAGCGACCTGCTCCGCCTTGGCTTCCATCTCCTGCACCTTTTGGTCGAGCAAAGCGGTGATCTTGTTCTTCACTTCGTTGGAAACTTTACCGATCTGGGGCTTTTGGTCCGCAGGCACTTGGCCCAAACCCTTCATCATTTCGGTCACGGCCCCGCTCTTGCCGAGGTATTTCACCCGCAGCTCTTCCAGGATCTTGAGGTCGGAAGCCTGGGCAATGGTCCCTTCGGCGTCCTTGAGGATGGCGTTCAATTGGTCGATCAAGTTCTTTTCCTGGCACAGAGTGGATCAACGAGGAGCTTATTATTTCGTCTTCACTTCAAAAATTCAAACGGTTATTGGGGATTCTGGCCCATATTCGCTTGGAACATCGCGATACTGGCGGCCACCGCCACATTAAGCGACTCCACTTGGCCCTTCATGGGGATGAGCAGGCGGCTATCACAGGCTTCGGCCAATTCCGCCGGAACCCCTTCCCCTTCGGACCCGACCCACAGAACGTTCTTGGCCCCAAACTTTTTACCGACCAAATTGTCGCTGGCGGTTTGGGCCAAGGCATAGGAGCTGGCGTTGTTCTCTTTGGACCAGGTCATATATTCGCCCCAGCTTTTGCCGGTCATGAAAGGCACGCGAAAAAGAGAACCCATTGCCGAGCGAACGACCTTGGAATTAAAGGGATCGCAGCAGCCCTCGGTGAGCAAAAGACCCTTGATGCCGAAAGCCTCGGCGGAACGGAACAAAGTGCCCATGTTGCCCGCGTCTTGGACCTGGTAAATCCCTAAAAGAAAACCCGAATCAAAGTCCGGATAATGGGTCTCCACCTTTTGAGCCACCGCCAGCATGCCCTGGGGCGTAACCGTTTCGGACAAGTAGGAAATGATCTGGGGCGTCACCTCGAAGCAGCGCGTTTTGTTGCGCTTGGCCAGTTCCAATATCTGCTGGCCCTCGGGATGGTGATAGGCTTCGGCGGTGGCGAAAACGAACCGGACCCTTAGATCGCTCTTGAAAGCTTCCAAGACTAAATGGAACCCTTCGCAAAGAAAATCCTCGGCAAACTTCAGCTTTTTGGGAACCTTCAGGGAATAAGCGTGCTTCACCATGGAATTATTGGCGCTTTGGATCAGTTGGGGTTTGGAAGCGTCAAAGGTCATCGGTCATTCCATAAAATGAAAACGCCCCTTATCTTGGAAGACAAGAGGCGTTGTTGTGCGACAAGATCGGCTTAGGCCTTCTTAACGGCCTCAACAATTTGCCCGAACGCCTTCGGGTCGTTCACGGCCAGCTCCGAAAGGACCTTGCGGTCCAAATTGATGGAGGCGGCTTTCAAACCCTTGATGAACTGGCTGTAAGACATGTCATGCTCACGGACCGCCGCGTTGATACGGGTGATCCAGAGACGGCGGAAGTCACGCTTACGGGCCTTACGGTCACGGAAAGCGTAGTTGCCGGAGCGCTTGGAAGCCTCGCGGACCGTACGGTACTGGCGGCTTTTCGCGCCGAAGTAACCCTTGGTCAGTTTGAAAAATTTCTTCTTGCGCTTCCGTTTCGCCATCGCGCGTTTTACTCGAGCCATTGTCCTTCTCCCTTTTTATATTTGCTGGTGCTTCTAATTTAGATGCCGAGCATCCGCTTCATCGTGTAAGTCACGGCCTTGCCCATGATGGGCTGGTGCTTCAACTGGCGCTTTTTCTTCGGCGACTTATGCGCCAAAAGATGGCTGCGGCCCTGCACCTTCTTCGCCTTCAATTTGCCGGTGCCGGTCACCTTGATGCGTTTGGCGATGCTTTTCCGGGTCTTATTGAAACCTTTAGCCATTTTCCTCTTCCTTCTCTAATGTAGTTTCCTTTGCCGCGGCTTTTTGCTGCGACACCGGTTTGGGGTTGAAAACCGCCACGATCTGCATGCCCTCGTCTTTAGGCGGGGCTTCCAGATCGGCCACTTCGCTCATATCCTCAACGATACGTTCCATCAATTGATGACCCAGGTCCTTGTGGCTCATCTCGCGGCCACGGAACTGCAGGGTCAACTTCACCTTGTCGCCATGATCATAAAAGGTCCAAGCTTGGCGGATCTTGGTCTGGTAATCGTGTTCGTCGATCTTGGGGCGCATCTTGATCTCTTTGACCTTGATGACCCGTTGTTTTTTAGAGGCTTCTTTTTCCCGTTTGCGTTGGGCGTAACGGAACTTTCCATAGTTCAAGATACGGCAGACCGGAGGCACGCCTTCCGGGGCGATCTCCACCAAGTCCAAGTCTTTTTCCTTGGCGATGGCCAAGGCCCGGAACGTTTCGACGATGCCTAATTGCTCGCCCTCTTCACCGACCAAGCGCACTTGCTTGGCGCGAATTTGATGATTGATCCTGAGTTCTTTAGCGGAAATGTTCACTACCTCCAATTTGGTCTCAAAACAAAAAAGGACGAACCTCACGAAGAGATCCGTCCAAACGATGTAGATATGCGAAAACACCCTATCAAAGGGGCAATATCGACAAGTAACCCGTTCGCACCAGTTGGGCTGGGGGTGAGGGACGGAGGCCCCTTCTTTGAGGTGAGAATGTTATATTTTGTGGCCTTTTTTGTCAATCAACAACTTAGAGCGGCAGGTCCACATCCCCGAAATTGTCCATCAATCGCTGGTTCACCATGGTTGCTAAGGTCTTATAAGCGTTATCTAGGGGCGTTTGCGCTTGTTTTTCGGCCGCGTAGCGGCGCCAGGTAACGGTGCGGTCCTTCAGTTCATTGGCGCCCACGATCCAGATATTCGGGATCTTCTTGGTGATGGCGTTACGCACTTTTTTGCCAAAGGAGTCGTTCGTCGTATCGACCTCCGCCCGCACCATCAGGCCCCGCAAATGGTCCGCGATCTCCTGGGCGTAGGGCAAAAAGTCCTCGGCCACCGGAACGATCTTCACTTGGAAAGGCGACAACCAGGTCGGGAAAGCCCCGCCCCAGCGTTCGATCAGGAAAGAGATAAAGCGTTCATGGGTGCCCAAGGGCGCCCGGTGAATGATGAAAGGCCTGGCTTTGCTGCCGTCCGCCGAGGTGTATTCCATCTCAAAGCGGCTCGGGGACAAGAAATCCAACTGGACGGTAGCGGCGGTCTCTTCCCGGCCCAGCACATTCTCGGTTTGATAGTCGATCTTCGGGCCATAAAAAGCCCCTTCACCGACCGCTTCTTCGTACTCCACATCCAATTCCTTCAGCACTTCGCGAAGGATATTTTCAGTCTTGATCCAAAGCTCTTCCCCGTCGCCGAACTTGCTCTTGTCCTTGTCGTGCAGCGAAAGGCGGACCCAGATCTTGTCCATTCGGAACTTTTCAAAATAGAACTTGTGCATGGCGACGACCTTTTTGATCTCGCTCTTGATCTGGTCCTCGGTGCAATAGATATGGGCGTCGTTCATGGCCAAGCCCCGCACCCGAAGCAAGCCGGCCAATTGACCCGACTTTTCGTAACGATAGACCGTGCCATATTCGGCCAAGCGCAAAGGCAGTTCCCGGTAGCTGCGGGGACGGTTCATGTAGATCATGTGGTGATGGGGGCAGTTCATCGGCTTGAGGTAGAACTCTTCCGCCGGGGCGTCCGGGTCCTTCTCGATGCTGCGCATGGGCGGGAACATGGAATCTTTATAAAGAGGCAAATGGCCGGACAATTTATAAAGCTCACCATTGGCGATATGCGGTGTCGCGACGCGAACGTAACCGTCCTTGAATTCGAGTTCCTTCGCGAACTTTTCCAACTCTTCCCGGATGACCGTTCCATTGGGCATCCAAAGGGGCAAGCCCTTGCCCACCCGCTCGTCGATGGTGAAAAGTTCCAGCTCTTGGCCCAACTTGCGGTGGTCCCGCTTCAGAGCCAGTTCGCGGTTCTTGATGAATTCTTTCAGTTCGGCTTCGGTCGGAAAGGCTAGGCCATAAATACGGGTCAGCATTTGACGGCTGGAATCCCCCCGCCAGTAGCTGCCGGCGATGGAGTCCAGTTTGAAAGCGTTGACCGGGATCTCGGAGGTATTCGAAACGTGCGGACCTTCGCACATGTCGACAAAAGGACCGCTGGTATAGAAACCTAAGGAATCATGCTTTTCAAGAAGTTCTTTGGCGTACTCGACCTTCAGGTCTTGGCCCATACCGGCCAATTTTTCCAGGGCCTTTTCTTTGGGCAATTCTTCTTGTTGGAACTTTTGCTTTTCTTGGATGATCTTGCGCATGCGCTTTTCGATATCCGGCAGGTCCGCCTCGGTCAGGGGCTCATCGAGCAGCATGTCATAGTAGAAACCGGTACGGACCGGGGGGCCGAAACCCAACTGGGCCTTGGGACGCACTTGAAGGACCGCTTCCGCCAAGATGTGGGCCAGGGAGTGGCGCATCTTGTAAAGCGACTCGTCCATTCGATGTTTTGGTTCGTATTTATCGGACATGAATGATCCTCAAGGCAGGATTGAGCGGGAAAAATGGTGGGCGTAACTGGACTCGAACCAGTGACCCCTTCCATGTCAAGGAAGTACTCTAACCAACTGAGCTATACGCCCCCGCGACACACGACTAAGGCCTAAAAGGTCCTAATCTTATAAGGCTTCTTGGGGTTGGATGCAACCAATTATTCGGGGAAGGTGATCTTGATGACTTCGCCTAATTCGGCGAATTTCTCCGCATAATCCTGCTGGCTATTACGGATAACCTCAAAGGCCTCGTCCCGGCCATAAGTGTGCACGATCTCGGTCTTCCCCAGATTGATCGAAGGAAGGTCTTTATAGGTCAGGAAGTAATGCCGCAACCGGTCGATCAAATTGGGCGGACAATCTTTAATGTCATTCCAGTTGCCATAGACCAAGTCGGCTTTGAGTACCGCGATGATCTTGTCGTCCGCTTCCCCGTTATCGATCATTCGAAGGCCGCCGATGGGCTTGGCTTCCACCAAAATGTCACTTTTGAAGATAGGCCTCTCGGCCAAGATGCAGATGTCCAAGGGATCCCCATCCCCCACGATCCGGTCGAGCTTGGCTTTTTTGGCGAAATACTCGGCCACCCGGGGGCCGCAATAGGTCCGGGGGATCAACCCGTACAACGAGGGACATTGGCTGGAGAAAACTTGGGGACGGTCCAACTTGAGGAAGCCGGTGTTCTTGTCGATCTCATATTTAACGGTATCCGTCGGGGTCAATTCGACGTAGGCATTCACCAGCTCGGGAGCTTTTTTACCCGTACCCACACCATGCCACGGATGGTGGCGGAACATGAACCGGGAATATTTTGACATGATGTCGTCAGACATGGCATCTCCGTGGGCGTTGCGTCTTGTTTAATTTTATCCGAGGCCTCGGCCAAATCACATTCAAATCGGATCGGGTATTACTTGGCTTTGGCCGCCAAACCCAATCTTTGGCGGTTGTACTGGCCCGCCTGCACCTTTTGACACCAGTCTTGATTGTGTAGGTACCATTCGACGGTGGTTTGAATGCCCGTGTTAAAGTTATGTTTCGGTTTCCAGCCCAGCTCCCGTTTGATCTTCGATGCGTCGATAGCATAGCGGCGGTCGTGGCCCGGACGGTCCTTCACGAATGTGATCAAGTCCGTATAGTCCCGTTTCCCCGCCTTGACCAGATTTTGGTTACGGCCAGCCGGCATCACCTTACCCATGACCGAGCAGATGGTATTCACGACCTGCTTATTGGTCCTTTCGCTGTCCCCGCCCACATTGTATTTATCACCGATCTTACCCTTGCGCATGACCGTCCACAGGGCATCGCAATGATCTTCTACGTAGAGCCAATCGCGGATATTGCCACCGTCACCATAAACCGGCAAGTTCTTTCCTTCCAAAGCGTTCAAGGTCATCAAAGGGATCAACTTTTCCGGGAATTGGTAAGGGCCATAGTTGTTGGAACAGTTTGTCAAAAGCACGGGTAAGCCATAGGTTTCATGATAAGCCCGCACCAGGTGGTCCGCGCCGGCCTTCGAGGCTGAATAGGGCGAATTGGGAGCATAGGGGGTCTTTTCCGTGAAGAAACCGGTCTTACCCAGGGTGCCATAGACCTCGTCCGTCGAAACGTGCAAGAAGCGAAATTCCTTTTTTGCCGCCGTGGACAACCCCGCATAGTAGCGGCGGGCGCCATCCAACATTTGGAAAGCTCCCATCACGTTGGTCGTCACGAATTCGCCAGGTCCCTCAATGGATCGGTCCACATGGCTTTCCGCCGCGAAGTTGAAGACATATGTGGGTTTGAAGTCACGATAGAGTTTCAGAACAGCCTTCTCATCGGCGATGTCGCCTTTAACGAAGACCGCTTTTTGGGCGTTAGGTAGGCCTTCCAGGCTTTCCAAGTGGCCCGCGTAGGTCAATTTGTCGAAGACCACCAACCGATAAGACACCTTTAATTTGGCCAAGTAATGGATAAAGTTCGCGCCAATAAAGCCCGCGCCGCCCGTCACAATGATCGTTTTCATAACATTCCCGTTCTTAAGATTATTCCCTGCTTTATTCCGCCGAACCCGCCTGATGGGCCGGTTTTAAAAGATCGAAAACCGTCTTGACCGGATTAAAGGTCTCGATGGGAACTTCCACGAAGACCGTGATCCAATCCGCCATGGCCCCGTTCCACAACCCCGGCAATTCCAGCGCTTTGATTTGCTGACCCTCTACGGACTTTTGACTGATGAAGACCGCCGAGGCATCCACATAGTCTTTTAACGAAAAAGGCTTTCCTTGCCAAGACTTAACTCCACAGACCAGATCCACCGGGTTGAAATAGGTTGAACGGTCAAAAGCCGCCTTTTGTCCCGGATCTTTCATGTTGATCTGTGCGCTTTCAACTATCTGTAAGGATTCCCTGCCTTGTGAATCCCTCACCCAGAAAGGGCCCCCGCCCGGCTCCCCGGTATTTTTTACCACACCACAGACCCGGATAGGCCGGTCCAAAGCCTTCTTCAGTACCTTTGCTTTGTCTTCAAACCCGAGTTGGTCATACCCTTCACCCAGATTGATCCGCAATTCTTCCCGGCAGAACCGGGCTATTTCCAAAAGAGTGCTTTCGGCAACCAAACAAGCGTTCAATGTTTTCAATGAGGCAAAGACTTTCTCTTGTGACCGCGCCAAATAACCACCCAGGATCTTTTTCCATTGGATGGAAGTCGTCAAACCCGAACCCACGGAGACATTATCGATATTCTTGATGAAAACCAGGTCCGCCCGTAGCCGGTCCAAGTTTTCGATCAAGGAGCCGTGGCCCGCGGGCCGAAAGACCAGTCGGCCTTCCTTGTCCCGGAAAGGCCGGTTCAACTTGTCCACCGCGATGGTCTGACTGGCCTGATTTTGGACCGAAAAATCCACCACCAGATCGGTTCGCCGGCGTCCCCTTAAACCCGTATGGTGATATTTAAAACTATCCAGGTGTTCTGCGGAAACCGTGAAATGGATGGCTGTCGCGCTCTGTTCCCCCTCGATCAGCTGTTCTTCGAAAGATGTACGGACTTCCGCCCCATAATCGTGGAAATGGATCAGCCCCTTCGGCCGTTGGGCGTAATCGAGACCATCGGAGGTCAGGAGATAGCGCAGGACAAGTCCGTAATCCCCGCGGCTCAACACTTCTTTCAAGTCCAACCCCTTGGCGGCCATCACCGCTTCCAGTTCGGAATAAAAGGCCACCCGAGGCAGCCGTTCCATGAACTTCAACAACTGTAGGGCGTCCCCGTCCCCACTCTCGGCTTTTTCTCTCAAAAGAGCCTTACTGACATTGGGTTCGCCTAAGAACTTGAAAAGTGTTTGGAACATCCGGGTCGCGGCGCCGGAAGCCGGAACGAATTTCAGGAACCTACCCGCGTCTTTAGCCGCTTCGTATTTTTGGAGGAGTTCGGGGATCTCAGCTTCATTCACATGAACGATACCATCATTGAGAACAGCGGGTCTTACTAATTTAATAAAAGGAGGCGGATCTTTGAAAAGTTCGATCTGGCGGTCAACTTCGGCTGGGTCGATGCCCAAAGACCTCATTTGATCCAGGTCTTTTTCAGTCCAAGCCGTGGAGACCATGCGAAGGACCTCGAGAAAAATTGGAGGCGGCAGGCGGATTTGAACCGCCGAATCGCGGTTTTGCAGACCGCTCCCTTAACCACTTGGGTATGCCGCCCCGTAGCACCCTGTCCAGAAAGCAATAAGCCCGGGTTTCCCCGGGCTCGTTCAAGACTGCCGTTTTATACCTCTCGGCCGAGGAACAAGATGGAGCGGGAGACGGGGATCGAACCCGCGACTTCAACCTTGGCAAGGTTGCACTCTACCGCTGAGTTACTCCCGCGCTCTGATCGGTGAAACAAAGGCCTCAAAGCAGGTGCGAATTATACTTTTGACCCCCTTTGGAGTCAATTCGCATATAACGCTAAAACCTATTTCTTTAGGCCCAGGTCCTTGACCACTTGTTCGATGACTTCACCGGTAATCTGCTCTTTTTTCAGCAAAAAACCTTCCAACATGGCGTTATCACAGATCGTGTTGATGAGCCGCGGTATACCCTTCGTATAGTCGAATATCTCTTGGTACGCATCGTTGGTGAAGACTTCCTTTTCACAACCTGCCACCGCCAGGCGGTGCTTGATGTACTGTTCGGTGGTCTCACGGGTCAAGGTCTTGATGAAGAATTTCACGGCCACCCGTTGGAGCAGGGCCTGGTCCAAGGCGAGGTATTTTTCCAATTCGGGCAGGCCAAGGAGAACGATCGAGATCAATTTTCGCCCCGGGACCTCCAGATTGAGCAGTCCACGGAACTCCTCGAAGATCTCCCGTTTTTGCAGCATGTTAGCCTCATCGATCAAGACCACCGCCTTGCGCCCTTCTTCGTAGATCTTCATCAAGCGGTCGTAAAGTTGGGGGATGATCTGGGCCGCGCTTTCGCCGATATTTTCCACGCCCAGCTGTTGGGCGATACGTTTGAGCATCCATTCCGCCGAGATCTCGCTATGGACCATCACCAGAAGGGCGGCTTCGTATTGGGGGTCCGATTCGAATTTTTCCAGGGCTTTACGGGCCAAAAGGGTCTTGCCGGTGCCGATATCCCCGATCATGACGGTGAGGCCCTTCATGGTGTCCACGGAGTGAAAGAGACGGATCATCGCCTCGGCATGCTGGCTGCTTTCATAATAAAAACGGCTATCGGGGGCGTTGGAAAAGGCTTGTTCTTTCAAGCCATAAAAGTGTTCATAGCTCATAGGTAGGGCGTTCCTTAAATTTAAACGTACCCTATCTTATTCGATTTCTTTTTAATATTCGAATCATTTTCAGGACCGGACGACGGTTGAGCAGGGGCACCCGATGCTGGCTTTTCGACGATTTTAAGTACAGGCTGGACGGGTTTGAGGGTCGGGGATGCGGACGTCCGTTTCAGGCTCTCCTCGATGGCATCCAGTTTTTTGCGGACCGTTTGGTTATCAGGATGAGAGGCTAGGATCTTTTGATAGATCTTAGCGGCCTCTTCGGCCTTGCCTTGTGAATGCAGCAAATCCGCCTCAGCCATCGCCACCATATCGTCCATGGCCGGCAACCCCTTATCGACCTTGCCCACCAAAGCGGCCGCTTGGGCCTTCTTCTCTTTTTCCTCGGCTAGGCGCTTGATCTCCTCATTAGCCCGCTTGTCAGCCTCTTCCCTAGCCCGCTTTTCCAGCTCGACCCGGGCCCTTTTGTCCGCTTCTTCCCGGGCTTTGACTTCCAGCTCTTTCAAATTCTTCTTGGCCGCTTCATCGGCGGCAGCCTTGGCCTCGGCGGCTTTAGCCGCCTCCTCCGCCTTCGAGGGCGCGAAAACCCCGCTCAGGTCCGTACCTGTTTTGGCTAGGGCTGAATAGACCTTATTGAGCTTGGTCTTGACCTCGGCGTTTTCCGGTTCCACGTCCAACAGCTGTTGAAAGATCTCGATCGCCTCGTCCAGCAACCCTTGTTTCACATATTGGTCGGCCACGGCCACTTGGGCCTTGAAAGCCTCTTGCGGGCTGACATGGCCCACTTCCGCCTGGGATGACCGAGTCGCTTCCGCGGATCTTTCTTCAGGCACTTCCGCCACTGGCGGCGCCTCTTCGACAGGAGAGGGAACCGGCTTGACTTGGCTAGCCGTCGCTCTTTCGTGGGATGGATCGAGCTCCAACGTTTTCTTGAGATAGGTCTCCGCTTCTTGGGCCTTGTTCTCCCCGGCAAAAGCGAGCGACAAATTGTAATAAGTATCTGCGGCCGCTTTCGCGTCGCCTTTCTTTTCAAAGGCTTGCGCCAATTTAACCCGGGATTCGGTCAAGGTCACATCCACCGAGACCAACTTTTGGGCCCAGCTCACCGCCGCGTCCACATCATTTCCCGCCAAGGCCTTGTCCACTAAAGGGGTCAAGGCTTTCAAGGCCTCCGCTTTATTCTTGCGGGCGATATTGAAATCGGCCCAACCTTCCAGGGCCAACACACTGTCCTTGTCGACCTTCAGGGCTTTTTGAAAACTATCCGCCGCTTTGTCCATTTGGTTCTGCGCGGCAAAAACTTTGCCTAAATAGACCAGGGCTCCCAAGTGATTCACTTTAAAACGCAAGAGATCGTCGAACTCATTCTTGGCTTCTGCCCATTTTCCCTGCCGGGTGAAGACCACCCCCACAATGTAATGGGCCTCGATGCTCTTCAGTTCCACCGCTTTACTGGCGTTAGCCAAGGCAGTTTCCAGGTCATCCTTGGACAAAGCCTGCTCGGCGACGCTGAGATATTCCTTTTTCGCGTCATTTTCCGAACCTTGTTTGATGTAGATCTGGGCCAAATTCATGTGGGCCGGCACATTGCTCGGGTCCATGAGGGTGACTTTTCTGTACATTTCTTGGGCTTTTTTGAAGAGGTGGTTCTTCATGAAAGAATCACCCAAAAGCAGGTACTGTTGGACCGCGTCGGAAACACGACCGACCTTTTCGTCCAATTCGGCCAACTTGGAGGCGACAATCAGGTCTTCAGGGTTCAGTTTGAGTATTTCCCCATAAGCCTCCATCGCTTCCTCGACCCGGCTCTCTTCCATGGCCTGGTCGGCTTTCATATGGAGTTGGATCAAGCTCTGTTTTTGGCGGGCGGCAGCGGGAAGTTGCGTGGGATCCAAACGGGCTATCTTGCGGTGGATCAGGACGGCCTTATCCACTTGTCCCCGATTGATCAGATCCTCGGCCACACGGTTATATTCGGTATAGGCCTGGGCCGCGGCGCTCTTTTTGACATAGACGTCCCCCAACATATTGTGGACGTTCATATCCTCCGGGTCTAATTCAAGGAGTTTTTGGTATTCCTCAATGGCATTATCCCAGCGGCCCTCTTGGAAATAGAGGTAGGCTAATTTTACTATGTTTTTTTTATCGCCTGCCGGAGGATTGGCCATTAGACCCCTGCTGAAATATAGCTTTTTTCTACTATAACATTGCCCATAGGACAGCGCAATAAAAGGGCCTGAACACTGGGTTTTTGTGGGCTAGAAGTTAGGAACAACTCAGTTGGTATTGGACTTTTTACCAAAAGCGGGCGGCGAGATCAAAAAAGGGTTGGGTTGGACGGGGGCTTTAATTACCTTAGATTCCATCCACTTCTTCAAATAAACGGCATTCACTTCATTGAGTTTTTGACGGATCTCGTTCAAACCGGGATCCACTTCTAAAAGTTGGTGATAAATGTCGATCGCCGCCTTCAAAAGGCCCTGTTTAATGCACATTTCAGCGGTTTGCAGTTCCGCCGCGTAAGCTTCCAGGGTGTCCGGCATCAGAGGCAAAATGGTCGCTTCAGCCGGCTTTTGGGCTTCCGTCTTGAGTAAGGACTCCAAGCCCGGCAAAGGATCCGTAAAGATATCCTTTTCTTCCTCAATCACGACCAGTTCTTCCAGGATCTCCTCTTTTACTTCTTTGCCCTGAACCGGGTCAGGTGGCAGTTCTGTTTGGACTTCCTCGACCGGAACCGGCTCCGATATCAATGGCTGTTGGATCGCTTCCGGAGGCACCTCGATCACCGGCGGCTGAATCTTTTGACGAAGCTCAATAAGGATCCGCTCTATCTCACCGGCGATCCCTGGGTTCAGTTCCACGGCCTTTTCAAGATACTCGATCGCGCCTTCGTATTGATTCGACTTTTGATAGACCGATGCCAATGTCCGGCAAGCTTCCGACGCGCCGTTCATGTCACCCGCGGACTGGAGCAACTGGACCAATTTGGCCTGGGGGAAAATGGCCTCCGGTTCCAAGGCCGCCAACATCTTGGCGAACTTGACCGCGCGTTCCGTCTGATGGTCCAAGATCGCTTTATCCAAAAGAACGGTCAAAGCCGGGATAGCCGTTTCTTTCTCTTTATGTTTCACGCAAAATTCAGCCCAGGCTTCTTGGGCCAGCACACCCTCTTTATCGATCATCAGCGCTTTATGGAAAAACTCTTTGGCCTTATCCGGTTGCCCCAAAACATCCAAGACCTTGCCGATGTGCACCAAAGCCCCCAAATGATTCACCTTGATACGCAAAAGCTTCTCAAATTCGGCCTTGGCCTCGGCCCATTTTTGCTTCTTGAAAAGAACGAACCCCGTGACGTAATTGGCTTCCACGCTCTTGAGTTCGATGGCCTTTTGGGCGTAGCCGACCGCCTCGTCCAATTTGTCCTCGGCCAGGGCCTCTTCGGCCAGGCTCAGGTATTCCTTTTTGGCCTCACTGTCCTGTCCTTGCTTGGCGTGCAGTTGGGCTAGGTTGGCCCGCACCGATCGGTCCTTGGTATCCAGTTCCGAGATGCGTTTGAACATCATTTGGGCTTTATCGAGGATGTTGTGTTTGAGGAAAAGATCGCCAAAATTCTGGTACAGCAAGACTGAGGGGGGCATTTCCGCGATCATCAATTCCAACTCAAGCAATTTAGCCAGGACCACCGGATCGTCCGCGCGGGCCTTGAGGATCTTCCCCATCATATCGACCGCTTGATCGAATTTTTCCGTTTGAAGACTTTCATCGATCTTGACGTAATGCTGGGCAAAAGCGACCTTGGCGCGGGCGTCTTCCATCAATTTACTGGCATTTAACTTGGCCAATTTTCGATAGATCGACATGGCTTTATCGATCTGATTGCGGGCCACAAAGCCATTCACCGACCGGGTATAAGCTTCGTAAGCGGCGGGAACAAGGTCCTTCTTAACGTAAATGTCACCCAAAATACCGTGCGTGTTCATATCATCCGGATCCAAAGCGAGGATCTTTCGATATTCATTCAGAGCACGGTCCCATTGACCTTCTTGGGAATAGATGTGCGCGAGCTTGACGATGCTCTTTTTGTCGTCTTGGGGAGTGTTCGCCATAGGGTGCCTATGTGAATTTTTTTCTAATATAACAGCGTAATTTTGCCCGCACAATAAACGATTTTAGGACAGCGTTTACCCCTTATTTATCAAAGAAAAAATCTTTTTTAGACCCATCCTCTTCCAGCGGATAAAACCCATTGAGACAATAAAGAAAGTCCTATCGCAAGATGAGTAGTTTCAAGATGGAATGACCTGTAGGCACCGTAACACGGATGTAGTAAAGCCCATTGGCCAAGGCGCTGCCCTTGTTGTCCACCAGATCCAGTGTCACATCCTGTCCGACCGGCACCTGTTTCCAGTTCAACGTGCGCACGCAGCGGAAAGCAAGTGTGAAGATCTCCACCGTCACGTTCCCCCTCGACCTCAAGGGCAAACGCAATTGGACAGGCCCCGGACCTGTCACCGGATCCGGATAAACGATCGCCACCGACCCTACCGTGGCCGTTACCGTCGGAGAAGAAGTAAAAGTACCTGTGGCGGTGGCCAGCGCCGTCGATGAAGAAGTGGCCGTCGAACTGGCCGTGGCCGTCCTCGTCGAGGTAGATGTTGAGAGCGAGGTATTAGTGGAAGTGAACGTCGAGGTGGCCGTACCACTGTTCGTTTGGGTGGCGGTTGACGTACTCGTGGCTGTCGGGGTACCGGTCGAAGTCTCGGTCAGGGTGACCGTTTGGCTGCTGGTGTTCGTCGCCGATTGGGTCACGGTCTGGGTGTTCGTGACCGTGCTGGTCGCGGTCGAAGTGGATGTATCGGTGGCGCTCTGCGTCACGGTCTGGGTGTTGGTAACGGTTTGAGTACTGGTATCCGTCGCGGACTGGGTAACGGTCTGGGTATCGGTGACCGTGTCCGTCGCTGTATTGGTCGAGGTGTCCGTAGCGCTTTCGGTCACGGTCTGCGTGTTGGTATTCGTGGCCGACTCGGTGACCGTCGGGGTATTCGTGGATGTATCGGTGGAAGAAGATGTAGAGGTGGCCGTGGCGCTCTCCGTCACGGTCTGGGTATTGGTAAGCGTAGGCGTATTGGTGGCGGTGTTGGTCGAGCTGTTGGTGGCGGTGTTGGTCTGACTTTCAGTAACGGTCTGGGTATTAGTGACAGTACTGGTCGCCGTATTAGTGCCGGTATAAGTTGGGGTGTTGGTCGAGCTATTGGTCGAGGTGTTCGTTTGGGTTTCCGTGACCGTTTCTGTATTGGTCGCCGTACTGGTCGAGGTTTGGGTCGACGTGTTTGTCCCGGTATTGGTCCCCGTGCTGGTCGCCGTGGCAGTAGTGCTATTGGTAGCAGTATTGGTAGCCGTGCCGGTCGATGTCTGGCTGGCGGTCTTGGTGGCCGTGTTGGTGGCTGTCTGGGTCGAGGTCGAGGTACGCGTCGAGGTTTGGGTGGGCGTGTAAGTAGGTAAAGCGCAACAGCTGGATGTGTAAGTGCCATTGGAGCCCATGACCCAAACATTGCCGCTATAAGAGAAGGCGCAGGCTGCGTATTCGGTCACCGATGCGCCGAATCCCGCCGCGTTGGTTTCCTTCGTCCAGTTGCCGCCATCTTCCGATACCCAAACATCCGTCAGACCAGAGGTTCCGTTGCTGGAGCCGCCGATGAGCCAAAGGTCATTTCCGCAGACCGTGACCAGGGCCGCTTCCCGGGCCGTAAAGGCGCTTCCTGACACCGCCGTCCAATTTACCCCGTCGGTCGAGTTGTAAACGTCATTGAGCATCGTGCCGCCGGAATTCTTCCCGCCCATCACCCACATTTGACCGTTGAAGACCACCGCGCTCAGCAGCTGCCGGGCCGAAAAGGCCGCGCTCGATGTCGCCCGGGTCCAAGTAATGCCATCCGGCGAAGACCAAACATCATTGACCACCGTACCGGTGGCCGTTTGCCCCCCGATGACCCAAAGCTTGTTGTTGTAGACCACTAGGCCAAAGTTGTCCCGACCCGCGAAAGCCGCTGATCCGGTCACCTTAGCGTAATCCACGCCGTCCCAGGTCCGCCAAACATCGTTCATGTAGGTAGAACCGCTCAATCCGCCAACGACCCAGGTCCAACCGTTGAAATTGACCACATCATAATTGGTCCTCATTGTTACCGGCGCGACCGTGATCTGCGTCGCTCCCAAACTGGCGCCTCCTCCTGGATAAGCGTAAAGAACGCTCACGCCGGCGTCGAGACCTCCGATCACGACCGGCTCCGGACCATTGCCGTCGTGGATATCGAAAGCTCCCCCGCCCTGGCCCGAGACGATGACGTTATGCAATTGGGTCCAACTGGAGCCCGGGTTACTGCCGCAGCCGCCCGGGGTGTTGGTCGGCGAGGGGGTAATGGTGGCCGTCGGGGCCACATAATTGGTGATCAGGTCATTGATGAGCGCCTGCCCCTTCATCGTGCCCCAGCCCGTGGCCAGGTCATAACCCGCCACAGCCGAATACTGGGTCGGGGCCGAGCCCGTCATATCGTTATTACCAACGGTGATGTCATGGAAATCAGAACTATAATTCCCGCTCTCTCCAATGGCATAAAGACTGGGATTCAGGAACCCGACCGGCGGTTTGGAGGCATTCACGGCCTGTTCGTTCACTAGGGCGATAAAACCTGCCCATAAAGGTGCCGCGGCACTGGTCCCTTCTATGAAAGGGGTGATCGCACCATTCCAAACGATTTGGATGCCATAGGCTAGGCAGGCCACATCAGGGATATTCCGTTTGGTCGTCGAGCCATTATTGGTCGCCATCGAGACTACGGATTGATAGGAAGGGATACTGGTGTCCGCGCTACGTCCGCCACCGGACCCGGTCGTCATATGCGTGGTCTCCACCGCGGTCGTATCGTTCCAGACCACTTCGCCGCCATAGGCGGTGCCGGTCCCGGTCAATGTCATCGCGGTCCCGCCTACCACCGTCACCAGGGACTGGTCCATGACCGTGCCCGTGAGGGACGCTGCTTTGACCGTGGAATTGTTGGTATCTTGCGCGCCATTCACATAGGAACCGCCATCACCCGCCGCATTCAAATAGGATTGCCCTTGAAGGGCCAACTGGGTCAACAAAGAGATCGTCACTGTATCCGCCGTAAAGCCATAAGAGGAGGTGACCTGATAGGCGGTGCCGTCACTAGCGATCTGGCTGAGGATGGCGTCGAAATCATCGCCGATATAGGCGGTGATGAAAGCGCCCGGGGCCATGGTGTTCGCCATTTCCATGTCGAGGGTCATTTCTTGAGTGTCGTTCTGTAAATTTGAATAGGATCCGCAGGTCACATTCTGCGTGCTGGCCAAAGCGATGCCCGTATCCGTGCAGTAGGTCGAAACGTCGCTGGGAAGATAAGCCTCTTGGGAAACGATGGCGATGGTCTGTCCCGCGCCGGTCAGGGCTACCCCGGGGATATAAGCGGTCCGGATATCATTGCCCCACTCCGCGCCCGAGGTCCCCGTTCCATTGGGCGCCAGGTCCGAAAGGGCTCCGCCCCCGGTGTTGTGTACCAATGGGATCGCCGGGTGGGCATTATCCAATCCGCCGACCCGGGCGATGTTCACCTCGGTCTCGACCGACGGTTCCACGTCCGGCGCGAAGAACTGACTGCCATCGCCCCGGCGGTAGTTGTGCAGATGGACATGAAAGGTTCTTTCGATCTGGTCCACCCGGCCGGTCACGTTCAAGGTCACCCGGCCCGGCGAGGTTCCCTCGATGGTTAATCCTTTACCTTTGAAGAATTCGGTGAGTTTTTGGTAATCCGCTTCGCTCGGTCCAAAGGAAGACGTGAACTGATCCGGGGTCAAATAATGGTGGTATTGGGGATTCCCCTTTTCATACATCGCCTCCACCAGGGCTTGCATATTGGCCTGGTCCCGCGTGGGGAGACCAATGGTCAGATGAAGATGACGACTGGCCGAGAGCCTTTCCATCCGGGTCGCGGTCAGCACGTCCTTGGGCAAATTCGCATGTTCGAAAAAATGGAGGGACGCTGCGGATACCACTGGCCCGCTCAAGAAAAAAAGCAGGAAAGAAACGCGGACAAGATATCCGCGGACCGATCGTAATGAGGGATAAAAGAATGAATCGCTCAAAAAGAAAAGGACCTCAAAGATAAAATTCCAGCTTTATACCGCGGTGGAATTTTACCCTGAAATCCTTAAGACAGGCCGCGAGCCTTTCATTTGTGCCAAAAATCGTTCAAAAAAACCTATTTTCGCCCCGAAAAAATTCGGATCGGGTCTCAGATCTTATAAAGGGTATTGCTGTCCTTATGGTGGAAAAGGTCCGGTTTCCCCTTGATCTGGATCTGCACATCCTGGTCATAGGTAAAGGTCCCATCACTGTTGATCGTGTAATCCACTTCGTAACCGACGGTCTTGAATTCCCGGTCCAGGAAAATATTTGAGGATATGCCATAGGTGGCCGAACCCAGCTTGGCTGATAAATGGAACCTCTTGGCGTCGGCCTTCACCGTGCCACCCGATACGATGGCCACACCTCGGGGGATCATGACACAGCGAATGACCTGTTCGTCCTTCGCGTCCCACATCATATAACCCAACTCTTCATGAAAAGGATCGGCATCGCCGATGCGCCAGGCCATCATGTTGTAACGCAGACCGTAAAGTTGTTGCTCGTGGTTGGTCGCCGGGCCGATCGCTTCGTAGACCGCCACTTCACGGTATTTGTTTTTCTCCGTGCCACGGTCATCTGAGGGCGCGGTGTCATCCCCTTTGATGCCTTCCCACTTGCCGACGAGGGCCGCCAAGGGGCCCCAATTCTTTAGGTCGTTGTTCGCCATATCCCATTCCTTGATCACGAGATGAAAGCTGGAAAGATTTTACCGGGCCACCCACTCCCGATCCAAGGGACAAGCATCTTCTTTTATATGGACTTCAGTGTCCAGAGGACCAGGAATAGGTAAAAGAAAGAAAGGGTCATTTCCCGGACACCCAATTTCATGAGAGGCAGGGACATTTGGCCCCACAATAGGCCTCCCAAAACCCGGGTCACCGCGAAAGCCGGAACGGATAACAAAACCCAACTCACAGGAAAAGAATGATGGATCACTACGGCCCACAACGCGTAAGGCGCCACCAACCGCCATCCTTGGGCAAGACGTTCTTTCGGGGAAAGTTCATGTCCTTGCCGGAAAAGGGCCAGCCATTTTTGCCGGACCTTCACATAGAAGAGCGCCAGGACAAAATAACCGGCGACCGAACCATAGATCCACCCGGCTTTGGAAAGATCGGTCTGGGGGGCCGAAAGATAGATCGCCGGCGCCAAAGCGCATAGGCCGGCAAAACCAAAAACTTCCGGAAGGATGGACCGTAAGTTCCTTCTCAGAACGGAAAGGATCAAGACCAGGATACCGACCGGAAAACCGAATCCAAGAACCCAATAACGATCCGCTTGCGGGGCCGTGATCATGAACAGCGGGCCCGAAGACCCCAAGACCAATAACAAGAAGCCTAAATAGACCCTGGCCCGGCGAGCCCGGGGCGGATCCGCCTTTTGGTATTGGCGAATAATGGAAATGGGTCCACGAAGCAAGAATCCGGCGCCCCAGAAAAGGCAGATCATCGCCCCCGGGAAGGACCAAATTCCTAAAGCCGCCCATCCCGCTAAAAAGGACAGCCCCAATGCGTTCCACGCACCATGTTCTTTAGGAAGCATGCTTGAACCCCTCGGACAACTTATCCCCCGACCGCCGGCACCGGTGCTTCGAGCGAGATGATCCCCAAAAGATAACGGATAACATCCGCCGCGGTATAGGAGAGCTTGTCCCCTTTCAAGAACTCGATGACTTTATACAGATCGTTCCCCGATGTGACCAAAGGTCTTTCCACATAACCGTTCTGCTGGTGCTGGCCGAAGCCGATACTGGCCATCAGCCCATTGCAGATGCATTTTCTTCCCTGCATTTCCGCCGGATCCCCCTCTTTTTGAAGAAATATCTCTTTCGGTTCCCCCGGACAACGGTATCCAACCGTGCCGTCCTTTCTTTTATAAAGCACCCGCAAATAACCCAGGTCACAAAGCCGGGGCCGGGCCAGATATTCCGACTCTTCCGAAACGCTTCCCGCCACCTTCACGATCTTGAATGGAAAACCCGTGGGCGAGGCCTTCGGGTCCGTAAAGACCTCTTCCCGGCCCTGCCTTATCTCCTCGAAAACCTTTTGTTTGAGTTCGTCGGTCAGCCCCGATTCCTCGCAATAGGCGAAAACCGTTCCCACCTGCACCCCGGAAGCGCCCTGTTCCAACGCTTCTTTTACCTTTTTGGGGTCCGCGTAGGAACCCGCCAGCCAAAAGGGCCGTCCCAACTTCACGAAAGCCTTCTTATCCACCTCGTCCTTGGGACCATAGATCGGTTCGCCTTTTTCATCCAAGGTCATCGCTCCACGCGGCGGGGCGTTATGCCCGCCCGCGGTAGGTCCCTCAATGACGAACCCATCCACTTGTCCCGAGGACTTTTTCGCCAGGGTCAGTGCCAACACCTCGGATGCGACGATGGCGATGAACTTGGGCCGATTCAGGGGTTTGGTCCGGTCTTGGAGATAGTCCGCCGGATCAAAAGTCACTTGGAAATCGTCCTCCATCGCCGCGCCTTGCACTTGCACCTTCATGGAGACGGCTTGGTGGGTAGCCAACTGGTCTAAAATGCCGGGAATGGTCCGGGGAATGCCCGCTCCCATCAACACATAATCGACACCCGCCAACATGGCGCCGTAGAGCGACGGCAAGGTCGGAAGCTGTATCTTTTCCAGCAAGTTGACCCCCACCTTGCCCGGATGCCCTTCTTTGGCCAGATAAACCTCGACAAAATTGCCGACCATGGTCAATTCCACCAGTTCTTTGGGAGGATGTAGCGAATAAAGGGTAACGGGTTTAAAAGGCGCTTCGGGCGCCTTGCCACCCGGAATGTAGTAACGGGCCAATAGCTGGCGGACGATCTCTTGGTCCGGGAACTTTTCCATTGCCCGGCGGGTGGATCCGTCCAGGTCCCCCATTTGCAGCCGGCGGGCCATCACATTGTCCAGGGCCGTTCCTGAAACAACCCCCAACTGCCCCTCCTTGGAAACCGCCCTGGCCAGCCGCCAGTTCGAGACCGCAACTCCCATACCGCCTTGGATGATCATTGGTTCTTTCATTTATTTCCTCATTCTGACCCAAGAACGGCGCTCCGGGTCGTTTGAAAGCAAGAAATAATTATGTCGGAGTATGGCGAAAATCATGATGATATAGATCATAGAGCCCGAAGGTCCCATGTTCTTGCCGGCTCGGGTTACCTAAGAATGAGCACTTTCACCGTCCAGCCCTGACCATTGGCTTGGACACGGAAGTAATAGATCCCATTCGCCAATTGGACCCCGCCTTTATCCACCAGCCGCAAGGTCACGTTCTCGCCGTTGACCTGCCCAACATTGATCGTCCGGACCAACCGCATGGCCACCGTATAGATTTGCACGCTCACTTGGCTGGCCGTCGCCATGGGCAAGGCGATCGTCGTGCTATCCCCCGTCGCCGGATTGGGATAAGCGACCGGAGCCGAAGCAACTACGGCGGCCGGTGCTGAACTTCCGCAAGGACCCAAGTCCTTCCACAAGGCCGGAACGATATTCGGTTCCCAGGTCGATTCGGAGCTATGCGCCTGGATGCACTGATACTCCTCGCCGTTGTACTGCACTTTCTGTCCGATGGAATAAGCGATGAAATTACCGTTCCATTCGGGAATTCCCGCGCAAGCGCTGGCAGGCGTCGCCGTTCGGGTCGGCGTACCGGTCCAGCTCGGTGTTGAGGTCAAAGACTTGGTGGGGGTCGAGGTAAAGGGCACCTTGGTCGCCGTAAAAGTGAAGGTCGACGTCAAAGTTGGCGTCGTGGTGTTGGTGGCGGTGCTCGTCACCGTGAATACCGTTGTCCAGGTCTTAGTCGGCGTAAAGCTGAAAGTAGGAGTGGCGGTGTAGATCGGGGTATTGGTTCTGGTCGAGGTAGAGGTATGGGTCATCGTCGGTGTTGACGTATTGACCGGACTATTCGTGCTGGTCCGGGTTGTCGTGTTCATCGCCGTCGATGTAGCGGTGTTGGTCATGGTCGGGGTCGCAGTCATCACTGGAGTGAAGGAACCCGTCACGGTCACTGTCGGACTGCTCGTTGAGGTGGACGTGTTCACCACCGTATTCGTGCCCGTGGCCGTCATCGTCGAGGTATTGGTGCTGGTCGATGCCGTCGTCGCCGTCGAGGTCATCGTCATCGTGGACGTCGGCGTGCTGGTGGCCGTCAGGGTCTTGGAAGCCGTCATCGTCGGCGTGTTGGTCGGCGTGGCAGCTTGCGGGATGATCTGGATGGCGTCCACCTTGGCGTTATCCACGCTAGCCGAACCCAGGGTAATGGTAATGGTCCCGCCCGACGGAGCGATGTTATTGAACACCTCATCCACCGCCTTGTTCATGGCCCCGGCGGTCTTGAAGATATCAAAATTCGTCAGGACCGTCGTACCGTTGACCGAAACATTGAAGACTCGCTGACCCGCTGCGGTCCAATAGGTCTCCGCGAACTTCAGGGTGATCTGGTAAGCCCCGGCCGGCACGTTGAAGCTATAGCTGAAAGGATCACCGTAACGCTCGGTCTGATAGAGCGTCTGGTCTGCGGCGCCCGGCAAAGCTCCCGAGACCGCATTGGTCGTGGAGGCGGTAGTGCCGCCTGCGTACTGGGTATCCGCCGACCAGACGTTGCCCTGGCTATCCGTATATTGTGGACCGCCGGCGTTGATCCGCCAAGTAGCGACCACGATGGGCGTGGCAGTCTTGGTAGGCGTCGCCGTGGGACCCAAATTCAGGCAGGCCGCTTGCCCGGCGATGGTGTTCCAGATCGGCCCGACCAGGCTGTCCGTATAAGGCAGGGCTTGTGCCATATCCCACAGACCGATTCCCTTCAAACCCGAGCCCAAGGCCCAATTGATCTTGTCGCAATAGCTTTGGGCCGTATCTACATAGACCGTATTGCCGTCGGGGGCCGTATAGGCCTGCTCCGCATAGGAGGTGTTATAAGCGCCGGGGGTCCCCAGATGCAGGATGGAAAGCACGTCATAATAAGTACCGGCGTTGTAGTCATTCGTATAAAGGGGACAACCTAGGATCATCTTGCTGATCGGGTAGCTCCATTGGCTCCCATTGGTCAAACTTTGGATGTTCCCGGCGATACTGGGATTGACGCCGTTCAGGGGGCCGTTGGCGTAACTGGCGGGATTGTCGTACCAGTCATAGCCCATATAGAAACACCAGTCCGTGTAATTCCCCAAGGTGGTCATATTATAGATATTGGAATAAGCCGGATTGGTCGTGAAGGAAAGCGTTCGGGGCTTTCCATCAACACTGGAATTCGGCAGGGCTTTGATGGCGTTATACAAAGCGACCATCATATTCGTGGCGTTGGCCTGCGTCGCCGCGCCCGTCACTTCCCAGTCCACTTCCACGCCATCATAGTTACTCTGCATCATCATCGCGGTCACTGCCGAAGCGAAAGCGGCCTGGTTGGCGGGTAAACAAAGGGTCGCCAAAGACCCGGCCGTTAAAGCCACACAACAGCGAACCCCGTTCGAGTGCGCGGGATTGATCAACGCGGCACCTTGTGCCCCGGCATTACTAAAAGTATCGTTGGAATTGGGATTTAAAAAAGCGTCGACAACGACCGTTATATCCTTCCAGGGCACATCGGTCGTCCAATTGATCGCCGGGCCGCTGGACCCGGCCAGGCTCGTGGCGCTGGCCTTGTTGGTATGGTTGACATAGCAAACCACTGGATAAGGTGGCTTGTTGTTGCTGACCACCGGCGTGAAGGTCGGCGTCAGGGTAAAGGTTTTGGTCGGTATGCTGGTCAGGGTCCAAGTCGCGGTGGCCGTGGGCGTGTTCGTCGGCGTCAAGAGGGCTGGTTGAGGGATGACCTGGATGGCGTCAACCTTGGCATTATCCACGCTGGCCGGGCCAAGGGTAATAGTGACCGCGCCCCCGTTACCGCTGATGGAGTTGAAAATCTCATCAACCCCTTTGTTCGCGCCGCCCGCGGCAGCATATATGTCGAAATTGGCCAGGACCGTATTGCCGTTAACGGAAACATTGAAGACCCGCTGGCCCGCGGCGGTCCACTTGGTCTCGGCGAACTTCAAAGTGACCTGATAGGACCCAGCGGGCACATTGAAGACATATTGGAAGGGACTACCCCAACGCTCGGTCTGATAAAGAGCTTGGTCCCCCGAGCCCGGCAAGGCGCCCGCAATGGCGTTGGTCGAGGCAGCGGTAGAACCGCCGATATATTGGGTATCCGCGCTCCAAACGTTTCCTTGTGAATCCGTATATTGGTTTCCCCCAGCTACCACCCTCCAAGTGGAAGCGGTCACCGGGGCCGAAATCAATTTAAAGGCCCAATCCGGGTTGGTGCCGCTCATGGCCGGCACCGCCAGATTGGCTGTCCCACCCGAGACCATGGCGGTGGTGGTTTGATAGATCGCGCCGGTGCTGGTGTTCCACCATTGCAATTGCCAATTCCCATTGGGGCTCAAACCCGTCAATTGCACCGTGGGGGCGGGCGAACTGCCCACGCTGGCCCCGTTGTTATATTGGGCATACCACTCGTTATTGGTGTTTTGGACCCATCCCAGGACCTTTTGACTGCCCCTTAAATAGAGGCAGCGCAGGGGCTGCCCATTGGCATTGCCCGGCGTGACCGACTGGGCCGAATAACCCCTTTTATCCAGGTCCTCCCCCGCTACAAAAGCCGAGATACCCTTCCATTGGGGATAGTGGTTATAGGGATCCACATAGCTGTCCCACCACCAAATGAACCCGCCCCCGGCGGCATTGGTCATCAAAGAACCCCAGTTCACGTTATGGATCGCCAGACCATTCGGGTCTTCGGTCTGTTCGGACGGGCCCGTCCAATTCCAGGTCGTGCCCATTTCCCCGGCGAAGAAGGGCGCATACTTTCCGTTAGCGCTGTTCTCGTAATAAGGCACGGAGTTCTGCATCATCACCGCTTCATCGCTGTTGTCATATTGGTGGGTCTGGGTGAAATCCATGTTTGCCCAGGTCAAGTTTTGATTGGCCAGGTTCCAGGTTGAAAAGCTGGTAGCGACCATGTGCTTTTGGGGGTTAAGGCTGTTAAGGATGTTCTTGTTGTTCGCGTGCCAATTGGGGATGTCATTGGTCATGTGCGCTGAGTAGTTATAGGAATCGTCTACTTCGTTGAACAATTCATAATCCATCAAAGAGGTCGAATAACCCCAGCGAGCGGTAATGTAGCGCCAGCGTTGGCTCATATACTGTTGGGCCGTCGTGTTGGCCCAAACCGCATCTGCGCTGCTCAAAGGCCCACCATTGGCGGAGTTATAGGGGTTGGACGAGAAATTATTGTTCGGGTCGAATTGGACCGCCGCGTTCAGGCAAAGTTGGATGTAGAGGTTATCGCTTTCGGCGGTATTGAAGACCTCGTCCAAGGCCCAGGCCTTGTCCATGTCATAACTACCTAAAGTATTGTTCTCGATACCGAAACCATAATTGGCCATCCAGATGCGCACATAGTTGCCGCCCTGGGCGGCCAACTTGGACAGGTAATTATCGTAACAATAGGTATTGTCGCTCTTGCCATTGGCGTCATTGTCCCAAGTCATGTTCTCACCCACCGGAAAAAAGGCGGTGCCGTCGCTAAAGGTGAAATAACGGGCGTCAAAAGAAGAGACCGACACGAACCCGTGGTTCGAGCCGGCCGTCGCTTGAAAAGTACCGCCCGGCTGGGTGGAGGTGCCGCCCGTGTCCGTCGCGCTCAAGCTGTAGGACCAAATACCCGTCACAGGCGGGGCGAAGCGGACCTTCCAGACCACCGGCCCGGAAGCGGACAGGGTCTGCCCATTCACGCTGCCCGAACGGGTGTAATTTTGATAAGCAAAACCGTTGATGACATAGGTCTGGCCTGATGGCCCGGTAAAGGTGGCGCTGACGCTGATCTGGTTCGGGTCGAAAAGATTGGTGGCCCAGGTCGTGATAGGAAAGGTCAGTTCGAACTTACTATATTGAGGGACCGATCCGGCATTAGCCGTGACCGTACCGATCGTCGGGGCCGCGTAGGACGCGGCGGTCCAAGCGCCGAACAGCAGGACCAAAAACGATTTTAAGGCCGTCCGTGGCAAAAATGACTTGCGGGTCCCCTTCTTCAAGCTTCCCCCTTGTGAATACCCGGTCTGTCAGGACCTGGTCCCTGGCCGTTATGAAACCGTTTTTATGCGTGAACAGGCTCCGGCCCAAGCGCCGCGCCGATCGATCCCCTCTTGGAAAAAGCTTACGACGAAGTCCTTTGGGGAAGCCGAAAAATCTATTCCTGAAATTGATTTAATCTGCCTAAAACTGATATGTCAAAAAAGGACCCCCAAACCTTGCCGAAAAACTTTCCCACGGTTCAATGTTTACCTCGACGATGTGACCTTCAATTAGCACGATATGCTCATTCACCAAAGATCCACCCGGAAGCTTGACGAGTTGCTCACAAACTAGCACAATCTGACCATGGCCTTTGTCTATCGCTATCCCTCCGGGATCCATCCAGGCAAGATGTGGTTGGAATTAGAGAAGCCTTACACGCTTCCTAATGACGATTTCATGGCCCACAGCCACGAATACATGGAAATGACCCTCATCACCCACGGTAACGGCTGGCACCGGGTGGCGAGACAGGAACATCTCACCACGCCCGGCGACGTGATCATTGTTCCGCCCGGTGTCGTGCACAGTTTTTTCCGTTCCCGGAACCAGACCCACCGGAACTTCCATTTCGACCCGCTCATCCTCCAGGAATTGCAGAAGGAAGCGCCGGACATGGAAGCCCTTTCCATTCTCTTCCCCGCGCTGGAAAGACCCAAGAACAAGAAACCCCTCAAGTACAACATGGCGCGGTTGCGTTTGACGCCGAGGGAACTGGCCATCGCGGACCAAATGATGAGCGAGATGGACGAGGAGCAGGGTGGAAGCCAGTCTGGCAAGATGGCCGCCATGCGCCTGATCCTGCGGCGGCTTTTCCTTTTCATCACCCGGGTCTATACCAAAAGGGCCACGCCCATTCCCCCGGGGGATTCGGGCTTGGTCAAAAGTCTCGACTATATGAACGACCACGTGCTCCAGCCCCTGGCCTTGGAACAACTGGCCAAGGTTTCCGGCCACTCCACCAGCCATTTCCGTCGTTTGTTCAAGACCGCTTTCGGCGAATCGCCCATCAATTACCTGATCCGCCTGCGGATCCGGAAGGCTTGCCAGATGCTGGAACAGGAGGACGTTCCCGTCACCGAGGTCGGTTATCGGTGCGGATTCATGGACAGCAACTATTTCTCCCGGCAATTCGCCCAAGTGATGGGCAAAAGCCCCCGCCGTTACCGGGAAGTTTTTGGGAAGAGATAACAGCCCAATGGGCCCCTCAAATAGTGTTTTTGCTCCGGGAAAATTGGCCTATAGTCGAACAAAGGGGCTTGCATCCCAAGCTTCGTTCGTTCATACCACCACGGGACCCGTTCCATGAAAAAGTTCCAACTCATCGACCTGGTCCGCACTTTTTGCATCATGGCGGTCTGGTCCGGCCACCTGGATCCAGTGCTACAAAAACCCAGGAGCGGATGGACCCTCTGGTTATGGGAACACTTCCAGCGCAACAGCATGTACGGGGTCTTTCTCTTCTTCGGCGTTTCAGGTTACCTGATCACCCGGGTCATCGCCAAAGGCGAGGGCGGGCTTTTCAACCATTCCCTACGCCGCTTTTATGTCCACCGGGCGGGCCGTATCCTTCCCCTGTGGCTGATAACGGTTTGGATCGGCATCTGCATGGTACTGACCCCGCACCTTTCCTCGGCGGCTTATCTGGACGTTTTCCATCCTCAAACCGGTCCCCTAAGCCCCCTCTTTTGGCTGTCCATCCTCACCTTCACCTTCAATTGGTTCATGGCTTTTTATCCCGCCATCGGGTCCAGTCTCTTTTGGGTCGTTCTCTGGTCCTTGAGCGTCGAGGAACAGTTCTATCTTTTCTTCCCCCTGGCCTTGAAGTTCCTGAAGGATGAAAAAAGACTTTATCATTTCCTGATCGGGTTGATCGTGCTTTGCTTGGCCTGGAGGACCGGCTGTTACTTTTGGTTCCCGGCCCAGCGCTTTTTGCAGATCTGCACTTTCTTCGGCGCCATCGATTCCATCGTGGTCGGGATCCTTCTCTATATGGTCGAAGAAAGGACGCGCTCTTTCGCGGACCGAAACCCTCTCCAACTTTTTGCCGTTGGGGGTTTGGGCCTAGTGACCTTGCTGACGGTTTATCTCAACGCCAGTTTCGATAGCCGGGAACTGATCTTCACGCCCCTTCTCTTGAACTTGGGGCTAGCCTTGTTCCTTTGGGGTGGGCTGCGGATGAAATTCTTCGCGTCGGCCTGGTTAAGCCCTTTTTGTCTTCCCGGCAGGTACTGTTACGGCGGCTATCTGTTGCACGCCTTGGTCCTGTCCGTGGTCTTTCCGGTGATCTATCAGATGGGTTCTTGGCAAGGTTTCGGGGTCTTTTCGCTCGTCACGACCCTGGTGGCCGGGCTTTCCTACCACTTCTTCGAAATACCGGCCAATCAGGCTATCCGGTCCAGGCTCGGTTAGCGCAGGACCAACAACTTCAGGATGCGGACCTGACCACCCGCCGTGACCCGGAAATAATAAAGGCCGTTCGCCAGGGACACGCCGCCCTTATCGCAAAGGCGCAGGGCCAGGCTGCCGCTGGCCGGGGCTTGGGTACGTATCGTCCGCACTTCCCGCATCGACAGGGTATAGATCTCCACCACCACACTGGAACCGTCGGATACCGGCAACGAAAGTGTCGCCGTATCGCCCGTGACCGGGTTGGGATAGATCACGACCGGTGAAGGTTGAATGACGGTCGGTGTCTGACCGCAGGGCCCCATATCCTTCCACAAGGCCGGCACCGTCGGCGGCATCCAATTAGGTTCGGACGTGTGGCTTTGGACGCACTGATAAAGATGGCCGTTATAACCCACCTCTTGTCCCATTGAATAAGTGTAAAAAGCCCCGCTCCAGGTCGGCATTCCCGCGCAACCGGCTGAAGTGGCCGTCATCGTGGCGGTCGAGGTTGAGGTCGGCGTGGGGCTGTTGGGTTTAGCCGGGGTCGAGGTCTCGGTGTTGGTCACCGTCACGGTCGCGGTGGCCGTCGAAGGCGAAGTCGATGTCCGGGTCGGCGTAGCCGTTCCCGTGGAGACGGAGGTCGAGGTCATCGAGGAGGTGGCCGTCGGGGTCCCCGTTGGGACACGGGTCATGGTCGAGGTTCCCGTGGCCGCCGAGACCGTGGTCATCGTGGAGGTCACGGTCGAAGTCGCGGTATGAACAAGCGAGACCGTGTTCGTTTGCGTCGGGCTGGCCGTCAAGGTCAATGTCGCCGTATTCGTGGAAACAGCAGTGTTTTGGGATGTATTCGTCGCCGTGGCGGAAGCGGTCGGGCTCTGGGTCGAAGTGACCGTTTCGGTGTTGGTCGCGCTCAGTACCGGCGTGACCGACAGGTTGGTCGTTGAGCTCGACGTCGCTGTCGAGGTCGTTGTCACCGTCAAGGTGGAGGTCATGGTGAAAGCGTAGGTCGGGGTCGAAGTGACCGTCATCGTGGCGGTCTGGGTTCTGGTAGAGGTTTGGGTCACGGTCGATGTCCCGGTCGCGGTAAAGGCTGTCGTGGAAGTCGAGGAAGGCGTCGCCGTTGAGGCCTCGGGCAATATCTGCAGGGCCTCCACCACCGCGTTGGGGTCGGTCGTGGTCGTTCCTTTGATGAATTGGATGCTGATCGCCCCGCCCGAGGGCGAGATATTGTCGAGGACCACGTCATAGGCCTTGTTGGCCCCGCCCCGGGCGTAGATGTCCATGTTCGGAATGGCCGAAGCCCCATTGACGTTCACGTTGAAGACCCGGGCGCCAACGGTGTCGTCCCCCGAATAGGTCTCGGCGAATTTCAGCGTGATCTGATAGGACCCCGGTGGGACCAGGAAAGTATAGGTAAAGTTCGTGCCGTATCTTTGGCTGGCGTAAAGGGTCGGGTCCGCCGTGCCTCCCACCGTTCCCGTGGCGGTGGCCGCGGTGCCGCCGCTAAAGTTCGTGTCCGCGACCCACACATTGCCTAGGCTATCCGTATATTGGGGGCCGCCCGCGTTGACCCGCCAGGTCGAGGTGATCACCGGGGTCGAAGTGCAGGTCATGGTCGGGGTATGGGTGACCGTAAAGGTGATCGTCGGTGTATTGGTCGGGGCGCAGTATTTCGAGGCGGATTGGTACATGGCGTCCAAAAGAGGCTGGGTCGTGCCGTTGTAATCCTGGTCCGCGGACCAGGCAAAAACCCCGGCCACCCCCAGGGTGTTGATGACGTAATCGGTTTTGATGCTCACCGACTGGCTGTCATCGTAGGAAATGACGCTCGCCCCGCCGCTATAGGTGATGTTGGGGGAACTGGAGGAAGCGTCCCAATTCCGGGTCCAACCGGCTCCCACCAGGGGCGCGATCTGGGCATAGGTCAGGGTGGTGGTGTTGCAGTTTCCCCCGCAATTTTGATAAAGGGCCGACGTGTTGAAGCCGTAACCGTAGAAAGGCAGGCCATAGTTGATCTTGGAAGCCGAAGCGCCGTTCGAGGTGTAGTAATTGACCGCCCAGACCCCGCTGGCCGTATGCCCATAAGTGCCGGAGTCCTGGGACTCCTCGTTCAGCGAGGCGTTATCGCCCGAATGGGTCAGCCAACTACCGTGGTAGTCGTAGCACATCAGGTTGAAGAAGCTCAGATAGTTATTGATGGTACTGATATGAAGGAAGGTCGGCGAATAACTGTCCGCGGAAAGGGCCGCCGTCAAAAGCCATTGGGACGCCGGCATGACGGTCCGAATACCCGCCAACATATTGTCGAAACTAGTGGAGGTCACGCTGGTGTTCGGATATTCCCAGTCGATGTCCACGCCGTCAAAACCGTAGGTCGAACAATAGTTCTTCAAATTATTGGCGAAGGTGCTGGTCAGGCTGGAAGAGGCCGCGATGGTGGCGAAATTATTGGCGTTGGTCGTTCCAGCGCCGCCGCAGGAAAGCAGCACCTTCACGCCCTGGGCATGGGCCGCCGCGATCATGGAAACCCCGTCGTAATGCACTCCGTCGGACCCCATATAATCCCCGGTCACGTTCAAACTGCCGTCCGCGTTGGGCGTAATGAAAGCATAGGCGATATGACTGATCTTGCTGTAAGGGATGGAGTTGAAGTTATAGGCCGGGCTGGCGTACTTGGACCAGCTGGTGTAATAGATCATCACGTTCTTGCAGGGAGGGGTCGCCTCAGCCTTAGAAGGCCCCAATAGCGCCAGGAGCAGGGCCAAGGCTAAAAATGATTTGAACTTAAGATCCATGGGACTTGTAGTTCCCTTTTCGGTCGACCGTTTTGAATTCGAGGAAGTTTAAAGGGTCCCTTCAACGGAGTAACGGACAGGATTATCAAAATCATGTACCAAATTGTTTGGTGGTCGTTTAACCACACACGAATCGAAAGACCCAACCGCCACACCGGCATCACCCTCAACGAAGGACCAACACCTTCACCGTCCAGCTCTGGCCACCCAACTTGATACGGAAGTAGTAAAGACCGTTGGCTAAACGGATGCCCGCCTTGTCGCAGAGCTTTACGATCATGTCGGTTCCCGAGACCTGCGGTATGGTCAGCGTTTGGACCGCCCGCATCGAGATGGTGAATATCTCCAGGCTCACGTTGGTCGCGTTGGCCGCCGGCAGCGCGATATTGGCCGTATCCCCCGTCGCCGGGTTCGGATAGACCACCGGCGAGGCCGTCGCCACCGCGGGCGCGGACGAACCGCAAGCGCCCAGGTCTTTCCACAGGGCCGGGACTACCGGCGGCATCCAGTTGGGCTCCGAAGTGTGGCCTTGGATACACTGATACTTTTCCCCGTTGTAACTGACCTCTTCTCCCGTGGTGTAAGCCACGAAATTACCGTTCCAGACCGGGAAGCCCGCGCAACCCGCGACCGTCGGCGACGGCAAGGGCGTCAGCGTCTTGGTCGGCGACGAAGTAAATGTAGGCGTGGGGGTAGCGGTCTTCACCGACGTCGGCGTGCCTGTAAAAGTGGCCGTTGGCGTCAAGCTGTGGGTGGCCGTGCTCGTCAGGGTCGGCGTCGGGGTGTTGGGCGGCGTTGACGTCGAAGTGCTCGTCGCGATATTGGCCGGCGTCGAGGTCCGGGTCGGGGTAGAAGTATTGGTCATGGTGGAGGTCCCGGTATTGACCGAAGTACTCGTCCGGGTAGCTGTATAGGCGGTCGTGCTCGTCATCGTCGGCGTGAACGAAGGCGGCAGAGACGCCGTCGAGGTCAGGGTTTGGGTCATTGTGGCCGTCGATGTATCGACCGAAGTGGAACTGCTGGTCGCCGTGTTCAGGGGTGTCGAGGTCATGGTCGGCGTGGAGGTCAACACCGGCGTGAAGGAACCCGTACTGGTCACCGTCGGACTGCTGGTCGAAGTAGCGGTATTCACCCCCGTAGAAGTGCTGGTGCTGGTATTGGTCCAGGTCAGGGTCGGCGTGGAGCTGTTCACCGGGGAATCGGTGCTCGTCTCGGTGGGCGTATTGGTTTGAACCGCGGCCGTATTGGTCATCGTGTTGGTCGGTGTCGCCGTCATGGTGTTGGTATTGGCCACAGTGGAGGTCATTGTCGCTGAAGGCGTACTGGTCTGGGTATTGGTGGCCGTATTCGTCGGTGAGCAAGTCGGTGCTTGCAGCGACATAGAAAGCTGATAAGCGATTCCCTGCCCACCGGACTCGTTCTCATCCACAAAAGTGACGATATTGTTCCCCGGACGGAAATCCGCACCCGGGATCGTGACCGTATTGCAAGAGCTCCAGATCAAGGTGCCGGATGGAACGGCGTTACCGTTCACATAAAGGCCAAAAGGCTCCGTGCCACCGCCCGAGGTGCCGTCATCCGCCGCGATCTGCATGGTAGCACTGGACACGTTGGTGCCCGCCGGCAAGGTGAAGGTCTTCGTATAGTAGTAAAGCTGTCCGTTAGTGCCGTTACAGGGCCCATTGCCCTGGCTGGCCGAAGGGATCACCGAGATCCAGTTGGGGACCAAGCCCGAACCCGCCATGCTACAAGGAGCGGCCCATCCGCCCGCTAAAGAATTGATCACTTCCGCCGGGATCCAACCGTTGACCCCCGCCGGATTGTAATTGGCGCTGTTCCAGGCGTTGCCGCCGCCATCCGCCGGAGGCGTCGCCGTCGGGGCGTTGCAATTGGTCCAAGCCATGTTGGTATTGTCGCTGCCGATAAAGACCGTCGTGCTGTTTCCGCAGGTCATCGGTGTAGCGCTGCGGGTCGGCGTAACGGTCGGCTGCGCGCAGCCACTGGCGTAAATACTCATCAACCAGCCATAACCCGTCGTTCCCGTGACCGCGTTGGGCAAACCACCCGTATAGGTATAAGTAGCAAAATTCATCTGACCGCCGTTGGCTGAAGAATACTCGAATACCGCGTTACCGCTGAAACTACCCGACAACCAATAGCTCCCCGCCGGAAGAACGATCGGCGGCACCACAAAATAGTTCCAACCCGTGCTCAAGACCTGGGCGTTACTGGCCACCAACAATCCACCCGGCACCCCGCCGCCATCGGCATAGATACCTAACACCCCATTACCTGACGTGCCCGCTCCCATATAGACCTGCATGGAAGTGACCGTCAGCGGTTGGCTCAAGGTCGCGCGGGCGCAGTTCACAAGACCCGCTTGGTTATAACCACCGGTCCCCGCCGCTGTATTGCCGAAAGTATTGCTAGAGGTCGTACAAGCCGGAACCGTCCATGTCGGTGTCGGCGTGGCCGGTTCCGGGATGATCTGGATAGCCGAAACATCGGCATTTGTGTCGACCGTGCTGGTCGCCGCGAAGGAAATGGTAATGACCCCACCCGAGGGGGCAATGTTATTGAAGACCTTATCCAAACCGACATTCCCGCCAACGCTGGCGTAAACATCTAGGCCTGTTAAGACCTGGGTACCATTAATGGAGACATTCATCACCCGATCCCCATTGGCAAAATCGCCCGAATAGGTCTCGGCGAACTTCAAGGTCACTTGGTAATTCCCCGCTGGCACGTTGAAGCTGTAGCTAAAGGTGCCATAACGTTGATTTTGATAAAGCGCTTGGTCCGTCGAGCAAGGAAGGACGCTGGAGACCGTATTGGTCGAAGCTACCGCAGCCGTTCCGCCAGTGAAATTCTCGTCCGCCGCCCAGACATTGCTATTGCAATCCGTATGGGCCGGTCCCCCAGCGACAACGCGCCAGGTATTCGAGACCACCGGCGTAAAGGTCGGTGTGGCTGTCGGAGGGTTCGGCAAGGTCAGATTGATCGTGTGGAAATTACAGACCCCCGCGTTACCCGCGCCCATGGTGTCTTCCACCAAAAGCAGGGTGTGCTGGCCCGCGGTGATATTGATGCCGCTAGCCGTCACATCGGTCCAGTTCTGCCAGCCACCCGTATTCGGGCAGGTCAATTCCCCGGTCACCGTGTTGCCGTCCAGATCGAAGTGGAAGGAACCACCCTGGCCGCTGCTGGCTACACGTACGTCCAGGTTATAGGCGCCGGATGTCGTCGCGTTGATGGTGTACTGCAGCCATTGACCCGGGCTGGTGTAATCCACGTCGTAAGGCACCCCGCCCGCGTCACTGCAAGGCTCGATGCTGATGGCGTCACCCGTGCGGTATTGGCCGCTGATGTTGTTGGTCTGCTTGGCGTTGTAAGCAAATCCCTCGCCGGGTTCGACAGGATCGCTCGTGTCGTTATAGCTGTCATAGTTCGCGGCGCTGATAAGACCCGGAACGGTCGCCGCGGTCCCGCCATAAGGAGTGGTACCGTTGTTGGTCAACTTATAGACACGCACATAGTCCACCAGCATTTGTTGCGGGAAAGACGAACCCGTAGGGCTTCCCGAAGGTCCACCGATCGCCAAATTGAGGAGCAGGAAGAAAGGATGATTGAAAGGATAAGAGCCCGGCACGCTGCTGGGGCTGATGGATTGATAATTGACCCCGTCCACAAAGAACTGGATCCAGTTCGGGCTCCAAGTGACCCCGTAGGTGTGGAACCCGCTATTGACCGTACCGCTGGGGATAGTGATATTCGATCCCACGCCCGCCCCGCCGTTATAGTCCCCGCCGCCGCTCTGGGTCCCATGGACATGCTCCCCAATGACGGTGTTCGACCAAGGCAGACCATCCTCCATCATGTCGATCTCACCACAAGCCGGCCAACCCACCGAACCGATATTCTCACCTAGCATCCAGAAAGCTGGCCAGATCCCCGGGCCGCCCGCGGGCAACTGCATGGAACATTCGATCATCCCGTAAGCTTGATCGAACAACCCTTGGGACTTCAAACGGGCCGAAGTGTAACTGCCCATCGCGCCGTTATTGCCGCCCGGATCCAAAGCTTGGATGACCAGATGGCCGTTACCGTCCATATAGGAGTTCTGGGTGGAGTTGGTGTAATTTTCCAGTTCGTTGTTTGGCTGGTTGACGCCCGTGTCGTAGGTCCATTTGGTCGAATCCGGGGCAGTCCCGGCGGCGCCGTTGAATTCATCGCTCCAAACGAGGGTCCATTGGGCTTGGGCGTTTTGAGAAAGGGCGAGGAGTGTGAAGAAAAGCAAAGCGAAGGAGATCTTCTTGATGGCTGGGGTCATCCAGCTAAAATCAATTTTATGCAAAATTAGAGTCCTTCCCCGATAACGTTTTCAGACGTTGTTCCAAAAGGGTCTGTTGCATTGAATGATTTCATAGGTTGGGGGAATTGGAAATTGACCGGATTATCGCGTCGATGTATGGAATTAATGTCGTTTTTAGGCCATTTTCAAACGGTTGTATTTTTTGAATTCAGGCGCAACAGTGATGGATGAGGCTTAATTCCTAGATCAATTGAGCCACAGATGCAGGGGATTCAGGGGATGAAAACAAAGGGACATCTTGTTTTTGAAAAATCAAATCTGTTTAAGCTTTCGTCTTTATCCCATGCATCCCCTGCATCTGTGGCTAGATTGGTTTCGCCTTGGCCGTTGATCCCCTACATCCGTGGCCGACGCGATCTCTTGAGGCGTTATTCGGGATAGGCGACAAAAAACTTTTGGCCGCAAATTCACGCAAATAATCGCTGTTTAAAGGCAAAGTCTTATGATTTTTTAACAGCGAAAATCTGCGTTCATGCCGATCCTCTTTGCTCAAACTTTTCATGGAGATCGGTATAGTCCCGCCCAACGGGACATCTGCGGCCAATTGGTTTTGCCTTGCTGTTCATCCCATGAATCCCATGCATCTGTGGCTAAATCGGTTTCGCCGTGGCCGTTGATCCCCTACATCCGTGGTTCCATTAACTTTGTCTTACCTACTTTCAACACCAACAATTTCAATATCCACTTTATGGCCGTTCACTGGAACCGCAATCCGGCAGTAATCGGGAAATAAGAAAAATCTCCTCGTGATGTAAAACTCATATCGTATAGCGCTTGGACATAAATTTGGATTTTGGAAGTCCAAGGATTTTCAATCAGAACTCCCACACCTCCGCACAAAACCGGATTCAAGACTGACAACCCATTGGTATCCGCCGTCTGGTAATAATTTCCACCGTTGTTGGTATATCCGGTATAGGTGCCTGCGGGTGTGTTCGAATCGTTGATGTTCAAGCCACATCCCACCTTGAAATAAGGCGTTGCCCATGCATGGTCCAAGTTGTACTGCACACAGGGAACTAAACTAGTCTCGACTGAGGAAATACCGACCTGCGAACCCAAAAAATAGGAAAGTTCCGCGTCAAGCTCTAGAGACCAATTGTCGTCCAGATCCACACCAAAAGCGAACTCGAAAACGGGACCGACGTCATATTTCGTTCCATAACCATTAGCCAAGGTATAGCTCCCCGAATCTACCCAGGGATCGTATTCCGTCCCGAACCCACTACCCATCAAGGGAATTCCGGCCCCTAAACAAAAGAACACTGGGCGAATAGTTAATAAAGGCTTTGTGTTCCCGTCATTCTGCGCCCAAGCTGCGGTCAAAGCACTCCATCCGACAACCATAAAAAAGACGATCATTTTAAGTCGGGGCCAGCTATGCATGATCTCTTTTGCTCCCCGTTGAAATAGGACTAACTCATAGAATGCTACCAACCTAACCGAGTTATTCTCAAGATGAGGTTGTCGATTGGACCTCAAGCAACCGTTGATTTACAAAGGTATTTCTTGGGGTTTGAATTCTGACTGGATCTACTTCAGTACTAGCAGTTTCAGAATCCATTTGTGGCCATCGACCGTGACCCTTAAGTAATAAAGCCCGTTGGCCAGGGCTGTCCCACTCTTGTCAGTAAGGGGCAAGACCACCGTGCTCCCCACCACCTGCGCAAAACGGTAAGTCTGCACCTCGCGGAACGAGAGAGTGAAAATTTCCACCGTTACTGAACCCGCGTTCAGTTTGGGCAGCGCCAAGGCCACTTGGTTGCCCGTCGCCGGATTCGGGAAGATCACCGGTTGGGTGACCAAAGGCGTCGCCGTCGGGGTTTGGGTTTCCGTCACCGTATAGGTCCTTGTCACCGTAGGCGTGCTGGTACAGCTTACCGTGGCGGTCATGGTATTGGTGTTGGTCGGCGTCGGGGAACAGGTCTGGGTATCCGTGACCGTCGCCGTCGAGGTGGAGGTTCGGGTCGGGGTCACCGTCGCGGTCGCCGTGGAACTGCTGGTCGAGGTCTCGGTCATCGTAAAGGTCTCCGTGGGTGTGGCCGTGAAAGTCACGGTATTCGTCCCGGTCGAGGTAGAGGTTTCGGTGGCCGAGTTGGTTTTGGTCGCGGTCGATGTCGCGCTGTTCGTCGACGTCGAAGTCGCGCTATACGTGGCCGTCGAACTAGGCGAAGCGGTGTTGGTGGCCGTGTTCGTATATTGGCTGGTCGGCGTATTGGTCTGCGTACCAGTGGGCGTGACCGTGGAAGTATGGGTCGTCGTGGGGGTGGGCGTGTCCGTAAAACAATTGGTCTGGTAGAAGTATTGAAGATCGTTCGCCCCGCCGGTCGCGCCGGTAAATCCGTAATAAACACAAGTGGACCCGCCGAACACATTGGCCACCAGGTCCCGGTTGTAGGTCATCACCACCGCCCCATCCATGTAAAGGGTCAGCACCTTGGCCGTCGGGTCCCAGGTGACGTTATAAGTGTGCTCCACCCCGTTATTGATGGCGGTCCCAAACGTGAAAGGACAAAGTCCGCCGGTCGTATAGCCGCAGGTGCTGGTAGTCGATCCGTTCTCTTCCGGCTGCAGGGTCCCATTGTTGGCGTAGGTTTCCAGGCAAAAGGCCATCGAGGGCGTGATGGCGTTGGTTCCCGAATAACCTTTGTCGCCGCCGCCTCCCCCGATGGCGGCGGTGCCCCGCGGGTCGTTTTGCAGCACAAAGTCCATGCCGTCCGCGCCGGCGGCCGCCCCGAAATAAGTCTTGAAGGTCATATTGAAATTCTGGGTCAGGTTGATGCAGTTACGGTTCCAGGCCGATCCCACTTGCCCGTTGGTGGCGGTGGTCAGGGTGACGGCGGCGCCCTGGGTGGCGTTGCCGTTCACGACCCAGCTTGAGCAGGCCGAGAAGGTGGGGGTCACGGTCGGGGTATAGGTGGGGGTCGCCGTGTAGTTATTCATCTGCATTTGGAAGATGCCGCGCCCGAAGGTCCAGGCGGTCAGCGTATCCGTGCTTTTCTCGAACATCAGTTGCTGCACGCTCACGTTCGGCATTCCGGTGGAAGCCGGGTTCATGGCCGTCCAACTGGTCCCCGAGTTGGTGCTGTAAAGCATGCCGATATCCGTGCCCACGAAGATATCCGCGGGCGTATTCGGGTCCACCGCGATACAGTTATGGGGAATGTTCACCCCATCGTCGATGCTCGTCCATGTCGGGAAGGCCGCCAGCGCGTTGGCGGTGACGAAGATATGCCCGGCGGGTGTCCCGTTGTACCCCGAATAGACCGCGTAAAGGGTGTTCGCGTTCGCGGGGTTGAAGGTCACCTGGGTTATGTTCAAGTTCGGCAGGCCGTTGGTCACCGGGCCGTTCCAGGACGCGCCCCCGTTGGAAGTCACCCATATCTCGTTCTTGGCGTCCGTGAAGGCGATGGTCTTGTTCGTCGTGTCCGCCAGGGCATATTCGACATATTGGATGTTCCCCGTGGGCGCGATACCGGAGGATATGTTGGTCCACACCACGTTCGTGGAGGTGGGATTGCTCCAAAAATCCGTGGCTTGGTACAAAGTCGTGCTCGCGCCGGCCAATACATAGTTCTGATTGTTATAAGAACGCGCGGTCGCTTGAATGCCCGTGAGCGACCCTACTTGTTGGCCCGTAGAGGTGTAATAAAAGCTGGGGTTGTTCCAGACGCTGGGGTTCGTGGATCGGTACATCGTGCCATTGCTGGAGGTGCCCAGCGCTCCCGCCGCATCGCCAAAGAAGTCTTGCTGGTTCGAACTACCGTCGCCGCCCGCCAAGCTTTGGGAGAAAACCCCGCCCCCGATGGAAAGCTGCGTGCCGTTATCCTGTGTGCCCCCGCCGACCAGGTTGGAAGGATATCCCGGCTGCACGCTGCCCGAGTGGCCATAGATCATCATGGTTTGCAGGCCGCCCTCGTTGATGTCGTTAAAGGTATTTCCCGAGTCGGTGCTAAGAAAAATCCCGCCGTCGCAGCTTGCTAACAAGTTGGTGTTGTTTTGCCAGCACAGTTCCCGGCCGTCCGCATGGAAGGGACTGTTGCCCGCGTAATATTCGGTCCAGGCCGACCCGGCGCCGTTGGCTACGTTGAAGGTTTCGTAGTTGGTCCAGCTGTCGGTGCAGGGGCTGTTGCAGTAATAGTTATAGAAGTCCAGGAAGATCATCTGCGAATTGGTCGGTTGCACCTTAAAACCGTCCGGCGAGCTGATCGGCGGGGTCAGGCTGGTCCAGGTCGGCGTGGCGGCCCAGGCGTTGGAGGTCATGTAGAAACCCGGGGGGTTGTAGGCATAGTCGCCGGTGGAGGCGATGACATACACGGTGTTCTGGTCCGAGGGGGCGATGGCCACGAACAGGTCCGCCAATCCGCTCACCGACGACCAGGGCCCGCTGACGACCGACCAGCTGGTGCCCGCGTTGGTGGACCGGTAGATGCCCGCCGTGGGGTTCGATCCGATATTGGTGCTGTTCGCGAAATACTGATTACTGAAATTGGAGGAGCTGGCCACCAGGCACGGTCCCGGCACGCCAATCGTGCCCTGGAAGGTGTTGGTCCAGGTCGATCCCCCATCGGTTGACTTATACACCCCGCCGATATTTCCCCAGGTGGGCCCCACATACCAGGAATACTTACAGTCAAATTCCAAATTGTTCGGGTTGGCCGGGTCCACCAGCATGTCCCGCATGTTGGTGTAATAGTTCGTCCCCAGGATGTTGTTGTAAGTGGCGATCTCGTTCCAGGTGCTGCCGCCATCGGTGGACTTGATGACCCCGCCCCAGCCGTCTTCCGCGGGCTGGGTATTGGCGTAAACGATGTTCGGGCTGGAAGCGGCAAAAGCGATGGCGCCTGAATTGTTGTTATAGGAAACGTTGAAGGAAGGATAGTCGTCCGTCTGCGGCGTCCAGGTCGTCCCGTCGTTCGTCGTCTGCCAAATACCGCCCGAATCCGAGAAGATCAGGATGTGGTTGACATTGGAAGGGTCCACCGCGATGTTCCAGATGCGGCCATTGTCCTTCTGGTTGGAGGGATTATACCCTTCAGTCAGATAGACCGGCCCAACCGGGATCCACTGGGGAGAGAGCGCATAGGCGCTCTGGGCCCCAAGAGCCAACGCCAATAAAAGCCAGACCGCCCCTGTCAGGACCCCTGATCTTTTCACTGTCCCCGGGGTTCTCATTGGAACGCCTGCTTCGCGGGTTTCCACAAGGATTTTTTCTGGTCCGGCGGATAGTGTTGTTGGAACTGTTCCCAGGCCCTTTCCCGTGAACCCGCCGGAATGGTCTTGTTCGGATAAGCGCGGAAATCATAAGCGCGCTTTTTGAACTTCAGCGAATCATCCCCGTTCCGGTCCTCATCTTCAGGCTTGAGCCTTTCCTTTTCGCTGGGATCGTTCCCTTTCGCCCCGTCGATGCCGTTGTCCGGATCCGGAATTTTTCCGGCAACACCCTGAAGGGCCGGATGATTTTGAATAGAGTGAAAGAAGAACTGGACGCGCGGGCTTTGATAGGCCGCCGCCAAGGAAACGAAGATCAGGAACAAGCCGGCTACCAAGCCTGTTCTTTGAGCAGTGGGATCGGTTTTCTTTTGACGCCGACGGCTTTTCCGAGACACAGAAACTCCCTTCCCATTACCGGATGCGATGACCGCACCATTATCACCCTAAAATTAATTTCCCGCCCCTAAACCCTTGTTTTCCTTAGCCTAAGGCCTTTTTTAAGGTTAAATGTAAAACCTCAAGCCACTCATCCCAGCCAACACCCCCCATAAACCTTCTAGGCCGTTCTTTTGCCTGACGATTTTGTTCCCCATCCGTGTTCATCTGTGGCTAAATCGTTTTTGCTTTGCCGTTCATCCCATCCGTGGCTGATCGGTTTTGCCTCGCCTAGCGCAGCACCAACAGCTTTGTGATGTATTTTTGTCCGTCCACCGTCACCCGGAAGTAATAAAGCCCGTTGGCGAAGGCCGTTCCCCGCTTGTCATAAAGCGGCACCAACACCGTGTTCCCCACCACTTGGCTCACCTGAACCGTCGCGATCTCCCGGAACGAAATCGTGAAGATCTCGATGGTTACTTCACTCGGGTTCGCTTTAGGCACCGCTACTTCCACACGGTCCCCCGTCGCCGGGTTCGGATAGATGACCGCCTTGGTCATCGCAGGCGTGTTGGTCACCGTCGCGGTGCAAGTAGCCGTGCGGGTATTGGTGGCCTTGGGCGTGCTGGTGCCTGTCGAGGTCGCCGTGGCTGTCAGTGTCGAAGTGGCGGTGGAACTGCCGGTCTGAGTCGGACTCGAAGAAGCGGTCCATGTCGAAGTTTGCGTACGAGTCACCGTCGCAGTGTTGGTGGCTCTATTTGTCGCCGTGCTGGTCGAAGTAAAACTCGCGGTCGGCGTCGACGAAGCGGTGCAGGTGCTCGTCGCGGTCTGGCTACTCGTTTTGGTGGCGGTATTCGTCGCGGTCGAAGTAGCGCTGTTTGTCGCCGTCGAAGTGGCGCTGTTCGTCGCTGTTCGAGTAGCTGTACTCGTCCCTGTAAAAGTAACCGTTTGGGTCGAGGTGCTCGTATAGCTCGAGACCGGGGTAAGGGTGCTGGTCGAAGTGGGCATGGGAGTGATCGTATTCGTCGAGGTCGCCGAACTGGTCTCCGTCTCGCTGGGCGTCGAGGAAGGGCTGTTCGTGACCGTATTCGTCGCGCTATTCGTGGCGGTCTCGCCCAGGGTGGCCGTGTCGGTCAAAGTGGCGGTACTGCTCGCCGTCGGGGTGCAGGTAGGGCTGTTGGTCGCCGTATCGGTCGAGGTATGGGTCTGGGTCATCGTTGGGGTCGGCTGTAAACAACCGCTGGCGTAAATACTCATCAACCAGCCATAACCGGTCAAGCCTCCCACCGTGCAGGGCAAGGTGCCGCTATAGGTGTAATTGGTCCAGGACATCGTCCCGCCATTGCTATTCGAATAGTCAAAGACCGCGTTGCCAGTAAAACTTCCCGATAGCCAGTAGTTGCCCGCCGTCAGCACCGTCGGGGTCACTCCCACGGTATTCCATCCCGCGAACAAGGGCTGGGCCGAACTTTGCACCAAAAGATTCGCCGGCCCGCCGCTATCTGAATAGATCCCCAAGACTCCATTGCCCGAAGTACCCGCTCCCATATAGATGCTGATGGAGGTCACCGTCATGGCCTGGGCCAAATTGTATTTCGCGCAATCGATCTGGCCGCCCAGGTTATAACCGCCGGTGCCCGACACCGTATTGCCAAAGGTCCCGCCGCTGGCGCAGGCGATCGCGGTCGGGGTGGCCGCCGGATTGGCCGAAAGGATGCTGGTATAGATGCCCCGCACCGTCAGCCGGGGCGAATTGTTGAAGACGTCATAATAGACCCGGTAGTCATAGTGATGGCCCAGCGTGGCGGTGAAATTCAGGGTGAAGTCCTGGAACAAGATGGTGTTGAACTGGTTCCTCGTCACGTTCTGGCTGGCCACTGTGGTGCCGGTATCCACATCAACCACCGACAAGGTTGCCACCTGGTTGTTATCCCAATTGAAGTTATCCACCTTCATCTCGAAGACCGCCTGGCAATTAGCGTTGCCAAGTTCCGCGGTACCCGGCCCCCGGATCATATAACCCGAGGCCGAATCCTTCACCGAATCCGCCTCCCAGTCGTTCACCCCGTCCAGGCGGCCAATGTCGTGGGTCAGGTTGGCGGCGGTCCAGTTGTAGTTCCCATCCACCGTGATATCCGATAGGGTCACCTTGGGCGTTCCCGGGACCGCGTTCCATATCACACGGAACTCCAAAGGATCATTGGCGGTGTTGTCGGTATAACTCACGGCGAAATCCTGCGGTTTGTTCGCTTCCACGAAGGCGGCCCAAGGCACGTTCATACTGCCCTGGGTGACCGTACCGCTGTTACTGGTGATCTGCAGGGTCAACAGGCTCACCGGCGAGCAATTGGTCACCGACGAGGCCAGCCGGAAATGCACCGTGTGGCTTCCCGCTGATAGGTACGACACATAGGGGCCCCATTGCATGAAGGTCTGGGAGGAAGTGTTGTCGCAAGCCCAAGCCAGGGTGCCCGTCGCGTAACCCGTCGAGTGGTTCAGTTCCGGGTCGCCCGCGCCCCGGGCATAGACCATCGTCGTGGTCCAGGGTTTGGCAATGACCGCCCCCGGGTCCATGGACGAAACGTGACTGCCCGGCATGGACAGGTTCACCGGCCCGGTCCAAAGGTAACCCAAGTTATTGGACCCATCCCGGTCATTGGCCCAGATGGAATTAGCGTTGGCCACGAGGAAGTTGTAATAGGCCGGGTTGTGGTCGGTGTCATAGAGATAGAACAGATAACGGGCGAAGATGCCGTTGAACTCCGATCCGTCCCCGGGCCCGCCCTGGGTAACGATCTCACTGGTGTTCACCAGTCCATTGGCGGAATTCAACACCGCGTTCGCGATCGATTCGGCCTTCGTTAAATAAGCGGTGTTCAGGGTCTCTTTATAGAGGTCCGTTAGGCCCGCCAGGATGACCCCCTGGTTGTAGGTGTAGATCCCCCCGCCGTTGTTCCCGCAGGTCGTGGAATCGACCCCGTCGTTGATCAGGTTGTTCCCATTGATCACGCCGGTCCCGCTGAACCAGGTCCATTCGGCGTTGGCCCAATTCAGGTAATAGCTGTCCCCGGGCGTGCGCTGGTGAAGGCGGATGGACTCCAGCAGGAAAAGCTCGTTCGAGATGGAACTTTTATAATTGTTCGGCTTCTGCCACCAAAGCCCGCCGTTACAGACCGAAGCATCCCATCCGCCCACGATGTCGCTATAGATGGACTTGGCCATGTTCAGATAGGTCGTGTTGCCCGTCAGGTCATAAGCCCGGATCCAGGCATTGCACCACCAACCCTCGTCGTCATAGTAATTATCGATAAAGCCCCCGCTGTAATTGTCGTTGTAGGTCGTAGCGATGTCGGAAAGGTAAGAGGACTGCCCATTGGTGCGAAGAATGGTGTTCTCAACCGTCTCTAAAGCTTCCGCGTCGCCCCAACCCGCGAAAGTGCCGTCCCATAGACCGCTGCTGTTGTAATAGGTCTGCAGGACCGCCGCGGCAGTATCGTCATTCGTGTTGAAGTCCGCGAAAACGTTATGAGTCAGTCCGCTCAAAAAAAGCACGCACGAGACGATAACAACCCGCCTCATTTGAGGACCAGCAACTTCACGATCCACTTATGACCATCCACCGTGACCCGCAGGTAATAAAGCCCATTAGCGAGAGCCACGCCGCCCTTGTCGTAAAGGGGCAGGATCACCGTACTTCCGGCCACTTGCGCGAAGTGATAGGTTTGCACCTCGCGGAAGGACAGGGTGAATATCTCCACCGTGACCGATGCTGCGTTCAGTTTGGGCAGCGCCAGGGCCACCTGATTTCCCGTCGCCGGATTGGGATAGATCACCGGCTGGGTGACCAGGGGCGTGTCCGTCGGGGTTTGGGTCGCGGTCACCGTATAGGTCCTTGTCACCGTGGGTGTATTGGTGCAGCTCACCGTGGCGGTCATGGTATTGGTCTTGGTCGGGGTCGAGGTGCAGGTTTGGGTGTGGGTGACCGTCGCCGTCGAGGTGGAGGTTCGGGTCGGCGTCACCGTCGCGGTCGCCGTGGAACTGCTGGTCGAGGTCTCGGTCAGGGTAAAGGTCGAGGTCGGCGTAGCCGTGGAAGTCACGGTGTTCGTCCGGGTCGAGGTGGCGCTGTTGGTCGCCGTCTGGGTCGCCGTCGAGGTCGCGCTGGAAGTGGCCGTGGATGTGGCGGTATTCGTCCGGGTCGAAGTGGAAGTTTGGGTGGCCGAATTCGTTTTGGTGGCGCTATTGGTCGCGGTTTGGGTCGCGGTCGAAGTGGCCGTCGAGGTCGCGCTATTCGTACCTGTCGCGGTCGAGGTGGCGGTCGCCGTATAGGCCGGGGTGGAAGTAGCCGTGCTTGTCCCGGTCGCGGTCATGGTCGCCGTGGGCTGTAGACAGCCGCTGGCGTAAGCGCACATGGTCCAGCCATATCCGGTCAGCCCGCCGACCATCGTCGCGGGCAAGTTGCCGTTATAGCTATAGGCGCCCCACAGATAGCCGCCCGCGCAGCAGCCGCTGGAATACTGCCAATTCACCGTACCCGTGAAACTGCCATAGATCCAATATTTGCCCGCCGGGATCACCGTCGGCGTCACTACAAAGCTGTTCCAGGCGTCCGCGTTCAGGACTTGCGGATTGCTCTTCACCAACAGCGAGTTGGGATTACCCGACGAATCCGAATAAAGACCCACCACCCCGTTCCCGTTGGTGCCCGAGGAGAAATAAAGCGACAGCGAGGTCACCGTCATCGCCTGGGACAAGGTGTAAGTGGTGCCGCCAATATAGCCCCCGGCGCCCGCGGAACCCGCGTTAGCCGAGGAGGTATTGCCCAGGGTGGTCGAGCTGGTCGTGCAAGCGGGAATGGTCGCGGTCGGCGTCGGGACCACGCAGCCCACCTGATAGACATATTGCAAGTTGTTCGAACCGCCGGTGGCCCCGGTAAATCCGTAAAAGACGTTGCTATTGCCGCCAAAGACCGACGCCACTAGGTCCCGGTTATAGGTCATCACCACGTTGCCATCGACGATCAGCATCAGTTGTTTAGCCGAGGCGCTCCAGGTCACTTGATAGCTATGCTCGGCGGAATTGGCGATGTTCGAGGAGAACACATAGGGGCAAGTGCCCGCCACATAAGCGCAGGTATTGGTCGTGTTGCCGTTCTCCAGCATTTGCAGGGTGCCGTTGCTGCCATAGGTTTCCAGGTCGAAAGCCACCGAGGGCGTGATCGAAACCCCGCCCGAATAACCCTTGCCCCCGCCCCCTCCGCCGATCGCCGCCGTGGCGCGCGGGTCGTTCTGCAGGACGAAGTCGATGCCGTCCGCCCCGCCCGGCGCCCCAAAGTAAGCTTTGAAGGCCAGGTTAAAGTCCTTCGTCAAGTCCAGGGTGCTCGTGTTCCAAGCCGTTCCGGTTTCCCCATTGGCCGCTATGGTCAAGGTTACCCCTGCGCCCTGGCTCGCGTTGCCGTTGACCACCCAAGAGGCGCAAACGGGCGGCACGGTCGTGGGTGTAAAGCTCGGCGTCGGGGTCGCGGTGGCGATGGACAAAGCGGCCACCTTGGCCCACCAGGTGTCCCATCCGCCGCCGTTCTGGTATTCCTGCACCGTCCAAAAGTCCAGGTTGTTGGTCGGGTCCACTTCGGTGTGGCTGTAGTCCCCCCACCGGCTCTGGCCGTCCCCGCCGCCCGCTTTATAGATATAAGGATCGCGGAAACTACCCGCCGGGTCCGAGGCCGAGTGGTAAGCGTAAGCGCAGCTGGGATAGATGCTGGATGAATAGACGGTGAACCCCACCAGGATATCGTTGTTGGTGTTGACGCCCATCGAGGCGAAGTTATAGAAGTTGGTGCCCGTGGGATCGTCCACCCGGCCGAACTGCTGCAAATTACCTGAGGTATCCATCTGGAAGAATTGGGCGCAGGATCGGGTCGGCCCGCTGTTCGGCGCCACGCTCTCGCAGGCCCAGATCGAGCTGTTGCGGTAGATACAGCTCATGAAGACGCCCACGCCCCCGCCGATCGTGACCGAAGACCCCAACTGGGGCGCGGGCGCGTCGCTACCCGTCCATCCCAGGGGCGAACCAACGCTGGCCACCTGCACCAAGCTCTCACTGCCGATGGCGCCGGTCAGTTTCCAGAGCGCCACACTGCTGTTACTGTCGTTCCAGACCACATATTCATCGGGCTCGGCCGCGTCATAGGTTTCCGCGGGCATGCACATCCAGCTCCCGGCGACCATGAAGGTGTATTGGGCCGCGCCCCCGGCGTAAAGGTTGGCTTTATTGAAGGCCCACATCCCATCCTCGGTCGAGCCGCCGTTCTGCCCGAACAGGTCGCCGTGGATCAGGATCCACTTGCTGTTGAAACCCATCGTGGGATAGTCCAGCCAATGCTGGGTCGGGGTGTTGTTGTCCGCGAAGAAACTATAAAGGTTCCAGCTACCCGTCGGGTCCGAGGTTTGGCTCACCGCCAACAGGACCTGCGATTGGTTCAGGTCGCCGATACCGCTGCCGCAAAGGATGATGAAGCGCTGGCTGATCGGGTCATATTGGGCCCGGGGGTCGAAAGCGCTGCCGTAAGTGGCGATGCCGCCGCCCGACCAGAAACTTTGCATATCCACGCTTTTCAGCAAGTTGCCCGACTTGTCCTTGATGTTGATCCAGCTATTGACCATCGAGATGACGTGATTGGGGCCGACCGCCCCTTCGGTATCCGGCGGGTTCCATCCCCCGTTGGTTTGTCCCTCAAAATCGATCGCGCTGGAAGGCGAAGGCACCAAGGCCCCGGCGGGGATGTTCGGCAGGATCAAGTGAGATATCTTGGCCAAAGGATTCGTGGCCGGCAGGGCCGGGCCCTGGTCCTCGTCCTGTTCGTACATTTGGATCGGTTTGGAAACGGGCAAAAGACCCTTGGCTTGTTTGTTCGCCAGGTCAGAGAAGTTGACGACGACCGGTCCGATGGCAACCCCGTGCTGCGGTCCAAAGGCCCCGTCCGCCCAAGCGGGCATCGTTATGAGAAAGAGGGGTAAAAAAAGAAGAATCGATCGTTCCAAAAGAAACGATATGAGGTTCCACCGAACTGAAAATTTCAAACCCTTGTTCAAAGAGTTTTGAAACGTAGTAATTTCCACATTTCCCCGATCAACTTCTTTCTCAATTCATATAAAGCGCCTTCAGGCGTTGTTCAGGGCGTTGAAAGGAAAGAAGTTAGATAGAGCTTAACGGTTACCAGGTTTTATGAAATTGATGGAATTAACAAAAAAACGTATACGATTAACGCACCCTTCAAACGGTTGCATACAGAGAGATTTTCAACCTCATCGCCCCCTCAACGCAGCACCAGTAACTTTTCGACCCATTTTTTGTTCCCCACCGTGATCCGGAAGTAATAAAGACCGTTCGCCAATTGCTTGCTGAAACGGTCCGTCAAATCGATCACCAAACTGCTTCCAACCACTTGGGGCATTGTCACCGTTTTGATCTCGCGGAAAGAGAGCGTGAAAATTTCCACGCTCACGTTGGTCAAATTATTTCCGGGCAATTGCAGGGTCACCGTCGGACCCGCCACCGGATTGGGATAAATGACCGGCTTCGTGACCGAGGGCGTGTTGGTGATCGTCACGGTACAGGTCGCCGTATGGGTACTGGTGGCCTTGGGCGTGTTGGTGCTGGTCAAAGTGGAGGTTGCGGTCGGCGTGGAGGTCATCGTCGCGCTATGGGTTTCGGTCGGGCTGCTGGAAGCGGTCGAAGTTTGGGTTTGGGTATGGGTCACCGTGGCCGTATTTGAGGCCGTGTGGGTCGCGCTGCTGGTGGCCGTATCAGTTTCCGTCGGGGTGGAGGAAGCGGTTCGGGTATTGGTGGCGGTCTGACTATTCGTTTTGGTCGCGGTATTCGTGGCCGTCGAGGTCGAACTATTCGTCGCCGTTGAAGTCGCGGTGTTGGTCGATGTATGCGTGGCCGTATTGGTGGCCGTGTTCGTCACGGTATGGGTCGCGCTATTCGTGGCCGTGTTGGTCTGCGTCGGGCTATCCGTCACGGTCGGGGTATTGGTCACCGTCGATGTCTGCGTTGGACTGTTCGTCACCGTACTGGTCGATGTCATGCGCGGCGTGTTGGTCATCGTCGCGGTGGGCTGCAGGCAGCCGCTGGCGTAAGCGCACATGGTCCAGCCATAACCGGTCAGGGTCGTGGTGATCGTGTTCGGCAGGCTTCCGTTATAGGTATAGCTTCCAAAGAGATAACCCCCGGTGCAGCAACCATTGGAATATTGCCAGTTCGCCGTGCCCGAAAAGCTTCCGTAGATCCAATAATTGCCCGGCTGGATCGCCGTCGGCGTCACCACAAAATTATTCCAGCCCCCCGAGTTCAGGCTTTGCGCGTTGCTCTGCACCAAGAGTGTCCCGGGCCTTCCACCCGAGTCCGAATAAAGACCCACCACCCCGCTGCCGTTGGTGCCGCCGGAGAAATAGAACGAAAGCGACGTCACCGTCATCGGCTGGGACAAGGTGTAAGTGGTGCCGCCAATGATGCCACCCGCCCCGGCGGACCCCGCGTTCGCTGAGGACGCATTACCCAAAGTGGTGCTGCTGGTCGTGCAGGCGGGCACCGTCCAGGTCGGTGTGGCGGTGGGCAGTACCACACAACCATTGGCGTTGATGCTCATCAGCCAACCATAGCCCGTCATGCCGCCGCCCGGCGTCGAGGGCAGGTTGCCGTTATAAGCGTAGGTCTTGAACAACAGTCCCCCGCCGCCCGAGTTGGAATACCAAAAATTGTTGGTCTTGCTATCCAGGCTGGCGGACAGCCAATAGTTGCCCGGCGCCAAATAGACCGGGTTCACCGCGAAGGTGTTCCAGCCCGAGGTCAACTGCATGGCGTTACTCTTGGTCAGCAAGGTCCCCGGCGACCCGCCGTTATCGGCGTAAATGCCCAGCACCCCGTTGCCATTCGTGCCCGATCCCATATAGATCTGCATATAGGTGACCGTCATGGGTTGGGTCAGGTTGTAAGAACAGCAGTCCAACTGCCCACCCTGATTACAGCATCCCGTGCCCGCCGCGGTATTGCCGAAGGTGGCGTTGCCGTTGGCGCAGGCCGCCGGCGGCTGCATGGTGATGGTGAAAGTATTACTTTGGTTGCAAACGCATTGGGTGGTGTTGGTCACGGTGAAGGTATTCACGCCCACACTCAGGGGAATGCTGTCGATCTCGCGGGAAGTGGAGGTATATCCTCCCGGTCCCGTCCAGCTCCAGGCCTCACCCGAATCCTGCGGGCCTAAATTCACCAACGCCCCAAAAGGCACCGTCGCGTTGTTGGTGTTCTGCCAAGCGCCGCCGTTCACCTGCAAGTAAGGGTTCACCGCGGGCAGCGAACAGCTCGTGCCGATGCCCTGGGCGATCAGTGTCGGCCAGTTAGTGCCCGGGCAGTAATACCAGTCCGGCCAAAAGAACCCGCCGGTCGATCCCGTCGAGGCCCAGGTGGCGAATTGCGATTGGCTGGCGTAGTTCGTTTCTTCACCGGGGATCACATGGAACCCGCCACCATAAGCCGAATCCCACTGGGCCGGATTGTTCCCCGCCCCGCCCTGGTAGCATTGCAGATAGACCAGATCGCAAGCCGCGCCCAAACTGTTCTTCAACGACACCCAAAAGCTTTGGTTCTGATAAGGCACCTGGGTGAATTTCAGGCCGCAGCTGTTGTAAAGCATCTGCCCGAATTGGATGGAGGAGTTCAGGTCGTAATTGCCCTCATCATCGTCGTTGATGGCGTCCAAACCCGGGCAGGCATTCTTCAGCGCGCGGAAATTGGTGTAGAGGATGCCGTAAGCGCCCTGGCTGTTGATGATGTTCTGGATGTTCGCGTAACTAGTGTCTCCCCAGCCGCCCACGCAAAGTTCATAACGGGTCACCGAGGTCGGCGGGGTCTTGAGGTTCGTCACGTTCGATCCCCAGTTCGCGTCCCCCATATAAACGCCGTTCGATACCAGCGTATTGCCCCCGGCGGTGATATCGCCGTTGGGCTGCACCGACGCGGCGAACATGATGATGCCGTTCCAACAAGAGGCTTTTAAGTTCGCCACCGTGAAACAACCGGTGAAGGTATAGCCGTCATTGCCGTCCGAAGCGTAAATGGCGGTAAAGGCAGCGGACACAGAGGAAGGTACCGCGCTCATCGCTAAAATCAATATGAGCGCGTGACAGTAAAATCGTTTTAACCTTTTGGCAAAAAGGTCCGATATGACAAAGCTCTTCACGGTTCCCCGATCAACTTCTTTGTGAAAAACGCTTTCAGGCGTTGTTCACGGCGTTGGATGGAAAAGAAGTTAGATAGAGCTTAGCGAATGGCAGGTTTTATGAAATTGACGGGATTAACCAACTAACGTACAGGATTGACTGGACTTTCAAACGGTTGCATTTGGACGGATCTTTATATCCTGCCCCCGATCACCTCAGCGCCAGCGCTTTCAGCACCCAAAAACCTCCGCAACCGCCGATCAAGGCGGATTCACGCCGATAGACCCAAATCATTTCATCTATCTGCGTTCATCTGCGGCCAATTGATTTCGCCTTTGCCGTTCTTTCGCCTTTTAACGGCCTGCCTTCATTCTTAAAAACCCAATGATCCTTTTCCTTATCTGCGTCCATCTGTGTTCATCTGTGGCTAAATAGGTTTTGCCTTGCCGTTCATCCTCTGTATCCCCTGCATCTGTGGCTAAATTGCCTTAGCCTTGGCCGTTCTTTTGCCTGACGATCTTGTTCCCCATCTATGTTCATCCGTGTTCATCTGTGGCTAAATCGTTTTTGCTTGGCCGCTCATCCCCTGTATCCCCTGCATCTGTGGCTAAATTGCCTTAGCCTTGGCCGTTCTTTTGCCTGACGATCTTGTTCCCCATCTGTGTTCATCTGTGGCTAAATCGTTTTTGCTTGGCCGCTCATCCCCTGTATCCCCTGCATCTGTGGCTAAATGAATTGGCCCGATCATTTCAGCGCCCATTTTTGTCTGCCCACCCTGAAACGGAAGTCATAAAGCCCCTTGGCGCTTTAGGAACCGCCGTTAGTTCGGGCGAAGGGTTTTTAGATACTCTTCCGGGGAACAGACCGTTATTTCCGCCGGAAAAAAATCGCGGACATTCCGGGTCACCAAAACGCCAATCCCCGCTTCCGAGGCCGTGAAATATTGCACCCCATCCTCAAAATCCTTGAAGCGGGACGCCAACGCTAGGTCGATCACCCGGCTCGTGACCGGCAGCAAGTGAACCAACGGCCTCAAGGTCTGCAAAAGCCGGATCGCTCCGCGTTTCTGTTCTGTTTTTTGTAGGATGTAGGCCAAGTTTGTAAAGGTCAGCGCCGAAAGATAACCTTGCAGGTCACCCTTTTCCACCAAGGAAAAAAGTGTCGCCGCCGCGGGATAATGGGGCTCCCGGGCCAGCAATAGATCCAAGACCACGTTGGTGTCGATGAAGACTTTCTTCATTTGTATTTTTTGTCCAAGTAACCGGCGTATTCTTTTTTCGGATCGAACTGTTTAGGCAGTTTCACCTGACCGATCAGTTGTTTTACGACCGGTGTGTATTCAGCCGGGGTTTCATGGACTTCATGGGTCAAGTTCTCAAAATAGCTTTCCACCAGGTCCGAGAGGGTTTGGTGATTTTTTCGGGCAAAGTTCTTCGCCTTTTGGATGGTCCTGTCGTCCAACTTCAATGTCAATTTGGTATCCATGATGCCCCCCTTGATACGTACGATTATATTATTTATGTACGTATTTTCAAGCTGACCTTTCCCCCTGACCTGCCCCCCAAAAACTGGTCCACCTGTAAGGTTATAATAACCCGAAAGGCGGGCTGAAAAAGGGGGCTTTATGCCGAGAAAGAAACATAACGCAGAACAGATCATTTCCATACTTCGCCAGGTGGAAGTAGAGCAGG
>DAIDGV010000020.1 GCA_027452205.1 candidate division FCPU426 bacterium | reverse complement strand
GTTCGTTGGGCTATCTGCCGCCAGCACCAGAAGCTTGGATTTTAGAACCCAAGACCAAGCCTATGCCGCTAATGGGTTCCGCCAATTGGTCCTATGCTGCTGTGAGATAGGAATTGGTACTAACTTTGGGGGCAGGTCAGTCCTAAAGCCGGAAAAACAGTCAACCAGCATCTATCCCTCGGCACAGGTTTCATGCCCCGTGGGGTGTGTGGTTGAGGGCTCCAAAAGGCTAAATTCCAGCCTTTGTAAAGCACTGGTCTGAGAAATCCTTAATTGATTTACGTCTTTGAACCAGGTTATAACTTGGTTCCAATTCACGGTCTTGAGGGCTACCAAGTGAACCCAGGTTCGAAAGAACCTGGGTTTTTTATTTTCATCGAGAAACAGAACGATTTAATCAACCAAAGGTCGGACCTCCATTTCAGTCAGTTCTTCCGGTTCCGTGACCACATTGATCTCGCAGATCTTTCCGTTTTCAATAAAGAACAAGAAAGCCGCCCGGGTTTTGCCCCCCGGTAACCAGGCGGTACCAACAGAGCCGTTGATAAGGGCCAATTGGGCTCCCACGGCACGGCCCTTGAAAAGTTCGGCGATGGTTGACGCGCCCCGCATTTCATTTTCGAAAGGTGGAGCTCCCTTACCCTTATTGGTTGCGGCCGTCTTCACGGCCATGTCGTCGGCGTAAAGCGTGATATTGGGGGCCAATAATTGGAGTAGGGCGTTGAAATTGCCTTCCCGGGAAGCGGACAGGAAAGCCGTGACGATCTCGCGTTTCCGGATCCGGTCCTCCTGGCTTTCTTGGCCGCCTCTTACCAGGCGGCGGGCCCGGCTGGCCAACTGGCGCACGGATACTTCCGATTTGCCCAGTACCGAGGCGATCTCCTCGAAGGGAAGGTCGAATAGATCGTGCAACACAAAGGCGATCCGTTCGGCTGGAGTTAAAGCGCGAAGAACGATCAAAAGGGCGGACCCGACTGAATCGGCCAAAAGCGCTTCTTGGGCGGGGTCATTGGGGTAGATGTTTTGGGGCGCTTCCACCAAATTGTCTTCCAGAGTTTCCATTGGATGGGTTTTCCGCGAGCGAAGCATATCCAGGCAGATGCGTGCCACCACAGTGGTTAGCCAGCCATTCAAATTCTCGATATGGTCAGCGTCCGAGCGGGTGAGGCGCAGCCAAGCTTCCTGAACCGCGTCTTCGGCGTCCCCGTTGGATCCCAAGATGCGATAGGCGACAGCCCTTAAGCGGGAGCGGTTCTCCTGAAAACGGTCTGCCAGCCAATCCTTTTCACTCATGTTCGGTCCTTTTTCTTGTCACATTTGGTGAAGCTCATCCGTCATGTATATGACGAACAAAGAGAGTGGCTTGTGACAAGGAAGCTTCCCACTTCTTTCTTTTCGATCAAAGTTAAAACATGCCAAAGTAAGGAGAATAGCCATGGAAACATTCTTAGTCCCTATTGAAAACCCGCAAGATCCCGCGATGAAGGAGACCTATGCCAATTATGAGCGGATTTTCGGCAAGGTGATCACGCCGGTTAAGGTTTTTTCTGCCCGACTGGACCCGGAGTTTTCCCAGTTCACCGGCATGATCGGGCAATTAGACCGAAAGCTGATCCTGTCAAAGGAAAATGCCATGCTGGTGCGGTTACAAGTGGCCCGCCTTAATATTTGCGAGTTTTGCATGGATATCAAACGATGGGAAATGGTTCACACCTCGATGGATCCGGCCAAATTTGAGGCTTTGGGCGAATACTCCAGCAGCGGGCTTTTTAATGATAAGGATAAGGCTTTGTTGGATTATGTAACGAAGTTGACTCGAGAGAAAAAGATGGATCCGAAAACCTTTGAACGCCTGGCGGCCCATTTCAGTGAACGTGAGATCTGCGAGATCATTTATTTGATCGCGACAGAACACGTTTACAATCTGACCAACATCGGGCTCAATATTCATTCAGATATGCTTTGTGATCTTGGTCAGAAGAAAAAAACGATGGGATAAAGGCGAGTGTTGTGTCACAAATCGTTTGAAGAATATATTTGTTAAATGACGATATCGGCGTGGAAATGAAGCTGGAGAGGCTGAACGGAACAGGTCAACCGATCGAAATAAAATGACAAAGGAGAAATGAAATGAACGTTTTCTTGTGGGTTCTTCAGATTTTGCTGGCCTTGCATACCGTTATGGGGGCGGTGTGGAAATTCACTAATTCAGAGCAAGTAGTGGGCTCCTTAAAGGCGATCCCGCACGGTGTCTGGTTGGGCATCAGTGTTTTGGAGTTGATCTGGAGTGCTTGCCTTATCCTTCCCGCCTTCAACAAGAACCTGGGGTTCCTAGCCCCTGCAGCGGCGCTTTGTATCGGTACTGTGATGATTCTCTATTGCGGGGTTCATTTGGCCTCGGGTAATCCGTTCAATGGACAAGTGATCTATTGGTTGTCGGTACTGGTTTTCTGTGCTTTCATTGCTTATGGCCGGTTGGTGCTGAAACCCTTCTGAGGGAGAGAATATGAAGAAGAGCAGCTCAAAGGAAGTTAAAAAAGGCCTTTTACCTTTCCAGTTGATCGATAAGAGGATCAAGGAATTGGGCGATTGGCGGGGTGTGACCCTTGCCAAAGTCCGCAAGATCATTCATCAGGCCATTCCTGATGTGGTCGAAGAATGGAAGTGGCGTGGGGTACCGGTTTGGTACTTCAACGGAATGATCTGCACCGGCGAGACGTATAAAGCCGTCGTGAAGCTGACCTTTGCCAAGGGTGCCCAACTAAAAGATCCGTCCAAACTTTTTAATTCCAGCCTTGATGGTAATATTCGGCGTGCTATTGACATTCACGAAGGTGAAAAAATCGACGAAAAGGCGTTAAAGGCGCTCATTCGAGAAGCGGCCTCTCTTAATATTTCTGACGGAAAAAAGACTTCTTAGCTTGCTACTGAACGGTTCTTGGAATTCTTAGCGGCATAAACCCAAAGATCGACCAGGGCGTTTCCCAAGCTTTTCCTTACAACCTTTGAATAGACACCATTCTCCGGTAATTCTTCGATCAACCGACGATGCGCTTCGGTTAAATGGTGATAAGGCATCCCTGGGAATAGATGGTGGGTCGCGTGATATCTCAGCCCGACGGGCGCCCAAAGAGCTGTGAACAAATTCCCTGGGATATCGATGGAATCCAAAAATTGCTCGGTAAAGGTCATTTCGTGGTTAGAAGGGTTCCGATAACAATGGGCGACCAATGTTCTGAGCCCGTTCACAAAAAGAATAGTGGCGGCGAGCAAATACCACAGGACCACCGCCTTAAGGGGGACCAGACCCTTGAACACCAAAAAAGCCCCGATACCGACATAAAGGAACGTCGAGAATTCTTGTAGGTGCCAGATCGTTCTTTCGATGTGGGTGGGTTCGGGTCTTTTGTAGGTGTGACTTACGGCCAGTGAAGAAGCATATTCCCACAGAGGTTTCCGGAGAGGTGGCATCAGATAGGACAGGGGTGTAAGGACCAAAAACCGCACTAAAAACACCAGTGGGGCGATTCCCATGGTCACGAGGAACAGGACGATGTGATAAGGCTTTTGGAGGCCAAAAGGGGAGTATTCCTTATCGTTTTGTGTGCCATAAAATTTTTGTTTGTGGTGGTCGATATGTACTCCCATGTAAAGCATGGATGGGACCATTAATGGAAAGCCACAAAGAATGTTCCAAACGACATGGAACGACCGAAAGGTACCTTTTTTGAGATGGGTCAATTCGTGGATGAAAATGACGGCTCGATAGAGGCAAAAAACACTAAGCAAAAACCAGATAGGTTCAAAAAATGAAAAGATGGGAGTTTGGACAGCCAAGACGAAGGCCCCCCATCCGATCAGGTTGTTCAATAAAAAATCGGTCCAGTAGATCCACGCGTTCGGTTCGAACAGGTCTTGGACAATGCTCTTCGCTTTGGCCATGGGAAATTCAGCGGTTTTTGACATTTTTTACCCCCGGAAATTAGGCGAATGGTATTTGAAAGGGGTTGGGATAATTATGACAAGAGTCATAAAGGGCTGAAAAAGGGCTAAAGTTTTGTCGAAAAGGCAAGGTGAGCTGGGTGGAAATATTTAAATATGAGTTATATCACACTCGAAAAAATCGTTTTTTTTATATAAACTACTGCCTCGTGTGACGGCCTAGGGGCGTCATTTAAAACGAAAGGACAGTTCATGCTTTTTAACTATTTGCCGGAAGGCATCTCTTCTTTCTCGGGAGATATCGATTCCCTGATCCACTTTATCTATCTGTTGACGGCGTTTTTTTTCTTCCTTTTCGAGGGATCATTGATTTTCATAATCCTGCGATATCGTCAGAAAAAGGGTGTTAAAGCGGAACATGTTAGAGGGGAAAAGTGGGCAGAGCTTAAATGGGTATTAGCTTTCGTGTTCGTGATTATGTGCTTGGATTTTGCGATTGATATGCGTAGTACCAAAGTTTGGGACATGTTGAAGGTGAATTTGCCCGCTACGGATGTGGATATCAAGGTGGTAGCTAAGCAATTTGACTGGACCTTTATTTACCCCGATAAAAATGGAAGTTACGATTCGGCAGATGCCTTGTCCTCCTATCGTGAATTGCATGTGCCGGTAGGCAAAAAAATACACGTCATTTTGACCTCCAAGGATGTTATCCATGACTTCTTCTTACCGGAAGTCCGGTTGAAACAGGACGTGATGCCGGGGCGTGAGATCAATGCCTGGTTCGATACGACGAAGGTCGGCACTTACCACATTGTTTGTAATGAGCTTTGCGGCTTTGGACATACCCGCATGTTGGCGGTCTTGCACGTGGACGATGAAAAAACGTACGAAAATTGGAAAATCCAACTTTATAAGCAAATGCACGGAGGCGTGTAATGTCACAAGGACATCACCAAGGTTTTTGGACCAAATATATTTTCTCGACCGACCACAAGATGGTCGCTAGACAGTTCTTATTGTTGGCTTTGGGTATGGCGGTTTTTGGCGGTTTTTACGCCTTTTTGATCCGCTGGCAAATGGCTTTTCCGAACCAACCGGCCCCCTTCTTTGGGCCGGTTACGCCGGATAAATACAATGTCATTATTACGATGCACGGGACAATCATGTTGTTCTTCGTGGGAATGCCTTTGTTGAACGCTTTTCCTTCTAATTTCTTGGTTCCGTTGATGATCGGGGCCCGGGACATGGCTTTTCCTCGGCTGAACATGGCCTCTTTTTGGATGACTGTTGTAGCGGCAATCCTTTTGATGAGTTCTTTCTTTGTTCCAGGCGGGCCTGCGGCCGCGGGCTGGACTGGTTACGCGCCTTTGTCGGCCAGCTCCGAATATACGGGAGTGAAGATCGGCGCGGTATTGTGGTTGTTGAGTTTGGCGTTCGTGTTCATTTCATCAAGTTTGGGTGGTATCAATTATTTAGTAACGGTCGTCACGATGCGCGCTAAAGGCATGAGCTATTCCCGTATCCCTTTGACGGTTTGGTTCCTTTTGGCGGCCGCTTTCACCTTTTTCTTGGCGGCTGGTCCCGTTTTGGCGGGGGCTTTCATGCTACTCATGGACAATGTTTTCGGGACAGGTTTCTTCTTACCCTTTAAAGGTGGGGAGCCTCTGTTGTGGCAGCATTTGTTCTGGTTCTTTGGTCATCCGGAAGTGTACGTTTTGTTCTTCCCAACCTTGGGGTTCTGTTTGGACATTATCGCCGTATTTGCCCGCAAACCGATTTTTGGCAAGAAGTTGATCATTGGCTCGACAATAGCGGCCATTGCTTTGAGCTTTGTCGTTTGGGCGCATCATATGTTCGTCACGGGCATGAATCCGACGTTGGTGACCCCGTTCGCCATCACGACGATCTTGATCTCGGTCCCTTTCGCTATCATTTACGTTTGCATGTTCATGTCCCTTAAGGGCGGTTCGATCCGCTTGGAGCCGCCGATGATCTGGGTCTTAGGCTTTTTAGCCACCTTTTTGGTGGGTGGGTTGACCGGTATTTTCTTGGGCGCGGCAGGTGCCGATATTTATCTGCATGCCACTTATTTTGTCATCGCTCACTTCCATTACACATTCTTCCCGTCGGTATTCTTTGGGGGCTACGCGGCGATTAACTACTGGTATCCCAAGATGTTCGGGCGAATGCTCAATAAAACCGCCGCTATTTTGCATTTTGTTCTGACATTTATTTTCTTTAATTGCACCTTCTGGCCTTTGTTCATCGTGGGGATGGGCGGGATGGTCCGTCGTATTGCGGATCCGTCTTTCTATCCGCAGTTCGCCATTTTTTCTCACCTGAATGTTTTTGCAACGATCTCCGCCATGTGCTTGATCTCGAGCCAGACGATCTTCTTGTGGAATTTTTTCTACAGCATGAAGAACGGCAAAAAGGCCGAGCTGAACCCCTATGAATCCAATACGTTGGAATGGTTGGCGCAATCCCCGCCGCCTCACGGCAACTGGGGACCTAAGTTGCCGGTCGTTACTGGCGATCCTTACGAATACAGCCAGCCAGGGGAAGCATCCGATTGGAAGTCGCAATCATCCTATAAGGGAGACGCTATCCATGGATAACACTGCCGCTGTCCACCACGACGAATATGAAGTTGAAGACTATACCGGTCCAGCAGGGACGACCGCCGGGCGGTTGGGAGTCTGGATCCTTATTTCTTCCGAGATCGTCCTTTTTGCGGGGCTCTTAGGTTCTTACATTTTGTTCCGCATCTTCCATCCGGAATGGTACGAAGAGTCTTCCCATTTGAACCTTTACTTAGGCACGGTCAACACCTTACTGCTTTTGACCAGTAACTTCTTCATGATGAAGGCCACTACGGCCGTGGAGAAGGATGATCAAAAGCTTTCGGCGAAGTATATGCTCTTGACCATTGCCTTGGGTTTGGCCTTTTTGGCGGTCAAGGGAGTGGAATACACATTGGAATTCAAACACGGTGAGTTTCCATCAACCGGCCCCTTCTGGTCTTTCTATTTCCTGCTCACTGGCATTCACGGAACGCATATTTTGGGGGGGCTGGTCGCGATCACCCTTTTATGGATCCACGCCAAGAACAACGCCTTGGGTGAATTGAAAGGCCGTGTGGCTTTGACCGGGCTTTATTGGTCTTTTGTTGAATTGGTCTGGATCTTCTTGTTCCCACTGCTTTATTTATTAAGGGAAGGAGCCGCGAAATGAGCTTATCCGCTTCGAAGTCGAATCATGGAATGGTCTATGTTGCCTTAGTTATTTTGGCTTTGGTTACGGTCGGTTCCAGTCTTTTACAATTTCCTGGAAATGTTGGCATTTACATCATTTTTGTCCTGGCTCTCGCCCAGGCTTTTTTAGTTGCCTTGCAATATATGGGTTTGAAGATCGAAGGCTATATGGTCTACGGATTGATAATCATTCCTTTGGTCTTGTTCGCCATTTTAGTGTTCCTCTGCATCCCGGATATCGCGCATTATCCGCTGCATTTGAACCTTTAGGAGATCTCGTGGCAGCAAAAGCAGGGACCAAGAAAATAAAAGAAATTACGGAAAATAAGATGGAGCCGGCAAAACTGGGCATCCTTCTTTTTATTGCGGCTGAAATGATGTTTTTTGCGGGGCTTATCAGCGCTTTCTTGGTTTTTCGTTTTAGTCCTGCGCCTTGGCCCCCGGAAGGACAACCCCGTCTTCCCATTGCCGTGACAGCCGTGAATACGGCACTTCTGATACTGAGCGCATTTACTTTTTATAAAGCACTGGAGCTTCTTCGCAAAGGGAAGAAGGGAATGTACCTTCTTCTTTTGGTGACAACGTTCCTTTTGGGCATTCAATTCCTGATTATTCAGGGAAATGAATGGATGAAAATGGTCCAGTTCGGGTTATCCATTCACGCAAATCCTTATGGGGGATTCTTCTATGGGCTTGTTGGACTTCATGGAATACATGTTTTTGGGGGTGTTTTGGCCCTTTTATGGGTATTGGTAAGAAGTTTGATGGGTGCTTATAATGCACAGAAGAATTTGGGGGTCGATATTTGTCGAACCTACTGGTTCTTTGTGGTGGGTCTTTGGCCTATTTTGTTCGGCCTGATCTACCTTTGAGGTTCTTATGAAGATTTTGAATTGGTTCACTTTGATCGTTTTTTTTATCGGGTTCCCGGCGCTGTCTTGGGCTTGTCCGCTTTGTGTGAACGCCTCTCCCTATAAAGTGGGATTGTTGGTGGCGGTTGGTTTTTTAATGCTTATACCTTTTGGCGTGACCTATTTGATGTATGGCTGGTTCCAAAAAGCTTCGCGGACCGAATAATAAATTCCGTCGACATCCATCGGATGCCGGCTGGGGTTGTGGTTACTGGTTTTAATTATTGTTAAGGAGTAGTGGACATGCAAGTGATGCAAAACGCGGCCGCCATCGGTGTTGGTGCGGAAGACGATATCTTGGGCAAGGCGAAAGCCAATACCTGGGACGGCCTTTCCCGCATGGCCTTCGCGGCCAATTGGGATCCGGAAAGCGCCATTGACTGGAACCGCTCCATTGAATTGGGTTCGATCAAGGAAGGCTGGATCAATATCCTCCACTATTTCTACGAAGGTGAATGGCAAGGGCTGGAGATCATCCAACGCTTGATGAACCAAGCGGCTCACATGTACAAGATCAATGAAATGGTCACTTACTATTCGACCCAGTGCGCGGACGAAGCTAAGCATTTGTTCGTTTTCAAAAAGTATTTGCACAAGCTCAACTCGCCGCCGTCCAAGCAAAAAGCCTTCGATCCGCTGGTCTGGATCTCGACGAGCGGTCCGGTCAAGGTCGAACGCTGGATCTTGGCGACCTACTTTACTGAAACCTTGGCGGGCGCAATTTTCCAACGCACATTGGAATTGGAAACGATCGATCCGATCGGCAAGGAAATGATCAAACTGCAGCTGAAGGATGAATCCCGTCATATCGCAGGCACCAAACTGGGTGTGACGACTGTTCTGGATCATTGTGGGCCGGTCAAGACCTTCTTTTTGAAGCTTTGGTGGAAGGTTTTCACCCGTCTGGCTGTCATGGAAGTTCGCCGCTTAAAGCCCTATGGCGACCAAGTGGGTATGGACCCCGAGAACATCCTGCAACGTGCCTATAAGAAGATGGCCGAGTTGCCGGACTTCAAAAATATTTACTTGCAAGACAGTTTTTCGAAAGTTTTCTTAGGCTAAAGGAAATTCAGCCGTCAAAGCCCGGGTCCCCAAAGGGGTCCGGGCTTTTTTATTTTGTGAGCTTTTAGTATTTTGGATCTTGAGCCTATAATGCATATATGAACCACAAGGGAAGCGCCACAATTCCTTTCTTCTTTTTGTTCTTTTTTGTTCTTTCCATTTTTTCGAAATCACTGGTTGTCGCCGCTGGCATGGCGACGGAGTTCGAAGCGCCTATCCAGCTATATCTGATCGAAAAAACAGGTACTGGGAAAGAAGAGAAGATCAGTTTTTCGAAGACCAAACCCTTGTTTTTGAAACAGTTGAAATTGGCGGGTTTTCACGTATTGGACGATCTGGACCCACCCTTTGTCTCTAAAAGCATGGTCAGGTATGGTGCCAGCAAATCGGTCGGGTCAAGTTCGTCCGGTATCGGCTATGTTCATCTTTCCTTAACGGATGATGACCAGGTCCGGTATCTTTCCGATAACGGCTCCGAGGTTCTGCTCAAATCCTCGCCCAACAAGGTTATTTGGGTCTTCGAACCCAAGAAGGCCCTGGAAATGGCGGATAAGGCCGGCGCTAAGTACGCTTTTGTCGTCGAATTGACAACTCAAATGATCTACCAAGATGATTCGCCGAAACCGGTCTATCAAGTTTCCCTCAAGACTTGTTTATACCAAGCGGATGACGCGAAGGTTGTCTTCCAACATGAGGAGTCTATGGTTAAGTTGGCCGACAACGCCAATGCGGCTATGTTAGGCGCTTGCCGTTTTTTGAGCCCTCAATTGACCAAGGAAATGGTGAAAGCTTTTTTGAACGGAACCTCGGTTAAACAGTAAAGGTCAGTTCTTCGGCGTCGAAGCTCACCTCGTACTGACCGGCATTGTTGGGAGTCAATTTTTTTCCTGCTTGGTAGAGTTGGCCTTTTTTGCAGATAGTTTTTAAGCGGACGTTTTGAGGCAGTAAGATCGGTTTTTTCCAACGATAAATTGTTCTGGTTTGTTCGTCGTGAAAGCCGGCTTTCTCCAGAATGCCCTGCGCCATCCAATATGCGCCGACTTCACCGATAGGCGCGACCCATATTTCTTTCCGTCGGTCCGACAAATCGTCCAAGAAATCGATGAAAGCAGTGGGAGGGTAAGGCTGCCAGCCACGGGTTCCACCTTGGAAAGCGTGGAATTGAGGGATGCTCCAAGTTCTTTCTCGAATGTTCTCGTCGGTCCAGCCTTTTAAAATGCCGGAAGAAGTGTGGGCGTAGATCACCTGGCTGGCCAAGTAAGCCCAATCCGGTCTCTCGTGAGGTCGAAAATAGACCGGGCCATATCCTCCCCGGGACAAAAAATGATCCTCTTCGGCGTTCTTTCGTAGCGCGGGGGTTATCTCCGTAAAAGGGTAGGCAAAAGTCGGTATGGGAGCCTGGAACATATTCTCGAGGATCCGTTTGCTCTTTGTGACCTGTTCGGCGGCTTCTTGAGCGCTCAGATCGATCGCGTGTTTGTGGTCCAGTGAATGGTTACCGATTTCTTGGCCCGCTTGAACGGCTTCCTTCCAACGGTTGATCTCAGTCAATCGGTTACTGATCAGGTAAAAGGTGCCGCGGATATTCCTTTTGTTCATTTCAGGGATAGCGACCTGTAATTGAGTAGGATCGCCGTCGTCAAAGGTCAGGGAAATGGCAGCTTTGAATCCATTCCAAGGTAATATCTCGAAATCAGGATATTTCATAGTTGGGGACTATTCCTTATTTTGTTGTATAAATTCTTCCATATCCAGTGGAAGGGGACAAGAGTAGGAAAGCTTTTGGCCCGTTTCAGGATGCAAAAAACTCAGCCTGGAAGCATGCAAGAACTGACGAGGGGCCTCTAAATTGGGAATGATCAAAAGGTCCGGGTTCTTTTTGGCGAAGTGAACGAATTCAAGGAACTGTGCGTCGGTCCTTCCGTAAAGCTTGTCGCCTAAAACGGGGTTGTTCGTGGATGCCAAGTGGACACGGATCTGGTGCATACGTCCGGTCTTAGGTAGGCATTGGACCAGGGCGTAGTTACCCAGCTCTTTTAGCTTTCGGAAGGCAGTCGAGGCGGGTTTTGAGCCGGGTGTGCCTTCTTGTACGACCCTTTGACGGATCGAGATCTGGCTTTCGGTATCTTTAGTGATGGCTCCGGACACTTCCCAGGTTTCCGCTGGCGGGTTGCCTTTGATTATCGCCAAATATTCTTTTTCAACGGCACCGTTTTCGAATTGCTGGACCAAGTTGGTCATAGCCTTTTTATCTTTGGCGGCTACCATCACACCACTTGTCTCCCTATCCAAACGATGGACCAAGTGAGCTTTTCCGTTCCAACCGCGTTCGTTCAAGATCTTGTTCAAAAGATAAATAAAAGTGTTCTTGATGTAATTGCCGTCGGAGTGAGAGGGCAATAATCCGGGTTTGGAAGCGACGATGAAGGTTTCTTCTTCGTGAAGGATCTTTATATCGGTGTTGACCCGCGGTTCCTTCAAGGCGACCGAATAAGCCACCACCGAGCCTTTTCCTACGGTTTGCTGAGGTCTGGCCGATCGGCCGTTCACAGTGACTTTTCCCCTTAAGATCAGCTTTCTCCATTCATCGGAGGTTTGATAACGGAAGCGACTGGAGAGATAGTTCAGTAAAGAGATCCCGGCTTGGTCGGCGGGGACTTTTGAGCGGAGAATGGTTTCGTCGGACAAGGGGTTCTCCGGGAAAAGGGTTACGATGGGCTTTATTTTGCGGTAATCTGCTTTTATGAGCAATAAGCAATTTTTTATCTTTGTGTGCTTGGTGGTCACCGCTTTTATGGGCTGGCTTTATTACGATTCGACCATCTTGTCACCCTTGACGTTCGATCGTCGGGTCCCGAGGAACGTCCTGGTCGGCGATTCACCTGATGCCAGCGCTCAGATCCAGTATTTGTTCAAGTTCCCGGATGTTGTTTACGATCACGCCCATTCGATTCCGGAAATCGATGAGTTAAGCTCAAAATTGGGGGAAGAACGCGACTTTCATGTCCCGGCTTTGACCCAAGCTGAGTTCGGTTTGAAGACCTATTATCATTTCAATTACAGCAAAGGATTGTTCCGGGACAATTATTGCCTTTGGGTCGAAAATTTGAAGGTCGATTTTTCATATAGCAAGATGACCGTTTATATAACGGCAGCCTATCCAGTGGATGGCTGCGAATATAAAACGACGTTGGAACATGAGAATCAACATGTGGAGATCCACAGACGGGTCTATGAGAAGTACGAGAAGATACTCCGTGACTCTTTGGCAGAGGCCAAAGGCATCCCGCTGGCCGATCATCCGGTGACCGTGCGATCTTTGGAAACGGGAAAAGAGCTCATCGCTGATCTGATATCAAAAGCGACCGACCCGGTATTCGAACAATTCCAAAACGAGTTGTCGAACGAGCAGGCGGCGCTCGATTCGCCGGAGAACTACAGCGTGTTGAGGAGCCAATGCCCGAATTGGTGATGTTTTAAGAGGACGCGGTCAAAAGTTTTCGGTACCGGTTCAAGACCGAGCTGGAATCTTTCAGGTGCACCAAGATGTCGTTGATCTTCCAGGTTCGGTTGTAGTGGGGCTTTGTCCGGCCGCTGAGAATGGCGGCCCTTAGGTCATCCGGGTGATTGCCGGCGAATTCGGTGTAGGCCATGCCAATGAAGCGGCTATTGTGAGCGTCGCTGCAACCGATAGGCGCCATCTTGTGCTTTTTCAAGATTTGATTCGCCTTTTTATTGCTCCATGAAGAAAGCGCGTCGCCGTGATTGATGGTTTCGATCCCGTCAAAAGGGATCTCGCCGATGATCTCGACCGCTTTAGGGTGCCCCGAGTTCTTTCCGGTATAAAGATGGAAGGGGTGGGCCAAGATCGCCAAGCCGCCTTGTTGATGGATCAGGTCGACCGTTCTTTTGGCGCTCAAGCGGGGTGGAACGAACTGGGTCATGAATAGTCCGATCACGTGGCCATTCAAGGTGCTTACTTCTTCACCCAAGATGACTTGAACGCCCAAATCCGGGCGTCTTAAGGAGTATTCTTTGGCGCGAATGGCGCCTTCCATCGTGTCATGATCGGTAACGGCGATAAGTCCGATGCCGTTCTTGGCCGCGGTTTGAACCACCTGACGGGGTGAATGAAGACCGTCGGAGAAATCCGTGTGTAAGTGTAAGTCCGCTTTTCCCATTACGGGTCCCCAGCATAAAAAAGACGCAAATGGGGTTCATGAATGAATTGTTAATTTCTAGTTAAAAAGATCGAGTGTTATTACTTGGTTTAAGAGCAATATAGCGTTTCAAATCTCGTTCAAGGCAATAGTGGGTTGAAAGTTCGTAAATTTTCAAAGTCTTTTGAAGTAAACTGGTTTAACAACTTATTAACATCCCGAAAAAGACCCTCCGATATAATCCGGGCATCAACAAAAAATAAAAGTGTTGGGATCGACCATGAAACAAATTTTTGTAGTGGAAGACGAAAAAGACCTGGTTGAACTGCTGACCTACAATCTCGAAAAAGACGGCTATCGAGTTCTCTCCGAAGTCGATGGCGAAACAGCCCTCAAAAAGATACCTGAAAAGATGCCCGATCTGGTCCTCCTGGACCTGATGCTCCCAAAAACGGATGGGTTGACCGTTTGCAAGACCCTTAAAGCTAATCCGAAAACGGCCCACATCCCGGTGGTCATGTTGACGGCCAAAGGGGAAGAATCGGATAAGATCGTCGGCCTCGAACTGGGCGCGGACGATTACATGACGAAACCCTTCTCGGTGAAAGAGCTCCTGGCCCGGGTCCGTGCGGTTCTGCGCCGCTTCAGCAAGGCGCAAGAAGGGGAACCGATCCAAAAGTTCCGGGACCTGACCTTGAACCGCGCCAAACACGAGGTGCTTTTAAAAGGCCAAAAACTGGACCTGACCGCGAAAGAATTCGAGCTTTTGGATTATTTCCTGACCCATTCGGGACGGGTTTTGTCGAGGGATGTTCTGTTGAACAATGTTTGGGGTTATGATTATTTCGGTACGACCCGTACGGTGGACGTTCATGTGCGGCGCTTGCGGGAGAAATTGGGCGCCTATGAGAAACACATCCAAACCGTCAAAGGGTATGGTTACCTCTTCAAAGAAGACGTTTAAAACAACTCGCTGGGAAAGAACCCAATTCCATGAGAGCGTCGGCGCGCTTCCTGGGGACCTGCGTCCTCTTGTTCCTTTTCATCTTAGTGACGATCCATGCTTATGAAACCCTCGGATGGATGGCGATCGGGTTCCTGATCATGGGTTTGGTGATCGCTTTCGGCCTGGCTTATTTCCTGATGTCGTCCCCGCCGTCGCCTATGGACGCCGATCTTTTGCCGCCGGCCCCCCCTGTTAAGCCTGAACTGGACGCCGAAAGGGATGTTTATATCCCGGGACGCAATTTTGACGAGATGCTCCAGCGCCTCGGCTCCAACGAGTCCTTGATCAACGTCATCCTCAATAGTATGGGTGAGGGCGTCCTTTTGCTGAATCAAGCGGACCGCATCGTGCTCATGAATCCCTCGGCGGAGAAGATATTGGGCCTTTCCGAGAAGGATGGGTTGGGTAAGCATTATTTAGAGATCGTGCGCCATCCGGTGCTGGCCGATCTTTTGACCGATTCTAAAAAAGGCGGGGTCGCCAGCGGCGAGATTGAGTTCATGGGCCGGGAAGAGCGCACTTTCGCCGTCAGTGCCGCGGCGGTCCGCAAGGGTAACGAGCCGATCCTGGGGCAAATCGTCGTTTTGTCGGATATCACCTCGATGAAACGATTGATGCGGATGCGGACGGATTTTGTCGCCAACGTCTCGCATGAATTAAAAACACCGCTCACGGCCATTTTGGGTTATGTGGAGACCCTGCTGGAAGGCGCGATCGACGACAAAAAGAACCGAGGCCAATTCCTCAAGAAGATCTCGGATCAGGCGCAACGGCTGCACGCCCTTATTTCGGACGTTCTGGAACTGTCCAAGATCGAAAGCGGTATGTTCATAACGTCCTTGGAGCCGATGGACCTGTCTGAAGTGGCCGCCCAGGTCATCGAGGTCTTGAAGGCGAAGTGGGAATCAAAAGAGATCACCATCCATCAACAGATACCCGCGGGAACCAAGGTGACCGCCCACCAAGAGGGTCTGTTCCACGTCTTCGAGAATCTGCTCGATAATGCTATCAAGTATTCGCCCGAAAAGAGCGAGATCCGGATCTATTCGACCCCGCTGGAAGATGGCCGTATCGAATTCTCGGTCGAGGATCATGGCCCCGGCATCCCGCTGGAAGCCCAAGCCCGGGTCTTTGAAAGGTTCTTCCGCGTGGATGCCTCCCGAAGCAGGGAGATGGGAGGCACTGGTTTGGGTTTGTCCATCGTCAAACATCTGGCCGAAAAAATGCGGGGCGAAGTGCGGCTCAAAAGCGTCGAGGGAAAAGGCAGTACCTTTTCCCTCGTTTTAAGCGCGCTTCCCAGCTAAAGAAATTCGTTCTCAGGCGGGGTGATCGTCCGAATGGATGTTGTTGACCGACGATATCTCGTGGGCCATGGTGCTTTGTTCGGCGTTCAGCAACTTCTCGATCCGCCCCCGGATCTCTTTAGAGATGGCCACGGGTGATCTTCCACCTTGGATGGTCGTGAAACCATAGACCTTTTGAAGGGTCTCGAAAACCCGGTGCAGTTTTCCCTGGTACTTGATGAAGTTCTCGTACATGTCCCCGACTCGCATGATGTCCATGCCCGATTCCCAATAGTCCAAATAGCCTCTCTTGCGGAAGTTCCGCTCGGCCAAGGTCCGGGGGTTGACGTTCAGGTAGAAGACCGCGTCCGGGACCAGCGCGAAACCATAGATCTCCTTGAGCCATTCCATGGAAGAACCGCGCACCACATCCCGGGCCATCAGGGTGTAAATATAGCGATCGGCCAAGACCACGAAACCGGCCTTCAGGGCGGGAATAATGACCCTTTCCAACTGATCGGCGAAATCGGTCGCGTAAAAGAGCTTCAACGTGGTCGAGGTCAAGGTATTACCTTGCATGGCAGAAGCCAAAGCCTCACCCACCAATTCGGACCGTTTGAGGCCCACCACCACGGTCGGGTAACCTTTTCGTTCCAGCCAATTTTGTAATAAACCGATCTGGGTCGAACGACCGGCCCCGTCGGAGCCCTCGATCACGATCAAATTTCCTTTGAGCAGGGAGGTGTCCACGTTGGGCAAGCCTTTGCCGTAGAACTTTTTGGTCTTCATAAGCCCACCCCCTTCTGGGAACGCAATTTAAAGTCGGGCAAATTGATCTGTTTCTTGACGATGGCCCGCATAAAAGCCTGTTGCTGTTCCGAAGGCAGGGTGGCGTTCACCCTTTCCGCGGGGAACTCCTCAAAAATCCGCCCATATTCCTCGTAGATCTTCCCTTGGAAGATCTTGAAGGACTCATAAGGGTCTTTCGAGAAGTTCAGGTCCATCCCGGCCTCGTGATATTTCAAGGTGGGCCGGCCTTCCAAAATGCGGTTCAAGGCCACGTCCAGGGGCACTTCAAAGAAATAGGTGATATCCGGCTTGCGGGCGAAACGGTAAAGCTTCCTCAGCCATTCCTTGTCGCATCCCCGCACCGAGTCCCGGGCGAAAGCGGTGTAAACGTAGCGGTCGGCCAATACGATGTACCCGCCGTTCAAAAGGGGCAGGATCTGGCGTTCATAACGGTCGGCGAAATCGGTAGCGTGGATCAAGGAAAAGGTCGTCGGGGTCAAAAGCTTCTTTTTCTTGCCCTTGCGGGTGGCTTGCCGGACCAAATCGGAAGAATTCCACTCGGTAAAGAAAACCTTGTAACCTTCCAGCTCGAGCCAGCGTTTTAACAGGCGGATCTGGGTGGATTTTCCCGAGCCGTCCAGCCCTTCCACGGCGATCAATTTGCCTTCCATTTTCTTCAGCGACATAACTAGCTCCTTACGGCAAATTTTATCTTGAAGGTCTTCTCGAACAGGTCGCACTTTTTCAACAAGGCCCAGCGTTCCAGCAGCATGTCGCCCTGGCCGATGAGTTTGACCGAAAAGTTCGGACGCTTGAACTCGACCCGGAAACCCTTCACGCGCGAACTATGGTCCCGGTCCATGGCGTCCGCCAGCCTCAAAAGGGAAGCCAACTTGGATACGATGATGCGTTCCCTCGGTGGCAGGGCGCGGTAGTTGTCGTGGGTGGCCTTGGGCATGGCCTTGCGGTGATACCGGGCGATATTGGCGATCAGGCTGAGTTGATTGGGGTTCAAACCGATCAGTTGGGAGGCCCGGATCAAATAGTAAGAATGTTTATGGTGGGAAGCGTAGCTGATGAATTGGCCGATATCGTGAAGCCGGGCGGCCGCCTCCAGAAGCAATTTATACTCATCGCCTAAGCGGTGCAGCTTTTTGGTCTTGTCGAACATGTCCAGGGACAACTTGGATACGGTCTCGGCATGGGGTTCGTCATAGCGGTACTTGATGCCGGTTTGGCGGATCGAGGCCAATACCTCGTCCCGGTGCTGCACGGGCTTACCGGTCAAGAATTCAGGGACCATGTCGATCAAAAGCCCTTCTTTGACGCCCACGTTGGGTACATAAACACGGCTGGCCTTGCCTACGGCCATCAAATTTTGAAGAACGGTAATGGCGGGTAGGATCACATCCGCCCGGTCCGGGCGCAGACCCAAGCGGGTCACGCGGTCGTTGTAAGAGAGTTTTTGAAGCCGAGCGGAGATCAAGTCCAGTTCCAGCCGGGTCACAAAAATATCGGTGCCGGCTTTCTTTAGGAGCTGTTTTTTCAGTGACAACAAGGCGTCTAAATTGCCGCCGGTGCCCACGCAAATGTCGGCTTTTTCATTGGGAAGCTTTTGGTTGAAACGGCGTTGGGCAGCTTCCACGTATTCCTGCACCATCAAATTGAATTTCTTCTCGCCGTATTTCTTCTCTTCCAGCACTTGCAGCAACCGCACGGCCCCCATCTGGAAGCTTTCCGTCGCCAGGATCTTGTTGTTGCGGGCCAGTGTCACTTCCACGCTGCCGCCGCCAATATCGATCAACATGGCGGTTTTGCCTTCGAGAGGGATCTTTTTGGAAACGGCCAAATAGACCAGTAAGGCTTCTTCCTCGGAAGTGATGGGCTTTAGCTCGATACCGGTGGTTTGGAGGATCTTTTTAATGAACTCATCGCGGTTGCGGGCTTCCCGAACGGCGCTGGTGGCTACCGCCCGGGTCCGAACGACCCGGTGCTGCTCGATCAGGTCCTTGAAATGACTAAAGGCCTCAATGGCCTTTTGGGTGGTTTCTTTCGAAATGACACCGCTTGTAAAAACGTCTTTGCCCAGGCGAACGGGTTCCCGGAGGTCCTCGACAATATGGAGCTTGCGGTTATGGTCCAAAAACCCGATGGCCAAACGCATGGCATTGGAGCCGACATCGATAGAACAAAGAGTGGGCATGATTTCCTCGGTCGCGGATGGGGTATCAACTCAGAATAGGGAACGAGGCTTTTTAAAGCCTTTTATAACCGAATGGATTAATTGTTGGTTAAAAGCCCTTTAAAATCAACAAATTAAGGGACTTATATATAAATGCCTACCAGCTTTCTTTTTTGCCCCTTCCATCTCAAGCCCTCATCCGTCAGCGGGGCCTAGGAACAGAGATGAGGAACATTGTTTCGCTCCACCCATCCCCCGTAGGAAAAGGCCTCACAGGGAAGTGCCCCTGTGTACCCTCAAAACCAAAAGGCATCCCTTTCGCTCACTTGAGAAAACCCCAGCGGGCCACGCGGCAGGGGTTTTCGAAGGAAGGGGCAGAGTGTTTTTTTAAAGTCTTTAAAAATCCCGACCTTTTCCAACGAAGACCCCGACCAAGAGCCGGCTCGGATCTTTGAAAACCGAGCGAAAGGGACCCATTGGG
>DAIDGV010000019.1 GCA_027452205.1 candidate division FCPU426 bacterium | reverse complement strand
TAAAGCAAGAAACGTACCTAAGTTCTTAAATGATGCACTTTTGAAAATCATAGGGAAATTTAAAAAGCGGTGAACTTAAAGCAGCCTAAATAATTTAAACACTCGGGATGATACCTAAAAATCAAAATGATAGCCTTACCCTCTCGTTTTGATCAATCACCAAACCCACATTACCGGCCATCATTTCGACGACATAATAAATCCAATACAACATAAATGCTTCTTACGACATGAACACCACGATTTAAATGACGCGGCGATGGTTCGTTTTGATTTCTTTTTCAAAACAAAGCAGGCTTCCGGCAATATCCGAAAGCCCACTCCCCAATCATCTTTACTTCTTTTCGGTCAAATCCATGCCGCACTTTGGGCACTTCCCCGGTTTATCGCTTGTGTAACCATCCATAGAACAAAAATAGGTCTTATGGTCGACGTTTCCGGTGGCGGAATCTTTCGGACTGGTGATATCGGCAGGGACAATCGTTTCCACCTCTACCATACTCATTCCATCTTTTTCCATAACATGGCCGGTAACGGAGACTTGCAGGCCCGCGTAGGCGCCCAACATTTTGTTGGCGCTTTCATGGCCTTCACCCGCCGCCAGATAAAGTTTGTCTCCAACTTTTAATCCAATAGGCATTCCTTTGGCGAAACATTTCTTAGCGCATTTGGCGTGTTCCTCGCCCTCGCCGTCATGGGCCAAATAACAAGAAACGCAAACCACCTCACCGGTCAAAGTTTGATCGGGCGTATTATCATCGCCGTGAGCCCATAAACTTCTTCCGCCTAATGCCAAAAATACAATAACCGCCAATAAAGCTAAAAGCTTTTTCATCTATCATCTCCTTTAGAAATTGAGTTACGCATTAATCCCCAAAAAACATTACTAGAACATCTGCTTTAACCTTCCAAATTCCGGACTCTCGGCTGTTTACATCATTGCCTTGCCCGCGATCTTGATTTCCACCTTTTTTCCGCTCTTAACAACAAAAGCCTTACTTGGAATCAATTGGTCGCCAAGATACAATTTCCCTGTAATTTCGATCTGCTGACCGACGTAATCCTTGAAAACGGGAGCGGGAAAAGCCAGCGTATACAGTTTTTTACCCACCAACAAACCCGCCGGGCTCCCGCCCTTGAGGCACTCCGTTCCGCAGGCTTTCATTCCATCATGGTCATTGCCGGTTGCCCCATCTTCGATGTAACAGCTGGTATCCACTAGTGTTCCCGTTACGGTTAAAACTTTTGACTTTTTCTTGTTTCCCATGTCCATTCCCTTCATCTCTTCCGCATAAGCCCCCGCGAAAACTGCTCCCACAAACAGCATCACTGATAAAACCAGAATTTTTTTCATCTTTTTTCTCCTAAATGTTAAATTTAACTACACTAGGCTCATTCCAAACAAAACTTTTACGGCTCGGCCTGGTCCAACTTATCCAAACTACGGCCCGTCCAATCCTCAATCGCCTGCTTCTGCTTTTCCGTCAGCCCGCTTTTCCAGTGCATCACGCGGTATTTGAGCGGAGGCATTTTCCCCTTATCAACCTGGTAAGTGATGGCCTTTAAATCACTCTCCAGATTCCCGTTTCCCTTGAAGGGATATCCATTCGACATGTCGAGATTCTTTTTGGCTTTATCCACATCACCGTCCATCATCCCTTTGATGCCAGGAATCGAGTGATACCATGGATAACTGGTGAAGCCGGAATGGCAGTCAAAACAGCTAACCTTAAAAATCGGCTCGACATTTTTTTGATAATCCACCCCAATGGACTGAACCGCCCTATCCCATTTCGACTTTGGTTTCTCCTTTAAAGTTTTTTCAGTATGATGACCATCACTCGCCCAAACCAAACTGACCGACAGCGTTAAAAAAAATGTCATCCATTTCCCAGTGTTTTTCATAATTCCCCCTATTCCGGCATACGCGCGTTGAAATCCAAATCCTTAACTATCTGCTTTTGATCTGGCATGGCGATATTCAATTCCACCCGCCAGGGTCCCGCCATGACAAACTTCACTTTTACCTGATAACGGCCTTTGCCCAATTCATCAACTTTAGGCTTGGCCGTGCCCATATCCATAATGGTCATGAAAACCTTGCAAGCGACATTGAGTTTCTCCAATGGTTTACCAGTCACAGGGTCTGAAAGCGTGAGAATCAATGTTTCCGTCCCTACCTTGGGCGCGCCCTCTTTCAAAGCAGCCTGAATGCTGACCAGTGTCGCCGTCGAAGAAGATTCCTTTTTATTCTTTCCCATATTCATGTTTTTCATATCCGATCCGCCGGACATATCCATTCCTTCCATGTTGGAATCATCATCCTTTTTCGTTGAACCGTTCTCCTGCTTCGATGTGTCCGAGAGGTTCATATTCATCTTCATGTTCTCCATACCCGAACCTCCGACCATCATCTCGTTCATCATTCCGATCATGGTCGAATCTGCTCCGAAACCCGTAGTCTGGCTCCAATCCTCCTTCCCCGTAGCCGTATAGGTTTCGGTCGCTTTCATCTGCGGCATACCCGGATAGGAATCAGGCATGCTCGAATCTTTTCCAAAAACAGGCAAATATAAAAACATTAGTGCCAGTAAAACTCCGTAAAAAACTTCTTTTGTTTTTTTCATAATTAGATTCCTTTCCTCAGTTTGGAATGTACTGATGCAACATATTCAAAAGCGACCGGCGCGGTCCGATATTGCGGTTGAAAGTGGTGTCAAACCGGAAAGCGAACCCCAATTGAACGGTTTGTTCCGCCGCGTTAAAGCCAGTGAGGCCGGACAGGGAACCCAGCCACTGTTGCAGACTGTATTGGAGCGTGAGATCAACATCCTCCCCAAGGTCTTTCACCCCCGAAACGGCGATTCCCCAGGCGGAAGCGTCTGAAACCTTGGAATAAGTTCTATATCCTCCTGTCACCGATAACTGAAACCCCGGCATTCCAAAAGGGTCGTGATGCCATCGCAAGGAAGCCGCAATGGAGTTGGAATCCAGCCGGAAGGCGTCGCTTCCCACGGAGAAAGAAGATAATGAATTCCCAAAGGTGTAAATATCCTGTAACCGAAGATCCACCCGGTCAACAACGCTTTCGTTCAGGTTGAGAACCGCTCCTCCATAAACCGCATGGGAAGCGTTGCCTTCGGAAGCAGAAAGCGGACGGTACTCATAACCCAAACTCAATTGAGGCATAAATTCCACATTCTCATAGCCCGGAAGACTGAGGAAGTCGAGGCTCAACCCGTAGGAATTCGTTTGGAAGTTCCCCGTATTGGAATCATCTATCAACCTTTGGGCATGAACATTGATAAAAGTCCGCAGGTTCCAATTGAAAGTTCCTGACACCATATCCGAGTAACGGTGCGCCTCCAGGTTGTCTGTGGAAGCCAGCGGGTTAAGGAGCCGTGTAAAAAACCAGAGATCATCATCACGTAAAGTAGGCAGGGAGAGCAGCCGGGAACCGATAGCATTGGTACGCCCAACAACCCACTCCATTTCTTTGGTTTGATAGTCCGCCATCAATTGGCTAAGGAAAAGATTGCCTACTCCACCCGGCCCCGTTGTATCACGAGACACCACCCCCACGGAAAAACTACCCACACTCTCATCATAAAGCTGTTTGGCAACTCCTACCATCAAGCTGGAATCAGAAAGGTTGGGACCTCCCGCCCCAGTCCAGCTTCCACCAGACGTACCCTGTTGGCCCTGGTAATCGAGGCTTAAGATTCCTTCTCCAGCCAACTCGATTTGAGGAAGGGAAAGTTCTTCATTATTTCCGGCAATGGACGCTTGTTCTACTTGTGCAAACAATGGCACGGAGACGAGAACAAACAACAAAAATAAAATTAATTTCATTTCAAATAACATAATTTCTCCTTTGTTAAGGTTCATGACATCCGCCAATTACGAATCTACAGCGACAACAGGATTGAACCTGAATCCCGCCGCACGAGCATCCTCGTACATGAGCATGGTCATCATGCCTCCAGGAAAATGGCCGTTGTTGGTTGTCGCCTTGTCCGAATGATCATGGAAATGCCAATGCCCCGGATTGGTGCCCTGGATGATGATGTCCGCGGTAGTGCCGGGAAAAACCGGCACTGTATTGAGTCGAACTGGATTCGGCAGAGGACTGCCATCCTGACAAACGTGCCAAAAATCATGCCCGTGAAGATGCATGAAATGGGGATCTACGCCGGCCCCGATCAAACGCACTCTGATGGTTTCTCCTTGGCGGATTTTGAGTTCCTCCGTCATCGGATAAGACTTGCCGTTGATCATGAAAAAGTTGGGATTCGAGATAACCGGCGACCCATGCTTGGCGGGCACATAGGGCGGAATGTACCCTCCCTTGACGGCCTTAAGGAATTCCGCGCGGTTCTTGAACTGGCCCATCATGAGTCCGTTCATTTCAGCCATAAGGCCGGGAGAGTGGTTCATCTTGTCCATGAGGCCCATCTCCTTGAGCATCCGGTTCATTTCATCTCGGACGTAGTTGGTGTCGATCTCGCTCAAAATGAGTGTGTAATCCCTGTCATATGGGAATAGCTCTTTAACAGGGTCATGTTCCGGTTCAATGATAAGAGATCCAAAAAGTCCTGCCTGTATATGCAATGGAGTCATGACATGACAGTGATAAAAATGTGTTCCGGCTGGTTGTGCCCGGAAAAGATAGGTGAAAGTCTGTCCCGGTCCCACTGGCCATTGGGTTCCCAAAGGAACTCCATCCATTTCGCAGGGCACTTGAATGCCGTGCCAGTGGATGGTGTGGTTCTCCTTCGTCTTATTGGTCAAGTTTACCTTCAACCACTCCCCTTCCTTGACTCGGATTTCAGGCCCGGGCAAAGTGCCGTTAAAGGTAAAGGCGTGAACCACAACTTTGGGAACGATTTCGTGTTCGGCAATAACTACGTCCATATTAAATTCCCTGATGGTTTCACCCAAAAGAGGCGTGGAGCGCGGATTATGCTGTGGTGCCAGCCACTTGGAACCTTTTGATTTTGGGAAAACTTCAGGCTGAGGTGCCGGATCGCCCAATTTAGTCATAGTGCTCGTAGCGGCTCCAGCCGCAAATGCGGGGAGCGCTTTTAAGAACGCAAGTCCGGCACCCGTCAATCCCGCCAATCTCATGAAATCGCGGCGAGTCACCGAACTTTTGACAGAAGCCAGCTCTTTTTTTATTGGCACGATCGCCTTATTCTTATATCGTCGAGAATCATTTGTTTTTTTCACATTAGCCTCCGCAGTTTGTGGCACTTTTATTTGTTTAATGATTTTTTTAGCTTAAGATGTTCCTATTCTCTATTCAAAAGGAGCCACTTATGTTTGGTCGCATGGAAGAAATCCTAGTCGTCGCCGCTGTCTTTCTTTTGTTTTTCGGCGCTGATCGAATTCCCAAATTTGCTAGGTCTCTCGGGGAATCCATTACAGAATTCAAGAAAGCCTTGGACCCCGATACAAAAGACTCCACCAAAAAATCAAAAAGCATGAAAAAAAAGAAGAATTGAAAAAAGGATTTTTCTGAACATGTTCCCGCCCATTTCTCAAACGAGCAAAAGTCCGTTTAAGAAACTCAACCTGGCCAAAACAATCAGATGCGAAGAATGGAAATGATTGGGGGAGACTGCGGCGGAGAATAAGATGGAACAACTAACCGGCTTGCCAAAGAAGGCTTCCGTAATGCTTGAATTGAAAAAACAGGTCCAATCATTTTCACAGAAACAGAAAAGCTCGAACTGACCAATTCAGCTTTTTGATTCATACAAGAATGAAAAAATTTCGAGTCACAATGACCCGGATTTGGGCAATCATCATGATCGCCATGAGTCCCACAACAATCCGACTGTTGGTCTGTTTTCCAAACCATTGCCTCGCAAATGCAAGGCAAAGTCGCCATGAGAAACCCTGCCATTAAAGAGACCCGAAAAGTTATAGAAATCAGTTTGTTCACACTATGTATACTACCTCGTATTTTTAAAAAAATACATCGTTCTTTGCTTAGGGACGCAAATTTATAAACAAAGTTCGATCCCAATTTAAGTTAGTTAAATCCAAACTTTTCAGCCCTTGCTTCCATCGAGTCTTGCCACCCAAGCCGCTGTGCGGCTTATCCCAGTTATACACCTGCCTCCACGATCGACCGAGGGACGTTTCGTTGTTGCTGACTTGAAGCAAAGGCGATATAAACTTTTCAATCTTGTATGCGAGAAACTGACTCCCGAAGAGCGGCGCAAGCTCCTTCAGAGTCATCAGTTCATTTTGAATGTTTATTGCAATTTAAATAAAGATTCAAAATACTAACGATCCATTCATTTCCCTGTCCACGACGGGTCCCCGTCGTGGACAACCTCCGCTAACCCATTTATAAACCCAAGGCGAATAGGATAGCCTGCCTGGTCTCTGAAAGCTTTGCATGGGAGAGTGTCGTAATGAGCCCCCCTAGTTTCGCCTTCGAGACGGTTTGGATATGGTCAAAGTTAACGGCGCAATCTTTCGCCAGACCCTCACTACGACTTAGTTGGACTTCGCTGGGAATGTTGCGAACCGTGGAGGTAATGGGGGCGACCGTAATCTCATCAAGGTATTCAATGATGGAGTTCCGGGTCAGGACCAAAACGGGACGCTTCTTGTCGGGATGGGTGAATTTATACCAACGGACTTCCCCCCGCTTCATTCATCACCCCAGGCTTGTTCCTTCTCCCAAACGCCGACCTCTTCCCGGGTGGACGGGCGGGCTTGGTAACCCTGGCGGTGCTGATGTTCCAATTGTTTTATCTTCAGGTTTCGGAGCGCTTCCTTGAGGGCCAACCGGGCGAAGGCGGATCTTGTTGTGTGCAACTTCTTGGCCGCCTGGTCGACAGATTTCACCAGGTCATCCTCCAATGTCATTTGAACTGTCCGCATATCCCGCCTCCGTGGTTAGCTATAGTTATAGCTATGATTATACATATCCAAAAGGAGTTTTCAAGTTAGGCCGGCCTGTCCACGCCGGGTCCCCGTCGTGGACAAGTCTTATTTCGGACCCGTTTCAATTTAGCGTTGGCGCACGATCTCGATCTCGCAGACCTTCGAGTTTTTGTAAAGTGTTCAGCCTAACTCAAGTCAGAATTTTGTGAAGCTGACACGGAACCTTACTTTCGCCAAGCATGTCCCCGGTTCAATGCGGATATTACGGCCTTGAGGGAGGCTTGGCTGATATTGGCATCCACACCGGCGCCGAAAGAGATGGGACCAGAGCCTTCCTTTATCCCGATATAGGCAATGGCATCGGCACCAGCCCCTTTCGACCGGGCATGTTCTTCGTACATCACTACGTCCAAGGATATCCCGAGACCTTCCCTGATGCCGTTAACAAAGGCGTCTACCGGGCCGTTTCCTTTCGCCTCGATTCTCGTTTCGGTTTGGTCATTGCGTATCACCGTGGAAACCGTTGTGTCGTCCTTTCCACCATCGCCTGTATGGATCACACAAGGGCTCAAGACATAGGGCCCGGTCCCTTCTAGATATTCCTCATCAAAGCAATCGCGGATATCAACGGATGAAAGTTCCTTACCCGTCTTTTCCGTCCGGGACTGCACGACTTTTGCGAAATCGCGTTGCATCTCTTTGGGGATACGGATGCCCCAATCATTTTCCAGAATATAAGCCACCCCGCCTTTTCCGGACTGGCTATTGATGCGAATGATAGATTCGTAGCTACGCCCGATATCTTTTGGATCTATCGGAAGATAAGGAACGTTCCAGTGGGGGCTTCGGGACCCTTCCATCGCCTTTAGCCCTTTATTGATCGCGTCCTGGTGCGACCCCGAAAAGGCGGTGAATACCAATTCCCCCGCATAGGGGTGACGCGGATGAACTTCCATCCCTGTGCATCGGGAATAAACATCCCTGATATGGTTGATGTCGCTGAAGTCGAGTCTCGGGTCCACACCTTGAGAAAACATGTTCAAGGCCATGGTAACGATATCCATGTTGCCGGTCCGTTCCCCGTTGCCGAACAAGGACCCCTCCACCCTCTCGGCCCCGGCCATGACCGCAAATTCGGCGGCGGCCACACCTGTAGAACGGTCGTTATGGGTATGCACACTCAAGATCACGGTTTCCCGGTTGCGGACATGCCGCCGGAACCACTCAATGCGGTCGGCGTAGATGTTCGGCGTACCCATTTCCACCGTCGCAGGCAGGTTCAGGATAACCTTGTCGCTCCGGGTCGGTTTCCAAACATCCATCACGGCATGGCAGATATCCAGCGCAAAACCCAACTCGGTGGCGTGGAAACTTTCCGGCGAATATTGAAAACGAATGCCGGAATTCCCGGATTCTTTCTTCAATACCGACATGATTTTGGCCGCGTCTGTAGCGATCTTGATGATATCTTTTTTGGTTTTTCCGAAAACTACCTGGCGCTGAATCGCAGAGGTTGAATTGTACAGGTGCACAATTGCCCGCCGCGAACCCTTCAAAGACTCAAATGTCGACCGGATCAGATTCTCACGGGCTTGGGTGATTACCTGGATGGTCACATCCACCGGAATGCGTTCTTCCTCGATGAGCTTGCGCACAAAATCATATTCGGTGCTGGCAGCCGAAGGGAAACCGACTTCAATTTCCTTGAACCCTATCGCCACCAGAAGGTCAAACATCTCCATTTTCTCTAAAATGCCCATGGGAGCGCTCAAGGCCTGGTTTCCATCGCGCAGGTCCACACTGCACCAAGTCGGAGCCTGTTTGATGACCTTGTCCGGCCAAGTTCGGCCCAAAATATCCACCGTGGGATAAGATTTGTATTTTTTGAATGGCCCTTTAACGTTTCTCATGGCGAACAACCTTTCTTTACGCCCGGTTCCTCAGTTCGGGTGGTTCGCCTTGTCTTCCAAGGAGCCCCCCGGAAAACAAAAACGCCACCTAGCTCTGAAGAGCCGGTGGCGTTTTAACTTTTTGAACTTTACTTCTGATCCATCAATTCAAATCAACGCACCTCTCTCCGGTCCCGTTGCAATCGCAACAAGAAAAGTCCCGTAAGTCGGCTGGTTAATTGAAATTGATACTTGCTCATAGTTTATTTATATACCACCCTACAGGGAGGGTCAACCCAAATTAAAATTCAAATGAACGAAAACTCGTTTAATGACGCCCGCCATCAGCATATTGGCCAATATCCGAATTCACAAAGGTGATTTTTTTATTCCGATCAATTGTAATTTCAAACGAGCCAAACAGCCAACGATCTTTAAAACGATCATCTTTGCTTTCGGGTTCATTTTCGTCTAAGTCATACTCAAATTTAATCTCGAGATCGTAATCACCTTCTACACAGAGCAGATCGTCTTTAATTTCATAGATAAGATTTTTTAAGAAAATCTCTTTAGCCACAAAATAAGGCTCCCACATCTGTATTTCGTCCTTGCTTTCATCGGTAAGAAAATCATTAAACAAGTACGTTTGAAGTTCTGCTTTCAAAGTCGATTTTTCGCAAACAGAATTCAAAGATTTTTTCGAATGTTTAAACAGTTCGAGGATATCCAATAAATCTCGAAAGGGTATTTTAGAGCTTTGAAGGAACGAAACTGCAAGATCCACTTTTTTAGACGCAATCTTTTCTGAGGATATAGTTCTCAAAAGAACTTCCTTAGAGTTTTCGGATTGCTCGCGGTTAGCCTTTAAAACATTTAGGTAGTTTTTGTAATTGGAATAGTCAAGTTGCTTTGAGGCCTCATTAAGAGCCTCACTTTGACTTAAACCTTTTTCTTTCTTCAACTGTCTGGCTTTTTGTTTCAGAAAAGATGGGGAAACAACATGATTCATCATATAAACCTCACATTCTGCCCACAACGCTTTGTCGCCTGCTCCAAAACATCTATGAGCGATGTTTGGTTAATATGATTTAGAGAACATATTGTTCTATGGCAGTGCTCGAGTGCAAGCTTTAGTGCGCAGGCGCAAGGTTTCTGCCTAACCCATCAACTATTCTATTTATTGTTAAAGGTATGTCAATCAAGTTCACGGCTCTGAATCCTCATTCAAAAAAATGCCACCGGGGTCACGAAAGGCAAAGTCGACCCGGTGGCAGTTAGCTTCCATGTTTCCAAATTAAGTCCTTAAGGTTTATAAGCCCCCTTCCCGGCGAAGACGGCCGCCTCCTCCACTGTCATCCCCGCATCCCTCCCTTTCTGGTAATAGGCGTTAAAGACCGCCTCCTTCCGGGGGAGACTCCTAGCGAAGGTCAGCACTGACTTGTCTTTGAAATAAACTTTCGTGACCGTCCGTTGCTGGCATCCCCGAACCCAAACGGACTCATAGAGAACTTTTTAACTTTTGGAGTTTCAATTCCCTGGTTCATGGTTTCGTCTCCGTTCCGGGCTCTTTCCCACCCAAGGGGAGTGAGCCCTCGTAGAGGATCTCGGTCATCTTCCAATCCGTGTTTTTCAAACAAAGAAGAAGGGCTGTATCCGAGTCCTCGGCCTGTACCTCGCAAAGGTCGGCCGTCTTGGAATTCCTGAAATAGAATCTCTTTTCCATGGCGACCTCCTAATTGAACTGGCTGGAGATCAACCGGCTGTCGGCCCGAAGGGATTCCGAGAACCTTTCCAGCCGTAAGCGGTTGTTCACATAAGTCAAAACCTCGATCTCCTCCCCCGGCCAATAGGAAAGGAGCCCGGCCTGTTCATCGCAAAGCCGGGCCAACCCTTTCAAAATTTCCGGGACCTCATACCGGTCAAAAACTTCCCGTAGCTTCCTGAGTGTTAAATCGTCCATAAGACCCTCCTTAGGGGTGTTGGGCCGGGCTTTAGGCCGCGACCTCTTTGAATTCTTTTTTCAGGATGAAATCCATCGCCTGTTGCGCCTTGGAGGCCGCCGTGAAAACCGCCCGTTGGTGGTCCTTCAAAACCCGAATCCAATCCCCGATGTAGTCCGAATGACGGGTCGCATAGGGAAGGCCAATCGAGCCGCAAAGGAAAGCGGCGCCCATTTCGGCCACTAGCTCCTCGAAGGCATAGGCCTGATCGCCGAACCTTTTCCCTAGGTCACGGTTTAAGCGGCTGGGGTGGCCCGTCCAATGGGTCAACTCATGCAGGGCGATTCCGTAGTAAGCCTCCGGGGATTTGAAGTCCTCCCGGAAGGGCAAAACGATGTGGTCTTCCTTCGAATCGAAAAAGGCCTTGTTCATCGGCAGGTGAAAAATCTTCGCCCCTGTTCCGGTGAGGATGCTTTCGGCCTCCTGAATGGATTGGAAAGGCTCCTTGGCCTGTTCCATCGGCTTCAAGTGGTCCAGCCCTTCGATCTGGTCCAGGTTGAACACCGTGTAGTTGCGAAGAAGCCAATAGACCTGCTCTTCCACCAGAACTTCATCATCCTTTTGGCGCTTGGCGGTCTTGTTCAGGCGGGAATAGAAAACAACATCGGTTCCCCGTTCTCCTTTCCTGACATTCCCTCCCAAGTCGGAAGCCTGCCGGTAAGTCATCCAGGCGGGTGTCGAAAATCCCTTCCGCAGGGTTTCCTCCAAAAGGACAAAAACATTGATTCCCCGATAGGGCTTTTTCGTGCTGGCGTTGATCGGGAAAAAAATCCGCTTGGTGTTCTTCCAGGGCTTTTCCCAGGGGGCCACCCCCTTTTCCAAGTCCGCCAAAATCCGGCTTGTGATTTCCTCGGCTATATTCCTTTTCATGGCTTTTCCTCCTTTGTGTTAAACCAGTGAATGAAGCAACTCTTGGAAAGCGATCTTTTCGGAGGGCGTCATGGCGCATTCAACGGCGTCAAAGAACTGCTCGAAGGTCAGGTTGTCCTTGGAATCCACGATGGCAAAATTCCCCATGTCCTGGATTTCATAGAGATAACCCTGGGCGTTCCTCCCAAAGTGAATCTCGTAGTTCCCCAAAAACCGGAAACTCTTAACCTGAAAAGTTGTCTGCGCCATAAGCCCCTCCCAACTCAAGAAAGCTTTCCCTGTAAAAGAAGCTCGATTGCCTTTTCGATCTCCTCGTCCGGCACCCTTAAAACCTCCTCCTCTTTTTTGGCTTCCTCGTTCATGTCCACCACCTCCTTTTTTTCTGTCGGCTTCGCCTTTTTGAAACCGCCTTCCTCCTCCCCCCTCACAAGAAATGGGGGGAGGGGAAGGCACACCCGGAGTTTTGGGCGTTCGTGCATGGAGGAACTGAAGCGATGGAATTGAACGAAGACGGAGGCCACCCTTCACTTTTGTGACAGCCGTTCTTTGGCTGGCGCAAAAGTTGCCCTTGCAAGGGTGGCCGTGGAAAACCGGAAGTGGGATACGGCAGGACGAACGACCAAAACTGTCCCTGGCCTAGGCGGGGGCTTGGGGCGGCTTCGCCCCATCAAATAAAATTCAAGAGCCCAGCCTGCTCACGCGGTCTATGCGGCGGCAGGCGAAAGGAAGGACCGAAAACAATCAACCTATTGGGAATCGGCGACAGATAAAGAAAGCTGACAAGCTTTCTACCGATTGGAGTGAATCACGCTACCCGAGGCGCGGCGGGAGCCTTAAGGCAAAGTTATTGCCGTGCCTTAAGGCTTTCAAAAAAGGGAAACCGAGCCGGTGTTGTTATGTCACGGCGAAATTTTCCTTTTTTGAAACCGCCCCGAGGACTCAACGGCCCCTTTCATTTATCCCTGTCCTGTCAGGGCGGCGTTTGTTGTCGCCCAGGCGGGACAGGGCCAGCGGGGGTGTACCAATCTGAAAACCCCCTCCCCGGCTTGTAGCCTCCAAAACACCGCTCCCCGAAGGGCTCAAATAATTTGGCTGGCTAGCAAGACGGGGAGGGGGTCTTTCGGCTTGGTGGGGTCCCCGCTGGAAAATGAAAGGGAGGTCCCCCGAGATAAACCATCCGTGGCACCACCGCGACAGCCGGGATTTACAAAAGGGTCACTTCCCTTTTGTTCAGGGGTTTGGGGGCGGAAGCCCCCGAGGAAAGGGGTGGGAGAAGATTTATGTGAAGCTCAACATAAATATCATTATGTGAAGTGGTTAGTTATGTGAAGTTGATCGGATTGGAATGATAAAATGCGGGAAAATCCTGTGGTGAAGACCCTCCCGCACTTCACATAATTAGAGGCGTGCCAACCAGTCCAGGATGCCCTGGTCTTGTTGCCATGAAGGGCCGCCCTTCTCCATTTTTGGGAGGAGATTCTTGCATGACTGAAGCGTCTTCTGTTTCATCTCCAAATCGAGTTCAACGTAACCATGGGTGGTTTCAATCGATGAATGCCCAAGCCATGATCGAATCATGTTGAGATCGACACCGGATTGAAGCAAATGCATGGCTGTTGTGTGTCGGAAGGTATGAGGCCCAATCTTCCGAGTGAGAAGGGTTGGCGAGGTCTTGGCCGCGATGGCAACCCGCCGGGTAATAAGGTGCCGTAAACCGAAACGGGAAAGCCTCTGTCCCTTGGCATTCACGAAAAGAGGAGCGCGGTCTGAAGTCTTTACATGGCGCTCTTCCAGGTGATTTTTTAGTGAATCCACAGTTTCGGACCAGAGAGGACATGTCCGCTCTTTTCTTCCTTTTCCAAGGATGTGAACCAAATAAGGACGGCTGAATCGTATATGGTTTACGTCCAAACTCACCAGTTCCTGGGCCCGTGCACCTGTATTGTAAATCAACCGCAGAACGGCTTCGTCGCGTTTGCCTTGAGATGTTCCAGTATCAATATGACTAAATAAATGAACCATCTCCTCCTGGTTCAAATATCCCATCACGGGACTGGCGTGTCGTTTGAAAGGAATCCCTAATACCTCCTGGGAAGCAACGAGAAACCGGGGTTCCCAATAAGCCAAGTAGCGGAAAAAAGAATGGATGGCCGCTAGCCGGGTATTGCGGGTTCGGACTCCATTACCCCTTATTTTTTCCAGGTGCACCAAGAATAGCCGGACAGTTTCGGCGGAAATATCCTCCACCGTCAGATCCACGCATGACTTTCGATGGTGATCCGCCGCAAACCTCAGAAGTAGTTTCAAGGTGTCGCGGTAAGCCAGGATCGTATGAGAACTCAAACCTTTTTCGCCGGTCAGGTAATGCTCAAAGAAGTTTCGGACTGGAGAAGCTAGGTTATTGGGCATGGACGCCTCCTTTAGGCTTTTGCTGTGAATTTGGAAAGGCGCAGTTGTCGTGGAAGCGCCTGTTGGCTTCCTCCAACAGGTCGGTGGTGGCCTGTAAGTAAACCTCCGTGCCGACAAGGCTGGAATGACCCAAGTAAGTTGAAAGCAGTGGCAACTTGGTTGAAATAACCGCCCCTTCCCGATACCACTTGGCCAATCGGTGAACGGCAAAACTATGTCGTAGGTGGTGAACCCTTGGTCCCCGGTCTCCCTTGGGCCCACGAATCTTCTCTTCCCGAAGGATTTTTAGGAAAACGCCACAAAATCTATCGTACTTATATGGTCTTCCATTTGCGTTCTTGTAAGGATTGATGAAAACCGGTGCCGTCTCAACCGTTGAGAATCCACTTTTTCGCCGCCGCTCAAGAAAATCACGCAAGGATTTGGCAGTGGATACGGATATGGGAACCCAACGAGACTTCTGGAACTTGGTCTGACGAATCAGAAGAAGCCTTCGCTTGAGATCAATATCCCCCAAAGTCAATTTCAACGCCTCACTGATCCGTAGCCCTGTACTGTAAAGCAAGCCAATCAAGGTCGAAATCAGGAAAGGAAGAAATGAACTTCTTGTGCGGAGTCGTTTGGCGGCAGCCAGTACGGCTCGTATTTGTTCATCGGTAAAGATGTAAGGAACCGGACGGGTCCGCTTAGGAGTGAGACCGCGTGGAATCAAATGTGTCCGCTGATCAAAATGATTCAAATAACGGCAGAACTTTCGGAAGGTGCTGATCCGGTTAATTCGGGTAACCACACTCAACGGCTCAATAGTTTTTAGCCATTGATGGATGATCTCCCGCGTGATGGGTTGCCCTGGCTGGAGGACATTCGCCAGGAAACGGTCAATGTACCGAAGTGTTTTTTGGTCCGTGTCCGCTTGGCGTCCCAAAGCACGGCGTATTTCCAAAAAGGAATACATTTTGGAGGCCACTGGACTTTGAAAAAGGTGGGTTGTCATGAGGCCACCTCCACCCACGGCATAGCGACCTGTCGAAGGGTTTTGAGATCGGCCTTGGCATAGATAAAGGTGTTATCCAGGCGTCTGTGGCCTAGCACATCCGCGATGGCTTTCATCGAATTGCCATGGGCCAACGCTCGAATGGCCCAGGAATGGCGGAAAGTGCTTGCACCACTTCTGGGTATTTTGACACCGGCCTTGATCAGATACCTTTGAACCATGTGTTCAACAGTTCGCCATGTAAGAGGTCGGAACGGAGCCCGATTCAAAAGAAAAACTTCCCGAAGCGGACTTTTTCGGCGGTGGCGTAGATAACTTAAAATAGCTTCACCCACCGACTCCAAAAGAGGAAGTTCTACATCTTTGCCGCCTTTCAGGGCGCGTATTCGGATGGTAGACCGCTCCCAATGAATATCCCCCAGTAGTAATTCAGCGGCCTGTTTTCCACGAATACCATAGGTCATCATGATCAACAGGATGGCATAGTCCCGCAACCCGCTTGGAGTTTCCAAAGGAACCGAATGGAGGACACGTTTGAGCATGGAATCATCCATCCCTCTGGGAAGACTGGATAAACGGTATGAGGGGACGGAGGGGGCCATGCCGGATAAGTCCATAACCATGTATCCTTGCCGGACGCAAAATCTCAAAAATCCACGCAGTACACCGACAAAACACCGTAAGTCTCGCCGACGATCAGCGGTAAGTTTCTTGATATATTTCTCAATATCCTCGGCTCGCAAAGACTTTATCGCTTCAGGCCTGGCCTGATCCCCCAATCCTTCAAGAAACGGCACGAGTCTTTTTCGGATTCTTTGAATCCAAGCTTCGGTGACTCGATGTTCTTCACGAAGGTACTTCAAATAGGGTTCCATAAGTTGGCTATACGGTGTGACAACTTGCTTGGAGACTTCAGGATGAAGTACACCTGTTTCAATAAGGTAGATAAAGAAATGGTTCAAAAAATATTTCGTAGTTGTCTCGACTTTTTTCTTGTAAACACCGACGCCTTTGATTCTCAGTAAATAAACAACCAGAAATAGTTCTGCCAACGACCTGTTGATGGAACGAACATCGGAAATTCCTTGATCCATTAGAAAAGCATTGAAGTGGTAACAGCGTTTGAGCATGGCTGGGACCGAACTTGGAGCGTATCCCTTCTTTGTGAAGTGATCCGCGAATCCATCAAAATGAGGTCCCAAGGGTCCCCGGCGGAAATTTGCTAAAGTCCTTTTATCTTTGTAATAGGTTTCAAGCATGGTAGTGCTCCTTTTCTCCTCTTTGAGTTCCAAGAGGAAGAGCAGTCTACCAACCCGAATTATGTGAAGTGAAAAACGACGGATGGCCAGACATACAACGAAAAACAGGAGTTTATTTGGCCGGACTTCACATAACTAACCACTTCACATAACAAGATGCCCGCGCTCTTTGCGGGTAGCTTGTCCCAGGGGGAAGACCCAGCCCTTGGCCGCTCTTGCCAAGGGCGTTCCCCCTCAATAAGAATTCATTCTTGGGTGTGCTGTCCGGTATAGGTGACTCATAACCCCTATGCCTAAACCTAAAGCAAGGCACTCATCCCATACTCCCAACCGCCGCTAATTTTCTTTCGACGGCCTGGCCGAAAGGCCAGGCCGGGAGGGGTGTGGGGAGTGAAACTCCCCACGACTGTCAAAATGGCTCCTAGAAAGCCAGCCTGCATAGAGCCGCGTTAGCGGCGGGGCAGGCGTGGCTTCGGATCGGATACAAGCCAAGTCCGGTCACCGCCCACCCGAAAGAAAAAGCCCGTAGGGCTTTTATCCAATTGGAGTAAACCTGCTATCGGAATAAATTCATAACACCTAAAATCCCACCCCCTACAACTTCCTAACTGTGTTTGGCTCCTACTCCCACCAATAACCCGTCCTTCACCCCCATATCGGCACCACTTCCCCTGCACCACTAACGACCTACATACCACTTCTATCTCTGCTCTGTTTTGCCTTGACCCGGCTGTATCGGCACCGGTTTTAGCGCCTCCAGTTCCATTTCTCCTCAACCTCCATTGCCCATCCCACCACCCACTTATCCCCTACTCTCTTTTCCAGTTGTCTTAGGTTTTAAAGATTTTCGACTTCATCATTTTTCCGCTTTTTTTGTTTACCATCGGCGAGGGCGAACCCCCCTCTCGGTTTTCGCATCTTGATGCGTAGAGAGGGGGGTTCGCCATCGCCGCATGGGAAACGGGCTAAAAAAAGCGGAAAAATGAAAATTCCTAGTTTACTGGCACTAAACCAACTCCAAGGCACAAGTGGGCGCTCACAGGACAGGGGAATACGACATGGAGGGATGGGCAGGCTAGAGGATTTACGCGGCGGGGTCCTGCTGAGGTTGGCTGGCCGGTATGGGTCTTGTCAGGCTATGGAAGACCTTCTTGAAGGGCAGAGTCGTTGCCCTTTCCAGGTAGCTGATGAACCACTTGGACTGTTCTTCCCGCCTGATCTTCAACTGCAAGGCCTTGTACATTCGGATGGCGTTCGGGCGGCTAGCTGAAACGACCAGTTTGAAGTCATCGGGAAAGGAATTCTCCAGGTAGCCCACCATGATCTGAATCTTCCACTCGGGGTTCGGGACATTCTCGATCTCCAGGACGAACCCATATTTTTTGCCGGTAATTTCCGCCTCGAAAAAGCCGTCGGGCGTCCTTCGGCTTTTATCTCGCCATTGGGACCAGTGGGAACGCCAGTTCGCCTTGTCCAAAGACCCTTCCAGGAATTGGGCCTTGGCGGAGGGGGTTATGCCGCATCTCATCTCAAAATCACTCACCCAAAAAACCTCTTTCAGGTCGCCGTTGGCCTCAAAGGCGATCCTGACCTGCTGGACCATCTCATCATGCTCCCTTTCGTAAGGGTTGATCTTGACCGGATAACGGGTGCTCCTGACCAGGATTCGGTTCATGCCGTCCAAGACCCGGATAGCCCCGGCTGTCAGGAAGTAATAAGAGTTGAGGAAGCGGTGGGGCTTTTGGACGTGGAGCAGTCCCCGGTCGGGGCTTGAGTAATTTTTGAGGACGCGGCAGGCGTACTGGAAGCTCTTATCCGGGTAGAACTTCTTCCAGAAAAGCTCGGGGACGGTGAACTTGTTGGAATGAATCCAGGCCAAACACCGGGCCTCCTCGTCGGTCATCTTGAGATAGGGGGTCATAACGGGTTGTCCTCCATCGGCTTCTTGGCCTCAACCTTGGCCCCCTTCTTCTTCGCCGTGCCGGCACTCTTGACCTTGCCGTCCGGCTCACTGGCGATGGCATCCTGGTCCAAGGGGATCGGGGATTCGGTCGTTTCGACCGGTGGCGGGGACGGAGGGGCGGCCACCGGGTTTCCAGGGGTAGGCGGCTTGGGGGCTTCCTTGTTCACGAGCTTGAGAATTTTGATTTCGTTGAACTCATTCTCCTTGAGGTGGTTATTCCTGACCGGGACCGCGCTGATAAAGTCGAAGTCTTGGGGTGGCTTCTTCATTTCCTTGAGGTGCATTTTGAAAATCTTCGGCCCCGTCTTATACATGATCCGGCACACCGCCTGTCCCCTGGGCATATCCCGGAGATAGTTCGGGTGGATGACATACTCCTCATCCTGCTTCTCCGTCCTGCCCTTGGCCTGTGGAATCCGGGTGTCATAGGAATAGACATCCTTCTTCGTCAGCTTGGTCCCGAAAAGCGAGGCGAAGTAATCGACTGTTTCCTTCTCAGTGATGTTCATCACCATCTTGTGGTTGGTATTGGTCAGGATGTCGTCCTTGAACTCGGGGCTGATAGCCGCGAGTTGGCCCAGGCTGTGGTGGGCCAGGACGAAGCAAACATTCGCCTCACGGGCCAAGGCGAGGCAATCGTTGAAACCGGGGTAGGACGCGGCGTAAAACTCATCGAGGATAATCATGAAGGGTTTCTTCGGCGGGTCGGGTATCCGCTTGCCGATAACTCCCGCCAAATCGACGAGGGCGGAGATAATGAGCGGCTTGGCGTCCTCCTGGTTGACGAGGGAGGAAGTCCCAAAAAGGAATATCTGGTTCTTCTCAACCACGTCCTTCATGACGATATCCGGGTGCTTCGTATTGATAAGCGGCGACCATTCCCTGGTCGTGAACCGGGATAGCTTGCTGGTCAGGCCCGAAAGGATCATGTCCCGGTCGGTGGCCGACTTCTCCACCCATTTCCCCAGGAAGTATTTACCCGACACCGTATGTTTGTATTTCAGGCTCAGGTATTGGATTGTCTTAAAGGACCGTATCTCATTGGAGATCAAGTTCTGGTAGTCCATCCGGGTCACGACCGGAAATTCCATCAAGAGAAGATTGGTCAGGTTGCTCAATACATCGCTGGCTTGGTCCCGGTAGTAGGGCTCCTGTTCCGGTTGGTAAAAGAGGGACTTCATCAAGCCGTTAAAAATCTCATCCGCTTTTTCTTTGTAGTCGGGGTTATAGGACTGGCTTCTTTTGATATCAGCAAGGTCGAGGTATTTGAGGTCGCCAAGCCTTCCGTACTTGGAGGCAAAGTAGGGTAGTTGTTTGTTGAAGTTTGACTTCGCGTCAAAGACAAACATTCCCAAGCCATACCGGACGGATTGCTCGATGATCCAATTGAGGATATTGGTCTTCCCCATCCCCGAAGATCCAATGACCTCCAGGTGGTATTTGAGGAACTCGGTGGGGATGAAGTACTTCCCCGTCACGTCAAGGTAGATGGGGTATTTACCCGTCTCTTCTTTCGGCGATTCCTTGTGGAGATCGGAACTCTTCTTCAGCGTAACGAAAACAAAGTAGGAGCAAAGGCCAATAAAGAACGCCATACCTAAACCCACATCGCCCACAAAACCTTCGGTCCCAATGAAGGTTCCAAAGAAGTCGTGGACTAAGGACGTCAGAATCAGGGACGGAGCCAGGGCAAGAATGGGATTTAACGGGAAGTGTTTTTCGAGAAGGTAGGTAATCCCCAGAACAATGACCGAAAGCAGGTCGAAGGGATTAAAGGCTACGACAATAACACCGGAGAGTTCGAGGCCAAGCTTTATCGCGGCATAGGTAGCGAAACCTACAAGGACGGAGGGTAAATCTCGTTTGACTTGATCCAATAAACGGACGATATCCATACAACTGCCCCGCATACAAACAGCAAAGGGTTGTTACACCCGATTCATAAAAAGCCGATAAATATAACTGCACGTTAAATAGTTAAAACCTTAAATATAAGCTAGCTCAAAAGTTCGCTAAAGAAAACCACCCTGAATATAAATATTTTTATGACGAGTTGTTTTATCGATAAAAGGTTCGTTTTTTGAAGAAACCCAGCGATTTAAATACGTTTCATAGGCTTTCATCTTTTGCCCGTTTTTTTATTTATTAACTAAAGAAACGGCTTCAACGTATGTACAGTAGTCACAGCCCAAATCGGCCTTAGGTATGACTTTGGAGTCCAAACATTTCCGAGCTTTAAGCAATGTCGGTTCAACCCAATCGTCATTTCCCTTATATGGAATCACAGAAATTTCAAATTCCAATTTCGAGTTAAAATCTGGCCGATCTGTTTTTCCATTGCAATAGACAAAATAGCCCGTAGAAGACACTTTGAAACCATTTCTTCTAAAAAGCCATTGATAAACCTCCATCTGGCGCTTGTAACCATCCTGCCAATCCGCCTCGATGCCCACTTCCCCATTCTTCGACGTGGCTTTGTAGTCGGCGATTATGAGTTCACCGTTGGGCCTGACCCAAACGTCGTCCACCCCGCCCGTAACTTTAAAATTGGTTGGTTTGTGATGAAAAGTGACGCCGCGCCGAAGGGAATCCCGCCACTCATCGAGCTTTTCGTGTTGGAAAGGAACTGCGTCGATCTTATTGGCTTTCATCAAAGGATGAGGCTGTTTTTTCCCGCGATAGTCGTCGAATTCCTTCTTGAGAAGGGTGTCCACAGCCGAATTGAGGCTAAATGGATACCCGGGAGGCTGGCCAACGCCCAAACGGCGGTCCTGGTAAAAGCACCGGGGGCAGGAGACAAAGAGGTCGATCTTGGACCGAGAAAGGCGGAACGGTTCTTTACTTTTTGGGTCAAAGAGGTTTCGGGTACGCTTACCGCTGTAGAAGGAACTCATTTTGTGTGACTCGTTTCAAAGACATTTCTTTATATCTTCCACGGTTTGGGTAATTAGTTTTGCGGCCAACTCAACCTCTGATTCTGTATTAAATTTCCCAATGCTAATTCGCAAGAACCCCTCGATTACCGGAAGCGGCAACGCCATTGCAGTCAAAACATGAGAAGGTGCTTCAACCCCAGAGGAGCAAGCCGCCCCCGTTGAAATTCCTACCCGATTACGAAGTCTTGAGACAATGGCCTTATTCGGAATCCCAGGGAAGGAAATCGGCAAAAAACCCGAGGTCTTTGAAGAAGAACCCAAGAGAACTACGTTTATTTTGGCAGACTCAATAAAACCCTTTAGCCTGTCTCTCAAAGTCCCAATCCTGGTTTCGTCTATAAACATTTCTTCATTTCGTAATCGACAAGCTTCTCCGAAACCAACAACACCCGGGACATTCATAGTCCCGGATCGAAGATTGTTTTGTTGGCCCCCCCCATGAATAAGAGGGTTTAAGCTGTTTTTATCTTTAACAACTAAGGCCCCAACACCCTTCGGCCCATAAATTTTATGGGAGGAAAAAACAAGATAGTCTAGCTCAAGGTCTTCAAAGTTGATTGGGACCTTCCCGACACCCTGGGTTGCGTCGCAAAACAAAGGAACGGAGTTCCGTTTTGCAACTTCGGCAACTTCTTGAATTGGGTTTATAACTCCAGTTTCATTGTTAACGGCCATAACGACCAAGAGGTCAAGCTTGTTTTGGAGGATATTCTGTTCAATTGAGTTAAGGATAATCTCGCCGTTATTGTCCGAGTCCAACCAAAACAAAGAAGCCAGCCCCCGGGCTTCCAAAAATTCACAAGTGGCCAGGACCGCCTTGTGTTCTAACCGAGATAAACCAATATTTATTTTCTTATTTTCTTTGCTTTGAAAACCAAGAAGAACCGCATTTATTCCTTCGGTTGATCCAGAAGTAAAAATTATTTTTTGAGGGTTGCATCCAACCAATAGCCCAATTTTTTCTTTGGCTTCCCACACCGCACGATCGGCCGCAGTTCCCAAATCATGGTCTATGCTGTTTGAGTTACCAAATGATGTCAACATACATTCATTAATCAAAGGGATAATCCGCTCATCGACCTTTGTCGTTGAAGCGTTATCCAAATAAATGAATTCGTGGTTCATTTCATTTTTTGCCGTCATTTAATTCTTTCAAAAAATCCCTCAATTTTTCTCCCCACTTTTCCCTTACATGGTCATAGTAGGTCGCATGGAGGCGGTCGGATTCCTGGGCTCCGATATAAGAGAGCAATAAAAGGTCTAAGGCATCAATCGATTTTGAATCAGACCGATTACACACCGGATCATAAAACTCGGAAAAGAATCGATGATTTTGGTTTAATTTGACTATGCATTGGCTTCCTTCTCTTTTCACGGAAATGAAATGAGGACCTTCCCAACTGTCATAAACCAAATGCATTTGGAAACCCTTCTCCAACCACTCCTTTATTGTTCCTAAAATTTTTGGGTCTTGGGAGTCTTCTCCCAAATCCTTTGCAACTGCTTTTGCGATCTGTTCAGGACTTTTATGTTCTTTTCCTGCCTCGACCGTAGTTAATGTTTCTTTGTTATTTTTTCTTATAACATCTGTGGCAATCTGAGCCGCATTCCCCTTCTTGGAATCCGTTCCCCGTGTTTTTGCTTGTTTCTTTATTTCGTTTTTCATCGGGTAAATATTGTCTTTTAGAACCTCGGTAATCGTGGCCCATAAGTCCGTGACTTGGTTTTCGGAATACTGATCTTCAGAAGGTTCGGTAGCTTTGAACCGTACTCCTTGCTTCAAATAATTCACTCCCATTAGTTCATCCAAGGAAGTGTCGAAATTAATCTCCGCACCCCAAAACCGGTCCCTATCTTCCGCGTCATAAACCTTAAAATTATCAAAATCAATTTCACGCCAATTCCTAAGAATTGAGATACCCGTGTGATTGTTTACAAACTTTCCAAATGCAGAGGCACCACCCTCATGACGAATTTCTTTGGTCGCAATCGAAAACTTAAAATACAAATAACCAATGGGCTTTTTTTCGGGGAAGGGAACCCTTTTGTGTTCATTTTTTCCCCAAACTTTATACTGAACCTCTTTTTTATCAATGAGAGGAGCTTGGCTTGGGAGCATCAAAAACAAAGGATCTAATGGCAAAACATCTTTGTTCAAACTTGCGTCGTCCAATGAAATCAATTTAATGTTTAGCTTCTGATTCGTTACATGAGACTTTTTTTCCTTATCTAAATAATACCGATACCTTTTCCCTAGCTCATCACACAAATGTTCGAATAAAGACGAGGTTTTTCTTATGTCAAAACGATCAATTTTGTTCCAAGCTACAACCGTTCCAATCTTCGGTATTGAAATTACGTTATTAAGTTCTTTTTCAAGTTTTTTAATGTCAACCGATTCGGGTGCAGGGACAACATCCATCTTTTCGCTTTTAATTTCATCAACATCTAAGTATGTGGTGGAGTATTTATTTTCTTTTACTGCTGAATAAATTCTCACTTGCTTGCATTGAGACACCGAAGCATTTGGCAATCCCATTCCAAAACGACCCAAACCTTTTCTCTCTTGTTGGGTTCCGCCTCCAAACTGCAAAGCAAGAACCATTGTTGCGTTATCCATTCCACCGCCGTCATCCACCACATAAACTTTATCAATGCAACGGGTTTCCCTGCTCGCATGAGTTCTTGAGCCTTCCTTTACAATGATCCAAACATTTTTTGCTTTAGCATCAAAACTGTTGTCGATTAGCTCCGCTATTGCACTTGCAGCATGGCGGTATCCAGAATTTCGGTATGATTCAATTGCATTTGCGGCCGGGAAAATAGCTTGTGACTTAGCCAAAATTACCTCCAATAATTCTTGAAATAACTAAAAGCAAATTCGATTCCGGGAACTCTGGTGAAATTGTCTTTAATATCAATTACCGTGCACTCCGTCTGACCACCCATTTTGGGACCCCGCAAAGCCCGGCCCAAGATTTGACCGTATTGGACCACGGAAAAGATTGGCCTCGCAATTACTAATGTCTTTAATTTAGGGGCATCAAAACCAGTAGATAAAATATCATAGTTTAAAAGAACGGGAACGCTGCCATCAGCCGCTTTGAAGCCACCAATAGCGTTCACCCGAACATCTTGAGGAGTATTTCCGCTTATAGAAACAGCGTTTACGTTAAAGGCGCCAAGAATGGCGGACAACATTTGGGAATGTTCAACGCCACAAGTAAATACCAAAGTTGGCTTTTTATCTTCAACCTGTTGCATGATGGCTTTAACGATAATTTGGTTTCGCTCCACATCGCCGCTTAGTTCCTTTAAGGCTTTCTGTTTTAATTCAAATTCATTTCCAGCGGCCAATTGAGAAGGTATAAATTCGGAGCCGGTTTCAAGTTCAAAGTGATTCAACTTTGCTAAGTATTCACACCGTTGCAAATACCTTATTGGATCTTCGCCTTTTTGGCCGTCAGACATTTTTTCCACATCAATAGATATCCGGTTATTAAGAAACATATCTGTTAATTCATAATTCTCGCTTGTGTCGTCATTTCTACCAGGTGTTGCAGTTAATCCAAAGAGAGAAGGAACTCGCCCCAAACTACGGTTTGACCCCACCAATGTTTCGATAAGCTTTTTATAAGTTCTTGCGATGGAATGGTGCGCCTCATCAACCACAACACAAAAAGCATTATCCCTTATCATCTTAAGAGCTTCATGGTCTTTGCTTTTCGAACTGTTTAACATTGCCCAAAGGGTAGACATAGTTGCCACTACAAAGCCCCCCGCCGCGAGGGAATACTCCGGGCGAGAACCTTGCCATATGTTATGAAGAACCACGGTCCTTTTCCCTCTATCGGGCCAAAGGGATTTAATCGTGTTCGCGGCCTGTTCACACAACTCTTGGGTTGGGGCAAGCCAAACAATGAAAGTATTTTTCTCTTTAGATTCCTGCCAGGCTGCCATAACACCCTCTAAGCTAGTTCGAGTCTTTCCTGATCCCGTGGGCATATGGACCAAAAATCTTTCATCCCCTTTTAAAGCCGCGTTATAAATCTTTTTCGAGATATCCATTTGGTATTCAAAAAGGTCAAATACCGGCCAATTTGCATTTAAGATTTCAAAGGGCACAAATTCATAGGATGATGATGGTACAAATTCTTCAGAAATCCCGAGTAATTTCACAAAATTAGTGGCGAAAGAACCCTTAAACTTCTCCTTGGAAATTAGAGCAATATTCTTTTTCCTGGACCCAACCGCACCCTGGCCATCCTTTAGAGATTGAGCAAGTGCTTCTAATTGGTCATCCCCAAAAACCGATAACAATTTTTCACGGACTTTATCATCGAGAAATATCTCTTTCTTGTATTTTCCGAATACCAACTCGGCAAGTTTTCGTTCAGTTTGAAAGGACTCACCTGGTTGTTTCTGAATTAAGGTAATGTTTTTAAGGATCTCCGCTCCCAAAAGGGACTGCAACTCTGAAATATCCAAATTGGCCAAAAGATCAATTACCTTTTCATTGTCAGTTGCCATCAGAGGTTCCATTTTTTGGGCAAAGTATTTGGGAATGGTTCGGCCGCATTTCGTAAAACTTATCGGCCCCCACGTCCTTTAACCATTCGTAAAGGGCTTGAACGTTTGGAGTGACTTCCTTCGAAGAAGGAATCGGAACGTTTGTGCAATGGGTTTTGACCCAGTTCCGTATATCCCCGAACCGTTTACACTCGGTAACGTAATTGCAAAGCTCGATAACAAATGGGTGATTGAAAAAGCGGTCCTTGAGAACGACTCTGAATTCTTCGTAGTCTTTATACTTCTGCCGATCGAGGTCATAGGTCGCGATGTCGTGTTCGGCATTTGCCCTCTCCTCAGGGTCCTCCGCTTTTTCCCCGGACACCACTTCGAAAATGGTCTTTAGGTTTTTGCTCATGGGGAGTTCAGAAATCAGATAGAAATCCTTCTTTATTCGACTTTCGATCTCTGCCTGGAGCTTTTGGACTTCTGATTCGTCGGATTGAAACTTGTCTTTATACTTGGCCACAGCGGCCACCATGTCCTCGTAGTAGGAGTCCTGGACGTAAGCCGCTTCCCTTCTGATGTGTGCCAACTTGATCAGGTATTCGCTGTCTACAATTGGAAGCTCCACAAGAGTTTCGTAATTGCTTTCCTTGGCCAACCCCATTCCACGCCCAGTCATATTGGCCGACCCTGTCAAAACCTTTCCGTAGTCCACCAAATAGGTTTTTAGGTGGAGACGGTTGTTTATGAATAAATATATCCCCTTCTCTTTGCAGTAGGGATAAACCTCAAGGTCGGTAACCCCCGAGGCTAGGTCTTTGATGTTCCAAGTGGTAATTACGGAAATCGGGAAGTCTCGATTAGGGAGGGACTCAATCAGTTTGGCTAGGGTGTCTTTCTTGATAAAAGGAGTGAATATCTCAATCGACCGGGTCGCTTGCTTAGAAAGCTCGATCAAAGAATCGTGTAAGTCCTCATGGTGAATTTCGTAGTTTTCTTTTTCATACATGACAAGCGATACACCCTTGGTCCTCATTCTCTTCGTCCAGGACCTTCTCAAGTATTAGATGTAGGGGTTGATTGGGCTTAACTTCTTTCTTCTTCTGCATTTCCTTTTGGTGGTCAGCCAGTATCTTTTCCTTACGAGCTATCAGTTCTTGAAGGGTTTCTCCCTGGGACCAGGTGAATTTACGGCCGTCTTTGTGTTCTTCTTCGTACTTCATGGCCTCTTTGAATAAATCCGGATGCTCCTCGGATAGCTTCACCCACTCATATTTTCTCTGGTAGAAACAAAAGAAACACCCCGACCGTGAACGCCATCCGTAATACTTGGGCATCCCGATGCCAGACTCCTCAAGTATCCGGGTCACCCCAGCCTTGTCTATCCCCCGCTCTTTGAAAGGAAATACCGCTTTGATATTCGGCTTGGTCGAAATGTACCCAGAACGGTTTTCGTCGGCCCGGATTCCTACGTAACTGACGGCCTGGTCTTCCCCAATGAACTGCTCTAAGGGGACGATCTTTAATTGCTTGGTACACCACCTGGCCTGAGGCGAAGGCAAGAAACCTCCGTTGACGTTAAGCCAATGGTCGAAACCACGTTCGGAACTTAGGTATTCAATCTTGATTCCAAGCCGCGCCTTAATCCGGTCGAGGAAATCGTAAGTCTCGGGTAATTCCTTTTTCGTGTCGCAAAAGAAATACTCCATATTCGGAATGTCTTTGTACATGAGGATGGCCAAAGCGGCGCTGTCCTTGCCTCCCGAGAGGCCTAATATGTGGCGAACCTTGTCAGCCATTAGAGGCCTCCTTTGTTTCATCTTGGACCTTGGAGGGCTTGGTAGCTTTTGGGGTCTGCTCAAACGTCCGCTCAAACAACTTGGCCAGGACCGCTTTTTGGAACTGGCTGTCTTCGTCAAGTTTATGGTTTTCGATGATCTCGGAAACGACCTTGTCGACGGAATTCAATTTTTCACGGTCACACCAAATCATTTGGTGGACCTCTTTTCCATCCTGTTTAGAGAAGGTAACCCGCCAAGCGTTAAAACCATCCCCGGGCATTTGAGCGAACTCTTTGCAAACCGCTTCAAGGTTGATGAACCTACGGGATATTTCACTCAACCTCACTTCGAAGTTGGCAACGTCCTCGTCCGTCCAGGACTCGGCCGGCTTATCTGCCACAACCATCAGGACCGCCTCCAGCCAATTCTTTTCCGGGGTTTCCTCATCCGAAACAGCCAGTAAGAACCGCTTTAAGGTCGGCTCGATACATTGGACAACCATGTAACGGGCCCGGACCCGGAGATCCTCCCGCAACTTCTCTTGTTCACTTCGAACACCCAATGCCTTGTAGAGAAGTTCCCTGCTTTGTTCCAGGACACGGTCGTAAGAGGAAGAAAGTTCCCTTAAAAGTTTCAAAAGGTTTGCCCGAATGGCTTTAACGTCTACCTGGCCGGTTTTCCCGTCCGACAAGACCGGGCTCGCGCCACAAGCAAAAGGAATATCCACGAACAGGAGCCGATCAGGCTCCGTTGCGTTTTGGAGGGCTTTACGAAGGGCAATTGCACCCTTGGATAGGCCCGACGTGTTCATGGTGTAATTCGGGAGGCTTTTCATGAACTTCATCAAAGGTCGGACAATCCCCAGGACTGAACTATTTCGAACATGGTTGTTATTAGAAACAGATTCATTAAGAATTTTTTCAAGCTCTTTGAAGTATTCGGCCCGGACCCCTGCAATCTTGAAATACTTAACGCTGAACCTGCTTGGGTCCCGGGTGAACAACTCAAAATGTTCCGGTCCCAAGACTGGGACAAAGGAACCGTTGTAATAAATGCTTATGTCGTCCGAATGAGTCATAAGGACCGACAACCAAAGGATCGGGATAACTCCTTTTTTTACACCATAGGGCGGCCGAGATAGTTCCTCATAAAGGACTTCCATCGAAACGGGTTTTTCAACCGCGTCTAAACAGAACTTTTCTATTTTCTTCCAAACCATATGAATACCACTGGTCCTGCTCGGCTCTCCAATGGACCAACCCGAATCAGTTTTGCGGTGGATTTTACTTTTCCGCAAAATGGACTCGTACATACTTCTTTCAGGACCATAACCCTCGATCCCGAGTTGTTCTTTCGTCTCATTCTTAATCATCGCCTCAATGAGCGCACGCCGGGCGGTGGCCGCTTGGGAAGATAACTCTCTGCGGTTGATGAGTTCATTCCACAATTCCAGGCTAGAACCATAAAAATCGTCGCACAAATCTGAAAGTTTGGAATTGAATTCCCGGCGTAGGTCGACCTCAACCCTTTTCTTTTTAAGGAAACAAAGGGTGTGGTTATTTCCGGACTCAAAGCTATTGAAAACCGTGTCATCGAGAATCTTCTTGGCCAGGCCAAGCCTTTGCCGGACTTCGCGTCGGGCAACCCCATCAACCTTGAGTTCCGAAGCAGTAAGTTCGATGTTCCTTAAAGCAACGTATTCAGTACAAGCGGTCCGGAGGGCCTCGATCTCATCGTTTTCCACCAGCACGAAGGGAAACCCATCCTGAGTGGTTTTGGGTATCAATTCTTCATCGAGCTTTCCGCCTACCCAATAGGCGATCAAACCGTCGCTATCCGGGCTCTTGCACTTAGCTTCGGAAACTTCTTTAGGGTCGTCGACGAAACGCCTTTCAAAATAACGAAGCGTCCCCGTACGGTAGCTGTGACGCTGCGCAATGGAAGGGCTAAGGGGTGCAAAGCTATTCAAGAGCCCGGCCAAGGGCTGCCGGATCGTCTCGACCTGGCGGGTTATCGCATCCTCGATATCAAAGTCGGTTCCCTGCCAAACCCTGTACTCATTTAACTGTTTGCGCCAGGTGACCAATTTTTTATCAACTAGGCTGTCCAGGACGGCTTCCCAATGGTTTAACGCATCCTTCTCTTTTGGCTTTTCCAATAAAGCTAGGAGGACCAGTTCCCGGGTCGCCCTAAAGGAACCGGAAAAGGAAATGAGGTTGAAGACACCGATTGTTTTCAAAGCCTTCATCTGGTCCGTGGTCAAATCTTTAGCGTCGTTAATGATCCCCTGGATTTCGGTCCAGCGGTTAAACTGCGGTCGGGATGAGAAATTGAACCCCGAGGACTCGATGAAATAATCGTAAAGGTTGTGAAGCTTCAAAGTTTCGGGTTGGTCTACGTTCAAAGGTGTCTTTTTGAGGAACTGGACAAAAGAATGAGGTTCCGAGCTCGTCAGGAAATTAAAGATGGACCGGTCATTCTGTCCGTAACGGTAACAAAGAAGGGGCAATGAAATGGCAGCCACCGGCTGTAAAGGAAATATCCGGTGGATAACTTCTTCCGTGATTCCGTGGAACTCATTGTTCTGGTCGATTTCCTTATTCCAAATCGCCGAATGTTGCTTCGCCGTTTTTTGAAAGGTCGGGTTTTCTGATTGCTTAATGGCGTGGCCAACTAGGCGCAAGACCTGTTCGGAGGACTCGACGAAGGAAATATCCTCAAACCGCCCCTGAATCTTCCCCCACTCGTTCTTTTGGGAGAGGTTAAGGGAACCTGCATAATCCGAAAAGGATTGATGGAGCAATCCGAACAAAAAGACCGGGGCGTCCTTCTTCGTACCCATTTCGGCGATCTGTTGGAGCAAATAAAGGTCGTTGTGGTTTAGGTTTTGAGAAGCGTATTCAAGGTTCTTCCCAAGCTCATCGAGAATGAGTAGTATCCCCGCCCCAGTGACCCGGCTTACTTCTTTGATGCAATCAACCACTTCCCCCGATTCAGGAAACTTCCCCTTTTTGGAATTGAAGTTGTATAGAAGGGAATGAATATCTTTTAGGACTTTGGGCTTAACGCCCCTTCGATTCTCCCAATAGAGAAGGAGGCCTCGTTCTAAAGCCTTAAGAACAGTGTTGGTTAAGGGTTCAGCCTGGCTGGTGGCCACGGCCCTCACAAAACCTTCCTTGGGGAACTGGGCAATCCTCTTCCTGATCTCAGCCGAGAAGAGTGAGTTGTTGGCAACAATATCGAGGGCGTTCTTTTTGATCTTTTCCTTGGAGGGGGCGCAAAGGGCGCTTAAGAAATGGGCGAAGGCCGATTTCCCCGTCCCATAGACCCCCGTAAGGGTCCACGCCCGGGCAGCGTGATGCTTTTCGTTCGCTTCCAGGAATCTTTCCAGGACCTCAACGGCTTTGCGTGTCGGAACATATCCCAGGATCGAATCAGCGACCAAAAGATCCCGTTCAAGACTAACAGACCTGGTGTAACGCCTTTCAAGCGTGACGTATTCGGAGAGCCGGTTCATTTGCGCCCCCCTTCGTAGTAACGGTCCAGAACCGTTTCCGCCAGGCCAGCCGGATCACTCTTGAAGGCTAATTGGACCACCCCGGCCGTATCGGATAAGGAAATGAGGGACGATTTTTTCGATACAACCTCAACCGCCTCGTACAAAGCGCTTTCGGTCAATTTGAAAATTAACCCCGGAGAGCCCGCATCAAACAAAAGCCGGGACATGGAAATAGTTCGTAGGTTCGGTTGGTTCGCGGCTGCGAACTCCAAGCAAGCGGCTACGATGATTTCAGGCGCCAGGTTATTCTTTTTGCCCAAATTGAAGGCGAAGTGCTTGGAATCTCCCACCGTCTTTATAAGGTCGAGCTGGGCAAAGGGCGAATCCAAGGTGTCTTCATCCGGACGGTTTGCCTCGTAGTGGGAAACGTACATATGGATCAAACAGCTTACGTCCCGGGAGAGGGTTTCTTCCTGAGCCTTTACGGTTGGAAATTCCCTTTCCTTGTACCCCATCACAGCCTTGAGGAGATCATCCAGGACAAAGGTTCCGCTGTTAAAAAAATTAAATGCAAAGAACCAAGTGGCGGCGTAACAGGGCGGCTTCAACAAATTCCAATGGAGCAGCCAAAGGGAGGAGGGGTTTTCCATGTAAGGATCCCAACCACGATCCCCTAAGAGTTTTTTTCCAAAGACGGTTGGTGAACTTGGTTTGCTCTTGGCCCGTTCTTGGCCATCTTCCCAGGTAACTTTAAAAGCATTGGACCAATACCGGATAGCCCGGACCATGTTTTTCCCAACGCCTAAAACAACTGTCGCATCCTCACGATTGAAAACTTCCCCATCGTTTTTGGACCCATCAAATCCTTTTTTTAACCAACCAAAGCGAGGATGGAATGTTTCGTGCCTGGAGAAGTAGGGGTAAACCGTCTTGAGATTTTCTGTCGAGGAGACTGCTTTAGAACTGACCTTCGTTTTTTTAGGGCGGGTCTTTACTTTAAGTCCTGGCATCTAGGCGTCTTTTCCGTTAATAAAATATCCTTTTTTTCAAAAGGAGATAAGAATAGCAAAACCCTAAAAAGTATACAAGCGTATTCTTTTCTTTTTGCTGCCAAACTTCGGATACAACCTATTGTATGACAATTTCATTGATACACAAAGGGCATTCACGGCTTAAGAGTTATGTGAGGAAACTTGTTCCCCTTTGCCTTTCGATCAGCGATCACCTCAGTTGGAAAACAATGAGAGCAAAAATGCTTTTTCATTTTTTTCGAAAAGGCCCAGGCTTGAGATGGATAGTGGCAAACAGAGCACTCTTGTGCTGGAGAAGAACCGAAGACAATACAGGCCTCTGGTTTAATTTCAAATTTCGATTTGAATCGTATCTGCTTACCTTTTGACATTTTAAACAGACCTAGCCAATTTCAGATTTCACCCATCTACCGATTATATTTTAAACAATCCTTAAGCTCTGAAACCGTTTATTTACAATGATTTTGTTAATCAAACCCTGTTTTATAGGGTGCTGAAAAAGCGAATTTATTTATGGCAAACTTGATGAATGTCAGAAACGTGCTTATAATTCTGACATAAGGAGTTTAGCATGAGTCCGATCATTCAAACAATACTCAAATCTTCCCAAACCCGTCCTGAAGGTAGCGTCTTATCACCCAAGGAATTCTTGGGTCAGAATAGCCGCGCCTCGGTAGATCAGGCATTCACCCGTTTGACCAAAGCGGGCAAATTAATCCGGGTCAGTCAGGGCGCTTATGTTGCACCTGTAACGGGACGCTTTGGAACCCGTCCACCGACGCCTGAAACCGTCATTAAGTCCATAGCAGTACGAAATGGCGAGGAAGTGGCCTCTAACGGGGCTGTTGCAGCTAATTCCCTTGGTTTAACTACACAAATCCCTGTTCAGGAAGTATTTGTCACCACAGGTCGTAGTCGGACTTTACGACTTGGCAAACGAACGATCAAATTCAAACATGCGCCACGCTGGCAACTGGCCCTGGGAAATCGCCCAGCGGGCGTGGCTGTCCGTGCTTTGGCCTGGATAGGCCCATCGCACGCCCCCGAGGCTTTAACTAAAATTCGTCAAAAACTTTCCAAGGAAGAATGGAAAATGATGGTTGAGTCTCGTGCCTTTTTCCCTGGATGGATCGCGAAATTACTTGGTGAAGCCGAACAACATGCCTGAAAGTTATTTTTCATTATCAAAAGACGATCAAAAAGAAGCTCTTGAAACAGCTTCGTCTAAAACGGGTCTACCACCCTATCTTCTGGAAAAGGATATCTGGGTTGTCTGGACTCTATCCGCCTTGTTTCGATCAAACGCCGCTTCACTTCTTACTTTCAAGGGTGGGACTTCCCTTTCCAAAGCCTATAAGGTCATTCACCGCTTTTCCGAAGATCTCGACTTAACTTGCGATATTCACCAATTCATTCCAGAAATAGGACACGGAAGTCCAATTCCACCCACCCGAAGCCAAGCGGACAAATGGACGGAGAAGGTCAGAAAAAACCTCCCTGGCTGGATTGAAGGAAAGATCAAACCAATTATTGAGCAGGCGCTTAAACATGATGGAATAAAAGCGCGCTTAGAAATTACCGGGAAAGAAAAAGAGAAGCTTATTATTCATTATCCGGCGGCGGTCAAAAGTGTTGATTACGTTAGTCAGACTGTACAACTTGAATTCGGTGCCCGCTCAACCGGCGAACCACATGAAAAAAGACCTATTGTCTGTGATATTGCATCTCAGATATCTGACGTCCACTTCCCCACCGCGACCCCAAACGTGATGCTTGTAGAAAGAACCTTTTGGGAAAAGGCCACGGCAACCCACGTTTATTGCCGCCAACTAGACACCCCAAGCGACCGTTTCTCCCGCCATTGGTATGACTTATTTGAGATCTCCAATACCGACCATTTATCCAAAGCCCTAGCAGATAGGGATTTAGCTTTAAACGTGGCACAACACAAAGAAATGTTTTTTAGGGAAAAGGATTCTTCTGGAGTAGCTATCAACTATACCGAAGCGGTTGAAGGAAAGATCGAATTAGTCCCCAAGGGTAAAGCCCATACAAATCTTGCTACGGATTACAAAAAAATGACTGATTCGGGCTTGATCCAAACCCCGCCGTCATTCAAGGGAATTATGGACCGCTGCGGAGAAATCGAATTCAAAATAAACCACAACCAAAAACACGAGCCTTAATTTTAATTACACTCTCAACGTAATCATTGCCTCAACAGCTAAGTAAGAAACAATACCGATCACGGCTAGCAAAACACCTAAAACTTTTGCTGTCTTAGTTTTAAAAACAAACAAAAAATTACCCAAATAAAACATTAACAAAGGAACAACAATAAGCAGACAAATTCCGACTTGATTCCAAAGCGAAGCAATCCAGCCATATAATGCGTTGTAAACATCAAAACAAATTCCAGCAAACACCAAAAACCATAAAAGAAAAACTATGGTATTTTTTGTTTTTTTAAACCAGCGGATCGCAATAAAGGGCAATATTAAATTTAAACCGGAGACAATTATGTTCATCTTTTCCAGACCTAATTTAAATGTTAACTACCATGCCAATTTACAGTCTTACAGGGGGAAACGATTTATCAATTATGGGAAATCACCAAAAATCAGACCGGCTATTGCAAAGCCAGACCAATGCAAAAAGAAATAAAGGATAGGAAAATATAAGAACCCGATCAAAATTGAGTAGTAGTTGAATTTTTTCACAATGAAAACAAAACCAACTAATTCCGACGCCACTCCCGAAAGTATCCACAGCCAAGAAAGATTTTGTAAGGAAGTTGACTTCAATATACAAACCAATGCCACGTAAACCAAAAAAGGTAATGCAAGAATCAGAAACAGTTCTAAGATGCTGAATTGACTAAATTGTTTTTTCATGGGAACCCATTACGTGACTTGCCATCGCCTAAAAAACAATGGACCTCTCCAGCACAATCCAAATAAATCACAACTGCATCAAAGTCGTCACCAAATAAAACATTGCTGAATTAACCACCACATGAACAAAAATCAAAAAAAGAAAAATAATATTTAAAAAATCGATTCTTTTCGATCCGTCTTTTTTCTTCTTGAACACAAAGAACAAATCCAAAACAGCCACTAAAAGACCGACTACATAAAGCCATTGAGCTACTATCTGGTTACCTGAAGGCCCGGAGTGATTCAAAATGCCAAAGAAATAAAAAGCGGCAAAAGGAATTATCGGATTGACCGTTACTAAAGTGAATTTTTTCAAACTATTTCATCGCACTTAACACTTCATCTCTCACGGTGTTAAGTGCTTCTATAGTAAACTCTCTTTTAGAATCATTGCCCATTTCAAAAACTACCAAACCAACACGTTTATTCTGAAACAATAGACAAGATTGTGTTCCGAATTTGAACGTTGAATGAACACTTAAGTTGATTTCTTTTTCATCACACTTAGCAGAAGTTAACTTATAGCCAAACTCAGAGGGAACAGAAACCTGTTTCGCACTTTTTGAAATTTCAACTAAAGCGACTTTATATCCCCAAACCTTTGAAGCCGTGTAGTCCAGTTCTACATACCCATCAGTATTTTTCCGTATCACCTTTGCGTTTACATCGAATTCCCTATATGCAAGTAATCCATCTAACGCCGTACTCTTTGAAGAATCGGATGCAGAAATTACTTTCCAATTTTTTGTATATTTCAATTTATCTAGAAGAGTGTCTACTTCTTTTTTTGAATCGGGCAAAAAACACCCCGGAGATTGAATCATTGCGGTTTCGTCTTTAGGTGCCGTGCTCAACCCCTTATTGAAATCCTTAACAAACCAATTGATAAACACACACACCAACACAAAAACAAATAAAAGAACGGCCATAAATATTAAGACACCTTTTCTTTGCATCCAAAAGCCTCCAAAATATTGACATAAATCTCACCACAATTGTTTTCCCCAACCCCATGCATTTCTTGTAGGTGTGATCGGCAATCCTATATTACGAACGATAGTACCTGTGAAGCTGTTGGAATTGGCACCATTCCAGGCCCAATAATCGTAATCCACAGAATCCTGTTTATATTTGCTTGCCTGACTTTGAATTTGTGACCAAAGACTATTTGAGTTGAAATAAAGCGGTAACGGACTTAATTCTTGGGCGCTAGGTAAAAGTCGATTTGTTGTTTGGGTGACAATGTGATCGTCACTATGCAACTTACCATCAGGATAATTTGTCGGATAAGCTTCAACATATTCACCTGGTTCAATACCAGTAAATTTCGGGTTGCTTGTTTTAACAAGGTAAGTATGAACAACATTATTCGCTATTGCATTTCCTGCTCCATTATTACTAATCCAGAACTGTTTAGCTTTGACCGCAACATCGCCAACAACATTTTCACCCAAAAATACATAGGTCGCTTGTCCAGGAATATTAAAATTTTGCCATAACACATGGGGTTCCTCATCAATGGCATCTTTTCCGCTTGGGTCCATTTTATTTAGCGGGTTGTTCCCTACATAGACATACTTATGCAACGAGAGTGGATCTTCTCGCTGCCCTTCATAGCTATCCATCGAATAAAAGCGCCCAATGGAAGGACTCATCCACCGACTTCTGAGATAATAAAGCTGAACGTCACTATCAAAGTATTCGCCTGCGTAAAGCATATTGTTTTGGGTGGAACCTGTCTGGCTTAACAAATTCCCAAAGGCATCATAAGTAAAAGTGTCCGTCACGTTCCCATTTTGATCTTCTAAATCCCGAACATTTCCCTGCCCATCCTTGCCAAAATAATGGAGCACCCAGCTTCCATTCACCAATTGGTCCATCGAAATCAAACCTTCGGGACCATAGGTATAAACGCATATCACCTGTCCGTTTTGATGTTCTTCTACCACTTGCGGAACGCCGGTTATGTTATTGGTATCCCACAAGTAGTCTGTTTCTATCCCCGTAATACTATTGACCTTTTTAACCCTTAATCCGTCGCCATCATAAACATAAGAAACAGCGAGGCTTGGGCCCGTGGCACCAATCATCCGATCTAAAGAATCATAAGTAAAAGTTCTACCACTAGGATCAGTTATTACATTTCCATCCGCGTCATAGTTAAAAGCCACACCATTTGTGGGTTGGCTTTGCAAAGAGGCGTAATGAATGTTTGGATTACCAGCCATTGGTCGAGCAAAAGTTGTCTGACCAGGATGGTTCTGCATATAAGCCTGTACTTCCATTTTTGCCTGGGCCACATTTATCATTTGGCCGTTTTGCATGATGACCTTGCTTTGGTCCCCAATCCTCAACGGCTCCGACAATTCGGGCAAATTACTATACATGGGATTTATTGAATCACTTGGTTGGGCCGGTTGAGCATCATGGACAATCGCGGATGGTTTGCCTGTCGTTCTATAAGGCTCTGGTTCCACTCCAGAATCCGGGTCAACTTTTGAGGAACTTAACCACTCTTGAACTAACTTGCCCCGATAATAAAGACAGAAATGCGGGTCATCATAAGTGCTTGAGAAGAAAAACCCTTCGGACGCATCGCCCTTTTGTTGCATCGGCATTTGGCTATAGCTGGTGGTTTCATCTATATCCGCGCTCCCATAGCCAAACCTAACATTTTTCCACGTCTCCCCAGGTTGAATCCAATAGTCCTTAGAAGTTCTGTAGCGGATCGCATAATCAGCTTTGCGATTTCCAATGGTTTCATAGGACGGACTCAAGAAGGCACACATAACAGCTTCACCGTTAACGATTCCATACGCGTCAACCCAACCACTATTCCTATAAAATTTTCCAATAAGTTTTTTGTTTGGTTCAAAGACCCAAAAACGTATTTCCAGGTCGGAAACGTTGATTTGTTTCGAGTCATTATTCCGAACATCGAAGCGCCAACCGGAGAGGTTTGGATACTGAGCGATTTTACGAACTTGAAGATTGAGTTTAGGTGTGTCGGTTGCGGAATCGGCAAACACCGCAGCCGAAAAGATGTGAAGAGCCGAAAGAAAAAATAAGGCTTTAAATAAAACTGAAATTTTCATAACCGACGTCCCGATTTACTCAAAAGCGATAGTTGCCCAAGCACTTTAGAACCGGTAAAACAAATGGTCAAGAAATTGTCGGTACAAGTCGTGTTTATGCTTATTTTGCGATTAAAAGGTTTCCTCGACGCCTTTCAAAACAGGACACAAAATCTACAGTTTTAACATTTTGGTCACCTTACCGATTCGACCTTTTTGGCCCCTCTCCAATTCAACCTGTAACCATCTTCGCGGCATCCCATCAATAGACTTTTAGCCTTTCGCACACCTAGGCCTTTTCACAGGTGTCTTATCGGTGTCTTTCGTGGTCGTCTACCCCCATAAAAAGCCATCATTTACCGTCAAAAAGAAAAAGCCCAAATTGCCGTTAGGCAACCTGGGCTTATCTTGTTGTGAACCAACGAAAAAATGATGCAAAAACCAAAGCTATTTTAAAAAATGGTGCCCGAGGTCGGACTTGAACCGACATGACCGTGAGGTCGATAGATTTTGAGTCTATTGCGTCTGCCAATTTCGCCACTCGGGCTTGAGTCCTTCGCAAAAGGAAGGTTTTCAGGCGGATGCTGCAGGAGGGGTATTCTAGAAAAATAGGCTTTAAAGTCAAGCAATTCTGGCCATTTTAGCCCTTCAAACCATCCCAAAAAGCCTGTAAGTCCTCCGGCAAAGGGGCTTCTAAGATCGTTCGTTTTCCGGTCAACGGGTGGGTAAAGACGATTTGTCGGGCATGTAACGCCAGACGTGGCAGTTTTGTTCTTTCTAACACCCACTCATCCAATCCATGCTCGAAGAAATGCAGGAAAGTTTCGTTGTTACCGCAATAGATCTTGTCCCCCACGATAGGAAAACCCAAATGTTCCAGATGAACGCGAATCTGATGGGTGCGGCCTGTTAACGGACGCGCTTCAATAAGCGAATAGTTTGATTTCGTCTCCACTCGTTCGAATTCGGTGACCGAGGGCTTCGGCGTTTCGTCAACTTGGTCCACAGGGGTCCCTTCAGGAACGACTATCAGCTTCATTCGGATTGAACGGCCCTTAAGAGAACCAATGGCCCCTTCCACCCTTTGGGTCGCGGGCTCAAACTTTCCAAACACGATAGCCTGATAGGTCTTGCGGACTAAACCTTCATCCCACTGTTTGAGAAGATCTTTAAGGGCTTCTTTTGTTTTGGCCAACAGGATGATCCCGCTCGTTTCTGAATCCAACCGATGGACCAAATAAAAATCCTTCGCTTCAGGTCGGTCCTCTCTCAGCAAATACATGAGTGTATTCCGAAAGTAAGATCCGATGGCGTGAACCGGCAAGGGAGCCGGTTTGGAAAGGGCCAATATGGCCTCATCTTCATAGACCGTTTGGTAGCGGGTGTTGACCTCGGGCTCTTCCCAGGTATCCGTCGTATAGGTCATTTCATCGCCAGCCCGCAAAGGCTGGTTCTCGGAGGCTTTAAGTCCATTGACCAAGACCCGGCCATCTTGGATGCGTTCGGCCCATTCAGGCGAGGTATGGTAATGAAAACGTTGGACCAGATATTCCAAAAGGGTTTGGGAGCTTTTGTGTTCGATCACAGTGGTCAGCGTAACTTGTTTAGGAATAGGCCTGGGTTTTCGTTCCATGGCGGTCACAACATCGACTGGGGATCGATATCAACGACCCGAAAAACGCCCTTGGGAGTTTCGAACTGTTCGTCCAGCTTTTGAATAAGCTGGCGGATCGCCTGAGGTTTAGCGGCCTTCAACAAGATCTGAAAACGGAAATGACCTCTTAACTTGAAGAGCCCCGCCAGCGCCGGTCCCCGGACTTCGACTCCCAATGGCCTCGCAAGCTTTTCTAAAACAACCGCGGCCTTTTCGGCACCCGTATAGGCCTTCTTCTCGTCTTCCGAACGATAGACCAAAAGTCCTAACCGCGAATAAGGCGGGTAGCCCAGGGCTTCACGCAGCTCTAGTTCCTGTTGCCAAAAGCCGTTCATGTCGTGGGTCGCCGCTGACCGGACGCTGGAATGGTCCGGGTGGAAAGTTTGCAGGTAAATGACCCCTTCTTTTTCAGCCCGGCCTGCCCGGCCCGAGACCTGCACTAATAATTGGAAGACCTTTTCGGAAGAACGAAAATCCGGAAGGGCCAAACCCGTATCCGCCCCCACGATACCCACCAAGGTGACCCCCGGAAAATCATGCCCCTTCGCGATCATTTGGGTGCCCAAAAGGATATCCACGGCATGACGGCGGAAACGCCCCAAGATCTCTTCGTGACTGCCTTTTTCCTGGGTCGTATCCAAATCCATCCGTTCGACCCGAGCATTGGGAAACTGGGTTTTGATCTCTTCTTCCAGTCTTTCCGTGCCCAATCCAACCTGTCTCACCTGGCCATCTTTGCATTGGGGGCATTTGACCGGGACCGGGCCTTTCCAATCGCAGTAATGGCAAAGCAGTTCAATAACGCCCCGAACCCGGTGACTGGTGACCGGCACTGAACAATTGGGACATTGCACCTGTTCGCCGCATTTCAGACAAAGCGTGGCGGTGTTGAAGCCTCGGCGATTGAGGAAAAGGATGGTCTGCTCGTTCTTTTCCAAGTTCTCGCGAATGGCTTGGGCGAGCGCCATGGACAAGACCGGCCTGTCTTCACCCCGAACGACCCATTCTTCTTTCAGGTCCACGACTCGCACCCTTGGTAAGGGCCTTTGATTGACCCGATCAGGCATCGAAAGGAACCCGTATTTACCATCCCGGGCATTCTTGATGGATTCTAAAGAAGGTGTCGCGCTGCCTAGCAAGGCCACCGCGCCGCAGAGCTGAGCCCTTTTGACTGCCGCATCCCGGGCGTTATAACGAGGGGTGTCGTCTTGTTTATAAGAGGACTCGTGCTCTTCATCGACCACAATGAGACCCAGTTTAGGCACCGGAGCGAACAAAGCGGACCGGGCACCTACCGCTACCTTGGCTTTACCAGTAGCTAAACGGTTCCAATGAATGGCCCGTTCTTCCGGATCAAGGCGGCTATGGAGGACCGCTACTTGATCGCCAAAACGACCCGTAAAGCGGTCCACCGTTTGAGGGGTCAAGGCTATCTCCGGGATAAGCACAATAGCTTGTTTACCCTTCTTCAGCGTCTCAGCGATGGTCCTTAAATAGACCTCGGTCTTGCCCGAGCCTGTGACTCCTTGAAGCAGGAAGGTTTTAAAGACACCCTCATCCAGGGCTTGATGGATCGCGTTAAAGGCCGATTCTTGTTGGGCATGTAATTGAGGCGGCTGGGTGGGTTTACCCAAAATCAGTTTTTCGCCGCCTGTACTCTCGGGCTTTTTACCCGCCACGACGATCTGTCCCAACCCCGCCGCTTTAAGCGCTTCGGCCAAGGCCAAGGTGCGGGGTGTTACCGCAACGGTCCCCTTCTTGAGACTTTTCCAATTCACGCCCCGAAGCGGCCCCACTTCACCCAAGAGCGTCTCGACTTTTTCGATATGGGCCAGGCCTTCTGAAGTAAGTTCGAGGACCGATTTAGGATTCTTGCGTTGACCCGCGGGCAAAATGGCGAAAAGGGCTTCTCCCAGGGAGCAGTAATAATATTCGGCGATCCATTCACCCAGTTTGAGAAGATCAGGGGTCAAGGCCGGTTGGGTATCCAATAGCGAATCGATAGCTTTGAGCTGTTTGACATTTTCGGGCGCCTTGGAAGTAACGCTGGTAATGAACCCCACCGTCTGACGATGGCCGAAAGAAAGGAAACAACGCATACCGGGGGCAACGGCACTCTTCAGTGCCTCAGGCACCCGGTAAGAAAAGGTTTGTTTGAGCGGGATCGGAAAAACGACTTGCGCAAAAAGATCAGCCATTCCTGCCACTTCCCCTCAATCGGGGGTCCAAAAGATCCCGAAGGCCGTTTCCCAGCAAGTTATACCCCAGCACCGTAATGAAAATGGCCAGACCCGGAAAGGTGACCAACCACCAGGCGTCGGTCAAATGATCTTTCCCTTCTTGCAGCATATTGCCCCAACTGGCGACAGGAGGCTGAACACCCAGCCCCAGGAAACTCAAAGCCGATTCGGTCAGAATGGAACCGCCTACACCTAAGGTCGCTACGACCAAGATGGGCCCAAGGGCGTTTGGAAGTATGTGTTTGAGCAGGATACGGGCATCCTTAAGACCGATGACCTTGGCGGCCTGCACGAATTCCCGCTCTTTCAGGGCCAATACCTCACCCCGTACCAACCGAGCCACGTCCGTCCAAGCGGTCAAACCGATGATAACCATGATGTTGATGATACTGGGGCCCACAAAAGCGATGACCATGAGGATGAGAAAAAAGGTAGGGATACAAAGTAGGATATCCACCAACCGCATCAAGACTGCGTCCACCCAACCGCCGTAATAACCCGCCAAAGACCCGACCAAGGTGCCGATGAAGATGTAGATGGAGACTGCCACGAATCCCACCGCCAAGGAAATGCGGGAACCATAGACCAAGCGCGAGAAAACATCCCGGCCATATTGGTCCGTTCCCATCCAATGCTGCCAGGAGGGGGCCAAAAGCCGGTCGCTGAGGGTTTGCTGGATCGGATCCAAGGGCGCTATCCATTGGGCGCCGAAAGCGGTGACGATGAGCAAGGCGATGATGGCCGAGCCCCAGATCATGAGTGGCTGGTGTTTGAGGTAATGTTTAATCATAGTGGATCCTCGGGTCCAACCAGGCATAGGCCAAGTCAGCTAACAAATTTCCCACCAGCGTTAGGATGGCCGTGATAACACCGATCCCCATAAGCAAGGGATAGTCATGGCTAAAGACCGCTTCCAAGCCCAATTGCCCCATACCAGGCCAGGCGAAAAGGGTTTCAATAATGAAGCTGCCGCCGATAAGCCCCGGCAGGGACAGGCCCATCAAGGTCACAATAGGAATGAGCGCGTTGCGTAATGCGTGTTTGAAGACCACCTGGGTCTCGGACAAACCTTTAGCCCGGGCAGTTCGAATGTAATCCTGCCGGATGACTTCTAACATGCTGGTGCGGGCATACATGGAAACCGAGGCCAAACCCCCGAAGGTGGTGACCACTAAGGGCAAGATCAAATGGGAGATAACATCCCCCATTTTTTCATACCAAGGGAGATATTCGGCCTGGGTGCTCATCATGCCCGAAATGGGTAGCAGGTTCAGTTGCACCCCGAAGACCAACATCAACAGCAACGCGAACCAATAACCCGGCATGGAATAGCCGATAAAAGTAAAGATGGACACCAATCTGTCCATCCAGGTGTTCTGGTAATAAGCCGCCGCGACCCCCAAGGGAACCGCGAGGACAAAAAGAAGCACCAAGGACAGGCCTGAAAGCAGGAAGGTAGCGGGCAATCTTTCACCGATGATAGTCAAAACCGGGCGGCTATCCTTGAAGGACTCACCGAAGTTGAGAACACAGATCCGTTGGAGCCAGTGCCAGTACTGGACCATCAAGGGATCGTCCAGACCGTAGGACCGGCGCAGCTTTTCGAGGTAGGTGGGATCGACCTTGGCGTTCATCGCCACATTCAAGGCCGCCGGGTCGCCCGGGGCCAGTTGCATGATGGCAAAGGAAAGCAGCGATATCCCCAAAAGCAAGGGAACCATCATCATGAGCCGGCGAAGAACGTATTTACGCATGGACCTGTTTTACCACAGGGCTCTTTTCAGGGCTTGTACTTTTGCTGGGCCGCCGGAACATACCAGGCTTCCGGATGGGTCAGGATGCCGTTGGCGTTCATCGTATAGCCCTTGAAGCGCTTATGGATGGCCGTTAACTGGTTCGGCACATACAAGAAAGTATAGGGTTGGTCCTCATTGAGGATGGAATGGATGCGCCAATAGATCTTTTGCCGTTTTTTCGGGTCTAGCGTGCGGCGGCCGGCGATGAGCAGGCTATCCACCGTCTTGTTGTTATAGCTGACGAAGTTGAACTGGTGTTCCCCAGTCTGGCTCGAATGCCAGATCTGGTAACAATCCGGGTCCGGCGAGACGGTCCAACCCAAAATGACCGCGTCGAACTTGCGGGTGTCGATGTATTGGGACAGGAAGGTCGTCCATTCCATCACCTGAACATCCACCTCGATGCCCACTTGCTTGAGCTGCTGTTGAACGATGGTCGCCACCCTTTCGCGGCTGACATTGCCTTGATTGGTCATGAGGGTGAACTTGAACGGAACATCCTTATGATTGATGACCTTGTGGAGCAGTCCATCCTTACCGGGTTTCCAACCAGCGTCCTTTAACAGCTTCAAAGCTTTCGCGGTGTCAAAAGGCCAAGGTTGGATCTTCGGGTTGTTCGCCCAGGAATGAAGGGCGTAAGGCCCGGTCGCCACATTACCCAATCCGTAGATCACGTTATCGATGATGCTTTTTCGGTCAATGGCCATGGTCAGGGCTTGGCGGACCTTTTTATCTTTGAAGAGCGGATTCTTGAGATTCCAACCGATATAGGTGTAATCCATCGCGTCGGATTTATAAGCGTTGTAGTAGTCCTTGAACTTAGGCGTGTCCAATTGCTTGGCGAACTGTTCGGGCGTTAATGTGCCGTGCAGCCAGGCGCCGATACAGTCGATACCGCCATTGAGCAATTCCAAGAACTGCGTGGCTTGGTCCGGTATGACCCGCATGATGAAACGCTTCAAATGCGGTTTGCCGCCCCAGTAATCCGGATTCGATTCCAGAACGATCTGCTGGGCGGTCTTCCATTCCACAAAACGGAAAGGACCGGTGCCGATGGGATGGCGGTCAAAATCGCTTTTGTTGATGTCCTTCCCTTCCAGGATGTGTTTCGGAAGGATGCTGCCAAAAGTGGATGACAAGGCGGGTGCGAATGGCTTTTTATAGGTCACTTGCACGGTATAAGGATCGATGACGGCGACATCTTTAATGTCTTGGTAGTTGGCGCCTTCAGGGGTATTGGTCCCGGGATCCGAGTAGACTTTATAGGTGAAAAGAACGTCATTCGCGGTGAACTCCACCCCATCATGGAACTTCACGCCTTTGCGCAAATAATAGGTGATGATGCGGCCATCTTTAGAAACGTGCCACTTTTCGGCTAAACAAGGTTCTAATTCCAGTTTTTCGTTATAGCGTAGCAATCCCTCAAAGACCAACCCGTCGATATCCGCGCCGCCTACCTCGTCCACCAAGGGCGGGGTTAAGTGCCGAGCATCCCCCGTTGAGGACTCGACCAGGATATCGCCGTCGGCTACTGGACCGTTCTGAGAGTAGATCTTCGGATCCACCTTGCCGCAGCCCGCCAAAAGGACCGCTAAGATAAAAAATGAAAAATATTTTGAGAACATGAACTCACCTCAAGAAAGATTGAACCACCAAGACACCAAGGGCACCAAGAACAGCTAAAGAACCACTCTTTTGATTCCAGCCTTAATTAAAGGCACATTGAAATTGATCAACAAACCAAGGCGGTGCTTTGTGATCTTCATAAAATCGGGCCCAAATGCTTGATGGACCTTTTAAGCCGCATCAACAACTTGCGAAGCGACTTGATCTAACTGCTTGTCGATTCCCTGGAAGGTTTCCATTCATTCATTTGTCTACCTTGGTGAACTTGGTGCCTTGGTGGTTAAATGCCTTAAGCGCCATGGCACTTCTTATACTTTTTACCGGAGCCGCAATAACAAAGGTCGTTTCGGCCCAATTTGGGTTCGTCCCGGCGGATAGGGGCGACCTTGGCAGCGGGCTGTTGAGGCTGACCTTGGGTTTCCCAGGGCTGACCGCCCATCGGCGCTCCGAAAGACGGGGCCGCGTTCTGACCCATCATGCTTTGCGGCTGGGTTGCCATCGGCGCTGGGGCTTGTTTAGCCGCCGCCTTAGGATCGAATTCCGGGTGTTCTTCGACCATCTGCGACGGCATGACCGAGGAGAAAAGCTCATCGTCCGGATCGACCTTTTGAACAAGGAACAGCATCTTCAGGGAATCTTCTTTGATCGAGGACAAGAGGCCGGAGAACATCTCAAAACCCTCGCGTTTGTATTCGATCAGGGGGTCTTTACCACCGTAGGATTGAAGGCCGATACCTTCTTTTAAATGGTCCATGGAAAGAAGATGGTCTTTCCATTGGGTATCCACCACCTGCAATATGACCGCCCTTTCCAGGGTTCGCATCACTTCAGGCGTCATGGCCTTTTCTTTCAACTCATAGGCCTTCATCAACTCGTCTTTCAAGGCGGCATAAAGGGCGTCTTGGTCCAAATGGGCTATGTTCTCGAGGTTCCAGTCCAGGTTCGACTTGGTCATACCGCTGAACCATTTTTTCAGGCCTTCCAGGTCCCAATCGTCGGACTGGCTCTTTTCAGGAGCATAGGTGTTGATCGTATCGACAGCCACGTCATCGACGATCTCCAGCATGTGGGCACGGATATCTTTCTCCCGCAGCACGCGGTTGCGTTCACGGTAAATGACCTCGCGTTGCTTGTTCATAACGTCGTCATATTCGAGCAAATGTTTACGGATGTCGAAGTTGTGGGATTCCACGGCCTTTTGGGCCCTTTCAATGGACTTGGAAACCCAAGGATGGGAGATGACTTCCCCCTCCTGCATTCCCAAGCGGGTCATCCAATCCTTGAGCTTATCGGAACCGAAAATACGCATCAGGTCGTCTTCCAAGGAAACGTAGAAACGCGAAAGACCCGGGTCGCCCTGGCGGCCCGAACGGCCCCGGAGCTGGTTATCGATACGACGGCTTTCATGGCGCTCGGTGCCGAACACCGCCAACCCACCCACCTCGCGCATCCCCTCGCCCAGAACAATGTCCGTACCACGGCCCGCCATATTGGTGGCGATGGTCACTCCACCCGGACGACCGGCGATGGAGATGATCTCCGCCTCTTTTTCATGGAACTTGGCGTTCAAGACCTCGTGCTTCACGCCCCGTTTCTTGAGCAAAGCCGAGAGCATTTCGTTCTTTTCAATGGAGACCGTACCGACCAGAACCGGCTGGTTCTTTTCGTGCAAGGTCACGATGTCTTCCACAATGGCGTTGTATTTTTCACGTTGGGTGCGGTACACCGCGTCCGCCTCGTCCTTACGGATCATCGGACGGTGCGTTGGAACATTGATGACTTCCAAGTTATAGATCTCGGCGAATTCCGCCGCTTCGGTCTCGGCCGTTCCGGTCATACCTGAAAGTTTCTTATACATACGGAAGAAATTCTGGAAGGTAATCGTGGCCAGGGTCTGGTTTTCAGCCTCGATCTTCACCCTTTCCTTGGCTTCCAAGGCCTGGTGCAGCCCGTCGCTATAGCGGCGGCCCGGCATAAGACGCCCGGTAAATTCATCAACGATAACGACCTCGCCGTCCTTGACGATGTAATCCACGTCGCGCTTGAAGATGACATGGGCCTTTAAGGCCTGGCTGACGTGATGGACCAGTTGGACGTTCTTATGGTCATAAAGATTATCAACTTTAAGGAGCTGTTCCACATGCTTCACGCCCGACTCGGTCAGGAAGGACGAACGGGTCTTTTCTTCGATGTCGTAATCTTTGCCTTTTTCCAGGGAAGGGATGATGCGGTCCACTTTGTAATAAAGATCGGTCGATTCTTCACTGGGACCGGAAATGATGAGCGGCGTCCGGGCTTCATCCACCAAGATACTGTCCACTTCGTCCACGATGGCGTAATTTAGATCCCTTTGCACCGTTTGGTCGATGTGAGTGGCCATGTTATCGCGCAGGTAATCAAAACCCAGTTCATTGTTGGTGCCATAGGTGATGTCGCAGGCATAAGCCGCCTGCCGTTCTTTGTGGGACAAACCATGCTTGATGACCCCGCAGGTCAGACCCAAGAAGTTATAAATAGTCGCCATGCCCTTGAAAGAACCGCGGCCCAAGCTGTCGCGTTCGGCCAAGTAGTCGTTCACGGTCACCACATGCACACCCTTGCCAGAAAGCGCGTTCAAATAGACTGGCAGCGTTGCCACGAGGGTCTTTCCTTCACCGGTACGCATCTCAGCGATCCGCCCGGAATGAAGGACCATACCGCCCAACATCTGCACGTCAAAATGGCGCATGCCCATGACCCGTTTGGAAGCTTCGCGAACCACCGCGAAGGCCTCTGCCAGGATATCGTCCAGGGTCTCACCCTTGGCGAGACGTTCCTTGAATTCAGGGGTTTTAGCCTTTAGTTGTTCATCCGATAAAGCCTGCAGGGTCGGTTCAAAGGCGTTGATCTGGGCCACTTTAGGCATCAATTGCTTGATGAACCGTTCATTGCGGCTGCCGAAGATCTTGCTTAGTAAAGCTTCGATCATGATGGGTTATTCCGTTCCATAGGGATAAATGGGGCTGAAAGAGGGGTAAGTATAAGGTCTTTAACAGGGGGGTTCAAGGCAATCAGCCCGCCGAAGCCGGGTGAAAACCATTTAAAACAAAGGACGAACAGCTTAAGGTTTCGTGGGAACAGCGGGGGTTATAAGACGGTTCAGCTTGCTCTGGAGCTGTTGGATCTTCGCCTCGATGGCCTTGCTGTCTTGGTCCTGACCAAGGGCTTTGAGTTGAGCTTCCTGGGAGGCTTGGCGCAATTGGGCCGCCTGCCACTGGGAGAAAGCTAATTTTCGGCGTTCGACGGCCAATTGAAGTTCCAGGTCCGCTTTATCCCGGGCGGCTTGAGCTTTGGCCTTGGCGGCCTTCGTGGCCTTGACCCACTTTTGATAAGCGCGTTTGGCCCTTTGTTCGTAAAGGGTCGTTTCTAAACGGGCTTTGTCCCAGTTGTTCTTGAGTTTTTCTACATCCGCTTTGGTTTCTTCTAACTTTTGGCTCAGTGTGTCAACAGTAGCATCAGCAACAGAAGTTGTGGCTTGCGCAAAAACAAACCGACTAAAACCCACGATAAAAAAAACCATCAATAGAGAAAACTTCATTTCTTAAAACCTTTCCAACTTTAATGAAACTATAAACCAGCAAACATCCTCTTGTACGCAGGGGATTTAATGATGGATTTAAATTGAACGTCACTCGGAACAACAGTTTTATATTTAGGATTTTCTTCATAAAGAATCTTCAACTGTTCGATCGATTTATCCACACGTCGATTTGCCCAATAAGCTAGGGCTAAATTGTAATGTCCCATATCGTAGTCAGGTTTAATCTCTAAAGATTTCTTAAGGGAAGATATTGCGCCAGTATAATCGCCTTGTCTAAAGTCAACATATCCCAAATACTGCCAAGCTTCGTAGTCGTTGACGTTTTCCTTGATAGCCAAAGTGTATTCTTTCACCGCACAAGCGTAATTTCTTTCACGAAAATACATCTTTCCCAATTGCACAAAATTTAATTTTTTGTCACTCTGCGGGCATAACGCTTGAAGCGACTCGCTTTTGTGACTTCGTTTAGCGGCTATGAATTTCGACTCACCCTTGCTCCATATAACACTCCCACCATCAGAAATTTCCTCAACTGTATCTTCCGCCTCAAGATATACAAAATAGGGTTCTATTTCCTTTTGTCCCTTCCCATGGAAACTAAACGTTTCTAACGCCTTTTTGATTTTCGACCCATCCCAAAAATCAATTTCCCACTCACAAACAGCAGCAGAACTGTAACAATCCTTCGCAAATGCAAAGAAGACTGGAAAGCCTTTTTTCTCAACTCCAAAGATCAACTTATCCTTATATCCTCCCTCCGCGCTCGCCAAAAGTTTACCTGCCGAGTCAAAAATCGCAATTATCCCAGGGGCATCTTCAAGGCGAATTAAGGAAACTATTTCTTTAGTCCCGTCCAGTTTTAGATCCACCAAATATGAAATAACTGAAGTTATCTTCGAATTAGGCAAAGTCGCTTCTTTTACGACATTTAAAAAATGAACTATTTGGATTTTCGAATCGGAAGAGTCTTTAAAATTCAAAACCTCATTTGGATCATCTATTTCTTGTGACGGTATTGTCATTTGCTCTGCCTTGATCGGCGAACATAAAAGAGTAAATAAGAAAATAAAAATTAATAAAATTGGGATCTGTTTCATTTTTTATATTTACCGATCATTTTTTGGAACTCGGCCTCGTCCATCACCGTCACACCCAGTTCTTTGGCTTTTTTCAGTTTGGATCCAGCCGCTTCTCCGGCCACCACATAGGTCGTCAGCTTAGAGACCGACCCCGAAGCCTTGGCGCCCAGCTTTTTCACGATATCTTCCGCTTCTTTACGGCCATAATTTTTCAATTCTCCGGTAAAGACATAGATCTGCCCGGCGAATGGCTGTTCACCCGAGGGTTCCTCTTCTTTAAGGCGTTTTAGGTTCACCCCGCCTTTATCGAGTTTGTCGATGATCTTCAGGTTGGTCTTGTTGGCGAAAAAGTTGACGATGGAATGCGCCACGATAGGACCGATACCGTCAATGGCGGTCAATTCTTCCTCCGACGCTTCCCCAACCGCCCAGATATCCTTGTACCGCATGGCCAATATCTCGGCCACATGGACCCCCACATGGCGGATGCCAAGCGCAAAAAGCAAACGACCCAAGGTACGCTTTCGGCTGTCATCGATCTGTCCGATAAGATTTTCGGCGGACTTTTCTGCCTTTCGTTCCATTTCGGCAACATCGGATTTCTTAAGGGCATAGAGATCCGCGTAGTCTTTGATAAGCTTCTCGGCCAAAAGTTGTTTGACCACCGCGGGGCCCGCGCCACGGATATCCATGGCGTCCCGACCGCAAAAGTGTTCTATCCGGCGCTCGACTTGGGCTTCGCAGGCGGCATTTTCACAACGCCAAGCCGCCTCGTCCTCTTCCCGTTCCAACTTGGAACCGCAAACCGGGCATTCAGAAGGCATCTTGAAAGCTTTCTCGTTACCTTTTCGCTTCTCGGGCAATGATCGGAGCACCTTGGGAATTACCAACCCGCCCTTTTCAACAATGACCCGATCGCCCACCCTTAGGTCTTTGCGCTTGATCTCATCCTCGTTATGCAATGTCGCCCGGCTAACGGTAGTGCCTTCCAATTGAACCGGTTCCAGTTCAGCCACCGGAGTTATGGCGCCCGTACGACCCACCTGCAGGGTAATGGCTTTTAACGTGGTCTCCGCTTTTTGGGCGGCAAACTTAAAAGCAATGGCCCAGCGGGGTATTTTGGTGGTCTCTCCCAGTTTTTGTCTTTGGTCGAAACGGTCGATCTTGAGTACAACCCCATCGCAGTCGAACCCGATGGTCCCCCGCTTGGATTGATACTCTTCGCAATAGTCATGAACTTGATCGATGTTCTTTACCAACCGGAAATGGGCGTCTTCTGGGAAACCCATTTTCTTGAGCCATTGAAGGCTTTCCTGTTGGGTATCAAATGGCAGCTTGTCCGGCGAAAAAACATAATAAAGAAGGATGTGCAGAGGCTTTTTAGCCGATTCTTTCGGGTCCACCGTCTTCAATGTGCCCGCCGCAGTATTACGAGGATTGGCGAAAAGCGGTAAACCCTTCTCTTCCCGGTCTTCATTGATCGCCTCGAAATCCTTTAAAGTGAAGAACACTTCCCCACGGATCTCGATGCGATCCGGCAGATTGGAGCCTTTGAGTTTCGTCGGCAATCCAGGGATATTCTGGATATTGCGTAGAACATCATCACCCTTTTCGCCATCGCCCCGGGTCAGGGCATGCACCAACTCACCCTTTTCATAGATCAGTTCGATGCTCACACCGTCGATCTTAAGCTCACAGACATATTCGTACTTTTGGCCTTCCAGGCCCTTTTTGACCCTTTCATCGAACTCTTTGAGTTCTTCCAGGGAATAAGTGTTATCGAGGGACAGCATGGGTAGACGATGGGGTAGCGTCTGGAAATGTTTTCCAGAAGTCGCGGTACCGCCCACCTTTTGGGTCGGCGAATCCTTGGTCTTTAAAGAAGGATACTCGGCTTCAAGGTCTTTGAGTTCCCGGTAAAGACGGTCGTATTCGAGATCAGTGATCTCGGGTTTGGCCTGATCGTAATAGAGCTTATCGTGATGGCGGATGATCTTTTGAAGTTCGAGGGCCCGTTTTTGGGCCTCAGCGGGGACGGAAGCCTTTTTCATTATTTGCCCGTTCTAAGCCTTTGGGCCAAATAATCCGAAAGGCCCGCTTCCGTGGTCTTGCGGGCGGTGGTCTCGAAATCATAATCCAACCGCTTGATGGACAGCTTCTGGGTATCCGTGTCATAGACTGCGTAGCAGGTCTGTGGATTCCCATCGCGGGGTTGGCCCACCGAACCGACATTGACCAAGTAACGGCAATCTTTTTGAAGGACAAGCTCGTGTTCTTCGAGGATACGCACCGACCCATCCATTTTTTGCTCCGCGATGAAGGGCTTGTGGACATGGCCAAAAAAGCAGATGAATCCTTGGAAGTAACGGAAATTCCGTTCCACATCTTCCAATTTGGTCAGATAGTGCCATTCCTCACTTTGAAAGGGAGAAGAGTGGACCAGTTGGATGTCGCCGATCTCCTCGCGCAGACGCAGGCTCTTGAGCATTTCCCAATGGTGCGGTTTGAGTTGTTTCTGGGTCCAGCGGATCGCGTCGGCGGCAGGGCCGCTAAAACGGGTCAGGTCCGTCTTGCCGATACAACCGGCGTCATGGTTACCCAGGACGATCTTCCAGCAATCCAGGGAAGCGATCAGGTCCAGGGTCTCGACGGGATTGGAGTAATAACCGATCAGGTCGCCCAAGCAAAAATACTCTTGGACCCCTTCCTTCTTGAGGGCGTCGGCCACCACCGTCATGGCTTCGAGATTGCTGTGAACGTCGGAGAACAAGCCGTAACGCATAAGGCTCCCAGGGAATTTCGATAGGCCATTTTATCACGGAGGGGTGGGTGGAGATACAATCACCGCTAAATAACGGCGGCTTTTGCCGGACCAAAAGGCTTAGTGGACCTTTTTCTGGAGCAGATAACTAAGGATACGCAGGCGATTTTCCTGGATATCGTTGAAGGAAAGGAACTTTTGAAGCTCGGGGAAAAAAGCGGAGGTTTGATTGATATGGCAGGCCGTTGTGCTATCCTCTTTCTTATCGACCACCAGGACGCCGAGCTTGATCAGTTTCAAATAGGGCTTATCGACCTCGGCCTCGGTGCGGCCCAGTAATTGGGCGGTGCGACCGGGCGATTCGATACCATTGACCTTCTGGGAAGCGAAGATCAAAAGGTCCCACATGACAAAAGAATCGACCACTTCATCGATGAACTTTTTAATATGATCCGGCAGATCGATTTCCACTTCATAGACTCCGTTTAAATTAGACCTTGGACTTTTGCAGCTTGTCCAAGATACCGTTTACGAACTTGCTCGATTCATCAGTACTGTATCTTTTGACAATCTCGATAGCTTCGTTGATCGCCACCGACTTCGGTATTTCCGAGTCGAACCGTATCTCATAGGTGGCCAACCGCAAAATATTGCGGTCCACCGCCGCCATCCGGGACAGGTCCCAATTCTCGGCCAAACCCCGGAGCTGCCCGTCAATATCCGCTAACCGGTCCCAGGTTTCCCGGGTGATCTTCAACGCCATGATCTTGGCCGCCTCGGGCGCGCTGGCCTGGGGTAGGAAATTCTCTTCTAAATCCTTCAACTTCACCGTTCCCATATCCATTTGGAACAACATCTGTAAAGCCAGTTCGCGGCTGCGGCGTCTGAGTCCCATGGCGCCTACCTTATCTGATCCAAGACCGCTAAGGTCTCGAGAAGATGCAAAGCCGCCTCAGCGCCCTTGTTATCAGTGCGTTCCCCGGCCCTGGCCAAGGCCTGGTCCAGCGAAGCGGTGGTCAAGATCCCGAAAGCGACCGGGATACCCGTTTGTTCCGTCAAACGACCCAAAGAAGCCGCCACTTCGTTAGCAATATATTCGTGATGACTGGTCTCCCCTTGGATGACCGCCCCTAAGGTAATGACCCCCTGGAATTTTCCGGTCTTGGCCAACTTAGCCGCCGCCACAGGGATCTCCCAAGCGCCAGGCACCCAGGCCACTTGTACATTCGATTCGGTCACGCCCCGTTCCGCTAGGGTCGCCAAAGTGCCCTGAAGCAAACGTTGGCCGATCAAGTCATTGAAACGGCTGACCACGACGGCGATCTTATACTTTGTGCCCTCGGGTTTTCCTTCGATCACTTGCACAGCCATTTTGTTTCCTCATTCGACCCTTTTCAGCGTCCTGCGCCGAAAACCGGGCGTTAGTTTAATCTGTTCAGGACTCTTTTTGCTCTACTTTCTTGCTCAAAAAGTGTCCCATTTTCAATCGTTTGGTGTCCAAATAGCGGGAATTGGTCGAATTCGGGAGAATCTCGATAGGTACACGTTCAACCACTTTCAGGCCGTAACCTTCCAAACCCACGATCTTCTTCGGGTTGTTCGTCAGCAAACGGATCTCTTGGATGCCAAGATCCACCAAGATCTGCGCGCCAATGCCATAGTCCCGCAGATCCGCCGGAAAACCAAGCTTCTCGTTGGCCTCGACCGTGTCCATTCCTTGATCTTGTAATTGATAAGCGCGCAATTTGTTGAAAAGTCCGATGCCTCGCCCTTCTTGGCGCATATAAAGAAGAACACCGCACCCTTCCCGATCGATCTGGTTCATCGCAGCGTGAAGTTGATCCCCACAATCGCAACGCAACGAGCCGAACACGTCGCCCGTCAGGCACTCGGAGTGGACCCGAACCAGTACCGGACCGCCTTTTTTTAGGTCGCCCTTCACGAAAGCCAGGCTGTCGTCATCCTCGGTCTTGGCCTTATAGACCATTACGTTCCAATCACCTGTTTCGGTCGGAAGGGGCACTTCCAGGACCCGCCGGACCAGCTTTTCCTTTTCCCGGCGGTAATGGATCAGGTCCGCGATATTGATCATGGTAAGTTTATGTTTTTGGGAAAATACTTTTAAGTCGTCCATCCGGGCCATGGTGCCGTCATCACGCATGATCTCGCAAATAATACCCGCGGGTTTCAGCCCCGCCAGTTGGGCCAGGTCCACGGCCGCTTCCGTATGCCCCGCCCGGCGAAGAACACCACCTTCTTTATAACGTAAGGGAAAGATATGCCCCGGCTTGGCCAGGTCTGAAGATTGGGACTTGGGATCAAGCATTACCTGAATGGTATGGGCCCGGTCATGGGCCGAAATACCCGTTGTCACACCTTTCCGGGCGTCCACCGAAACGGTGAAAGCGGTGCGGAAGTTGTCTTGCTGCTCGGTCACCATCATGGAAACGCCCAAGCGATCCAGGTCCATGCCTAACATGGGCACGCAGATCAATCCCCGGCCTTCTTTGGCCATGAAATTAACGGCCTCCGGCGTGGCCTTTTCGGCGGCCATGACCAGGTCCCCTTCGTTCTCGCGGTTCTCGTCATCGACTACGACAACCATTTTACCGGAACGGATATCTTCGATAGCTTGTTCGATATTGGATTGGTTCATGGGACTTTCTTTTAGAGGTACAGGTCCATCAAGATGCCGCGGATCTCGTCAAGAACGGTCAGGATCCGCATCGAATCCTGCTGACCCGCCAAGAGCAACTGGCCCAGGTTCTCCAGGGCTTCGTCCACCCGTTGGGTCGTCAAATAGACGACGAACTTGCCGTCCTTTTGCCGCCCCTGTTTTTCCTCGACCTTGAAGGAGGTGGAAACCATCTTGTCCATGAACTTCTTGACCGCGGTCTTATAGTCGTCGAATTCCTTGCGGTTCTTGGACTTGAGAAGTTTTCTTCCCTTTTCCTCGATGTCCACAATAAAGACGCTGATCTCGTTTCTCAAGGCCGGATCGGTCACTTTTTTGATGCGTTCATTTAACGCTGGTGAAAAGTAGGCGGAAACCGCGCTCATTTTTTCCAGGTTCTTTTCGTCGTCATTGGGGCTGCCGACCGGTTCGATCCTCATGGCCTCTTCTCCATATAGCCCGCCGATAACTTTTCGACGTATTTTGCCAAAAGGTCCACTTCCACATGCAGGGGATCACCGATCTTCTTGCTGCCCAAGTCGGTGTTTTGAAGCGTGTGCGGGATCAAAGCCACTTCGATCTCGTCCCCGCTGAGTGAGGCCACGGTCAGGCTGATACCGTTGAGCGCGATACTCCCCTTTTCGACCACATAACGGATAAGGTCTTTCGGCAATTGGACCGCCATACGGCACCCCAATCCTTCCGGCGTCATGGCGGTAATATGCCCCACCCCATCCACATGTCCTTGAACAAAATGACCGCCCAAAGGATCGGACAAAGTCAAAGGAAGCTCTAAATTGACTTGGGAGCCTTCTTTTAAACTGCCAATGGCCGTGCGATTGAGGGTTTCAGGGACCGCTTGGAAGGATAAAAGATCTTTTTGGATATCGACCACCGTTAGGCAGCAGCCGTTGACCGCCACACTATCCCCCAATTTGACCTTGGGGGCTAACTGTGGGGATTCAAGGACCAAACGAAGGTCAAAACCTTCCTTCTGGGCTTTTTTAACCGTACCAACTTCTTGGATCAGACCCGTGAACATTTACTCTCCCAATTTCGCGGTCAGAAGATAGTCTCCTCCGACCTGTTCAACTTTTACCGCTTTCGCTTTCCATGCTGTTTCAGGGCTTAACACCCCAGGCCCGCCCACCCAGCCCGGGCTGGGACCTCCAAATAGCTTGGGGGCCATGAACAAGGCCAATTCATCGGCCAGCCCTTCTTTTAAGAAGGAACCATGTACTTCCGCGCCCCCCTCGACCAACACACTCCGCACCGAGAGTGCGGAAAGCACCTTTAAAACGGCCTTTAACGATAACACTTTTTCTTTCAAAGGCACCCGGAAAACTTGAATGCCCTTATGCCAAAAGGCCTTTTCCAAAGCCACCGGCGCGTTGGGTGAAGTGAAAACCACGGTCTTGGGAGATCCTTGGAACATTAAGGCCGAAGGTTTGACCTGAAGCTTCGAGTCCAGTAAGACCCGTAAGGGCCATCCATCGTTGCGTTTGTAACCGGGTGACCGGACCGTTAAAGAAGGGTTGTCCAGTAAAGCCGTGCGGCTGCCCACGAGAATGGCATCCACCGAAGAACGCAGTTCGTGTGCCTTTTGACGGGCCGCAGGACCGGTGATCCACTTGGACTTTCCCTTCACCGTTGCGATCTTACCATCCAGGGTCATCGCCGCCTTCAAGATCACCTTGGGCCGGGCTTGGGTTTGACTAAAAATAAAAGCATCGTTCATCTGCCGGGATTCTTTTTCAAGGAGCCCAACCTGTACCTTGATCCCAGCCTTCTTGAGTCGGGCAAATCCATTGCCCGACACCAAAGGATTAGGATCTTTCATCGCTGCCACGACCCGGGTAATACCCGCCTTGATCACCGCCTCGGCGCAAGGAGGCGTCTTTCCGTAATGGCTGCAAGGCTCCAACGTGACATAGAGCGTAGCCCCTTGGGCTCGGCTTCCCGCTTTTTGGAGGGCTACGATTTCCGCGTGTGGGCCGCCAAAACGCTCATGGGCGCCTTCGGCGACAATCTTACCCTTTTTGACCAAAACCGCGCCCACTTTGGGATTGGGAGAGACCTCAGCGCCGCGTTGTTGGGCTAGTTGCAGGGCTCTTTTCATATATTCGGTATCGGAATGGTTCAAGGTTCTTTCCAGGAAGCAGAATGACTTCAGTATGCAACAGCTGCTCCAGGGGCGCAACCGCCGCCTGGGATACCCCTTTGCAAAACAGGGCCCAAAGGTTAGAATTTGCCCTTGTTTTTAGGCGCTAGCCGATATCCATTCAAAAGAGGTCTCCAATGCCGACATTAGTCCTGGTCCGTCACGGTCAATCCCAATGGAACTTGGATAACAAGTTCACCGGTTGGGTGGATGTTCCCCTGACCGCCCAAGGTGAGCAGGAAGCCCACCGCGCCGGGGCCCACCTGAAAGGCATGAAGTTCGATATCGCTTTCACTTCGGTCCTGCAACGGGCCCAGAAGACCCTTGCCGTCATCCTCCAGGAGATCGGCCAGCCGGACCTGACCACTGTGAAGGACCAAGCCCTGAACGAGCGCCACTATGGCGCCTTGCAAGGCTTGAACAAGGCCGAGACTGCCGCCAAATATGGCGATGACCAGGTCAAGGTCTGGCGTCGGAGCTATGACGTTCCTCCCCCGCCTGACGAAAAGGGCTTCTCGGAATCCCTCAAGGATACCGCTGCCCGCACCCTGCCCTATTTCGACGCCCAGATCGTTCCCTTGCTCAAGCAAGGCAAGAACGTGCTGGTGGCCGCCCACGGTAATTCCCTGCGGTCCATCGTAATGCACTTGGAGAACCTGACCAAAGAACAGGTCTTGGAATTGAACCTCGAGACCGCCGTTCCCCGGGTCTATGAGCTGGACAACAACCTCAAGATCTTGTCCGTCAAGAACCTGGTATAGACAGGTTTTAAGGACTTATCCTTGCGAACTAAGATCGGTCTTTTGATCCTTGTGCTGAGTATCGGTGCCTGTGCCGCTCCTAGAGCTTCCCTAAAAACGGTCGCCTTAGAACCCACGGCAACACCGACCGCGACGGACACGCCTCTTCCCCCTGCGCCAGTCCTGACCGACGCCCAATTATTGGGTATTCAGCGGCCGCCCGGGATGATCGAAGACCCTGAGTCAGGCCACGAGGCCCTCCCTGCCGTCATCCATGCCTTTTGGAAATTCAAACAACAAGCCAAAGCCGATGGGTGGAACTTGATACTGGTCTCCGGCTACCGCTCTTACCGGGATCAACGCATTGTTTGGAACCGCTCCGACGACGATTACTTGCAACATGGCGCTACTGACCAAAAGAAACGGGTGGAGGCCATCATGAGCCTGGTTTCCGTACCGGGGCTCTCCCGCCACCACTGGGGCACCGAATTGGACATTTCCGAATCGACCTTGCGGGGACAACTGGTCAACGTGGAACCCGATACTCCCGAAAGGGTCCTGAAGTTCTACGCCTGGATGGAAGAGAACGCGCCCAAGTACGGCTTTTGTAAGGTTTATTTAGGAAAAAATGGCGCCGTCCATAACGAACCCTGGCACTGGAGCTTTTTACCTTATTCCCGGGGTTATCAAAAACAATTCATGGCTATCCAGGACTTCAAACGGATCTTCGATATCAATGTGGAGGATGTGGATTACTTGATGCGGAACTTCAAACGGATCTTGAAGGTCGAGAAAAGATCCATCAACCCCGCCTGCGACTAACCGGGAGTTAATTAGGCCTTCAAACCGATCACTTTCAGGGGTTTGTTCGCTAAACGCACCTTGAGCCGGTCACCCACCCCAAAGGTCGTCACCAAATTCGCCCCATCGATAAAAATGCGGCCCTGCCGCATATAAGAAACTATCTCTAACGTTTGGCCCGGGCCAAAAGAATCGCCAAGGAACCGGCGAGGGCCGAATTTTTTGTGATAGACCTCGCGGGAAACGAACTGGAATCGCTTCGCCGTGGCCGGAAAGGCCTTCCCACCCGCCGAAAGGACCGCCGCGGTGGAACCCGCCGCGCTGCTGACCCAAACCCCGCTGGACATTTGTTCTTCTGCCCTTCCGGAGGTTTTCAAGATGTAGCGTGAGGTCCCAGCCGGACTGGCGGTGGACACCAAAAGATCGTTCAGGACCGGGATGGGGTTTTTCTTGCCGTTTATCCAGAAATCCAAACGCCAGACCAAGGACGGTTTTGTCTGGCGGGTCAAATGGGCGTCCAGAACCCTCTCAAAATCGGTCTCTCGGCTGCCACTCAAGCGGGCCACGCTTTGCTGTGGGTCCGAATTGACCCCCAAAATGGGTGTCCGCCAAAGATAGTGGGAGCATTCCAAGAAGGTGCCGTCTCCCCCGACCGAAACGACAAGATCGAACCTTTTGTCCATGGAGCGGATGTTCTTGACCCGGCTGCGCAGAAGACGGGTGACCCGGAAACCTTTATCCCGTAGGGTGTCGCAAACCGACTCCAAGGTCTGAACATGGCGGTCATGACTGCGTTTCAAGACTTCCCAATATTTGTTCTTCTTGAAACCCCGGACGATATGTTGGGAGGTGCCATAACGGCTATAGGTGCTTTCTTTATAGACCACTAAAACCCGGAGGGAACGCATGGTTGAAGCCTTCACGGTTATTTGAGCGACATCAGGGCTACCCGGATCATCATCACCGCGTAAGCCGAAAGCAGCAGGGCCGCCAATTTCGAGACCACTTTGGATCCTGAAACACCCATCCACTGCATGCACGAGCTGGCGTTGCGGAAGATAACCCAGGCGATCAAAAGATTCAATAACAGACTGGCCCCGATCTCCCAGAACACGAAGCGGTGCCGTAAAAGAAGTAAGGTCGCGAAAACACCGGGGCCCACCAGCAAGGGAATACCGATCGGCACGATACCCACGCTGTCGTCGCTGCTCTCGTCCATGACGAACATTTTTTGTTCCCAAACGATGTCCCGCAAAGCGATAACCAGCACCAAAAGACCACCAGCGATCTGGAAGTCGCTCACTTTAAGCCCCAAGGAGATCAGGATACGGGGCCCTAATGGGATGAACAACAGGCCCACCGCCGCCGCCAAAAGGATCGACCCGTTGAGCACTTTGACCCGGCGCTTGGCCGGCAGTTCAGAGGTCATTTGGACGAAGGCGGGCAGGATACCCAAAGGATCCATGGCCACGAAAAGCGGAAGGAACAAACTGAGAAAATCGGTCCAGGTCATGCGTTCAGCCTCCTCTCAGAGGTTCAAAACCCATCGACCGAGCCATTATAACCTGTAGCAGGACCGCGCGGGTGAGAAGGCTAGAGTTTCCATTGATATTCGGTATGAATGGCCCAGAAAAGAAAATTCAATCCGGTCAAGCCGCCACTGGTGGTGTAAGCGTAGTTATTAGCGTAGATCTCATCGAATGAAGCAGAGACCTTCAAGAAGGAAGTCTCATCCATCCGGAAGCGATAGCCCGGTTCGATGCCCGCCTGAAACCCGCCACCGCCATCATTAGCCTGGGCTAAGCTTTGATTCGTTGGATAATCGTTTTGGAAAATGTATTTCAACCGACCCGATAAGGTAAAGTCATCGAAAGCATAGGTCGCCACACCATAGACCCGGGGACCATTGGAGTTATAGGCTTCGGTCGTTCCGTTATACGACGAAGGCAAATAGACCTGTCCCCCGATCTCGAACGACAGGGCCTTTGGATTACTCCAGTTGTAGGAAGCATTAAAGTTCGTACCTAACTGATAAACATTGACACCATTCTCATAAGTTGGGAACGATTGATAGACCGAGACACGGATGATCTCGTTCTCATCGTTGCTCATGGGAGTGACCCGGTTCAAAGCGCCGAAGACCGCGTCGCCCAGCTTGGTGTTGGTGGACAGGCCGTAATTGGGGTTGAAGGCGCCCGCATAAAGATAGCCGCCACCCACCGTATATTCGCCTCGGCCATCGGGCAACGAGAGGCCATAAAACCCGCTCAGGCCCAATCCACGTCCACTGTAGCGGTCGTCGACGAATTGGATCGGAGGTTCAGATATTTGGGCCTTGGTCTCCCAAGAAGTATCCCCTGTCGGGATATTGATCGCGGCTTCGAACACGGATTTCAAACCGAAGGTCTTGAAACTGATTTTGCCGCCCGCCACCGTATCCGAAATATTGGTCAGATTATATGTCATATTAGTGACACTGCCGACCGCGCCAGTGGGACCTACGTAATTAGCGGTAGCGAACTCGCTTTGAGCGTAAACACTGATCTGCGGATCCAGATCAAAAGAAAAACCGACAGGCGTGAACACTTCATAACCATTGTCCATGGAAGGCGCTACGTAGTTGGTGCTCCACCCATCATAGGAAGCGCCGATATTCAATGAACCGTTCGCCATGGCGCTAGCGGACAACCCCAGCGAGGCCAAAAGGATGGCCAAAAACCGATATTTCATTTTCATTCCTCGGAACAAGATTAGTTACCGACGTAAGGCTTCACAGTGATGATATTGGTTTGCGACCCGCCGATCTGTTTGTTCTGGTTTAGGTCCACACTGTTATGGAACTGTCTGCTCATATCGTTCAAACCCTTGCTGTCTTTGTCGCCAGGGGACGGCGGTTGTTGTTGGGAAGGCGGATTCGTGGTGAGCGCGTTGAAGAATTTGATCGGCGGACCGGGATGGAAGAAATACTTGTTGCCGTGACCATCAATGCTATAAACGACCCCCTCAAAAACATGCAGTTGGACCTCAGGCTTGGATTTGCCATCACACTGCATCGAGAACTTCGTTCCCCGGACACCACAAACCACACCACCCGCCTCGATCTCGAAAGAGGAATTGGAGGTGGTCAACTTTTCCACCGCGGCCAACAATTGGCCCACGACCAGTTTGAAAGACAGGGTCTTACCATTGTCGTCAGACTTGCGGATCTTCGAAAGAACGAACTCGGTCTTGGGCGAAATGTCCAAAGAAGACCCATCGAACAGCCTCAAAGTAGCCTTCCCATCATCACCCGCGATGATGCGGTCGCCTTCGAACACAGTCATCTCTTTTTTAGCCGTTTTGGTTTTGTGACCTTTCTTGGTCTTAACTTTCACTTTCCCGCTGACCGAGGTAAATATCCCTTGGTTGGGGGTGGAGTCGGCCGCCCAAGCCAGTCCGCCAACGAGCGACATTAAAAGTAACAAAACCATCATTTTGATCGAATTCATGGACCTCTCCAAAACTTGCTTGTTATCTAAGTGTGGATAAAGCATCGGCATTTTATACAACCCAGCTTTAAACTCGCTGTTAAAAGTACACCAACAAGGGTCGGATGTTAACCCTGACCCCTCGGATCATTTGGTTTTCATGATATATACGCCGTCCCAATTGGGCGCGGGCGGGTGATCTTTCAACTTATGGCAGCGCTCCACAAAGATGGAAGCGGGACCGTCCTGAGGGTCCATTTCCAGGCACTTCTTGAAACAAGCCTCGGCTTCGTCCCACTTTTGAGCGCGGTAAAGTTCCAAGCCTTGACCAAAGATGCCGACCCTTTCATGCACTTCGGGCTTTGCCTTGAAACGGCGATCGACCAGTTCATAGATCCGGATGGGTTTGGTCTTGCCCTTGACCTGGATCAGGTCCAACTCACGGCACAGCATGTCGTTCTTGACCTTCTCATAACAAGTTTCACTGATGATGATCTCGACCTTATATTCCTTGGTGGTCCCTTCCAAGCGACTTCCCAGATTGACGTTATCCCCGATCAAAGTGTAGTTCTTAATGGCCTGAGAACCCACGAAGCCCACGACCATACCACCGGTGTTCAAACCGATACCGATCTCGAGCTTTTCTTTTCCCTCGGTTTTCCATTTAGGCCAAAGCACGTCATGAAGGAACTCGGTCATACCCAAAGCGGCGCTGCAGGCCCGGTAAGCATGGTCTTCCTGTTCCACCGGCGCGCCCCAGAAGGCCATGATGGCATCGCCAATGTACTTGTCCAATGTTCCCTCAGTGACGAAAACCATATTGGTCATATGGGTCAGGTATTCGTTCAGGACACCGATAACTTCTTTCGGCGTGTGTTTTTCCGAGTAAGTGGTGAAGCTGCGGATATCCGAGAACATGACCGTCAGTTCTTTTTCCTCACCGCCCAGCTCAATACCCGAAGGCATCTTCAGGATCGCGTCGACGACCTTGGGGGTCACCATGCTCTGGAACATGTTCTTCATGTGACGGCCATGACGGACTTCAGTCCTGAACTTATAAGTCGTCAAAGCACCGAAGCAAAGGGTCATGGCCACGAGGGGATGGGTCATCGCCACAACCATGTGAAGATAAGTAAAGATCAAGCAAGACAACAGCACATAACCCGCGAATACCAAAAGAAAGACCGCCGTACCCTGCACTGGGGTCAAACGAGGGATCAAGTACCACATAAGGAACGGCAAAATGATGATCAGGATAATTCTCACGTAATCCGGCGCCAAACGCAAAAAGTGCTTCGAAATAACGTTCTCGATGATATTTGAATTGACCACCACCCCCGAGGCGTAACGGTCAAAAGGTGTCGGACGCACATCTTCTAGACCATCCACCACCGTACCAACCACCACCACGGAGCCCTTCAATTCGCCAGGTTTGATCTTGTCCGCCAGAATGTCGCTGGTCGAATAAGTTGGTATCTTCCCCTTCCCGATCGAATCGCCACAATAGTCGATCAAGGCGAATCCGTTGCCCAAAATGGGTATTTTCCGATCCAGAATGGAGACGTACTTACCAACATGGAACTGTATGGCATCCTCATCACCCAAAAAGTGCCGGGCGACCTGGAGGGATAAGTGCGGGATCAACTTGCCGCGATAGTTCATGACCGTAGGATAATAGCGATAGATATCATCACCCCATTCGAAGACCCGGGAATGACCGCTATCCACCGCGGCGTTCTGTATTTCGGGAGTGTTGATGATCAGGGACTGACAAGGGACGAGCCCGGTGGTAAAACCATCGAACAGGTCAGCTTCGGTCAACTTCAGGCTGTCCGGGTCCGGCTTTTTACCGTCCTCATTCTCCAGGGGCTGCACCAGCAAATAGACGTTCCCAGCCTCTTTCATCGCCGCGGCAAGAAGTTTATCGCCGTTCTGTTTCTCTTGGAACTTGCGGATATCGTTCAGGACTTTTTGTCGGACCGCATCCTCTTTTTTGGACGATCCAGGTTCCGAAGAACCCAGGACCATCTGTAGCTGGGTAAGCATTTTTTCTTGGGTTCGTTCCGGCTCGGGCATCATCACGTCGTAAAAGACACATTTAACCCCGTCAGCTTTCAGATGACGGATGATCTGGGCATGAACGGCCCGGGGCCAAGGCCATTGGCCGATCTCGCGGAGACTTTTTTCATCGATAGCGATGATCTTGACCGGGGCTTGCGGGACACGTTGTCCACGGGCGTTGAAACGAAAATCGATGGATTGGTTCTCAGCCTTGAGCAACACGCCAAAAAAGTCGAGGATGAAAACAATGAGGATGACCGCAATGGTCGCCCAAAGGGCCACTTTGGGGTTGTACCGGACTAACTTCTTTTCGGAGGGTTCGGACATGGGGGGTATTCTAGGATTGGCCTAAAAACAGGTCAAATCAATTCAACCCAAGAAACCCTTTGTTCTCTAGGAAGAAGCACTTCGGTAACGTTGTAGGCCCTTCTGCCAGATCCAGACGGTAAAAGCCAGGAAACCGGCTCCCAAAGCAAACCCATAAAAGATCCATCCGTTCTGGAGCTTGTGGATCAGCAATCCCGCCGGGACGTTGGACACCACCAGCATGGGGATCAGTGTCCACAAGAGCTTTCGTAAAAGCCAGGGATAGATGTCGCCGGGATAGCGGGAAAACTGACCGAATTGCCAATAAAGCTCCATCAGGTTATTGGAGCGACCTATCCAAAAGGTCCAAACTGACAGAATGAAAAGGATCGAGTAATAGATCAAAACACTGTTGAGTACCAATGCCCCGAAAAGAAGCGCCCCACCCAAGCTCACGCCTATCCCTAGTTTCCCCAAAGCGAACAAAATGACCGCCAACCCGACCGAGCTGTTCACGATCGAGGCGTAATCGGTATAACGCAGAGAGACCAAAAATTGGGTATTGATCGGTTTAATAAGATTGAAGTCCAGATCACCCTGGCGGATCTGATCGGTCAAGCGGACACAGTTGTCGTAAAAAAGAGCTTCGAACAATTGCGCGATCACGTAATTGGTCCCCATTAGGACGATCATTTCCCACTTATTCCAACCGGCAATCTGTCCGGTTTGCCCATACATGACCTGGATGTAAATGAACTGCATGACCAGCCACATCAGTTCGGTGAAGAATCTCACCACGAAGTTAGCCTTGAACTGCAATTCCCGCACAAAACAATTACGCATCATCAGTCCGGTCAAATGGAGGTATTTCAGCAATGTTTTCATGTCAACCGCCCACCGCTGAATAGCGCTTCAACCCCATGTTCCACATCCAACGGCTCAGTCCATAAAAAACAGCGACCCACAAGAAGCCGACCAACAATACCGGGACCAATTGGTCCTGCGGCACCTTGCCCATCAATATCATGCAAGGCCAATATCCTTCATATCCAAAGGGCGCATAAAAAAGGAATCGATGAAGATAAACAGGCAGGATATTGAGGGGGATAAGCTGGCCCGACATGAAGAATTCCAGCATCATCACCACGAACAAAAAACCGGATATTTCAAGGAACCAAAAAGCCAACATTCCCACCATACTGCAAAAAAGCATGCCGATCGAAAAAGCGATGAAGAGCGAAACCACAAAAACAGCCCACTCCCACAGCGTGGGCCAGTGGGAGAAATAATTCCTCATCAGCAAAAAAATAGGGGGAAAAGTCAACAAGGCAATGTACCAGAAGACCAGCTTGTGAGCTAAACGGTACATGACCTGATACCAAAGATAATTGATGGGTTTGATCAGATAGCGGTTCAACAAACCATCTTTAATGTCCTTGCTGATATCGCTCATCGTTCCCGGAACGCTTGAAAACCCCCTGGCGACATACATGAGCGTGTTATAAACCACCATGTCTTCATAGGTCATTCCACCGATCAGCGGTGAAGCCCCGGACTCTTTTCGTCCGTTATAAACAGCCCACCACAGGAAGATCATCGTGACCAACGGGAGGAACCTAAAGATTGCCCCGAATACATAATTGGCCCGATAAGCCATGTCCTCCTGCGTACGGGTCGACAGGATGACCCAGTATTTGTGGAATGCCGAATTAGCGGACGTTTTAGTAGCCGCGATCATTGATCTCCTTCTTTAAAGACCATCTCGATCACTTCCTCAATGGGAACCTCTTCAATATTGATGTCATCCACCTCAAAGTTGGTCAAAAGATCGTTAGAGGTCTTCTTGACCTGATCGCGGGGGACCTTCAAGACGGCTTTTACCTGGGTGTATTCCAGGACATTTCCCAAAGGAGCCAACTGATCCTTGGAAATGTTGCCGTTCTTAAAAGAAACGGTGATCAATTTTGATTGCGAGAATTTCTCAACCACATCGTCCAAACGTCCGTCAAAGATCTTGTGGCCATGATTGATGACCACCACCCGGTCACAGAGGGCTTGGATATCGTTCATATAATGGCTGGTGAGAATGATGGTGGTCTTGGTTTTCTGGTTATATTCCTTGATGAATTCGCGGATATTCTTTTGGGCCACCACATCTAATCCGATCGTCGGTTCATCCAGCAATAGGACCCGAGGACGATGAAGCAGTGAGGCGATCAGCTCGAATTTCATCCGTTCACCCAAAGACAGCTCACGCACCATAATACCCAAAAGCTTTTTTACCTGCAGAAGCTCCGTCATTTCATCCAGAACCTTTTGATAGGCCTCGTCCTCAACACCATAGATCTCTTTGTTCAAATAAAGGGATTCTTGGGCCGGTAAGTCCCACCACAATTGGTTCTTTTGGCCCATGACCAGGGCGAATTGGCGACGATAGTCATTCTTGCGCTCCGACGGGGTAAAACCCATCACCCGGGCCTTACCCGAGGTTGGATATAGAATGCCCGATAGCATTTTCAGGGTCGTGGTCTTGCCAGCCCCGTTAGGCCCCAAAAAACCGACTAACTCCCCTTCTTCGATAGTAAAAGACACATCGTCCACCGCTCTAACCTCGGTATATTCGCGGTTGAAGAGCCCTTGAACGGCTCCCCCCAACCCCGGCAAACGTTTTTGAGTGCGGTAAATCTTGGTCAGATGCTCGACTTCGATAATGGGCATGCCGATATTCTCTTTGCGATTTGGAATGGTGAATGAAGTTGCTATTATAAGAATCGCCTATATCTGTTCCAAGGCGGCCCTAAAATAAATCTAGATGGATCCCAATGTCCAACCTCAATACAGCTAAGATCATCAAACAACTTCAAAAGAGCTATCCCGATACCCGGTGTTTCTTACATTACAAGTCGCCCTTCCAGCTGGTCTGTGCGGTGATCCTGTCGGCCCAATGCACCGACGAGCGGGTGAACATGGTGGTTCCCGGCCTCTTTAAAGTTTTCCCTACCGCGGAAAAGCTGGCCGCTGCCAAGATCAAGGATGTGGAAAAGTTGATCAAATCCACAGGGTTCTATCACAACAAAGCCAAGAACCTGATCGGTTTCGCTCAAGCCCTATTGCAGCTATATGGCGGCAAATTACCGAAGACCATCGCCGAACTGACCCAACTACCTGGCGTTGGACGTAAAACGGCCAATGTTGTTCTGGGGGAAATTTACGGTATCTCCGAGGGCATCACGGTAGACACCCACGTAACCCGGCTCTCGAACCGCCTGGGTTGGACCAAACACCAAGACGCGGTGAAGATCGAGCAGGACCTGATGAAGATCGTCCCGAAAGAAGAATGGCTTCACTTTTCGCACCGACTCATCCAACACGGGCGTAAGGTTTGCGACGCGCGAAAACCCTTTTGCGGCGTCTGCGCCCTTTCCAAATGGTGCCCTTCCAGCAATGTTTGAGTTTTAAGGTTCCTGCATCTTGAGCGAGCCGACCGGTGTTGGGGTCGGCACTAAATTCTTGCCGTTGTCGATATATTGGCCATTGGTGTATTTCACCACCTCTTGACCTATCTTCACGTTGAAATAGTCCAGGACCAGATCGTTGTCTTCCAATTTCACGCCATAATATTTTTGTATCTTTTTGTTCAAACTCAGGACGATCTTGCGGGTCAGATCGAGCATCTTTTCGATGTCCGAGACATCATCCAGGTCGCCTATCACATAACCGTCGATGACTTGCTGATCAGGATCATAGTTGAACGAAAAACGATGGGGCGCATGGCCGGAAAAAACATCCCCTTTGTTCCTGAAGTTAATGATGTCGCCTTCGGATTGAACGACTGCCTGAAGATAATTAGCCACCCGCTCGCCCGCCGGGACCGCTTGGGTTTGGGAGAGCGAGGCGTTCCCCGCCCAGATCGGCGAGGTTACCAGAAGGAACATAAGACCGATGATAAAAAAGGAACGGTTCATTTCCAACGCCTCCCCTGTCTTAAACATTGAATCTAAAATGGACCACATCCCCGTCTTGCATGACATATTCTTTGCCTTCGGTGCGAAGCTTGCCCGCTTCACGGGCCTTAGCGGTGGAGCCGGCGGTATCCAAGTCCGAGAAGGAATAAACCTCCGCGCGGATGAAACCGCGCTCGATATCGGAGTGGATCTCCCCGGCAGCCCTAGGCGCTAAAGTACCCCTCTTAATGGTCCAAGCCCTGGACTCCATAGGCCCGGCGGTAAAATAGGATATCTGGCCCAGGGTCTCATAGGATTTACGGATAATGGCATGTAAACCCCGTTCTTTGATACCCAAGTCCGCCAAGAATTGATCCGCTTCCTCATCGGAAAGTTCGGCCACTTCCGCTTCGATCTTAGCCGAGATGGGCAAACAGCTGGCCCCTTGTCCCAATGCGTATTTTTGGAGTTCGATGTAGGCCTTATTCTTTGTCACATCCGCCAGGTCTCCTTCGGCCACATTGCCGATGAACAGGAAAGGCTTGCGGGTCAAAAGGCTCAATTCTTTTATTTTCTTTTCTTGCTCCGGCGTCGCCTCATAAAGGATGGCCGGCTTGGCCTCTTCCAGCACTTTTTTAATGGTAGTGAAGAGATCCCATTCAGCGACAGCTTCCTTATCCCCGGACTTTTTTCCTTTTTCAGTGCGTTGAAGCCTCTTATCGACAGTGTCCAGGTCCGCCAAACACAATTCGGTCATGATGATCTCGATATCACGGATCGGATCGATCGAACCTTCCACGTGAATGATGTTGTTGTCCTCAAAGCAGCGCACCACCATGGCGATAGCATCGCACTCTCGGATATGGGCCAGGAACTTGTTGCCCAATCCCTCGCCCTTGCTGGCGCCCTTGACTAGGCCTGCGATATCGACGAACTCCACGATGGCCGGAACCACTTTCTGGGATCCTTCGATCTCCGCCAGCCTCTTGATGCGGTCATCCGGCACGGTAACCACACCCACATTCGGGTCGATGGTACAAAAGGGATAATTCTCCGCCGGGGCCTTCGACTTGGTAATGGCGTTAAAGAGGGTGGACTTACCCACGTTCGGCAGTCCGACGATTCCGATTTTCATTCTTTCATTTCTCCGGGAATTGGTTTGGAACTACTGGATGGCCTGGATCAGGACCGGCTGTTGGGAAGGCTTAGGCACCTGTTGCAACACCCACGGGCGGGTCGAAGCCACCTCACCGCTGGTCGGGTTCACCTCGTCATACCAAAGAATGGTCCGATCGGTGTAATTCTCGGCCCGCTTGAACCGAACCGTGTACCCGATCACCGTTTTGGGTCCTAAAAAAACCGCAACGACCGAGCTTTCCTTGAAATCGATCTTGGGCATGGGCATTCCGGGCTGCAGCAACTGCCAATAGACCTTGAAATGTTCCGCGTCACTGATCATCTCTTGATACGGAAAGGCCACCGGCGCGTAATCCCCCGCCCAATGGGGCAAAGTGCTCAGATCCAATACCAATTCCAAGGAGGGATTGATGCCAAAAAGATGCCACCCCTTTTGGCTGATCCACCTTTTGGTGTTCTTCACCAAAGGGTTCTCCCCGGCATTCTGGACAAAGTGGGTCAAAAAGGCCATCGCGATGAAGAAAACAACGATCCCGAACAAGGGCTTCCAAGGGAAAGGTTTCTCACCAGGCGCCTTCTTAGCGCCGGCATCTTTCATCCTTTCCCCTGCCGGCTTCGGGGTTTGAAAAAGCCAGCGCAGGATGCGGATATCCCAGGGTTCTTGAACGACCGGCCCCGGGGATGAAAGGGACCGGTGTGATCCCGACTGGAGTTTTTCGAGTTCTTTCCGGGAAGCCGCGCAAAGGTTCAGATGCCGGGCGACGATCCGCCGTTGACCGGCGGAGAGGGTCTCCTGCAAATAGCCCTTTAACAAAGGATGGATCTGATCGCAATCGTTCATGCTTGACCTGTTCGGGGTTGTGCGGCCCGCCAATCATACCGACTTTCGAACCACATAGTAGTAAAAAGCGGTCCTCATTCCCACAAGGCCGCCGGTTTTACCCGTCCTAAATAAGCCCCTTATATTGACATTTATTTTCCAGCCGAATAACTTAAACCTCGTCAGGTTTTAAAAAACGACTTGGAGGCATTATGGGCGACGTATCTTGGACTGAGCTTTTGAACATCCTCTTCCGTTGGTTCCACGTTTTCTTTGGGATCCTGTGGATTGGATTGCTGTATTTCTTCAATTTCGTGAACGGCCCTTATGTCGCCGCGATCGACGCCGAAACCAAGAAAAAAGCCGTTCCGGAACTGATGCCCCGGGCTCTCTTTTTCTTCCGTTGGGGCGCCATGTTGACCTTTATCCTCGGTTTGGTGTTGATCTATATCAACTACCTGGGCCCTACCAAGGAAGCCGATTTCAATTCGGCCCGTGGTCACTGGATCAGCATGGGCATCCTGTTCGGGACCATCATGTGGTTCAACGTCTGGTTCATCATCTGGCCCGCGCAGCGCAAGATCATCAACGGCATCAAGACCGGTACCCCGGCCGCGCCGGAGCTCGCTAAGCGTGCCACCCTGGCCTCGAAGATCAACACCTACTTATCCGTTCCCCTGATCTTCTCGATGCTGGCCGCCGGGAAACACTTCTTACATGACGAATGGTATTGGTTCGTGGGCGTTCTCGTGATCGGCTACTTCGCCGTTAGCGGTCTTTACAAACGGGCCGCCAAGGTGACCACAGAGGTCTAATTCGCCGTAAAAACAAAAAGCCCCTTCCGGCATGCCGGAAGGGGCTTTTTTTATGCCTTCGTAGCTTTAAAGCATATCGTCTGAGCTCTCTTTACCTTCAATACTCTTGAGCATATCCGCTTGCTGGGCGGTCAAGATCTTCTTGGTCAATTCGATGTGGGTCTTTACGCGCAAATTCAGCCGCTGGCCATAAAGATTCCCCAATTCTTGGGTCATAGCGTTCAGTTTGACCGCGTCCGGTTCCGGCTTGTCCAATTCGTTCTCAAGCTCGACCTTCTTCACTTTGATCTGACCTTCCAATTTGGCGATCCCGGTCCGGTAAGTCGCCCGCAAATGCCGCAATTGCTTCTGCTGATCGTCTGTCAATTGGAGCTTTTCCACCAATTGGTGATGTGTCAAATGAGTCGCTGGAACCTCCGTCGGCTTCTTGGAAGCGTCGGTTCCGGTATCAGCTTTAGCCAATCCGACAGCGCCACTGACGAATAACGCTAAAACGACGAACTTCATAAGGTGTTTCATAAACTCCCCCAGGATCGATCGGTATTACAACAAACTTTCATCAGCGGACATCGAATCCAGATGATCGTCCACTTTTGCTTCAGAAACAGCCACGGAAGGTTCACTGACCAAGGCCGAAACCTTCACCACTCCCAGTTCTTTCGCGACAGAGACTGTTGGATTGGCCATCGACATCAAAAAAGCGCCGGTCTCATTTTGATCGACCGAATTCTGATGATAAACAACGCCTGTGGACGCCACGCACAAACAAGCCGCGGCCATGACCCAGCGCACCGGATGGCCCCAGGGCTTCCAAACAAGGTGGTTCCAGAGATGGTTCTTGCGGGCCTCTAACCGCTCCTCGATCTTGAACCAGGTTTGGTCAAAAGCGGGGTGCTCGGTCGGGACCTTGCCCATAGCTTTCAGGGCCTTCGTGATGTTCTCATCGTTCCATTGGTTTTTCATAAATCCTCTTTTCAGCTATCGAAAGACCGTTCATTGGTCTTTCGAACCACCCCGCGACCCTTCGGGTCTTTGGGGTTTAACGAACTTTCGTTCCGTTAAACGTCATCCGGCGTGAGACCTTCTTTTTCTAGCGACTCTTTCAAGAAAGCCTTGGCCCGATGGATATTGGATTTCACCGTCCCCAGGGAAAGCTGCAGGGCCGCCGCAATATCTTCGTAGCTTAGATCTTCCATCTCCCTCATCAAAAGGCAGGCCTTTTGCTTTTCCGGGAGCTTCTCCAGCACCTTGGCGATGACCGGGCTAAAACCCAGATCCACGGCCTTCTCACTGTCCTTCTTATCCTCGATTTCCGGGGCATTCTCAAAACCCATGAAGGAGAGGATCTTCCGCCGCCTTAAAATATCCAGGCAGTGGTTCGTCGTCATTCGGTATAACCAAGTGCTGAAAGCCGAATCCCCCCGGTAGTTCTTGATCCGGTCGAAGACCTTGATAAAGATCTCCTGAAGGGCATCTTCCCCTTCTTGCTGGGACCCCAACATGCGCCAGGAAAGGTTCAACACCCTGCTCCGGTGCATCTCGTAAAGAACATGAAGCCCGGCGATATCGCCTCGCCGACAGCTTTCGATGGCCTCAATTTCGGTCATGCTTCACCTGGTATTTCTTGCTTATAAGACGCTTCGGGCCACGAAATAGTTGCATATTTTCAGCAAAAACAAGAACACCCCGACTGAAGGGCCGGGGTGGATCAAAATCGACAAAAAGCCTTTGTTTTAAGCATTCTCTAAGAGGTGCAAAAGACTGCGAACCATCAACCCCGTACCGCCATAGGTCAAATAAGGGATCGAAGAGACTTCTCCATCCATCCAGGCTGGACCCGCGATATCCAAATGCACCCAGGGGGTATTGCCCACGAATTCTTCCAAAAAGAGGCCTCCAATGATGCTACCCGCCTTGCCGGCAGAGCCGATGTTCTTCATATCAGCTATCTTGCTCTTGATGTCGTCCTTGTATTCCTTCACCAAAGGCAATTCCCAAATGCGCTCACCTTCGGCATCAGTGGACTTTTTCACTTCGGCCAATAGTTTCGGATCATTGGTCATCGCGCCCGTCACTAAGCCCCCCAAAGCCACCACGCAAGCCCCGGTCAAAGTGGCCATATCGACGATACCATCCACCTTTTGCTCGGCCGCATAGGACAAAGCATCCGCCAAGACCAAACGACCTTCGGCGTCGGTATTGAGCACTTCCATGGTCTTGCCATTGATGGCCTTGAGCACATCGCCCGGCTTATAGGCTTTGCCGCCTGGCATGTTTTCGGTCGTCGCGATCACGCCATGGACTTCCACATTGGGTTTGAGCTTGGCCAACTGGCTGAAAACACCCAGCACTGCCGCGGCCCCGGACATGTCCATTTTCATGGTTTCCATGGAACCCGCCGGTTTCAAGGAAAGTCCACCCGAATCAAAGGTGATGCCCTTGCCGACGATGGCCAAAGACTTTTTAGCTTTACCCGCGGGTTTGTAATGTAAATGAATAAGATAAGGCGGTTCCGCACTACCGCGATTAACACCCAAAAGCCCGCCTGCGCCCATCTTTTCTAATTCTTTGGTGCTATAGAGCTTGAGTTTGATTAGTCCTTTGGCCAGTTTCTTAGCGGCATCCGCCAAGACCCGCGGGGTCACATCGCTCGGACCACCATTGATGAGGTCCCGGGCCATCAAGGCACCTTCACAATAATTTTGAGCGCTTTGAATGGCTTTATTCGTGGAGAAAGCCAGGTCCGCCGGCACTTTGAAAACGAATTTTTGGACGCCTTTTGGGGCGTCCTTCAGTTGTGTGCGATAACGATTGAATTGGTAAGAACCCAGAAGGACCCCTTCGACAAAAGCGTGGGTCTGTTCTTCTTTGAACAAACGAGGCCATTCAACCGCGACCCCTTCAACACGGACTTCCCGGGCCTTCCGGGCCAACTTAGCGCCAGCACGGCGAAGAGTTTCGGATGTCAGCTCTTTCTTGGTACCCAAGCCAAGGACAATGAACCGCTGGCCATCCCAATGGGCGACCGCAGCCTGACCTTCTTTGCCCGAAAAACCTTCTTCCTTGATCTGTTTCCAGAGATTTTTACCGACCTTAGCGGCGGCATTGAAGAAACCTTCTTCTTTATCGAAAGCGAATAGCACCCACGTTTTCGGCGTGGATGTTTTGGCATTGGCAACGACGGAAATTTGAGCCACAAGCGCCTCCCAGTCATTTAGTGCGAGGCCGTTATTCTATATAAGGAAACACGGAAGTTACAAGAAAGCTTGGGTTAGTTAGTGAACCGGGAATAGATACCCTGCTTTTGAAGACGCTTGCGGATAAGCGCCAGTGCCCTTTCAAGCTTTTCTTTATTGCCGGGCATATAGGGCCAAGGACTGGCCCCCGAGGGATGCGGAATAGGGATGACCCAAGCCGGGCCGCCCGGCAGGTCTTTTTTGAACTCACTGCCGATCGCCTCGGAGAAAGGCATCGGGCCCAGGATGCGTTCGATAGCCAAGCTACCAATAAGAACCACCACCGAGGGTTTGGTCAACCGGAGGGCTTCATCCAAATACGGGGCGCAATTGGCCACTTCTTGGGGATTGGGTTTGCGGTCTCCCTTGCCGTGCTTCGCTTTACCCGGATAGCACTTGGTGACCGCCGTTATATAGCCGTTGGCGCGGATCTTTTCCTCGGTCATGCCAATGGTACCGAACCATTGAAACAAGCGCTTCCCCGCCGTCCAAGCGAAGTTCTTTTGGGCGGCCGGTTCTTTGATACCCGGGGCTTGCCCGATTAGGAACAACCCACCTTTAACGGCAGGCCCGGTTCCCGGCACGGGACAATTATCCGCCTTGGGAAAGCACTTGGAGCAAGTCCTTATTTTTCGTTGGAGTTTTAACAGGTCTTTTTCAAGCGTCATGGGACTATCGATCAGCCCCGTCGTCCCCGGTCCCCTTCGGGTCCACTGGTTTATCAGTGTCAGACATATCTTCGACCGTGGTGTATTTGCTGGCGGTGGCAGGATCGACTTCTTTGAGCTCATCCAAAGCCATTTTGAGCATTTCATTGTGGAAGGTCGAATCCATCGAGTTGACTCGGTAATAAATATCCACAGCTTTTTTCAGGTCTTCCACTGTTCCTTTACCCGAGTCATAAACGGTCCAGTAAGCGTAAGCCAGATTGTTCAAATACACTTTATCTTTCGGCTTCCCTTTGACGGCTTCTTGAAAACAAAGCAAGGCTTCGTGAGGCTTGCGGTCATCCAAAAGCAATTTACCCTGACGATTGGCCACCAAAGCCTTGGCCGAAGAGGAGATCGCCGTCAAAGCGGCGTGTTTTAGGATGCGGATGGCCAAAGCGTTCTGGCCTTGGGCCTGGGCTTCGTCCGCCATGGCCAAGAGGGCTTTCTGGCTCTTTTCTTTCAACGAGGGTTCAGGACCCGGGGTAACCTGGGCGTCCGCTTGGGCTCTTTCTAAATCACTTTTGGCCCGGTCCAAAAGTTCTTCGTTCTCGCCACTGGCGCCCAAATATTGAACGGCATTCTTCAGTTCTTCGATCCCCGCAAAACCGTAGGCATAAAGATTGAAACAAACACATCCCAGGTTCTTCAAAGCCAATTGGTTATCTTTATCTTCGGTGACGGCTTCAAGCAGGACCACCTTTGCGTCAGCCCACTTTTTAGCCTTCATCAGGGCCCAACCCGCGGCGTTATAGGCGTCCGAACGTCCCTTAGCGGAACTAGCCAAAGACTCGGCGGCCAAATAGTCCCTTTGGGCTTCCTTGAATTGACCTTTTTTCAAGGCAATGTTGCCGGTTGAGTAGGCCGATTTGAAACTGGAAAAAGAAGGACGGGGCTCGGTTGAAGCCGCCTCAGCGAAATAGGAATTGCCGATAAAGAGTAACGTCAGGAAGAATGTAACACTTTTCATGAAAGCCTCACCTAGGTTGTTGATGCGCATTTTAAGGGGTATTCCCCTGAAAAACTAATCTTTTACCCGCCGCTCAGTGATATCAGAGACGTGAATTCCTTTGTTTTAGTCTAAGGAATGTATTATTTTCAGGTCGACGAATAACCTTTCTGAAGGAACCTTCATGTTCAAAAAGCCTAGCTTTTGGATCGCCCTATTCTGCATCGCGCTTTTCTGCTTTTTATTCCGCAACGTCGACCTGGCCAAACTTGGAACCGCCATCCTCCATTACAACTACGTTTGGCTTTTCCCTGCCTTGGTCATTTACTTAGCCGGCTACATCATCCGCGGATATCGGTGGGTTGTCCTTTTATCCCCCGTTAAAAAGTGCACTTTTAAGAGCCTTTTCCCTACCCTCATCATCGGCTTCATGGCCAACAACATCCTTCCTGCCCGTGCGGGCGAGCTCGTCAGGGCCCACCTGAACGGTACCAAAGAGAAGATCAGCCGAAGCGCTTCCCTGGCCACCATCATTTTGGAACGTATCTTTGACGGCCTCACCATGATCGTCATCCTGACCATTGCCCTTCAATTCGGCAATTTGCCCAAGAATGGCCTTTCAACCGGCTTCCAAACAGCTATTCATTTGGCACCTTATGTTTTCGGTTCCCTCTTTTTGATCCTATTCTTGTTGGTCCTTTTTAAAGAAAAGACCACCCAACTCATCAATCTCATCATCGGGTTTCTACCGAAAAAGCTCCAAGGCCCCTTGGGCAACATCGCCCATACCTTCATTGACGGCTTGCACATTTTAAAGAGCGCCAAAGAATCCTTTATTGTACTTTTGACCTCCGTCGCCGCTTGGAGCTGTGAATTTTCGGCCTATTACCTTTTGGCCTTCGGCATGAACATCGCCCCTACCTATATGACCTTTTTGTCCGCGGGCCTTTTGATGGCCATCGTCAACTTGGCCATCCTTATTCCCAATGCTCCAGGCGGCATCGGTTTGTTTGAGTTCGTCGGCCAACAACTCTTGATCGGCTATGGTCTGGATGGCGATACAGCGCTGGGTTTCATGCTCCTGCTCCACTTTATGGTGCTTGTCCCGATCACCTTGATGGGCTTTTACTTCACGACCCGTGAGAACCTGAGCTTGGGTGCTATCAGCAAAGAAACTGAGAAGGCCAAAACCTCGAAACAGACCGCACCCGCAATGAAGAAAAGGGGCAAAAAATGAGGATCGGCATCGTCGGCGGGGGTATCGCGGGGTTAACAGCGGGGTACCGCTTGGTCAAACAAGGCCATGAGGTCGAGATCTTTGAGGCTTCCGACCATGTGGGCGGTTTGGCTTCCGGCTTCAACGTGGCCGGCGCAAGTTTAGAAAAGTATTACCATCACCTTTTCACCAGCGACACCTGCATCCGCGGCATGGTGGACGAACTGGGCATCCGCTCAAAACTTAACTGGTATTCCAGTCAAATGGGCGCCGCCTACAAAGGCAAACTTTACAAGTTCGGCACCCCCCAGCAGATCCTTCAATTCTCCCCCCTGCCCCTCTGGGAAAGGGTTTGGTTCGGGCTCATCGGCCTTTACTTGGGTAAAAAGGATGATTGGGCCGAGTTCGAGAACATCACCGCCGTGGAATGGATGAAGAAACATTGCGGTCCTAAAACCTGGCAGATCATTTGGGAGCCTTTATTGAAGGGCAAGTTCCACCGCTATTTCGATAAAGTGGCTATGGCCTGGCTTTGGGCCCGTATCCACACCCGTTTCTCGTCCCGAAAAGGGTCCGGCGAAAAGCTGGGCTACTTCGAGGGCGGCTTTGAGGTATTCAACCAAACCCTGGCAGCGGCGGTCCGCCAAGAGGGCGTGAAGATCAACGTGAATAGTCCCATTAACCGCATCCACACCCAGAACGGCAAGCTCGAGAGCTTGGAAGTGAACGGTCAGAAACACACTTTCGACAAGGTCATCTTCTCGGCGGCCACCCCTATTTTCCTGAAGGCCTGCCCTGAACTGCCCGCCGATTATGTGAAGCGGCTGACCCAGCTGGACTTTTTGGGCGCCCAATGCTTGATCCTGGTCATGAAACAACCGTTCAGCGACCTTTACTGGATCAATATCGCCGATAACGACATCCCCATTTTGGCCCTGATCGAGCACACCAACTTCGTGCCCCGGGACTGGTACCAAGGCAAATACCTGATGTACGTGGCCAACTACCTGCCCCAGGACCATAAGTACTTCAAGATGAAAAAAGAGGACATCTTCGCCGAGCTCTTACCCTATTTGAAACGGATCAACTCCAGCTTTGACCCGGCCGTCATCGAGGAGATCCACCTTTCCCAAGACCTATACGCCCAGCCCGTGGTGCCGCTGCACTACAGCCAGGTCAAACCCACTTATGAGACCCCCATCGAAAATATCATCTTAGCCAACATGGCCCTGACCTATCCCGAGGACCGGGGCACCAACTTCGCCGTGGATGTTGGCAATAAGGCGGCCCTTTTGGCCGATCCGGCGGTCCAAATACCCGCATTCAAGGAATAGCGCTTCATCGTTGGGGCCTTTTCGGCCCCTATGCTATGATTTCCCCGGTTCATCCCCCATAAGGAGCTTTCCATGCCTAAAGTCCCTTCTTTGTCGGTCTTCTTTCCCTGCTACAACGAAGAAGCCAACGTCGAGAACATGGTCCGCCGGTCCCAGCAAATCCTTCCTGAGATCGCGGAAAAGTGGGAGATCATCCCCGTCAATGACGGCAGCAAGGACAAGACCGGCGAAATCATCGACCGGTTGGCCAAAGAAGACCCCAATGTCCATCCCGTTCACCATGTGAAGAACCAAGGCTATGGTGGCGCGGTCATCTCGGGTTATAACGCGGCCAAATACGACCTGGTCTTTTTTACCGACGGGGACCTTCAATTTGACCTGCGGGAAATAACCCTTTTGATCGAGCGTTTGGACGAAGGCGACCTGATCCTTGGCTTCCGTAAGAACCGCCGGGACCCTTGGAACCGCAAACTCAACGCCTATCTCTGGGGATCTTTGGTGAAGACCCTCTTCGGGTTCAAGGTGAAGGACGTGGATTGCGCCTTTAAGCTCATCAAGCGCCGGGTGATCGATAAAGTACAGTTATCGGCTGGCGGGGCCATGGTCTCGACCGAGCTTCTGGCCCGGGCCAATCAAGCGGGTTTCCGTTTCGTCGAAGTGGGTGTTACCCATTATCCTCGTGTCGCCGGCACCCAGACCGGGGCCAACCTCAAGGTGATCCTCCGGGCTTTCCGGGAACTTTTCAAACTTTACGGTAAAATAAAAAACCAGCCTAAATAAGGCTGGTTTTTAAGTTCGACGGACTTGTAAGACTGAGTTAGCTTTGCGCTTGCAGGTAATCCAGGTGGGTCTTGGCTTGTTGTAACAGGTCCGCGTTATCCGAGTATTGAAGGACCTTGTTCCAAGTATCGATCGCGTCCTGCTTCTTCCCTAATTTTTCATAGGTCAAAGCCAAGTTGTTGAAGATGGCCGCGTCATTGGGCCGCATGCTGACGGCTTTTTGGAAGGCCGACAAAGCGCTATCCGGCTGGTTCTTCTCAAGATAGATACTTCCCAGGTTATATTCCGAATCCGCGCTATCCCCCATGGCAACCGCTTTTTGTATCAGTTCCAAAGCGTCGTCATAGTTACCAGCGTGGAAATACATCATGGCCAAGTTGTTCATGGCCTCGCTATGGGTCGGGTCGAACCGAAGGGCCATTTCATACATGCGCACCGCCGCGTCGTTCATGTCGAAACGGGCGTAAAGATAGCCCAATCCAAAATAGGCTTGGGCATAGGTAGGATCGATCTCCAAGGCTTGACGTAAAAAGGTAAAGGACGATTGGTAGTGGTGCAAGTCGAACTGCTTCTTGCCCTTCTTATAGAAAATAGCCGGGTTGCCATAGACCACTTCGGGTTTTTCGGCCACGATGTTCTCGGACTCTTCAGAAGGAGCCTGAGCGATCACCCGGTGATGTTTGATGGGCTTGACAATGGCCGGCTTGACATGAATCTGGGCCTCTTCCGTTTCGGTAAAACGGAAGGTCCAATGGGTCACTTCGCCTAGGAAGCCTAAAAAAACGAGGAAAATGATGAGGAGGAGCCAACAGAAATCGACCACGTCCCGGGCCATGTCCCTTACGCCGAACTTAGACTTGTTCTTGCTCGATTTCTCGATAAAAGGATCGGCGGTATAAGCCTCAGCGCTCGCTTCAACCGGTTGAGGCAAGTCGTGGCCGCACTTGACGCAGATCTTAGTTCCTGGCGGATTCTCTGCCTGACATGCCGGACAAATCATTCAAAAACCTCTTGGACGAGCTGAGTTAACGATATAAGGCGCTAAAAACCTTGATAATTTAACCTTTTCAACGAAACACTGTCAACTTAACAATTACCCTCCAAGTCACCTTTTTCAACATTTCAGCGAGCAAGAAGTGAAGTCAGAAAGGTCTAAAGATAAGCGTCAAAGAGAGCAGCAACCCTGCATTAGGTATGTTTTGGGTCGATTGGATGAAATAAGACGGAAAATATGAGACATCCATCTCAGCGGTAAATTCTTTGTCGACCCGGAACACTGCCCCGCCTGTATCCCAAAAAAGCTGGCTGGTAGTGCCGATCGGCGTGGCCTTTCCGCTGTTGTCATACTGAAAACTCTGTCCGTAGGTCAGCGGCTGTCCGTTCAAGGTCATCAAACCGCCCATGCGCATACTGTATTGAAAGAAAAGGCTTACCACACGTTGGGATCGCTGTAGCACATCCCACTCGACCCGCCCCTCTGCTTCCACATTATCAGGCCACTGAAAGGTCCCTGCGGCGAGTCCCGCCGAATTGGAAGCGTCCAAAGTAATCGGTTGGGTCGTTTCGTAGTGGCAACTTTCATAGAACGAGAACTCGTTCCAAAGCCTTTGTCCCATGACCACCCCGAATGCCTCGCTGGAAGCCCCCCGTCCCGAGGAAATGAGCGGGTAAGAAATGGTGAAAGGATTCGTACCCGTAGCAAAGCGGTACCAGCCATCCAAACCGATGAAGTTACCTCTTTGTCTTTGACCGTCCAAAAGGTAGGTCATTCCCACCTCGATATCCCCAAAGTGATCGACCGTATGAACGTTCCCTGTATTGCCAGAGGAATCGGCCAAGGCATTGGCCTCAAAGGGAATGGTGCTGGTAATGCGCCATTGGTCGGTGATCCATCGGCTTAGCCGGATCCCATATTCGATCCCATTGACCGTATAAACCAAGTTATTCGGCCGACCGGACGTTTGATTCACCCCGTTGAAAAAAGCGTCCGGAACCCCTGTATTGACCCAAAAAAGATTGGGGCGTTCTTCCCGGAAAAAGGAAATGGCCGTCTCATCATGGAAAGAATCGTAGACCGGGTAAGGGTCCAAACTGATGGCTTGGGCCTGGAGAGGGATCAGGAGAAAAAAACCGAGAAGAAAAAAAGGAACACAACGAAGAATGTTCCAATGGCGAAAAGATAGCGTCATACCGCTATCCATTAGAACCGGTAAGCCAGCTGAACTTTTGGTTCGGGAGAAAGGCCCAAATTAAAGGTCAAATAGTTCACTTTGTTGTAATGCGTAGCCGTATCCGAGGCATCCTGGATCTGGAAACCATAGACCACCAAGGTCGCCAATCCCACCAAACTTCCTATATCCTCATTCTTGACCACCAATTTGCCGGATCCATCCGGATGAAGACTCAAATTATCCAAGGTTTGCCAAAGTCCGACCCCGAACAAAGAGGCAACGACCAAACCTTTCAAAGGATCACCCGCGTAAACCTGACCCGAACCCGGTATCACCACCGAGAACAGAGCGGCTGCGGTCGGATCCACAGGTTTAAGCCCAGGACGAGGGGTCGGTGTCGGAGCGACAGCTTGGATGGACGGAACGACGATTGGAGTCGGTGTCGCGGTTTGATAGGACGGCGGCAGAACATTGTTGCTCGTTTCAGGCGCGGAAGGCGTGGGAGTGTCCATCTCACTCGTCCAAAAATTGATCGCGTAAAGGTTCGAAACCGAACCCAAACACACCAAAGCGCCAAGGACCCAAAAGAGCGTTAAAAGCTTTGATTTCATAGGCACTAAGTTATAGCTCCGCTCCGAGGGTGTCAAGAAAAGCGGCCGTTTTTAGCTGCCGCTTTTCTCTTTTTGCTTAGAACTTGATGAACTTCAGGTCTTGGATATGGGCGATACCGCGCAATTCAGCCATGACCTTTTCAGGCACATCATTATCGACGTTAACCATCGCGATGGCTTTGCCGCCTACCGCTTGGCGGCCCACATAAAGACCGGCGATATTCACATGATTATTGCCTAGAACCGTGCCCAAGTGTCCCACGATGCCTGGACGGTCCTCATGGGCCATCCAGATCATGTTGCCTTCAGGTGTGAAGTCGGTGTTATTACCATCCAGGCTGACGATACGCACCTCGGTCTTGCCGAAGACCGTTCCGGCCAAAATATGGGTACCCTTCTCGTTCTTGACGGTCACTTTGATGAGGGACGAATAATCGGCCACGCTGTTGCTGACCGTTTCCGAGATCTCATAGCCCCGTTCCTTGGCGATGAAGAGCGCGTTCACATAATTGACCGACTCGCTCATGCCCTTGGACAGGATGCCCTTGACCAAGCTTAAAGTGAGGGGGCGGGTATCGAACTTGGAAACTTCCCCGCTGTATTCCACTTCGATCTTCTTAATGAAGGATTCAGCCAGTTGAGAATGGAAAGAACCGATTTTTTCCACCAAATTCAGGTAAGGCTTCAATTCTTCGAGCACCTTCGGGTCCAGCGACGGCATGTTAACCGCGTTGCGCACCCGACCACCCTTGAGGGCTTCCACGATCTGCTCCGCGACCACGACTGCCACGTTCACCTGGGCTTCCTGAGTAGCCGCTCCCAAGTGAGGCACGCAGACCACGTTGTCCAAGGTGAGCAAAGGATTGTCAAAGGGAGGTTCTTTTTCGAAAACGTCCAGGGCAGCCCCGGCCACTTTGCCGCTCTTCAAAGCATCGAACAAGGCAATTTCGTCGATGATTCCACCGCGGGCGCAATTCACCAAACGAACACCATCTTTCATCATCGCGATCTGTTTGGCGCTGATAAGACCTTTCGTTTCTTTTGTTAACGGCGTGTGAACGGTGATGAAGTCCGAGCGCTTGAAAATGTCATCCAAGGTCACGATCTCGAACTCGTGCCCCTTGTTCTTTTCCGGATCCACATAGGGATCGTAAGCGATGATACGCATACCCAATCCCTTTGCCTTGCGGGCCACGTTTGTGCCGATGCGGCCCAGACCCACCACGCCCAAGGTCTTCTCGTTCAATTCGCAACCAGTGAACTTACTGCGTTCCCATTTTTTCTCTTTGAGGGACTGTTGCGCTTGAGGGATCTTGCGGGCCATCGCCATGAGCATGGCAATAGTGTGTTCAGAAGTTGAGATGGTATTTCCATCCGGCGTGTTCATGACAATAATACCGCGCTTCGTGGCGGCCTCCAGATCGACGTTATCGACCCCGACCCCGGCCCGACCTATCACCTTCAGGTTCTTGGCCGCCTCGATTAAGTCCGCAGTCACCGTAGTCCCGCTGCGAATAACCCAACCATCGTATTTACCGACGATCGCCTTCAATTCTTCAGGCGTTTTACCAATAATTTCTTCGGTTTGGATCTCGGACTCTTTTTTGAAGACCGCCATCCCCAGATCGGAAAGTTTGTCCGTGATGAGAACTTTGAACATGCTTCGGCTCCTTACAAGTTTTCTGCTAAGAGGATCTCTTCAACGACCTTAACACCCGAACCCAGGGCGACTTTCTTGCCCACTTTGTGAAGGACCATTTCAAGCCGGGCGATCTCCAAGATCACATCGGATCCATCGGCATAACCCAAATGGCCCAAACGGAAGATCTTGCCCTTTTCCTTGCCTTGGCCCCCGGCAATGCTAATGCCGTAAGTATCACGGAAGGTCTTGTTGATGAGACCGCTATCCACACCCTCGACCGTCTTGACCGAAGTCAGCGCCGGCGAAGGGGCGGTAGGGGCGAACAGTTCCAAACCCAAAGCCTTCACACCTTCGCGGGTGGCTTTCGCCATGGCCGCGTGACGCTTCCAAACATTTTCCATACCTTCTTGGTGGATCAGTTCTAAAGCTCTTTTCAATTGGATGATGAGCGAAATGGCCGGGGTCCAAGGGGTATCCGGCATCTTTTCTTCGACCAGTTTCTTGATGGCCTTCTCATAGCTGAAATAGAACCGGGGATTCTTGGAGGCCTTATTCTTGTCAATACCGGCCTGATTGATGGCCACAAAGGCCAAGCCCGGTGGGATCATGAAACCCTTTTGCGAACCCGACAAGACCACATCCACACCCCAGACATCGGTCTCGAAAGGCGCCGCGCCCAGGCCCGAAATAGCGTCCACCACGATGATGGCGCCGCATTCGTGTACGACTTTGGTCAAAGTTTGGATATCGTTCAAAACACCGGTAGAAGTCTCGTTCAAGGTCGTGAAGACGATTTTGACCTCCGGCGAAACCTTGAGACGTTTGCGCACTTCCTCGGCATCGACCGCTTTACCCCATTCGCATTCATAGAGCTCGGCTTGCACCCCATAGGCCTTGGCGATCTCAGCCCAGCGGTTGCCAAAATGACCCGAAGAAGCCACCAGTATCTTCTCGCCCGGCGAGGTCAAGTTGGCGATAGCGGACTCCATGGCCCCGGTCCCGACCGAGGCAAAGGTCATGACATGGTTCTTGGTGCGGAAAAAGAGCTGTAACCCCTCGTTGGCCGCCTTAAAAATGGCCTGGAATTGGGGAGTGCGATGGTGAATGATCGGCTGAGCGGCTTCCATCAAAACTTCAGCAGGGATAGGGGTCGGCCCGGGGGCCATGACGTATTTCTTAAGCATTTTTAACCTCTTGAAATGCCGGCAAGCGAGGGAGGGATGTTGAAACCGGTGCGTTTTAGGGCCAAATAGGCCATTTTTCGTGAACCTTATCAACCTTTGTGAAATGTTTCACAAAGTAAGCGTTAGTATAACTAAGGTCATATTCGTGTCAATAAACATTGTGAAATGTTTCACAATGTTAATACAAATGGGATTTTTGGCTAAGTTTAAGGCTGTTTTAAGAATTGGAGCAAGATCTGCCCCACCGGCCCCGGAGCTTCTTGGGCCACCAAATGGCCGGCGTTCGGGACCACCGCAAAAGTGGCTTGGGGATAAGCCTTTCGAAAGGCCTCTTCGCTTTCAGCCAGGAAAGTATTAGAGGTTTCACCCCGCACCACTAATGTTGGCCGAGCCAGCAGGGCCGCCTTCTTCCAGACATCGGTTGGGATAGTTCGATAGATCTGTGCTTCCCAATCGGGCGAGTAAGCGATCTTCAACCCGCCTTGCGGGTCCCCAGTGGTCATGCCCTCCACATAAGCTTTGAAAATCTCCTCTGACCATTTGCGAAAGAGCGGCTTCCCCTTGAAGGACTCGAAAGCTTGCTCCCGGCTATCCCAATGTCGGCGGCGCCTCAAGGCTCCTTCGACCAACTCTTTTCGGGTCTCGAAACCAAAAAACTTGGACCACCAAACCTTTCTTAAGTAGGAAGGCGGCAGCATGGTCGGGTCCAGTAAAGCGATCCGGTCAAATAATTCAGGTCTTTCCACCGCGGCGTAAAGGGTCGCCACGCCACCTAAGCTATGCCCTACCACCCGGATGGGTCCTTGTGGTTTTAGTTCCTCAATAGCCTGGAGCAAGTCCTCTTTAAAGACATACCAATCTTTTAGTGTTTCAGCGGGAGGACAATCGGGCCAAAAGGGCCGGGCGTAATAGGAAACAACGTGGAAATGTTCCAACAAAGGTTGAACCGCGAGCTGATAAGTGGCTGGAGGGAATCCATTCGCATGGGTTAAAAGAACAAGAGGCTTTTGTGAGAATGGGTTAAAGTCGTAAAAGTTCACGGCTCACCCCGAACTAGGCGGTGTTTTCCCCGCGACCCTTTTGATAGACAAGAATAGGGTCTTCTTTTTTATTGATGGCGCCTTCGGTCACAACGATCTCTTTGATGTCCTTGCGCGAAGGGATCTCATACATGAGGTTCATCATCACTTCTTCCAGGATAGCTCGCAAACCACGAGCACCGGATTGGCGCTTGATGGCTTCTTTAGCCACCGCCGTCAGGGCTTCAGGCGTGAACTTGAGCTTCACGTTCTCGATCTCGAAATAGCGTTGATATTGCTTGGTCAAAGCATTCTTTGGTTCGGTCAAGACCTTCACTAAAGCAGCCTCGTCCAGTTCATGAAGGGCAGCCACCACCGGCAAGCGACCGATGAATTCAGGGATCAACCCGAACTTGATAAGATCTTCCGGCTGCACTTGATCGAATAATTCGCCCAGTTTCTTTTCTTGACGCATGGATACTTCGCCCTTGAAACCGATGCTTCGGCGGCCCAAGCGGCTCTCGACCAGTTTTTCCAGGCCGACAAAGGCTCCGCCGCAGATGAAAAGGATATTGCTCGAATCGACCTTGATATATTCCTGATGGGGATGCTTCCGACCGCCCTGGGGCGGCACGTTGACCTCAGTTCCTTCGACGATCTTCAAAAGGGCTTGCTGCACGCCTTCCCCGGAAACGTCCCGGGTGATACTGGCATTCTCGCTCTTGCGGCTGATCTTGTCGATCTCATCGATATAGATGATGCCCCGTTCAGCGCGCTGCACGTCGAACTCGGCGTTTTGAAGAAGCTTCAAGATGATGTTCTCGACGTCCTCACCCACATAACCCGCCTCGGTCAGGGTGGTGGCATCCGCAACGGCAAAAGGAACGTCCAAGATACGGGCTAAGGTCTGGGCTAAAAGGGTCTTTCCCACGCCGGTAGGTCCGATGAGCATCACATTGCTTTTTTGAAGCTCTACATCGTCCGGCCCCGTCTTGACCGTCAAACGCTTGTAATGGTTATGGACCGCCACCGAAAGGACCCGTTTGGCCTTCTCTTGGCCGATCACGTATTCATCCAGGACTTCCTTGATCTCAACGGGTTTCGGAACGGAAAGCTTCTGTTTAGCGGACGTCCCCTTCGGCTCCGACTTATCCTCTTCTTTCAGGATGTCGTTACAAAGGGACACGCACTCATTGCAGATATAGACCGTAGGACCGGCGACGAGCTTCTTGACCTCATCCTGGGTCTTCCCACAGAACGAGCAGCGTAAGAATGAGGTTTTGTCTTTTTCGCCGGCCATGTCGGTTCCTTGGTTACTTCTTCTTGGTTTCGGGACGCTTAGTAAGAATATCATCAATTAAGCCATATTGCTTGGCTTCCTCGGCGGACATGAAGTAATCCCGCTCCACGTCCTTCTCGATCTGGCTCAAAGGCTGTCCACAATGGTCCGCCAGGATCTTGTTCAATTTCTCACGGATCTTGAGGATCTCACGGGCTTGGATCTCGATATCCGTGGCTTGCCCCTGGGCCCCGCCCGACGGCTGGTGGATCATGATACGGGCATTCGGTAAAGCGAAGCGCTTGCCCTTGGCTCCCGCGGCCAAAAGCACCGCGCCCATGCTGGCGGCCTGCCCCACGCAAATGGTGGACACCGGCGCCTTCATGAATTGGATCGTGTCATAGATGCCCAACCCCGAGGTCACGACGCCGCCGGGGCTATTGATGTAAAGGTTGATGTCCTTCTCCGGATCTTCCGATTCCAGGAAGAGCAATTGGGCGATGATGGTATTGGCCACGTCATCGTTGATGGGGGTCCCCAGCATGATGATACGGTCCTTTAGCAAACGGGAATAGATATCGTAGGACCGCTCCCCGCGGTTGGTCTGTTCAACGACGATCGGAATTAAAGCCATATCAGCCTCCAGTGGCTAGTGTTTAGACTTGCTCAATCTTGGACTGCGTGATCAAAAAGTCCAGGGTCTTTTCATATTGGATCCAATCTTTGATCGAATCCAAATTGCCCTGTTGCTGAACATACCGTTTCACCACATCCGCCGGTTGGCCGATGTTTCCGGACACCTTCTCGAAATAAGCGTCGATATCGCTTTCGTCGGTCTTGATCTTCTCCGCCGCGGTGATCTTCTCGACGATCAAAGCCAAGTGCACGTTCTTTTCCGCAACCGGACGCAGACCCTCGACGAACTGCTTCTTCTGCTCGTCCGGCAGCGTATTGGCGTCAATACCTTGACTGCGAAGACGTTCCACGCCCTGCTGCACCAAGCGCTGTTGTTCCATGTTGATGAGCGACGCCGGAATATCGAATTTGTGGTCCCCGATCAGCTTTTCGCCGATCTGTTCAACCATCTTGGCCCGTTGTTCGTTCTCTTTGCTTTGTTTGACCTGGGCCTTCAGCTTTTCTTTCAACTCAGCCAGGTTTTCAGCCCGACCAGCGTCCTTAGCGAACTCATCGTTCAACTCCGGCAGCTTTTTGGCCTTGATCTCATGCACTTTAATGGTGAACTCAGCCTCTTTACCGGCGATGTCATCCTTACCATAGTCCTTCGGGAAAGTGATTTTGAAGGTCTTGGAGTCGCCCGCTTTCAACCCAACGATATTAGCCTCAAAATCGGCCAGCATGTTCTGGGCTCCCAGCAAGACAGGATACCGGTTGGCTTTGCCACCCTCGAACGCTTTCCCGTCGATCTTGCCTTCAAAATCGATCAAAACCCAGTCGTCCTTTTGGGCCGCGCGGCCTTCCGCCGGCACCAATTGGGCCATTTGATCGCGCATGTTGTTCAAGGCTTTCTCCACATCCGCATCGTCGGCTTCGACCTTGGCCTTCTTCACCTTCAAACCCTTGTATTCTTTCAGGTCGAAGGTTGGCTTGATCTCGACCGTCGCCACGAACTTCAAAGGGGTTCCCTCTTCAAATTGCAAATGGGTGATCTGGGGTTGGGCTACCGGGTCGAGCTTTTGTTCGACCAGGACCGTGCGGAAGAACTCAGGCAAACGGTGATGCACCATTTCTTCCCGGGCCGCGGACTTGTATTGCTTGCGGATCACATCCAAGGGCACCTTGCCCTTGCGGAAACCAGGGATCTTGGCTTCTTGGGAGATCTTTTGATAAATACCGTCCATCTGATTTTGAACGGTCTCTGTCGGCACCTCGACGGTCACTTCTTTGGTGCAGCCCGAAACATTGTTGACACTGACTTTCACTGAAAGCTCCTTAAATTTATTGCGCCCTTCCAGGGCACAGAGAGATCGGATAGTTGGTGCGTCTGATGCGCATCCATTTCCGCAGGAAAGGATACTGCACCAACTTCATTACTCGTCTGGGCTTCACCCAGACACATCTAACGTTATTTGGTGCGAGAGGGGGGAGTTGAACCCCCACGGGTTACCCCGCCAGAACCTAAATCTGGTGCGTCTGCCAGTTTCGCCACTCTCGCCCTTCAATGCGACGAAACCCTTCGTCGCCACACGGTATAGGGAGAGTGGCAAGTGCCAACTTCCTTGAAATTTCTAGCCAATTGCTTGACCAGAGCTCAATTGATTCGTTGGTACACCACCTCGCCTGGGCCCTTTTCCCTTAAAAACGGCCTTATCTTAACGACTGGATCCAGTCCCGTCAAATTTACCGGCCTAAAATAAGGGATTTTCCCTCGGAAAATCTAGGGCCCTTCGGTTATCCTCCCTTCGAGGCCCTCATTTCCATCAAGGACGACACCCATGAGCCCATCCATTCTGGCAAAAACCGACTTAGTCATCATTGGCGGCGGCATCAACGGCGCCGGCCTCGCCGCCCAAGCCGCCCAAGCGGGACTATCCGTAGTCCTCTTCGAGAAAGACGACTTTGCCTCCGGCACCTCTAGTAAATCCACCAAGCTTTTCCATGGCGGTATCCGGTACCTGGAACAGGCTGAATTTGCCTTGGTCTTTGAGGGTCTTCATGAACGCAACCGGCTTCTGCGAATGGTTCCACACTTATCCAGGCCTGTCCCCTTCCTGCTACCTTCTTATGAAGGCGATTCCCGGGCCACATGGAAGCTCAAGTTGGGCCTTTGGCTTTATGACCTTTTGGCTGGATCCAAAAACATCGGTAAACACAAGTGGCTCAATCCCGTTCAAACCATGGCCCTGGCGCCCACCTTAAAAAAAGAAGGTTTGAGGGGCTGCGGTCTTTATTTTGACGCCCAGGTTAATGACGCCCGCTTGGTCCTGGAGAATATCCTTGGCGCCGAAAAGTTCGGCGCCCAGTGTCTCAACTACCACCAGGTCACCGAGATCGACCAAGAACCCTCGGGATACCGGATCACCTATTGGGACGACTTGACCAAAAAGACTGCCACTATTTTCGCTTCCTGCCTGGTCAATGCCTCGGGTCCCTGGGCCACTGAAACCGCCCAAATGCTCAACCAAGACAGTGCCAAGTTAGTGCGCCCTACCCGCGGCACCCACATTGTGGTTCCCCAAGTGTTGTCTGAACAAGCCGTGCTCATCACGACCCAAGGCGACAACCGCGTCATCTTCGTCATTCCCTGGCGGGGTTCCAGCCTTATCGGCACTACCGACATCGATGATTCCAGCGATCCGGACAACACCCGCCCCACCGAGGAAGAGATCGATTATCTCGTGGAACAAGCCTCCCGGGTCTTTCCGGGCAGTTCGATCAAGAAAGAAATTATCGTGGCCGCCTTCGCCGGGCTTCGTCCCTTAGCCTGGGGCGACGAAGAAAAGGCTTCTTCAGTTTCCCGAGAGGATCAGATCATCCGTAAACGCCGTCTACTCACCATCATCGGCGGAAAACTAACCACCTATCATCACATGGCTCATCAAGCGCTGAAACAGGTCTTGATGATCTTGGATCGTAAGAACAATGCCAAGGAGGAGCTATGTCTTCCCGGCTTGCCAGCCCAATCCTGGGATATTTTCCTGAAAGAGGCCCTGGAGCGTTGGCCGATCCAATATGGAATTACCAAAGACCAAGCGAACCACTTGGCCCATCTTTACGGCCAAAGGGCAGAAGAAGTCTTGAAGTTGACCGAAGAACAGCCCGAATGGAAGCGGTCTTTGCATACCGACAGGCCGGAGATATTGGCCCAAGTCGCTTTCGCGGTCAAAAAAGAAAAGGCTTATCACCTGGACGACGTGATGCTTCGCCGTTTGGAGATTGGCTATAGCCTTCAGCGCTGGGGCGAGGCCGCCGAAAGAGCTTCCCAAGTCATGGCCGAAATCTTGGATTGGTCTCCCGAACTGCGTCTCAAAGAATTGGAAAACTACAAAGCTCAACTCTACCCGAAAGTGGTCTAAAGCCCAGTACTGACAAGGTCTTTCTATTGACTTGGCTGGGTTCAAACCGTAACTTGAGTCCGTTATTCGCCTCTATCGCACCATTGGAG
>DAIDGV010000018.1 GCA_027452205.1 candidate division FCPU426 bacterium | reverse complement strand
TTTCTATGTGGTCGAATCCGGCGGCAAAGCGGTCAGCCGGGGTAAGTTCCTGCTCATCAACGGCCAGTAATTCTATTTCGCGAAAACTTCCCGGATGAAGGCCACGTCCTCGGCGATCAGGGGTTTGCTCTCGGCGGCCAGATTGACCTGCACTTGGTTCAGGTTCCGGAAACCCGGAATGGCACAGCAGACCCAAGGGTGAGACAGGTCATACTGCAAGGCGGCCCGGGACAGGTCCTGAATGGAAGCCCCGAAACGCGATTTCAATTTCCCGATCTTCGGCTCGATCCCCAATAAGAACTCGGTGGTGAAACGCTTGTCTTTCTTGCGGTGGTCGCCCTCGTCGAACTTTGGCGGGTTTTTGGGATCGAACTTACCCAAAAGAATGCCCTGGTTCAGGGGCGAGAAAGCCACGAAACTCATCTTTCGCTCGACCAAAAGCTTTTGCACCGGCGAGCCCTCGCGGATGAATTGGTCATCCATGGAATGGGCCCAGCTTTGCAGTACGTCGGGGTTGATCTTGGGTACTAACCGAGTGAAATCGTCGCTGGAATAGGCGGACAGCCCGACCAGACGGATCTTCCCCTCTTTTTGCAATTGTCGGACGGTCAGGACCGCTTCTTCCACATAACAGTCCAAGGGGCCGAAATCTCCATGGTGGAAATAATAAATATCAAGGACATCGCGTTTGAGGTTGATGAGCGATTGTTCGCATTGATGGCGGATATGGGCGGCCTCATAAGCGTGCTCGGCGGTGCCGGGGAACCAACCGACCTTGGTGGCGACGACAAGTTTTTTGGTCCTTTCGCCCAGGATCTTGGAAAGTAAACGCTCGGCCCGGCCGTTGCCATATACGTCCGCGTTATCAAAATGGTTCACACCCTGGTCCAGGGCATAATCCACAGCCCTGCGCACCTCGGCCTCGTCCACATTGGCCCAACCATTGGGCACGCCGTCCACCCAGTTAAGCCCCCCTAAGGTCCAGCAGCCGAGGCTGATCTCCGAGACCTCAATGTTCGATTTGCCGATCTTGCGGTATTTCATGACGGACCTTTCAGAAAAAAATGGAAAACCGATGGTTTCCGAAACGGGCCTCAGACTAACCAAAGTCCGGAAAATTTCCTAGGCCGATGATCCAATGGAATCCAGCCTTTTAATAAAGACAAATTTTGGATCATTTCAACGTAAATTAATCGATATTCGTGAAACTTCATTTGCCTTCCCGGGCGTCTAATGGGTAAGCTGCTTGGGCTGTAATTCGTTCTTTAGAAAGGGTTTCCATGAAAAGGATCCATTTATGGATAATGGTCTTCTTGTTGATCCCCGCCTTGAACGCTTGGGCGGACGATAATGGTGGTTTGCCGCCGGCGGTCCGAGCGGCCCTGGGCTCGGGCCGGCCGAACGACCTGATCTCCAACGCCCCGTTCCAGGGCGCTCCGGCACAAAATGACCAAGGCAACCATGGTCAACAAGGCAATCAAGGCTCCAACGGGCAGAACCAAGGAATGCCATCCGGCCATGGACAAGGGCCAAACAATGGGAACCAAGGGAATCACGGTCAACCGGTCTCGCGTGGCAATGGCGGCTGGAACGCGCCGAACCATTCCAACCGGCCTGTGGTCATCCAAATGGGCCATGGCGCCAGCGGCGGACACAACCGCAATTTCCCTTCCCAACAATCCGAACAACGGAATTTCGGGGACCACAACCAACAGCCTTCCTATGGCAACTTACGTTGGAACAATATCCAAGGTAATCGTGGTTTTAACAGCAACGCGATACGGCCTTACCCAAGGCCCGACGTGCAAAGCTTTTCCCAACCGGGCGTTCGGACCGCGGTGGCGGTCCATCACCATCCGTATACACCGGGCTATGTGCGCAAAAAACTGCAGAATATGGGGGTTACTTCCGAACCTGGTTTAATTACCCTTCGGTCCCAGATCATTCACACGGACCGCGATCACTCTATCATCCGTTATCCCCAGGTCGGGCCGGATCACGTGGGCATCCGGGGGCGGCTTGTTTCGCCCCGGCACTTTAACGATGACGTGGTCCGCAACAATATGTTGATGGTGGATAGCCCTGAATGGCGTGCCCGGTTGAATCAAACCGACCGGATGGAAAGAGAAAGGGGCCATTATTACTGGCATAACGGCGAGGATTTCAACTATTGCCACTATATCGATGATTCGGGTTACCACTGGTATGGCTGGTATGTGGGCGATCAATATTACTGGACCCGCTATTTCAGCGGTCGCTGGTGGACCTATGACACGGATTACGACCGCTGGTGTTTCTGGAACAATGGTTTTTGGTGGTGGCAGGATCCCTACCACGTCGGCGATCTCTACTGTTACAACAACGCGACTTATATTCCCTGTAACTCCGCCAACGACCAGATCGTAGTGGCAGCGCCTTCCACGATGAACACGCAGGATTATTTCAGTCCCGATAGCACCCGGATGGTGAAAGTGGTCAGCGAGACCCAGGACGCTTTCCTTTACGATGATTCGCCCCAGCCTTCCTTTGCGCCGGTCTATCTGGCTTCGGGCGTTCAAAATGTCCAATTCTCGGACACCAGCAACGGCCGTCCGCTGGAGATCATCCTGAAGCTCAACGACGGGTCTTTTGATATGTTCGACGACCAAGGCAATGCCTATGGCCCGGGAGCTTATGACCAAGACCAGGAGAATAGCGGCAATCCGCCGACTCCGCCCGCTTATGATGAATAAAAATCGGGTTTGATGAAAAGGGCTCCGGGATACCCGGGGCCCTTTTTATTTTGGGGTCTATTTTTGGCTGGCCCGGGATAGCCGGTCGTTGATGGCCCGGCCCAAACCTTTGTTGGGAACAGGTTGGGCGTAGATGACTTCCAAGCCTTTTTCGTCCAAGCGCCGCATGGCGGCAAAAAGGTTGGCGGCTGCTTCTTTAAGATCGCCCTTTTGGGAAAGGACTTCTACCGCGTCAAAGCCCGCGGGCGGGTCCTTCAATCCCAGCCAACCGGCTTTGGGTCCGGGCTGGGGAGGGGTGAGTTTCAAGGGTGTCCGAGGCGCGTAATGTTGCAAAAGCTGGCCGGGGGCCTGGGGTCTGTCGGGTGTCCCGGTAGCGATCTGGACCTTGCCGATGACCGCCTCGATCTCCTCCAGGGCCAATCCGCCGGGGCGAAGCAGGACCGGTTTTTCCCCCGCGAAAGAAACGATGGTCGATTCCACGCCTACCCCGCAGGGACCCCCGTCCAAGATCATCTGTACCTTGTCGCCCAAGGACCGGCGCACATGCTCCGCGGTGGTCGGGCTGACCTGCCCAAAAGGATTGGCGCTGGGCGCGGCGATGGGGCGGCCCGACTCCCGGATCAATTCCAAAGCCAGGGGATGGTTGGGTACCCGGATGGCCACATTGGGTAAAGAAGAAGTCACCAGGTCGGGGACCAGGGCGGATTTGGGCAGGACGACCGTCAAAGGGCCTGGCCAGAATTTTTCGATCAGCTTGAGGGCCAGGGGATGGAACGAATGGACCAATATCTCGGCTTGGCGCAGGTCGGCCACATGTACGATGAGGGGATCGAAGGTGGGGCGGTTCTTAGCCTCGAAGATGGCGGCTACTGCCAGGGAATTCAGGGCGTCGGCGCCCAAGCCGTAAACGGTCTCGGTGGGGAAAGCCACCAAGCCGCCTTCCTGGATGATAAGCGCAGCTTTTTGGATGTCCGTCATATCAGCCGGTGTTCTTCAGCCCGGCGGCGATACCGTTGATGGTCATGAGGATGGCTTCTTCCAAGGCCCGCTTCTCGGTCTCGGTGGGGTTCTGGCGTAGGCGCTTGATGAGCTCGACCTGGACGAAGCTCAAAGGATCGATATAGGGATTGCGGCGCTTGATGGATTCGGACAGGGCCCTGTCCTTCTCCAAAAGCTCGTTCTCCTGCACGATCTGTTTGATGACATTGATGGTGCGGTCGTACTCAGCGCGGATGATCCCGAAGATCTCCTGGCGCAGGGCCTCGTCCTTGACCAGGTCGGCGTAACGGCGGGCGATATCCATGTCCGCCTTGGACAGGATCATCTGGGCGTTCTCGAGCACGGTTTGGAAGAAGGGCCATTGGTTGTACATTTCCTGCAGGTTGGTGAGGCCCTTCGGGTCGGTCTTGAGGTAATCCTCGATGGCGGTCCCCATGCCGTACCAGCCCGGCAAGGTATAGCGGCTCTGCATCCAACTGAAGACCCAGGGAATGGCCCGCAGGTTCTCGATGGCGCGGTTGTTACTGCGGCTGGCCGGACGGCTACCGATACGGTGATTGCTGATCTCGGTGATCGGGGTGGCGTTGTAGAAGTATTCCAGGAACCGGGGATGGCCATAGATGAGGGCGCGGTAAACATCAAAAGAACGCTTTGCCAACTTGTTCATGATCTGTTTCCATTCGGCCTTGGGGATCACTTCCCGCGGGGGGAAAGAACCGCGCAGAACGGAGTTAGCGATCTGGTCCAAGTGCCAGCGTCCGCTGGCGGGCTCGCTGTAATGGTCGCTGATGACTTCGCCTTGTTCGGTGATCTTGATACGACCCTTCAGGGTACCGGGGGGTTGGCTCAAAATGGCCTGGCTGGCGGGACCGCCGCCGCGGCCCACCGAGCCGCCGCGGCCATGGAACAAGCGCAGGGCGATCAGGTGTGAATCGGCCAATTTGGTCAGGTCGGTCTGGGCCCTGTAAAGCGCCCAGTTAGCGGATAGGTAGCCGCTCTCTTTATTGGAATCACTATAACCGAGCATGATCTCCTGCACGTCCCTGCGCAATTTCAGGTGGGCCCGATAGGACTCGTTCTTTAAAAGGCGCTCGAAGATGCCGCTGGATTGGTTCAGGTCGTCCAGGGTCTCGAAAAGAGGCACGATGTTCAAATGGCTGTATTGGCCGGGACGGTAAAGGCCCACTTCCCGGAAGAACAACAGTACGGCCAAGACGTCGGACACGCCGTGGGTCATCGAGATGATGTAGGTGTTGATGGCCTTGGGGTTGAGGTGTTCCAGGATGGCGGCGACACATTGGAAGGTGTCCAGCACTTCCAGGGTCTCGGGGGTGTAATCGGGACGCACGGGAATAAGGGGTCTCTCGCTGGCCAGTTCCTTTTCAAGCAGTTCAGTGCGCTGCGACTCGCTCAAGGACATGTAGTCCTCGGTGATGGAGGCTTTCTTGAGGATCTCGGCCAGGGCGGAGGTGTGGCGGCCCGAGTGCTGGCGGACATCCAAGGTCGCCAGGCGGAAACCGAAGACCTGCACATTGCGGCGTACTTTGCGCAAGTAACCATCGGCCAAAATGGCGCCCTTGTGGGCCCTCAGGCTGGCATCCATCAAGTTCAATTCATTCAATAACTCTTGGGCGCTCAAGTACCAAGTGCCGGGCGCGGGCTGGGGATGGGCGCTACGCCAGTCGTGGCCGAAGTTCTGGACATAGTCCAACGTGTGGCGCAACTTTTCGCGGATGTAAGTGCACTTTTGGCGGTACTTCTCGTAAGGCGTGCGGACGGCAAAGGCCTTGGCCAGATCGGGGAAGAGCAGGGAGTCTTTCAATAAAGACTGTTCCAACTCGGGCGTGATGCCGACCTGCTGGGTGGAAAGGCTCAAACGCTGGCCCAGTTCCAATAGGGCGTGGCTGTGGATGCGGATGGCGGCGCTGCGCAAAAGACGAATGGTCTCCACCGTCACGTCCGGGGTCACATAAGGGTTCCCGTCGCGGTCCCCGCCGATCCAGGAGCCGAAGCGTAAAAAGGGAGGCACGTTCCAGGTTGTCTTGGGGAAGGCGCGCTTCAGGGCCCGTTCCAGGTCCCGATAGATCTGCGGAATGACGTCGGGCAGGGTCTCCTCAAAGTAGTAAAGGCTTCCCTTTACCTCGTCCAAGACCGTCAATTTGTGCTGGCGCACCTCGTCGGATTGCCAAAGGGCGACGATCTCTTCCAGGATGAACTTCTCGATATCTTCCTTCTCGTAAGGGGACAGGTTGGAATCCACTAAACGGGAAGTGACCTTGGCGATACGGTGCAACTTGGTCAGGGCGGTCCGGCGTTTGGATTCGGTGGGATGGGCGGTGAAGACCATCAAGACCTGGGCCTGGTCCAGCAAGGCCTGCAGTTTCTTGGGTTGGACGCCTTGCTCTTCCAGGATGGCCACCGCGGAGGCGATGGAACCGGGCCGGGGTTTGGGCTCGCCGTTGACCATATAGGGTTGGTGCAATTTGTGGATCAGGTCCACCTTCTCGGCCAGGTTGATAAGGCCGAAGAAATGGGTGAAGGCCTTGGTCAAAAGGTTGAGCTGCTCGATGGAAAGTTTCGAGACGATCTGGGACAGTTCCTCGGCGGTCTTGACGTCGGAGTTGGAACGGAAATTCTTCGCCAAGTGGCGGACACGCTCCACCAGGATGAGGGCATCGGGTCCTTCCTGGAACGAAATGACGTTACCCAGGATGGTGGCCAAATGGTTCACCATGGACGAGAGCGAATAGTTTTCCTTGTTCACGTTAAACATCGTCGGTCCTTCTGATCTGGAGCCAGCTGTGGGCGGGGCTCGGTGAAAGCGGCGGTCTTTAAGAGAGGGTCTCTTTCAAGACTTTCGCGGCTTGGTCCTCGCGGAACTTCTTCAATTTGACTTTCAGGTCCGCGTCCTTCAGGGCCAGGATAGCCACGGCCAGAAGGGCGGCATTGACGGCCCCGGCCTTACCGATGGCCAGGGTGCCCACCGGGATACCGCCGGGCATTTGCACGGTCGAAAGAAGGGAATCGAGACCGTCGAGCTTGCTCTCCATCGGCACGCCCAGGACGGGCAAGAGGGTATGGGCGGCGCAAACACCGGCCAAATGAGCGGCTCCGCCAGCGGCGGCGATGACCACTTGAACACCCCGGCCCTCGGCGCTGGTGATGTATTGGGCGGTTTCATGAGGGGTGCGGTGGGCGGAAAGCACGCGGCATTCATGCGAAACGCCGAATTGGTTCAAGGTGTCAGAGGCGTTCTTCATGACCTCCCAGTCGGATTTGCTGCCCATTAAGATGTTCACGAGGTGTGCCATAGAGGTCTCCAATCAGGGAAAGTTGAGTGCAAGAATAGCAAAATCGCCCGGTTCTAGGTAAGAACCTTTCGCGGAAAAATCGAGGAAGCCCAAGGTTTTTGTCCGCCGCTGGGATCCGATTTTGATCGAGCTTTTATCCCATTTGTCCCGGTCTTCTTGTAAAATACGTCCCCATGAATACCGAAATGTTCAAACTGGTCTACGCAGCCATCACTCAAGGTCTCATCATTGGCTTCTGCACGGCTACCCTGATCGGTCCGGTCAATTTCCTCGCCATCCGCCGGGGCATCCTGGGCGGGTTCCAAGAGCTTTTCATGGTGGGTTTGGGCGCCGCCTTCGTGGACGCCAGCTTCGCCTATATCGTTTTCGCCGGGCTTTCCAAGGACGGCATCGTGGGGGCCCTGAAGATCATTGTTTGGGGCGTGAGCGTGGTCTTTTTGCTTTATTTGGCCTATTCGGTCTTCATCGAGATCAAGGACGACCCCAACTCCACCAGCGCGGTCAAAAAACAGGTCCAGTTTATCGATTATTCCTTCGTGCAAGGGTTCCTGGTAGCGGCGACCAATCCCTTCACCCTCATCTATTGGGTGGGTATCGTGGGAACCATGCAATTGGCTGGGGACATTGACCTGACCGGAGGGGCGGCCACCTCGTTCTTCTCCGCGGTCCTGGTCAGTGAAATGGTCTGGTTCACGGCGCTGGGCATCGCGGTGCATTACAGCCGCAACCTATTCAACCGCCACATGCTCAAGAACATCACTTGGTTCTTCGGCATCCTGCTCTTCGGTTATTATCTTTTCATGGCCACCAAAGTGGTCATGAACCTCATCCATACGGGCGGCGGCGCCGCTCTCACAAGATAAATTTTAAATTATTAATTTTGAATTATGAATGGTGGTCATTTCCGTGGAACGGAAATCTCATTGATCCGTAATTAGAACCTAATCCTGCTCGCGGTCGATGTCCATTTCCTCTATTTCCCCATGACGGACCCGGACCCTTAAAGAAATAGGCCGGCAGCAATTCTCGCAATCGGTGGTCCATTCCTGGACGCCGGACACGTCATCCACCGGGGAAAAATTGGAATGACCACAGTAGGGGCAGTCGAATTCGGCGGTCAACTGGCTCATCGTTGGCGGAAGGGGACCCGCTGGCTGTCGTCCAGCAGCATGTTGTTGTCCTCGACCTGCAAGCGGGGCTGGCCGTCGAAGAACCGGCGGTAGTTCAATTCGTCGATCTCTTCCAAGGGCACCGGCTCATCCTGCACCATCTGGCCCTTGACCCAACTGTGTTCAGTGTGTTCCTCAGCCTCGCCCTGGTCGCCCTCGGCCTGCTCCGAGCTTCGGGTATAGCCGTTGTATTGGGTCTGCTGGGTGTGGAAGGTCTCTTCGTGGGTCTGGTCGATCACATGGATCTTGCCCTCGATGTACTTGATGTTCACCGTGTCTTTTTGATCATCGAAACTGATGATGGCTTTCACATTGTTCACCGATGTGACCACTTTGCCGGTATAGATCTCGAAAAAGCTCTGGCGGGAATCGTCCCCGTTTGTATCCAAGAATACAGTACCGTGCTTCAACAACAACCGAACTTGGCGGTCCGGGCCCTCGAAAAAGCACTCGTCCAAGGTGGCCAGGGTATTGCCGTCCAGGCCGATCCGGTCGCCGCGGCGGGTCTTCAAGATCACCCAGCTTCCATCGTACACGGTAATCACATCGCCCTTTTCCACCACGCTATCGGTGCCAAGAGGAGTGGGATCCGTGCCGTCCGCATGCTGCACCATGATGGTACCACTGAGTTTCGTGACTTTCATTTCGCTTACGATGACCATCTTGTGATACTCGGGCGGCAAAGCGTCGCCGGAATCGGGCTTTTTGGGCACGCTGACCGAACTAGGCGGCGGCGGTTCCGGATTGGCGTTCGACGCGGCCAGGGCGGCGCTGGACGAGGAAGCGGCGCCCGCGTCGGGTAAGGCCGGCATGTCCGCGGCCCTCAAAGCCAGGGGTGCCAGCAGGAAGAGGATCAGGGTTGTGATGCGCATATCGATTTCCTTATCGAACAGGGGAAAACCAGGGGCTTATCCTACCAGAACCCTTCTGAATCCATAAACCACAAATAACCCCTCTCTTTCCGGTGGGGGCTTCCCTTAAACTGTCCGCACTTCCTATATAGAGGACCGCATGGAAAAACGTCCAGTGGCTTTGATCACCGGCTGCTCGACCGGTATCGGTTTCGAGGTTTCTTTGGCCCTGGCCCGGAGGGGTTACCGGGTTTTCGCGACCCTGCGGGACCTAAAAAAAGCAGGCCCTTTGAAGAAAGCCGCCCAAGGCTTGCCCATCGATATCCTCCCGCTGGATGTGGACCGTTCCTTGGACCCGGCCCGGGCGGTGAAGAAGGTCCTTCAAAAGTCCGGGCGCATCGATCTGCTCATCAACAACGCCGGGTTCGGCGCTTTCGGCGCCCTGGAAGACTTCAACGACGCCGAGCTTTGGTCCCAATATGAGACCAATGTTTTTGGGCTTATGCGGGTGACGAACGCGGTATTGCCCGTTATGCGAAAGCAAAAACGGGGGCGCATCCTGCATATCGGGTCCCTGGCGGGAAAAATGACCTTCGCGGGGATCGGGCTTTATTGCTCCAGTAAGTGCGCGGTGGAGGCCCTGACCGAGGCCCAACGAACCGAACTGCGGCCTTTCAACATCGAAGTGTCGGTCATCGAACCGGGTACCACCAATACCGAGTTCAAACATAACCGGTACCGGTCCACTCTCTTTCAAAAGAAAAAGTCCCCCTATCAGTCGGTCCTTCAAAAGATCCTCAACTTTGGCAATGGCCAATCCCAAAAGGCCCCGGGAGCGGGGCAGGTGGTGGAGGTCATTCTGAAGGCCTTGGAGGACCGCCGTCTGGCGGTGCATTATGCCGCGGGGTTCGACGCGATCTGGTTCCCGGTGGTGCGCTGGTTCCTGCCGGAGGGGGTCTATGACCTGCTGATGAAACGTCTTTATCAAAGGTTCGCCGATTCCCATTTGGAATCGGCGCAGACAAAGCGTGTCGCTCGGCTTGTGGCCTCGCAACAGAGGCACCGCCGTGTGGCGTTGGTTACCGGTGCTTCCTCCGGGTTCGGTTTGGAGATGGCCCGATTGATGGCCCATCAGGGTTACCGGGTCTATGCCACTTACCGGAGTCCCAAGAGGCTCAAAGCCCTGCAGGCGCTCAGCCATGAAGAGGATGTGCATCCCTTGTTCATGGAAGTAACCCAGGCCGCTTCAGTGGAAAAAGCAGTGAAGACCCTGTTACAAAATGAAAAACAGCTGGACGTGCTCGTGAACAACGCGGGGTTTGCCATGGGAGGATTTCTGGAAGACCTGTCGGACCAAGATATGAAGGACCAATTCGACACGAACCTGTTCGGTTATTTAAGGGTCATCCGCGCGGTGGCGCCGGTCATGCGAAAGCAAAAGTCTGGCAAGATCCTTAACGTTGGCAGCATTTCAGGCCGTATCGCTTTTCCGGCCCTGGGGGCCTATGTGGCCAGCAAGCACGCGGTCCGGGCCATGACCGAAGCCCTCCGGCAAGAATTGCGTCCCTGGGGGATCGAAGTGGCGGAGATCGCGCCGGGTTCCTATCACACCCAGGTCACGACTTCGGCCCGCTACGGAAAGAACGTGAAGAATAAAAGGTCGCCCTATCATGCTTATACCGTCCAAATGATGAAGACCATGGAAAAAGAATTCTCCAAGGGTGGTCCCGCCTCGGATGTGGCGAACCTGATGTGGAAAGCCCTGAACGACAAACCCATGAAGCCGGTCTATTTGGCGGGGGCCGACGCGAAGTTCATGGCCTTTTTGAAGTGGTTCCTGCCCGACGCGCTTTTTGAGGGCTTCTTGAAGGCGCTCATTCCCTGGAGCCGATTTCCACGCCAAACCGACGCTCATTCATAACTAAAGGAACTGACATGAAGAAACAGATCGAACAACTGGAAGAATTCCACAAGGCCTATAACCTGGCCATGAACGAGCCGGTGGGGCCAGTGCCGACCAAGGCCCAATCCATCCGGGGAAAACTGCAAGTCGAAGAAGCCGAGGAGATTGTCGAGGGCGTTGAAAGAGGCGACCTGGTCGAGATCGCGGACGGAGTCATCGACTCCATCTATATCGCCATCGGCACGGCGGTGACCTATGGTTTCCAGCACAAACTGCCTGAACTGTTCGACGCCGTGCATAAAAGCAATATGAGCAAGCTGGGGCCCGACGGGAAACCTATGTACCGGGAGGACGGAAAGGTCATCAAGGGACCGAATTTCAAACCACCCACCGAGGATATCAAGCGTATTTTGGGGTTATAAAAACCGGCCCCCGGGATTCCTTCGAAAATTTAGGTGATATACTTTTCAAAGGTCCCGGAGGGAACTTGATCGTGAAACAAGAATTGCTCTTTTTAGCCATCTTTTCGGTCGCGGCGGTGTTTCCATTGGCCTGCGACCGGACTACGAACTCGCCCGTCACTCCTATGACCCCCACGCCCACCGTTGTCCCGACCGCGACCCAGGGACCCAGTGCTCCAGTCACGATCAGTGTTAACTCAACTCCCCGTTACAGCCTGTCAGGTACCACGGGCGCGGCCCTCAGCGCGTCGATCACGGTTTCCATGGGCACTACGGTCGTTTGGGACAGTAGCAATAGTGGTCACCCTCTTTATATCGATAATGGTAGTGGTACTTGTTCGGTCTCCAACAACACATCCTTTCCCTATAGTCAGGTCTTTAGCGCCGCGGGTGACTTTACCTTCCATTGCGGTATCCATGGCCTTTGCGCGGGGGGTACCTCTTCCACCGTTTGCACCCTGCCTTGCACCAATATGACCGGTGTCATTCACGTTCAATAATAGTTAAAAGTTAATCGAACATCCCGAGACTGTCACTTTTGTGACCAAAAAATGAAGGGTCAATCAAGCGGATACCTGTTTTTTTGCTAGGCTACTTCCTGGAACGCCTGGGGAGCGTTCCGCTTCGACCATTAAAAATTGAAGGAGCGACCTATGGCAAACAAGTTGATGGTGTCACTTTTCGCGATGGGACTCATATCGTTCACAGGAAACTTGTGGGCAGACGACGCGGCGCCTGCGGCAGCGCAGCCGGCGGCTAATGCGGCGAGCGACGCCTCGGCTAAACCCGCGGACGCGGCCAAACCGGCGGCGGCAGCCAAGCCGGATAACTCGGTCAAAGCCCAAATGAAAGCGGCCGGGGATCTGGCTGAAGCGGGCAAGACCGAGGAAGCGATCGCGGCTTATGAAAAGATCGGCGAGCTTCCTTCCAAAAAAGGGGAGAGCTGGCGCTTGAATAGCGAAGGCTTGGCTTACCTGATCGCGAAGGACCCGATGCCGGACAAGGCGATCCCTTATTTGCAAAAAGCCGTGGCTGCGGATGAGAACAACGCGGTGGCTTGGAATAATTTGGGCAGTGCTTATGAACAGACCGATCAATTGAAGAAGGCGGCGGATGCCTATCAGAAATCGATCGACGCGGCGAAAGCCAACGGCGGCAGTGACGAAAAGGCCCAAGCGAATTTGGATGCCTTGAAGCCGAAGCTGGATAAGATGGCGTCAAAGAGTGGGGGGGACAAAACCAACGCGGGAGCCGACAGCGCGGCGCCGGCGGATAAGGACGCTTCTGTGGACAGCAGTGCCGCAGGAGATAAAGCCGCAAAGTAATTTTTTAGTTTTAGTTCAGGAAAGCCCTATCGATCTTTTCGGTAGGGCTTTTTTAGTTGTCAGTTGCCTTATTTTTGGCGTCACTAGCCTGAACCTATTTCAAGATCCACCAAAAATGGCCTAAATTAAAGCTTTTATTCCGTGGGGAGGAAGACGTTTTTGCGATACATTATGGACAACATTCCGACATCCAAAGACCGTTCTTTTCGAGGCAACCATTTGAAACTAAAGATCCTGGCGGTGACAACCTTTCTCTTACTGACCTGTCTCTACTGGAGTTGTGGAAGAGGGACGACACCTATCAGTCCCGCTTCGGCCACTGCCACTAACGTGAAAGTTCCTCTCACGAGTTTGAGCCGTGCGATGAACAACAATAACAACGTCGCGGCTTACCAACTTTATTACATGGTCACCAGCCCCAGCTCCGCTCCTGTTACGGGCAGCCTGGGTCCGATCCAGTCCTCGACGGTGAACGGCTATTACGACTTCGCTGTGAACATCCCGAACAGCAGCTATAACCTTATCTCCATCCAGGTCGATGACGCCCAAGCCCAGACGGTCATGGCTGTCGGCGCGGAAGGCTTCACTTTCGTCCCCGGATCCTCCCTGCCGGTCACGCTGGGTCCCATGCATCAATGCTACGCACCGGTAACCCTAGGCAGCGGTTATGCCTATGGGTTCGAGGGTAATACCACCACCAGCGTGGGGGCCAATATCGGGACGAGCATTGCGGGTCTGGACATGGTATGCAATATCGATCCGAGTGGCGGTTTCTGGTTGCAGAACGCTTCTTTGGCCCAAGCCACCGTCGCCTATATGGGCAACGGTTTGTGGGTGAATTATTTGACGGTGCCGCCCACAGGGAACTTTTTCATGAGTTCGGGGCAATCCAAAGGGTACGTCATCGCCAACAACTCGACCAATCCCAACAACTACCCGGTGGCGGTGGGCGACGTCTATTGCGTGAAGATCCTCAGCGGTGGTTATGCCTGGTTGCAAGTGACGGCGGTGGGCAATTATGTCACCTTTGAGTTCCGTCCTAATACGACCCTGAACTATTGCGGCTATGAACAGACCAACATCGATAAATCGGGAGCCTGCGGCAACAATGGAACACCAATCCCTACTTGGGTGCCCTTGGGTGCGCAAGGATTCAACGGCGCGCCGGTATCCTATGTTTCGATGGCCTTTGATAATTCGGGCAACACCTATGTGGCTTATCAAGATAACGCCAACAGCTTCAAGGCCTCGGTGATGGAATACACCGGAGGCGCGTGGACCCAAGTGGGCACGCCGGGGTTCTCGCCTGGCCCCGTGACCTACCTCTCCCTGCAAGTGGTGAACAACGTTCCTTATGTTGCTTTCTCGGATGGTTCCTATGCCGGTAAGGCCATGGTGATGGATTACAGCGGCGGGTCCTGGGTTACCTTAGGCACGCCGGACTTTTCATCTGGAGCGGCCAGTTATCTTTCCCTCGCGATGAACGCGAGTGTAACGTATGTGGCCTATTCGGATGCTAGCCTGAGCAATGGTGGTGTGGTAGAGCAGTACAACGGCACTTGGTCCATGCTGGGGAGTAATGCCTTCGCTCCGAGCGGCGCGACCTATACTTCTTTAGCGATCAATTCCCAGAACAACTACGCCTATGTGGCCTATTCGGATACGGCTAATGGCGGTAAGGCCAGCGTTTCGGAATGGAATGGCGGCTGGGTGATCGCAGGCAACGCGGACTTTTCCGCGGGCGCGGCCTCTTATATATCTCTCGGAATTGACAGCAATAACAGCTATTACCCTTATGTGGTTTATTCAGACGCCGCCAACGGTGGCAAGGCCACCATGATGAACTATTACAACTCCGTCAACTGGACTACGGTGGGTTCTGCCGGGTTTACTCCGGGGGCAGCTACCTATGATTCCATCGCTTTCAACAGTCAGGGGCCCTTCGTGGCTTTCGCGGATGGGAGCAATGGTAATCAAGCTACTGCCATGGCTTATCTGAGCGGCAGCTGGGTTTTTGTCGGGAACACGGATTTTAGCGGGGGGGCGGCGGCTTTCGTTTGCGCTGGATTCAATCCCGCTGGGTTCGATGTGGCTTATCAGGACACGAGCCATGGGACGGACGCTACGGTCATGCAGTTCCAGTGATTGGGAAAGAATGAAGCGGTTGCTTTGAAGAAGAGTTATTGGCATTTGATCCGTTCGGTTTTCTTGTTCTCCGTTTTTAAGGATGAGCAACTAGTGTTGGAGGCGAAGTTGAAAACTTTCTGTTTGTCATTAATGATCCTTTTTTCGGCGGGGACCCTTTGGGCGGATACGCCGCTCCAGGGTATCTTCAAATCCGTGAAGGGCGAGGTTCTCCTCCGCGCCCATCAAAAGTGGGTCCACGCTAAAAAAGATGAAACGGTTGTCGAGGGCCAGCGGATCCTGACCAAGGACGGTTCCGAGGCGGTATTGGGCCTGTTCGACGGGTCCGAGCTGACCATCGCGGCCAACACCGAATTCACCCTGACAGCCCTGCAGAAGCCCAGCGGGGATTCCAAGGTGCTCAAGTTCAAACTGTTCTGGGGCCAGTTGTCGGCCATCGTTCAAAAATTGACCACGTCCAACTCTTCCTTTGAGATCGAGTCCGGCGGGGTGGTCTGCGGCGTCCGGGGAACGGCTTTCTCGGTATTCAACAATGGCGCGCCTAAGCCGGTGGTCAATGTTGTCGTGACCAGTGGCACGGTCTGGACCAACTGTGGGGGAAATCAGTTCATCATGCACGCCGGTGATCACATGAATTTCATGAACGGTAATGTTCTGGGTGGGAACAACAATAATAACGGGAATAACAACAACGGGAAGAAGAACGGCGCGAACACCAGCGGTTCCTCGAACGGGTCTTCCAACGGCTCGGGTAACGGGTCCAGCAACGGCTCGAGCAATGGATCGGGTAGTTCTAGCGGGTCTGGGAGTAACGGCTCTTCGTCCAATTCTGCCACTGGTTCCACAGGGTCCTCTAATGGAACCTCCAACGGTTCTGGCACCGGCACCGGCGGTTCGGGCACGGGATCCACTGGCACTTCCGGGGGCGGTTCCACTACGGGCGGCGGCACGGGTACGACCGGCGCGGGTTTACCGGGCGCTCCGGGCGCAGGGGCTCCTCCGGTTGGCGGGACAGGGGATACGAATAGCCTGACCACCAGCGGACTCGCGGACCTGAACCATCAGTTCCAGAGTGGAGTGTTGATCAATAATGACAACACCATTACCAATCCTGTAGTCTTACAAGCGCTTCAATTGAACGTTGTATTGACCGTGGGAAAATAACAAATGAACCAAAAAATCGGTTGGTCGTTGGTCTTCTGTTTGCTTTTGCCCTGGACGGCGCTGGCGGAAGGACCCTTTGAACTGTCTTATGGCCTGAACGGCGATATTTGGACCAGCAATTACGCACAGCCCTATACCGGTTATGAGGCTTACTTGCCCATTACCGGTTCTTTCCAGATCGATCCGCAGTGGAAGGTCTATGCCCAGACCGAATTGGCCGCGGGTAGTTACACCGATTCTTACGCGGGCCCGGAAACCATTACCCTGGCCAATATTTCCGATACGGTCCTGGGCGGCACTTATAGTTTCAAGACCTTTGGCCTGCCTTCCTTGGTCAATCTGGCGTTGAACCTGCCTACCGGCGACCCGACCTGGGAAAGCAAAGAATATTATTCAGAAGTGCCTACGGAGTTCGTGGACAGCCATTACCGTGGCCGGGGATTTGGCGTGGACGCCTTGTACGGTATTTCCCTGCCGGAAACCAAGGGAGAATACGGTGTGGCGGTGGGTTACCTTTACTCAGGCGCTTTTAATCCCAGCTACGGCCTGAATTATTCCAAAAGCACCAGCCTGAACCTGGGGAATGCCATGTTCCTGGCCTTCAATCATATCCAGCCGGATAACAAAGACCTGAGTGAGATCGCCAGGTTCTCGGTCTACTATTCACAAGCTACGGTGGTGAATGGCCAGGATGTTTTCCAGTTGGGGACCAACTTCACCGGTTCCTATGGTTGGATCAACCCCAAGGCATTCTCCCTCGAGATCGGGGCCCAGGCTTATCTGCCCTCGCAACGGTTGGACACGAACAATGTGTTCGGCACTGAAGCGCATAATTCCTACGCGCCCCGCTTCACGGTGACCCCTAGCTATGCCTGGGGCGATTTTGTCCTGGCGGGCCTGGTCAAATACATCATGCCTAACGACTATTCGACCTTGGACACCAATTACGACGGAGGCGGGTTCTTGGTCGGGATCGAGCCTTCTTATAAGATCAAATTCGACAAGGATACCTCTTTCAAGATCGGCCTGTCCTTCGACGATATTTACGCGCTCAATTTCGGCGTGGATAACCTGGGCAACCGTACCAACGTGAACTATGAATTATGGAACCTGACCACGGTTTACGAGCTAAAGATCTAGTTTTTCGCGTCTAAGCCCCGCCGGGATTTCCGGACGGGGCTTTTTTATTGGCGCCCCTTCCCTTAAACTTTCCTCCGTCTTCATATCATCGAAGGAGTTTTTCATGCTCAAGACCATCCTCAAAGTTGTCGGTGTGCTCGTGCTTCTTTTTGGCCTGCTGATCGGCGGTACCATCTTCTATATCTTCGGGCTCAACCAAAAACCCCGGTCGGGGCCGGCCTTAGGCCACGGCATCGAGCAGATCGCCGACAGCATCGCGACGACCTATTATTTCGAGGTAAAGGGCGGCAAGGTGGTGTTGATCGACGCGGGATTGGACACGACAGGCGCGCCGATCCTGGCGGCCTTGAAGGCCCACGGTAAGACCGCGGACGATGTGGAAGCCATCTTCATTACCCACGCCCATACGGACCATACGGGCGCGGTGAATGTCTTCAAAAAGGCCAAGGTCTACGCCATGAAGGACGAGGTCGGCGTCGCCGCGGGTACCCAGCCCTACGGCAGTCCTTTGGCCAACATCTTCGCTAAGACCAATCCCATGCCCTTCAAAGTAACGAACCCCTTGAGCGATCAAGAAACCATCGATGTGGACGGATTGAAAGTGACCGCTTACGCGGTGCCGGGTCACACGCCGGGCAGCGGAGTCTATTTTGCGGATGGGGTGCTTTTTGTGGGAGACGCTTTTAGCATCGGCAAGAACCACAAGATCCGTGGGCCGGTCTATTTGTTCAGTACCAATGCCCAAGAAGGTATCGATTCGTTAGCCAAATTGCTCAAGGAATTGGAGCCGCGCTATAAAGAGATCGAGTTCATTACTTCGTCCCATAGCGGCACCCTGCCGGGGGCCGAAGGATTGGCGGCTCTGCAAGAGTTTGTGAAAGAACACGCCAGCAAGTAAAGCTGGTCTTTAAAAGAATAAATATCGAAAGTCAATTTAGCCGCCGATAAACGCAGATGGACGCGGATAAAAAACGAGAATCATTAAGATTTATCGGCGTTTATCCGTTTTGATCGGCGGTTGCTTTGTCTATAAGCAATTTCCGGACTAAAGCGCCTGGGCGGCGGTATAAGCGGAAGACCATGCCCATTGGAAATTGAAACCTCCCAATTTGCCCGTTACATCCATGACCTCGCCGATGAAATAAAGCCCGGGGACTTTCTTGCATTCCATGGTTTTTCTCGACAACTCCCGGGTGTCCACGCCGCCGCGCATGACCTCAGCCATGCGGTAACCGAAGGTATCCGCTGGAACAAAGCGATAAGCATGCAGGGTCTCGGCCAGTTTCTTTAAGGTTTCATCCGGTAATTCAGCCCAGTTGCCCCGGGCCCCGGCGTGATAAGCCAACCGGGCGGCCAAGCGCTGGGGAAGCCGCTCGGAAAGCCAAGGTTTGAAAGTGACCTTGCCGCCGTTCTTTTCTTTCTTCAAACCTTGATAAGTCTCTTCCACATCGAGCTCAGGAACCCAATTGATGACGATCTCTTGTCCCGGTTGCCAGTGCAAGGACGCGTTGAGCATGACCGGACCGCTGAGGCCTTTGTGGGTGATCATGATGTCTTCCTGCATTTTCCAATTGTCGATCGAAACGCTGACGTTCAGGTGAATGCCCGCCAGGCCGTCGAAACGGACCATCTCCTCTGGCGGGAAGGTAAGCCCCGCCAAGGCTGGCGCGGGTTCGATGATGTTGAGGCCAAACTGCTTGGCGATGCGGAAACCCAAGTCACTGGAACCCAACTGGGGCCAGGAAAGCCCGCCGGTCGCGACCACCAGCTTGGAGGCGCTATAGCTGGCCGTCTGGGTCCGGACATGAAAAAGACCCCCGTTCCGCGAAACCTCTTGGGTCTCTTGTTCCTTCAATAAGATCACGCCCCGTTCTTCGGCCCGAGACAGGAGCAGGTCCAAAATGGACTTGGCGCTTTTGTCGCAGAACAACTGGCCGTCTTTCTTCTCGTGAAAGGGAATACCCTTGGCCTTCACGATCTCGATGAAGTCCTTGGGTTTGAACTGGGACAGGGCATAGGGCACGAAGGCGGGGTTGGTCGTGACATAATCCTCCGGTTTGGCGTGCATATTGGTGAAATTGCACCGCCCGCCCCCGGAAACGAGGATCTTGGGCCCGGGCCTGGAATTGTTCTCCAACACCAGCACTTTGCGGCCCCGGGCGGCGGTTTCGGCGGCGCAAAAAAGCCCCGCTGCCCCCGCCCCCAGAATGATGACGTCGAAAGAGTCCATTTTTACCTCGTGGTTAAAAGACCCTAGGATTCTAGCAGGATGCTGAAAAAGTCCCTCCAATATGACCGTGGGTCTTTCCTTTTTTCCCGATAGGTTTCTAAATTAATTCCATGCTGTTGGAAAGGAGAAACCATGGAATTCAATCGAAGCGACCGGGTCGTGAATGTGAGAACAGGGGAATTCGCGATGTTCGAATTCGCCCAAGAAGTGACCACTGCCAGTGGTGAGAAGGTCCTGCTCTATGAGGTGCAGCCTGACCGGGAAGGGGCGGAAAGGGTGACTTGGAGGGCCGAGGAGATCGCTTTGTGGCCGAAACCGCCCAAACACGTGGGATTCACGACGCCTCTGGCCTGATTTCACATCCTTTTTACAAAATACCCCGGCTTTCACGCCCACAATGAAACTCATTTTCCTTTTGGAGGTTCCCATGATCGCTCAGGTTCTTTTTGCGCTTTTTTTGCTCCTCGGTACCTATCCGGCCTGGGCCGACCCCGATGACGTGCCGGGCCTTGACGTACCGGGCCAGGAACAAAAACTGAACCAACAGTTGTGGCGCTTTGCCAAGAACACCGAATATGACGCCAAGGCCCAACAGGCCGTGGAAGAAAAGCAGGTCCTTTCCAAAGCCAAGCTGCCCATGGAAGCGACCCTGCCCACGGGTTGGCGGATGGCCCCGGCGGGGAGCCAATTGGAACTGGGCCGCTATCCCATGGTGGTGGTGCCCTTCGCGGGCAAGCTGGTGGTGCTCAATAACGGCTATTACGTGGAGACCAAACCGGAGATCTCCGTTTGTAACCAAGAAGGGACCAAGGTCGAAAAGACCTTGCTGGTCCAATCGCTTTTTCCCAGCGCCCGGGTGGGCCAAGACGGGGACCTTTACGTGAGCGGCGGTTATGACCAGACCATCCACCGCTATAACCACTCTTTCGAGAACACCAAGACCTACAACCTAAATGGTTTTGTGGCCGGTATCGCCCCGGTCAATGGGGACCGGTTAGTGGCGGCTTACCTGTTGGTCGATAATGGCCAGGGGGGCTATGCCAACAAGGGCAAGCTGGCCTTGTTGAATACCCAAAGCGGCAAGGTGGAACAGGAAGTGGACTGCGGCCATATCCCTTACGCGGTGGAAAGTTTGGAGAACCAAGTTTTTGTTAGTTGCGCCCAGGATGACCTGGTGTCGGTCTTTCAAATGGACGGCGGTAAGTTGAAATGGGTGAAGGATATCCCGGTAGGCAAGACCCCAAGCGCTTTCGCGGTGGATAAGGACGCTCACCTGCTTTATGTGGTGGACCAGAACAGCGACGAAATATCGGTGATCGATACCAAATCTCTGGCCCTGACGGACACCTGGAACCTGGGCCAGAAAAGTTTCAAGTTCGGCGCGGCGCCGACGGCCGCGGCCTTGGGCCCCAACCACCAGCTTTATGTCAGCCTGTCGCGTTTGAACGCGGTGGCGGTAGTGGACCGGGTGGATGGCACGGTGGCCGGTTATATCCCGACAGGCTGGTATCCCACGGAGGTGATGACGGACCGGGATAAGCTATTCATCCTCAGCGCCAAAGGCATCCATGAACGACGACCTAACCCGAACGGCCCCCAACCCACCAAAAAACGGGAAGAACCGGGTTATGTGCTGACCTTGCTCAAGGGCAGCCTAGGCGCGCTGGACATCGTCAAGATCAAGGACCAACTGCCGACTTGGACCGAACAGGTACAGAACAGCTCACCTCTTTACAGCTCCGCGAACGGATTCGACCTGCCGGTCAAATACATCTTCTACATCGTGAAAGAGAACCGCACCTATGACCAGGTGCTGGGCGATCTGGGCAAGGGCAACGGGGACCCCAGCCTCACGATCTTTGGCAAGGACATCACCCCGAACCACCATGCCCTGGCCGAGCAATTCGTGACACTCGATAATTTCTATGTCGATGGCGAGATCAGCGTGTTAGGCCACAGCTACACCACCAGCGCTTACGTAAGCCCCTTCCTGGAATGGCTGGGCATGGACGATTACTCCGGACGGCTGGGTGCCAAGGACGCCAAGAACCCGGCCAAGAACGAGGATTTTTGGCCTTTCGGCACCGCGCCTTTTACCTTTTCTCCCTCTTATTTATGGGACGCCATGGACGCCAAGAACGTCGATTACCGGATCTATGGCGAGGATGTTTATGTCTATACCAAGCCCTACCGTCTGATGGTCCAAAAATTCGGCGCTAACAGCGAGATGGCCAACAAATGCTATAACCAGCTGATGTATTTCTCCAAGGACAAGCGGCGGGACACCGCTTTCACCGACCTGGTCCAAGAGAATCTGGGCCAGAACGACAGCCTAGACCATTGCCGGAAACTGTTGGCTGACCCGGTTTTCTTGGCGAAGCTCTCCAATTTTTATTCAGGCGACGACAGTTTGGCGGTGGCGATCCGCGGTGACAAAGCCTTTGCCGAGCAATGGGCGGATCTTTTATACCGCTATGCTTTCGACTTTTTGGGCTGGGACCTAAGCTATTCGGACCTGAAGCGGGCGGCGGCCTGGAAGAAAGATTTCGAACGGCAATTAAGAGCCAAGAAGGTCTTCAACTTCCAGTATCTCTGGTTGCCGAACGACCACACGGCCGGCACTTCGGACAAGACACTGAACCCTTATCAGTTCATGGCGCAGAACGACGCGGCGGTGGGCGCGGTGATCGACACCATCGCGAAGAGCCCCATCTGGAAGCAAAGCCTGGTCTTCGTCATCGAGGACGATTCCCAGAACGGGCCGGATCATGTGGACGCTATGCGGTCTATCGCCCTGGTGGCGGGACCCTTCGTGAAGCGCGGCGAGGTGGTGAGCGATCTCTATGACCAACTGGGCATGCTGCGCACCATCGAGATGTTGTTGAGCCTGGACCCGCTGAATTTTAATGACGGCACCGCGGCGCCCATGTTCTCCCTCTTCACCCAAACGCCCGATTATGGGCCTTATCAGCTACCTTCGCCCTCGGCCCAATTGACCGCCGAGGACCAGGCGTTGTATCAGGACCTGATGGGTGGTAAAAAGAAACGGGCCTCCAAAGCCGCTCACGCGGCCCCGGGCCCCGCTCCGGCGAGCATCCGTTAATGAAAGTTAGAAGGAACCTATGGCCAACAAACCGCAAAAACAAAATGTCGTCGAAAAGACCCTGCACTTTTTCGCGGACCGGGGCCTTTGGCACGCGGTGGTCGGGGCTTTCATCGGAGGCGTTATCGCGTTCAGCTCGGGGTTGATGGTCTATCAGCTGCAGGAACATAAACAGGCCAACCGGGAGATCGAGCAGCGCAAAGAGGACAAGATCATCCTCTTGCAGGGTTTCGAGAAGAACCTGGAATCGAACCTGGAGATCCTGAAACTGTTGAGCAATCCCCAGGGCCGGGCCTTGCTGGTGAACAACCTGAATCTTTTCTTTTTACAGTCGACCGCCCAGGTCAAATATCAGGTCTTGGAAAACGTGGAATTGGCCCAGGACCTGGACAATGTGGCCTTCCGCATGAATTCCTTGGAGCAGGACGTGCGCAGTTACCAGAATCTTTACTTCAACCCGCTTTCCAGTTCCCAAAGCTTCTTCCTGACCAAGGGGGAACTGTTGCGGCACAGCATCGTGGAGGATGCCGCGACCGAATTGAGGAAGAGCGAGCCGGTGCTCCAAGAGGTGAAGGCGGAGCTGAAGAAGATGGGCGTCGAGGAAAGATAAGTTAGTTCAGGACGAATAGGGTCGCCGATAAGGGCGCCAGGTCATAGCTGAACTGGTTCCCACCCAGGGAACCTTTCTTCAAGGGTTTGATGTCGGAAGAAAGCGCGTCAAAACCATAGCTGATGTAGGTCTTGTAGTTCGTCACGCTGTCCACTTTGAATTTTCCCGATATTTTCTCTTTTTGGTCCTTGTTCAGGACCAGCACCCACAACTTGCCCGGCGATTTGGCGCTGGTGAACGCGTAAATGGAAGTCTCGGCGATGTTCTGACTGGCGGCGGAGACGGCCTGGTCGCCTACCTGGTCCTTTTGGCCGTCATAGTTGCGGAAGATCCTTAAGGCCGCCTTGTTGTAAGGTTTCAGGTTCCCCCAATAGTTGGACATGAAAACACCGCTTTTGCCCAAGATGCCCAAAAAATCCGCTTGGGCCAGGCCGCCGGAAACATGGTCGCCCGCGCCATAATCGTATTCGGTGATGGCCAATTGGGTGCCGGGATAATGCTTGTCGATCTTTTCCTGGAGCCAGGGAAGCAGTTGGATGGGTTTTTGCCAGCTTTGGGTGATCCAACTGGTTTCCATATAGCTGGGGTCCCAAAGGCTGCGGGGCGCCTGCACCCGGGCCTCGATGGAGGCGGGAGAAATGTCGTTCTCGGTGATCCGTTTGCCGCCGCCCTGGGCTTCCGGGTACCAATGCACATCCAAGACATGCAGCAGCCGGTGGCCCGCCCGTTTTTCCTCGGCGCGCATTCCGTCCAAGTAAAAGTCCAAGAAAGTCCCCAGGCTTTGGTTGACGTCGGCGCTGTCCGGGGCGGCCTGCAGGCTCAAAAAGCCGCTCCAGCCATAGCTGGCGGGTCCAAAGATGAGCGCGGTGGGGTCCGCTTTCAGGATGCCGTAAGCGGCGGTTTGGCTCTTGTTGAGCAGTTCCCAGTAACCGGTTTTCTTCGGGTGGATGCGGGGATGGGTCTCGGACCAAAGGTCGGGCTCGTTGTCCAAAGCGTAGAACTTCACGCCGCCTTTGTCCGCGGCGCCCAGGGTATGCGAGAGAAAGTTCACGAACTCATCCTCATAAACGACCTTGGCTTTTGGGTCAGGTGTCAGGCTATAGGGACCCTTTTTGCGGAACGAGATAGGTTTCCAACGGTCACTGGGGGCTTTTTCCGCTTCGGTCACCTCCGTTCCATTCTTATCCGCGGCAACGTAACCCGCGATAGGCACGGTGATGAGCGAATCCATTCCCGACCTTTGGTTCTCGGCGACGAAATCGGTGATGAGCCCGGCGGGTTTATCGCAATCGGTGTAATGGAACAGGCCGTCGCAAAGCCAGTTGTCGCTGATGTTTTTGTAATCGTTGCCTGCGTTGGAGGCGTTATTGACCCAGTTATAGCCGGTCATGCGGTTGCCGCCGAGGCGTCGCACGGTGGCGCCCGTATCACCCGGGTCCTGGGCGTTGAGCCCATAGATATAGGGACTCACAGGGCCGATCACTTTGTCCGGAAGGATCAGGAATTGCATGTCCGCCGCGAAACAGAGCGCGGTGCTGAAGAAGAACAGCAGGAAAGAGTAAAACATAGGTCCCTTAGTTGTGGCTCCCAGGGCGGCGTTCACCCAAGAGGTGATAATTCTTTTGGTCGATAGATTGGGCCACCTTGGCCCGGTTCGAATAAAGCGATCCGTTGGGCATTTGTTGGAAAAGATGGACGGCTTGGAACCAAAGACTGGCGAAGAGGCAGATCACACCGAAGATGCGGAAGAACTTGTTCACCGCCAAGCGGTCCCAAATATAGAACGAATAAACGGCGATGAGGGGTAGCAGGATGTAATAGATGTGGGCGTAAGGGTCTTTGTCGGTGAACCAAAAACTGATCCAGACCAGGAAGAAGGCGCCAAAGGTGAGCCGGGTCAGGGCCCGGCCGTCCTTGTGTAGACCATCTTTTTTGAAGCCCATCCCTAGAAGTACCAAGGGCTGAACGATCCCCACGATCAACAAGAAGACCGCCGGGACCAGCATGAGGGGATAGTCGGTGACGGCTTTGATCCTTTCAGCGGTATTAAGTCCGAGGAAACGGGGTATCTCATAAGAGACCAGGGAAAAATAACGGGCCAGGATCGTGAAGAAGGCCAAAAAGTTATCCTGACTGAAGGGTACGGAAAGGTTCATGCCCTTGCCCATGCCGCCAAAACCGAAGGTGGTCCAAGTCGAGAGCAAAAAGGCGCCGGAGATCATGGAGCCGAGATAAAGGCCGCCCAGAGTTTGGAGGAATTGTCCCGACTTGCGCCAAAGGCGCCAAAGGAACGCCAGCAGGATGAAGGGTGGCAAGAGGATCCAGGAAAAATGGAACTGCATGTCCCAAAAAAACCCAAAACCCATGGCCGCGAAGGCAGACCAGGGTTCCCAAAGGCCCAAACTGGTCTCGGGAAAAGCTTCCAGGAAGCCGATAAAAAAGAAGGTGCTGCCGAACAAGAGCCAGGAAGGGTTGATGATGTTGGTCGATTCGTGCAGGTTCCAGGGCAAAAGAGCCAGCCAGGCGAAGGTGAACCAAAAGGGGATCTGTGTGACCCGCTTTGAGATGTAGTTGGCCAGCATCGCCAGGGCGATGAGCGAGAGGATGTTCAAGAGGATGAAAGGCGCTTCAGGAACGGGCCAGATAAAAAGAGGACCGCCGACCAATATGCCTTCCAGTGCGCCGGGCAATTGAGTATAGAAACCGGTCTCGGTCACGATCAGGTCCGGACCGAAGAAGGGCCAGGTGTGCTCACAATAGGTCCTGAGACCGATCAAGTAGGTCTGCAGCTCATCCGGGAAAAAGAAAGATTGGGAAAAACCAAAAAAAGTGCGGAAGGCCAACAGGGACAGGAAGAGCAGGATCAGGAGGATTCGCTTTTTCAACGGGTGGCCCTTTAGGGTTAATAAAGACTACCGGAACGGCGGTCGCCCAGGACCTTGTAATCCTTTTCTTGAATCGCCCGGACGATCTTATCGCGCACTGGATAGAAAGAATCCTGCGGAGCGACAGCCATAGCATAACCCAACTGGAAAAGGACGCCTAGGACGATGACGATCTTTGCCGCCCGAATGGCCCAACGGCTAGCCTTGAAACGCATATAGGCGTAACAGGAAAAAGTCATGAGCAAGGGGAAGAAAACGAAATAGATATGGGAAAGGGGTCTCTTGATGGTGAACCAGAAACTGCCATAGACCATCAAGAAGACGGCGGTCAAAAGCCAGACGAGGTTCTTCCAGTGGGGCCCGGGCTTGGGTTTGATGACCCGGCGTCCCCGCGCTAGTTCTAAGACCCAAACGAACAATAAGTAGAGGGGCTGGAGAAGGCCGACGATCCAAAGCGCTCCGCCAGGGACGAGCAGCCAGGGCCGTTGGAGCAAAAAGTCGATCCGAAGCCGGGTGCTGATGCCGATAAAACGGGGCATCTCGAAAGAGACCAGCGAGAGGAAGCGGGCCAAGATGGTGAACAAAGCTTTGACGTTATCCAGGTCGAAGAGGGATACAAAACCCGAGGAGACGTTGTTGCGCCCCCAGCCATATTGAAGATAGGTGGGCAGCAGGAGCGCTATCATCGGCAGTGCGCCCAAAAAGAAATAAGGGACCGAGGAAGGACGCTGGTGCCTGAAGGTTTGGATCGCCAGGGAGAAAAGGGCTAAAGGCACGAGATAAATATACGAGAAGTGGAATTGCATGATCCACAAAAGGGAAAAACCCATGACAGCGTTGGCCCAGAAGGGACTGATCAGTTCCAGGGAGAACCAAGGAAGGCTTTCCATGAAGCCGATGAAAAAAAGCACCGCGGGCAGGAAGGTGTAGGCGGGATTGATGACGGTAGTGGATTCCTGCAGGCTCCAGGGCAGGACGCTAATCCAGACAAAGAGCCAGGCGTAGGAAAGTTCCGGCAAGCGTTTGACGATGTACCAGGCCAAAAGGGCCACACCCAGGGTAGAGAGCAGGTTGAGCAGGATGAAAGGCGCCTCGGGGATAGGGAAAAGGAAGAAGGGCAGGCCGATGAGCAGGCCTTCCAAGGCCCCGGGAATCTGGCTAGTGAAGGCTTGGTTCTCGATGCCGGTCACATCGGGACCGAAAAAGGGCCAGCCGTGGGTGGTGTAGAACTTAAGGCCGATCAGGTAAGTTTGGAACTGGTCAATTTCCCAGAATTGGTCGCGGCAAAGACCGAAACCGAGCCGGAATAAAAAGGCCGACAAAAAGAGCCACCAAAACGTTTTACGGTCGAGCATGGGTTCTATTGTGCTTGAAGGGGCTTGGAATGTTCAAAGGGAATTTCCATTGTCTCCGGGTTGTATTGCTTATAATCAGTTCAGTAGGATCCTTGGAAAGAGGTCATCTTGCTCAATCCGGCCACCGCCATCAAACAATTGGATTTCGCTTGGAGCGGCCTGGGCATCGCCACAGGTACGCCGGTGGATTATGAGGCGGCCAAGGCCCTGTACCAAAAAGAGCTGCGCGACGCCCGCCACGTAAACGACCGCTTGGCCATGCTGTGGGCCCAAGGCAGCTTGGGCCACATCCTAATCCGCCTCAAACAATTCAAATCCGCCCAACAATATGTTTCCGATTGTCTGAAGGCCGCCGTTCTCATGAACGATTATGCGGCGGTGGGTTATGCCAACAACCTATTGGGCGATATCGCTTTCGCCCAAGGCAAGATGGAGGATGCCAATCTCTTTTACCGCCGGGGTTGGGACGCTTACGCGAAGATCGGCGAGGAAAAGGGACAGGCCTGGTCCTATACCAACATCGGCAATTCGGCCCAAGGCCTGGGGGATTTTGAGACTGCCGCCAAGATGTATGGCAAAAGCTTGGAGCTCATCGAAAAAATGAATGACACCCGAGCACTGGCCTGGAACAAGAACTTGCTCGGTTCGGTGGGTTGGTCCACGGGCCGTTACGATGAGGCCTGGAAAAATTACCAAGAAGCCCTAACCCTTTACCGGACCAATCAGGATATCCGCGGCCAAGCCTGGACCCTGGACCTGATGGGCAATTTGAAGCTGGCGATGAAAGAAGACGAAGAGTCGGAAAAACTTTACCGCCAAGCCCGGAATCTTTCTTCTTCCCTGGGGGATGATCCTCAGGGCACCGCCTGGCACCACTATCACTTGGGCGCGGTCTATCTTTTCCGCGGGGCATTGGATGACGCCAAGGATGAATTCGAAAAGGCCCTGCGTCTTTTCGAGGAACTGAAAGACACCTTGGGCCAAGCGGCCACCCTGACCCACTTGGGCGAGATTGCCTGCCGCAAGAACAATAGCAAACCGGCTCTGGATTATTTGAAACGGGACGTGGAACTGATCCTCAGCGGCAAATCGAACCCGTTGTTGGTGGACGCTTTGGCAGGCGTAGCCCAGCTGTTGAAAGTGCAGGGCGAGGATAAAAAGGCCATCAGTCTCTTGATGGTGGCACTCTCGAATCCCACATGCCGCCAGCAAACAAAGGATCGCATGGTGTCCATCGCGCACGACCTGGAGACCAGCTTTACGCCGGGCGAGATCGACAAAGGTTTCCGCTGGGCCAAGGGCGCGGACCTGGAAGAGATGGCCCAAGGCTGGTTGAACTCCTTGTCCAAAGCCCCGGTCGCGGTGAAGGCCGCCCCGAAAAAGAAGATCAAAAAGGCCGGCAAACCCAAGCCGAAAAAGAAAAAGTAGCTTCCTCTTTTCTTTAATTCTTCCTCCGAATATTTCTCCTTATCGTTCATCGTGTTTTTTGTGGAAACGCTTTCTTGAAAAACGCGTTTTTCGTGAGAACGCTTTTTCCTTCCTCATCCATATCCGTATTTTGCTGTCAGAAATCATGCGCCCAAAAATTTCAGGACCGTGCCTATGATTTGGTCGGCGGACTTTCTTGAAAAAAATATTCGTCCTTGACTAAAAACGTTCACGGGAAAAAACTTTGAAGAGTTTCGTTTCCTTCGCCCTCATTTTTTTATTTCTTTTGATCTCACCTAAAATCGATCTTTGGGCCATGGGCGGTGTGGTGCCCAATGGTTACCCAAACACCTTCTTGATGGGCATGGTGTCCAATTATTTTCCAGACGTGAACAACGAGTATGGTTACGGTATCAACGCCCAGGTCTATACCTTGAACACTTGGGAAGGGCCGGTGGGCGGCAGCGCTTTCGATATGTCCTATCGTTACTTGAACGCGGGTTATTACTCCGGCGGCACGACCGGCGGCAACGGCTGGTCCAACTCGCCCTTGGGCGCGGGTTATGTACTCAAACATCACGCGGACCTTTGCAAACAATACAACTATGAACCGGTCTTCATCTATTACCAGATCGGCAACGAGGCCTTGGGCGAGGGAGGCACTTCACCGAACGACCCGGTGGGGATGGGCCTTTATTATCAGGACTGGACCTATACCATGTACCTGATCGACCAGTGGATGACCGCCAATGCCACCGCGGGTTATACGCCGGTGGTGACAGTGGACCTGGAGCCGGATTTTTCGGGTTCGGTCGAGCAAAGCAATATTTATCCCGGCTTCGGACCGACCCTTTTCCCCATGAACGTGGCTAACTGTACGGTACCTTCGCCGGCCCTGGCGGCGCCGGGTTGTCCGGCTTGGGTGCCCCTGACGGGTTACGCCAATAACTTCCAGGGCTATTGCGCGGCGGTACTCCATATCAAGGACCAGGTCGTATCACCGGCCAATAACAGCCGGGTCCATATCGCTTTTCATATCTCCAACTGGGCGGTCAATGGCAACCCGGCGGCCAATACCGGTTACCCCTATCCGCTGGCCACGGTGGCGGCCCGGGCGCAGACGATCTCTAGTTTTGTGAACGCTTGCCAGCCGGCCACAGGCAGCCAGTTCGACCTTTTCTTCACGGACCCCTCCGGTTATGACGGGCATAACCCGGTGGTAGGGGGACCGCCGAATGTTTATGACTGGGGTGTGGGCGGGGTGGTGGGGATCGCCGACCAATACGCTTATTTCGTGAACCAACTTTCCACGCTGACGAACTTGCGGGGCATCTTGTGGCAGATGCCCTTGGGTAATTCCAAAATGGCCGATGTGAATGGGCACTATAAGGACGAGAGACCTGAGTATTTCTTAGCGGACTCGCCGCTGAACGACCAGGGTTACGCTCATAACGTTTGCCAATACATGGCCTCGGGCATCATCGGCATCCTTTGGGGCGCAGGGAGCATCACCAGCAGTACCAGCGTGGAAGATATGCTCTATAGTTCCTGGACCGAGGACGGCACGGCCAACGGGGGTTCCGGCAGCTGGACGGTCCCGGCGGTCATCGATAACGACGGCGGGTTCATGCGAAGCCACGCGGCCAATGCCCATTTGTGGGCTTCCCAATGCGGAGCGACCAACACCGCTACGGCTACCGGGACCAGTACGGCTACCAATACGGTGACTTACACGGTCACGAACAGCGCTACTTCCACAGTGACCAACAGCCCGACCGCCAGCGCCACCAATACCAGCACCTCTTCTGTCACCAATACCAAGACCGTCACGAACAGCTCGACCCAAACCCCGACGAATACGGCCACGAATACCACGACCAACACCGCGACTCAAACCGCCACCCAGAGCCCAACCTCGACACCCACTTGTTCGATGACCAATACTTCGACGAATACCCTAGCGGACACAGCGACTTCTAGCTCCACCACTACGCTAACGGCAACCGCTTCATCCAGCGCTACCGGTACCAGTACTGCCACCGAGACAAATACAGTCACGAAGGTCATCACCAATACGCCAACGCTGACCGAGACTTCCTCCTCAACCTTGGCTGTGACCGCGACAATGACCGCTTCGTCCACCTCGACCAGCACCGGCTTATCGACCTCGACGGCGAGTTTGACGGCCACCTTGACCGCTACGGCGACCAGTAGTTCCACCGGGGTTGCGACGGCGACAGGAACATCGACCAGTGTGCCCACAGGAACCGCGACGAATACCCGGACCCCTGTTTTTGTGGTTTCGACCGCGACCTGGACGGCCACCGCCAGCCCGACCCTGACAGGCACTTCCACGATGCCGTTTACGTTCACCTTTACCCCGACGGTGGGTCCCGAACGGTTCTTCGTCTCCCAGAACGTTTTTTCGAACGATTCGCCGGTCTCGATCTCGGTGGCCATCGACCGTTATCCAGGCGGCTATGACCTGAGCATTTATAATTCAGCGGGAGAATTGGTGAAAAAATTGGACCATAAGGACTTAACGGAGGCTTTTGCGCAGACCTATAGCTGGGATGGAAGGAACCGATATAACGCCATTTGCGCTTCGGGGGTCTATGTGATCTATATGACGGGGCCGACCCGGCGGGTCTTGGCCCGGGTCATTTTCATACGGCGTTGAAGGCTACTGGTCGGATTCTTTGGCGGATTCGATCGTGGGCATGGGCCCGGGAGAGGCGATGGGCGATTCTTTTTGCATCTGGCCTGTCATGGGAATGAAGAATACCCCGACATCCTTACGGCAATGGACCTTGCCCTGGGAATCCTTCGTATAAACATAAAGCACCTGCTGGCCCCGGAAAGGCTGGCCGATGGGGATGATCATGCGGCCATGGGGCTTCAACTGTTGCAACAAAGCGGGCGGCACGAATTGGGCCGCGCAAGTGACGACGATGATATCGAACCCGCCCTTCACGCTGTCCCACCCGTAATAACCGTCACCCACCTTGGTGTGAATATTGTTGAAGCCGAGGGGTTTGAAGATCTTCGCGACCTGGTTGCCCAAGGGCTTGATGATCTCGATGGAATAAGCCTCTTTCACCAAGCGCGAGAGCAAGGCGATGTTGTAACCGCTGCCGGTGCCGATCTCCAGGACCGTGTCGGTGGGTTCGGGCTCGGCCAATTGGATCATATAGATCTGGCCGGGATAATCGCTTAGGGCGGAACCATAACCGATGGCCCAGGGCCGGGCGGGCCAGTCATAAGCGCTGGCCGAGAAGGCCATCTTTTTTTGGTAATCGTAGTGAAAATATTCCCGGGGCACGTCACAAAAGGCCTTGAAGATGTCGGGGTTCATCTCACCCGCGCGGTCCATCATGTAGCCCTTCAAATTGTCCATGGCGGCAAGGCGCTTCTCGACGACATGGTCGAACTTCTTTTGGGTCAATTGGGTCCGGCGGCCGCCGGCTTTAAAGGTGGAAAGATAGGCCTTGAAGTTCCATACCAGGGGCGTGGAAGTGGGACTGGGAACGGGAGTTGGGTTCGCTAGGGCGAAATGGATAAGACCGAGGAAAAGGATCGTGTAAAAACCGAACTTCATGCGCTGCCTTTTTCGGGATGCTGTGGGAATGTCAGCCAAACGATAACGTATAGTAACAGACCGCCCCAGAGCAAACGACTAAAACCACCGGACACCGCCAGGATGTTGGCCAAAGGTGTGGCGATCACGGAAAAGGCCCCGTTGAGGGCCCAGGCCCAGGGTAACAAGGCGGTATTCTTTTTTTCCAAGGAGCTCAATCCCAAAGCGAAAGGCATGCCGAGCGCGAAAGAGAGCGGCGCGAGAAGGACCAAGAGCAATAAGCATTTGACCGGGGTGCTCCAGGGCAAAAGGATGGCGAAGAGGGGATCGATGAAGAACCAGGCCGAAAGGAACCAAGCCAAGGCCAGCCCCATCGCCAGCCGCAGAGCTTGAGCGGGTTTCTGATAGCGCCCCGAGAACCAACTGCCCAAGCCGGAAAAGAACAGCATGCCGCCCAGCACGCCGGAAAAAGCCAGGGTCTGGTCCCCCAAAAGGAACGAGGCTTTTTCGATCAGATAGATCTCTATAAAGAGGAATCCCAGGCCCAAGGCGGGGAAATAAAGCAGGAATCGGACGCCCCGGGGTTTGGCGTCAGCGCGGGAGAGGAAGAACCAGGGCAACAATAGGATGAGCGCGGAGAACAAAAGGGACTGGACCAAGACCGCCAGATTGACCAGGTAACCGATCTCTTCCCGGGGGATCAGGGACAGCTGTCGCCAAAGGTCTTTCAAACGAGAAAGCCGCAGCACCGAATAAAAGAAAGGCCGGTCGTAGGTTGAAGGGGCCAGATTGAAAAAATAACTGCCCTTGAAAGAGGGGTCGGAGAACAACTTTAAGCAGTCGTCCCTTAGGGCATCTTGAGTTTCTTGGGAACGGGAATGTTTCGAAGGGCCATCAAAGGACATCGGCGGGATCTCGTTCCAAATTTCCTGCTTGCCCGGTCGAAGGGTCGAGTAATAGGAGATATCGAAAGACCGGTCGGAACAGAAAGCCTGGATCTTTTTGAGGTCCAAGGGGGTCAGGGGGTCCTTGAAGACCAAGAGCCGAGTGCTCCAGGCGGACCGATATAAAAGAAGATGGTCCTCGGGACGGGAAACGCCCAAGTTGGTCAAGGCTTCCCTGGCGCTTTCCAGGGTCTTCAAGGCATAGACCGTAAGTTCCCGGATGGAAGAGGGGATCGAAAGCATGCCGCCGGGTTTCAGGTGGCGGAAGTCCTCTTGCAAGGCCTGCTGGGTAAAGGCCAAGCGGTTGGTTTGGCCCTGGTCGAGGAATTCCGCCGACAGATCAATGATGTCGAAGGTCTCGGCGGTCCCTTTTAAATAAGGCAAGGGTTTCTGGTCCAGCAGGGTCATCCCGGGCTGGTTGAACCAGGCCCCGCCATAACGAGTTGGGTCGGAAACGAAATGATAAAGGACCGGGTCGGATTCCAAGGCGACGGCTTGGGAAACCCCGACGGAAAAAATTTCCGGGACCTTGAAACCACCCCGGGTGCCGATGACCAAGGTCTTGGCGCCCGGACGTAAAAAATAGGGCAGGATGTCCAAGGAGGCTTTGGCGTAATTGGCCGGAAGGGTGTTGTTCTTCGGAAGGGATTCCAGCCGATTTCCGTCCCGGTAAAGACCACAAGCGGCGGGCGGGCCGCTGACCTTTAACAGGCTGTAATTGTTGGACAGGTCGATATCGAGACGTTCGGTGAAGTTATCCAAGACCGTGTCCAAACCCCGGGGTGAGAAATGTTCCTCCAACACCCGGGTGCCTTCCACGTGCAGGGGCGGATAGATAGGCTTGTACTGGCAGTAGTCCGCTTGGTTCAAATAAAAGGCGCTCCCTTCACTGATCAAAAAGAGAGCGAGACTCAGGATCTTAAAAGAACATTTGGGCGAACCCACCCACCCGGCGAGCAGCAATAAAGGCAAGAGGGCCGGCAGTAATTGAAAGGGGTGAAGGACGAACATGAGCAAGATCAGGCCCAAAGACCCCGCGGCGGCCCCTAAAAGATCGAAGGCATAGACCTGGGCAACGGACCGGGGATAAAGAATGAAGTTCAAACCGATATAAAGCCCTGACAAAAAGAAAAAAGGGAATAGGACCAAATAGTATTGGCCCACGCAGAGCAATTGGCCTTGCCACAGCTCATGATTTTGGAATTCCAAGGGATTGAAGGAAATAAGGGTAACCGCCCAATAACCCAGCGCGGCAGAGAGCATGAGGCCGCCGGGAATGACCGCGAGCAAAAAGGCGCCCCGCTTGAGGAAAAAATGATTGGCCAAGCTGAGGGCCACGCCACTGAGGGATAAGCCCACCATAACGATAGAGATGATCCAATAACCGTACTCGGACCAACTGGCGATGGCGAAATAGCGGGTGAGCTGGATCTCGAACCCCAAGGCGGCCGCGGAGACGAGAAAAAGGGCGAGGAGGGAAGATCGAGGCGGTTGAATCATGGGGTCATTATGCGGGGAAGGGATGAAAAGACAACGAGGAAGGCGCGAGTGAAAATAGGGATAAAAAGGGCCTTTTGGAACGGGCGTAAAATTTTTATAAGAATGGCAAAAAATAAAAGCGCTTTTTGCCAAGGAAAACCCGTTTAACTTTTGCCGTATCGATTTTGTCCAGTACTGAAGGGGCTGCGCTGAAAAAAGGCTGATATTATTTACGCACGCGCTTTTTTATCCATCGCCCGGCGAAGCTTTGCCTTTTCGGAGACGACTTGAAACGTTTCGTAATCGAAAAAATCCACTTCTTTTCTTTGCTGCTGATCTTACTGACTCCTTTGGCGGCGGACCATTTGTGGGCTATGGGAGGCACTGTTCCATCAGGTTATCCGTCTTCCTTCATGATGGGGTTGGTGGACGATGATTATCAGGACGCCCTCAATAGTTATGGCCTCGGCGTCAACGCGGAAGTGAACACCGTTTCGCAATACATGGTGCCGACAGGCGCCTCGAACTGGGACGCGGTCTATCGTTACCTCGAAGGCGGATTAGCTTGCACCGGATCGGGTTGGTACAACCAATATCCCGGTAGTGGCGGGTCAGTAGGCAATTTCGCTAACTTGGCCAATGGGGCGGGATTGCAACCGATCTTCATCTATTACCAGATCGGCGGGGTCTATATCAGCAGTATGACCAGCACGTCCTTTATGGGCGAGTATTACCAGGATTGGGAACAGTTCCTCATCCAGATCAATACTTGGATGAACGCCCACTCGGGTAAGGTGGTGACCGTCGATATTGAACCCGATATGTTCGGCACCATCCAGCAGGGCGGTGGTTCACCCAGCAGCTATACGGTGTCGGTGGCCTCGGCGGCGCAACCTTCCTGCTCTAGCCCTTGGGTTTCCTTGTCTAGTTTTCCGAATACCTTGGCGGGTTATTGCCAGGCGATGCTTTATTTGAAGGACCAGGAAATTTCGGCAGGGAACAGGGCGAACTTAAAGATCGCCTTCCACGTTTCAGGTTGGGCGGTAAGTCCGAATCCCGCGGCGACTAGTGGAATGAGCGCTGGGGCATTATCGGCCCACGCCAGCAGTATCGCGACCTTCCTGAATGCTTGTAAACCTGCCAGCGGAAGCACCTGGGACCTATTTTTCACCGATCCCTCGGGTTATGACGGCGGCTATCAAGCTACCTATAATTGGGACACCGGCGGGGCCATGGCCCAGCAATATGCCAATTGGCTCAATGACCTGACAGCGGATGTTTCCCTACGGTGCATGTTGTGGCAGGTGCCAGAAGGCAATTCCAAAATGAACAATGTGCTGGGGCATTACACGGATACCCGACCCGAGTATTTCTTGAACGATTCACCGCTGAACACGGCGGGGTACAGCCACAACATTTGTCTTTACGTGAACAGTGGTTGCATGGGAGTGCTATGGGGCCCTGGTGATTATCACTGTACCGATGTGATGGATTTTTTTTACCCGGCCAACTACACCGGCAGCGCGTCCCAACAGGATGGGTCCGGAAACAGCGGCGCGGGCAGTTGGACCGGTAGCCCGGTGGTGGACGATGACGGGGGATTCTTTAGGACCCATATCTCGAACAACCACACCTGGGGATCGACCTGTCCCCTGAGCGGCAGCGCGAACACCGCGACGTCCACGAATACCAGCACACCCCCACCCTCGACGGCGACTTCCACCAATACGGTTACCCGTACTCAGACTTCGACCAGCACGAATACCCCGCCGCCTCCTACGGCGACGACCACGAACACGGTTACCCGCACCCAGACCTCTACGTCTACTTCGACGCCTCCGCCTCCCACGGCTACCCATACGGCCACTCAAACGAATACGATGACAGAGACCTCCACTAACACGGTGGCGGTAACCTCGACCTTTACTCAAACCCATACGGCGACCATGACCAGCACCCCCCTGGCCAATACGGCGACCGCCACCAGTTCGGCGACCCCCTTGTCAAATACCGCCACGGAAACCTATACCGCAACGAATTCCTCAACGCCCTTGGCGAATACGGCAACAGCGACCAACAGCTCCACGGCCACCAATACCACTGGGTTGAACACCCCGACCTTTACGTCCACTTCCACGGTGACCCATACTCAAACCAATACGGCGACAGGTGTATTGAATACCGCAACTTCTACCAACACGGTACCGGTGGTCAATACGGCTACCCAGACCCAGACGATGACCCAAAGCTCCACTCAAACCGCTACGGTCACGAATACCGCCACCGGGGTCTTGAACACCGCTACGAATACCAATACCGCCACGGTCACGAACACCCAAACCCGGACCTCTACGGCGTCAGCCACTTCGACATCAACTTCTACGCCTACCAGTACGGCCTCTTCGACCCAAACAGCGACGGATACTTCGACCAACACGAAGGTTCCCGTGAATACCGCCACCACCACGTCAACGGCAACGGTCACTTCGACCCAAACCGGCACCGCGACGGTGACCTTGACCGCCACGGTCACTCACACCCCCACAGTCACCTTCACGGCGACAGTGACCCAAACTCCGACGGCCACCACGGTCGATCATGTGACCTGCTCGAAGCCCTATCCCAACCCGGTAACAGGCGCGCCCTTAAAGGTGGATGTCATCACGCCACCCAGCCCTTGTGTCATCCACATGGAGGTCTTTACCACGGCTTTCCGCAAGGTTTCGGAGCATGACTACAATCCGAGCGGTGTGACTACCACGGTACTTTGGGACTTGAATGACCGGATGGGTATACCTGTCGCGAACGGTCTTTATTATGTGAGGATCCGTGTGACAGGCGGCTCTACTTTCTCGACGGTTTTAAAAGTATTGGTTTTAAAGTGATTTTGGACCGATCGTTCGGCATGGAGCTGAATCCGTAGTAATTAGTAAAGTTATTGAAAATGATATTCCTCATAGTGGCTTGACCCATTCCCGTTCCTTTGTCTAGAATACGGCCTGTTTTCAGCATCGTTCGCTCTCTTCTCGGGGAGCGCTACTTTTGTCCTGATAAAATCTCGTGTCTTTCCGGAGCGATTTGCATGAACCCTCGTTGTGCGAAACGATATCGTTTTCCTTCTACTGCTTTAGCGGTCTTTTTAACCCAAGGGGTTTCCTTCGCGCAGGAAACGAACGCCAATCCCTCCATTGAATTCAGCTCCCTTATCATCAATTTTGGTTTCATCGCTCTTGTTTCTTTAGGCGTTTATGTCCTAGTCCTTACGATCAAGTGGTTATGGCATTCCTATCAAGAAGCCAAAGAAGTCCACGCGCATGAAGCTGAGATCGAACATGGCGCGATGGATCCCTCCCTCAACCGGCGTTCCTTCTTGTCTCTTTTGGGTTGGGCCTGGGTGGCCTTTACTGCCGCTTCTTTGGGCGCGGTGAGCGGTGTTGTTCGGTTCCTTTTCCCCAACGTGACCTTTGAACCCCCGCTGAAGTTCGCGGCGGGGTTCCCCAACACCTACGCAATTGGAGTGGATGAACGGTTCAAATCGTCCCATAGGGTTTGGGTTGTTCGTGAAGCCACTGGTTTCTATGTTCTTTCCACCATTTGTACCCATTTGGGTTGTACCCCGAACTGGCTACAGGCCGAACAAAAATTCAAATGTCCTTGCCATGGCAGCGGTTACTACATTACCGGTATCAATTTCGAAGGTCCGGCTCCCCGGCCCTTAGAACGCTTCAATATCACCCTGGCCGATGACGGTCAGATCCAGATCGACCAGAGCATTAAGTACCAATATGAATTGGGCCAATGGGGTCTCCCTGGCTCTTATTTGAATTACAAAGGCTGATCCCAACTTCGTTAAAGGATGAGACATGCTGGATAAATTGAAGAAAATGATCGCCGAAAAGTTCGCCGATGCCCCCTCCCCTGAGGCCATCAAGCAGAACATCGCTGAAGGCCAGATCTGGAAGTCCATCTTTCGCCACGGCTATCCAGATACCCCGCGTAATCGCGTTATGGCGGTCCTTTCCAACGTGTTCTTGCATCTTCATCCGGTCAAGGCCCGTCATTCGGGCGTGAAAATGAGCTATACCTGGTGCATGGGGGGGCTTTCGTTTTTCCTGTTCTTGAACCTGACCGTGACAGGTATCTTGTTGATGTTCTACTACCGCCCGACGGCGGAATACGCTTATTACGACATCGTGGCCCTTCGCGAACACGTACCTCTGGGTATCATGCGCGAAATCCATCGTTGGGGCGCCCACGCCATGGTCATCGCCGTGTGGCTCCATATGTTCCGTGTATTCATGACCGGTTCCTATAAGCCGCCCCGTGAATTCAACTGGGTCATTGGTGTTGTTCTCTTGGTCTTGACCCTTCTTTTGTCCTTCACCGGCTACCTTTTGCCTTGGGACCAATTAGCCATGTGGGCCATCACGGTAGGCACCAATATGGCCCGTGCCACCCCTTTCATGGGTTATGAAGGTCCGGGTGCCTCAATGATCCAGATCGGAGGGGTGCATTTGGTGCACGGCGGATCCGACATCCACTTTGCCCTTCTTGGCGGCCATTTCGTTTCGGAAGCGACGCTCATTCGTTTCTACGTGTTGCATTGTGTGTTCGTGCCCATCGTGGCGGCTACTTTGATGGCCGTTCACTTTTGGCGTGTTCGTAAGGACGGCGGTATCTCGGGCCCGCTCTGATCGGCCAGGGAAAAACTTAGGTTATTTGAGGGACCATGCATTACATACTTGATGCCATCGATTTCGTACTTCAGCCTTGGTCTTATTTTATTTTTTCCGTGATCGGCTTTTGGGCCATGATCAAGTACCGGGAAAAGTGGACCGAACCCGATTTTGCCGTGAAGATCCTTTGGGTCTCCATCGGATTCATCATTTTCTCGATGGTCTATAGCACTCATTTCCGTGATATCGCCACCTTGCCGGATAATGTGCCTATTTTCTTGATGGTCTATGGCGTGGGGTTCTTCACTTGGTTGTCTTTCCGCCAAGCAGTGGTGAATGACCGCCGCATTGCCCAAGGACAGCCTCCGGTCGAAAAAGAAACTTCCGATAAAAAAGTCTATGTCTGGCCGGATTTGGTCTATATCGAGTTCATCGCCACCATCATCGGCGGCGTGGTGTTGCTGATCTGGTCCCTTTGCCTGCATGCGCCGCTGGAAGAAGCCGCGACGCCAGCCTGGACGCCGAACCCTTCCAAGGCTCCTTGGTACTTCCTGGGCCTTCAAGAAATGCTCGTCTATTACGATCCCTGGCTGGCCGGGGTGGTTTTCCCCACGCTCATCATCATCGGTCTGATGGCCATTCCTTATATCGACAAGAATCCAAAGGGTTCAGGCTATTACACCTTCAACGAACGGCCTTTCGCTATCGTGCCGTTCCTCTTCGGGTTCTTCATTCTCTGGGTTACCTTGATCTTCCTGGGCACCTTCATGCGTGGCCCGGGCTGGAACTTCTTTGGTCCCTACGAGAACTGGGACCCGCATAAGGTGGTTGTGCTCAACAACGTGAACCTTTCCGAGTATGTTTGGGTCCGTATCTTGGGCATTGGTTTACCGACCAATTGGTTCCTCCGGGAGATCTGGGGCTTCCTGGTCATTGGTTTCTACCTGATCGGCCTGCCGCCGCTTCTGACCAAGAAGGTCCCTGTGCTGCAGGAGCTTCTTGAAAAATTAGGCGTGGTCCGCTATGGCGTTTTGATGTTCCTGATGCTGTTGATGGCTGCGCTGCCCATCAAGATGGTGCTTCGGTGGGTGTTCAATCTGAAGTACATCGTGGGTATCCCTGAGTTTTTCTTTAATATCTAATTTAAGGACAAAGCCTTGGCCGACTTCAAAGACGAAAGAGCGTATAACAGCAAAACACTGACCAAGGTCTTCCTTTGGTCCGGGTTACTTCTTTTGATCTGTGTTTTCTTGATGGTCTGGAAAGACTACAATCGTCCTTGGAAGGCCTATCAGCGCCAATTCATGCAGTTGCAAAAGGAACAGGCAATTGAGCAGGTCCCGGATGTGGTTTCGGACATCGATGTGGCCAAGTTCAAGGAACTATACGAGGCCAAGAAGCAGGCCGAGAAAGACCTGGAAACCCATGAGTCTGAGATCTCCAAGCTCAACAAACAATCCGCTGACCTGGACAATCAAATCTATAAAGTAAAAACAGTCGATTATCAGCCCCTGAAGGCCCAGATCGACGCCGACAAATATACCTACATGGCCCGTAGTGAAGAGGGTAAAGATAACGAGAACCTGAAGAAAAAGATCGATGCTGAAACCGATCAAGCCAATGCTTATACCCAAAAGCTTTTCGAACTCAATCAACAAAAGGACCAGGTCGCTAAGGACTTATCCACCCTCTACGCCCGCCGGGATGAAGTTGCGGGCAACCTGGCCAAGATGGAAGCGGACTTCCTCAAGTTAAAGACCAAGATCGATAAGAACTCCTTTAGCTTCCTTTTTTATTTCCGCAACGCCATGATGCTCGACTTCTTGGCGCCGACCATCCAGATCCAACAAGTGGTCCTCAAGAACTTGCCTGAGGATATGTATTTCGCCAAGACTATGCGGGTCGACCGTTGCATGACCTGTCACATGGCCATCGATAAGAAGGGTTTCGAGAACGCCCCGCAGCCTTTCCGTACCCATCCGAACTTGGATCTCTATATTGGCTCGTCTAGTCCACACCCGTTGGAAAAGATTGGTTGTACCATTTGTCACGGCGGCATGGGACAAGCCACCGATTTCAATACTTGCGCTCACGTCCCGAACGACGACGAACAAGCGAAATTATGGAAAGAAAAGTACAACTGGGAGCAACCTGAAGGTGTGCAAAGCACCATGTTGCCATTGAAGTACACCGAAGGTTCCTGCTTGAAGTGTCATGGTACCCAAGAACAAGTGAACTTCGCGCCTAAATTGAATCGAGGCCGCGAATTGATGATCACCCGCGGTTGCGTGGGATGCCACAAAGTGAAAAACCTCGAAGGTCTGACCAAGGCCGGTCCCAGTCTAGTGAGGGTGAAGGGCAAATTGAAAGAAGAGTTCGTCGAGAAGTGGGTGTGGGACCCGAAGTCCTATAATGCCGCAGCCAGGATGCCGAGCTTCTTCCAACAAACGAATAATTCGGATCCGGATTCCCTCGCCCGGAACAAGGCGGAGTTACATTCGATTGTCCGTTATCTCTACACCCATTCGGAAGGTTATACGCCCAATGAGGCGCCTGCGGGCGGCAGTGTGGCCAATGGCAAGAAGATTTTCAAAGAGATCGGCTGCTTGGCTTGCCATGGTATCGATGACGTGACCTCGCATCACGCCGATTTCGCGCCGGACCTGTCCTCGGTGGGCAGCAAACTGTCCGCAGCCTTCATTTATACCTGGATCAAGAACCCGCGCCATTTCAACCCGGATACTCGCATGCCGGTGCTGCGTTTAACCAATCAAGAGGCTGCTGATGTGACGGCTTACTTGATGTCCAAAAGAAACAAGGCCTTCGACGAAGCTAGCGCTCCGCAAGCGGACCCGGCGGTCCGTGACGCCCTCATCTTGGACTATTTGAAGGTCCAATTCGGTATCGACGGCGCTAAGACCCAGTTGGCCCAAATGGATGACAAAGCCAAGGAACAATATCTGGGCCAGAAGAGCTTGAGCAAATATGGTTGTTTCGGTTGCCATATGATCCAAGGCTTTGAGACCGCTCAAGGCATCGGTACCGAACTGTCTGATTGGGGTACCAAGCAGGTCAGCCAATTGGATTTCGGCACGACAGGCTTGCCTCATACACATGAGGCTTTTGTGAACGCCAAGTTGGAAAATCCGCGTCAATTCGATAACGGCAAGGATGTTGTCTTCAATGACAAGTTGAAGATGCCTAATTTCCACTTGAGCCCCGAGGATCGCGAATCTATCGTCACAGCGGTACTGGGTTTGACCAATACCTATGTGCCGGATGAAATGACCGCTGGTATTCATGGGAACGGTCCTTTGCTTGAAAAAGGCCGCCGGGTGATCTTCGATTTCAACTGCCGCGGCTGTCACTTGATCGAGGATCAAGGTGGGCGTATCCGTGAAATGTACCAAAAAGAAGGGATTGACCTTTCCTTAGCCCCGCCGAACCTGCGTAAGGAAGGCGCGAAGGTTCAAGTGGAATGGTTCCATGACTTCCTGATGAACGTCCATCCCATCCGTCCGTGGTTGCATATCCATATGCCCAGCTTTGCCTGGACCGACGAGAAGATCGACGCAGTCATCACCTATTTCAACTTGAAGGAAGATGAACAAGCTTTCCCCTTCAAGACGATCAATGTTCCGAAACTGAGCGCCAGCGACTTGACCCAGACCAAGGCCATGTTCGACAAGCTGCAATGCAAGAAATGTCACGTGTTCGGCAGCCAAGTGCCGGCGGACCTTTCCACCGCCGCGCCGGATCTTTTGAAGGTCCACGAACGGTTGAAACCCGAATGGGTGCTGGATTGGCTGAAGAACCCGGATGCCTTGTCCCCGGGTGTGCGCATGCCGGCTTTCTGGCCGCAACCGGATGACAAATCCCCAGTGCCGCAGTATTTCCACGGCAACTCGGAAAAACAGCGTGAAATGTTGCGCAATTATCTCTTCATGTTGAGCTCGGCAAAGTAAATCAAATATCCCCGCTTGCTTTTAAAAAGCGGGCGGGGGTAAATTGAATCCCGTTGTTCCAGTCCATCAAAATTCCGCTGTTCGTGGATGAGGATCGAACCGCCAACTTTCTCTGTTTGGCGGTTCATTTTTAAACGGTAAAGGAGCAGGACCATGGAAATGAAAAAAATCTGGGCCCTTTTGGCGGTGGCGACGTTGGCCATGACCGCCGGTTGCGGTCAAAAAAGCGACGACGAGATGATGATGGAAGCCTTGGCCAAGTCCGGCGCGAAAGCCGCCGTTCCGATGGGTACCGCCAGTGTCGCGGGCAAGGTCACGGTCACCGGTAAAGTTCCGGCGGCGGCCTTATTCAGCGTGGACGCGGATCCAGTCTGTAAAGCCCAGCATTCGGGCATGGTCAAAGAAGAGACGGTTATTGCAGACGCCAAGGGCGATCTGAAGAATGTCATTGTTTACGTCAAAGAGGGTGCAGGGGCTTATCCGGCCCCGACCACGCCGGTCACCTTGCTCCAAAAGGGTTGCATGTATCAGCCCCATGTGTTCGCCTTGCAGGTCAACCAGCCCATCGAGATCGTCAACGGCGATCCGACCTTGCATAACGTCCATTGTATGGCCCAGATCAACGATAGTTTTAACGTAGGTCAACCGAACCAAGGGATGATCACCGAGAAAAAATTCACCAAACCGGAAATGCCCGTGCCTTTCAAATGCGACGTGCACGGCTGGATGCACTGCTTCGCCGGTGTTTTCAACAATCCTTTCTTCGCGGTCACGGGTGACGACGGTTCTTTCAAGATCGGCGGTCTTCCGGCGGGAAGTTATACGCTGGTGGCTTGGCAGGAAAAATACGGCGAATCGGCCCCGCAAAAGATCGATATCAAGGACGGCGAAGCGAAGGCGGTCAATTTCACCTTCACCGCCAACTAAGTTACTTTCGTGAATATCCTCAATGGCTCCGGGAAACCCCGGAGCCATTGTCGTTTTTAGTGAAAGAAGGTCTTTTTCATGGGTCCCGATAAGTCTCCTGTCTATCAATCTAATCTTCATCTTTACGCCTTTGTCACCGCTTGCTGTACCTTTGTTCTTCTATTAGCGGGCGCCCTGGTGACCAGCACCGGTTCCAGTTTGGCGGTACCCGATTGGCCCTTGTCCTTCGGCAAATTCTTTCCTGAGATGCGTGGGGGAGTGCTCTTTGAACACGGTCACCGGATGGTGGCTGGAACGGTGGCGATCCTTACCTTGGGGTTGTCCATTTATACTCAGCTTGCCGAACGGCGTACTTGGGTGAAAAAACTCGCTTGGTCCGCTTTAGGCGCGGTATTGCTGCAAGCAGTGCTGGGCGGCATAACGGTGTTGCTCCATCTGCCGACCCAGATCTCGGTAGCCCACGCGGGATTGGCGCAGATCTTCTTTTGTCTCATCATCAGTTTGGCCTTGGTCACGTCCAAAGGTTGGGTCCAGGGACAAGCGCAAAGCGTGCAAATTGTTTCCGATCCCATTCAAAAGGCGGCCCTGATCACGACCCTGGTCATTTATTTCCAGATCCTCATCGGGGCGGTGACCCGACACAGCGGGTTCGGGTTGGCTATTCCCGATTGGCCCTTGTCGAACGGTCAACTTTTGCCGGCGGATTGGACTGCTGCCGTTACCCTTCAATTCAGCCACACTCGTGTGGGTGCCTTTGTCGTTCTTGCTTTGGTCAACTGGCTGGCCTTCAAGGTTTGCCGTGAATATACCCAGGTCCCGGCCCTCTTCTGGCCGGCCGCGGCCGCGGCCTTGCTGGTCTGGATCCAATGTTTTTTGGGCATATTGGTGGTGCTCACGGAAAAGTCCATCATTCCAACCTCGGTCCATGTCATTGTCGGTGCCGCGCTCTTGGCCTCGATGTTGGTCCTGACCTTGAACAGCTTCCGCTTGATCCAAAAGGGAAACCCCGTTTGAAGAATCTTCGGGATTACGTCACCCTTACTAAACCCAGGCTCAATTTTTTAGCCCTGCTCACCACTTGGGCCGGTTTCTATTTAGGTAGTCGGGGAGCGGTGGATACGACCCTGTTGCTCTACACCCTTTTGGGCTCGACCGCCATCGCGGGTGGATGTGGCGCCCTCAATCAGTGGATGGAAGAGGATACGGACGGGAAAATGCTGAGGACGAAAAAGCGGCCCTTGCCCGCGGGCCGGCTTCAAAGCCGTCACGCTTTTTGGTTCGGACTGGGGCTCTCGGTCTTTGGGGTCTTTGTCCTGGAATTCGAGACGAATGATCTGACCGCCCTTTTGGGGGTCTGCGCCTTGATCAGTTACGTGGTACTTTACACCCCGCTCAAAAGGATCACCTCGTTGAACACGGTCGTCGGGGCGGTGCCGGGAGCGATCCCGCCGCTCATGGGCTGGGCGGCGGCCCAGGACCAGATCGGTTCGGGGGGCTGGGCTCTTTTTGCCATCCTGTTCTTGTGGCAAATGCCGCACTTTCTGGCCATCGCTTGGATGTACAAGGACGATTATGCCCGGGCCAGCCTACCCATGTTGACCGTCGTGGACCCGGAAGGCACCAGCGCGGGCTGGATGGCGACCCTTTATGCGGCGGCATTGGTCCCGGCGGCATTGGTTCCGGCATACCTGCATCTCTCGGGGATGGTATATTTTTGGTCCGCCCTTGTGTTAAGTTTGGCTTTCCTTTGGCAAAGCGTGATGCTGGTCCGCAAGAACGACCTGCGCGCGGCCAAGGGTCTTTTTTGGATGTCCATCACTTATCTGCCATTGCTTTTCCTCATCATGGTCTTCGATAAGCGGTAAGGATGAATGTGGCGCCATTACTTGAAGTTCAAAACCTCAGCTACCAGTACGGTTCCCGCCAGGCCCTGAAGAGTCTTACCTTTTCGGTCGAAAAGGGCGAGATCTTTGGTTTTCTCGGCCCCAACGGGGGCGGTAAAACCACCACCTTCAAGATCCTTTCCACTCTTTTTTCCACCCAACCGGGACAAGTAAAACTTTTTGGTATGGACCTAGCCCTGGACAGGATCGCCATCCGCCGCCGGATGGGTATCGTGTTCCAATTGCCGGCTCTCGACAAAAAGTTGAAAGTCTCCGAAAACTTAAGGCACCAGGGTCACTTATATGGCCTTCACGGCGCGGAATTGGATCGCCATATCGCCCGGGACCTGGAACGACTCAACCTGAAAGACCGCGCCAAGGACAAGGTCGAAAGCCTCTCGGGAGGATTGCAGCGCCGGGTGGAATTGGCCAAGGCCCTCTTGAACGATCCTGAACTGATGATCCTGGACGAGCCTTCCACGGGTTTGGATCCGGCGGCCCGGAAGGATTTTTGGAACCACCTGGAAAAATTGCGTCAAGCCCAAGGCATGACCGTTCTGGTCACAACCCATTATTTGGAAGAGGCGGACCGTTGCGACCGGCTGCTTATCCTCGATAAAGGCGAAAAGGTCGCTTTGGGTAAACCTGAAGAACTCAAGGCCCAGATCGGCGGGGAAGTACTACGCCTTCGCGCGAAAGACCCGATGGCTTTGGCCGCTCAACTTCAAGAAAAGCTCAAAGTGAGGACCCAATTGGTCGGGGACTTGATCCAGATCGAACAGCCCAAAGCCTATCAATTGATCGCTCCCCTGCAAGAAGGCTTTGGGGACCAGATCCTTTCCCTCACCCTGGGTCTTCCGACCCTTGAGGATGTTTTCATCCACAAGACCGGGCGCCGTTTCACGGAGGACAAAGAATGACCTTTCTTTTGACCGTTTATACCCTTTGGCAAAGGGAACTGGTCCGGTTCTACCGGGTGCCCAGCCGCTGGTTCGGCGCGGTGGGAACAGCCCTGCTCTTTTGGGTTTTCCTGGGTTCGGGTTTCGGCGGGGCCGATGGCCGGGCCTTTTTCTTCCCGGGCACGATCGTGATGAGCATGATGTTCAGCTGTCTCTTCGCCACCGCTTCCATCATCGAGGACCGTCAGGCTGGGTTCCTCCAATCGGTCATGGTGGCCCCGGTCAGCCGGGCGGCTATTGTCATGGGAAAGATCCTCGGCGGGGCGACCCTGGCCACCCTTCAAGGACTGCTCATCCTGGTCTTCGCCGGTTCGGTCGGCGCTACCTTTGAGTTTTCCGCCGCGTTAGGCCTGGTCGCTTCGCTATTCCTCATCTCTTTTGTAGTAACGGCCATGGGTTTTTGGCTGGCCTGGACCATCGATTCGGTCCCGGGTTTTCACGCTATCATGAATATGGTCCTGCTGACCCTATGGATGGCTTCGGGCGCGATCTTCACCGTTAGCTCCACCAGTTGGCTTAGGACCTTTATGACCATCAATCCTTTCACCTATGGTGTGGCCGGAGTCCGCCGGGGTCTTTTTCCCTCGGCCGCGATGGACCAGGTGCCCGGTCTTTCCACCAGTCTTTGGGTGCTTTTGGGTTTCGCTGTTTTCTTCTATCTTTTGTCGTCGCTGGTCGTTGAAAAAACACGGGAACGGAAATGAGCATGAAAGATTTTAATTGGAAAATGATCCTGTTGGTCGTGCTGTCCTTAGGGGCGCTGGTCTATTTGGGGTTTAAGGTCAAGAGCGATCAAGTTTCGGACCGGTTCATGAGCCCGGATACGGCGGCTCCCTCCTTTACCTTCAAGGACCAAACAGGCAGATCCTTTTCCAGCGCCGAACTCAAGGGCAAAGTTTGGGTAGCGGATTTCATCTTTACCCGCTGCGCGGGGCAATGTCCCATGTTGGAACAATGGTTGAGAGTGCTTCAAAGCGATTGGAAGGGGAACGAGGGGTTCCAATTGGTCTCCTTCTCGGTAGACCCGGACTATGACACCGTGCCCATCCTGCGCCAATATGCCAAGGACCTGCAAGCGGACGACGCTCAATGGCATTTCCTCACCGGGCCGAAGGGTCAGATCTATCCGGTCATCCAGAAGGGGTTCCATTTGACCGCTGAGAAAGATCCCCAAGGTACGCCGGGGTTCGAGTTCATCCACACCACCCGGCTCATCCTGGTGGACGAAAATGGCATGATCCGGGGCATGTATGACGGGCAGGAAGCCGCGGAAGTGGAAAAACTCAAAAAAGATATCCGGCATCTCATGAAAACGAAGAACAAGTGATGAATTACGCGATCTTCCCGCCACTGAACGCCTGTTTGAACGGACTAAGCGCAATCTTCCTTTTGACCGGTTTTTATTTCATCAAGCAAAAGAATAAGAACGTTCACCGCTTCTTCATGGTCTCCGCCTTTATAACCTCTATCATCTTCCTGGGTTGCTATCTTTGGTACCATGCCCACGTGGGCGCCCTGCATTTCACGGGGGAAGGGTGGATCCGACCGGTCTATTTCACGCTTTTGGCCAGCCATACGGTCCTGGCGGCACTTGTGCCAGTCTTGGCCGTGATCGCCCTGAACCACGCCTTAAAAGGGCGTTTTACCCAGCATAAGGCCGTCGCCCATTGGGCCTTTCCCATTTGGCTTTATGTGTCGGTCACGGGCGTGGTGGTTTACTGGATCCTTTACCATTTGTACCCTTCTTACTAAGTTGTCCAAAGGAGAACGACCATGCTGAACGAACAAGAAGTGATCGACATCGTGAAGAACGCCAAGACCGTGGCGGTGTACGGCATGCAGGACGAGGTCCATATGGACCGTCCGGCTTTCCAAATACCGGCCATGCTCAAGGAACGGGGTTTGAAACTTTACCCGGTCAACCCGAAGATCGAATCTTCCCTGGGTGAAAAGGCCTTGGCCAGCTTGAAGGATCTGCCCCTTTCGGTGGATATTTTGGACGTTTTTCGCCGCAGTGATGCCATCCCTGAACTGACGGACGAGATCATCGCTTTGCCTACTGAGAAACGTCCCAAAGTGGTTTGGCTTCAAACGGGTATCACCCATCCCCAGGCCGAGGCCAAGTTGGAACAGGCCGGGTTCAAGGTCGTTTCCGACGCTTGTTTGGGTGTTTTCGCTTCCCGGGTCCGCTCTAAAGTCTGAAAAAGGGGCCGGAAATTAACCGGGCCGAACTGGCATCTTTTCGGTGAAAACCCTATGGTAGCAACAGTCATTCCAGGGGAACCTTCATGAAAAAGTCTTTCATTTCTCTGTTCTTGTTTTTTTCAACAGTCGTCCTCTCCTTCGCAGCTAACCAATGGCCTTCACCCCAAGGTTATGTCAACGATTTCGCCCAGGTCATCCCCGGCGATCAAAAACAAACCCTTGAAAGCTTTTTGGGCCAGGTCGAACAACAGACCGGTTCCCAGATCGCGGTCGTTACCGTTCCCACGGTCGAAGGGGCGGATATCGATGGGGCGGCGGCGGATCTGTTCAAGACCTGGGGGATCGGCAAAAAGGGCAAGGATAACGGTGTCCTTATCCTCGTTTCTGTACAAGACCATAAAATGCGCATTGAGGTGGGTTATGGTCTGGAACCGGTCATCACCGACGGGATCGCCGGGGACATCATCCGCCAGGAAATGCGGCCATCTTTCCGGCAAGGGGATTATGGGCAAGGACTGACCAATGGCGTGCTCGCGGTGGCCCAACTGATCGCCCAAAGCGAGGGTGTCACTTTGACCGGGCAAGTGCCAGCACAAACACAGGACAATGGCGACCATGTCTGGTTGGAATTCATCGTTTTTGGTTTGTTCCTATTATTCATTATCTTGACCCGGGGTTGGGGATTGTTCTTGGGTGGCGGCGGATTTTACGGCGGCGGTTGGGGCGGTGGCGGGTTCGGTGGTTCAGGCGGCGGTGGTGGCTTTGGTGGTTTTGGCGGCGGTGGCTCGGGTGGCGGTGGCGCCAGCGGCGGCTGGTGAAGCGATCGATGTTCATTCGAAGGGGGAGTTATGGCTTGGACGAAAGAAAAGATGGTCGAAGAACTCAAACACCAACTGGGTGAAAGATTGGTCTCTATCTTGCTTTACGGGTCCTTGGCGGCGGGAGATCACGCTGGCAAAAATTCCGATATCAACCTTTTGGTCGTGACCAAGACCATGATGATGGAAGAACTTCAAAGTCTTTCCAAGGTCATCGTGCCTTGGGTCAAGGAAGGCAATCACTCGCCCCTTTTCTTGACCCGGACCCACCTGGAGGAATATGCCAGTGTCTTTCCGGTCGAGATCTTGGATATCCAGAATAGTCACCAAGTCCTTTATGGCGAAGACCCGCTGGAGGGGATCAAGGTCTCCAATTCGCACTTGGTCATCCAGCTCCAACACGAACTTCAAAGCAAACTGCTGCGCCTGAAGACGCAGTTCATCTTGACCGAATCGAAAAAAGACGCGGTGAAAAAGCTCATGATCGATTCGCTCTCATCCTTTCTGGTGCTTTTCAAGAACGCGCTATGGTTATTCAACGCGAAGCCCCCCGCCAAAAAAATGGAAGCCTTGCGTCAGCTCAAGTCCCACATCGCTTTCGATATGGAGCCTTTTGAGATCGTGGACAGGCTGAAAAGGGGTGAAAAAGTGCCCGACTTTGACACGGTCCATGTTTTTCAAAGATATTTGAGCAGTATCCAGTCTGTCGTAAATCATGTGGACCGACTTGGTTAAGGAGTATCTATGGTTCGGCACCTGGGTTGGCTTTTTTTAGCGGTGATGTTGGCCTGGAACGGCCCTTGGGCCAACGCTACCTCGACAAGGAGGGAAAAAGTGAGACTTCAGATATTGAGCACATCCTTCAAGGCGGGGGAACCTATTCCGGAGGACTATACTTGCAAGGGTAAGAACATCTCCCCGGAGATCCATTGGAAAGGCGCGCCGCCCAAGACCCAAAGTTTCGTCTTGATCGTGGAGGATCCGGACGCGCCCATGCAGGTCTGGACCCACTGGCTCATCTATAACATCCCGATCAAAAAAGGTGGGCCGGACATTAATACTTATGAATTAACCGAAGGTTACCCGCGGGACGAGGTGGGTGGCGGCGGTATCCTGCAGGGATTGAACGATTTTCGCAAGATCGGCTATGACGGGCCTTGCCCTCCCAGTGGGGTTCACCGATATTATTTCAAACTTTACGCGCTCGACAGTCTCTTGGCCGTTGGGGCGGGGCTGACCAAAGAGCAATTGTTGACGGCCATGAAGGGACATGTACTGGCCCAAACGCAGTTAGTCGGTACTTTCAGTAAGTAACAAATAATCCAGGAGGTCGTTATGTCGTCGAAATTGACGCTGTGGATCGGATTGGCGGTACTGTTGCTTTTGTTCTTCATGGGGATCGGTTCTTATAATGGGTTGGTCACGGCTAACCAGGGCATCGATGCCCAATGGGCCCAGGTGCAGAACGACATGCAGCGCCGCTATGACCTAATCCCGAACCTGGTCAATACGGTCAAGGGTTACGCGAAACACGAAAGCAGCGTACTGGAAGAAGTGACCCGGCTTCGCAGCCAATGGGGCGCGGCCAAGACCCCGGCGGAGCAGGCCAGCGCTTCGGACAGCCTGGGCAATGCTTTGGGACGGCTTATGGTGGTGGTGGAGAAGTATCCAGAACTCAAGGCCAACGAGAATTTCCTGAAACTACAGGATGAATTGGCCGGCACTGAGAACCGCATTGCCGTGGAGCGCAAACGCTACAACGAAGCGGTGATGGACTATAACGTGCGGGTGCAGACCTTTCCGACCAACATCCTGGCGGGAATGTTCAATTTCCACGTGAAGGACGCTTACTTTAAAGCCAATGTTGCGGCCCAAGAAGCGCCGAAGGTGAATTTCTAAGTAAAAGAAAATCCAAGGGCGGGCTTTTGCCCGCCTTTTTATTGGGAGCGAAAATGGGTTTAGGCGGCGAGATCGTTCTTTTCATCATGGCGGTGTTGTTGATCTATACGGTTTGGTCCGAGAGGCGCTTGATGAAAAAGTTCCAAACCGACAGCTCGCCTTTCGCGAAGATGCCCAAGGTTCCGGTCACGCTCGCTCCGGCTCCCAAAGAAATGACCGAACAGCTGACCCCGCCTTGGCAAAAGACCTATGGAAATCAGTTGCAAGAGCAGGGTTATCAACTGATCGGGGACTATTCTTACGCTTCCTTGATCTTTTTTTGGGCCCGGGTCTTTATCGCGCCTGATAAGAAGTCGACCCTTCTTTTCGTCAATTGGGTGGAGGGCAAAGAGGGCGGCAAGATCGTTATTCCGAATCTGGAGATCTATTCTTTCAGTTCCGATTCCTTTCTTTTAACAGCCTGTGCCCAGGATGGCGCGGCAAAACTTTTGACCGGAGCCAAACGCCCGACCGAAGAACAGTTTTCCCTGCACCTGAAGGCGGTTTACGCGGAAGTAGCCGCTAAGCCCATTGTGGAAGAACACCAAAGACGGGTCGGTGAATGGGAAGCCAAGGGAATTAAGGTGCGAGAACTGACCCCGGCCAATGTATTACATAGTCTTTCAAAGGTTTTTTCTTAGATCTGACCGATCCGTCATCTTTACACCGCTTTGAGCAGCCTGTATTATTTCTTCCCTAATCCCTTTCCGGAGGCTTTATGACAACCGCGACCACCACGAATTATGTCTTTGTTTACGACGTTTTCTTGAAAGACGCCGTGAAGCACGTGAAGATCGTTCCTTACATCAATACCTGGGCCCGGGCCGAAATGGCCGGCAAGCTTTACCAATTGCCGACGGGTCTGCCTATCGTGGTGGAAGAAGAGAACCCGGGTAAGGTCTATGGCGAAGTGATGACCTTTAAAGAGATGGAAACGGTCCTCGACATCATCGACACCCAAGAAGGTTACCGCGCGGATGCCCCGGATCAAAGCCGGTTGCTCCGCGAAGTCCGTGAAGTGACCATCTCCGAGACCGGGGAAAAGGTCCAAGCCTACGTTTACATCTTTCCAAAAGAAAAATTCAACTCCAAGGAAATGTACGCGGTGCATGCACACGGCGGCGACTGGCGCAAGTTCGTCATGATGCCCCGCTTCGACGGTTACGAACACTAAGAGCAACAATTCATAATTAATAATTTTAAATTATGAATTAATGAAGGGCGCGGGTAACCGGGCCCTTTTTTATTTCAGATGTCAGGAAAAGCATGGTCCTCAAGATCGGTTCCCTTTATTTTGCCTTCATTGCTTGGGGCTGTTTGACCCTTTTGCCCCTAGTGGTCCTTCGGGAGATCGGCCAAGGTTTTTACCGCTTTTTCGGTTTTCTCTGTGTGGCCCTTCAAACGCTCTCTATCGGGTTGTTATTCTTAGTGGGGACTGAACTGGAAATGGGTTATCAAAAGGCGGAATGGGCCCTGGGTGTCTCCCTTTTCTTCACCCTTTGCTTCACGGTGGCCCTTCGCATCCGCCGCCAATGGTTCTTATGGTCCTGTTTTGTTCTGGCGGTCCTGAGCGGAGCGATGGCCATCCTTTATTTCCCCTGGATAGGGCAGGACAAGGCCTATCTCTTTGCGCTGCACGCTTTGATCTCCTCTTTGGTGCTAGGGGCTGGCATTTTGGCCATGATGCTGGGCCATTGGTATCTGGTCACGCCCAAGCTATCCATCACCCCCTTGAAGCGCTATTCGGGTAGTTATATCCTTCTGACGGTCTTAACTGCCCTGGAGTTGGCGGTTAATTACACCCTTTATGTGGGTTGGGGCACCGAGATGGCCACGCCCGCGGGCGCCAAGCTGTTCCACGAGGACATCCTTTTCGTCCTTTTCCGGGTGGCTTGGGGTATCTTGCCCACCTTGGGAATGTCTTACTGGATCTGGGAAACGGTCAAGATGAGGTCCACCCAATCGGCGACGGGTATCCTTTACGCCGCCATGGTCTGCACGATGATCGGTGAGGGCATGGGGCTGTACCTGACCCTGGCCTCAAGTGTGCCCTTCTAACTGTTAACGAAAGTCATGAGGTTTTATGGAGATCAACACTTTCTGTCCTAGTTGCGGTAACGGCATCTTTTTAAAGGCCATGCCCTCGGCGGGATCCATCCCTTGCACCCGCTGCGACAAGAGCCGGGAAACCACTGGTAATGGAGAGCTGGATGAAAAGGGCGCCTTGAAGCGCTGCGGCATCTGCGGCTGTAAGGACCTTTACCGCCAAAAGGACTTCAACACCAAGCTGGGCTTGTGGGTGGTAGCGGTCATCATCGGACTGGCCCTGATCTTCAACAATTACCTGATCCCCATCCTCGTGGCGGGCGCGGTGCTGGACCTGATCCTTTATTTTGCCTTAGGCGATATCGTCATTTGCTATCAATGCCGGGCCATTTACCGGGGCATGCCCATCTCGGAAAAAGTGGAAGGTTTTGACCTGAAGATCCATGATCAGTATGAGTTCAAGCCGAAGAAATCCGAAGATACCAAGGAGCCGTCATGAGCGAATCGAACCAGAATCCCGAAAGCGGCCCGTTGTACGCGCCAGAGACGGGTTTTTCGCTTTTCGTCAAACTTTTCATCATCCCTGCCATCATTGTGCTGGTGGCCCTGGGCATTTTCTTTCTGGGCACCATGGCCCTTCAACATCCCAAGACGGCCGAACAGTACCTGGAAGAACTTAAAAGCGATAACACCAGCCGCCGCTGGCAATCCGCATACGAGCTTTCCCGCATGTTGAACCAGAACGAGAATATCCAATTCGACCAGACCTTGCGCCAGCAGTTGGTGGAAGTTTTTGGCGGGGCTAAGTCGGACGATCCCCGGTTGCGTCAATACCTGGCGCTGGTGCTGGGTCGCTTAAAAGAAAAAACAGCCGTGCCCGTCCTTTCGGAGGCGGTCAAGGACGAGAATAACGACGTGAAGATCTACAGCCTTTGGGCTTTAGGCAATATTGAGGACCCGAAAGGCGGGGAAGCCGCCCTGGGGGCTTTGTCCGATAGCGACGAGACGGTGCGCCGGATGGCGGTGGGGGCCTTGAGCGCTATGCGTTATGAACCGGCGAAATTTGCCCTGGAAAAGAACCTGGAAAGCGATGACCAAGCCCTGCGTTACGATTCGGCGGTGGCCCTGGCACGGCTCCAGGACGGGAAGGCCGTGCCAACCCTTTTAGAAATGATGAACCTCAAACCCTCAGGTGACGCGAAAAAAGACGAGATCATCCAATCGGCAAAGATCACCGCGATCGAGGGCGCTCAAAACCTGTCCGACGCATCGTTGAAGGCTAAAGTGACCGATCTGTCCAAGAACGAGTCCGATATCAAAGTGCGCGAAGCGGCGCTGGCGGCCTTAAAGAAATAGTCCCGGGAGGATCCCGTGCTTCATTCGGATGTGCTGATCCAAGGCCACCACAATCTGGTGCTGGACCCGCCGGTCATTGAGCCGGGTTCCCCGGTCATCCTGACCCTGCACGGGTTAGGCACCAATGGCGACGACTTGGCCCCCCTTTGCGAGCAATTTCACTTTCCGGGCTGCCGTTTTGTCCTTCCGGACGCGCCCATGCATCTGCCCGGTTACCCGGACCAAGCTTATGCCTGGTATGACTTTCAGACCTATAACCGGGAAGAGTTCAACAAAAGCCGGGAATATCTTTTCAAGGTCATGGACCGGTTCTCCAACGATCCCAACTTGCGCCCCGCGCCGGGACAGGAAAAAAAGCATAAACCGATCATCGTGATGGGCTTTTCCCAAGGCGGGGTCATGTCGCTGGAGGGCGGGCTCAACTATAAGGGCAAGGTGGCGGCCATCGTTTCCATGAGCGGTTATATGCCGGACCCTTGGGAGACCCTAACCAAGGCCCAAGCGCCTTTCGATACGCCCATTTTGTTGGTCCATGGAACCTATGATGAGGTGGTGCCGATCGAGGGTTCGCGCCGGGCCAAAAAAGCCCTGGAAGAAGCGGGATACCATCCGGTGCTTAAAGAATTCCCCATGGCCCACCAGATCACCGAAGATTCACTGGCAGAAGTTCGGTCTTTTTTAGAAAAGGTCATCCAAGGGTAAGGAGGTTGTCATGTTCCGAGGGTTATTGTTCTCCAGCCTTTTTTTGCTGCTGACGTTCTCTTCGGTCGGCGCGCAGAAGGCTCCTTATGTTGAGGAAAATGTCGATGGTCACCGTTGTTTGGTTGTCGAACCCGCGGAATTGCCGGCCCAAGCGCCGTTGATCATTGTGATCCATGGTTTGGGCGGGAACGCAACGGATCTTGTGAGGTTCTTTCAGGACCTACATTTACCCCCTTGCCGGGCCGTTTTTCCGGACGGCTTATTCCACGCGCCGGGTTCTACGGCCAAAGATAAGGCTTATGCTTGGTATTTCCCGCTTTTCGAAAAGAATCGTAAGGGGATCGAAGCTAGTCGGGACCATCTCTTCAAGTTGATCGAACATTATTCAAGGGACCCGCAAGGAAAGCCGACCCGGCCGGTGATCTTGATGGGTTTCTCGCAAGGCGGCGTGATGTCCCTCGAGGTAGGGTTGAATTGTAATCATCCAATACTCGGTATCGTCGATATGAGCGGTTATATGCCTGATCCCTCGAAGACCATGGAAAGGGTCAAAGCACCCAAAACGACCCCGATCCTCATCGTGCATGGCACCCAGGATCCCATTATTTCCATCCAGTTGGCCCAGCAAGTCCAGGGTGTGTTGACGAAGGCGGGGTATCATCCAGAACTCAAGCAATTCAACATGGGGCATCAGATGAGCTTAGAGTCGATGGCGACGGTCCATGACTTTTTGATCTCGATCCTCGAAAAGAAAACGCCCTGAAGGGAACCAGTCCCTATTTTTTCCACCGCGCGAACCAGAAAGATCCCACCCAAATCGGAAGAACAATGAAAAGGACCATCGGTAAAAGATGGTCTACGAACATATGGTTAGATTCCCAATGCTCACAATGAAGCTGGATGGTCCCGGTCCCCAGTAAAAAAGCAGAAATGCCCAGCCAAGCGCCCGTCCAAGCGGGTGAAAAAGAGGCGTTCTGGGACGCAAGCCAGCCCAATAAAAGCCACGAAGGCAAAGCCACCAGAACCACCGTTCTCGAGCAGAACCAGCCGCTTTCCATGCTGTGGGCCCAAACTTGCGCCAAGGTGTCGGGGGTGAAAAACAGGAATGGGAACACAAAAAGCACCAGTATTAACCCGACCAAGAAGGATCTTTCGGTCAAGCCGGGTTCCCGGCCTGGCATACTGGAAGAAATGCCGGCCCAGGCGGACAGAGCGGAGCCGATGAAGACCAACAGCATGAAAATGGCGTTGGGAAGAAGTTCCAATTTTTCCATCAATTGGGTCTGGGGTTTGATGAAGACTAGTGTGGTCAGAACGACAAAGACCGCGAAACCCATCCAGACAAGCCACTGGCTTAAGACCGAAGAAACGGGCTTATAGGGTTTTGTGTCCTTCAACAGCATCTCGGCAGTCTTACGTTGGACGCCGTTCAGTTTATTCAGGTAACGGTCCGTTCTATCCCTCATGGGGTCCATCCTTTGAAAGAAATTTGCGTAATTGAACATATCCCCGGTGTGCCCGCACTTTGAAAGCGACCTTAGAAATGCCCAGCTCTTTGGCGGCGTTCTCGACGCTCATGTCTTTCAGTTTCAGCATTTCGACCGCTTGACGGTTCTCCTTGGGCAGACTGTTCAAGGCGGCCTTCAATCTTCCATCCATCTCCAGGTCCTCGGGCGCGCTCCAAGGGGTTTCGGGCAGATCGGCCAAGAGGACCTCTTTTTCCAAGAAGCGCCGGTTCTTGTTCAGGGCGTTCCATAAGGCGTTGCGTACCACGGCAAAAAGCCAGGGGCTGAAGGGCCGCTCGGCGCGGTAAGTGTGCCTGGCCTTATGGAAGCTCAAAAGCACTTCTTGGTAAATATCCTCCACATAAGAGGGGTTGAAGACCCGCTTCCGGACATAGTTGAAGATCAAGGGGCTGATCTCGGATAAAAGGCGGGCATAAGCCTCCGTATCGCCGTCCTGGACAAGGCGCATCCAAAGGGCCCATCGCTGCCATTGTTCGTCGTTAAAGTCCAAATCGCACCCGGGTCGTGAAGTTCCTACCCTTTTATACAACCGGTCCAGGCCCGAGGTTACCAAATAAAAGGCCGTAACCTTTCGCGTTTGCCTTTGTATTATGGGTTTGGCCTTTTTGCGTTCTGCGGCTTGTCTTGAAATGCCGGAAAAGTCTTTGTACCTTAACCGGGTCGTTCACCCGTCTAAATCCACTTGGGAGGCTTTTCTATGATGTGGCTCCGCCGCATTGGTCTTTTCATCCTGGTCAACTTGCTGGTTGTTTTCACCATTTCGATCGTGCTGAGTGTCCTTAACGTTCAGCCCTATCTCACGGCCCGTGGCATCGATTACAGTTCCTTGATGATCTTCTGCCTGGTCTGGGGTATGGGCGGTGCCTTCATTTCGCTCCTGCTTTCCCGCTGGATGGCCAAGATGATGATGGGCGTTCAATTGATCGACCCGGAAAACCCGGGGAATAACCAAGAACGCCAATTGGTCCAAACGGTCTATCGGCTGGCTGAAAAGGCCGGCATGACCACCATGCCGGAAGTGGGTTATTTCCAAAGCCCGGCCCCGAACGCTTTTGCCACTGGTGCCAGCCGTAACAGCGCCTTGGTCGCGGTCTCCACGGGTCTTTTTGACGCCATGGGACAGGATGAGATTGAAGCGGTGTTGGGCCATGAGATCACCCACGTGGTGAACGGGGACATGGTCACCATGACCCTGTTGCAAGGTGTTATCAACGCTTTTGTCATGTTCCTGGCCCGGGTGGTCGCGTACGCGATCGAACGGAATGAAGACAACCGCCGGGGCGGCGGAATGATGGAATATTTCCTCATCATGATGCTGCAATTCGTTTTTGGCATCATTGGCATGATTCCCCTAATGGCTTTCTCCCGCTGGCGGGAATTCCGCGCGGACGCGGGCGGGGCTCGGTTGGCGGGAAAACGCAAAATGATCGACGCTTTGAAGGCCTTAAAAGCCTTCCAAGAACAGCCTCAAGCGCAGGGTTTGCCCCAGCCGGCGCCAGCCATGCGGGCCATGCAGATCTCCAGTGGGGATGGCTTCTCTTTCTTTGCCAGCCATCCGTCCTTGGATGTGCGCATTGAGCGGTTGGAAAACAGTACGGAAGAATAAACTTTAACGATGAGAAAGGCGGTTCCTGAAAAGGAACCGCCTTTTTTTATGGCCAGTTAATGGGTAGTTGAGTGGGGTAGAAGCGGGAACCGGCTTTTTGGTACCGGGTTTTGAGATTCCGCACCTTGCCGCCTTGTAGCGAAGCCACATGCAGCTTTTCCCACAGGTAATGGCTTTCGTGAGCAATTCGTTCAGCTTGTTTCCACCATTGCTGTCCGACCTTAATATTGTCTTTTAAAAAGAAAACCTCGGCTTGTCCCAGCAGCGCGTAAATGCGGCCACGGGTGTCCCCGGTCTTTTTGAAAAGAGTATCGGCGCTGTCAAAGGCACGGCAAGCATGATTGTATTTTCCCAACAGCTTATAAGTCGTTCCCAAGGACCAAAGGGTATAGGCATAACTGACCCGGTCACCGATGGTGCCGTAAAGTTTCTCCGCTTTCTTGTAAAAGGGAAGAGCCTCTTTAAAACGACCCGCCATCCGTTCAACATTCCCCAACCCACAATAAGAATAAGCGATGCCGAAAGTATCCTTGCGTTGGCGCATGCGTTGGTTGGCTTCCCGATAATATTTTCCGGAAAAGTCGTACTGTCCCAACATGCGGTAGATACCGCCCAAGGCGCAGCAGGTATAGGAGAGACCTTCGCTATTCTTGAGCTTCTTAAAGAGGGCAAGGGCGATAAGCAGATGCTTGAGGCCTTTTTTCATGTCCCCGGCGATACGCCAAGTGCCGCCCAGGGCCCAGTGGGTAAAGGCTTCTCCGTCCTTGTCCTTGAGCTTTTGATATTGGATCAGGACCTGATCCAGGACCTTGAGGGCTTTCCAGGGTTCGCCGGAGGCCCGGGCGGAGAGAGCCCAGCCCGCCTGGGCGTCCAGAACGGCGGTCTTGTCGATGCCTTTAAAGAGGTTCGCGGACTGTTGGTAATGCTTGAGGGCTTCGGGGAAATAACCCCGGATCCGTTCCACATCGGCCAAGCTCAAAAGGGTCTCGGCCTTTTCCTCGTTGAAGAGCGGAGTCTTTAAAAGTGATAGGTAAATTTTTCGGGCAGCTTCAAATTGGGAAGCGGCCCGTTTTTTTTCAGCTTTTTCAAAAAGGTCGGACAAACGATTTCTCCTTGGGAATTGGCGCTTATCATAGATCAGGACCCGGAAGCGGTGTAACCGTGAAAGCCCTTTCAAACGGGACTACATTTTTGTTTAAAACCTACAAAACCAACGTAAATATCGTAGAATGGCGCCCGTCCCCGCCCCTTCCACGCCTTTTTTCAATCATTTCCAGTTGGCACGATATTCGCTCTATGGTTTGGCTGAAACCGGACCCATTTCGGGGAAGGCCTATTTTGATAAGGAGACGAGAATGAGAGTTCAGCAAATATTTAAAACCCTCAAGAATACCCCGACACTGCTTTTAGCGGCGGGGTTCACCTTGATGGGCGACGTAATGGCGATGGCCCAAACCGCGGTCCCTGCGGCGGCCCCCGCTTCGGCTCCGGTGAGCCCGATCAGCGCTGGAGATACGGCCTGGGTCCTTATGTCGGCGGCCCTGGTCATGTTGATGACCCCGGGGTTGGCCTTCTTTTACGGCGGCATGGTGCGCCGTAAGAACGTGATGTCGACCATCCTGCAAAGCTTTTTCCTGGTGGCCCTGATCAGCGTGCAATGGGTGCTCTGGGGTTACTCGGTGGCTTTCAGCCCCGGGCCGAATTTCGCGGGCGGCTTTTCCTGGGCCATGCTTAATAACATCGGGGCGATCAATCCCAATGCACCGACGATCCCTCATCTCGCTTACATGATCTTCCAGGCGATGTTCGCGGTCATCACCCCGGCTCTCATTACCGGCGCTTTTGCTGAACGAGTCAGTTTTAAAGGTTTTGTGGTCTTCTCACTGTTGTGGGCTTCCTTGGTCTATGACCCGATCGCTCACTGGGTATGGGGTGGAGGTTACTTCAAGGACGCCCTCGATTTCGCGGGTGGAACGGTCGTTCATATGTCGTCAGGCTATTCCGCTTTGACCCTGGCACTGCTTCTGGGTACCCGTAAGAACTTCAAGAAAGAATCCATGGTGCCGCATAATTTGACCTTGGTGCTCTTGGGCGCGGGCCTTCTTTGGTTCGGTTGGTTCGGTTTTAACGCCGGGTCCGCTTGCGCGGCCAATGAGCTGGCTTGCAGCGCTTTCGTTACGACCAATACGGCTGCTGCCGTGGCGGCCCTTACTTGGTGTTTAATCGAGTTCCTCCATCACAGCAAAGCCACTTCCTTGGGCGCGGCCTCGGGCGCTGTAGCGGGATTGGTCGCCATCACACCGGCTTGCGGATATGTGACCGTGGGCGGGGCTCTTTGGATCGGTGTTCTGGTCAGCGTGTTCTGCTACATGGCTATCCAGATCAAGGTGCAATTGGGCTATGACGATTCCCTGGATGCTTTTGGCGTTCACGGGGTGGGCGGTACCTGGGGCGCTATCGCTACCGGTATTTGGGCCACCAAGGCTGTCAATGCCGCCGGGGCCGATGGATTCTTCGCCAGCGGGTATAAATTCGATCAGCTT
>DAIDGV010000017.1 GCA_027452205.1 candidate division FCPU426 bacterium | reverse complement strand
GGCGGGACATGTCGCGGTAGCGCTCCATGTGCCCGTCGACGAAAGTCGCGTGCGGGCACAGGCGCGCCGCCGTGCGCAAAGGCATCGCCGAGTGGTTGGATGAGTTCGCCGAAGCCTTCGTAATCGTAGGGTTTTACCACATACCGGTTCGCGTTCAAGCGTTCGGCCCAATTCTGGTCCAAGTCGCTTTCGGAGCTGGTCAGGACGATCACGTGGATGCCCGCGAAGTAATCGTTCCGGCGGATCTCGTTCAGGACGCTCAATCCGTTCATGCCGGGCAGTTTCAGGTCCAACAGGATCACGTCGGGCCGGGCGGACCCCGCATAGGGCCCTTTACGGTTCAGGTAGTCCAGCGCCGCTTCACCGCTGGGCACTGTGTTCAACCGGCTGGGAAACCCGGCCTTCTTCAAGGCCTGTTTCAATAAAAGGATGTCACCTTCATTGTCCTCGACTTGGAGAACCTCTAAAAAGCGGCCTGCGATCTTGATCCCGAGTGTCATCGATAACCTTTCATACAGATGAAATGGATACCTTACTTAACATTTTACTACCGGGGTTGGCGGTAAGGCAATTTCGCGTTTTGGAACCAGTAAGACCTCAATAATCCCATCAACCGGACCAGTTCCAAATAATCAAGCGGCTTGGTAAAGAAAGAGTTGGCCCCTTCCTGATAGCTGCCCACGATATCTTCCGGGCTGTCCGAATTGGTCAGGACCACCACAGGGATCTCCTTTAACCGGGGATGGCCTTTGACGAGCCTCAGGAATTCCCGGCCGTCCATCCGGGGCATATTCAGGTCCAAAAGGATCAAGCCGGGAAGGTTGGGCGCGTCATTGGGATGGGTTTCCTTGAGCTGATCGTCCAAGTGGTCCATCAATTCCTGTCCATCCCCCAAAAAACGGACATCATTCTCGACCCCATTGGCCCGCAAGGCCTTTTCGATGAGAAAACAGTCACCTTGGTCGTCATCGGCGACCAAGATGGAACAAAGTGTCGTTTTGTCCAGCATAAGACCTCCCTTTTCCGATCCCATACTACCTCCCGCTCTGACCCATGACCACCCACCCCCCTTAAACAAGACGTCAAAAAAATATCTTTCAACAACCCGTTAAAAAACCAAGGCTTCCTTTTCCAAAGGCAACGTAAAGTAAAAGGTGGCGCCCTTATCCGGGTAACCGTTAGCCCACATCCTGCCCCCGTGGGTCTCGATGATCTTCCGGCAAATGGTCAGGCCCATCCCCTCGCCGGGATATTTCTCGTTCCCGTGGAGCCGTTCGAACATGATGAAGATCTTCTCGCCTTGGGCCGGATCGAACCCGATACCGTTGTCCTTGACCGAAAAGACCCATTCGAACTCCTTTTTCTTGGCTTCGATGTGGATCTCCGGAATGCCCTCGGCCTTCCGGTATTTCAAGCTGTTGGCGATCAGGTTCTGGAAGACCAAGCGGATCTGGTCCTTGATCACCGTCAGGTCGGGCAAGGGCCCGGCGGTGATCTTCGCGCCCGTCCGGGCGATCTCTTCGCTCAGGTCCTCTTCGGCGTTCTCCAGTATTTCCCCTAAACTCGCCGTCGCAAAAGAACCATCGGGGCGGTCCAAGCGGGAATATTCCATCAATACGTCCAGGAGGCGGTGCATCCGGGTCGCGCTGTCCCGGATGGTGCGCAGGTAGAATTGGGAGTCGGCGTCCAGGTCCTTTTGCCCGTTCTCGAAGAGCTGGATGAAATTGATGATCTTGCGCAGGGGTTCCCGCAGGTCGTGGGAGGCGATATGGGTGAAATGTTCCAAAGCGTCCCTTTGCCGGCGATAGGCCTCGCTTTTGCGGCGCCATTCGACCGAGGCCAGTATCGACCTGACCCGGGCTTCCAATTCCTTGGGGTGGAAAGGTTTGAATAGGTAGTCATCTGCCCCGGCCTGCCATCCGGCCATCAGGGATTCGCGGTCCGTCATGGCCGTCAGGAGGACCACCGGGATGGCGGATATCTCTTTATCGTTCTTGATCTCGTGGGTCAGGTGAATGCCGTCCATGAGCGGCATCATGACGTCGGACAGGACCAGGTCCGGATGCCAGCGGCGGACCATGGAAAGGGCTTCGATCCCGTCCACCGCCAAGCGCACGTTGCAAAAGGCCGAGAGCAGCCCATGGATAAAATCGGCCATTTCCGGATTGTCCTCGGCCACCAGCACTTTCGGTTGGCTCTCCATCTCTTCCGCCGTGATCTTGACGGCGGCCGTCCTGTCGGCCACGGGCGCCAACCGTTTGTTCGCGCTGAAGTCGACGAAGACCGGTTTTTCCTTGGTCTTGGGGGCCTGGCAGACCAGCGTAAAAGCGCTGCCCTTCCCTTCCTCGCTCTTGACCGTCACCGCGCCCTCCAACAGCTGGGCGAATTCCTTGCACATGGCCAAACCAAGGCCCGTGCCCTCGAACCGCCGGGTGGCCGAACCTTCCACTTGGTGGAATTTCTCGAAAAGTTTCTTTTGGTTCGCTTCCGAAATGCCGATCCCCGTGTCCATGACCGTCAGGGTCAACTGGTCGTCGATCGCGTAAAGGTCCACCCGGATCTTGCCACCCTTGGGCGTGAACTTGACGGCGTTGGAAAGCAGGTTGAAAAGTATCCGCTCATAAAGATAACGGTCCATTTCCACCACCGGATGGCCGGCGTCCAGGCTCACGTCCAATTCAATGCCTTTTTGTTTCATCAAACCCTTGAAGTCCCAGACGATGGACCGGGTCAGGTCCAGGATATGGACCGGCTCCCGGTGGGCCTCCATCTTTTTGGCCGCCACTTTGGAGAAGTCCAACAATCCATTGACGATCTGCAGCAACCGCGAGGCGTTGTTCTGGACGATCTGCAGGGTTTCCTTGGGGATGGGCGTCCCTGCCGGGGCCGTCAACAGGGCTTCCACCGGGGCCAGGATGAGCGTCAGCGGGGTGCGCAGCTCATGGCTGACATTGGCGAAGAAATCCGTCTTGAGCTTGTCCAGTTCCTTCAGTTTGTCGTTGGCGTCCCGGACCTCGAGGTTGGTCTTTTCTAGTTCCGCGGTGCGCTCCAAGATGCGTTGTTCCAGGCCCGCGTTGAGCTTTTTGATGGCCTGGTCCTGTGTTTGGATCTCATCCAACATCTGGTTGAAGGCGTCGGTCAAGGAGCCGATCTCGTCCTTGCCGAACTTTTGGGCCCGGACCGAAAAATCCTGTTGCTTGGAGATGGCCTGGGCGGTCCCTGCCAGGGCCAGGATCGGTTCGGAGATCTGCTTTTGAAGCATCCGCGAGAGCAGGAAAGCCAACAACAAGGAAGCGAAGATGACCCCCGCCGCCAGCCACGCATAAGCGTGATACCGATCGGTCAAGGCGGAAAGATCCGATTGGACATAGACCGTTCCCAGGGTCCGGTTGCCTTGGATCACCGGACAGAAAACTTCCATATGGCCCAGCTGGTAACCGGACTCGCCGGGCGCCTGTGGAAAATTCGCGACCGAGGCCTTGGGCGGATAGGTGGCGAAGACCTTGCCTTTCGCGTCATAGATACAGGCTTCCATGATCCGGGGGTCCATCCGTAAAGCGTCCAATACCTCGGTGGCGTCCGTTTGGTTCTGGAAGGCCAACGCCGCCGTGGAGTTCGCGGCGATGATCTGGGCGCTGGTCTGATACCGTTGAAGGATGACCCGGTGCAGGGTCACGATCTCGTAGGCAACGAAAGCGGCGCAGGTCAACAACAGCACCGCGCCGCTGGTGAGCAGGATGACCGTCATCAGCTTGAGGCGTATCGGGATATCCTTAAAAGGCAGGGTCAGGTCACTCATGGTGGTATATCTCCGCCAAGCGAAGCACCTTGGAACTAATGGAAAGGTTGCCGCGTTTGGCGGCTTCCACGTTGATCTTGAAATGGATCCTGTTGTCTTGAATGAACAGACGGATGATCCCGCCCTGGTCACAAAAACCTTTCGTTTCGCCGATCGTAAGGATATCGCGGTCCCGCAAAGCGGAGAGGATGGCCTTCATACGATCGTTCTCGGAAGCGCTGATGAAGAGGAGCTGGCAATCCTTGACGTCCTCGATCCGGGCATAACGCCGGATAGCGAGGGGATGACCGTCTATTTTCTCACCCTGGACGGTCTCGTCCAAATAGGCGCCAAATGGGTCCTCGCCCAGGATGCCGATATAAAAAGGCTCGTCCGGGCTCCTAAAAGCGTCCGAGGGCCAATTAATGAATTGGGCCAAATTGAACAGGCACACGGCTTTGACCTGGTATTCCTTGGAGATGGGCGTTTGCGCCTTCACGGGGGCCGCCGCCCAAAGCACGACAAGGAGGATCAACCCAAAGTGCGATGCCCATCCTGGGCGGGAATTCAAAACCGACATGCCAGTTTCCCATAAACGCTGCGGGCGATCTGTTCCTGTGTCGGTCTCGGAAAGCCGTACTCAGGATGCTCGTTTTGAAGGAGGTTCTGGCCCACCACGGACAGTTCGATGGCGGGGGTGACGTTCCAACCCAGGCGGGCGTTCAATTCGGCGTAAGAAGGCACCGTTCCGAGCGAACTGCTATAAATTTGAACGGCGTCGATCCATCGGAAAGCCAGGTCCAACTGGGTCCGATAGGGCAGATCCATCGAGGACCTTAAAAAAACTTGGTTGGGTGGGTCCGCGGTGTCCTCCAGTCCGCCATCCACGTCCGTCCCGCCGGGCATGATCCAGACATTTTCATTGAGCTGATCATAGCCCGCGTGGAGCCGCCAACCGGTCATCACTTGATAATCGGCGGTCAATTCGGCGCCCCAGGTTTGCGCTTCCAGATTATTGGTGATGATGTATCGTCCCGTGGCGCCGGGAACCAGGCTGATGCTCCGCAGGTCGTTGTAGTTGTTGAAAAAGGTCGAGAGGGATGCGGAGAGTTCATGGCTCAATTGCGCGCGGTAACCCAATTCATAAGCGATTACAGTTTCGGAGAGAAAGTTGGGATTGCCGGTCAAAAGGGGTGTGGCCGAGTTCGGTATGAGGGTATCGACATCGATCCGGGACGGCATCCGGACCGCGCGCGAGACCGCCGCCCAGATCAACTGCCCCGACGGCGTCCAGGCCAGTCTGGCGCTCGGTTCGAATTCAAATCCCGTGTAGTCGTTGTGCTCGATCTTCGACCCCAGGGTCAGGGCCCAATGGGTGGCGAACATGAATTCATCCTGCGCGAAACCACTGTACAAACTTTGATCCAGGGTCGGAGGAATAAAAGCAATAGCGGAGGCATTTTGGACCACATCGTCAGTAAATCGGTAACCCACTCCCCAGGTAAAACGGTTGTTCTCGTCCAGGGAGAAATGATGCTGGAAATCCAGGTCGTAAGTATCCAGGTTGTCGGCGAAATCCGCCGCCGGGCCTGAGGAACTTGCCGCCATCGGGTCGTTGATATAGGCCTGGTCGAAATAGAGCTGCAAGCTCATGTTGGAATCATCTGAAATGGTATGGGTCCAGCGGCCCAGGATGTTTCCCCCGTTATAGGCTTGAGAACCGGTCCCCGGAGCGTTCAAACTGCTGGCGTAAAGATCTCCCTGTAGGGTGAATTTATTTTTCAGGTCCGCTTCGTCATCAACGCGAAACCCGCCTTGCCCCATATCCCAAGCATCGGAGGCATTGTTACCGTTAGCGTACAATTCGTTGCCGCGGTTGAAGTATTTAGCGTAGACCCGGTAATAAACATCTGGAGCCAACGTTCCGCCGTAACGGGCCCCGGTGAAATCCTGTAGTTCCGTTCCGCCGCCCCCTTCCACATAGGCTCCCTGGGTGTCCTTGGCGTCCTTGCTGATGATGTTGATGACGCCGTTGACCGCGTTGGCTCCCCATAAAGTTCCACCAGGGCCGCTGACAACCTCGATCCGGTCCAGGTCCTCTAGCAGGTAATCCTGCGCGTTCCAGAAAACCCCGGCATCCAGCGGGCTATAAACCGTACGGCCATCCATCAACACCAAAAGTTTGTCGGAAAGGCCCGCGTTAAATCCGCGGGCACTGATGTCCCAGTTGGAAGATGACGACTGCGTCACCTCCAGATTATCCGCCAGTTGCAAAGCTTCGGGAATGCTGGAAGCGCCCGAACGGCGTATCTCGTCGTTGGTAATGACCTCAATGGCGGCTGGAGCCTGACCATAGGGTTGCGGTTCCTTGGCCACTGAGGTGACGTCCAAATTCATAAGTTCTTCGAGGCTTAGTTTCTTCAACTCGGTAGGAGACGGGGTTTCGGCTTGGTTCACCACCGAGGGGGGCGTTAGGATCGGCGTTTGAGCCAAAACCGGTCCGGTCCAAAGGACAGCCAGGATCAGAAACGTTGCCAGATAGGAGCCATATGCGTCACGCGAAAAGCCGTCTTTGGGGCGGTGATCATTCTTCATGGGCCTTCCTTCTTGTGGTCGGAAGTCGAGCAGAGAGCCGTTCAAAAGATCTCGTTCGTTCAAAAAAATTTAAGATCCATGAACGCACTCGTTTTTATCTTAGCACCACAAAAAAGGACCTGGTTCCAGCCCCCCGACAGATTTTTTCTTTAAAACCCCTTTGATTTTAAAAAAATTTTCAAAGAAACCGTTTTCAACGACATAAAAAAACGATCTTGAGCGTCTTATTAAATTGGGACCAAGTTTGTGATTTCCCTTTTCCAACCACGGATTAAAATAGTTCAAGTGGTTTCCGCCCTGGGTCTTTCCTGCAAGGGATCCCGCTCGATAAATAAAACCGATTTAACGTGCCCGATTTCCAAAACGCGGGACGTTCTTAAAATTCCTTAGAGGAGGTTCCAAATGCCGGTCCCGACCCAGGATGAGCAAAAAAAGATAGAGATCCTTCACGTGGAGGACAACGCTGGCGACGCGTTGTTGATGAAAGAACTTTTCAAGATGTCCCATTTCCCCATCCACTTGACCCTCGCCCGGGATGGCGAGACCGCCTTGAAGATGCTTCATGAGGCCGACGCTTTCTCCGGAAAGGGAAAACCCGATATCGTCTTGCTGGACCTGAGTCTGCCCAAGATGAGCGGATTGGAACTGCTGACCGAGATCAGGAAGACCAAAGGCTTGGAAGAGATCCCTATCTTGATCATGAGCGCCTCACAAAAGGACCAAGACCTGCAAAGCGCCTATCAAAGCAAAGCGAATTTTTATATTGTGAAACCCTTGATCATGGATCACTTCTCAGTGGTGATGACCTACATCGAAAAATTTTGGCTGGCCCGCATCCCTTGACCTTTTTTGCCTGATCACTTCTCAAAGAAGCGAGGCGGTTCGATGGATAACCCGGTTCTTTCTCCAAAAATGAGAACGTTCCTGAAAACTGTTGTCGTTCTTGCGGTTTATTTTGTCGCGGCAAAACTGGGGCTCAAATTAGCCTATTTGAACGCCAGCGCCACTTCTGTTTGGGCGCCCACCGGCATTGCCCTGGCGACCTTTTTGGTCTTTGGCGAGAACTTTTGGCCCACCATATTCATCGGCGCTTTTTTAGCCAATTTTTTTACCGCCGGGAACCTGATCACCTCTTTCGTGATCGCCGGCGGCAATACGCTGGAAGGCCTTTTAGGCGCACTGTTGGTCCGTCGCTTCGCCAATGGCCGCCGGGTCTTCGACCGTTCCGCGGACATCATAAAGTTCGTCTTCTTTGCTGAGATCTTCAGCACGATGGCCAGCGCGACCGTGGGCGTGACCATCCTTTGTTTGGAAGGTTATGGTTCTTGGAGCCTTTATGGCGATGTTTGGTTGACCTGGTGGTTGGGCGACCTGACCGGCGCCTTGATCGTGACCCCTCTCCTGATCCTTTGGTACGAGGAACCTCGGGTCGATCCGAAGCGGATCCCTATCGCCCTTCTTTCCTTGCTTGGGGTCGGCGCCATCAGTCAGGTCGTTTTTGGAAGCCTGCTCTTTCCCCACGAGAACATCGGGACCGAGTTCCTCTGTATCCCGCCGCTCATCTGGATCGCTTACCGGTTGGGGCGCAAAGCCTCCGCCACGGCTTCCGTCCTGATGTGCGGGATCGCCCTTTGGAACACCATGCACGGCATCGGGCCTTTCGTTCTCTCGTCGAAAGACCGGTCCCTCCTATTGCTTCAAGCCTTCATAAGCGTCATTTCGATCACCGCCTTGGCTTTGGCCGCGGCCATCGCCGAGCGAAAGACCGCCGAGGAAAACCTGGAACGGGCCCACATCGCGGAAAGGCAGTTGCAGGGAAAGATCGAGCTCATCAAATTGCTCCACTCGATCACCATCGCCGCCAACGAGTCGATGACCTTGCCCGAGGCGGTCGAACTGAGTTTAAGCCTGATCTGCGGCTATTTGGGCTGGCCCGTAGGCCATGTTTATTACGTGGACGAAGACGACCTTCACCAATTAAGACCCGGTTCCCAATGGTTCATCCGCGACGAGAACAAATACCGCAACCTCCGACTAGCCACCGAAAAGAGCGTCTTTCGGCCGGGCGAAGGCCTGCCGGGCATCGTTTTTACCAGTGGCCTTCCCCGCTGGATCGAGGATGTGGAGCATTACCATAATTTCCCCCGGGCCAAAATGGGGTTGGATATCCATGTCGGGGCCGCTTTCGGCTTTCCCATCATGATCGGTAAGAGCGTCGTCGCGGTCCTGGAATTCTTCACCGACCGGCCCGTACCGCCGAACTTGGAACTGATGGACAGTATGGCCCATATCGGGACCCAGTTGGGCCGGATCATCGAACGGCATCAACACGAAAAAGCCCAAAAAGAACTGGCCTTGTTGGTGGAGACCAGTTCGGATTTCATTGTGACCACCGATCCCGACGGGCACATTTCCTATCTGAACGAAGCGGGCCGGGCCATGATCGGCCTGGAAAAATACTCCAACACAAGGGTATTGAAACACGAGGATTTCGTCTTTAAGGACGATATTCCAAAATTGCACAAGGAGGTCATCGGCGCTTTGATCGACCATGGCCACTGGGAAGGTGAATTCCATCTCAAGAACTTCAAGACCGGAAAACCCGTACCGGTCTATTTTAGCGCGGGCATTTTGAAGGACCCTTTAACGGGCCAGCCGACCACCCTGGCGGCCATTGGCCATAACGTGACCGATATCCAAGCGGCCCAACAAGCGATCAAGGAATCCGAGGCCCGTTTCCGCTCCGTCATCCGTTCTTCCCCTAATGCCATCCTGACCACCGACGATCAGGGAAACATCTTGTCCGGGAACCAAGCCGCCGAGACCATATTCGGCTATACCGAGCAGGAATTGATCGGCGAACCTTTCGGCGCCTTGTTGTCGGCAAAACAACGGGAAAAATACCCTTTTGATCGGGCTTTTTTCCAGGGACCCCAAGGCCTCCGGCTTTTGGGCAAGACCACCGAACTACAAGGACTTCGTAAAAGCGGGGTCGAATTCCCCATCGAGCTTTCCCTGTCCTCCTGGGAAGCGGAGGGGCAAGTTTATTTCGGCGGTATCATTCGCGATATCACGGAACGCAAAAAGATCGAATCCTTATTACGGTCCAACACGGAGCTTCAACAATTCGCCAACGTCGCTTCGCACGACCTCCAGGAGCCTTTGCGAATGGTGGCCAGTTTTGTCCAACTTTTATCCGAGCACTTGAAAGGTAAGCTGGACCCGGATGCCAAGGATTACATGGCCTTTGCCGTGGATGGCGCCAAGCGCATGCAATTATTGGTTAATGGACTATTGGAATACTCTAGGGTGGATAGCCGCGGTCAGGCCCTTCAAAAAGTCGACATGGAACGGATATTCAACGAGACCGTCCTGAACCTGGAGTTCCCGATCACCGAAAGCCGCGCCAAGATCACCCACGGTCCCTTGGGTTCGGTGCAAGGCGACCCGGTCCAATTGGCCCAACTATTACAGAACCTCTTTTCGAACTCCCTGAAGTTCAAAAGAAGCGAAACACCCGAGATCGACCTTTCCATGACCGAAACCGAAGAAGAGTGGATCTTCGCTTGTAAAGATAACGGCATCGGCATCGACCCCAAATTTTACGACCGTATTTTCGTCATTTTCCAACGCCTGCATCACCGGGAGGAATATTCAGGGTCCGGCATTGGTTTGGCGATCTGTAAAAGGATCGTGGAAAGGCATGGCGGGCGGATCTGGGTAGAATCCACTCCCGGCCAGGGCTCTACCTTTTTCTTCACTTTGCCCAAGGAACACGATTGAAATAAAGCCTATAACAAATCATCCCTCCCCTCCTTTCCAGGAACCGTTTGAAGCGCTATTATTGAGATAGAAGTTCTTTTTTTCCTTTCTTGGACTCGGTGACCCCTCCAAGAGTTGCAGCGTTTAAGAAAGGAGCCAATCATGCCCCCTAAACCTCTCAACCTGCTGTTAGTGGAAGACAACCCGGGTGATGTGCGTCTTTTCAAGGAATACCTAAGGTCTTCCTCCGGCGCTTTTCATCTGGATTTCGACTCTTCCGTCAATGATTGCCTGAAACGGCTGGATCACGACCCGATGGACTTGATCCTTTTGGATCTGACCCTGCCCGACGGGACCGGACTGGACACTTTAAAACAGGTCCACCACGCCAAACCCGAGATCCCCATCATCATCCTGACCGGCAACCAAGACACCGCCATGGCCATTGAGTCGCTCAAGAACGGCGCCCAGGATTACTTGGTCAAGAACCAAGTGGATAGCACGCTCCTGAACCGTTCCATCCGCTACGCCGTGGAAAGGTTCCAACTTTTCAAGAAGATCGAGGAGGAACGGCAGCGTTATGAACTGGTCGCCATGGGATCCAACGACGGGGTGTGGGATTGGGACCTGGTGACGAACCAAGTCTATTACTCATCCCGGTGGAAATGGCTGTTGGGTTATCAGGATAATGAGATCACCACAACCCCGGAGGAATGGCTAAAGCGGATCCACCCTGAGGACATGATCCGGGTGACGGGCGAACTGGCTGAGCATTTGGCCAATAAAAGCCCCCTTTTCGTCAGTGAGCATCGCTTGAGCCATAAGGACGGGACTTACCGCTGGTTCCTCAGCCGCGGACAGGCTGTTTTCGGCCATAAGAACCGGCCGATCCGGATCGCCGGTTCCTTTACGGACATTACCCAGCATAAGCAATTGGAACAAGACCTAGCCAAGCAAGCCTATTACGACCCCCTGACGAGGATGCCGAATCGCCTACTTTTTACCGAGAATCTCAAGCGGGCTTTTGCCCATTTGCAAAGGGACGATCATTATCTTTTCGCCGTGCTTTACTTGGATCTGGATGGGTTCAAATACATCAACGATCATTTCGGCCATTTGGCCGGGGATACCCTGCTCGCCGAATTCGCCCATAGACTTCAGACCTGTCTAAGACCCAGTGATTTTTTGTCCCGGGTGGGAGGCGATGAATTCAACGTGTTGTTGGATGACCTGACCGATCCCGGCGAGGCGGTCATCATCGCCGAAAGGATCCTAAAAAGCCTTGAAACACCTTTTAAATTCTCAGGGACCCAAACGCTCATTACGACCAGTATCGGGATCGCTTATTCGAACCAGGAATGCTTGTTATACGAGGACTTGGTCAAAGCGGCGGACAACGCCATGTACCAGGCTAAGCAAGCCGGAAAAGCCAGGTACAAGATCTATCAAGTCAACCAACCCCGCTGACATCCATCCAAAACACTGAAAAAACGGCCGAATATTTACCAGGCCTGTCTTTAAACCGGACCGGAACCTTCCCAATTTAATTTCAAGGAGGGTTCCATGCTGAAACATCCAAAAAAACAAACTAAAACCCCCATGCTCAAAGAAAGAAAAAAACCATTACTTCATGACGATCTCGATATTTCCGCACGGGAGACCGGACAAGTAGATTGGGAGTATGGCGAAAGCAACGACCTATTCGAGGAGAACATCCGGGAAATGGACGAAAATTCCGATTAAGCGTTCCCGAATGATCCGTATCCCCCCTTGAGTGGCGGGAAGGTTTTTGCCCGTCTTTTCAGGAAACCCGAAGAGGCAAACGCGCTCTTCGCGGCGTGAGGTGTCCTGTGACCCAAAACGGTCACAGGAGCCCCCCTTCAATCGGTTCTCAACCATAAAACGCTAAGACCTTGGCGTTTTTTTAGTAAATCTTTTGGGACATACTTGCCCCGTTACCAGATTGTTACAAAACTTAAACTATGAACAAAGAAATCAAAAACCTGCTTACGAATCTGAACCGACGCATTGCGGAATTGCGCATTGAGGCCGGACTGACCCAGGAACAACTGGCTGAAAAGATCGGGGTGCCTTTAAGGGCGCTTCAATACTGGGAGGCCGACCGGACCATCAGCCTGCCCTACCTGATCAAACTGGCCCGGACCCTGGGCCGGGACCCGGCGGACTTTTTCGAGCCGCCCCGGGTCAAACACGTCAAAAAGGGCCGCCCCTCAAAGAACAAGTATGCGCTATACCCGAAAACCGCCGCCCCCAAAAAGGGCAAGGAGAGGCCACGCCATGACTGATCTCCAACTTCCTTCATTTGATCAAGAACGACGTCAACACCCGCGGATCCTGTTCAAGGATCCGCTCCTCTTTTCACCCGTGATGGAATCCACTAGCGGTCATGTGTTGGAAGTCGCCGCAGCTTGTTTTGCGGCCAAAAGCCTGGACCTGAGCGAGGGCGGGATCTGCCTTGAGATCCTGGAATCCGTTCCGCAACCCAATATCCTGCTCATCCACATGAAGGTCCCCTTAAAGCCGCCTGTCGCCTTGATGATCTATGCTAAAAAAATTTGGGAAAAAGGCGCCATTGGCGGCTTCCAATTCATTGTCATTAGCGGGGAGGACCGATCCGCGATCCGCCGTTACATCGAATCAACGTTCTCGCAGATCAACTAAATCGTTCCCAAGACACCGAATTTTGCGCCCATAGAACGCTTTGAAGACCTTGGTTCTGACAAGCCGGGTCCTGTAAAGTACTTTTTGTCGGCTATAACAAAAGGACAACCATGGACGCCCAATTTTGGATCAATGCCTGGACCACCGGCCGGACCAATTTTCACCAACCCCACTTTAACGACAAATTGATCCAATTCTTCCCCGCTTTGAACCCTCTCAAGGGTCAAAGGGTTTTGGTACCTCTTTGTGGTAAATCCAAGGACATGCTTTGGTTGGCGGGTTTGGGGTTGGCAGTGCATGGCGTTGAGCTATACGAGGACGCGGTCAAGGCCTTCTTTACCGAGAATGACCTGTCACCTGTGACGAAGTCCCAAGGGACGGACTTCAGTCATTACACCCACGAACCCTTCACGCTGAGCTGTGGGGATTTCTTTAAACTGAACACGAACGATAGCTATGACCTGGTCTATGACCGGGGAGCTTTAGTGGCATTGCCTGCCCCCATGCGAAAGGAATATGCCCAAGTCATCCAGCGGGTCTTGAAGAAAGGTGGTAATTGCCTTCTGTTGACCTATGACTATGACCCCGCCCAAATGGACGGGCCCCCTTTTAGCGTGACCGCCGAGGAGATCCACGCGCTCTATGGCGACCGGTTCAGCATTGAGCTGTTGGAGAGTGACAGACCTGCCAAGGACGGGGCCCGATTTATGGCCGTTCCCAGCATGCAACTGAAGGTCTATCGTTTAAAAAAGACAAGCTAAACCCAGTCAAACCATTCTCTTTTGGGAGCCTACTGGACATCCTTCACGCAACGAAAACCGTTCTGCCTATATCCGCCTTCTGGTTTAGCGGCCGAACGACAGGTAACCCGTAGAAAATTTGGAGAACCCCACCAAGATCCCCCCCGAACCACTTTTTCGGTACCCCTATCGGGACCCTGGGGGTCCTCCACTGGACTGACTGAATAATAATCAATGCCAAACCAATCCGAACACCATTCATCCACGTTCCCCAAAATGTCGTAAAGCCCGTAGGGATTCGGTCTTTTTTCGCCTACCGGATGGGTCTTATTACCCGAATTATCGTTGTACCAGGCGTAATCGCCCAATGGGGCCGGGTCATTACCAAAAAAATAAACGGTATCAATGCCGCCCCGGGCCGCCCATTCATACTCGGCTTCGGTAGGCAGGCGTTTCCCGAACCACTTGGCGTAATCATTTGCTGCGGCCCAGTCCATACCAATAGCGGGGCGGGAACCTCGGCCAAAATTGAGGTCATCCAAGGGGAGCCTGGCGGTTTTATGGCAAAAATCGTCATACTCATCAAAAGTGACCAAATACTTGTCCATATAGAAAGCCTTCACATGCACCTTATGCCGTGGCTGTTCCGAGGGCAAACCCGTCCCCTCCGGCGAGCCCATCATGAAGGTTCCCTCAGGGATCAACACCATGCCACCCGGGACCGTTTGTGGACTTGGGACCGAATCCACCTTGGACACATGCTTTTTTTGTTTCTTGACCGCGATCAAAGGCGTGCGGACCCGCGGTTTCGGTTTTGTGGGTCCCTGAAATGCGGGTACTGTCGAGACTTTGGAAACCGTCCAGATCGCGGTAGGCTTTGAGACGACCGGGTCCTTTTCATTGCCCGGTTCCCGCATGAAAAAATAATCGGTGAGCGCGCCTATAAAAACGAGGAGGAACAATAAGAGGATTAGATTGCTTTTATTGAAATTGGACCATTTGGAACCCAAGTTGAAAGAATAGCCACAGCTGATGCAATAACGGGCTTCAGGCGGGTTTTGTTTTCCGCAACGGATACAGTATTTCATTATTCGGTCCCGTTCTTTTAACAGACAACTTTATCGGTCTAAGCCCACAACTTAAACTATCTGTTAATCTATTAACACCTCCCATTCCCCTTGAACAGGGGCCACCCACAGAATTGATCGATCTTTTTTAGCGTAGGAGCAATGGCACTTTTATTGAAAACTTTTCGACCGGAGTGCCCAAAAACTGAAAAAATCACGCGGACGGCTCACTTGGAACTAATTGAAAGTGGAGACCTTCCGAAGATGGGGCCCGATTTATGGCCATTCCCAGCATGCAGCTGAAGGTCTATCGTCTGCAAAAGACTTGGTAAAGGAGTGTCCCATTTCCTCAACTCTTCAAACTTGCTGTTCCTGAGATGCGGATTATAATCCCCACAACTCTCTTTCAGGAATTACGATGACCCGTCCAGGAACCCAACTTGATTGGCCTTTCGGCCCTAAAGCAAACTGGCCCCGGCGGATCGTGTCCTTTTTCAAAGACAAACCGTTCTTTGCCGCCTTTATATGGTCTTCCGCCATTTACTTAGCCATTACAGCCGTCTTCAAGATTTACTTTCAGTTCCCCGACGACAGCCTGGTCTGTCTCTTGTTCAACGGTTTGGTTTTTACCCATACTCCTAGCGAATACAACTTGATGATCAATGCCCTGGCCGCATGCCCGATCAAAGAGCTCTATCTACTTTGGCCGAACATTCAATGGTACGCCCTTTTCTTTGTCGCCACTCAATTTTTGGCCTTATGGGCCACATTGGCGGCGTTCCAACTCAGTCCCTTTACCTTCTTTAAAACATCCCTTTTCATCTTAGGTTTCGCGGTCGTTCTTATACATCAATTCGGGGAATTGGAATGGACCCGAACCGCCTCTTTTGCGGCGATAGGCGGTTTTATGCTTTTGGCCGCTCTTTGGTCCCGGGAGGACAAAAAACATTTTATCCCCAGTCTAGTAATGGCTTTTTGTCTATTAATACTTTCCGCCTTGATCCGTTTCCCTACATTGCCTTTGATGGCCCTGGTGGCGATCCCCGCGCTTCTTTACTGGGCCCCGAAGGGAAAAAACCGAACGGTTTGCGGATCCGTCATTGGAACTTTGATCTTAACGGGGCTTTTGTCGGTTGGCTCGACCTGGTTCCAACAGGTCTACTATGACCAAAATCCGGCCTGGGGTGACTCTCTAAGATTATTAGAAGCTCATCGTGGGCTTCTAAGCTATAGGAACCCCGTCTATAACGAAACCACCAAACCGATTTTCGATTCCATCGGCTGGACCGCCAATGATCTGGATCTTTTTGAGAATTCTTATCGCCTGGACCCCTCGCTTTGCAATATCGGCAAATTCGAGAAACTCAATGCATACTTCACCCGATTTGGTCTAAACAAAAATTTCAACGATTCGATCCCCGGCGTGCTTTCCAATCCCTATACGATGCTTTCTCTGCTTTTTCTTTTGGTCCTATTCTTTTTCGTTCCCAAAAAAGAACTATGGTTCGCTATTGTCACCTCGGTTTGGACCTGGTTGGTTATCCTTTTTTGCTTATGGTCAATGAAGATCCCGGAGCGGATCTTTTTACCATGCTTATTCCTGCAAAACTGCCTGGTTTTGAGCGTCATCGCCCCCACGAGCTGGATTAAAGGCGAAACAAATTATCGTTTTCAGGGCGGTTTTCACTGGGCAATAGTGGCCCTGGTTTTCCTCCTCTTGGGTTCTGGTTGGATGTTAAGACTGCAATATTCCAAGAATCACTACTGGATGGCTCGAGAGATCGAGTTAAAGGAGATCATAAAAAAAATTAACCCTCAGGACGATCAATTATTCATCACCTGGACTACCGTATTCCCTTACCAGGAAATTGGGGCCTTTGAGGACCGCCATTTCCTGGAGCACTTTAATGTCCTGGCGATGACTTGGTTCGAGTGGACACCGACATCCCAAGCGATGTTGGATCGGTTCGGGATCAAGGATTTTTCAAGGGATATCGTGGACAACCCGGCGGTTCGGCTCATTTGCGCGCCAGTCCAATTCAGTCTTTACCAAATTCACATGAATGAAAAATACAACCTGAAAGTCATACCACAAGTATTGTTGATGACTGATCAATTTCCAGTCATTGCGGTTCGCTCAACAGGGAATGATGGCCCGCATCTAAGGTCAATTGACAGGAAAAGACACGACAACAAGTCCTGAGGCGCTTTTTTCAGGGTTTCGGGGCCATATTATTCCGGGTTAAATCTGCACCCCACCCCTATTTACAAAACGAAAACAGGCGTAGTCTGATTACAACAAGAAGAAAGGCAGATACCACCAGTTTTTCTCCGTGACTGTCCTCACGTGATGCAGGTCGAAATTCCTTCCCCACAGCTGACCCTGTTAATACTTACCCTCAGTCAAACAACGGAACTATTCATTCCACCCTATCCGAGAGGAGAAATTGAAATGAACCAGAACCAACCAACGCTATCGCACCCAGCCGCTCACGCGGGACTGTTCATACCCGTTAAATATCGGGTTTTTCGGAACGATCCTATTTTTCAGGACCGTTTCAATGTGGGTCGCAGCATGGACCTTTCCATGAACAACCTTCTGCTGGCGGTGGGCCGTCACAATTCGGTCAATACCACATTGGACATGGAATTGGATTTTTCCCAAGACAAGAGCGCTTATGTGGTGGGCAAGGTGATCGAGGGCGTTGATGAACTGATCAACGGTATTGTTCACCATTTTGACCGAATCGTCTTTGCCAAGTTGGACAAGGAAGCCGAGGACCTGATCGTCAAACAGATCAGCAACGTCAACAAAAAGACCCACTGATGACCGCTGGGAGGCGTGCCGCGGGACCAAGCCCGTTAAGGCAAGAGCGCCTCTCATATACACGTTCAAGGAGGTACCAAATGAAAAGTTCTCAATTATTGGATAAATTCTTCGAGAAACGGCATAAGCAATGGAAGAAAGAGGTCTATGCGGTCTTTAAGAGCGAGATCCGGTTGAATGAGGTCTTATCAACCTCTAAAGACCCGGTGTCCCTAAAACAAAGGACAATCCCATCCCATCGTGTAGTCCAAAAATCTTAGATGATCCGGACTTCCAGTCAAAACGCGGTGGACGCGCTAAACAAAAACGAAAAAGCCTTGGGTGAGTCGTCCGGGATTCGAACCCGGGACACCCACATTAAAAGTGTGGTGCTCTACCAACTGAGCTAACGACTCACCCAAGGCTTTGCGGTGGGCTACAAAAAATATACTGTTTGACCCCAAAAATCAAAACAAATGCACTCTATTTTTGGAAGATCTGCGACCGGTCTTGGCCGACCGACACCCATTTGATGGGCGTTTGGATGGCTTTTTCAATCGCGTCGATATAAAGGCGCGCTTCTTTGGGCAGGTCCTTCATGGATTCGGCGCGGGTCAAGTCACCGTTCCAACCCTTCATCGACTTATAGACCGGTTTACACTTTTCCAATTCATGCAGGCCCGCCGGGAACTCCGAGACCTTTTTACCTTTGTACTCGTAAGCGGTGCAAAGTTGGATGGTATTCAGGTAGCTCAGGACATCGATCTTGGTCAGCAAAAGACCCGTGAAACCGTTGACCCGGCAAGCGTACTTCAAAGCCACCAAATCCATCCAACCACAACGACGCGGACGACCGGTAGTGGCGCCAAATTCTCCGCCCCTTTGACGGATCTTTTCACCGAAGGTTTCGTTCATTTCCGAGGTGAAGGGACCTTCGCCCACGCGGGTGGCGTAAGCCTTGGCCACGCCATAGACCTCATCCCACCACTTTGGCCCGACACCCAAGCCGGTACAAACCCCGCCCACGCTGGCGCTGGAGGAAGTGACATAGGGATAGGTGCCGAAATCCACGTCCAACAGGGTGCCTTGGGCTCCCTCGGCCAGGACGTTATACCCCGCTTGCAACTGCGATTCCAAATAAAGGGTGGTGTCCTTGATATAAGCCCGCAAACGCTTTTCGATCTTCAAGTACTGATCGGCGATCTGCTCCGCGTTGACAGTAGGCTTGTTGAAATAATGTTTCAGGAAGAAATTCTTCTCTTTGGTGACTTCCCGCACTTTTTGACGGAAGAAAGCCGGTTCCTTCAGGTCCACGACCTTGAGGCCGATACGGGCCATCTTGTCCATATAGGCAGGCCCGATACCACGGTTGGTCGTGCCGATCTTGCCGCTTCCCTTGTGGGCTTCCGAAGCCCCATCCAGGGCGCGGTGATAAGGCATCAATAAATGGGCGCGGTCGCTGATGATGAGCCTGTCCTTGATCTGGACCCCGGCCTTTTCGAGGGAACCGATCTCTTCCAAAAGGGAGACTGGATCCAGGACGACTCCGTTGCCAATGACGCACTTCTTGTTGGAATGCAGGATGCCCGACGGGATCTGGTGGAAAACGAACTTTTTGCCGTCGGTCACCACGGTATGGCCGGCATTGCTGCCGCCCTGGTAACGGGCCACGATATCGACCTGTTCGGTCAGGACATCGACCATTTTGGCCTTACCCTCATCGCCCCACTGGGCGCCGATGATGACGATGTTCTTTTTGTTCTTTTTAATTTTCATTTTCATTCCCGTAAATTTTGCCGGACAAAAAAAAACCCCGCCCGAGGGCAGAGTCTTGGGTCGTTAGCAACGCTGTATTGTATGGGATGGCAAAGCCCCTGACAAGGTAAGTTTTAGCCGCCTTTTGGCTATACCTTCACCTTTTTGGCGTCTCCCCAAAGGCGTTCCAGGTCGTAATAGTGCCGGGCGGTCTCGTTGAAAACATGCACGACCACTTCCCCATAATCCAGAATGAGCCAATTCTTGTCTTTCGTCGTGTTGCGGTAGATCGGTTTATTCTCAGGACGGAGCTTTTCTTCCACGCTGTCCATCAGGGCGTTGCTGTGGGTCGTCGAGGTCGCGCTGCAAATGACGACATAATCGGTGTAAGAAACAATATCCTTCATATCGAGCACTTCGATATGGACTGCTTTTTTGTCTTCCAAAGCTTCATGGACTTTTTGAATGATCTCGGGGATCAAGGGTTGCCTTTCACAAATAAAGTTGGTGGTTATGAATGAATTGTTCGACCGCTTCAGGGACCATGTACTTGATGCTCTTCCACTCTTTCACTCTTTGACGGATGACCGTAGAGCTGATATCGATCATGGACACTTCTTCGACCAAGGCGTTCTCCATCAACTCCGAGGCGAGGGAAGCGTTCTTCGCGCCCAAGAAATATTGGTTGAAGATCTTTTGGATGTCGTACCCGGGCCGGGAGACCGCGATAAACCGGCACATCTTCAGTATCTCCCCGATATTCTTCCAAGCGGCGATATCGATGAGCATGTCCGCGCCGACGATGAAATAAATTTTGACATTATCCCCGAAATGCTCCCGGAAGTGCTTGATCGTATCTACTGCATAGGACTTTCCACCGCTGTCGATCTCGAAGCTGGAGACCTCGAAACAGGGGTTACTGACCGTCGCCATATTGGTCATGAGCCAGCGTTGACGGGCGCTAACCAAGTCCACCGGATTCTTATGAGGCGGCAAATTGGTCGGCACGAAAATGACCTTGTCCAAATTGAACTTAGTGCGGATCTCCTCGGCCACGGCCAAATGCCCGTAGTGGATAGGGTTAAAAGTGCCCCCAAAGATCGCGATGGCTTTCATATTCCGGTTACCGCCTTGTGTGTTGGATCAAAGGTCTTCACGAAGCGCATCCAAGGTTACCATGTTGTCCCGGTGAATGACCTCGTCAGGTGCTTTTCTTCCCAACTTTTCTTGGATGTCCTTGGTTTTAAGGCCCTTGATCTGGCCTAGGTCCACCGAGGAATAGTTCACGATACCCCGGGCGATCTCTTGTTGCTGGTGCCCCAGGACCCGGACCACTTCCCCTGCTTCCCAAATACCGTTGACGCTTTGGATCCCTCCCGGCAACAGGCTCTTCTTTTCGGCGATCAGGGCCTTTTCCGCGCCGCTATCGACAATAACTTCGCCCCGGGGACGAACACCCCAGCTGAGCCAACGTTTACGGCTGGTCATCTTCTCGTCGGTTGGATGGAAAAAAGTTCCGATGCGGTCATGGTTGAATATCTTTAACAGGCTGTCTTTGACGTGTCCGCTGGCGATGACCATGGGGATACCCGACTGCATCATTTTTTTCGCAGACTGGACTTTGGTCTGCATGCCTCCTGTGCCGACTTTCGTGACTGAATTGGTGGCACTCTTTTCCAAAGCCTTATCCAAAACCTCGACCTCATGGATCAACTTCGCCTTGGGGTTCAAGCGAGGATCCTCATCATAGAGACCATCCGTATCGGTCAGAACAATTAACAGGTCCGCTTCGCACAGATGGGTGACCAAGACACCCAGGGTATCGTTATTGCCGAACTTGATCTCATCCACCGCGACCGTGTCGTTCTCGTTGATGATCGGCACGACCTTGTTCTGGAAAAGTTCGATCAAGGTATTATGGGCGTTCGAATAGCGGTTGCGGTTGGACAGGTCGTCCCAGGTTAGAAGAAGTTGGGCCACATTCAAGTCATTCTTCTTGAAGGCGGTCTCGTAAGAATGCATCAAATGGCTTTGGCCGATGGCCGCCAAGGCCTGGAGTTTGGCGATCTCTTTGGGTCTTTCTTTCAGTCCCAACTTATAAAAACCCGCGGCGATGGCCCCCGAGGTGACCACCACGCATTGAATGCCTTTTTTTTGAAGTTGGGCGATCTGGGAAGCGAGTTGGCCCAGGAACCGGGTGGCAATGGTCTTTTTCGCGCTGTCGGTCAACAAACTGCTTCCGACCTTGATGACAACCCGTTTGACCCTTGAGAGATGTTGTTTACGTTCCAAAGTCATGTTACGCCTCGAGTGAATCCTCAAAATCCAGCTCCAGGTCCTCGCAAAAGACCTTGTCACCCCGTTTGACACCAAGCTTCTTGAGCTCTTTGATGACACCCATGCGCTTCAAGATACGGTAGAACCGTTCGGTCGCGTCAAAATTATCGAAATTGGTCATGGCCACCCATTTTTTGATCTCGGGACCGGTCACATAAAAGGCTTCACCGACCTTTTCCACCTTATAGCGGACCTTGGCTTGATAGATCTTTTCTTCCACAACGGGCGGCTTGCTCTTTTCTTCTTCCCGTATTTTAGACAAGTCCTTCCACAATTCCTCCAACAATCCTTGGAGACCCGCACCGGTAACGGCTGAAATGACGAAGACCCTTGTCCCTTTTTTCTCGAGCTTTTTCACCCAGTCCGTATAAGAAGGGCTAGCCGCCGAATCCGCCTTCGACAACACCAAGATCTGCGGCATACTGAGGAACTTCTCGCTGTGCTGTTTGAGCTCGTTGCGGATTGTCTTGATACGTTTTTCCAGTTCCGCAAAAGTGGTCAGGGTCGCCAATTCAACCATGTGGATAAGCAATTTAGTGCGTTCCAAATGCTTTAGGAACTTGACGCCCAAGCCCTTCCCTTGGCTGGCTCCTTCAATGAGTCCAGGAATATCGGCCAAGACGAAGCTGCGGCCTTCTGAAAGCCGGACCACGCCCAATTGGGGCTCCAACGTCGTGAACGGATAATCAGCGATCTTCGGCGTGGCATGAGTTACCCGGGAAAGTAATGTCGATTTGCCCGCGTTTGGAAATCCAACGATGCCCACATCCGCCAAAAGTTTCAGTTCTAAACGAAGGATTTTCTTTTCGCCAGGCTCCCCAATTTCGGCTAGTTTTGGCGCCTGTTGGGTCGCGGTCGTGAAGGTGGTGTTGCCGCGTCCACCGCGTCCACCCTTGGCGATGAGGAAACGCATGCCATCCCGGTCCATGTCCACGATCAGGTCGTGGTTCTCGTCATAGACCATCGTGCCCACAGGCACTCGGACCGTAACATCCTCGGCATTCTGGCCGTGCATGTTCTTGCCCTTGCCATGGACACCGTGTTTGGCTCCATAGATGGGTTGATAGATGAAGTCCACCAACGTACCCACGTCGGTACGGGCTTCCAGGAACACGTTGCCGCCCCGACCGCCATTGCCGCCGTCCGGGCCTCCGCGGGGAATGAACTTTTCCCGGCGAAAGCTCAGACAGCCATTGCCGCCGCTGCCGCCCTCGACTGTGATAGTAACTTCATCAACGATCATTGAATCCTCTTCCTTTGAACGAACCCACCAGAAACAAAAAAACCCCGCCCATTGGGCGAGGTTTAGTTTGCGTTTAAGAACTAGCTTTAGGCTTCTTTGGGGACCACACTGATGGTCTTGAGGCCCTTCTTGAATTCGCGGAAGGTCACCAAGCCCGAGATCTTCGCGAACAAGGTATCATCCTTGCCGACACCGACGTTCTGGCCCGGCTTGTAACGCAAGCCGCGTTGACGGACCAAGATGCTACCGGCGGTCACGAAATTGCCGCCATAGGCCTTGATGCCTAAGCGCTGACTGTGACTATCCCGGCCGTTTTGGGTGGACCCACCTGCTTTATGCTGACCCATGACTGCTTCCTCCTAGAAAATTAAACCGAAATGATCTTTTCGATCGAGACGGTCGTGTACTTAGGGCGAGAACCCTTGGTTTTCATGGTGTTCTTCCGACGACGATAACGGAAGACACGGATCTTCTTGCCTTGGGTTTGGTCAACGATCTTACCCGTGACCTTGATACCCTTCACTTCACTTTGTTTCACGCGAAGTTGGCCGTTGTTCTCCAACATCACGACTTCGTTGAACTCGATCGAGTCGCCGGGGTTTCCCTTGAGGCGGTTCACCGTAATGACATCGCCTTCTGAGACTTTATATTGTGTTCCGCCGGCTTGAATCACTGCGTACATAGAAAATCCTCCCAAAAATGCGCGCCTTTTTAAAAAGGCCCGAAGAGCAATAGAGTGTATTCAGCGGCCTATGGGTTGTCAAGCATTTGTCATGCCCAGAACCAGCGTTAGAACCAGAAAAGAAGGCCAAAAGTGTAGGTGTTGGCGATAAAGGACTGGCTGATGGAATTGGGTTGCCAGGCAAAGCCCAGCTCATATTCCAGCTTGCCTAGGTTATAGCGCAGGGCCACTCCTGCCGCCAAACCGCCCTGCAAGTTCTGGGCGTCGCTGAACCGATAACCCAATCGGACCGCGATAATGCTGCGGTGCCAGTATTCCAGGGCGATGGCCTCTTGAAGGCCCTCATCGCTGACATTGAAGACTTCCCCGCTGGCCAAAAGGACCGAAGAAGGCGAAACAAGGACCGGTCTAGCCGCACCAAAACGAAAGGTTAACGGAAGCGGATCTTGGCCTTGGGGATTCGGCTGATACTGCACCGAGGGGCCAATGTTCTGGGCAGCCAAAGCAAAATCCGTATCGAAAAGTTCCACACGGACCCCGATATCGAACGCTTCCGTAAAAGCCTGTTTTTCACCCAAATTGGAGTAAATACTCTTGAGCGAACCACCGATCGATAACTTACCGAACTGTTGAGCGTCAGCGACAGTGAACAAAATATCGCTAGCTGAAATGGTCGGGTCCGTTGCCAAGGTATTGTCGATCGTCGGAAGGTGGCGATAGACCAGTTGACCGCCGAAAATACCGTAGTCTTTGGTCGGGATCGCCGCGCTGAGGGATTCGATCTCTATGCCGGCATAGCTCTCCACGTGATCCAAACCAAAGCTATATTGGGAGACCTTCGCCAAGCCCGCCGGGTTATAACCGATCACATAAACGTCGTCCCCTAAGGCCGAATAGGCCCCAGCCAAAGCGGTGGGACGCACACCAATGGGAACCTTCAAGATGTCCCCGCCGGTCGTGCCCGCCGATTGGGCCAACAAAGGACCGGTAATCAAGATAAAGATCGCTAAATAGAGGGGTTTTCGCACAAAATCAAGCTACACGATGGTCTAGGATGGGTCAAGGAACAGTTCTCAATTCGCCGAATATTGAACCCCAACTGACGCGACCATACCACTAGGGTTGTCCAGATCGGGCACAGCCAGCGCTATTCCGGCGATATTTTCAAAATTTCCAAAGACCTTCCATTCTTTGCTGATCCCATAATCCAACCCAGCTTCCAAAATGACCGCCTCGTTCGAAAGACATCGTCCGGTCACCCACCAATGATCCTGGGACATCAAACTCCACCGGCAGGTTAAACCCGTGTCGTATTGGGTAAAGTTTCCCGCCCCGGTCAACAGTCTTTCTTCGACGTCGAAACCGATATTTTTAAAGAACCACAGGCCATCGAACTCGTTCAATTGCAAATGAAGGTCTCCGCCGTTGTAGCCAGCCTGGCCCAACTGTTGATAAATGTATTTGGCTGTCACATTCCAAATATCATCCGGCTGGTACCGAACACCGATATCCGTTTGCTGAACATCCTGGCCGATCAAAGCCGAAACACCTTTGTCATAATCACCCAAAAGGATCCAAGCGTCGAATTTGCCCTGAAGGCCCAGAACCGTACTGAAAGCCGTATCGTTCACGCTGGAAAAATCCCATCGAAAAGCCGCGTCCAGAGAAACATCCCCCAACACATCGACCAAATTCGTTGATTGAATAAAGCTGTGGTTGGCGGATAACACATTGGTGCCCGTGGCCGAATCGAACCCGCCGCCCAGATGGCTTTCGGCCAAACCCGCTAAATTGAAAAGATAGTCCAAGAAAAACCCCATGTCTTGGACCGTTTGAACACCAATTTGCGCGCTTTGATAATAGGGTTTTAACTGAAGGGTCTGAAAGTTGGGGCTCAAAAGATCCATCTTCAAATAGGAAGCATACCAATGATCGTTCCCCAGTCCCTGGGTGGCTAAAAGCCCAGAACCTAAACCAATGCTGTCCGTACGAAACCAGTTTTCTTTTGAAATGAAATCGAAAGAATCGGTCTGGTTTCCGCCGGTCGGATTGCCATGCCGGTAATCGAGGTCAGCGTTCAAAAGACCGCTCTGGAACCGATCATCGACGCCCAAGGTTGTACCAGACCCGCCCCAGCCCGAAAACCGGTTGTTCGATTTCGCTGTTGCTTCTGGAGCCGTTAAATTGACCGCCCCCGACGCCGCCATGGGACCGAGCCAGGCCTGAACTGGAAAATCCAACACTTGTATCGTCCCGGCAGCTGGCAAAAAGTTCATCGGGGACGAAGCCAGTGGATAAGGAATGTTCTCAAAGAACAGTCCAGGGCCAGTCGCCAATGGCCCAACCGAATTTTTGCTCAATGGATCGATCCAACCCACCAAAGGGGCCTGAAGCCCACCCAGGGTATGAAAGGGTGAGTCATTCGGTACCAAATCGATGAAATGGGGCATGTCCCCTAAATAAGCCGTTGTGGCCGGTAATAGAACGACCTGGCCTTGACTGAAAGGCAAGGTGGTGTCCGCTGTCACTTGAGCGGTCGACTGACCGGGGTGTGAAAAGAAAAAGAACAGGAATAGACAAAAAATGGAGCGGGCGATGGGACTCGAACCCACGACGTCCACCTTGGGAAGGTGGCATTCTACCGCTGAATTACGCCCGCAACGTTCTGCCCGCCGAAAAGAAGAAATAAGACCTTCCAGCCAGGGACCACCTAGTTCTTGAAAAGTATGCATCGACGAGGCCTTTCAAGCTTTTTGGCGGCTTCATCGGACCTGCCTGAAATTTTGCGGATTATATCACGCCGTTCCCTTTCCCTGTCAATGAACCCGCTCACCGTGCCCATTGTTATGAGGGTAATTGTTGTTATAATGCGCCCGTTTGTTCGAGGCATACCCTGCCCCTTGTTTCCATCAATTTCGGAGGCCTTCCATGCTGAGCACCTTGAGAGATAAAAAGACTATGCACGTCGTTCTGTGGGGATTGGTCGTGGCCTTTGTCGCCACCATCTTCATCGCCTGGGGTGCCGGGTCCACCCTGCAAAAGAACATGGTCGATCCCAACGTAGTTGCCAAGGTTGGCGACCAAAAGATCACTTATGATGACTTCAATAAGGTCTATCAACCCCAATTGGACCGCCTCTACAACATGGTCGGCGAAACCCCCAGTGCGGACCAATTGGCCAACCTGAGAAAGCATATCCTGGACTCTTTGATCGACAATGCGATCCTGGAACAGACCGCCTCGAAGCTTGGCATTTCCGTCTCCGATGAGGAATTGGCTGCCGCGCTTCAACACGAGCCTTATTTTGCCGACGAGAACGGCAAATTTAGCAAGGAAAAATACATCCGCGTCCTCGAGGCGAACAAGATCACCCCCGCCGAGTTCGAATCCCATGAACGCGCCCAAATGCTGCTCGACAAGACCCATTCCATCCTGAGCGACAGCATTCTCTATACCCCCGATGAATTAGGTGATTACAAGAGCTTCTTGGACCGGGAGTTAAAAGCTGATTATGTCTATATGAGTCCCGCCGATTACGAAAAGAGCGTCACTTATACCGAGAGCGACCTGAAAGATTTTTATGAGGAACACAAAGCTCAATTCGATCGTCCCGAGCGCCGCAAAGTGCGCCACATCCTTTTACAGGCTCAAGGATCCACTAACCCCCTGGCGGGCGATCCTTCCGAAAAAGCCTTAGCGGATTACCGCGAACAAGTCCTGTCGGGCAAAGCCACCTTCGCTTCTTTGGCCGAGAAATATTCCCAAGACCCCGGCTCCAAAAAGAAGGGTGGCGATCTGGGCTGGGTCACGAAGGGTCAGATGGTGAAAGAGTTCGAGGACGCGGTCTTTGACGCGAAAAAAGGCGAAGTAACCAAACCCTTCAAGACCCAATATGGTTACCACATTGCGCAGATCGTCGATATCGAACCCGAATACAAGAGCACCTTCGCCCAGGTTCGAACCAAGGTTTTGGACCAATATAAGAAGACCAAGGCCAATCAAAAGCTTTTGACCACCGCTTCCGAGCTAGGTGACAAAGTGAAGAACAAGGTGCCTCTGCCCAAAGCCGCCGAAGAATTGGGCTTAAAAGCCTCGCAGACCGCTTGGTTCTCGAAAGACAAGGACATTGCCGGCATCAAGGGGTCCAAGCCTCTTGTCCAAGAATTGCTCAACCTTTATCCCGGCGAATGGGCGGGTCCTTTCCCCCTGAACAACAAAGAGTACTTTTTCCAGATCACCGAAGCTAAAGAAGGAAAACCCGCGGACAAGATCGATCAAAGCGATTCGATCGCCCAAAGGTTCATGGCGAACAAGGCGGATGCTTGGTTCAAGGATTTCTTGAACCAGCAAAGAAAGAACATCACCATTAAGACCTATTTGAACAGCTGAGGTTTCAGTCCGGACAACTTCTGAACAACCCATTGAATGGGAAGGCCCATGACATTGAAATAATCGCCTTCCCATTTTTTTATCCAGCCGGAGGCTGTTCCTTGGATATCGTAGCCTCCAGCCTTGTCATAGGGTTCTTCTGACGCCAAATAGTCTTCCCTCTCTTGTAAAGACAATCTCTTGAAGAAAACCCGGGTCACTTCCATGTGGCTTAAGGACACTCTCTTTTTCCGCCAAACCAAAGCTACACCCGTATAAACCTCATGCCAGGAACCTTGAAGGGACAGCAACATCGTCCGCGCTTCTCGGCTGTCCCTGGGCTTTCCATAGATCTTTTTGTTCTTAACAACAATGGTATCAGCGGCTAAGACCGGGACATTTGGATGCTTTAGCGCAACCGAGGAGGCCTTTAACAAGGCCAAGCGCTGAACAAGACGACGAGGAATCTCCCCCGGGAGAGGGGTTTCGTCCACGCCGATAGGCTGGATCACTTTGAAGGGTACTGAAAGGAAAGAAAGGATCTTTCGCCGGCGAGGCGATTGAGAAGCCAATAAAATCAGTGTCTTACGGCGAGTCATCGGATTATTTCGAGTAATACAATCCCAGGATCATGCCAATGACCCCAAAGATGTTCAGCATGATCTTGATCCCGAAGGTCAGCACGATGATGCGCAGGTCCAGGATGATCGGGTTATCAAAACCCAAAGCGAATCCCCGGGTAAAAATGTCATGCAGCATACCTGTCGGCACCAAAAGGCCCAGCAGTTCGCCCACATAGCCGCCCAGAATACCGCCCAAAACGATCATTAAAAAAGTCGAACCCGCGTCCTTCGCCATGTCCCGCTCCTTGGATTAAATTTTATGGTCGCTCGGCGTGCTCAGCGTGATATGCAGCTTTTTCACCACTTCTTGAGCGGCCACTTGTTCCGCTTCTTTTTTGTTTTTTCCGATCCCCGTCGCCAGGGTCTTTCCTTGGACGATACAGGCCGCCTCAAAGCTGCGGTTGTGGTCCGGTCCCCATTCCCGGACGATGTCGTAACGAGGGGCAAGTTTATGGGTCTTTTGGTAGTGCTCTTGGAGCAGGGTCTTATAGTCTTTCTCGACACGGCCGGAAAAAACGTTATCGACATCTTCGGCCAGCATTCCCAGAACGAACCGGCGGGCCGGGGCCAAGCCGCCTTCCAGATAGATCGCTCCGATAACCGCTTCCAGGGCGTCGGCCAACAATGCCGGCCGGTGGCGGCCACCGGATTTTTCCTCACCCTTCCCCAGAAGGATATATTCGCTCAAGTTGATCTTTTTGGCTTTCTCGCTCAGTACATTGGCGCTGACGACCACGCTTTTGACCTTGGACAATCCCCCTTCGGTCACTTCGGGATAGGATTGGAAAACATGCTCACTGATGACCAATCCCAAGACCGAATCGCCGAGGAATTCCAACTTTTCATTGTGGTATCCGGCCCGCATCTTGCGCTCATGGGTATAGGACTTATGGGTCAGGGCCTCGTTGAGGATCAGTCCATCGCCCATGGGGATCTTGAGGGTCTTGGTGAAGACCTTCAGGGCGTCCAAACGCGACTTATCCAGGACGATCCCGTCCTGGACAGTCGAGCTCTTTTTTTTATTAGGAATTAAACTTTTTAGCGATAAGAGAGACATTGTGCCCGCCGAATCCTAACGAGTTGGAAAGACAAGCGGTGACCTGCTGGACCCGTTTTTGGTTCGGGATATAGTCCAGATCACAATCCGGATCCGGGTTTTCCAGGTTGATGGTCGGAGGCAGAATCCCTTCTTGAATGGCTTTCACGCAGGCCACGAACTCCACACCGCCCGCGGCGCCCAACAAATGGCCCGTGGTGGACTTGGTCGAGGAAATGGCGACTTTCTTCGCGTGATCACCGAACACAGTCTTGATGGCCAGTGTTTCGAACTTATCGTTATAGGGGGTTGAGGTTCCATGGGCATTCAAATAACCGATGTCCTGGGGTTTCAAGTTGCCGTCCTTCAAGGCCAAAGCCATGGAACGGGCGGCCCCTTCGCCGTTCTCGGCGGGGGTTGTCATGTGGTAAGCGTCCGAGGTCATGCCATAGCCGCCCACTTCGGCATAGATATGCGCGCCGCGGGCTTGGGCATGCTCCAAAGTCTCAAGAACAACGATACCGGCACCCTCGCCCATGACAAAACCGGACCGCTTCGCGTCGAAGGGTCGGCTTCCCTGGGCGGGATTGTCATTCGCCGACACACACAAGGCATGCATATTGGCGAAACCAGCGTAACTTAATTCGGTCATACAGGCTTCCGCGCCGCCGGCGATCACCACATCGGCGTCACCCTTTTGCAGCCAACGGAAGGCTTCCCCGATCGCGTGAGCGCCCGAGGAACAGGCCGACACCGTGGCGGTGTTAGGCCCTTGGGCCCCGAGATAGATGGAGGTCATACCCGAGGCCATGTTGATGATCATCATCGGGATCAGGAATGGCGAAACCCGATCCGGACCTTTTTCCAGCAAACGACGGTGTTGTTCGACCAATTCGGGCAATCCCCCGATACCGGAACCTATCAACACCCCTACCCGGGTTTTATCCTCTTTGGACATATCGAGTTTCGCGTCGGCCACAGCCTGAAGGCTGGCCGCCACGCCGTATTGGACGAAATAATCCATCTTCTTGACGTCTTTTTTCGAGATCCCGAAAGCCACCGGATCGAAGTCTTTCACTTCGCCGCCAATCTTCGAGGTCAGCCGGGACGTATCAAAACGCGTGATCAAAGTGATCCCGCTCTTGCCGTCACAGATGTTCTTAAAAAAATCGTTTGGATTGTTTCCGTTAGGGGTAATGGCCCCCAACCCAGTTACGACCACTCGTTTCAAAGGTTCCTCCGGGAACGAATTAGAAGCTAAGGCTTATTCAGTAGCCTTGCCCTTGATGTAGTTGATCGCGTCGCCGACGCTCTTGATCTTCTCGGCGTCTTCGTCGGGAATTTCGATGTCGAATTCTTCTTCAAAGGCCATGACCAATTCCACTGTGTCCAGGGAATCAGCGCCCAGATCGTCGATGAAAGCGGCTTCCGGCTTCACTTGCTCCGGCTCCACTCCCAATTGATCTACAATAATTTCTTTCACCTTATCTTCAATTGCCATTTCCATACCTCCATGAAATTTGGAAACATCATAGGCCAAAAACCCACCTTTGCAACCCTTCTAAAAACGGCACTTCTTATATCACCATTCCGCCGTCAACGCAAATAACTTGTCCCGTAATGTACCGGGACTCATCAGCAGCAAAAAAAGCAACCGTATTGGCGATGTCCGAGGTCTCTCCCAAAAAGCCCAGCGGGATCTCTTTGAGCAACGCTTCTTTCGCCTGGTCGCCCAAAGCGTGGGTCATGTCCGTCTGGATAAAACCGGGAGCGATCGCGTTACAAGTGATGTTCCGGCTCGCGAATTCCCGGGCCGTCGTCTTCGTTAGGCCAATGATACCCGCTTTGCTGGCCGCGTAATTGGCCTGCCCCGCGTTACCGCGCACGCCGATGATGGACGTGATGTTGATGATGCGCCCTTGACGGGCCTTCATCATGGATTTCACGAAATATTTCGTGGTCAAGAAAGTACTCTTAAGATTGATGTTCAGAACGTCATCCCACTCTTGTTCGCTCATGCGAAGCAACAGGTTGTCCCTGGTAATACCCGCGTTATTGACCAGGATATTCGCCTTGCCGAAGGTTTCGATCACGGCCTTGGCAAAAGCCTCAACATCCGCGACTTTCGAGACATCGACCTTTTGTTGAAAGGCCTTCACGCCCAGCTTTTCGATCTCAGCCGCTGTTTCCTTCAAGGTGGCTTCATTGGTGCCACAAATGGCCACCGAGGCCCCTTCCTGGGCCAATTTCAAGGCAATGGCCTTGCCAATACCCCGATTGCCGCCGGTAACGACCGCTACTTTATCTTTGAGTTTCATTTCGCCTCACTGACCAATTTAATGGATTCCATATCGCCGGCGTTCGAGATAATGGCGTCCTTGGCGATTTTCTTAATCAAACCATTCAATACCTTGCTCGAACCGATTTCGACAAAATTCAAGTAACCGTCCTGCCCCATCTTCTCGATGGTCTTGATCCATTGCACCGGGGCCATCAATTGGCGCACCAAGCTGTCTTTGATCTTCTCGGGGTCGGCCAGAACGATCGAATCGATGTCCGAATAGTAAGTTACTTTGGGAGCGTTGAATGCGACCGAAGCTAATACTTCTTTAAAACCATCCGCCGCTGGTTTCATGAGCGAGCTATGAAAAGGTCCGCTGACCGGCAGTTCCATGGCACGTTTAGCGCCGAGGGCTTTGGCTTTTTCACAAGCAGCTAACACTGCCGTCTTTTCACCGGAGATCACGATCTGCCCCGGGCAATTCACGTTCGCTGGTTCCACAATGCCTTGCGAGGAAGCTTCCTGGCAGGCTTGGGCCACTTTATCCTCATCCAGGTTCAGGATGACCGCCATAGTCCCCCGTCCCTTTCCAGCTTCTTCCATCAACTCGCCACGACGACGGGTGATCTTCACCGCATCTTCAAAGGAGATGACTTCTGCGGCAGCCAAAGCGCTATAAGCGCCCAAGCTGTGGCCCGCGACCGCGTCAAAGGAAACACCGTTCTTTTTCAAAAGAACCAAAGCGGCCATGGAAGTCACCAACAAAGCCGGTTGAGTGACAGAGGTTTGTTTTAAAGCCTCTTCCGGTCCCTCAAAACAGATCTTGGAGAGCGAAAAGCCCAACACCGCGTCCGCCCGTTCAAAAAGCTGTCGGCTTTCAGGATTATTGTCGAATAGGTCTTTGCCCATGCCGACCGCTTGGGAACCTTGACCCGGAAAAACAAAAGCGCGTTTCATTGGATCACCATTTCACGATGGAAGAGGCCAGGGTGGTGCCAGCGCCAAAGGCGACGAAAGCCACATATTGGCCCTTCTGGATTTTGCCTGCTTTGACCGCCTCATCCAAAGCGATGGCCACCGAGGCGGCTGAGGTATTGGCGATCCTATCAACATTCACAAAGACCCGTTCCTTAGGCAGTTCCAACCGCTCCCCAATGGCTTGGATGATGCGGTCGTTCGCTTGGTGCGGGATAACGAGGGAAACTTGGTCCAGGGTGATGTTGGCGCGTTTAGCGGCCTCTAACACCGCTTCGGACATGACCTTGACGGCGATCTTGAATATCTGCTTACCGTCCATTTTCAAAGAATGCAGCCGGTTCTCGATGGTTTCTAAAGAAGAGGGAAAGCGGCAACCGCCGCCCGGGATCTTAAGCAGGTCCGCTTCCGAGCCATTGGCCGACATATAGCTGGAAAGGATCTCGTGTTCCCCATTCACCGAAGGTCCGATGATGACCGCGCCGGCGCCATCGCCAAAAAGAACGCAGGTGCCACGGTCCTTCCAATCGATAAAGGAGGTCAACTTTTCAGCGCCGATCAAAAGGATACGCTTGTAAAAGCCGCTCTCCACAAAGGCACGCGCTAAGGACAATCCATAAACAAAGCCCGAACAAGCCGCCGAAATATCAAAGGCTGCCGCTTGGGGCGCGCCCAACTTGGTTTGAACGAAACAAGCGGTCGAGGGGGTCTGCATATCCGGGGTGATCGTGGCCACGATGATCAGGTCCAAATCGGTGGGCTTCAATCCAGCCGCATCCAAGGCCCTTTGAGCGGCCTTCGTGGACATGTCCGAAGTAAATTCGTCCGCAGCGGCAAAATGACGTTCTTTGATGCCGGTGCGGGTGACGATCCATTCATCGGATGTTTCGACCAGCTTTTCCATGTCTTTGTTGGTGACGATCTTTTCCGGTAAATAGGAACCTGTTCCTAAAATACCCGCGCGTAGGGGTTGGCTCACTTGGTGATTTCCTTGTTCTGCTCCGGTTTATCGACGACCTGTCCATGCAGGTTGATCTGTTCTTTTAAGTAACCGTTCATGTCTTTGGTCACGCAACGAACCGCGGCGCGAATAGCGTTTTTGACCGTAAAAGCGTCCGACTTACCATGGGCGATCAGACAAAGCCCATTGATACCCAACAAAGGCGCGGCGCCGAACTCTTTCCAATCAACTTTCTTTTTAAAACTGCGGAACGCATTCTGGGCAATGAGAGCGCCCAACAATGAGATCAAATTAGATTTCAGCTCGGTTTTTAAGCCGTTCATGACCAGTTCGCCAGTGCTTTCGATCGCCTTCAAGGCGATATTGCCCACAAAACCATCGCAAACCGTCACATCACAATTACCATTAATGATGTCACGACCTTCCACATTACCGATGTAATTAAAAGGGACTTTCTTCAAAAGGGCTTGGGTTTCAAAAACCAGCTCATTGCCCTTGGTTTCTTCCTCACCTATCGAAAGTAAACCGACTCTGGGATTTTTAAAATCGAGGGCTTTACGGGCAAAAGCGTCGCCCATGAGAGCGAACTGAAGTAAGTGTTTGGCTTTGCTGTCCACGTTGGCGCCGGCGTCCACCAGGATCGAAACACCGCTCATGCTGGGAACCATGGTGGTAATGGCTGGGCGGAGAACACCGTCGATGCGACCACACATCATCATGGCCGCCGCCATGGCCGCGCCGGAGTTACCGGCTGAAACCGTCGCGTCGACTTCGCCGGTCTTGACCAGACCCGCGCAACGGACAATGGAAGAATCGCGTTTTTGTTTGCAGGCCGAAACAGGGCTTTCGGCCATTCCGACCACTTCACGGGCATCCACAATGCTAATGGAATCTTTAGGGTAGCTGCCGGCCTTGGCCAGCTCCTTTTCGATATCTTCTTTGCGGCCCACCAAAACCACGTGCAGGTTCTGCTTGGCTAGGCCAAGAACTTCAGAATCACGGACCGCCAAAACGGCCCCTTGGACCGTTTCCTTTGGCGCGTGATCGCCGCCCATCGCATCGAGTGCTATTTTCATGGGTTTCGGGGTTAGGCTATTTCGACGCTAACAACTTCTTTGCCCTTATAGAAACCACAGGTCGGACAGACCCGGTGGGGCAACTTAGCGCTCTTGCACTGGGGGCAAACCGACAGACCCTTGGACTTGATCTTCCAGTTGGTACGACGCTTATCCCTGCGCTGACGTGAATGCCGACGCTTTGGATTAGGCATTTGCAACCTCCAAAAAATTAAAATCGAACTTACCGTTCAATTTAAGAGACTCAGGACAACTACTGGGGCTTCCAATTCTTCAACTTGGCCCACCGATCATCAGTGGGTTTCCCAGTGCATTGGCACGAATCAACATTTAAATTCACGCCACAACCCCCGCAGAGGCCGCGGCAACCTTCCCGGCATAAGGCCCGCATCGGGACCGAAAGAAGCACTGTCTGCCGTATCTCATCCGCGACATCGATCATGTCACCCGCAAAAAAGATCGTTTCGACCGAAGAGTCCGCGTAACACTCTTCGTCATCTTCCTCAGGTTCCAGCTTTTCGTCGGCCTCGGGGCGGTATTGGACCTCGAAAAAGGACTTATACCCGCTCTCAAAAGGCTGAAGACACCGGTCACAGGTCAAGAGCATCTTGCCCTTCACCCACCCCTTGGCCAGGATCACATCCCCGGTTTTGGTTAATCGGCAACAGATTTCCAAAGGTCCTGTACTTAAATCAGGGGCTAAATCTAACCCTAATTTAGGGGCTAAATCTACCTCTTGCAGGACCACTTCATCTTGTTCGAGAGAGCGCAGTTCAACCTTCAACATCGACGCGCCGCCTCCTTAAAACTCTAGCAATTTCAGCATTTTAACAATAATAAGGCGCAAAAGCTGAAAAAGAATAGGGGCGGATTATAGGAATAGCCTTCGGGCAGGTCAAGAAAATACCCTGATTTTAGGCCCCGTTTAACTTACCAACTACGACACACACACCACCCATAAAAACCATTCTTAGCCACAGATACATGGGATACAGGGGATAAAACCAAGACAGGAAAGAATCTTTTTAAGAATTCATGATTATATCGTTGGGTGTTCGCCATCCCATGAATCCCCTGCATCTGTGGCTAAATTGAAGTTCGCTTTAGTTTTTAGTGGTTTGTATAAAAATTACTTTAGGTCCCGTAAGGCTCTTTTGACCACTGCGGGCACAAAACCGCTGACATCCCCGCCTAGTTTGGCGACTTCCTTGATAGAGCTCGACGAAAGGAAGATGAACTTCTCATTGGGTACCAAAAAGACCACTTCGATCTCTTTATGCAGGTTGCGGTTAATGAGGGCCATCTGAAATTCATATTCAAAGTCCGAAACGGCACGCAATCCCCTGAAAATGATATTGGCTTTGATCTCCTTGGCATAATCCACCAACAACCCCTCAAAGGACGAGACCTTCACGTTTTTCAGGTGCTTAGTCGTTTGCTTTAACAGGTCAACGCGCTCTTCCACGGAAAACAAAGGGTTTTTGGATGGGTTCGCCACCACCGCGATATGCAATTCATCGCAAAGTTTGAAGGCCCGCTCGGCAATGTCCAAATGGCCATTGGTGACCGGATCAAAGGAACCAGGATAGAGACCAATTCGTTTAGTCGGCATTTTCATCTTCCTTTGGTGATTCGACCGTTTCACACGGCAAAGGGTATTTAAAAAGGGTCAGGTAAGTATCCCCGTATTTCTTCTGACGGACCATCGGATACGGAAAATCCGGGGCCAGCTCCGTATCGTCACTTCCGTGCTCAATGGCAAAAATGCCCCCCTCTTTGAGGATAGGGTATTCCATCAGTAGGTTTTGAAGCCGCTTCAAGGCGCCCTTTTCATAGGGCGGGTCGGCGAGCAGAATATCAAACTTCTTCCCACCCTGATGTAACAAATAAAAGGCCTTGGAAACATCCTGGGCCATCAGTTGGACGGAGCCCTTTAAATCCCTGGGATTTAGGCCAAAGGCCTCCAGGTTCTCTTGGATCAGTTTAAGGCTTTCCGGGGCCCTTTCCACTAGCACCACCGGGGCCGCCCCCCGGCTGATGGCTTCCAGGGCCAGGTTGCCCGTGCCGGAGTAAAAGTCCACCACCGAGCAATCGTAGAGGTTGCCGAGCATGTTAAAGAGCGCGCCCTTCACCTTGTCCGAGGTGGGGCGGATGTTCTGGCTCTTGGGCGCCTTGACCGCGCGGCTTCTGTATTTACCGGAGATGATGCGCATAACTATTAACATTCCCCCGCAAAATTAAATGTGGACAAAAATCGAAAGCAACATCGCAAAGCCAAAGAACAACGCCAACAAACCCAGCGCCCATTTTTGCTCAAACAAAACAACCTTTGAAAGAATTGAAACTTGAGGAAAAAAGAACCTGCCGACCCTTCCCTCATTTACATTTAATTTCTTGTCTCCATAAATCAAAATGGCAACCCCAAAAGAAACAAGAAAAATCCCAACTAAAAGTTTCAAAAGTTTTGGGTTTATTGCACCAATAAAAACCAGCACAAATAAAAGAGCCAAAGGCAAAATCACAATCATTAACAACTGGCCAAAAACAATTAAAAATTTTCTCACTAACGACGAATCTTTTGGTGCCCCATTAATCAAAACATTAATTAAAGATTTCAAATTCATACGCATCGCCTTTATGAAATTTGTGCCAGGTCCAGCACTGGTTGATACTTGCTCACCAAATTATCCTTCAAACTCTTGTGCTCTTCCCACTTTAACTGCGGGTCCTTGTCCAATATCAGCAAGGCCATGCGATGGGCTTCTTCGACCACATCAATATCTCGCTTTAGGTCCACTATTCCGCCCTCACGACGGCCCGACTGGGCAACCCCGAATATCTCACCGGGCCCCCGCATTTTAAGGTCAAATTCCGAAAGCCTGAACCCATCCAGGGTCGAAACCATGATCTTCATGCGTTCAATGGCATCGCTGGAGATAACCGGCGAAGTCAGCAAAAAGCAGTAAGACTGCTTAGCCCCCCGCCCCACCCGGCCCCGCAACTGGTGCAATTGGGCCAACCCGAACCGTTCAGCGTGTTCCACCACCATAATGGTCGCATTGGGCACATCCACCCCCACCTCGACCACGGTGGTACAGACCAATATCTGTATCTTCTTGTCCGCAAAGTCCTTCATCACGGCGTCTTTTTCTTCTTTCTTCATCTTGCCGTGCAGAAGCCCCACTTTGAACCCGTGAAAGACTTCTTTTTGAAAATGCTGGTACATCTGGGTAGCCGACTTGAGGAAGTTCTTCGATTCCTCTACCACTGGGAAAACCCAAAAGACCTGCTCCCCTTGCAGTACCCGTTCTTTGGCGAACTGGTAAACCACGTTCTTTTGGCCTTCGCTCTTCCACGTGGTCTTGATGGCCTTACGACCCTTGGGAAATTCGTCCAAGACCGACAGGTCCGTATCGCCATATTCGGTCAAGACCAGCGCCCGGGGGAAAGGGGTGGCGGTCATCATGAGGCAATCGGGCCATTTGCCCTTTTCTTCCAACGCCGCCCGTTGAAGCACCCCAAATTTATGCCGCTCATCAATGACGATAAACCCAAGGTTCTGGAACTGCACCGGGTCCTCGATCAAGGCATGGGTGCCGACCACTAGATCCACCTGACCATTAGCGATAGCCGCCAAGACTTCCCGTTTAGCTTTGGCCTTCATATCGCTGGTCAACAAAGCGGTGCGCAGTCCAAGGGGCTCTAAAAGCTTTTGAATGTTGAAGTAATGCTGTTGGGACAGGATTTCGGTAGGAGCCATCAAGGCGCTTTGCACACCCGAGTCGGTGGCGTAAAGCACCGAAATAGCCGCCACCAAGGTTTTGCCGCTTCCCACATCCCCCTGCAAGAGCCGGTTCATGGGATAGGTTTGTGCCAGGTTCTCTCGGATCTCTTTGAGCACCTTCTTTTGCGCGCCGGTTAGCTGGTAAGGAATACTCTTACGGAACTGGAGGATCTTCTCGCCTTCGAATTGGTACTTCCGTCCCTTCTCCCGTTTCTCAATGGCCCGTCGCTTAGCGATCAGGAATAGTTGAAGGGTCAGCAACTCTTCAAAGGCCAGCCGTTTACGGGAAGCCTCAAAGGCTTCCAAACTATCGGGATGATGAATACCCAAAGTTGCGGCGGACAGGCTTAACTTGCCGAAAGGGGTCGTATGGTTCTCGATCTTCGGCAGCAGCTCCACATACTTCTCTAAAACCTTTTCGGTCAGGCTGCGCCAAAAGACCTGGGTCAAAGTGGGGGTTGAGGGATAAAAGACCAATACCTTCCCCGCTTGCAGGTCTTTCACTTCTTGCTCGGTCAGGAACTCAAAAGTCTCCGTCCGGCCCGTTATCTGCTTACCCCACTTGGAAACACTAGGCGTGTCATGTAGCAAAACCCAACGGCCATTCTGCAGTTCTTTGCGCAAATAAGGCCGGTTAAACCAGACCCAATTCAAATGCCCGGTCACATCCTCGAGGACGACCTTGATCATGTCCCGGGGGCCCTGTCGCACCTGAGAGATACCGTTGATACGGGCCAGGATGAAATAGCCCTCTTCCCGGTTGGTGCATTGGGAAATGGGCGTGATGGAGCTTTTATGGACCGCCCACTTGGGGGCGTATTTCAGGATGTCTTCGGCGGTCTTGAGCTTAGTCAGGTGAAAGGCCCGGCTTTTATCCACCGGGATCAGCGAGAAGATGTTATCGCTTAAGGACCCCTTCGGCACGCTCTTAATTACGGCTTTAGCTGGCAGTTGAATGGCCCACTCACCGATCTGTTCCCGGGCTTGACGGACAAAGGCTTTACGCTCCGCGGGCGTGAGGGTCATGTATTGAGCGAAGTCTTTTTTAAGCTGCTGCAGGAAAGGGATCAGGTCTTTCGGCGCGTCTTTCTTGTTGAGCGACGCCAGCACCCGGTCGCAGCCCTTCACGATGAACTGATCCAGACCGCCCATGACCGAACGGTTCAAGTAACCCTGCTTTTCTTCCAGTTGAAGAGGCTTTATCCAGGCTTCCAGTTGGTCCCGTAAGGAAAGCATCCACGACCGCCTTGGACAAGAATGGGGGTAACGACGGGCATCTTAGCACCCAAATACCCCCGAAAGAGGCCGTTTTGGGGGTGAAAATGCTTGTTTATAAGCAAGTCCTCTGCCTATAATGCGCACCCTAGTTTCAAATATAGAGGAGATTTTCCATGGCTCAAGTTTGTGATTTCTGTGCGCGCGGCCCGATCAAGGCCCGCAAGATTACCCGTCGCGGTAAACCGAAGAAAACCGGCGGTATCGGTTTGAACATTACGGGCATTCACTTGCGCCGTCAAATGGTGAACTTACAATCCATCCGCGCCATCGTCAATGGCAAGCCGCAACGCGTTCTGGTCTGCACCCGCTGCTTACGCTCGGGCAAGGTCCAAAAGCGTCCAGTGGTCCGCAAGGTCCAACAAGCTGCTTCTTAAAATTGTCGGTTAGTTGTTAACGAAGAGCGCGGCCCTGGTATTTCCAGACCGCGCTTTTTAATACCCACACGTAGGTCTCCGAAGAAAACCCCGTCGTATTCCCCTGCCGGAACTGCCAGTTGATCTTCACCTTGGCCGTCTTATCGTCTTCCCAAGCCATTGAAACAACTTCACCCGATATCAAGGAACTACCGTCAGGCTGGCTTTTGGCCAGGTTCGCCTTGAATTGGTCCACATTCTGAAAGGCCCCGTTATTGACCATGGCATATGCCTGGTCCCAATGGCCTTGAACGGCATCGTCCGTGAAGCTATCCACCTCTTGTTTAAGCACCTTTTCCAGGTTCGAGCGTTGTTCCGGGGTCAGGGCACAACCGCCCAGCCAAATCAGTCCCAGGGTAAAAAGTAACGCGACGATAGCAAAACGGTTCATGGGGTCCCTCTCAATGTCCGGAAATTTCTTTTTCCATCTCGGTGATCTCGCCAATTCGGCGTTGATGGCGCTCAGCTTCGCTAAAGGGCGTATTCAACCAAATATCCGCCAATTTGATGTTGAGGTCGGTCGGCAGGTCGCGCCCGGCCAGGGAAAGCACGTTGGAATTATTGTGTTCCCGGGTGTCTTTGGCCATCTTTTCGGTGAAGACCAGCGCCGCGCGAACGCCCGGCACCTTATTGGCCACGATGGACATGCCGATGCCGTTACCGCAGACGACAATGCCCCGATCCGCCTTATTTTCGGCCACATCCTTGGCGACCTTCTCGCCGAACACAGGATAATCGCTGGGTTCCGCGTTATAGGCGCCCACATCGGTCACGGTATGGCCCGACTTCTTTAAGTGCTCGACCAGAGCTTGTTTAAGCTCAAAACCCGCGTGATCCGCGCCGATGGTAATTTTCATGACATCCCCGTTTGTTAATTAAAAACGCTTTTCGACTTCGTCAAATAGCCTTCGATCTGCCCCAGCACCTTTCGGTACTCTTCCAAGGGTAACCCTACCGGGTCCTCGATATCAACGGCACCTTCCCCCGCCAGTTCCGATAGAACCTTCACTTTGCTTTCCAAGTCCGGCATTTTACGAAGAATTGACTCTTTGTGTTTGGCCGTCATGGTGACGATCAGATCGCTTTCCAGGACCAGGACCTTGCTCAAAGGCTGGCTTTGATGGGCGGTCAGGTCGATCCCCTTTTCCCCAGCAGCCTCAATGGCCTCGGGGGTCGCGGGCACACCGCCAAAAGCAGCCAAACCCGCGGACTTGGCTTCCACATCCCAATGCTGGTCATTGGCCCATTTGTTCAAAAGGCCTTCGGCCATGGGGCTACGGCAGGTATTGCCCGTGCAAACGAATAGGATCTTTTTAGGCAAGGTATTGCCCTCGAAGGTCAGCCCTTGACCAGCTGGGCCACCAATTGCTCCACACGCGCCACTTCTTCAGGCGAAACACAGCCCGTACGGACGATCGTGTATTGTTTGCGGTCGAACTTGGCCACCGCGGTTTCACCCCCCAAAGGACAGGGGCCTGCGTCGATAGCGATATCGACCTGTTCGAGGATCTTCGAATCGACCTCGTTAAAACGCACCGGGCTAGGGTCGCCCGAAAAGTTGGCGCTGGAAACGGCCAGGGTATCACCGGCGTTACGAAGCAGTTCTAAAGCGATACCGTGATCCGGGCAGCGCAAAGCCACCGTGCCATCCGGTCCCACGCCGCCTTGGGCCAAATGCACCCGGGCGCGGGTAATGAGGGTCCAGGGACCAGGCCAGATCTTCTTGAGGATTTCCAAGTCTTTTTCGCGGAAGTCCGCGATCTCCAAAGCCACTTCCGGGCGGGAGATGAGGATGGATAAGGATTGGTTGGCCGGACGGTCTTTAATTTTGAAAATGCGCTTGAGGGCCTCGGGCTGCTTCACCGAACAGCCGATGTCATAAATGGTATCCGTCGGAAAGACCGCGACACCACCATCTTTCAAGACCTTCGCCACTTCTAAGGCATTGGCTGGGGTATAAGGCAATGTTTTGCTGTTCGTTTTTTCGGTCATTTCGATCTCGTTTCGGTTGTTCTAACCTAGTCTTAACGGCAAGATTTTGCCAAAGAATCGCCATTTTTCCATCATTAAAATGCTTTTATTTTCAGCTTATCTATTCAAAGCGCGCCAGCCGATATCTTTTCGGTAATGGCAGCCGTCAAATTGGATCGCCTTCACACCAGCATAGACCGTTTCCAACGCTTTCGCGATGTTTTCGCCCATACCCGTAATGCACAAAACCCGTCCGCCAGTACTGACCACTTGCCCGCCTTGTTGGGCCGTGCCCGAATGGAAGACATAGGTGTTGGGCAGTTTCGCCGCTTCTTCCAATCCCTCAATGGTCTTCCCTTTTTGGTAAGAGCCCGGGTAACCGCCCGAGGCCATGACCACGCAAGCGGTCGGTCTTTCGTCCCACTCGATCTTGATGCGGTCTAACTGGCCTTTGGCTACGGCCAAGCAAATATCCACAAAGTCGGTCTTCAACCGGGGTAAGACCACCTGGGTCTCCGGGTCGCCAAAGCGGCAGTTGTATTCGATCACCTTGGGACCCTGGGGCGTGATCATGAGTCCCGCGTAAAGAACACCCTTATAAACGATACCGCGTTTTTTCAGCGCGGTGACCGTCGGCTTGAGGATTTTTTCCAGAATGTACTCGTTCATCTCAGGTGTCACCACCGGCGCGGGAGAATAGGCTCCCATGCCGCCTGTATTGGGTCCCTGATCGCCGTCGAAGACCCTTTTATGGTCTTGGGCGCTCACCATAGGCACCACCGTTTCGCCATCGCAGAAGGCCAATATCGAGGCCTCTTCGCCTTCCAAGAACTCCTCGATGACCACCTTTGTGCCGGCATCGCCGAACACTTTCTTTTCCATGGCTTCTTCGACCGCCAGTTGGGCCTGGGCTAAAGTTTCACAGACCGTGACGCCCTTCCCCGCGGCCAAGCCGTCGGCCTTGATGACGATAGGGACGGTCTGTTTCTTCAGGTATAGCTGGGCCTTAACAGGGTCCGTAAAGGTCGCCGCCCGGGCCGTCGGGACCAAGCTGCTGAGCAATAATTGTTTGGTGAAATCCTTGCTGGCTTCCATTTGGGCGCCATCTTTGGTGGGCCCAAAGACCAACACGCCTTCCTTGGTCAATTCATCGGTCAAACCTAGCGCCAGAGGGATCTCCGGGCCAATCACGACCAGGTCCGGCGTATTGGCTTTCACCCAATCCACTAACCCGGGGATGTCATCGGCCATGATATCGACCGGCTCGGCCAAAGCGGAAATTCCCGCGTTGCCCGGCGCGCAAAATAGCTTCGGCTTATGTTTGGATTTGGACAGCGCCCAACAAATAGCGTGTTCTCGTCCGCCCGACCCAACGACCAGGATTTCCATTAAAGACTCCAATCAAAAACATCTCGAACCACGAAGTTCACTAAAAGCACAAAGGTTTCACTAAAGTTCGGTTCAAAACTTCGCGATACTCCTTTGTGCACTTCGTGTCCTTGGTGGTTCAAGACTTAGTGTTTGAAATGACGATATGAGGTAAAGATCATCGGAATACCATGTTCATTGGCCGCGTCGATGACCTCTTGATCCCTCACGCTTCCGCCCGTCTGGATAATGGCAGCGATCCCCGCTTTATGACAAGCATCCACGGAGTCCCTAAAGGGCAGCAAAGCGTCCGAGGCCATCACACAACCCTTGGCCTTGTCTCCCGCTTGTTTGATGGCGATCTCTAAAGAACCGACCCGATTCATCTGGCCCGCACCGACGCCGATTGAAACGCCGTTCTTGACCAGAACGATAGCGTTCGACTTCACGTGTTTTACCAAACGCCAGCCGAAATCCATATCATCCAAAAGCTTCGGATCCGGCTGTTTCTTGGTGACCAGCTTGTGCATCGACTTGTCTTCCAAGATGGTGTCGAATTCCTGCACCAAAAAGCCGCCCTCAACCCGACGCAAATGATACCCCGGTACCCGGCTGCGGTCCGTGCCCAGACCCGCCACGCTCATGACCCGCAAGTTCTTGCGGGATTCAAAAGACTTCAAAGCGCCTTCATCATAAGAAGGGGCCAGGATGATCTCAAAAAAGCTGAGTTTTTCCAAAATGACCTTGGCGGTCTTTTCATCGACCGGGTGGTTCACCGCCACTATGCCGCCAAAGGCCGAAAGCGGATCGGCATCGAAGGCTTTGGTGAAAGCATCGATCAGGTCGCTGCCAATGGCCGTTCCGCAGGCATTTGTGTGCTTGATGATGGTCGCCGCTGGTTTCTCAAACTCTTTGACCAGCGCCAGGGCCGCGTCCGCGTCCATGATGTTGTTGTACGAAAGCTCTTTTCCCTGCAGCTGTATACCATTGGCAATGGTGGGAAGATTGTTGTTCTTGTCTTTATAGAAGGCTGCGGGCTGATGTGGATTTTCCCCATAACGCATTTCCTGCAATTTGATACCCGAGAGCGTAAACACACCCGGCCATTTGCTCTCCGACAGGCGGTTGTGCAGGTATTCATGAATAGTGGCGTCATAACGGGCGGTGTGGCCGAAAGCCTCAATGGCCAATTCCTGCCGCAATTTAAAGGTGGTCGCCCCGGTATGTTCAACCATTTCTTTGATGATGGATTCATAGCGCGAAGGCGAAACCACCACCGTCACGCTGCGATAATTCTTGGAGGCCGAACGGATCATGGAAGGCCCCCCAATGTCGATGTTCTCGATCACGTCGTGCAGTTCCACCCCAGGCCGTGCAATGGTGGCCTCGAAGGGGTAAAGGTTCACGCAGACCAGGTCGATAGGCTTGATGTTGTGCTTGGCGATGGTTTCCATGTGCTCGGGATTGTCCCGCAGGGACAAAAGACCGCCATGCACCACCGGGTGCAGGGTCTTGACCCTTCCGTCGAGCATCTCAGGAAAGCCGGTTATTTCGGAAATATCAAAAACGCTCAATCCGGCGTCTTTCAAGGCCTTGGAGGTACCGCCGGTAGAAATAAGCTCTACCCCGTAGGACGCCAACTTCTTGGCGAAATCCACCAAGCCTGTTTTGTCCGACACGCTGATCAAAGCCCGCTTGATCTTCACTTTATCTTCGGCCATGACATCTCCTATTGGATAATTTTTACCCGATCGCCCGAAACCTTCACCTTCCCCTCGCTGTAAAGCTTTACCGCCTCGGGGTATATCTGATGCTCGACCTTCAAGACCCGCTCCGCCAAGGTTTGCGGGGTGTCATAGGGCAACACCTTCACGTTGCCCTGCAAAATAACGGGGCCCGCATCCACGCCCTCGGTCACAAAATGAACTGTGGCGCCCGATTCTTTCTCTTTGGCCTTCACGACCGCTTCATGCACATGGTGTCCATACATCCCCGGGCCGCCGAACTTGGGCAAAAGGGCCGGGTGAATGTTCATCATCTTGTAGAGGTAAGGCCGGATCAGGACCGGGGTGATGATGCGCATATAGCCCGCCAGACAGATGAGGTCGATCTTTTTGGCCTGGCACAACTGAAGCACTTCTTGGTCGTACTCTTCCCGGGTACCGGGATAACCCTTACTGGCGATGGAGATGGCCTCGACCCGGTGATTCTCGGCCCTTTCCATGGCGCCGCACTCCGGGACATTGGAAAAGACCAGGCTGACTTTGCCTTTAATAAGGCCGTGTTCGGAGGCATCCAACAGGGTCTGCAAATTGGACCCGCCCCCCGAGGCAAATACAGCGATCTTGATCATTTTCAAAAACACCTTTTCACCACGGAGTACACAGAGTACACCGAGTAAACATTAAGTTTTGTTCGAAGAATTGATTCAGCGTCGATGGGCGTGGTTCAAAGAAATGCTTACGTCTTACTCTGAGTACTCTGTGTACTCCGTGGTAAAAGCTTGTTTTAGACGAACTCAACACCCTTTTGGCCATCCACAACCTGGCCAATGATGGAAGGCGAAGCGCCGTTCTTCTTAAGCGCTTCCAAGGTCTTATCAACCTCAGCCTTGGCTACCACGACGATCATGCCAATGCCCATATTCAACGAACGATGGGCTTCGAATTCGGTCAGGTTCGCGGTCTTGACCATCCAATCCATGATGGGAAGGTTTTTCCAAGACCCGCGCTTGAATTGAATGCGGCAGCCCTCAGGCAAGACCCGGGGCGGGTTATCGATCAAACCGCCACCCGTGATATGGGCCAGGGCCTTCACTTCGACCTGGTCCAAGATGGGGTAGATTTCGTGGAAGTAGCTCTTATGAGGGATCAGGAAGGCATCGCCCAGGCTCATGCCATTCAGTTCAGGTACCGTATCGGTATATTTGAGGCCTTTTACTTCGACCAGCTTACGGGCCAATGAATAGCCGTTGGTGTGCAAGGAAACTGAAGGAAGGCCAATGACCACATCGCCCGGTTTCACATTCTGACCCTTGATGATCTTGTCCTTCTCAACAACACCCACGATAGTACCGGCGATATCGTAATCCCCTTCTTTATAGACACTCGGCATTTCGGCGGTTTCCCCGCCGATGAGGACCAAACCCACCTTGGTGCATTCATCCACCATGCCGCTGACGATCTGCTCGACCACCGAAACATCCAACTTACCGGCAGCCAGGTAATCCAAAAAGAAAAGCGGTTTGGCGCCTTGCACCAAAATGTCATTGATGGAATGGCCCACGATATCCGCACCCAACCCCCGGTACTTCTTCAGGGCTACGCCGATCTGGGTCTTGGTGCCTACGCCGTCGGTCGAGGAGACCAGGACAGGTTTCTTGTACTTCGTCGTATCGAATTCGAAAAGACCGCCAAAGAGGCCGATATCCGCGAGAACCGCGGGGTTGAAGGTTTTTTTCACGAGCCCTTTGATGCGTTGGACCGATTCGTTGCCTTTTTCGATGTTAACGCCGGCATCCTCATAACTGATCTGGCTCAAGAAACCCTCCCAGGGCGGTGAAATTTCGTGCCTATCGTAAGGGTATGAAAGGGTAAGAACAAGCTTTAAGCGCAGGGAAAACAACGTTATTTCAGGTTGTATCGCTCCGTTCCGACCGTTAAATTAAGTCCTAATTCTTCTCCACCAAAAGGAACATCCTTGTCCGACAAAGCACGCTGGGCCGGCATCTACCTTTTGTTCTGCGCCGTCCCCCTTTTCATCTTTTTCCTGCCGCCGATGAGTCCCGCCATCATGTCCCACAAGATGTTCACCAACTTCCTGGTGCTGGCTCCTTATTTGGGTCTTTTCCTCATCGCCATCCTGGGCTTGCAGGTCAATCAAACCCGCATTTTTTGGTCGACCTTACTTCTGGTCGCCATCTACCACTTTTTATTGCACTCATCGGATTTCTTTGATGGCGATATACCCCGGGCACGGGCAGTGGAGATCATCACGGTGGCCTATCCCCTGGCCCTTTCCATTATTTTCATGATGCGTGAAAGCCAGCTGTGGTCCGACCAAAGCCTGACCCGAGTGCTTTTGGCGCTCTGGCCCTTCCTCATCTTTACCGGGCTTTATAACTGGTCCACCAAGGTCTATGAGGGCATTTTCTTTTGGTCGCCCACTACCCCCATGCAGATCTTCCATATCCCTACGCTGACCCTGCTGTCTTTCGGCTTTTTCCTGTTATTGGTGTTTTTAGCCGCGGAATCCAAAGTGAAGTCTTATCTCGTTGCCCTGGGCGCCACCCTCGTCCCTTTCCTTTTCATTTCCCAGGTCTGCCTTATCAATAACACCCCCGCCACCCTCACCATCAAGAACTTCAATGTGATCATCGCTTTTAGTGTCATGACGCTCATCCTACTGCACGCTATTTTGCGCATGTACTGGCAAAAGGTTTATTTGGATATCTTGACCGAGGTGCCCAACCGCCAGGCGCTGGACGAACGATTGGCGACCCTTCAGCATCCTTATTCCCTGGCCATGATCGACATCGACCATTTCAAGAAATTTAACGACACCTATGGGCATGCCGAGGGCGATAATGTGCTCCGCATGGTGGCCTCGACGATCAAGGAAACGTTGGGTCCCCGGGTCTATCGTTATGGTGGCGAGGAATTTTGCGCGGTCTTCACCGATGAGGAGGCTGAAAAGAGCCATATTGCCATGGAGCAGGTGCGACGCACCTTGGACCACCGTAAATTTCACTTAAGGGAATTAGAGCGGGAAAAGCCGACCCTGATCAAGAAGCTGACCACCAAGACGCCCAAAGAACAGGGCAAAGAAGTGCATATCACCATCAGTGTGGGGGTGGCTTATTCCCATGCCAAGGTTCGGGAACACCATGAGGTCATCCATGCCGCCGACAAGGCGCTTTACAAGGCCAAGGAAAAGGGCCGCAATCAGGTCATTTCAGCGGAAGAAACCGCTTAAACTTCGTCTTCAAACACAGCTACAGCCAAACAAGCCACATCTCCGATCTGTTCACCCAACCCCGAAGGCACCACTCGGCAGGCCGACCTTGAAAGTCCTAAGCTTTCTTTTTGGACCACCTTTTCAACCATTGGCTTAAAAAGTTTTTCATTTCGGTAATAAATTCCGCCAAGGATGATCCGTTGGGGGTTCAAAAGATCGATCAAGACCGAAAGCCCCTGTCCCAAGTGATCCGCGCTATTCTTTATTAACCCCAACGCTGTTGCATCGCCAACAAGGGCCGCTTCCGCCACGTCCTTTGCGGTTTTAAAGCCCGTGTTTTTCATCCTCGCCATCCGGGCAATACCGCCACCGCTGCAAAAGCCTTCTAAAGACCCCCTTTTCCCATACCCAAGGGGCCCTTCTTTTTCCAATCTAATATGCCCGATCTCCCCCGCCATATCGTTCGTGCCACGGTATAGCTTTCCGTTCAGGATCAATCCCGCGCCCATACCCGTGCCAAAAGTAAGAAAAATGATGTTTTGAAAACCCCGGCCAGCGCCCAATTTCCATTCAGCCACCGCACAAGCGTTCCCGTCATTCTCAAGACGGACCGAACAGCCGATCTTGTTTTGGAGCAATTTCACAAGGGGGACTTTGTGCCAACCAGGCAGATTGGGGGGAGAAAGGATCATTCCTTTGCGGCTGTCCAGGGGTCCACCGCAACTGATACCCGCCTTATAGACATCTTGTTTCCGAAGCCCGTTGCGGCCCAAGACCTCGTCCACGGCCGCAAATAAATCTTTCAGGGTCCGCTTCAACCCGCGTCGGGGGCGGGTCATGAAGGATAACCGGTCTATTACCCTTAAGTTCCTGTCGCCCAAGACAACGGCGCATTTGGTGCCGCCGACATCAAGACCCAGGAGGAATTCCTTTTGTTTCGAAACCTTTTTATCCATGGCTCATCTTAGCACGTCGCATTTGGTGACCGAGGGCGGAAAGAACAACCTATGACATTCATCACAATAACATCCTGGGCAAAGTGATAAGGTGCATTGAAATCTCATTTTTCCCCCGAATAGAAAAGCACCCATGAGTTTTTTGACCCATTTGGAATTGGGACTTGGCACTTGGTTTTCGGGTAAACGAGCTCCGTTTCATCGCCTATAGTCCACTGGGCATGGGGATGCTTTCGGGAAAATACTCGCCACAACACCCGCCCTCCGGTCTTCGGTGTCTGTTCTATTGGGGACAGTTAAGTCATATCCAAACCTTGGTTCAAACCCGGTGTCAATTGTGACAAACCCACGGAGGTAAGACCGTCAACCAAGTTGCCCTGAATTGCTCTTGTTCAAGGGTACCCTGCCATTCCAATAGCAAAGACCGCCTCACAAACCCAAGAGAACTCAGGCGCAATGGGCTGGCGCCTAGATCCATCCGAAGTGGCTCAATTGGACAAAGCCAGTCAACGATTTACCGGTTAAGAGTTCTTCAAATGCTCTTTTGTGTACTCAGAGGATTCTTTCCAAAGTTGGCCCAATACCGCCCACATCCCGGATCGGTTAGCCAAAGGATAGGGATTCCCTTTGGGCAGGTCTCTCATTAACCTTCGGTGCGCTTCCGCCAAACGATGATAGGGCATACCCGGAAACGCGTGATGGGTTGCGTGATACCGCAACCCCACCGGTGCCCATAAGGGCGTCAATAGGGGATTCCCCTGAATGTTGGTCGAGTCCAGGAACTGTTCATCGAAAGTCATGACATGGTTCGGCGGGTTCCTGTCGCAATGGGCCACTAAGCTCCGAAAAGCGTTCGTCACCAAAATGATCACCGCAACCACGTACCAAACCTCCAAAACTTTCCAAGGCATTTTTCCCAAGATCATCAAAGCGAACCAAGTCGCGGCATATATAAAGGTCATCAGTTCTTGGACAAACCCCTGTCTTTTCTCTTCCGCATCCGGCAAAGGACGCCGGTAAGGACCGCCTGCCGCCAATGATGACCCCGATACCCACAGGGGTTCCCGGTAACGAGGCGCCAAGTAAGACAAAGGCGCGACGACCAAATATCGAAACACAAAGAAAACCGGCGCCACGAACATTGTCAGGGGAAATAAAATGATTCGATAAGGCTTGGACAAGGCGAATGGAAAATATTCCGGATCACCGCTCGTCCCATAGAGTTTTTGCTTGTGGTGATCGATGTGCACCCGGCAATAGATAAAGGACGGGAGCATCAGGGGAAACCCGCATATCAGGTTCCAGATAGCATGAAAGGCCCGAAAAGTATCTTTTTTCAGATGTGACAATTCATGCACGAATAGGACCGCTCTATATAAGGCCAATCCCGCAACGAGGATGGCGACACACCGATACCAGGAAAAACTCTCGGCCTGTACCGCGATCACGAACGCAACCCAACCCAAAATATCACTGAATAAAAAATCGACCCAATAAACCCAAGGATTTGGTTCAAAAAGATCACGGACGATATGTTTTGCTTTCGCCATTGGAAAATGATTGGTAGTTGTACGGGTCACTCGATCTCCATTTGGCCCGTAGCCTAATCGATAACCCACTCACGAATTATGAGAAATCTCATAAAGACAGATAATGTTCATCCAACACGGTAAGATCCGGCGGATTTATTAGCTAGCATGAATTGAGAAAATAGAAATTTGGCGGGTCAGTTGTTTGTCGAAAGATCCGAAATCCGATCAAGACTTGTCGGCGTTGTCCCTTTTGACCTTTTCAGCGAAAAGATATCGGTTCAGACGGTCCATGCTTTCGCTGTCCAAAGCCACTATCTCCAAATGAGCGGTGTGATAGGCCTTGCCTTGCTGATTGTAGGACTTGATCCACTTCACCTCACCCAGCATGGTCACTGGCGAGATATATTTTGGGGGAAGGACCGTGAATTCCACCATGTCTTCATGGCGCATTTCTTGTTCGCCCGTCAGGGTAAAACTTCCCACGGTCAGGTCCTTGTGAACCAAGTGGTAAGAGTGGAATTTATCCGCTAAACCCTTCAAATTCTCACGAACAGTCTGTTCGTACCGCGGCTCGCTTAAGACCGCACCGATCTCGTCTGGGTTCAAAACACGAAAAGTCACATTGGCGGTACCCGCCACGCTGTGCCCTTGTTTTTGTTCGATCCAGCCCCGTTCGGTTCCCATAAGTATTCCCCTTGTTTCTTTTCCCCGCGCTTATCCTAACGGGAGATTTGAAAAATTCTTTAACCTTTTTAACAATATCTTGTTGTTAGCCCCTTGAGCCCCTCAACATCAGCCTTTGTCACATGTCAGGCCTTATCTGTGCAAAAAAGGGACCAATTCGCAAGAAAGGCCGAATCTTCCAAAAGAGCCTAAATATAGGCCCTTTTCATACTACTGACGGCTTTTACAATTTTTAGTGCATAAAAACAGGACCCACGATTGGGTCAAAACTGACAAAGAGAGTCAGTTACGTCCTTTTTCTGCCGAATTGGATGCACTAAAGATCAAGGTATCCGTCTAGAGGTCGTAAGCCGCTTAAAACCAGGCTTACGAGGTCTCTGAACTCCGAAATTCGCCTGTCAGCGATACCGACTCCACACTCAGTTGATCGCCAAGCCAGGCATGGGTTGCCCCCCGCCCAGCGAGGCCTTAAGAAAGCGAGGACGATATGCATACCGAATGTATGGAAATGAGGAGCTTGTTCGACCTGCAGCACTCTGGCTGCCTGAGCGAGGGACAACGCAGCTATCTGAAGCACCATGTACTCTTCTGCCCGGAATGCGCCATGCAAATGGTTCTCTATCAACCCTTCACCCTTTAACGGAAACTCCTTCGTTAAAGACAAAAGGTCCATCCTTCCCCAGGGTGGGCCTTTTTGTTTTTTTGCGCTGTTTTTGGAAGGATTTGGCTTTTGACCGTCTAGAGGCTGAAGTTCATAAAATCCAACGAGGCCGCCATGAAACGCTTTATCTTCCTGATCACATTTACCTGTTTGACCGCTTGGATCCCGATGGCTTGCAGCCACACCATCACCGGCCCGGTCCCAACAGTCCAGGCCCCCACCGCCACCGCGACCATCACTACCCAACCCGTCTGCGGATTCACCCCGATTCCGACCGCTTCACTGACCGGCTATGGGAACTTTACGGCTCCCCAAAGCTCAAATGTCATCCAAACTGCAGCCGCATGGGCGACGGTGAATCCCCATTATTCTCAACCTTCTGTTAATTTTTCTAACCAAATGATCTTGGAATATACCGAACCCTTGGGAGTTAGCTGCATGTGCACATTTGTGCAACCCGTTATTACTTCGGTCTGTTTCTATTCAGATCACATTGAAGTTACAGGGACAAAAGCTAGCATCAACTACCCTACCCTTGCTCCCGGGGCTCCCCAATGCCAATCTTTTGCACTTTTGCAAGCCATGGTTCTGGTAGCTGTGCCCCAGTCGAATTTACCGGTCGTTTGGAATATGCAATAAGAGAAATATCGGTCTTCGCTTAGACCTGCTTCATCCACAACCGAACCTCAAAGGGACAGCCGTCCACGATATAAGAACATTGGGCGACCGGTTCTTCTGTTGGCCAGCAAAGGAAATTGGTGAAAGAAGGCTTTTCCCTTTTGATCAAGGTTTGGTTCTTTCCGAACAAATCGCTCATCAATCGATTGGCGAACACAACCACGAAATCTTGGAAGATCTCGACCTCATCGAGCATTGGGCCCTTTTTGGCCTTTTGATCGGTCAACCCCTGCGGCATTTCGTTGATGGTCCGGATGGTCAAGCACCCTTCATAGGAACCTCGGAAAGGCACGGTCGCCTCCAAAGGCAGGTCATAAGGCCCTTCAGGGGGTAAGCCGACATAGCGACTGGTCAATTTCGGCCAGGATTGAACGACATCCGTTATCCGTTGTTCGAGGGTATAAGAGTCGTTTGAAGAAGATTTTTGAACGGCTTGTGACCGGTCCAACATTCAGCACCTCAGCCAATGGGATCATTTACACCCATGACTAAAGCAAAGCTCATGCCACTAAAAACCGTTGATTTTAAAGGGGATTATGCTTCTAAGTGACCGGTTATTGCGCGAACACCATGGTCACCGTTCAATAATTGGACGTCACAAACGCAGCACTTGAGTCTAGAAGAAACGGTAACCCGCTTCAAATTGGGAAAAATTACTATAAGAAATGACACCGTCCTGAAAGGTCTCTGAACTCGGTGACAAGTCCGCTCCCACCCGGATCTCAAGAATGATGTTTTTGATCTCCATTCCGAACCCCAAACAATAATCATAATCGGTGCTTGTCGAATGATTCGTCGTCAAAGTAGTGGTTGGATAAGTATAAGTATCACTTTGACTGATAGGAAACAAAACAGAAGGGCCGGCCAAGAAATAAAGCAAAACGTTATGGCCAATATCTCCCTGCAATCGAAGCAGCAACGGAAGTTCAACATAAGTGTAAGTACCCGTGGCTGTAAAAGTACCCTTAAGATCCCTGCCACTGGATCCCTTTTGGACGTAATTAACCTCGATCTGAAACCCAATGAGATCGTTCAAATGCGAGTCAACGAATATTCCCGCGGTAGGACTACTCAGATAGGTAACGGGCTCGAACCCGTCCGCCGACCCATTTTTCATTGAGATCAAAAACCCACCCTTGGCCCCGAACCCAAACTGTGGAAAATACCGGGGTTGTTGGGAAGCGGGCGTAGGACTGGGCGTAGCCAGGACCTCGTTGGCTAAAGGGTCCGGCGGAGCTGGAATAACGACCCGTGACGCGTCACAAAAAGCCATCGCAGGCGCGATGAACGTGAGAACAAGTTCGAAAAGGAACAACCGACCGATTTGTTTCATGGATCTCCAACTCATTTGACGTCCGGAGAACTACTTTAACAGCCTTGGCGGATTTTGTGGCCCGGTCGGGACATTTTTAAACGGTAAAAAAACTGGGCATTCCGAACGCGGATCATTGGGCATTCGCGCGGTATTCCGCGACCAATTGCTTGATAAAGGGCGCCAAATCAACGGACCGGGTGCTTTCCATTATTTTTTGGGCTTCCGCCGCACCTAGGACCTGAGCGGGTCTTTCGGCCGCCTTCACGGCCTCGGCCTTCGCGCCCTTTTGGCTGTCGGGATGCTGCTCGACCAGACTGAAAAAGCGGTAAGCTTCCGCCACTTTTCCCTCCGCGGCACGGAGCTTGGCCAGGATCAAGATCCCCTCCAAGACCCGCCAATGGATCTTCATCTCGATCAACCGATCCAAGGCCTGCATCAAAAGCTCCTCAGCCACGTGAAAATTCTTGAGGCCCGTCTCCGACTCGGCCAAATGGATTCGGCATCCATTCGCGCCCTCCGCGTCACCAACGCTTAACAAGAAAAGTTCGATCCCCTTTTTACCGAAGGCATGGCCTTCCTCATAACGGCCCAGAGCGTTCGCTGTACGGCAAAGGTTCACGCAAACCCAGGCTTGGCCCGATTGGCCCCCGGTTTCGTCCAAATGAACGATGGCTTCCTGACCCGACCGGAGGGCCTCCTCATATTCGTGGACGTGATAAGCGCTTTCCGAACGGTAGTATTGTGACCAACCAAGCCCCAGGGAATGATTCACGGATTTAAAGGCCTCGTAGGCCTTCTTGGCCAGGACAAAAGAGGTCTCGTTTTCCTCCAAAGATGTGTGCATTCGTATCAGGTCGATCAACACCCATCCCGCGGCGACATTGTTCTCGTGCCGTTCGAAGATCTTCAAGCTCTGTTTGAAGAATTTTTTTGCCTCGTCGTATCGCTTTTGAAGGACCGACACCTGACCCAGCCCAAAAAGCGCCCAAGCCGCACCATCCTCATAGCCCATCTTGTCGAACACTTCCAGGCTCTCCGCGCAATACTCACTGGCTAATTCATAACGTCCTTCATGCCGGGGTTTGGGGACCAAGTGATAAAGGGACCAGGCGGTCCCCCAGTCGTCTTTCAATTCCTTGAAGATCGCCAAACTCTCTTGGGCGCACTCCTCATTACGGTCAAAATCGCCGATGGCCCGGTATAAAGCGCAAAGAAAGTGCAATGTTTGGCCCACATCCGACAAAGACCCGCTCTTCCTGGCAAGTTCCAGACCTTTTTTCATCAATATCTCGGCTTGATCCATCCGACCCCGTTGGTAGCAGAACCAGCCCCAGCGGGCCAAAGTACGCGCCAAGGGCAAGGCTTTTTCCGCGGAACTTTCCTGTTCCAAACCCGCCAATGCGGTCGAGGCGGCAGAAAAGGTCTTCTCGCCTTCCTGGGCCAGGAAACGGATCTCGTAATAATGGTAAAGTGGATCGCAGGCCGCGCTAATGCTCGCCGCGTCCCTGGTCCGGACCGCCCATTCCCAGGCTGATTGGATATTGTTGTGCTCCTGTCCGATCTCATCGAGCGCTTGGGCCTCTTCCCTCCCCCTCAATTTTTGATGACGTTGCGTCAGGAACCGCAAAAAGAAATCCATGTGACGCTGATGGGCCGCCTCTTCCTCCTCGGGCATTTCCTGCAACTTAGCCGTGAAGAATTGACGCAGCAATTCATGCACTTCAAACCGGCCGGACCGGGCCCGATGGAGAAGGGATCTTTCCACCAGTGACGCGAGAAGCGCGTCGGGGGCCTTGGCGACCTTTTGAGCTTCTTCAGCCGTGAACTCACCCCTAAAAACTGATAAAGCCCGGACCATCTTTTTGTCACCATCGCTCAATAGGCCCCAGGAATACTCGAAGACCGCGCGGAGGGACCTTTGCCTCTCCGGTACGTCCTGTCGGTTCGAGGCTAAAAAGTCGATATTCTTCTCGATCTCGGCGCGGATCTCACGAAAGGACAATATTTGTACCCAGACCGCCGCCAATTCCAACCCCAAGGGCGCCCCGCCCACCAATTGGCAGATACGGACCACTTCCTTCACTTCATCCTCTTTTATCGTGATATCAGCGCGGACCCGTTGAACGCAATTCATGAAGAACTTGAAAGCGCTGAAGCTTTCAACGGATCTTTGGGTGCCTTCCTCAGGATATTCGAGCCCTTCCAGCTCGAGGATCTTCTCATTGGGTATGTCCAGACGAATGCGTGAACTGACCAACACCCTTACTCCCGGCGCCGAATCGAGCAATTCGCCCACAAAGCTCGCTGCGGGCAGAAGATGCTCGAAATTATCCAGTACTAAGAGGAGTTTCCGGTCCTTGAAGAAACCGATCAATTCTTTTGTCATGTCCGCTTCTCCGGAAAAACCGAACCGGACCGCCGACGCGACGGCCATGAGAACCGCGTCCGGACTGGCGACCGGGGCCAAGGAAACAAAATAAACACCGTCTGCGAAGTCGGCCATTTGTTCGGCTGCGGCCTGAACGACCACCCGGGTCTTCCCGATGCCGCCTTGCCCCAGCAGGGTGAGCAGACGACAGGAAGGGTCCTGAAGGGCGACCTTGATCTTTTTCAGTTCCGTTTCGCGCCCAAAAAAGAGAGTACGTTGCGAGGGAAGGTTATTGGCTTTTGTGCTCAGGGTCTGTAACGGTGGAAAGTCCTGCCGGGACATGGATGGATGGACCAGCCCCAATAACACCTGTGGTTCCAGAAGGTCTTTTAATAAATGCGTGCCCAAGGGAATGGTCTTTCCCCCTCGCGGAAGGTCTGAAAGGGCCAAAGCGCTGGGAGTCAGAACGATCTGCCCACCCCAAGCCGACGCCACGATGCACGCGGTCCTGTTGGTGACCGGGCCAAATTGATCCAGGTCCCGAAGACCTATCTCGCCGGCATGGACCCCCACCCGGGCCTTAATGACACCTGCTTCTTCCCAGTCGGTCTTTGCGATCTTTTCTTGGAGAGCCAAGGCGCATTCCAAAGCCCTGCGGTTCTCAAATAAGGAAAAATTGCCTTCGGCCCCATAATGGAGGGGTTTTCCCCCGAACTCTTTGACCAGGCTGATAAACATCTCGTCATAGCGGGTAAAGACCTTGGCCATGGTCGCGGGATTTTGATCCCACTTTTTTACCGCACCCTCGATGTCGCTGAATAAAAAGACTGGCATTGTTCCCTCAGGAAAAGAGTGGCTCGGTCGGTTAACTACACCGCTAGGTGCATTCTACCCTGCTCTCAAGATCCCAGCGAGCTTTGCAGTGGTGCCAGACTCATTCATTTCCCAATTGGAGGGACAGGGATAAAGGTTGGCCGTTACGGATCAGGTCCAAGGATACGCTCTTGCCCAGATTGCGGTTCACGATGTCGTAAAATTGCTCCACCGAGGTGATACTTTCACCCACCAAACCGGTCAATACATCCCCCTCCAAGACATTCGCCAAGAAGGCGGGCGATTGTTCGACAACCACTTTCACGACGACCCCTAGATTAGTCTGATAGATTTGTTTTTCGGCATCGGTCAAGGGGCGTACCAGCACCCCAAAAGGTGAAGGCTTGGTCTTGGCCCAATAAGTAGCGGCGTACTTATAGTAATCCACGTCTTCGGGAACATAGTTGATATTCATTTGCCCCGGATTGGTTTGCGTGATTACTTTTTGAACTTCCCTGGGCGGCCTGCCCCCATCACCATACTTTTGAATATCCACTACCGTCGTGGTCGTCGTGGCTGGTGTCCAATTGACGATGGGCACACTTACGGTCTTAGTGCCGACATATTGATTGGAGACCATGACAACCCACGCGCCGATCAGCCGCGCCTGATCCAACGCCTGGCCCTCATCCACCTGGTGGCCTTGGAATTCGGACTTTCCTAAAAGCACATAACCATATTGCAACATATGGTGGGCATCGGTTTTCATATTAGCGGAAGAAACGATTTGGGGGTCTCCGTTGGGCGGCAAAACACGTTCACTGACCGCCGCGGGCCATTTTTGGATTGTACTTAAATAGTGATCACGATAGGGATTGAAACACCCGATCAAGAACATCAGTCCCGTCGTGACCACAAAGAAAGGAACAGAACGCTGAAGTTTCACGGAAGATCCCTTTTTTATCGCTTTAATACGCTCATTATCTCCCATTCAGTCGCCAGAACCGACAAAAAACTACGTTCCGTGCGGCATCAAGTAAAGGACGTCTCTCCACTAAAATGAGCGATGGTCGCCTGAAGTTCGGGCGAAATTCGATCCGAGGGTTCTTTACGCATCACGCTGCAGTGACATCCCAACGCATCCCCGTGCAAGGTCAGCGTCTTACCGTCATCCAAAAAGGTCAATGGGTAAAGGATACAGACAGCCGGTTTCACTGCTCCCAAAGGCAACCCCATGGACTTTTCAACGCTGTGGAGAGCGCAGCGAATGAGACCTTCATTGCGGTAAGCGAAAACACATAGATCATCCTCGTCGGTCTCGATGGAAAATTGACCATCCTCAGTTTCCTCGAAAACATTAGCGTAACCTTCTTCAGTCTTTAAACGGGGGCATAACCGGGCCGCCTCGGGCAGAACGCCATTGATCCGATCCATTTCAGCCTGGGTAACCGTGACGTCATACTTAGCGCAACAAGACCGACTTACATCCGCGCACCCCTTGCAGGCGTGGTCAATGGAGCAAATGGCCTTGTGATCGATCACGATCGGAACGATCTTCTTCAGAATATGTTTCATGGGAACATTATGCCTTTGTCCAGAAACAAAAAAAGCACCCTGTGCTAGGACGGGGTGCTTTTTTCGACTAACAGAACCTTTAGAGAACGGCTTCTTTCAAAGCCTTGATCACACGGAACTTCACGACTTTCTTCGCGGCGACCTTGACCATCTCGCCAGTGCGAGGATTGCGAGCCATCCGGGCTTTGCGGTCCTTGAGCTGAAAGACACCCAAACCGTCTAATTTGATGGCCTTATCCTTTTTCAAGGTCTTGTAGATGGTGCTCACCAAAACTTGCATCATGTTCTCAACTTCTTTTTTCTTGAAACCAGACTGCTCGGCTAATGTCGACAGCAATTCGCTTTTGGTCAATGGAGCCTCCCAGAGATGAAAATCTTGTTAACTTATACAGGAGGTAAGCCTCGAACACCACCGTTTATTGGGCTCTCCCGGCCGACCATTCTCGTGTTTTCAAAGCTCCCGCATTCGGATGAGCAGCTTGTTCACATCGGAAACGATGACCTGCCCCCTTCCGGTGCGGACCAAGCCTTTGGCTTCCAGCCTGGAAAAGACACGGATGACCGTTTCAGTGTTAGCACCTGCCACTTCCCCGATCTCCTTGCGAGTTAGCCGGATGGTAGCGCCGAATTGATCTTTCAACCGGACCAACGCGTGAAGAATACGTTTTTCCACTCGTTCCACGGCAAATGCCTGCATCTTTTTTGCTTCCAACAGATATTTCGAGAATTGATAAAGAACAGCCCGGCCAAGGGCGGCGTGTTTATCCAAAAAACTTTGAAATACCCGAATGGGAAAAGCTAACACATCCGCCTTAGTCTCCGCGAAAGCATAACAATCATACTCCCCGCCGCCGAACGCGCTGGTACCGAACATTCCATCCGCCCCGACCAAACTGACGATCTGGCTTCGACCTCTTAAGGAATGCTCCACTTCTTTGACGTAACCGGTCTTGACGAACCAGATCATTTCAGCCGGCTCTTCCGCGCTAAAGATCGATTGGTTCTTCGCGAACCGCTTTTCCACCATGTATTTTTCGATCTGAAGAAGGTCGACACCCGAGCAACTTTTGAACAAAGTCATTTTAGCAAGATGCCTGTCCTCGGCCGACGTAAGAAAACAAACTTTTCCCGACGTCATCGTCAACATAATGCCCCCTTGGAAGCAACCATTGGGCGTACATCGCTGCGTTGAGGTGCTATCTAAAAGTATGGTCCTGCTGCCAGGACTTGAATAGTCCCAATCGGTAAATTCATGGTGATTGTTTAACCTGGACAAGAGCTGGAAATCCTTTAATTTAGGACCTTGGGGAGTTCAAAAAGGCCAATGAAAAAGATCGTCTTTCTTACAACCTATCTTCTCGCCATACCCCTTTTGGCAGGTCCAACCACATGGGAATATCGTTACGAGTCCCAATGGGGAGGCCCAGGGACCGATCCGGGCAAATTCTACTTTCCTTATGGGATCGCCATCGACAAAACCGACGATTTGTATGTTTCCGATTATTCGAATGAACGAATACAAAAATTCGATGTTCGCGGTATTTTTTTGAACCAGTGGGGATCCCGCGGAAAAGGTCACGGTTCGCTTCATCACGCCTTGGGAGTCGCCGTTGATGGTCATGGCAACGTTTATGTAGCGGACACTCTGAATAGTCTGATCCAGGTCTTTACCCCTCAAGGGGGCTTTGTGACCCAATGGGGTGGCTTAGGCAAAAGTCCTGGAAAACTGGAAGACCCCGTTGCCATCGCCTTTGGCCCGCAAGGCCTGGTTTATGTCGTCGATTCCAGTAACGATCGCGTCGAGGTCTTCACAGACGTAGGAAAATATGTTTTTGCTTGGGGTCAAAACGGAAAAGAAGCGGGTCAATTTGACAGCCCGACCGGGATTGCGATCGACTCGCGAGGCGATGTTTATGTGACCGATTCAAAGAATGATCGCGTCGAAAAGTTCGATCCTCACGGAGGTTTTCTCGCCCAGTGGGGTAAAAAGGGCGATGCCGCAGGACAATTCTACTCCCCCGAGGGGATCACCCTGGACAGTCGGGATCATCTGATCGTCGCCGACACGGACAATCACCGCGTACAAGTGTTCGATTTGGCAGGCCATTTTGTGACCCAGTTTGGAAGCAAAGGCACTGGAAAAGATCAGTTCCAGGAACCTTCTGGAGTGGCCGTGGACAGCGAGGATTCGGTTTATGTATCCGACTGGGTCAGTGACCGGATCCAAAAATTCAAAGTGAACCGTTGACCTACTTAGTGGACCAATAACACTTTTAACTTTTGACGACCTACCAATCCGCCGGTTGAATTATCGACATCCACCACCGCAATATAAATACCGCTCGCCATGCCAGCCGCGTTCCAAGACACTTCCGGATCACCCGAAAGCGATATAAGTGTCTGTATCCACTGCCCAGAGATCGTAAATAGTCGCACCTTAATGGCATAGGCGTTCTGCACACCCCTTGCGTCAAAATTGGTGCTAAATCCATGGGCAGAGTTGAGCGTATTGGGCTCAGCAAGCACAACTCCATTGACCGAATAACCCGCTTCGACCACGATATCCCGGCTGATATCGGTCGTCTGACCACTGCCGTCATACCAATGGACATTGACCGTATAAACCCCTGGGCTGACCACGGTGCCACCATTATTGGTCCCATCCCAGATCAGGGTAACGGGATTTTGTGAAGTCTGGATATAAATGGCTGCCAGATTGGTGATGGTTCCATTGACCACGCTTGCCGCGGCGCTCGAAGCTCCCGTTGGACGAATGATGTTGGAACTAAGGCTGACATTGCTCATGCTGGATCCGACCGGATTGTCCACCAAGTGGTAAAGGCTTCTTACTTCCTCACCGGCGCTATTGAAGACATTGACCACGATATTCGCCAAATTACGCGAAACAATGGCCGGCTGAGAAACGCTGGTCACAACACCCGATTGTCCCATGTTGTCGATCTGAATCCGGTACCCGCCATTGGAGACCGGTTGCCCGGCGTTGTTCAGTCCGTCCCACGAACTGATCAGGACCCCGTTGTAATAGATCTCGATGGTGCTGCCCGGTCCATGCAGGCTAGTGATGGTGTTCGACTGGCTTAAGGTCATGCTGTTGATCGGTTCCGAATATTGCTGGACCAAGATGGTGCGAACCACTTCCCCAGCCTCGTTATAAACATTGATATGGACCGTAAAGGCGCCCAGTACGGTCACCGCGGCGCTAGCGGCGACGGTTTGGGTACCGGTGCCACCCATTTGCGCGTGGTTAAGGATGACCTGATTACCCGGAACAAAACCGTCCACTGTCGTTTGATATTTCAATTGATAGACCCCGCTGGCCAGTGGCGATGGCAATACCCACTGAAGGATCCCAGTGGTCGGGTTAAAGGTTCCAGGCGCGAAGTTACTCGAATCGAACCCACGGAAACTGACGTAAGGCGGCAAAATATCGCTCACCACCAGCCCAGACGCGTTGCTGCTGGTCACCGTCACGCCCAAGGTATAGGTCAGAACATCCCCGGAGTGAGCTTGGTTCTCTGAAACGACCTTCGATAAACCAAGACCCGTGGTCGCGGTACAAGTAGCCGTCGAGGTAGAGGTAAAGGTCGGCGAATCCGTAGGGGTTGAGGTCGAACTAGCCGTATTGGTGACCGTGTGGGTCGAGGTACTGGTTTGTGTGAAGGTGAAGGTATGGGTCGAAGTTTCAGTGGCCGTGCTACTCGCCGTGCTGGTGTTCTGGGACGTAAAGGTCATGGTCGGGGTCGTGGTATTACTGGCCGTTTGGGTGTTGGTGGCAGTGCTGGTATTGGGCTGGGTGTCCGTGGACGTTTGGCTAGGAGTCCCCGAGGCGGTGCTTGTAGAAGTAAAGGTATTTGCCATCGTATCTGTGTTGGTCGCGGTGGATGTGGCGCTATAGGTGGGCGTTGAACTGGCCGTATCGGTGGTCGTTTGGGTATTCGTGACGGTCTGGGTATTCGTGGATGTATTAGTGGCTGTGGAAGTATCCGTATCGATGATCGTGGCCGTGTTGGTCGCCGTAGCTGTCGAAGTGGCCGTCGAAGAAGAGGTTTGGGTATTGGTAATGGTCTGGGTGTTGGTGACTGTCTGCGTATTTGTGGCCGTATTAGTACTCGTCGAGGTACCTGTATTGATGATGGTAATGGTATTGGTCTGGGTATTTGAAACCGTATTCGTGGCCGTGTTAGTGGGGCTGTTGGTGACGGTTTGTGTATTGGTCACCGTCTGGGTATTGGTAGCCGTGTTCGTGCTGGTCGAGGTATTGCTGTTGATGATCGTGACCGTATTGGTCACCGTATTGGTAACTGTATTCGTTGCTGTATTGGTGGGACTATTGGTGACGGTCTGGGTATTGGTCACCGTCTGAGTGTTGGTGGCTGTGTTTGTACTGGTCGAGGTATTGCTGTTAATGATTGTGACCGTGTTAGTCACCGTATTGGTGGCCGTATTGGTCGCGGTGTTGGTCTCTGTATTGGTCACCGTTTGTGTATTGGTGACTGTCTGAGTATTGGTGGCCGTGTTGGTACTGGTCGAGGTATTGGTGTTGATAATAGTGACCGTATTGGTCACCGTATTCGTTGCTGTATTGGTAGCGCTGTTCGTTAGAGTATTCGTGACCGTATTAGTGTTGGTTGTGGTGTTCGTGGCAGTGTTGGTCTTGGTAGCCGTATTGGTGGCCGTGTTGGTACTGGTCGAGGTATTGGTGTTGATGATGGTGACCGTGTTCGTCACAGTGTTTGTAGCCGTGTTGGTCGAGGTATTGGTGTCGGTATTGGTGTCGGTATTGGTGACCGTATTAGTATTGGTGGTGGTGTTCGTGGCGGAGGGCGTGCTGGTATTGGTATTCGTTTCGGTATTGGTAACCGTGTTGGTGTTCGTCGCGCTATTGGTTGAGGTATTCGTGGCTGAAGGCGTGCTAGTACTGGTGTTCGTTTGAGTATTCGTAAAGGTATTCGTGCTCGTGGGGGTGGATGTAGACGTATTTGTATTGGTCGAGGTACTGGTGGGCGTTGTGGCCGGCGCGCAAGAAATGGAATTGACCACGGCGTTCAACCAAAGATTCACCTTGTAATCAGAGGCGTTCTGGTCCAAAGCGTGGGACATCCAATATTCCAAAGATGTGGTTCCGGCTCCCACCACACTCGGGGGGACCGAATAGGTCGACATATCCGCCCAAGAGGGGCCACCCCCGACCGCATCGGAAGCGTCGCCCAGGACCGGGCCGCCCGGCTCGGTCAAAATGACGGTCGGAGAATTGGTGCCCGGCACGTCGAAGGTGTCATCCCCTTCCAGAATGGTCACACCATCGGTAACGATCTGGTTCCCACCAAAACGAGTAAAGCTATCGCTTGAGGGCGTGGTGGCGCAACTATTGCCGCAAAAGCTGATGCTCACCGGTTCCGGTGCGTCTCCCGACCACAAATAGGGGGCGGCACCGTCACCGGTCTCCCAAGCGAAAAGACCGTCCGCAATCTGCACCGATGTGGTAGTTGTGGAAGGCAGTGACTGATAGACCACAATGAGGGACATGGTGGAACCAGGCCAGTTCCCATCGGTCTGAGTGATGGTGTAAGTACCATTACCCGTGACGTAAGGGGTCACTGTGTACCGTTCGTCGCAAAAAACAGGCCCCGTAGAGAGACTGGTCGTTCCGTAGGCCGTATTGGTCCAGATCAGGCCTTGATTCGCCAACCCAACCTGGGTACCCGTAATGGCAGTACCATTGATATTCAGGGAATTATCACAACTCGGTTGTTCTAAATAGACCTCTTCCAAGTAGGCGGCGACGATTGTGGCTCCCGCAGGAATGCCCGCGAGATTGAGGGTTGCTTTGCCGCCGATGGTGTTTATATTTAGCCAAGGTGCGGTGGCCGTAGCATAACCATACCCCAAGCCCGTGTAGTTGACGAACTGGCTGATCTGCATTTGATTAAGGTTAGTGGAAGGTGTATTGGAACAGTTTGCCGCAAAGGTCGTCTCGGTACCATTAGCAGCCCAGACTGATATCGGTACAAGGGTCAAAAAGAGCGTAAGAGTCCACATGCGGATACTATCCGAAAAAAAAAGGAACCTTGATTGTCCCACTCTGTTCATGTTCACCACGAACTCCCTCGAAGGCATTCAACGGAGTTGTTTTGATCAAATTTAATACTAGTAAATTATTGAAATCGTTTTAAGCAAAGGACACAAATAGTCCCAAATCGCAGGCTATTTGATTGGCATTTTCATTTCTTATATTTAACCGACAATATAATTATACTTTGACTTTGTATGATTCTTGTCATTTTTTTACAACTATTTCTAACTTTCGAGTCTCAAAAAAATCAGAGGTGACTTCTCAAAGTTGAGCCATTTAATCGAATTCTGGATAGGATAAAGCCCATGAGACTTTTTTATCGATTAGCCCTAACATTGGTAACCGTTTTCCTGTTTTGCCCTCTTTCGCATGCGGAATTCGGAAATCGGTTCATTGCGAACAAGAGACTCGCTACCCCTCTCCAAAATTCAGAACAAAAATTGTCCTATCGATTCACTTGCCAAGCGGACATGACCGCTAACGCCGCGGCGGTCTTCTGCGTTGAGAGCATCCATGCACCGGCCTATTTGATAAGTCTGCAAGAGGACAAGGATGGCGAACCTTCCGGAACACCCCTGACCGCTTATAGCTTCGTTCCAAAAAGTCAAACTTGGACAACCATACCCCTGGACCCCTTTCCCCTCGTCAAAGGCAAGGTCTACCACTTGGTCTTAGAGCCGGACATGCTTCGAGGAGGAGGCCATCCCGTTGCGGTTATCGGTGTTTCCAACTACGCCTCTTTCCTGACCACTGATACACTGAATAAGATCCATCCGAACGACGGCAGTCCCGATCCACAAGCCAACTCGCTTGCTTTCAAAGATAAAAAATGGGCTCTACTGGACCAAGAACCTGTTTATGCGGTCTATGGTCAAGGCGACCAATCCCAAGGCAATCCCTATGACGATCCGGGGATAAAACCTATATTTGGCAAAACGACCCAAGGGGAATGTCTTCATTTCCATTGTCCTTGCCAGGTCCAATCCGTCGCTTTTCGGATAAAAAAGCAAGGTAACCCGACCACACCACTTAAATTCAACGTGCTCATCAATGACTTTTATATGCACAAGGCTATCCCCTATTACAGCCAAATGGTCCAAGCGACAAAGGAAGTTTCGTCCCATTTCCAATGGGTAACGGTTGGTATTCCCATGCCGACCTCTAACAGCTTCCGAGCGGAATGTTGGTTCTATGTGCTCCAAAGCGATTCAGGTCATATCGCCGACAACTCGGTCGGCTGTGAGGATTGTTACGCGATATCGGATGTCGGCAATTCGGGCGGATTGGCTGGCGCGGCTGACCTGACCTTTGATGGCGGCCCTCACCTTTCCCGAGCCGTCTACTCGACCAATGGAGAGGATCCTTTCCGCTGGATCGATGAATTCGAACGGGACGCCAACGTCACCGCCGATAACTCTCCCTGCCCCGCTCCGCCCGACCGTGAGTACAAGGCGATCCCCACGCCTTTACCGATCCAAGACGAACCAAGGTTTACGCCATGACGAAATACAATTCTCTGCTAACCCCGATTATCGCCTCTCTCTTCTTGTTGAGCTTGGCACCTGCCCAGGCTGAACCGATGTTGGATACGGACCTGCTTTCGATCACTCGCACTGCGGCGGCCGCTGGGGTCCAAGACGGTCTTTTCGATAAGGAAGCCGCGACCGAAGAACGCGCCCTGAAGATCACCCAAGAAAAGTATGGACCCGTACACCCTGCCCTTGTCCCGGTCCTCAACGATCTGGCCACACTTCAGCGGCATTGCGCCCAATACCAAAAGGCCTTAGCCAATTACAAGTGGGGTTTGGCCATCCTCGAGAAGGTCCTTGGACCCGACGATCCTAAGGTCGCCGAATCGCTGGATGATCTGGCAGGGGTCGAGACCGACATGGGACATTATTCGGACGCCGAACTGGACTATAACCGCGCAACATCCATTCAAGAAAAAGCCGCCGAGAACGACCCATTGGCGGTCGTACCCAGTTTATTTGGCCAGGGCCAGCTTTATGCGATCGAAAACAGAGACAATGACGCCTTGCCCCTTTTGAAACGATTGGTCGATATCCAAATAAAGATCCTTGGAAGATCGGATCTCCGGTTAGTTCCAAGCCTAGAACTACGAGCAAAGGCTGAAGCTAGCACAAACCCCAATGATGCCGAAAGTGACCTCAAGTGGGCTCTTGGCATACGCCAAAAGAAACTACCCACCGGGTCCCCGGACATCACTCGCACGTCGGTACTTCTAGCTGATTTTTATCGGACTCACGGAAAGACCGATGAAGCGAACCAGCTTTACCAACAAGCGGCTGTGGATTTGTCCAAGTTCTTGGGCGAGAATGATTATCGGTCCGTCCGGACTTTGCACTTGGCCGCCCAGATCGATTTCGCTTTAGGCCAGTACAAGAAATCGGCCGCCTTGTTAAATCGGGTGTTGAAGATACGTACTGCCACTTATGGCGCCGACCACCCCTTGGTGGCCCTGTGTTTGGAAGACCTCGCTGCTGTCCAAGAAAAAGATCAACAACCTTCCAAAGCCCAAGAAAATTTGAAAAAGGCCAAGAATATCCTCGAAAAAACCTTCGATCCAACTCATCCCGAGGTCCTCAACATTGAAAAGAAATTGAAAGCATTATCAAAATAAGGACATCAATGCGGAACGAGATCGAAATGCGTCGTACCCTGGAAGGTTTGATCGATGATTTTATTGATCATTCGGCCTTTTTCCGTTCCTGGAAACCCGACCTGATTGGCCCCGCCCTTTGCGAACGTTTCCTGCTTTCTTTTGACACCCTAGTCGAAAGTTTTCCCGCCCTGATCGCGCTGGGTGCCTCCCGGATGAAGGACGAGACAACACGCACCGTTCTGGCGGTTAACCTATACCAAGAATGTGGTGAAGGCGATGTGACCCGAACCCACCATGCCATTTATCGTAAGTTCCTAACCAGTGCTGGTCTAACTCCCGCCAGTACAACAGAAAATCCATTTTCCCAAGAGTGGCGGTCACATTTGTTTGAGTACATCAGCGGGAGCGAAAGTACTTCATCAGTTCTAGGGGCTTTGGCTGCGGGCGAATTCTTGGCGCAGCCGGCCTTGTCACGTATTTACCGGGTCATCGAATCCAACTATCCCCAAGCGGATCAGGAATACTTCACCAAACACTTGGTTTTGGAAGAAGAGCATGTGAAAGAGATCATCGTCACGATCGCCCGGGAAGCCCGAACAGAGGTCAGCTGGAATGCGGTTGTGGAAGGATTCCGATTCGGCTTAGCGGTTTGGGAGACCTATTTCGATCATCTCACCCAACATGTTTTAGAGGCGGCCGAACCTCAGTAACCTTTTCTGCGGCGGTCGCTGGCCTTTTCCTTACCGCCCATCATCCGAACCCCGCCGCAATGAGGGCAAACGAACTTGCGTTTCTTATGGGCCGAATGGGCCATTTCCCGCATTTTGATCTTGCAGCGTCTGCAGAACACAGGACTACTCGAAGACCGGTAAAGGCGCGACCCTGCGGCAGCCCAGTTTGATGATCTCCGTAAAGTGAAGCTGCATCATGGCCGTCAGGTATTTTTCTTGGGAAGCGGCCAAACGACGGCGGTGGTCCAAAGTATCGCAGAACAAAAGCACCATATCCCTTCCATTGGCGATGTGCGGCGGTTCGTCCTTCTCGATGTCGATCACCGCGTCCATGAGCTCTTTATCGAAAAGAACCTTGAAGATGCTGGTTTCCAGGTCGGTCATAGAGGACAACACGATCTCTCCCGCGAATTGGTTGGCCGCGGCTAATTCCGGGGCCGTCTCCGCCTCCATTTGTACCTTTTGCATCCGCACCAATATCTCGGGCAGGACGAACTCGGCGATACGGGGTTCGGCATCGAAACGCTTTAACTGTTGGGCAAAAACATCGTAATGCCTTACTTCGTCCCGGATTTGTCGTGCCAGTCGAAGTTTCAGGTCCACTTGATCTTCGGGGAGCAGCATTATTTGCCGGGCTTGGGCAACCGTACCGAAATACCATTCGCTCCAGGCTCGCCGCCGCATATAAGTGACCAAAGCCTCCCGATAAACCTCTGGGTCGAGTCGGATGAATTCATATTTTCTGGAATCATAAAGGTCGTCGCCGATATCCTTAGCTCGGTGATAAAGCGCTTGCATATACTCATTCGGCGTGAATTTCATCACCGCCTCATCGGTCCACCTCGTGTAAGAGGGTACTTTTAAACCTTCATGTGTAGACGTTACATCACCCACGCCCCCCCCTTTTTTCAGAACGATCCTTCTTCCAGGTTCTTGCCATACCAAATCTCCAAACCAACGACCCCGGTCGATTCCATTTCTCCGACCATCGGGTCCGAATCCATGAAAACAGGCGCCTTGGAAACATCCGACGCCTCATGGACGACAATGGCCACGTCCGGCGCGCCCGCCAAATAGTGGATACTGTAATTACTGTTCTTATATTTTCTTCCCGGATGATTGTGCTTCCCCCCATCCTCTTTGTAGAAACAGGTCTTCCAAAACCCAAAATCCCTCACCTCATTCCGGGCGATCACGATACCACCCTTCATTTGAGGTTGATCACTGTAGTGCCGTTCGGTCACGTCCACCCCGCACCAAACCTGAGGAATCCGGGCCCCAGCCTTTTCAAAAGCGGCCATATATTCCGGCGAACGGACAAAATCGACGCCACGGGCCATATTCGAGCATTTCATGGTGAGGATGACGATCATCGGATCCTTCAGGTCCTGGTGAAGACTATAAGCGGAAAATCCATGGGACTTCAGGTTACTTTTTTGTTCTTGAAATACTTCTCGGAATATTTTTAGCTCTTTTACCTTTTCGCGAACAAAGACCGTTCCTGGTGAATTAACCGAAAGCGTTTCGCCCTGCGTTGGCACGGCTCCCGACAAAAACAAAAACAAGGCATAACCCAAGGAAAGTTTAACAAACAGGTTGTTCACATTACCCCCAAATTTAAGATTGGGACATTGTAACCTAAGAGCAGGTCCATTCGCCTCAATCGATTACCTCATACCTTTCTTGAGCAAAACCCGCTCGAAACTCTATGCCAAAAACAATTGATCGTTTTCAATTCGAACATGGCAACCTTTATGCGCGCCAAAATTATGTTGCCGCATTCATTCCGCGCCGCGTTTCCGTTAATAGATTTAAACTATTATTGAGGTTTGAATATTCGGATATGTTTCTTGAGGTGTTTATGATGACCACCCATGATCACGATCTAAAAAAACTGAAACTCCAAGAGAAAAAACTTCGATCACAAAAAAAGCGTCTTATGAACGAGCTCTCGATATACCGCAAAGTGCTCGAAAGTATCCGTTATAACCAATCATTCGAAGATGTGCTTCGTTCGGTCATCGATCTCGCCATTAATGGGCTCGGTTTTGACCGTGCGGGCATTATCTTACTCACGGAGCAGGGTGACGCCATTGAGCATGTGATCGGCGTTGATACCCAAGGCCGTTATGAATTTTCCGACAAGGGTTTTCCCTGCATCTCTAAAAAAAGCGCTCGCTGGTTCTCAGACCTGATTCACGGCTATGCCCAATGGGGTTGTGGTCACGAAAATAAAAAACATGTCCATGAAGAACTCGGTGACCAGGATTTAAGGGAAAAGTCATTCTGTTCCGCGCAACTTCCTATCAAGGTGGATTATTTTAAGACCATTGGTGTCTTAGCGGCCGACAACCTTTTCACCCAACGACAGATCGATCGCCGCGATATGCAAAACCTCGTCCATTTTGCCGCCCAGGTTGGTTTAGCTATCGAATCCTTTCGGTTGTACGAAAAGGTAACCGCCTTGACCATTACGGATCCCTTGACCGGACTTCATAATCGCCGTTATTTCGAGGAAACCTTGAAAATAGAATTCAAACGGTCTGTCCGACACGGCTTGTCCATGGGCCTACTTTACGGCGACTTGGATCATTTCAAGGCCATCAATGATCGTTGGGGGCACCCTGTGGGCGATGACGTACTACGCAGGGTGGCTTCTACTTTGCGCTCATCCCTGAGGAATATCGATATAATTGCCCGGATAGGCGGCGAGGAATTCGCGTTCATTCTGCCGGACACCGCTATGGATAAGACCCGGTTGATCGGTGACCGTCTTGTACAAGAGGTCGCATTTTCCCACGATTCACCCCAGTCCGTGCCCATCACCATCAGCCTGGGCGCGGCCTGTTTTCCCGAAACGTCCGAGGACCTTCACGAACTGACATTGGCTGCCGACAAAAGCCTTTACGAGGCAAAAAACCTGGGCCGGAACCAGTTAGGCCCGATCCATCTACGAGAGACCACGACGCTTTAAAGCAACCCCTTCCCCCATGACATATCCCGTCCCGGCCCAAGACTAAGAGCACCCGAGGGGCATTTGCCGACCTGGGCTTTGATGGCCTCTGTGGACGCCGCCTTTGGATCGATCCAGGGCTTTCGACTGGGATCGAAAACATCGGGCAGACCCATGAAACACGCGCCAGCGTGGATACAGAGGCTTGGTTTCCAGACTACCGTGACCTCGCCATTCGAGTAGTGTTTGGTTATATCGCGCTTCTTTTCCATGACCATTTCTCTCAATCAAGCTAGGTCGAACAACAAAAATTCGCTGTTCTCTTTTCCTTCGAGGACCAATGTCTCCCTGCCCGTTACGGCAACCCCGTCTCCAGCCTCCAGTTCCTTCCCGTTGAGCAGGATCTTTCCTCGCGTAATTTGGACCCAAGCGCTACGATCAGCGTCGTTCGAATAGGTCAACGACATTCCCGACTCAAGAATAGAGCAGTAAATAAAGGCATCTTGATGGATCGTGACCGAACCATTTTGACCGTCCGGCGACGCGACCAATAAAAGCTTTCCCCTTTTTTGTTCGTCCCCGAATCGTTTTTGTTCATAACTTGGTTTAAGTCCCGTTTTTTTGGGAAATATCCATATCTGCAGAAACCGGACCGGATTGATCATTGAGGGATTGCGTTCGCTGTGCATAACGCCCGTGCCAGCGCTCATCCGTTGGACATCTCCGGGTCGAATAACGGAGCCGGTCCCCAAACTATCCTTATGCTCCAGTTCACCTTCCAGGACGTAAGAAACGATCTCCATATCCCGATGACCGTGGGTACCGAAACCTTGTCCAGGTTCGACCTTATCCTGGTTGATGACTCGAAGGCTTTTGAAACCGTGATGGTCCGGATCCAAATAGTCTCCGAACGAGAATGTATGATAACTATCCAACCAACCTATGTGGGTGTGGCCTCTTTCGTCCGATCTTCGAATATTGATCATGAGGGCTTATCCTTGTTCGTTCAAGCGACCCCGGACGTACTGGATGGTTTCCTTGAGGGAATAGACCATCGGGATTAAATTAGCCGTAACCCGAAGCTTCCGGGTTCGATTCTCGATGCTCTTCATCCGCGTTAACATCTCGTCCGTGGGCGGTTGTCCTTCCATTTTATCCAATTGGGCTTCCAGCCAATGTAATTCCCCATAGATAACGAATATCTTACGTTGATTTGTCCAGCTATAAAGGGACATCAAACTTTTCACCAATGGATACATCAGCCCCAGGACCGGGATGAGAAGCACAAAAGCCTGTTCCACCAGGGCCGCCAACCAGAAGGGCAGATAACGTTGTAAAAAAGGCCGACCCGACTTGTAATAATGGCGGGCGTCCGCGCTCAAAGGAATCTCGTGCTCCTCGGGCGCCGGAAATTCCCCAGCACCCTGGAATATTTCCGGCCGAGAATCAGCTTCGGATGCCGTTTCCAGCAGAAGATATTGAATAGCGGGGTTCAGATCATGCCGGGTTATCAAACTGACCTTGGTAGACAAGAGGACCGTGTTTTGAGGCGGACGATCATTGATCAGGTCAGCCACGCCTTCCGGAAGAACCAATTTACTCAATGACGGGAAAAGCGCCACATAAGCGTCCGCTCGGGAAAAGCTAACCAAGTGAATGCCTTTGGCTCGTATCAAGCGATGGACAACCGTGAATCCCAAGAGGAAACCAAGATCGCCGCGTCGATCTGGCCGTCCAGTAAAGCTTTCACGGCTTCTTCAGGGTCCAGGCTCAACTTTCGGAACAGATCTTTGTCAAAGCTATTGCGCCTAAGAATCTCGTCCATGATCGCCCGCGAATCGCTTCCTTCTGGGCCAACCGACACCTTTTTTCCCCTTAGGGCTAATAATCGATCTGAGGAAGCTTTTCGGGTGAAACACCACATCGGTTCATAACTGACCGTGCCCAACGACATCAAATTCTGTCCATCCTCTTCGGTGGCGATGCCGCCTTCAACAAAAGCGATATCGATACCTGACTTTGGGTCACGCAATTTATTCAGATTCTCCACACCCCCTGCGGTCTGGACCAGTTTCAGCTCGATGCCCTGCTTGGCGAGAAGCCGTTTGTAGCGTTTACCAAAAATATAGTAGGAACTTCCTTCGGGCCCACAGGCCATGGTAATACTGCGTGGTGCCAGCGGATGGAGCGCAAAAAATCCCCAAACTAGCCAATAATGACCAACGCGAGGATCAAACTCGTCAAGAAAAGGGTTTTACGAGAAATCAACGATTGATAATTCGGGATACGGTCAGCCGGCTTGGTCGTCATAAACCCTCCCTGGATAACTCAACATAGAATAAAAAAAGGGGCGCCTTTTGGCACCCCTTTATTGCTCAAATAACGTTCATTTTCAGGTCCAGCTTCAGCACTTCGGCTCCATGCTGTACTTTTCCGTTTCCATGTCGAACGGCACCGGATAATTAGCCGTAAAGCAGGCTGTGCAATGCTCGTTCGACTTACCTTTGACCGCCTTGATCATGCCATCCACTGAAAGATAGTCCAAACTATCGACGCGCAGATAGGTTTTGATCTCGTCCAACGTATGCGTAGCGGCGATCAACTCTTTGCGACTCGGAAAATCCATGCCGTAAAAGCATGGGGAGATGATCGGCGGCGAGGTGATGCGCAAATGAACTTCCTTGGCGCCTACGTTACGGATCATCTTCACAATTTTCCTCATGGTGGTCCCGCGCACGATAGAATCGTCGATCAAAATGACCCGTTGTCCTTCCATCGATTCCTTGACCGCGTTGTACTTGAGCCTGGCCCCAAAGTCACGGATAGCCTGGTCCGGCTCAATGAACGTCCTGCCCACATAGTGATTGCGGATAAGTCCCATTTCATAAGGAATACCGGACTTCTCGGCGTAACCCGTGGCCGCCATATTGGCCGAATCCGGAATGGGGACGACTACGTCCGCGTCGACGGGATGTTCTTCCGCCAAGATGCGCCCCAACTCTTTTCGAACCTTCTGGACACTGGTGTTGTAGATGCGGGAATCGGGGCGGGCAAAATAGATGTGCTCAAAGATGCACATGGCGCTGGCTGTTTTGTCGAATGGCTTGATCGAAACCAGGCCATTCTCGTTGATCAATACGATCTCACCCGGTTCCACATCGCGGATATATTTGGCGTCAACGATATCGAAAGCGCAGGTCTCGCTGGCAAGGACCCAAGAATCACCCAACTTACCCAAACAAAGGGGGCGAAAGCCATAGGGATCCCGCATACCGAACAGACCATCGTCCGAAAGGATAAGGAGCGAATAAGCGCCGCGAACTTTTTTGAGCGAATCGATCATGGCTTCAATGAGGGTATGAGCCGAAGACCGAGCGATCAGATGGACAATGACTTCGGAATCGATGGTGGTCGAAAAAATGGACCCGCGGGCCTCGAGTTCGTCTCGGATACGGCGGGCATTGACCAAGTTACCGTTGTGGGCCAAAGCCATGGACCCTTGGGCATATTCAACGGCGATCGGCTGGGCGTTACGGACCTGGCTGGAACCCGTGGTCGAATAGCGCACATGGCCAATAGCGGTCTTGCCCGGCAGTTCTTTAAAGGCCTCTTCATTGAAAATGTCCGCGACCAACCCCATGCGTTTATAGTTATAGAGGTGGCCGTTCTCCATCGTGCAAATACCAGCGGACTCTTGACCACGATGTTGGAGCGAATGAAGGCCCAGATAAGTGATCTTGGCCGCCTCTGGATGATTATAGATTCCAAAGACGCCGCACTGATCATGGGGTTTATCGTCGTCGAGCCAATGCTCCAAGTTTTCTTCCTCCGCGTTTATAACGCCATCGTCTTTTCAATGCTGGTAAAGAACAGATCCGCCAACTTCACGACCGGCAGCTTCACTTCCGAACCGATCACCATCTCCGCCCCACCCACCACTCCGATCCTTTCGACCGGAACGCCATTTTTCTTCACTATTTCCTCGAACTTCACGGCATCGCTCGGCTTGACCGAAACAATGACCCGGGACTGGGCCTCACCAAACAACCTGGCATCCACCCGCCCGGTTCCCAGCAAAGTGACCGTAGCCCCCAAGACCTGTGCCTCGTGGGTCACCCCAGTGAAACAGCTTTCAGCCAGGGCTACCGCGAAACCACCATCGGAGCAATCATGGGCGCTTTGAATCAGATGGGATTCAGCCAGGGCCTTAAGCGACTTGTGTAATTTCAATTCGGTTTCGAGATTCAATGTAGGACACAACCCCGTCTTTTTTCCATGAGTCACCTTGAGGTAACGACTTCCCCCAATGGATTGGCCTATCTCGCCTAAAAGATAGATAAAGTCCCCTTCCTTCTTGAACCATTGAGTGACCCGATTTTCCACATTCTGGAAAAGTCCCATCATTCCCACAATAGGAGTGGGGTCAATGGCGCCCGTAGGGTTCTCGTTGTAAAGCGAGACGTTGCCGCCCGTAATGGGGATGCCGAAAGCACGGCAAGCGTCGCCCAAACCGGCAATCACGCGGTCAAAGTAATAATAAACCTCGGGCTTTTCCGGATTCCCAAAGTTGAGGCAATCGGTCATGCCAATGGCTTGGGCACCGGAACAAGCGATGTTTCGGGCCGCTTCGGCCACAACGATCTTGGCCCCTTCATAAGGATCCAAAGCGCAATACGACCCCAATCCATCAATGGTCATGGCCAAGCCCAATTGCGTCCCCTTAACGCGAATGACCGCAGCATCCGACCCGGGACGAATCAGCGTATTGGAGCGGACCATGTGGTCATACTGACGATAGACCCAGCGTTTACTGGCAATAGTCGGATCCGCCATAAGTTTTTCGAGGACTTCGTTCAAGTCCTTTGGTACCGCCACAGTGGCTTCGTCGAACTTTTTGTATTCTTTTAAGATGGCCGGTTCGCTCTTGGCCGGATGATAGACCGGAGCCTCGGTCAAGGAATCCGCCGGGACGTCAGCAACCAACTTCCCATTTTCTTTCACGATCATTCTACCTGTGTCCGTAACCACGCCTATGGTCGCGGCATGCAAATCCCACTTGGCCAAAACATCGTGCACTTTTTGCTCGCAACCCGGCTTTGCCACCAAAAGCATGCGTTCTTGCGATTCGGAAAGGAGGATCTCGTAGGGCGTCATACCCTTTTCACGCTGAGGCACCTTGGCCACGTCGATCTCGATACCCGCGCCTCCGCGACTGGCCATCTCACAGGTCGAGCAGGTCAATCCTGCCGCGCCCATATCCTGGATACCCACCAATAAGTCGCCATGGATCAACTCCAACGTGGCTTCCATCAACAACTTTTCCATGAAGGGATCGGCCACTTGAACAGCGCTGCGTTTTTCAGTGGATTCGTCCGTGATTTCAGTCGAGGCGAAAGTAGCGCCATGAATACCATCGCGGCCTGTGGTCGCGCCGATGTAGATGACCGCGTTCCCAACACCGGTAGCTTTCCCCCGGATGATCTGATCGTGCTTGAGCAGGCCCACCGACATAGCGTTGACGAGGCAATTTTCACTATAGCTGTCATCGAACACCACTTCCCCGGCCACCGTAGGGATTCCCATGCAATTGCCGTAATCAGCGATGCCATGCACCACACCGGCAAAAAGGCGTTTCACTTTGGGATCAGTCAAAGGACCGAAACGAAGAGAGTTCAAATTGGCGACCGGACGGGCTCCCATGGTGAAAATATCACGCAGAATGCCACCGACGCCGGTCGCCGCGCCTTGGTAAGGCTCGATCGCCGAGGGGTGATTGTGCGATTCCACTTTAAAGGCCACCGCCCAACCTTCACCGATATCCATGATACCTGCGTTCTCACCGGGGCCTTGCAGCACCTTGTCGCCCTTGGTCGGCAGCGTCTTAAGCAGGGCACGGGAATGCTTATAACCACAATGCTCACTCCACATGACCGAATAGAGGCCTAACTCAGTGATATTGGGCTTTCGACCCAGGATCTTGACGATATGGTCATATTCTTCGGGCTTAAGGCCGTGCTCTTTGACGACTTTCGGCGTCACTTCGACATCCATAATGGAAGAGCTCATGCCGACCTTCCTTTTAAAATCTTTTTAACGGAAGTCGGCATAGTACCGATTACCACGATTTGTTTTATAAAGGTTAATCGGCACACTTGGCACCTACTTTAGCCGCAAGGATGGACTGCCAGATCAAATGGCCGTCGTGGCTACCCAAAATGTCCTCACCGGAGCGATCCGGATGCGGCATCAGACCAAACACGTTGCGGTTCACGTTGCAGATACCCGCGATATTTTCTAGCGATCCGTTCGGGTTCGCTTCCGGGGTCACATTCCCTTTTTCATCGCAATAGCGCACGATTATTTGGTTGTTGTCCTTGAGACTCTTCAACCCTTCGGCGTCGATAAAATAGTTCCCTTCGCCATGGGCAATAGGAATTTTGAGAGTTTGTCCCACTTTGCAAGCGTTCGTGAAGGGCGTTTGGTTGTTCTCGACTCGGATATAGACATTCTGGCAGATGAACTTGAGGCCTTTGTTACGGATCAAGGCTCCGGGAAGGAGCCCTGCTTCGCAAAGGATCTGGAACCCATTGCAGATACCGATGACCAAGCCGCCTTTGGCGGCAAAGTCGGCTACGGATTTCATGACCGGCGAAAACCGGGCGATAGCCCCGGTACGGAGATAGTCGCCGTAAGAGAACCCCCCTGGCACCACCACACAATCCGGATTCTTAAGATCCGTGTCCTTATGCCAGATCATCTGAACATCCTGCTTTTCAACATCCCGGAGGACATATTCGCAGTCGTGATCGCAGTTGGATCCCGGGAATACGGTGACGGAAAATCTCATTTCTTCTCCACAGTAAAACGATAGGATTCAGTATTTGGATTGGCCAGTAACTTGTCACAGATCTCATCCGCCTGCTTCTTCACGTCCATCTCCGACAAGGACCCGTCGAATTCCAGTTCCGTGAACTTGCCCACCCTTACGCCTGTCACATGGGTATATCCCATTTGATTGAGCGCTCGCTGCACCGTGGCGCCTTGGGGATCCATGACCGAGGGTTTCAACGTCACATAAACACTGACATGCCAAGCCATAGCCGCTCCTTTAGTTGATCCCAGCGCGTTTAAAGATGTAATCCACGTTCTTCAAGTGATAAGAAAGATCGAAACATTTTTCAATTTCAGCGGCCGTAAGGCTACGAATGACCTGCGGGTCCGCTTGGATCAGTTCTCGGAAATTCAGTTCATTTTTCCAGGCATTCAGGGCATTTTTTTGGACAATGGCATAGGCTTGTTCCCGGGTAAAACCCTTCCCCACCAAGGCCAAAAGCACCTGTTGAGAGGAAACCAGCCCCCGGGTCAATTGAATATTCCGTTTCATCCGAGCGGGATAAACGTTCATCTTTTCGACAACATTGATGAACTTTTCCAGCATGTAGTGCAGAAGAATCGTCGCATCCGGAAAAATGACCCGTTCGGCGGAAGAATGGGTGATATCCCGCTCATGCCAAAGGGCCACATTCTCTTGGGCGGCAATGGCATAGCTGCGGACCACCCGGGCCAGACCCACCACTCGTTCGCTGGTTAGGGGGTTACGCTTGTGCGGCATGGCCGAGGAGCCCTTTTGGCCCTCGGCGAAATACTCCTCAACTTCCAATATTTCCGTGCGTTGCAGGTTGCGCAATTCCGTGCCGAATTTTTCAAGGGATGAAGCAATGACCGCTAGGACCGACATAAAATAGGCGTGACGGTCCCGTTGAAGGGTTTGGGTCGAGACCGGCGCCGGTTTGATCCCCAGTAATTTGCAGACATGTTGTTCGACCCGAGGGTCAATATTAGCGAAGGTCCCCACCGCGCCAGAGATCATCCCCACCGCGATATGCTCCCGGGCTTGTTTTAACCGTTCAATATTGCGCAGGGTCTCGTCGTACCAAAGGGCCATCTTGAGGCCAAAGGTGACAGGTTCGGCGTGCACCCCATGGGTGCGGCCGATCATCATGGTGTAACGGTGAACCTTTGCTTGTTTCTTGATGACTTGGGCCAAGCGGTCCAGGCAGCTCAAAAGTAGGTCTGCGCTATTGGTCAACTGGATGGCTTGGGCCGTATCCACCACATCGGTGGAGGTCATGCCCAAATGAATGAAACGGGACGAGGGACCCACGTTTTCGGCCACAGCCGTTAAAAAAGCGATCAGATCGTGATTGGTTTTTTCCTCAATGGCTTCGATGCGTTTGACGGAGAACTTGGCCTTTTTTTTGATGATAGCTAGGTCTTTTTTGGGGATACGGCCCAACTTGGCCCAAGCTTCGCATGCGGCCACTTCCACCTTGAGCCAGGCGTCATACTTCGCCTGCTCGGACCAGATGTCGCCCATCGACTTCAAGGTGTATCGCGCGATCAAGGAAACCCCCAAAGAAAATATAGTCCCAACAGCTTTGCCAGGGGCAAAACCGAAGTGGCTCACTTGCTAACTGCAACCATTCAACGAGGTTCAACTGTTTGAGCGAAGATAAGGAAAACAACGAGGAAAACGACAACAGTATAAAAAAATTTGAAAGTTTACACAAATGAAAAACCCGGAAATTTCCGCTCTTTACGAGGCTAGCGGACGCGAAATGACGACTTGTTTCACTTCCGGAACTTGTTCTCGGATCATCCGCTCGATACCCCGTTCCAAGGTCATCATCGAGTTCCCACAAGTCGGACAATCACCCGAAACTAGCACTCGAACGACTCCCGCGGGGTCTATACCCAAAAGTTCGATATGAATCTCGTTCGTGCGTAAAATCTTGTCGATCTCAAGGACCGCCTGTTCGACTTTTCTCTGAACAAGGTCGTTGTCCGTCACGACCGGGTCCATTCTTTATCGTTCCAAGGCCATTTGCTCAGCGGCGTCCAGTGATGACGGGCCGTCAGGTCCAAATGGAGTGGCGTGACCGAAATATAACCCTCTTGCACCTTAGCAACGTCCGAATCAGGGTGTTCTTCCACTTTGGCTGTAGGACTGTCCAATACATAGGCAAAATGTCCGGCCATGTCTTTATGGGGCTCCAGGTCATCCACATGACGGAACTTTCCTTGATGGGTCAAGGCAACCCCTTTGATCTGTGCCTTGCTCAGTGGGGGGACATTTACATTGAGCAGCATTCCCGGTTCCAGGCCTTTTTGCTCGACCCATTGGGTCAACTGAGCGACAAAAGCTGCACTGGTGGTGAAATCCTTATAAACATGACTGGTCAAGGAAATAGCCATTGCCGGAATGCCTAAGACCACCGCTTCCGCCGCTGCTGCTACCGTACCTGAATAAAGGATCAACGTCCCATAATTGGCGCCTTGATTGATGCCTGAAATGACCAAATCCGGCGTCCAAGGGAGTAGTTTCAACACCGCGATACGGACGCAATCCGCCGGTGTACTGGAAACCCGGTAGGCATGTTCGGTACCGAAAGATAGGACTTGTTGCACTTTAAAGGGTGCATTGAGGGAAATGGAATGCCCGGTTGCGCTGGCCTGTTGATCCGGTGCCGACACCGCGACCTCGCCAAAGGGTTTCACGGCCTCATAGAGTGCCTTGAACCCTGGAGCGTCAATGCCATCGTCATTGGTTAAGAGAATGCGCATAGGTTCTTCGATCGGCCGCAACGGCAGCCACGGACTTTTAGAAAAGGTTCCCCAGGTTGAAATGCAGCACACCGCCGGGCGGCGCCGCATAGTAGGTGGAAAGATCCGAGCCGATGGGCCAACCATAATCTAACCGGATGGCCATAATGGTTCCTGGAATGGTCAAGCGGACACCCAGCCCGGCTCCATATTGAATATGCGATTCGTTCAAGCTCCAAACACTATTCCAAGCATCGCCAGCATCGAAAAACAAGACCCCTTTTAAAGGGCCCACAATGGCGTGTTTGAACTCCGTATTGGATACAAACAAAGCGTTACCACCCGCAGGAGGGCCCACCGTACGTTCATTGTAACCCCGTATCGTATCCGTTCCGCCCGCGAAGAATTTCTCATAGATAGGAAGGTCGGTGTAACCTTTGTTACCATAGGAATAGCCTTGAGCCGCACCAAATCTCACGTGTTCCCCAAAAACCCAGTCCAGCGGCAAGGGAACGAAATGGCTGGAATCCTCAACGACCTTAATGAAGTTATTGTCGAAAGCGAAGGGACCGCCGGCAAATTCCACCGACAATTGATGTTTCCAACCCGTGTTAGGATCGAACACGTTATCACGACTGTCATAAACAATGCGCGGAGTAACACTACTGGTCGTGCTATCCGAGCTTTGGATATATTGGGGCGTACCCGGTATTTCGTAATAGGGGTCGACACCATAGATATCGACATTCTGTAGGGTATAAGCACCAAAAACCGTCCAATAGCGGTCCAATCGGCGCCCGATGCTGATCGTTCCCCCGATTTGAGTTTCGCTATAGAAGGTGTTGGTTCCATCGGGATTGAGAACGGCCGTTTGAAAGATCGAAGTCGTATCAAAGAGACTAAGACTGAAAGAGGTCGGCGTGTTGAACAGCCAAGGTTCGGTAAACCCTACGGATATGCTGGACTGAAGCGCACCCAATTGAAGGTCCAAATTGACCTTTTGGCCTTTTCCGAATAGGTTCGCTTCCTCCAGTTTGATGTCCCCGATAAAACCATTGACCGAGCTATACCCGCCGCCCACGCTGATGGAACCTGTCTTACGTTCTTTCACACGGAAGACCAGCACCTCTTTGCCTGGCGCATCGCCCGGTTGAACGTCCGGGTTGACCTCATCAAAGAAACCGAGGTTATAAAGATTTTGGCAGGAATAGCGGATCTTATTGGCTTCGAACTTATCTCCGGCCTTAATGGCCAATTCCCGACGAATGACATAATCACGGGTCTTGTAGTTGCCGACAATTTTGATGTCCTGAACGTAAGCGATTTGCCCTTCGGTGACCACCACCGTAATGTTGGCTTTCTTGGCGTCGTCATCATATTGGATGTTCGGAGTAACATTACAGTAGATGTAACCCTTGTCGGCATAAAGGTTCTTGTCACGTTTGATGCCGTCGTCCAAGTCTTTTTTACGGAGGACGGTTCCCTTTTTCAGGTTCAGAACTTTCATCAATTCATCATCCTCAAAAAGAATGTTTCCTTGAAACTGGATATCTCCGGTTGTGTACTTGACGCCTTCCTTGACTGTAATGGTGATATAAACCTTTTTGTGCTCTAAGCTAAGTTTTTCTTTGTAGTCGAGTACAACCGCTTTTAGATAACCCTCGTCATGATAAAAATCCTCGATGGCCTTGATATCCGAATCCAGCATTTCGGGTTTGTATTTATCTCCGTCATGGTTATCTTTCATCTGCCCGATGATCTTTTGGGTACTGAATGCCTGGGCGCCAATGACAACGATACCGCCGATCTTGATTTGGGCTCCTTCGGCAATCCGGAAGGTGACCTCCACGGTATTCTTGGACTCATCCACCTTGTTTTCGGAGGTGACGATTACATTGGAATACCCTTCATCTTGGTAGTCCTTTTTGATGATCTCCACATCCTGGTTCACGATGCCTTGATTAAAGGGCTTGTTCAAGGCCGTCTTGATGTCGTCGGTGAACTTCTTGGCGTCCCATTTCTTGTTACCCACAAAATCGATCTTCTTCACGATTGGACGTTCCTCAACCTTGAAAATCAAGCCTATTTGGTTGTTCTTCTCCCCCGGAACGGCGTCCACGGTCACGTTCTTGAAATCACCCATGGAGAAAAGGCTGTGGATGTCTAGGCGTACGCGACGTAAAGAGAAGGGATCCTTTTCTTTTTCTTCGATATGTCCATAGATGACCAAGGTCGAAACGTTCTTATTCCCTTCGATCTTGATACTGGAGATCTTCGGGCTATCGGCCGTGGTTTGGGCTTGGGCGGAAATGGTCAGGAAAAACGCCGCAATGAACGAGAGAAGACCAAATAAGTGTTGAAGTTGTCGAAAAACAGGAAACAAAAGGCGTCCTCTCAAATGATCTAACCCTGTAAAAAAACCAAGCAAAACTGCGGTCAAATGCCGCGCATTCTAGCATGAGCCGTCAAAAATCATCAATGAATTACGGCTCATTCCCTGAGATTAAGACGTTCCAGCAGCCCAATTCGGTTGGGAAATGTCCGCGTTGGCGAGTTCCAGTGTCAGGGCTGGACTTGGGGTTCGATCCCCTTGATGCTGACCGCCTCGTTGCCATTAAGGTATTTGGCAGTGATCTGAACCTGGTAGGCCCCTTCCGGGTTCAACTTATCTACAATAGCTTCGTGATCATAAGCATGCTGGCCTTTCTCGACGATATCTTGGACAACATTCTTATCCGCATCATAGACCCGGATCTCTCCCTTGGTCACTAGATCGGTTTGCCAATTGAGTTGGTACTTCCCCATGCCGATATCTAAGATGTCATACCGCAAGAATTTGGGGACCTGTTTGTCGTCAGGCCGGGCGCTCATCACATCGGGTAATTGAGCGCTATAGCTCAAACCCAACTTGGTCTCGTCCTGACCATAGTCATTTCCCCCGGTCATGACATTCAGCTTCAGGTTCTTGGTGATGCCATATTCCATTCCCACCTCGAACTGGCCTTGGGCCGCATCCGTCGAAAGGTTCTTACCTACCCCCACCACCGATTTGACCGTCAGTCGAGAATCTAGCGGCTTGTTGATCTCGACTTGGGCCAGTGGCACTGAAACGCCCGCGACCGTATTTCCGGAAGGTTCAGCAATGACGGAATTTGCCCCGGGTGTTGCCTGACCATTGGCGCCTCCACCCGAGATCAGGCTGCTCTTGATATTCACATCCACATTCAACGCGCTTTGGACCGGACCCCGGATCAGGGTCGTCAACTTACTGGACGCGACACGATCAATGGTTTCCAAGACCGCTTGGTTCACCACATTACCGGTATTTTGTTGATAGACAGCTTGCAATTGCTGGCTGGTGTATCCGGTCATATCCCTACCGAACATGATGTAGGACAAGAGCAGTTTTTGTTGCAGATCGGGGTCATTCGTCGTGAAATGAGGACTCGAATCCAGGGTGAAATCGATGTTCCCGAAACTGCCTTTAAAATTGATCCAAATATCCATGTTCGTTGTTCGCACACCGCCCGCCGTGACGATTTCCACGTTCTCTAAGGTATCCGTCGCTTTCCCCCACATGACCGGCAAGCGTCCGTGGGGGATATAGAGACTGGCTTCGTCCACCTTGAATTCGTGGCCCAAATAGCGCAAATAGCCTTCTTTGGTACCCGCCTGCCCGGACGAGTAAATGCCCGGGTGATCTTCCGTCCGATCCTGGTCTTTACCAGTCAACTTGATCCGGTCTCCCGGATTGACCTTCACGTCGAGATACTGAGTATAACTTTCATTGGAATACCAGCAATTGTTTCCCGCCAACAGATAAAGTTCGAAATAGACCCGGCCCAAAGCCGGAAAAGAGATGCTCTTTCCGTTCTCATCCTTCTCTTCTTCCGGCGGAAAGGTGTAATGACCACTTTCCATCTTGGCCGTTCCAATGACGTGTGGTTCAGAAATATCACCCTGTATACGTAACGGTTCGTCCGGAGTAGCCCCATAGAAGAAAACCTCCCCCCACTCGCCTTTTTTCATGATAGTCGGCACGCTGATCCAAACCCCATGATCCCCCACGCTTTGTAGGTTCAAGTCCAAATATTGCGGAATGAAATCGACCAGCGTCATCTTCGACACTTCGATCGGGGGCGAAGTAAGGAATATTCGGCCCTTGCCGATCTGTGCGTTCAGGCCATAGATCGCCAATTTGTTGTCCCTGACCTTGATATGCCCGTTCAGGTCATTGACCGATTGGCAGATCATTGGCGGCACGAATTGGCACTTGGCCAGGTCCAGGTCCATGTTGAGAATGGGGTTATCCAGAGTCCCCGTTATATGGGCGTCCAAGTCCATTTTCCCAGAGGCCTTCTTCGCAAACCCAGCCAGGAGCATGATCCCAAAATCCCCTTTGACCATCTTCGCGTTGATATCCATTTCGTTATTGCGCACCTGGGCCCAACTCTCCTTGGTCAAAGCCAGAGGGATCTTGCCATCCAAAGTAAAATCGAACCCATTGGCTTTGCTCAGTTCGATCGGGGTATCAGGCGTCCCCAAATAAAGCACATTGTCGTGGGCCTTCAACTCACCGTTCAAAAGGTCAAAATGCATGTCCCGGGCATTACCATTCTGAACGGAAAAAGAAACCGTCAGGATGGGGTCCTCAAGACTTCCTTCAAAGACCAAATGATACCCGGCAGTCCCACTCAATGGAAAACCCGGCATGATCAAACGCCCGATCTCTTCAATGGGCACATCCTTGGCGTCTGATACCAGTTTGCTTTGACCGTTCAGGTCCAGGGTTCCATCCACCGAAAAGGTCTTCGTGGAATTCACCAACCGGACATTATTGAAAACAACCTTCTTTTCCTGGGACAGGTCCAAGGATCCGACCAATTGCGGGTCTGAATTATCAAAAGGATTGAGGGTCAGGATGTTCTTGTTCAAAGTGATCGAAAGGGCGAAAGGTTTTTTCTTGACGGCCTTTTTATCCGACACATTCTGGCTAACTGAAAGCGTACCGTTGAAGGTCGGCCGGGATGTTTTTTCTTCCAAGGCCAGTTTACCAACCAATCGGGCGTCCCCAGTCAACTTGAAAGCGGACACTTGCAAGTTCTTGGCCGAACCCGAAACGTCCATCAAGACCAAACTAGGATCCTTTTCATCTAACTGAACGGTCCCTTGATTGACATCGATCTCGCCGCCATTCTCCATGTCGATCTGGTTTTTGCCCAAGATGATCTTGCCGCCCGTTTCAGTGAAATTAAGCGAGGCTGAGGGAATGACGTTGTCGTCCATTTGCAGATTTTGTCCGACGATCAAAAAAGCGACCGTCAAATCGGACAAAGTACCCGTTAGTCCCAAGTTCCCTTTGACCGTTCCCGAAACGGTGTTTTTCTCCGCTTTGATCCCAAAAAGAGAGAACAAATTGACCAACTTTTCATTCTCCACCGGTCCATTGATATCGACCTTGCTCTCAGGCGACCAAAAGGTCTTTGCCCCGGTCAAAGTGCCCGCCAACGTGTATTTAGCTTTATCCCTCGTTAAAACGAACTTGGGCGAGATTTTTTTCTTGTTCCCGTTAAAAGAAAGTTCCACCCGGTCAAAGTCGTATTTTTGAACAGATCCATCTGTCACGGTAAAAGTACCACTCAAGGGCAGCTCGTCAAAGGTTCCCTTTTTCAGTTTCAGCTCCCCGGATATCAGACCTTTTAGATGCAGATTGGAAGGCAGGAACTGTGTCAAAGTCGGCGCGTCAGACAGAAGGATCGGACCCACGCGAAGATCTGCCGCGACTTGCGCCTTTTCACCGGACAAGTCCAAGGTTGCCGAACCATAAACACTTTTGCCCAATCCCACTTTTCCTACCAAGACCATCTTGCTAAAAGACGCGTTGATCGAAAAATCGTTGAAATGGAACTCAGTGTTCTTCCCATCTCCCAAGGAAAATTCCGCCGAGGTAAAGGTGCCCTTCCAGTCCTTCCAGAACTCTTCACCCGTTTCGGCGTTCCACGCAAAATCACCGGTCAAGAGGGGTTTTCCTGCTAATTGAAAATGATCCGCGGATATCTTGAGCGCCATCACCCCGGGCTTCGACTGGGTGTCCCAGGACCCCGTCAAGGACAAGTAATGGGTGCCCTGGGTCAATTTGAATTTTTTGATCTGTAGCCGACCCTTTTCAAGGCTCAAAAGACCATCCACTTGATCCGCAGTCCAATCGGCAACCTTCAGGGAATCGATCGTTCCATTACCTTCGACGATAGGGTTTTGACGCACGCCCGCCACGTGCAAGTCACCGGTGATCCATCCCTCAAAAGGTTCCGGCGGATTATCCCAGCCGCTGATCTCCGAAAGCACTTGAATGGGCACACCCTTGGCCTTGATCTTCATATCCAGCGGCGAATCGGCATCCAACCCTAATTGACCGGTCACCTGCAGGATGTCCCCCACTTCTAGCTTGTTGAAAGAAAGGATCCCGGGCTTCCAACCCAGGGACACGGACATTGGCTCTGGCTCTAGGGAACCCAGCGTGATCTCGTCCGAGTCGATCAACAAAGCCGCTTGGGGCTCGTCGCGGGTGCCCGTCAAATGCAGGTCTACCGAGATCTGGCCGTGGATATCCTTGAATTGGTCCTTAAGAAGGGGAATGTCCTCCAGTACCACATTGTTACCAGTGATGTCCAAATCAATTGGCGTGTCGTTCTTTTTAGGCCAGTTCCCCCGACCTGTGAGTTTGGTGATCTTTTTACCCGTCTTCAAGGACAGACGATCAATGACCCAATTGTCGCCCTTTTCCAGCACTTCGCCGTCCAGTCGGGTATTGTCATTGAAAAGACCATAGAATTTTAGTTTTTGGTCCTTCATTTGGATATTGGTCTTTACGGAGTAGTGCATCAAGGTATCCCGCAAGGTACGGGTCAGGTCCACTTGGCCATCCGCTGAAAGCACCGGCTCCCCCACCGTGCCCCCTAAATGGATCGCCATGTGTCCCTGGCCGTCCATGCCCGAGATGCCGAAAGAAGAGGCCATCGTCTTGGCGTCCAGATCGGTCAGGACCGCGTTCAAGGTGATCGGTGCGTCCGCGGAACCTTTCAGGGAAATGAACCCGTTGGATTGAAAGGTGCCGTTGTAAAGTTTTCCGGCCACGTCGAAGAGGTTGAAGATACCCTTCCCATAGCCCGCCTTGACCGAGAAGGAATCGATCTTCAAATTGCCGATGTGAGAAGACCCGATCTGGGCCGTGCCCTCTAAAGAAGGGTCCGAAAGGGGCCCCGTGGCCGCGAAAGAAGCGGTTCCCGTTCCATCCACCTTCAGGTCGGGCATCTTGAGCAAACTATTGAAAACGCTGGCTAGGAACAACTGGTCCGTGCTGGTCTGCACCGCCATCGGACGGCCATCGAACGGGATCAGGCCCGAGGCTTTCCAGGGTGTTTCTCCCACTTGGAAGGTAACCATGCCGGGGATATTCAAGTCCGTCGGCCGGATGAAAGCGCGTCCGTTTATCTTGGAAAAAACAACACCCAACGGATCCGGCGATTTAATGGAAGCATTCGACAAAGTAGTGGCCGCGTCGAACCAAATACGCCCCGGCTGGAACACCAATGGGCTTTCCAGGTCCACGGTCCCATCCAGTAATTCCCATCCCGACAGGTCCCTCAGGGTTGAACTACCCGAGACCAAAGGCCACTGAACCAAGCTGATCTTGCCCAGCACTTTGACATTGCGTTCATTGAAACTGCCATTAAAGGAAAGACTTCCTTGACTGCCCGTTTGGGGCGAGGATGCGTCCAAAGAAACACCCCAAACCATTCCGTCTTTGGTGGAAGCGTCGAAATTAATGGCCCGCAAGATAGTCCGTGGATTTTTCTCGGCCTGGATGGCGAAACTGCCGTTCATGACCGACAGCTTACCCGCCGGAATGATCGGCAAAGGCATCTGTGCTTCAATGGGAGTCAATTGGGCCTTAAGTGCCGTAACTGGAGGGGTCGCCGTTTCTTCGACGTGGATTAGCGTCACTTGGGGTTTTTCGAAACTGACCTGTTCGAAACAGTTCTCGATCGGCTTATGGGCGAACACCAAACCCAAGAGGTCCAGTTGGACCGAAAGACGGTCCACCAGCAGATGGCTTTTCCAAGGTTGTCCGGGAATGGTCAGATCGACCCCATATAGGACGACATGGCCGGTCAAACTGGCGCGGATGGTCCTGATCTTAACAGGAGAATGGGTCGCCTTGGCCAGCTCTTCCTCGACAAATGGACGCAACTTCACGTCCACGACTTTGTCTTGGAAAATGAAATAGGCGCCCACGAGACCCAAAAGTCCCAGGGCGCCCCAAAGCCAACGAAAACGTTTATTCTCCACCCGCTGTTTCATCGGTCAAAACCTGGAAGCGGCGGGATCAAACAGTGGCCGGCGCGGCGGAGCTTTCGGCCTTTTCGAAGACTAGCTTGTCGCCGCCCGACCTCAGAAGGACCGTCTGGCCTTCCGAGATGGTGCCGCGAAGCAACTCCTCGGCGAGCGAATCTTCCACATAGCGTTGGATGGTCCGCTTCATGGAACGCGCGCCGTAGACCTTGTCGTAACCCTTTTCGACCAGGAATTCCCGGGCCGATTGATCCAAGGTGATGGTGATATGCTTTTCCGCCAACCGCTTTTGAACGTCCGCCAATTGGATATCGACGATCTTCTCGATCTGGGCCTTTTCCAAGGGCTCGAAGATGATGACGTCGTCGACCCGGTTGATGAACTCGGGGTTGAAAGCCTTTTTGAGCTCCGCTTGGATCTTGGTTTTCATATTGGTATAGGAAGAATCCACACCCTCCGGGGTGAACCCCAGGCTCTTCTCTACGCCAATCTCACGGGCGCCCAAGTTGCTGGTCATGATGATGACCGTATTTCGGAAATCGACCGTGCGGCCCATGCTGTCGGTCAAGCGGCCATCCTCGAGGATCTGCAACATCACGTTGAAGATCTCCGGATGGGCCTTTTCGATCTCATCAAACAGCACCACGCTATAAGGTTTGCGGCGCACTTTCTCGGTCAACTGTCCGCCCTCGTCATGGCCCACATAGCCCGGAGGGGCCCCGGCCAAACGGGAGACGTTGAATTTTTCCATGTATTCGCTCATGTCGAAACGGATCAGCGCGTCATCGTCGTCGAACAAGAACTCGCTCAAGGCCCGGGCCAACTCGGTTTTGCCGACACCCGTGGGACCCATGAACATGAAACTGCCGATGGGCTTGCGGGGATTTCCGATCCCGGCGCGGCTGCGACGAATAGCTTTCGAGACCGAGACAATAGCCTCATCCTGACCCACGATGCGCTTGTGCAGTTCCTCTTCCATGCGCAAAAGCTTTTCGCTTTCCTTCTCACCCAGTTTGATCATCGGGATGCCTGTCCACTTAGAGGCCACGTGGGCAATATCTTCCCAACTCACGACTGCTTCTTCCTTGGACTTGGAAGCTTCCCACTTTTCCTTTTCCTCCATCAACTTCTGCTTCATTTTTTTCATCTTGTCGCGAAGGTCGGCCGCCCGTTCGAACTCCTGGGTCTTGATGGCCTCTTCCTTCTCCTGCTTCACCTTCTCCACTTCCTTTTCGAGGTTGCGGATCTCTTGCGGGATCGTGGTGATACGCAGGCGCGTACGGCTTCCCGCCTCATCGATCAGATCGATGGCCTTGTCCGGCAAAAAACGACCGGAGATATAGCGATGCGACAAAGTGGCCGCTGCTTGGATAGCATCATCCGTGATACGAACCCGGTGATGGGCTTCATAACGGTCGCGCAGACCCTTGATGATCTGGATGGTGTTCTCCACCGAGGGCTCTTCCACCATGATCATTTGGAAGCGGCGTTCTAAAGCGCCGTCCTTCTCGATGTATTTTCGGTATTCGTTCAAGGTCGTGGCGCCAATGCACTGCAATTCGCCCCGGGCCAAAGCCGGCTTGAGCATATTGGAAGCGTCGATCGCGCCTTCAGCCGCGCCCGCGCCAACCAAGGTATGCAATTCATCAATGAACAAAATGACCTTGCCCGATTGACGGATCTCGTTAATGACGGCTTTCAAACGTTCTTCGAACTCACCGCGGTACTTGGTGCCGGCCACCAAAGCGGCTAAGTCCAAGGTAACAATGCGTTTTTCCAAGAGCAGTTCCGGAACATTGCCTTCTTTGATACGTTGCGCCAAACCTTCGGCGATGGCGGTTTTCCCAACGCCCGGTTCGCCGATCAAGACCGGATTGTTCTTCGTGCGGCGGGAAAGGATCTGGATAACACGTTCAATTTCATCCTCACGGCCAATGACCGGGTCCAACTTGCCGTCGCGGGCCATTTGGGTCAGGTCGCGGCCAAAAGCATCCAAGGCCGGGGTCTTCGACTTCTTGGCTTGTTTGGAGAATTTGGGGAAAGTTCCCCCCAACAGGTTGATCACCATGTCGCGGGACTTTTCATAGGAAACGCCCAAGTTGTCCAAGGAACGGGCGGCGACGCCTTCCCCTTCTTGGATCAAACCCAGGAGCAAATGTTCGGTGCCGATGTAGTTGTGGCCCAGCTTTTGGGATTCTTCAGCAGCCAGTTCCAGCACCTTCTTGGCGGACGGGGTGAATTGGGGATCCCCAATGGTCAAGGTATCCGAAGAAGGGGTGGTCAGGTTCTCGACCTCGACCCGGACCGATTCCAGGTCCACACCCAACGATTCGAGCACGGCCACGGCCACTCCGCCCCCCTCGCGAATAAGGCCGAGCAACAAGTGCTCGGTACCGATGAAGTTATGGTTCAAGCGGCGGGCTTCTTCTTTGGCCAACGGGTTGATGACTTTTTTAGCTCTTTCAGTGAATCGTTCGAACATGGAATTCTCCTTATGGGAATTGCCGAATTTCCGGCCCTATTTCATCCGAATAAAGGGGATAAATCAAGGAACTAAGGACTTTAAACAGTCTCGGCAGGCTTTAAGTAAAGTCCCAGGATCCTGGCTCTTTCCATCGCCTCTTGCTCGGGGTTCAATTCCCGGGCAGCGATCTTAGCCAGATGGGCCGGTTGAATTAAGATGAGAAGGTGGTTCAGCTTTGGCAAGTCGATACCGGTCAAAATTTTGTGCTCAACGCCTACCCGCAAGGCCGACAAACCGTCCATGGCCTCTTTAATGCTCATCATTTTGGCATTTTTCAAAGTACCCAAGGCGCGGCAGATCCGGTCCTGGATCTTGATCCCCTCTTGCTGAAAGACCGCCTTTTGGGTCTGCAATTCCAGCTCCACGATCTGGCGGGCTACCCGGTCCACATGCTCGATGACCTCGGTGCTCTTCTTGCCTAGCGACGATTGGTTGGAGATCTGGAAGAAAGCGCTGGCCACCTGGGTGGATTCCCCCTGGATACCCCGCACCGTCAAACCTACCTGGTTGACCCCGTTAAAAACCTGGGCCAGACGGTTGGTGTAAGCCAAAGCCGGGAGATGCAGCATCACACTAGCCCTGAGGGCTGTCCCTAAGTTGGTTGGGCAGGCCGTCAGGTAACCCAACTGCGGGTCCTTGGCATAGGTCAATTGCTTCCCCAGGGCTTCGTCCACTTCGTTCAAGAATTGAAAACCCTCTTTCAAACTCAGTCCGGCACGGTAAACCTGCAAGCGTAAATGGTCCTCTTCGTTCACCAAAAGGCTAAGGCCAGATTCAGGTTCAAAGGCTACCGCCCGTTCGCCCAATCCTGCCGCGTGTTCCAGGGAAATGATCTGATGTTCGGTCAGGAATTGCCGGTCAAGGGAGGATATCTCGTTCAATCGGACCATCTTCAAGTGCTTCGTCATCGGCAGACTCCCGATAGCCTTTTCGACTTCTGTCACGACTTCTTTTTGTTCCGTTGAACTGGCGTGATGAGGGAATTTTTTGCCCTCTAAATTGCGGGCCAACCGCACCCGACTCGAGACCACTACCCCGCAGGATGGGCCAGGGCAAAGGAACCAATCGTTGTGGGAAGTGAGCATTTCTTCGAAAGCCATTACTTACCCTCGATCTTTTTGATCTCATCGCGCAGACGGGCCGCTTCTTCATAGCGTTCGTTTTGGATGGCTTCTTTGATCTTTTCCCGGATCTGTTCCACTTCGGGTTTTGCGTCAGGAACAGGCTTGGAGCTTTCGGTCACAGAAGTTACTGGTGTTTCCTCGATATGCAGGACAGGACCATGGATACCTGTTATCACCGGCTCTAAAGCTTTACGAAAAGCTTCATAACAGCGAGTACAGCCCAAACGGCCAGTCTGACGAAAAGCTGCAAGTTGATAACCACAATGGGGACACTGAAGCTGTTGCTCAGGGGCTTGGGCTTCCCGGCCCAGCCCCACCGGACTCATCGGATTCCCTTCCATCGAAATGACCGAATTGAGTATGTTGGTCAGGGCCGCCAGCGGATTGAATTGGGCGATATTCAATCCGCCATACATCGGGCTCTGCTCTTTCGCGCAAATTTCGCACAGATGCATCTGCGTGGTTTCGTTATTGATGGTTTGGGTAAAGAAAACCGTCGCGGGACGTTCTTGGCATTTTTGACAAAGCATAAAAACCTCTAATTGCGCTTTTTGGTCACGTTGCCAGCATCCAGGGTCAGCACATGGTCTGCCCTTTTGGCTAGCGGTTCATAATGGGTCACCACGATCAGCGTGCGCCCTTCTTTTTGGCACAATTCCCAAAGCACATCATGGATACCTTCAGCGGTCTTGCTGTCCAAGTTGCCTGTCGGCTCGTCCGCCAGGATGATCTCCGGCTCGTTCATTAGGGCCCGGCACACTGCCACCCTTTGTTGTTCCCCGCCCGAAAGCTCGCCCGGTTTATGGTTCATTCGTTTCGACAAGCCCACATGGGCCAAAAGCTTTTCAGCCCGCTTGCGGCTTGCTTCCAGGTCCCGCCCGCCGATCCAACCCGGCATAATGACATTTTCGACCGCGGTCAGTTCTGGCATCAAGTGGTGGAACTGGAAAACGAACCCAAAAATCCTGTTCCGGAAATGGGCCAGTTCCTCGCCTGACATCTTATAAAGGGACTTATCTTTACAGAACACCTCGCCTTTGGAGGGACTGCTTAGACCGCCCAACAGGCTCAAGAGGGTGCTTTTACCCGATCCCGAGGGGCCCAAAATGACCGTGATATCCCCGGCATCCAGGTGAAAATTCACGTCCCGAAGGGCTTTTACCTCTTCACCCTCGAGGGAATAAACTTTGGAGATGTCCTCAACTCTTAAGATTTCCATAGGTCCTCAACTGTACCGAATGGCATCAACAGGCTCCAACTTGGCGGCCTGACGCGCGGGATAAAGGGTGGCTAAGAAGCAAAGCACAACGGACAAGACCGGGATGATGAGATAAGAGACGAGAGGGTCTACTTTGACCGGCAAACGGTCGATGTAATAGACCATTCCCCCGCCGGGCATCGGAATGGGAACCATGGCAATGATCTGGCAAAGGATGAATCCGCCTAGGATGCCGATCAAAATACCTAGAACCCCGATGAACATTCCCTCGAAGATGAAGATAAAGGTCACGCTTTTATCGGTTGCGCCCATGGCTTTCAAAATGCCGATCTCTTTGGTTTTATCAATGACCATCATGGTCAAAGGATTCACGATATTCAGCGCCGCCACGAGCACGATAAGAAAAAGAATGATACCCATGACCCACTTTTCGGTCTGAAGGGCCACAAAAAGGTTGCGGTTCATTTGTAGCCAGTCTTGAACGAAATACTCTCCGTTGAATTTCTTTCGGATCTCAGCAGCTATCTTCGGCGCCAGATCCACATTGTCCAGCTTGATGGCAACACCTGTGATGTCTTTATCGAGTTGATATATCTTCTGGCCGTTATCCAGTGAAACAAAGGTATAGGAAGAGTCGTAGTCATACATGCCCGTGGACATCAGACCCACCACTTGGAACTTTTTGCTCATCGGCATCATGCCCATCGGGGTTTGTTGCAAGATGGGCAAGAAGAGGATGATGTCGTCCCCGACCATCACTTGCAGGCGGCGGGCCAACTCAGCCCCCAGGAAAATACGTTCCGAGCGGCCCGAACCAGCGACGTTCGGCGACTTGAGATCGGTCGATTTGGCATCCCACAGGTATTTATTGAGGTCGGCAACCGCTTGAGGATGATCCGGGTCCACGCCCCAGACCATGACCCCCACGGACTTTTGCTTGGAACGGGCCAAAGCTTGGCCTTCGGTATAAGGTCCGGCAGCGGTTACATCGTCCATCTTGCTGACCCCATCCAGGACCTTTTGATAATCCGAAAGAGTCTTGTTTTCAAAGCCGGTGACAATGATATGGGCGTTGAGCCCCACGATCTTGGATTTGAGGTCTTCATCGAATCCGTTCATGACCGAAAGGACCACGTTCAAGGCCATCACCCCGATGGCTACACCGATAACGGAGATCCAAGTGAGTACAGAAATAGCTGAACGCTTACGCTTTGAGCGTAAGTAGCGAAGACCAAGGAATATTTCAAAAGATGAGTTCAAAAAAACCCCGCATAACTTTTTAAAGCCCCGTCAGCAACTCTTTCAAAAGCAGGCTCTGTAACTTGTCATCCTTGTCGAAGTGAAAGGTGATCTGAACATCGGTTACGACGAACATACCCTTCTCGACATTACCCACCATCGCGATCAGTTGATGGTTATCTTTATCAAAATCGCCGTGTTCGACTTTATTCGCATCCAAATAAGAGATGACGGTCTTGATATCTGTGCCAACTAGCAAAGCCGCCTTGAACTTGCTTTCGAGATCTGCTTCTTTCGTGCTGGCGGGGATATCATTCTTGATCCCAATATAGGCACCAATGACCACGAAAAGGAACCCAACCACATAAAGCAACTTTTGCGTTTTCATAACCAGCAGCTCACATTCAAAACCAAAAAGCCAACAGCTGTCCCGGTGATCGCGACCCAAGCCCGCATCGAAACGGCCAAACGCTTCAGTTTGGGCCCTAGATAACGAAGGCTATGGAATATTTCAAAATAAGAGGCCAAAAAATCACCTAAAAAATCAGTTTTGGTAGAACAAAAAAAACAAAAATAAAAAGCCCAAGAAAGAACGCAGCGTTAGAGAAAAAAATAAACTTCTCATCGACGGTCCGCCTAGCAAAATTCATAAAGAAATTTCGACACTGACCGATCAAACAAACCGAAAACAGCAACGCCGGAAGTCCTACGATGACAAATCCCAAACCCATGGCTCCGCCAAGTTGCCTAATTTGAACAATCGAAGAAAAGGTCCAAAAACAAAAAACCAAAGAAAAAATCATTAACCATATGTTCTTCTTCACTTCTCTCGACAGCCGAACATTCGAAGAAGAAATTGATGTTACGACCTTCCGATCCAACTCTGCCATCGCAGAACAAGCCGACTTAGTGCAATAAAAGTACTTCTCTCCTTCTACCAAACAATTCGAACAAAACGAATCGCGACAAACATAGCAAAAGTTCACAGCAACAACATCGGCATGATTAAGGCAATACCTCTTCATTTACTCAAAAACCATTTTTTCTTCGTCGTCCCGATGACGAAGCAGCGGGAACAAGATCACATCCCGAATGGACGGGCTATTGGTCAAAAACATCAAAAGACGGTCAATGCCTATACCCACCCCGCCAGCCGGGGGCATGCCATAAGAAAGGGCAAGAATGAAGTCCTCATCCAGGTACATCCCCTCTTCATCGCCCGCCTTGCGCAGATCAACCTGCTTTTCAAAACGCTTGCGTTGATCGATCGGGTCATTCAGTTCAGAAAAGCCATTGGCCAATTCGCGGCCCAAGATGAACAATTCAAAACGCTCAGTCAAAGAAGGGTTGTCCGCCTTGGCCTTAGCCAAAGGCGACACTTCCACCGGGAAGTCCGTAATAAAGGTGGGTTGGACCAACTTGGATTCACACAATTCACCAAAGAGAAGGTAAGCCAACTCCGCCTTCGACAAGCTGTCGATATGCTTCACCACTGCCTGAGTGCCCTTCACGCGGCGCTTCAGTTCTTCAACATCGACCTTGTCATAGTCAATTCCGCCCAATTCCTTCAGGGCTTGCAGCAGGGGCAATCGCTTAAAGGGCGGGGTGAAATCCACCTCCACTTGCTCGCCTTCAGGGCCCACCATGAACTTCAATCCCTTGCCCGCCGCTTTGGCGGCTTCCGCCAAAAGGTTTTCGGTCAAAGCCATCACGGAATCGATATTGCCATAGGCTTGATAGGCTTCCAGCATGGTGAATTCAGGATTGTGCTTGATGCTGATGCCTTCATTACGGAAGTTACGGTTGATCTCGTACACCCGCTCAAAACCGCCCACCAAAAGGCGCTTCAAATAAAGTTCCGGAGCGATGCGTAAGAACATGTCCATATCCAGAGCGTTGTGATGGGTCTTAAAAGGCTTAGCCGCCGCCCCGCCGGGGATGCTGTGCATCATGGGGGTTTCGACTTCGAGGAAGTTGCTGTTATCTAAATACTGGCGGATAGCGCGGACCACTTTGGAGCGAACCATAAAGGTATCGCGGACGTCTTCGTTGACGATCAGATCGACATAGCGATTCCGGTAACGGGCTTCCACATCGGTCAAACCATGCCACTTTTCCGGCAAGGGATGCAGGGACTTGCTGAGGACCGTAAAAGAAGTCGCGTGAATGCTCACTTCCCCGGTCTTGGTCTTGAAGGGGAAGCCCTTCACGCCAATGATGTCGCCCAGGTCGAGCATTTTGAAAATAGCGTAGGCTTCTTCACCCACCGCGTCTTTCTTGACGTAGATCTGGATCTTGCCTTGGGCATCTTGTAGATGGGCGAATGCGCTCTTGCCCATGTCACGGATGGTCATCAACCGCCCGGCGACGGAAGCATTGAGGGTTTCGTCGTGCTGGCCCGCTTCTAAGCCTTGGTACTTATCTTTGATGTCTTTAGAGTGGTGCGTGACTTCATAGGCCGCCGAGGGATAGGGATTGATACCCTTTTCACGGAGAGCCTTGAGCTTTTCGATACGGACCTTAACGAACTCGTTCAATTCAGTCATGAGCACCTTCTCCTCAAAAATGACCGTCAGTATAGCACCTGCCCCAACGTTGGCTTAATCGACCAATTTGGCCTTCAACGCCGATTCAATAAACACATCAATATCACCATCCATCACGCCATCGATCATATTGACCTCAGTATCCGTCCGGTGGTCCTTGACCAACTGATAGGGCTGGAATACATAAGAGCGGATCTGACTGCCCCACTCGATCTTCTTCTTGGCCCCGGCCACCTTAGCCATTTCCTGTTCGTGCAAGTCTTGGTAATAGGTATAGAGCTTGGCCTTGAGCATGCGTAAAGCTTGCTCTTTGTTCTGCAACTGAGAACGCTGTGTTTGGCAGGCCACGATGAGGCCGGTCGGGATATGGGTCAACCGGACCGCTGTTTCGACCTTGTTAACGTTCTGACCGCCCTTACCGCCCGAACGGAAGGTATCGAACTGGATATCATCCCAACGCATGTCGAATTCCACATCATCCACTTCGGGCATGACGTCGACCGACGAGAAAGACGTATGGCGGCGTTTGTTGGCGTCAAAGGGCGAGATGCGAACCAAGCGATGCACGCCCTTTTCCACCTTTAGGAAGCCATAGGCATAGGGGCCCTTGACCAAAAGCGAGACGGACTTGATACCTGCGTCATCCGCCGGTTGGTAGTCGAGGGTTTCCACCTCAAAGCCGTGCTTTTCCATCCAGCGCAGGTACATACGCAGCAGCATGGAAGCCCAATCCTGGCTTTCGGTACCGCCCGCGCCCGGATGAATGGATACATAGGCGTTATTGAAGTCGTATTTGCCGGTGAAGTTGCGTTTCAGTTCGAAACTGCGGAAATCCGCGTCGAACTTCTTGGAGCTTTGCTGCATCTCATCCAGCAAAGACTGGTCGTGGCCTTCTTTTAACAACTCGTTAAAGGCCAAGAGATCGTTGTACTGCTTTTCAAAGTCTTGGATCAGGGCCTGGGTATCTTTCAGACGCGCCAATTCAGACGTGACGGACTGGGCCGCCTTGGGGTCGTTCCAGAAATCAGGATGGGTGGTTTGCGCTTCGAGCCGCTCGATGTCACGCTTTACTTGAGCGGGATCCAAATGATCCCGAACCTCGGTGAACTTACGCTCCAGGGATTTAATATCCAATTCAAACAACGCCACTTTCACTACCACCTTTCTGGAGAAAACGAACAATTCAGACAGACTTTATATAAACTCAGCTCCAAAAAATCACCTGAAAACATTGAAAATCCATTAAAATAACCGCCCAAACATCCCAAACTCACGGAATCGAACATGCTCATCTCGTTCAACTGGCTCAAAAAATACGTGGCGGTCACCGCCCCGGCCGAAGAGGTCGTCAACCACATCATTCACGCGGGGGTTGAGGTCGCCAATGTCCGTCACCCTGGCCAGAACATCACCAACGTGGTCGTGGCCGAGCTCTTGTCTGTTGAAAAGCACCCCAAAGCGGACCGTCTCTCTTTAACGAAGGTTTCCACGGGTTCTGAGACCTTCCAAGTGGTTTGTGGCGCCAAGAACATCGCTGTAGGCCAAAGGATTCCCCTGGCTAAGGTGGGCGCGGTCTTGCCGGGCGACTTTAAAATCAAAGAAGCTAAGATCCGGGACGTGGAATCCTTTGGGATGCTCTGTTCCGCCAAGGAACTAGGCCTAGCCGAGGATGCCGAAGGCATCTTGATCCTGCCTTCCGATGCCCCCCTGGGCCAAGACTTCCTTTCTTACATGGGCCTGCCCGATACCCTTTTCGAGTTGGAGATCACCCCGAATCGCGCGGACCTGCTGAGCCATGTGGGCGTTGCCCGGGAAGTGGGTGCCCTGTTCAACTTGCCGGTCAAGACACCCGTCGCTATCAAACTGGCCGAATCCAAAGCCGCTACCGCTTCTAAAGTGAAGGTTTCCATCGAAGCGAAAGACCTATGCCAACTCTATACTTGCCGTGTCATTGAGGGCATCAAGGTTGGCCCTTCCCCTTTATGGCTGGTGCAATCCTTGGAGAAGATCGGTCAAAGATCGATCAATAACGTAGTGGATGTGACCAACTTTGTCCTGCATGAACTAGGACAACCCCTGCATGCCTTTGACCTGGAACAGATCCATGGCTCTCAGATCATCGTCCGCAAAGCCAAGAAGGGCGAGAAGATCCCTCTGTTGGACAAGACCGAGCGCGAGTTAAAAGAAGAAATGCTGGTTATCGCCGACGCTGACCGTCCCGTGGCCCTGGCTGGCATCATGGGCGGCGCCAATTCCCAAGTGACCGAAAAGACCCAGACCATCCTTTTAGAAGCCGCTTTGTTCCAACCTGGCACCGTGCGTAAGACCGCCCGTCAATTGGGCATCGCCACCGATTCTTCTTACCGCTTCGAAAGAGGCGTCGATCCCCTGGGTGTCCAAGCCGCTTTGGACCGCGCCGCCGCTTTGATCGTGGAAGTTGCCGGGGGTCTGATGACCCAGAACATCATTTCGGTCGAGACGACCACCTTCAAGTCAGCCCAAGTCCAGTTCCGCACCGCCCGCACCAACGCCATTTTGGGAACGAACCTTTCCGAAGAGATCCAATTACAGATCTTGAAGAACCTCGGCTGTAAGGTGGAAAAAGCCGGGGCCGCTTACCAAGTGGAATGTCCTTCTTACCGCTTGGACCTGAGCCGCGAGATCGACCTGATCGAGGAGATCGCCCGTTTGACCGGATATGACAATATCCCTGTCGTCGCGCCTCGCATCTCGGCCGCTTTGTCCGATATCCGTTCGGGCATTCCCGGCGAAAAAGAGATCCGTTCCACCCTGCACCAAGCGGGTTACTTCGAGGCCGTTAATTCCACCTTCTTGCCTCCGAACTTCGCCGACAAACTCAAGCTGGCTGCCGACCACCTCTACCGTCGTTCGCAAGAGGTCGACAACCCGATCGCCGACGACCAAAAAGTGCTTCGCCCTACCCTCTTGCCTTCGCTTTTAGCGAATACCCAATTGAACCTTTCCCATCAGCGCGAAAGCGTCGCCTTATATGAAATCAACAAGGTCTTCACGCTGGGCACCGATGGCCAAGTGGCCGAGCGCTTCCACGCCACCGCCGTTTTGGCCGGACAAGCCCCCCACGCTGGGTGGACCAACCCCGCCCGCAAAGCGGACTTTTACGATATCAAGGGCCTGGCCGAGGACCTATTGGCCGCCTGCCGGGTTGAGAACATCTCTTGGGAGTTCAACCAGGCCGCCAGCCCCTATGTGCCCACCCAAAGCTTTATCGTCAAGAATGCCGCCGGTCGGGTGATCCTGACCGGCGGGGCCTTGAACCCGAAGGTTCTCAAGGAATACGACGTGAACGCCCCTTGTTTCGCCCTGGAAGTAGAACTGGCCGTTTTGGCCGCCACGCCTAAAAAGCGCCAAAGCTATATGGCTTTGCCGAAGTTCCCAGAGGCTTGGCGGGATATCGCCTTGGTGGTACCCGAGGGCGTGACCGCGGCCCAGATCGTGGCCGCCGTCGAGGAGCAAGGGAAACCCCTCTTGAAGCAGGTCGAGCTATTCGACCTTTATAAGGGCCCGAACTTGCCCGCCGGAATGCGCAGCCTGGCTTACCGTTTGAGCTTCCGGGCGGACGATAAAACCCTGACAGACAAAGAAGTATCGGATAAGATAACCCAAATAGTCGAACACCTAAAAACGAGGTACGCCATTGCCCTCCGATGAGCTCTTCGCTTCCGCGCCGGCCAAACCCAGCTGGGAATTGCTTGAGAACCGTGTCAATCGCCTGCTGGAAAGCATCCTCCTTCTCAAAGACATCAACAACCAACTCAAAAAAGAGAATGAATCCCTCCGGGAAGAGTTGAAGAACATCCACCAAAGCGCTTCTCAAGAAGAGCTGAACAACCTGCGCCGCCAGCACGACGAGGCCATCCGCGACCTGAAACAAGTGAAATCGAACTTGATGCGCATTGAGTCCCTGGCCAACGAATTGAACCTGGAGGGCTATTGAGATGAGCGAAAAGAAAGCCGTCACGGTCACCATCTATAAGAACGAGTACACACTTAAAGGGGATGCCGACTCCCAGCACATCATCGACCTGGCCAAATATGTCGATGGTCGCATGACCGAGATGGGCCAAAAATCCTCCGCCCCCGCCGACAAGATCGCCATCCTGGTCTCGATGAACATCGCCGACGAGCTTCAACGGCAGGAAAAGAAGAACGAAGAGAACCTGAAACTGATCGAGAACCTGGAAAAAACCCTCGACGAGTTCAAAAATTCGTCGGATAACGCCGTAAAGAACGCCGCGGCTTTGAACGAACAGGCGGACCAGATCCGCATCCAGCTTTCCCAGGAAAAAGAACGCAACCAAGCGGCTATGGACATGAAAATAAAGGCTGATGGCGTGGCCGAGGCCATGAAAAAACAAGTAGCGGCGCTGACCGCCGAACTGGACCAGATCAAGGCCGGTTTCAACAGCACCCAAACCACGACCCACGAATTGCAAAGTGCCTTGGAAGAACAGAGAAAGAAAACACAGGATGCCGAAAATCAGTGTAACCAGCTGAAAAAGAGCTTGGAATCGTTGGAAATGGAATTAGCGGCCGCCCGGGAAGCCTTGGCTATCGCCGCCAAAGCGCCAGCTTCCACCGCCAACGGGACCGCGATGATCTCCGACGACCGCTTTCACTTCCTCATCAAGAAGATCGAGACGGTCCTCGAATAATTACTGGATCCTCACCGGTTTGGCATCCCAGATCTCTTTACAATATTCCTGGATAGTCCGGTCGCTGGAAAACTTCCCCATTCGCGCCACGTTCAAGATGGCCATTTCGGTCCATTTTGCCTCATCCTTGTAGACCTCAGAGACCCGGTCCTGACAGGCCACATAATCATCGAAGTCGGCCAAGAGCATGTACTCGTCATGGTTCATCAAGCTGTCATAGAGCGGCTTGAAAAGATCGGGGTTTTCCGGCGAGAAGAACCCGCTGGCAATGAGGTCCATAACGCCCGTCAGTTCAGGCGATTTCTCGTAATAAGAACGGGGGTTGTAACCCGACTTTTTCAGGTCATCCACCTCATCCGCCTTCAAACCGAAGATGAAGATGTTATCGTCGCCCACTTCCTCGCCTATCTCGATATTGGCGCCGTCCAGGGTGCCGATGGTCAGGGCACCGTTCAAGGCGAACTTCATGTTACCCGTGCCCGAGGCTTCCTTCCCCGCCGTCGATATCTGCTCCGAAAGGTCCGAAGCCGGCATGATCTTCTCGGCCAAGGAGACACGGTAATTCGGCAGGAAAACCACCATCAACTTGCCTTTGATCTGCGGGTCGTGATTGACCACGTCCGCGATGGAATTGATGAATTTGATGATGAGCTTGGCCATGTAGTAACCCGGTGCCGCCTTGCCGCCGAAGAATACCGTGCGCGGCACGAAGGTCCCATTGGGGTTGTCCTTGATGCGGCGGTACAGCGCGATCACATGCAGGGCGTTCAACAATTGGCGTTTATATTCGTGGATGCGTTTGACCTGAACGTCGAAAAGCGAGTCCGGATCCACCGCTAGGCGTTGTTCCTGTGCGACCAATTTGGCCATGATCCCTTTTCGGATACGCTTCACTTCGCGCCAGTCAGCCTGGAATTTTTTGTCTTTGGCGAACTTCTCCAATTTCTTCAGTTCAAAAAGGTCCGTGGCCCATTTGTGCCCGATCTTCTCGGTGATGAGGTCCGAAAGCTCCGGATTGCATTTTTTCAGCCAGCGCCGCTGGGTGATACCGTTGGTCTTGTTGTTGAACTTTTCCGGGAAAAGGTCATAAAAGTCCGGCACTACTTTCTTTTTCAGAAGCTCGGTATGCAAGGCCGAGACGCCGTTCACCGAATGGCTGCCGATGATGGCCAAGTAGGCCATGCGAACGTGGGGATCGGGCCCTTCCTCGAAGATCGACATGTTGCGTAATTTCTCGGTGTCCCCGGGGTAATGGTTGGCCACTTCCCTCAGGAACCGGGCGTTGATCTCCTGGATGATCTGCAGATGCCTTGGGAACAATCGGCCGAACAGGGAGATGGGCCATTTTTCCAAAGCCTCCGGCATCAAGGTGTGGTTGGTATAGCCAAAGACCGCCTGGGTGATCTCCCAAGCCTGGCCCCACTCCACCCCTTCCTCGTCGATGAGGATGCGCATCCATTCGGCAATACCGATGGTCGGATGCGTGTCGTTCAATTGGATGGCCGCCGCGTCAGGCAATTCGCGCAGGTCTTGGTGCTCCCGCTTGAAACGGCGCAGGATGTCCTGAATGGACGCTGACACGAAGAAATACTGTTGCTTCAGGCGCAGTTCCCGCCCTCCCGGGCTGTTATCGTTGGGATAAAGTACCTTTGAGATGCTTTCCGATTCGGTCTTCTTGGAGGTAGCGGCGAAATAATCGCCCTTATTGAAATAATCCAGGTCGAAATCTTCGGTGGCCTTAGCGGACCACAACCGGAGGTTGTTCACCGTCTTATTCCCATAACCAGGTATCGGGGTATCGTAAGCCATGGCTAAAACGTCATCGGTCCCGACCCAATCGAAGATCTGCTTGCCCGCCCGGGTGGTCCTTTCGGTCACATGGCCGCCGAATTTGATCCGGTAGGTATATTCGGGACGAGCGATCTCCCAGGGATTTTCCTTGCTCAGCCACTCATCCGGCTCTTCCACTTGGTAGCCCCGGACGATCTTTTGGCGGAAAATACCGTAGTCGTAACGGATGCCATAGCCATAGGCCGGGATCTCCAGGGTCGCCAAAGAATCGATGAAACAAGCGGCCAAGCGACCCAGGCCTCCGTTGCCCAAGCCCGCGTCGGTCTCCACTTCCCGAAGCTCTTCCAGGTTGATACCCAGGTCGGCCAGGGCCTTGGCGACACTGTCATAAACCTCCAGATTGATGACCGAGTTGCCCAACGTGCGCCCCATCAGGAACTCTAAGGACATGTAATAAACCCGTTTGACCTTCTTTTCCCGGTAGGTCTTTTGGGTGGCCACCCAGTTCTCCACCAACCGGTCCCGAATGGCGTAAGAAATGCTCAGATAGCGGTCATAATCGGTGGCGGTCGTGTTCTCTTTGACCAATTGATAGCGAAGCTTGTCCTGGAAAGAGGCGATGAAATCCTGGAAACGGATCCCCCGATGGGACTCGATGTTCAACTCTCCCTTGAGGACATCCTCTTTACGTTTCTTGGTGATCACTTTGGCTTTTTTCATTTTTCGTCCTTTATTTCATATTCGGCGTCGATCGCCGAATGGCCAGTCGGTTCGGAAAAAGCGGAACGGGAAGACATGATCGGCGGACGGGGAGACGAGGGCAAGAACGCCTTGACCACACTGACCCCAACGGCCAGCACGCCAAAACCAACCGCGACCACCAGAGCAACGGGGATCAAAGCCAGCGCCAGCAGGACCAGCAAAGGCGACAGCCACTGAGGTACTTGAAACGACCTGACTTCCATACGCATCAATAAGGCTCCAGAGGGCGCAAGCTTTCCAAGAGACGTCATTTTCTTATAGTGGCCCCCAATACACAACTAGGGATTTAAAGCTTTACCTTGCCGCCGATCAAGAAAAAGCGGGTCTTATTGACAATCCCAGGGGGACTTTTAGAATACCCCTTAGCCCTACTGCAGTGTTCGACCTCGGGGTGGGAAATTCTGAGCCACAAATAAAAAAACGGATGCCCTCAAACCAAACGGGGAAAGTCTTCTTCGGAAGCGATTGAACCGTCTGATCGGGTGTCCACCTGACTTAGTCAGGCCTCAGAAGAGTACTGCTTTGACCGGCACAGGCGGTGGGTTTTTTGTTTTTCCCGACCCCCTTCCCCCGCGAATTGAGGACCTTGATGGACCTGTTCGATTCCATACCCGAAGAAAAAGACGCGGTTAAACCCCTGGCTATCCGCATGTCTCCCCGCACCTTGGACGAATACATCGGCCAGGAACATCTTTTAGGTCCCGGCAAGCTGCTGCGCAGGCTTTTAGAATCCAACCGCATCGTCTCTCTCATCCTTTATGGCCCGCCCGGCGTGGGCAAGACCGGTTTCGCCCGGTTAGTGGCTCGCCGTACCAAAGGACGTTTTGTCGCGATGAACGCGGTCACCTCAGGCCTGGCGGACCTTCGCAAGGTCTTTGACGAGGCTACCGAGAACAAGCGCCTCTACCAACAGGCGACCATCCTTTTTCTGGACGAGATCCATCACTTCAATAAGAGCCAGCAGGATGCCCTATTACCCCATTTGGAGCAGGGTTCCATCATCCTGGTCGGAGCCACGACCCAGAACCCCTTCTTCGCCCTGAACGGGGCCCTTTTATCCCGGTCCCGCGTCTGTGAACTAAAACCCTTGGAAGAAAAGCATTTATCCCAGATCGTGGACAACGCCTTAACCGATGACCAACGGGGCCTGGGTAAATACAAAGTGGAATTGACCCCCGAGGCCCGCGCCCATCTTCTCAAGAGTTGTTCCGGGGACGCCCGTACCCTCTTGAACGCGCTTGAGGTAGGCGTTTTAACTACCCCGCCCAATGAAGCGGGGGCCATCCTTTTTGACCTGGACGTGGCCCAGGAATCTATCCAAAAACGCATGATCCAATACGACGCCAAAGGCGACCAGCATTACGACACCATTTCAGCCTTTATCAAAAGCGTCCGGGGCTCGGACCCCGACGCCGCCCTTTACTGGCTGGCCAAAATGCTCTATGCGGGCGAGGACATCCGCTTTATCGCCCGGCGGCTCATCATTTTGGCCTCCGAGGACGTAGGCAATGCCGATCCCCAGGCCCTTCTTGTGGCCGTTTCGGCCCAGCAAGCCCTTGAATTCATCGGTCTGCCCGAAGGCCGCATTACCTTGGCTCAAGCCACCGTTTATTTAGCTACCGCCCCCAAGAGCAACGCTTCTTACATGGGCCTGGAAAAGGCCTCCGAGGACGTCAAAAACGAAGCCGTTAAACAAGTACCCGACCCCCTCAAAGACAGCCATTACGCCGGCGCCAAAAGCCTGGGACACGGCCAAAATTACCAATATGCCCATGATTTTCAGGATCACTACGTTAAGCAGACCTATGCCCCCCATTTGCCGAAATATTACACTCCCACCCAGCTGGGCTATGAAGCTAAAATCAGTGCCTGGATGGAGCATCTTCAAAGCTTGCTGCAAGACCCATCGTCCAAGGAAAGCAAATGACCGACCTCTCGGTAGATAAATTAAAATCGATTTTTCGGCAGAACTTGAAATCCCAACGGGAAAAGGTCCCAACCGAAGAAGCCCAAGCGGCCGCTGAGAGCCTTTGGAACCAATTGAAAGAGCAAACCTTCTTCCACAACGCCAAACGCGTCGCGGCCTTCTGTTCCTTCAAGGCTGAGATCAGCACCATGAAGGTCCTTGAAGGCATCCTTGCTTCCGGTAAAGAGCTTTACCTCCCCAGGGTCGAAAAGGGTCAAACCTTGATCCAGTTCTATCCCGTTACCGACCTTAAAAAACTGGCCCCAGGCCAGTATGAGATCCTCGAGCCACCCGCCGTAGGCGTGGCCCTAGCCCCCTCCAAGATCGACCTGATCCTTGTCCCTGGTTTGGGTTTTGACAACCGTGGACATCGGTTAGGCTACGGACAAGGGCATTATGACCGTTTTTTAAAGGTCATCGACCCCCACTGTTTCACCTTAGGTATTTCTTACGCTTTCCAGCTGATCGACAAGGTTCCCAACGCCGATCACGACTCCCCGGTCAACGCGGTTTTGACCGAAAAATTCATCATGCTCTGCTGACCATTTGCTTTTAAGGGTCATTTTGTTTAATCTCGTGCCTGCTTTCGACCCATTCCCCATAGGAAACCCATGAACATTCTTTTGATCGGCGACATCATTGGCAAACCCGGACGGCACGCCGTTCACAACTGCCTGGGCAAAGTCCGCGGCGAACACGCCATCGATTTCATCATCGCCAACGGAGAGAACATCGCGAACGGGACCGGTATCCAACCCGACTCTTTCAAGATGCTGCTCGATATGGGCGTGGATGTTGTCACTACCGGTAATCACATCTGGTCAAAAAGGGAATCCAGGGAGATCTTGGGCAAGGATGCCCGGTTGCTCCGTCCCCACAACTACCCTTCCGAGAATCCCGGAACGGGCCTGGGTGTTTATGATTGCAAAGGAACTCCGATTGCGGTGTTGAACCTCATGGGAAGGGTCTTCATGTACCCGATCGACTGTCCCTTCAAGACCGCTGATAGGGCTTTGGAACAGATCGGCGGGAAAGCCAAGATCGTCATGGTGGACATGCACTGTGAGGCAACCAGCGAGAAAAGGGCCATGGGCTGGTACTTGAATGGCCGGGCCAGCTCGGTGACCGGGACCCATACCCATATCATGACCGCCGACGAGGAGATCTTGCCCGGCGGAACCGCTTATTTGACCGACATCGGCATGTCTGGATCGCCAAATTCCATTATCGGAATGAAACAACAACAAGTGCTGTCCCGCTTTTTGACCGGCGCTCCGGCCCGGTTCGAGGTTTCCGAGGAACTTCCCTACCTCTTCCAGGCCGTGGTCGTGTCCGTCGATAAAGAGACCGGAAAAGCCACCCAGATCCAGCGCATCCGCCAGATCGTCAATTAATTCGAGTCTGCCTTCGCCGCCGGACTAACGACCGCTTGGGGCGTGCTCGCCGCATCGGTGCTATTCGCTTTAACCGTATTGGTCGTATCAGCCCCGTCTTCCGTTCCCGCCTGAATATCTTCCTGGTCCGGCGCCTTCGGTGAGGGCTTCCCACTCTGTAGCATTTTCAGGTACTTCTTCGCGGTCTTGGTCATTGGATCGACCTTCAACGCTTTTTTGTAATACTTGATGGCGATCTTGTTATGGCCCGGAACCTTCGAGTAGAACTGATAGATCACGCCTAACATCGCATCGGATTCGGCGTAGAAGTAGTACACCGCCGCCGGATCGTCCGTCACGAGCGCTTTCTTGAACTCCGCCGTAGCGGTTAAATAATGGTGGGCGTTGAAAGCCGCCATCCCCAGTTTATAGTGCTGCTTCACTGGGGAAGGTGTGACCACCGGCGACTCCACGACTGTCGGGGTAAATGTGGCCGTTTGGACGCTGGTCACAGCCAAAGTAGGCGTGTCGGTCGCTTGAACCGTAGCCGTGTAAGCTGGCGTATTGGTTGGCGAAGGGCTGGCTAACAGGTCAACCAAAGTGCCGACAGGGGTAACCGACGTCACCGGCGTTTCAACTTTGGTTGGTTTAGCCGCAGGTGACGGCTCAACTTTAGGCAGATCGAACGAAACGCTCAAACCGCCCCGGAAGGTCAGGAATTGCAGGCCTGAATCAATCCAGTTGCTGCCCGCTGAAAAATCGAGGAAAAAGGGATAGGCCAACTGAAGTCGGCTTCCCAAACCAGCCTTTAATTCGTTCCCCGTTCCCGTGTTCAAACCCATGCCCGCCCCGCCATAGATATAAGGGGCAAAAGGGGCCTTGCCATTCGGAGCGCCAAAAAAGCGGGCCTCCAACCCCAAGAAAGAAGCCGTACTGTTAAAGCCGTCATAGAAGGTTGTCCGTTCGTAATTCAACCCAAAGGAAGCGTAAAAAGAAGGGTTATACTCGGCCAAAACATTCAAACCCAGGGCATCGGTATCGATCTGGGCATAGGCTTGAGGTTCGATCGGCGTTCCATAGAACTCAAAATAGGTCAAAGCAAAGGGCGCCGGCGATGATTCGGACTGCGCCCAAACCGGACCGGTAATGAATCCCATTAAAACTAACGCCGCTAAGATCTGGATCTTTCTCAAACTTTTCTCCTCACGATTTATTTCGCCGCCTCATCCGAAACTTCATCAATATGTTTCTTGGCCGTAGCCGTGGTCGGATCGATATCCAATGCTTCCTGGTAATAGTGATGTGCCAGGGATCGGTCGATGATATGAAACTGGTAGATCACCCCTAACATCGCGTTGGCCTCAGCATAATAAAATTTCGGGGTGTAGGGGTCATGAATATCCAGGGATTCTTTCAAATAACGGATCGCTTTGGCAAAATCCTGTTTTTGATAGTAAGAAAGCCCCACTTTATAGACCGTTTGCATCTTCAATACCCCTTGGCCGGGTTGAGCGCTCACTTCTAAGGGTAATTCTTTAGCCACGCCCGCAGTACTAGGACTGACCGTGGCGGCCATCACCACCGTGGCCGTCGGGGTCGGTTGGGACTCGGATTGAATGACGGGCGTGGCCGTGCCGGAAGCCGATAATAGGTCCGCGTCGATATCCATTTCACTGGTAGCCCAAACCCTTGGGCCGAGCACAAAAAAGATCGAACAGAGGGCAAGGACCCTGGGATCAAACCAATTGAGTTTCACTTAAACTCTCCTGAACGGCCCGGACGATCTTCTTCAAGTGGTCCTGGGTCAGAACCGTCGACAAGAAGAAGGCCTCGAATTGGGAGGGGGGTAAATAAACGCCCCGTTGGGCCATTGCCCAGAAAAATTTAGCATATTTTTGACGATTCGCGTCTTTGGCTTGGGTGTAATTTTCGACCCCATGACCGCAGAAAAAGAGGGTGGCCATACTGCCAACCCGCTGATAAACCGCGTCCACGCCGGTCTTCTGGATAGCCCGACGTATCCCCTCCTCAAGATAAGCGGCTTTTTCTTCCAATTCTTGATAGAGCTTAGGTTCGCTTAGATCCTTCAATGTAGCCAGACCCGCTGCCATCGCTACCGGGTTGCCCGAAAGGGTTCCCGCTTGGTAAATGGGCCCTTCAGGCGCCACTTGGGACATCAGATCGGCCCGACCGCCATAGGCGCCTACCGGCATCCCTCCCCCGATGATCTTGCCTAAGGTCGTCAGGTCCGGCTGGACCCCGTAAAGTTCCTGGGCACCACCATGGGCCACCCGGAAGCCGGTCATGACCTCGTCAAAGATCAGCAAGGCTTGATGCTGGCGGGTAATGTCCCTCAGACCCTTCAAGAACCCTGGTTTCGGGGGAACAACTCCCATATTGCCTACCACTGGCTCCACAATGACACCGGAAATATCCTGAAATCGCTTAAAGGCCTCTTCGACCGCATGAAGGTCGTTATAGGGCAGGTTAATGGTCAAAGCAGCGAACTCTTCCGGAACACCTGGACTGTCCGGCAAGCCTAAGGTGGCCGCACCGCTACCGGCCGAAACCAAAAAACTATCCCCGTGACCATGGTAACAACCTTCAAATTTGATGATCCGTTTCTTTCCGGTCGCGCCTCGGGCTAAACGCAATGCGCTGAGTGTCGCTTCGGTGCCGGAACTAACGAACCGGATCTTTTCAATGGAGGGATAAGCTTTTTTGACCGCCTGGGCCAATTCACTTTCGAGCGGTGAGGGAGCCCCAAAGGTAAAGCCTTTGCGAAGAACCCGTCGAACCTGGTTAAGAACATCCAAAGGAACGTGCCCCAGGATCAAGGGCCCCCAGGAGCCGACTAGGTCGATGTAACGGTTCCCGTCCACATCGATGACATAAGCGCCTTTGCCCCTTGCCATGAAAATGGGAGTCCCACCCACGCCTTTGAAGGCGCGGACCGGGCTATTGACCCCACCGACTAAATGTTTTTGGGCTTCTTGATAAAGTTTTTTGGAACGGTCGAGAACGAGTTTGGCGCGCACCCTCATCCCCTTTTAAAGAATTGGGCCGCTTCTTTAGCCCAATAGGTAATGATGCGGTCGGCCCCGGCGCGTTTGATGGCCAAAAGGCTTTCAGCCATGGCCACATCCTTTTGAAGCCAGTTCATTTTCTCCGCCGCCTTGACCATGGAATACTCGCCGGACACATGATAAGCCCATAAAGGGAGCAAGAACTTTTCTTTGGCTTTCGCGATGACATCCAAAGCCGTCAAAGCGGGCTTGACCATGACCGCGTCAGCCCCTTCTTCGATATCAAGCTCGATCTCTCTCAAGGCTTCCCGGGCGTTAGCGGCGGGCATTTGATAGGTCTTTCGGTCGCCAAAAGCCGGGGTCGAGTCTGCCGCGTCACGGAAAGGTCCGTAATAGGATGAGGAAAATTTGGCCGCATAGCTCAAAACGGGCGTGTTCTCGAACCCGTTCCCATCCAACGCCTCCCGGATCGCCGCGACCCGACCATCCATCATGTCCGACGGGGCGACCATATCCGCTCCCGCCTCGGCATGTGACAAAGCGATCTTCTGTAACAATTTCAACGTCGGATCATTCGCCACATCGTTCTTTTGTAAGATGCCGCAATGACCATGGGAGGTGTATTCACAAGCGCAAACATCCGTAATGACGGCCAGGCTTGGAACTTCCTTTTTCAGCGTGCGGACCGCTTTTTGAAGCATACCCGTCTTGCGATAGGCTTCACTCCCTAGGACATCCTTGGTCTTCGGGATACCGAACAAGAGGACCGCCGGGATACCCAAAGAATGAGCCCTCTCGGCTTCGTGCGTTAAGGAATTAAGCGTATGGCGGAAAACACCCGGCATGGATCCGACCGCCTGTGGGGTTTTGAGGTTCTCATCCACGAAGAGCGGCAAGATAAAATCCGAGGTGTGAGGTTTGGTCTCTTGAAAAAGGTCACGAAGGGCCGGAGTACTGCGCAAACGCCGCATGCGATGGATCGGAAAGGTCATGGTGTAGTTCCCCCTGGAGGACTTATTTTATCCCTGAAAAATGTCGTTTCGTTAGTATTTCATCGGTTTTTGGCGCTTTGCCCAAAGCCCGATACCCTTAATGAGGTCCGGCATCGTATGTTTTTTGGGCATAACCGTCACTTTACCGCCCCATTTTTTGACCGATTGTCCGGTCACTGGCCCAATGACCGCGACCGGCAGGTTCTTAAGCCATTTCTTTCGTTCTTGTGGGGTAAAGGCGCCATAAAAGTGATCCACTGACGAAGAAGAGGCGAAGGTCAACAGATCGACACCGCCTTCGTTCTTGAAAAGATCAACCAAGCGTTCCCGGGTACCGGCGGGCATTTTATTTTCATAGAGCGCCCAGAGGTCCACTTGCGCACCCTTTTTCTTGAGAAAATCGATCAGTAAGTCACGGCCTTCTTTGGCCCGGGCAAAAAGGATCTTTTGTCCTTCAACAGGCCGTGTCTTGAAAGCTTCGACCAGTCCCTCTTGTTTGTAATCCGGGGGCACTAGATCGGCCTTAGCCCCATAGGCAGCAAGGGTCTTGGCCGTTGCCTCGCCCACACAAGCGATGCGGGTCTCATTGAGGTCCAAGTAACTTTCACCTATCTTTTTCAAATTTTCCATGAAAAGATTGACCGCGTTGGAGCTGGAAAAAATGACCCAATCATACCCATCGATCTTTTTGAGGAATCCCTTGCCCTTCGCGTCCAAGGGCAAGGGCTGGATCTCAATCGTTGGTATCTCGATCATCTCGGCCCCCTGCTCGGCCATGAGCCCTGATAAGTAGCTGGACTGGTCCCGGGTTCGGGTGATCAAGATGCGCATACCGAACAATGGCTTGTGATGAAGCCAATAGACTTGGGACCGCATCGATACCACATCCCCTACCACTAAGATGGCCGGGGCCTTTAACCGGGCCTTCTGGACTAGGTCGTAGATGGTCGATAACGTGCCTGTCACGGTCTTTTGGCCGGGCCTGGTGCCTTGTTGGATGACCGCCGCCAAGGTCCGGCCACTTTTTCCCGCCGCCATCAGTTTCTTACAAACACCTTGAAGGGTATGCAATCCCATCAAAAAGACCAAAGTGCCGTTATTTTCGGCGAGGTTTTTCCAATCAACTTGTGGACCGTCTTTCGACGGAGTTTCATGACCCGTGACGATAGTAAGGGAAGAATTCGTTTCCCGGTGGGTGACCGGGATACCCGCGTAAGCCGGCACCGCGATCGACGAAGACACGCCTGGAACTACCTCGAAAGCGATCTTGTGCTTTTGGAGCGCCAATATCTCCTCGGCGCCGCGCCCGAACACGAAGGGGTCCCCCCCTTTCAAACGAACGGTCATTTTTTCTTTTTGGGCCAAGCGCACTAAAAGATCGTTGATCTGCCCTTGGCTGAACGCGTTCTTTTGGCCCCGATGCCCCCGGAATATTTTTTCGGCTTTCGCGGGAATGAATTCCAGTATCTTCGGATGGATCAAGGCGTCATAGAGCACCGCGTCGGCCCGGGAGAGAAGTTCTTTGGCCCTCAGGGTCAACAATCCCGGATCGCCCGGCCCCGCGCCCACCAGATAGACTTTACCTTTTGCCATTACCAGCCACCCCGGCCATAGCCGCTTAATATCTCTTTTGCGCCGTTCTTGATGAAATGTTCGGCCAAATTTTCGCCTAATTTTTCCGGTTGGTCAAAAACTCCGGTTTGCGAATACCGCAAAACTTGCTGCCCATTTGTATGAGCAATGACACCCTCAATGTGCATTTCGTCCCCATGAATGGTCGCCAAAGCCCCCACAGGCACCCGGCAACCGCCTTGAAGGGCCCTTAAAAAAGATCGTTCGGCCCGGGCACATAACCAAGTCGGGGCATCGTTCAACAAGCGAAGAGCATTGATCACTTCTCCATCATCCCGTCGAGCGGTCACACAGAGGATACCTTGAGCCGCGGACGGTAGAAGGATCGACGGGTCCAGTCGCTCTGTGATTTCTGTCTCGCGTCCAAGCCTTTCGAGTCCCGCAGCGGCGATAATGACCGCGTCATATGCACCTTCACTGAGTTTACGTAGCCGGGTATCGACATTCCCCCTCAAGGCAAGCACTTGGAGGTCCGGGCGACGGGCCCGGATCTGGGCTTCACGGCGGGGAGAACTGGTGCCTATCCGGGCACCGGTAGGCAGTTGAAGAAAGGTTTGACCGGCACGGCTAATGAGCGCGTCCCGGCAATCGGCTCTTTTCACGAAAGCGGCTATTTGGATGTCTTTATGAAGGACCGTCGGAACATCTTTTAAGCTATGGATGGCGGCTCGAACCTTACCCGCCAAAAGGGCCTCGTCCAACTCTTTGGTAAAAAGGCCGATGACCGGTTCAGCACCGGCTTCTTCTTGGGCTTCCGAGGCGGACAAACGGTCACCCAGGGTCTTTACCGTTTCAAGCTGGACTTCTTCGCTCGGCCAAACGGCCGCTATTTTCTGGCGCACCATTTCGGCTTGGGCCAACGCCAATTGACTGCCTCGGGTCCCGATCAGGAAGGCCATCTTACTCTTCCTTGCCTTGGTCATTTTTTAATGAAAAGACATGCCGCAACATGCGCGCGAATTCGAAGCGGTCTACCTCATTCTCGATCTTTTTCAAATTCACCGTCGGATCATGCAACACTTTGTTGGTGATGTTCTTGGTCAAACGCTCGATGGCTTTCTTTTCTTTTTCGGGCAAGTGGGCGAATTGTTCCATAAAACTGTTCAGTTCTTGTTGTCGGACATTCTCGTAACGGTCCCTAAGCTGGGTAATGGTGGGCACCAACTCAAGCGAGGACAACCAAGAACAAAGGTCATCCACCTCCTCTTGGAGGATCAACTCGGCCGAAGCAACCGCTTTTTGGCGTTCACTCTTATTTTCATTGGCGATAGCCGATAGGTTATCGATGTTGTACAAGAAGACCGACTCTAACTGACCCACCTCGGGCGATACATTACGCGGCACGCCGATATCGATGATGAACAAAGACCGGCCACCGCGGGCCTTGACCATCTTCTCTACATCCTCTTTTTCAAGAAGAAACCCACCGCCAACCGAGGTCAGGACGATATCGACCTCCGATATTTTCTTTAGGCCCGCTTCAAGTTCCAAGGGGGTTCCGCCCAGCTTGGCCGCCAAGCTTTTTGCCTTTTCTATGGTCCGATTGGCAACATAAAAGTTTTTGACGCCTCCATCGACCAGATATTTGGCGGTCAACTCGCTCATTTCCCCGGCCCCCAGAACGAGGACCTGGTTCTCGCTCAAGGACCGGAATATCTTTCGCGCCAGGTCCACCGCCACGCTGGACACGTTCGTCGGCATACGGGCAATATCCGTTTGACTGCGCACTTTTTTCGCGGACGAGAAAGCCCTTGCGAAGATGCCGTTGAGCAATGCGCCCGTCATTCCCTTTTCTTTGGAGCTTTCATAGGCCTCTTTGACCTGACCCAGGATCTGGGCCTCGCCCAAGACCATCGAATCCAGCGAGCTGGCTACCCGGAATAGGTGTAAGAAAGCTTGAGGGCCTTCGTAATGATAGAAGTATTTTTTGCTCTCGCCCTTGAGTCGATGAATGCCGTTCAGGGCTTTCAAGGCGGATTCCACGGCCTCGTCGACATTTTCAGTGGCCAGATAGAACTCCACCCGGTTGCAAGTGGAAAGAAAAACACCTTCAGCGGCGTTCGGTTTCAACCCGCGCAGGATCTCCGCGGCGCGGTCCGGTTCTAACGCGAACTTCTCTCGAACCTCGACCGGAGCGGTGGTGTGATTCAATCCCCAAGTGATGAACTTCACGGAGCTATGCACGGCGGTCAAAAGTTATGCTGGGTCGTCAAAAAGAGCCGAACGCCCAGAAAAGTGAATAGCGCCAGAAAATAACCCACCATCACCAACGTCATGGTCTTTTTACCCCTCATACCCAAGACCCAGCGCAGCAGGAAGAAAAGCGCGTAGATGACCAAGACCAAGATAGACCCCAGTATCTTGGGATCCCAAAGCGGGAATCCATTCCAAACTTGGTAGGCTTGTTCCGTTCCCAAAACCAACCCCGCGCTCCAAAAAACGAACCCCAAACCCAAATGAAAGACCGTTAGTCCTTCCAATATTTCCAGGGATGGCAAACGGAATCCCCAACTCTTGATCTGGTGCTGTTTCAACTGCCCTTCTTGGATCCAAAAGACCATTCCCACCCCAAAGCTGACCGTAAAGTTGGAGAAGCCCAAAAAGGTCAAAAAAATGTGCGAAGACATTCCCCAAGTCATCAAATGCGGGTCCATAAAAGGTTCGCTTTTAAGGTTCATGAGGAACCCGACGAATCCCAAAAAGAAAACCAGCGGTAAAAAAAGCGAGATGAGGATCGGTACGACGGATTTGAAGCGGCTCACTACCAGTGTGGCGGCCACGGAAAAAGCTAGGGTCATTAAAATACCATCGACCCGATCCAGGGGTGCCGAGCCGGTCTCTAATCCTTGGGAGACGAGGGCAATGAGCTGGGTGGCAAAACCGGCCAAAAGCCAGCCATAGGCCTTTTGGTCTGTCAGGGCATCGAGGGTCTTGTAATAGCGGATTGAGAACCAACAACCAGTTCCCAAGAACAACGCGGTCAAAGCATAAAGAAAATGGACTATCACCAATGTTTCCTTTGGAGCGGCATGGTCCCCTACTCTACAACTTGGGTCCCGGCGGAACAACAAAGCCCTAAAACAAAAAAACCCCCAACCCGGGAGGCGGGTCAGGGGTTCAAAGTAATTTCTTAGTTAAACAAAGAAGATGCCGCCGTTTGGGCCATTTGCATGACCGGAGTGGGCCAAAAACCTAAGGTCACGATAAAAACAACGCTAATAACCAGAACAGCTCTTTCGACCCAGTTCATCTCGATCGGCGAGGGATCCTTCGGTTCCGAGACCAATGCTTGTCGGGCCACTTGTAAATAATAATAAAGTGAGACCACGCTGAAGATCATACCGACCAGGGCGATCCAAGTGTAACCCTTCGAAATGGCGGCGCCGAAAAGATACCACTTCCCCGAGAATCCGGCAAAAGGCGGAACACCTGCCAGGGACAAGAGCCCCACCAGCAGGACTACCCCAATGAGCGGCGACCTTTTCCAGATGCCGGCATAATCCTCAATCTGGTCAGTTCCGGTCTTACCATTCACGATAGCAATGGCCAAGAACACGCTCATGTTGGCGAACAGATAAACAAAGAGATAGAACAGGACAGCGGTCAGGCCCAACTGCCCCCCAGCCAGAAAACCCGCCGAGATATAACCGGCTTGAGCGATAGATGAATAGGCCATCAGCCGCTTGATGTTACGCTGCGGAAGGGCCTCTAAATTACCCAAGATGATGCTGAGAACGGCGAGCACGGCGAAAAGACCGATCCAGGTCGGTTGCAAGGCCGGAACGCTCAGACCCACCCAGAAGAGCCGAACGAACGCCGCGAAGCCGGCGGTTTTGGAAGCCACGGACAAAAAAGCCGTCACCGGCGTCGGCGAGCCTTCATAGACATCCGGGGTCCACATGTGAAAAGGTGCCAAAGAGATCTTAAAGGCCAATCCCGCGACGATCATGATGACCGCCAGTGTCAGCAAGGGTGAAGAAACTTGGGTTGCCAGAGCCTTGCCGATATCGGCGATGACCGTGGTGCCGGTAAACCCGTAGAGATAAGAAAAACCAAAGAGCAAAAGGGCCGAGGAAAAGGCGCCGAGCAAGAGATATTTCATACCTGCTTCATTGCTGCTCTTGTCCTTCTTCATGAAGGCAGCCAACAAATAGCTGCTGATCGTGAGGGTTTCCAAAGCGACATACAAAGTGATGATCTCTTGGGCGGAAGTGAGCACCGACGCGCCCGCCGCCGAGAACAGAATGATGGCGATGAACTCAGCCACATAAAAGGTAGGATTCGCCTTGAAGTACCGGAACGAGATCAAAAGGGTCAAAAGAGTGGCCAAGAGGATGATCAATTTGAAGAATGCCGCCAAGGCATCGGTCTTCAAGAACCCTCCAAAAGCCGTGGGCACCGTGGTACCCATTGAGCAGCAAGCTTGGACCGGACAGCCGCCACTAACGCAGCCCAATTCACAACCTAAAGAAAGCAAAGCGCCCACCACGCCGACCACCGCCACAGCCTTCAAAAGACCGCGGTCCGAGTTCGATTTATAGAAAAGCTCGAAGATCAGGACCAAAAAGGCGGCCCCGACCAGCCAAATTTCCGGCAAGAAAGCTTGGTACTGGATCACTTGAAGCCTCCGATATGGTCGATCAACGGCGCGATACTCAGATTGGACATGTCAACGAACGGCTTGGGATAGAGACCCACCGCAAGAGAAACGATCAAAAGGAAAGCGATCGGCAGGATCTCGACGAAAGAACCATCTTTCACCTCTTCTTTGAAGTGCGGGTCCTTGATGCCGCCAAAGAAAACTATTTGCACTAGGCGCAGGTAATAGATCGCCGTCAGCACGATCGCCACGACCCCGATCGGGAACAAAGCTTGGAAGATCGGGAACCCGCCATGGAAACCACTGCGATAGGAACCCAAAAAGACGAGGAACTCGCCCACGAAACCGCTCAGGCCCGGCAAACCCACATTGGCCATAGCCGCGGCCACGAACAAAGCGCCGAGGACCGGCATACAGGCCGCCAGACCGCCCAACTTAGCTAATTCACGGGTGTGGGCCTTACCATAGACCGTACCGACCAAAGCGAAGGTCATGGCCGCGACGATACCGTGCGAGAAGGTCTGGATGACCGCGCCATTCAACCCAGCGGCTTCCAAGGTACAGATACCGAAAAGGATCGTACCGCAATGCGAGACCGACGAGTAAGCGATGACGTACTTAAAGTCTTTTTGTTTCAAGGCCACGATGGCCGCGTAAAGCATATTGATCAAGGCAAGGATCGCCAAATAAGGCAGCCAGGTCTTGGCGCCATCCGGCAACAAAGGAAGAGCGACCCGGATGATGCTATAACCACCCAAACTTTTGAGCACACCGGCGTGAAGCATGGAAGCGGCGGTTGGAGCCGAACCGTATCCATCCGGCGACCAAGTGTGGAATGGGAACAAGGCCGAGATGACCCCAAAACCCACAAAGAGCAGCGGAAACCAGGTATTTTGGAAGCTGGGGCTTAAACCCGTCGTCGCCACGTCGGATAGCGCCCGGATGTCGAAAGTGTGAACGTTCGAGGTGAAGTAAATAGCTAAAAACCCGACCAACATGAAAGCCGAACCAGCCAAAAGATAGACGGTCAATTTCATGGCAGCGTATTCTTTGCGGCCCGTCCCCCAGATACCCACCAAGAGGTACATAGGAAGGACGGCGAATTCGTAGAACAAAAAGAAGAAGAACAGGTCCAAGCTTTCATAAGCGCCTGCTACCCCGCCAACCAACAGCGAGAAGTAAACGAAATATTCTTTTTTGCGCATCGAGATGTTCCAAGAGATCAGGGCGCCCGCGAAATAAACACAGGTCACCAAAAGCACCATCAAGGCGCTCATACCGTCCACACCCAGGATGTAGCTGATACCCAGGTTCTTGAGCCAGGAGATGTCCTCAACGAATTGGAACCCGCTAGCGACACGATCAAAGATCAGGAACAACTTGATGCCCAAACCCAGTTCAAAAGAAGCGGCAGCCAAGCTAATCCACTTGGACCATTGCTCGGGCGAGATCAAGATCAGCAGCGCGGCGATGACAGGTACGATGATCATGGTGCTCAGCAAGGGCAAAAGATTGGCCCCCTGGGCGACAGGATGGATCAGGTTAAAACTGATCGCTAACGGCGCTAAGATCGTGGCTAACACTGAGAACATTACTTATACCCCCCGGGCGATTAGAAACTGACCAGCAGGAAAATGACGGCAACCGCCCCAAAAACCACTAGGGCGTAATTTTGAACATAACCCGTCTGGGTCAGACTGAACAAACCGCCCATTTTGCGGGCCACCCAACCGGTCCCATCCACCATTCCATCATCGACTACCTCGTCATCGAACCACTTCAGGATCGAGGACAACCCGAACAGTCCTTTATCGACGAGCCAGGTATAGAACTCATCAACGTAGTATTTGTTCTTGAGAAGCAAGTAGACAGGCTTGAAGGTTTCGGCCATCTTTTCCGCCGAGAGCACCTTCCAGTAGTAGAACATCGCGGAAAGAAGGATACCGGCCACCGCCATAACGATGGAAAGCCAGGATTGAGCCAGTAATTGCCAGATATTGGAAGCGCCTTCCAAATGGGCTTCACCATAGGAAACGAACTTCGAGTAAGCGTCCACACCCGGCCAGTTAAGCCAACCAACAACGACCGAAAGGACAGCCAAGATCATCAAAGGCAGGGTCATGCTAATGGGTGATTCGTGGGCATGGTCATAAGCGTGATGGTCCCGAGCCTCGCCCGTGAACACCACAAAGAACAAGCGGAACATGTAAAAAGCCGTCAAAAAGGCAGTGAAGACCGCAGCGTAATAAAGGATCTCATGGTGCCAAATATTGCTGTCCTTAACCGCGTCCAAGATCGCGTCTTTTGAGAAGAACCCGGCCAAAGGCGGGATACCGGCGATCGCTAAAGTCCCGATCGCGAAGGTCAGGGTCGTAATACTCATCTTTTTCGAAAGACCGCCCATCTTCCAAATATCTTGGTTATGGACGGCATGGATCACGCTACCCGATCCCAGAAATAAGAGAGCCTTGAAACAAGCGTGGGTCGTTAAGTGGAACATCCCCGAGGTATAACCACCAACGCCCAACGAAAGAACCATGTACCCTAACTGAGAAAGGGTCGAGTAGGCCAAGATGCGCTTGATGTCATCCTGTGCCAAGGCGATGGTAGCGGCGAAAATGGCGGTGAAACCACCGATATAAGCCACCACGGTCATGGCCAAAGGATCTGCCGAGAACAAAACATAGGTACGAGCGACCATATAAACACCCGCGGCAACCATGGTGGCCGCGTGGATCAGGGCCGAGACCGGCGTAGGACCTTCCATCGCATCCGGCAACCAGACGTGCAAGGGAAACTGGGCGCTTTTTCCCATCGCACCGCAAAAAAGAAGCAAGGCGATACCGGCGATATAGGCGCCTTGGTAAGTGCCATTAGCCATGCCCTGAGTGACCATATCCTTGACTTGAGCAAAATCAAAAGTTTGAAAGACCATTCCGATAGTGACCACGCCCATTAAAAAACCCATGTCCCCGATGCGGTTGACCACAAAAGCCTTCTTGGCCGCATTCGCCGCCTCAGGTTTGAAGTACCAAAAACCGATCAACAGGTAAGAACAAAGGCCGACCAGTTCCCAACCAACGAAGATCTGAAGATAATTGTTCGAAACAACAAGAAGAAGCATGGAAGCGGTGAACAACGAAAGGTAAGCATAGTAAGTGCCGCAACGTTCATCTTCATGCATATAGCCCCAGGAATAGATCTGGACCAAGAGGGAAATTAAAGTAACAACCAACAGCATATTCACGCTTAGCGGATCGATCAAAACGCCGACATTAGCCTGCCAAGGAGCGATTTGAAGCCAAGTCGCGCCAAAAGTGATGACCCTATTCGCCGGATCCAGCTTTATCAACTCAAAGAAGATCCCGACCGAAATAGCGAAACAAGCGCCCATCGTTAGGATCGAAATAATGGCCGAAACAGTTTTGGACTTTCTGGTAAAAATGGCGATCAAGGCATAAGCCAAGGCCGGCATGGCTGGGATCAACCACGAGTATTGGATCATCACTTCCCTCTCATACAGATAAGGTTGTTCAACAAACGGCAAAAGACTTACGGATCAACCACGCAAATAATGAGCATCATCGACGTTCGCCGTCCGAAGGTGGCGATAGATCGAGATGATGATAGCCAAGGCCACGGCCGCTTCCGCCGCAGCGATAGTGATGACAAAGACCACAAAGACCGGTCCGGTCAGGCTGTTCCAGTTCCAATAGCGGGCAAAAGCCAGGAAATTGATGTTAACGGCATTCAACATCAACTCGATCCCCATCAAGACCGAGATCGCGTTCTTGCGGGCCAAAACACCAAAAACGCCGACACCAAAAAGCATGGCCGCCAAATATAAGAAGTGGACTAATGGAATACTGTTCACGACGGATCCTTTCGGGCGATAACGATAGCGCCGACCAAAGCCGACAAAAGAAGAATGGAAACGAACTCAAAAGCGAAAGCAAAACCGTTCTGCGGCAAAAGCAAGGCATCCGCCAAATAACCGACCGATTGGAAAACCGGGCTGGCTCCCGCCTCAACCGCTGTCATGGATTGAGTATCCGATGTCACCGTCCCTAGGGTTACGGCCATCGGATGTTCTTGGGTCACGAAAGACGATTGATGAATGGCCGCAAACAGGATGACCGTTAAGACCGCTGCGGCCAAAACCGCGAATAAAAGCTGGCGATTCATCGCCTTGGCCCTGTCATCCATTAAGTTACGGGTCAAACTAATACCGAAAATGATGATGACCGTAACCGCGCCTACATAAATAAGGACCTGGACGCTGGCCAAAAAGTCCGAGTTCAAATAAAGGAAGACACCCGAGACCCCGAACATGGTCATGGCAAGGAAAAGCGCGCAGTGGAACAAGTTGCGCACCGTTAAAGAAAGCAACCCCGAAGCGACCACAATGCCTGCAATAGCATAGAAGATCAAATTGCTCATGATTGCGCTCCCGCCGTGGCTGGAGCCGTGTTTTCGATCGGTGCCGCTTCAGCCGCCGGAGAATGAGGGCGGACCCATTTCATTGCCTGCTCGTCTTGCAACAAGCTACCGCGCTTATAGACCGAATTCTCATATTCTTCCGAGACAAAGGTTAAAGCGTCGAAACCGCAGGCCTCAACACAATAGCCACAGAAAATACAGGTGGAAAAATCCAGTTTAAAGGTGGTCATTCGACGCTTGCCATCGGCTTGCCGGACACCCTCGAGCTTGATACAACTGTTTGGGCAGGCTTTCATGCACATCAAGCAAGCCACACAGTTGAACTGATCCTTTTCATCGTCATAGATCAATTTGATCATGCTGCGACTGCGGACAGGTAAAGGCAGTCGCTCTTCCGGATATTGCTGAGTGGTCGTTCCTTTGAAGAAATATTTGGTCGTCACTGATAGCCCGACCAACAAATTCCAAAGACCTGCCAAGATGTTCCTAAAGTACCTGACGATCCCCATCATTGAGCTCCCTTCCCGTAGAGGCAGAACCAAACGACTGCCGTGGCTAAAATATTGATGATCGAAATCGGGATCAAAACCTTCCAACCAAAATCCATCAATTGATCGACCCGCAAACGCGGAAAAGTCCAACGAAAGGCCATGATCAAATAAATGACCAACAAAAGTTTGGCCAAGAACCATACAAAACCGGGGATATGCAAGAAATCCAAATAAGGCAGTGGCAACCAACCACCCAAAAAGAGCGTTACCGCCACCGCGGAAGAAACCACCACCGCGATGTATTCGCCCAGAAAGAACATTGCGAACTTCACACCCGAATATTCCGTATGGAATCCGCCAATGAGCTCCGATTCAGCTTCGGGGATATCGAAAGGAGCGCGGTTCGCCTCAGCGGTCGCCGAGGTGATAAAGATAAGGAAAGCCACTATCTGCGGAAGGATGAACCAGTAACCCGCTTGTTTCTGGTATTCAACGATACCCGACAAGCTCAAGGTACCCGTGATCATGATGATCGGGACTACGGACAGAACTAATGACACTTCATAGCTGATGATCTGAGCGGCAGAGCGGAACCCGCCCAACAAAGCGTATTTGTTGTTTGAGCTCCAACCCGCGGTCAAGATCGCGATGACCGTAAAGCCGGTGATGGCGATGATATAAAGAATTCCCACGTTCAGATCCTGAACCACAACACCTTTATCGAAGGGAATGACGACCATGCCCATAAAAGTTGCCACGAACGCGACGATGGGAGCGATGAAATAAGGCACCTTATCTCGGTTGACCGGTTTCACATCTTCTTTAATAGTGAGCTTGATCGCATCCGCGACCGTTTGTAAAAGCCCCAAGGGACCCACGCGGTTCGGTCCAATACGGCTTTGCATATGTGCCGAAACCTTTCGTTCCATCCAGACCAGGAACATGACGAAAACCGCGATGAACCCGAACATCACCACTGCCGAGATGATCGGATCGATAACGCCCGCCAAAGAGGAAATACCTGCCTGCGCATAGGCCCAGTGCAGTAGTCCCGAAACCAGTTGCACAATGTTCTCACCAGTTAACATAGTTCCCAATCCTTATGAGAATTAACGATCCACTTCAGGGACGATCATGTCCAAACTGCCCAGAACAGCCATGATATCCGCCACCTTCCAACCACGGGTCAACTCGTCCAAAAGGTACAAATTACTGAAGGAAGCGCAGCGATATTTGACTTTCCAAGGCTTGGCAGTGCCGTCACCCACCAAATACACGCCCATTTCGCCGCGAGAAGACTCGATACGAGAATAGATCTCACTGTTGGTCGGCGCTTTCAGGACAGGCGGCATCTTGGCTTCGATCGGGCCTGGCTCCAAACGATCTAAAGACTGGCGGATAATGGAGATGCTTTCACGCATTTCATTCATCCGGACTTTATAACGGCTCCAGCAATCTCCCGCCGTTTCCAGGCATTCATTGAACTTAACCTGGTCATAGAACAAGTAGGGTTGTTGCTTGCGAACATCACAAGAAACGCCCGAGCCGCGCAAGGAAGGACCACAGATGCCAGCGTTGATACCAACTTCAGGCGAGATCACACCCACGCCCTTGGTCCGCTCCAAGAAGATCGGGTTATAGGTTAAAAGACCTTCGTATTCGGCGATCTTCGGTTCAAAATAATCCAAGAAAGCACGGCACTTCGGAACAAATTCCGGAAGCACATCGATCATCACACCACCAATGCGGATGTAGTTGTAGGTCAAACGTTGGCCGCAGGTCATTTCAAAGAGATCAAGGATGCGTTCACGTTCACGCAGCCCATAAAGGAACGGGGTCAAGGCACCGATGTCCCCCGCGAAAGCCCCCATCCACAACAAGTGACTGGCCAAACGTTGCAACTCAACAAAAACCATGCGCAACCACTGTGCCCGGGCCGGAGCCTCGATACCCATTAAGCGCTCAGTGGCCAGAGCAAAGGCCAAATTTACGCTCATCGCCGAAACATAATCCACACGGTCGGTATAAGTAATGCACTGAGGATAGGTACGGTTCTCGCTGATCTTTTCAATAGAGCGGTGCAAATAGCCTAGGACCGGGATCGTTTCCTTCACCGTTTCCCCGTCCAGCTTCACGATCAAACGCAAAACGCCGTGAGTAGCCGGATGCTGGGGGCCCATGTTGACCACATATTCGTCTGTCCCGAACTGGGACTCGCCGGAAAGCTTAACTTGGCTTAACAATAAATCCGTCATCGGCGAAATCCTTTCGAAGTGGGAATTTCTGGTAATCATCCGGCATCATGATGCGGCGCAAATTGGGGTGACCCTCAAAAACAACACCATAGAGATCGAAAACTTCACGTTCGAACCAATTGGCGCTGGCCCAGATCCCAAATAGGGTCGGGATACTCGAGTTGCCCCGATCCACATCGACCTTCACGGTCAATTGAAAACAATTTTTATAGGACCACAAATGACTGACCACAGTGATCTTGTTCTCCTTCGGGTAATCAACCGCAGTTAATGAGGAAAGATGGTTCATTTCATAACCAGACTTGTCTCGCAGTTGCTTGCACAGGCTCAAATATTGGGCCACAGTTGCCGTGATCACCAGCTCTTTTTGAGCAGTAACCACAACAGACTGGACCTGGTCTTTAAAATCGGCCTCAAGTTTCGATTTTAGTTCATCATTGGTCATAAGGATCCGTTCCCTTGATCGACTTAAGCGTTCTTGCGACGGCGGAAGATCGGTTCGTCATCGATCTTTTTTTGAATGGCCATCAAACCATGGATCAGCGATTCAGGGCGCGGCGGGCAACCCGGAACATAGACATCCACCGGGATGAAAGAATCGATACCCTTGACGACCGTATAAGAATCGTAATAGTAAGGGCCGCCCGCGATCGTACAGCTTCCCATCGCGATGACCCAGCTCGGCTTCGGCATTTGCTCATAAAGCTTCTTCAGGGCATAACCCATTTTTTCAGTGATCGTACCTGCGGCGATCAACAGGTCAGCCTGACGGGGCGAAGGGCGGAACACTTCAGCGCCGAAACGGGCGATGTCATAACGCCCCGCGGCCGTAGCCATCATTTCAATGGCGCAACAAGCCGTTCCGAATTGAAGGGGCCACAAGGAATTTTTACGGGCCCACTTGAAGATGAACTCGACGGCCTTTTCCAAGGTCCACAACCCCGGAATATTACTTTCACTTTCCATCAACTCGACATCTTTGTTTGATAAGCCTTTCAAACCTACTCCCATTTCAAGGCCTCCTTTTTCCACGCATAAGCGAAACCGACCAGCAAGATCGCGATAAAAACAACCATTTCCACGAACCCGAACACGCCTAACTTTTTAAAAGAAACAGCCCAGGGATATAAGAAGACCGTTTCAATGTCAAAAATGACAAAAAGAAGGGCATAGAGATAAAAGCTGATGTTGAATCGGAACCAAGAAGTACCTTGGGTTTCGACACCACATTCATAGGTGTCTTCCAAAATTTCTTTTTTATATTTGTATCGAAGACCCAATAGGCCGTTGGGGCTGAAGACCCAACCGGTGATGAAAGCCATCAGGATGAAAAAGATACCCGCGAGAAGAAAAACCAGTACATATCCGTATTGTTCGAGCATGAGCCTCTCTCTCTCGAAAGGTTTTACTGCGCAAAACAGGCATATCTATACACGGATAAAACATGAATTTCAAGGCATAACTTAAAACGATTACCCGTTAGAAGTCTCGGTCGATCAAAAAATCGGCGAATTGGATCAGTTCTGTTTTGACGCCATGACCATTTAAATTTCCCAAAGCCGTTTTTGCGTCGTCCACGAAATAGCGGGCCTTTTGAATGGAACGATCGATCGCGTTGTACTTGGTCAATAATTGATTCAAAAACTTAAGGTCACTCGTAGTTTTGACCTTCCGCAGAATGACCGCTTTCAGTTTTTTATTTTCGGCCTTTGTTCCCGATTCCAAACAATAGAGAACCGGCAAGGTCAACTTTCCTTCTCGAAGGTCGCTCATGACCGGCTTCCCGACCTTCGTCTGCTTTCCCACAAAATCAAGCGTATCATCGATCACCTGAAATGCCATTCCAATACCTAATCCAAAACGATAAAGACTTTTCACCACAGTCTCATTACCACCCGCCAACATGGCGCCGGTTTGACAACTGGCCGCAAACAAGACCGCCGTCTTCTCCTTGATCACTTCTAAATATTGCTCTTCCGTCAGGTCTACGTTGAACCGATTGAAAGTTTCGGATATCTCTCCATGACAAATGATGTTAGTCGTATCTGCTAAACTGCTGACCACTTCTTTCGGCAAATCCTTCGCCATCAAATAAAAAGAAGACGCGAATACGTAATCTCCCATTAAGACCGATATTTCATTCCCCCACTTGAAATTAAGGGTCTTTTGTTTGCGCCGGATGGCCGAGTTGTCAATGATATCGTCATGTATCAAAGTAGCGACATGAAGCATTTCTAAGGCCGCGCCCAAGCTAATGGTAGCGTCGGTCAGATTTCCGCAATATTTTGCCGAGAGAATAGCCAAAGCTGGACGAACACGCTTCCCTGTCGAGTGGGAAAGATAATCGACCATTTGCTGGATAAAAACATTCTCTGTTTTTAAGGAAGCGGAGATTTTCTTTTCGACACGTTCTAGATCTTTTTTGATTGGTTGAGTTAACTCGGTCAGTATCACTTTTTTCTCTGGGTATTATTGTTCATTCAAACTACCGCCGTCTTATTCGCCGAAAAGTTCTTTCATTTCCAAGAACTTGATGAACTTCTCCAAATTGTCGATGCTGGTCACCACTAACATTTCACCGGACATTTTGACAACCCGGGCATGGATAAGTTTGTCCACGATTTCTTGTGTCTTGGTTAATTCCAACCCGCACATTTTGCTCAAGAATGAGGTCGTGAAGTTCGAATCGATCACGATGCCATCCGGCCCCTCTTGGCCATGCTTATGGACCATCAAAAGGATTGTATTGGCCACCATACGTTTGTCGTTCTTGATCATCAGGTCAGCGATCTGCTGGTTTGCGTCACGCAGACGGGAGGTCAGTATTTTCAGGATCTTTTTGACAATTTTGGGGTTAGTTTGGATATGGGCCTCGAACAACTCTTCATCCAAGGCGATCAAACGGGAAGGTTCCATGGCGATGGCATTGGCCGACCGGACATCCTTATCGATAACGGCCATTTCACCAAAAGAATCCCCAGGTCCCAAGACCGCGAGGGTCTTTTCTTCGCCGCTTTTGAGCTGTTTGGTGATCATGACCTTGCCGGATTGGATGATGTACATCTCGGCGCCTTCATCACCCTCGTGAAAGATCACGTCATTTGTATTATATAAACGCCCATATTTTTCGAATGTTTCTTGTTCAGTGCTCATGGCAGACCTCGGTCTTGTAGGTGAAAAGATGAACAGCTATCCTAAAATTAGCCGATTGATTTTGATTGAAGTATAAAGATTTTTAAAAGGAAGACAAGGTTTAGAAATACCAAGCCAGTGAAAAGTGATGGTTTGAGCCTAAAATGCCTTGATCAGTCCAGGCATAATCAAAACCAAAATTCGTTTTGAAGAGGGCGATTTTCACACCCGCACCCAGATACAACCCGGCTTGACCACCAATCCCAAGTTGGTTTTGATCGATTGAGCCTTGAAATTCATATCCAAAACGGCCGGCCAGTGTGTTTTTGTACCAATATTCCCCACCCACACAGAGCGCCACCGCGTCATCATTGGGGAAATCCACGTCACAAGCCATTGTAAAACTATCGTCGAACATTTCGTAGGCCGCACCGAGTTTGAAGGTCAGCGGCAATGGATCTGGAGTCGAGACAAAGGTCAAGCCAGGACCCAAATTTTGAATATCAAAACCAAATTTCAAATGAGGGATAGGGCTTTTATACAACAAGCCAATGTCAACTGCCACGGTAGAAGCAGAGGTTGTGGCTAATGTTTCCGTTATGTATTTCGCCGTGATGCCCACGTCAAAGCTATAGCTCAGTCGGTAAGCCGCGGCGATATCGATATCATCATAGGTCTCACCAAAAGTCGCGCCTGTAGTCACACCCGCTTGATTAACCTCGTTTTCTTGCCCAGTCCCCAAGAATTTTCCGCCGAACCCTAGGGAAAAATCATTCCCCATTTTAAAACCCGCATTGAAATAGTTGTAAGTAACCGTTTCAATAAAAACGTCATACTCTGCGGCAATTTCCGAACCTTGCATCTGGTTGAGCCCAGCCGGATTCCAATAGACCGCACTCGAGTCATCCGCCACGGCGGTAAACGCCTGAGCCATGCCGATTGCTCGGGGATTAACCGGGATCTTAAGGGCAACCGCACCCGTTGTACCAGGACCATTTTGAGCGAAAGAACTGGAAAGAGATAAGATCGTGAAAGATAAAGCAGCAAACGTTCTTAGAAAAAATAAGTTCGAAAAAAACTTCGATGTTTTCAAGAAAAACCCCCAGAGAATGTTCAAATTATATCGCCCCTTTATGATGACCGTCAATGCGCATTCTTTTCAGCAGTTTTGACCCGCTTCTCGTCTTTGGCTAATTTTTCTGACAAAAACCGGCCAGTATAGGACTTTTCAATTCGAACGATGTCATTAACGCCACCTGACCCCACCACCTGCCCACCGCCATCCCCACCTTCCGGTCCCAAATCAATGATATAGTCCGCTGTTTTAATGACATCCAAGTTATGTTCGATCACCAACACCGTGTTGCCTGCATCTACCAAGCGCTTCAAAACGACGATCAAATGGTGGACGTCAGCAAAGTGCAGGCCCGTCGTCGGCTCATCGAGGATGTAAATCGTTTTACCGGTACTACGCTTACCCAGCTCCGTCGAAAGTTTCACGCGTTGGGCTTCGCCTCCCGAAAGGGTTGTCGCTGGTTGCCCCAGCTTGATATAGCCCAATCCTACGTCACGAAGGGTATCCAGAACTTTTTTCACCTTGGGGATCGCCGCAAAGAAAACAGCCGCTTCATCGATGCTCAGTTCAAGCACTTCCGATATACTTTTATCTCTATATTTGATATCCAACGTCTCCCGGTTATACCGATTCCCTTTACACACCTCACAAGGCACATAAACATCAGGCAAGAAATGCATTTCGATTTTTATGACGCCATCACCTTCGCAAGCCTCGCACCGGCCTCCCTTGACATTGAAACTGAACCGCCCTTCTTTATATCCTCTGGCTTTGGACTCAGGTAATTGTGCAAAAAGATCACGGATGTGGGCGAATACACCTGTGTAAGTGGCCGGGTTTGAACGCGGGGTCCTTCCAATAGGTGATTGGTCGATCTCGATCACTTTATCGATGTGCTCAATACCCTCCAAAGACTCAAAACCCTCCGGCTTCGTGCGCAAACGATAAAGACTATAGATGATCGCCGGATAAAGGGTCTCCATCACCAATGTGCTTTTTCCCGAACCGGAAACACCGGTCACGACTACAAGTTTCCCCAGCGGAATCGTGATATTAAGGTTCTTTAGGTTGTTCTTGTTCGCGCCGGTCAAAACTAGCGCCCGTTCCATATCCGGGGCCGATCCACGATTTGGCTCGATCGAAAGTTTTCCAGATAGATACTGGCCTGTCAGTGACCGTGGGTTGGATAAAATCGCTGGCAATTTGCCCGCCGTAATAACCTCGCCACCCTTGACCCCCGCGCCCACACCCATGTCGACAACAAAATCAGCAGCTTCGATCGTGTCTTCGTCATGCTCGACCACTATGACCGTATTTCCAATATCCCGTAAGTGATTGAGCGTATTAAGAAGCTTGATGTTGTCTCTTTGATGGAGCCCGATCGACGGCTCATCCAAGATATAAAGCACGCCCACTAAGGCGCTGCCAATCTGTGTGGCTAAATGGATTCGCTGGGATTCACCGCCAGACAGGGTGCTTGTCGTCCGGTCCAAGGTCAAATAATCTAGGCCAACATTTTTCAAGAAAACCAATCTACTGCGTATCTCTTTTAATATCTGGTCGCCGATTGTCAAAGATCGTTTATCCAACTTAAGCGACTCGAAGAAATCCAAGCACTTTTTAACAGATAACTTTGTGACGTCAACGATGTTCCTGTCCGCGACTGTCACCGCTAAACTTTCGGCTCTCAGCCGAGTACCATGGCACTGCCGACAAGGCTTACTAATAAGGTATTTCTCAATGTCTTCACGTATGGATTCGGAATCCGTCTCGTTAAAACGACGTTCCAAATTGGCGACAACACCTTCAAACGGTCCCCAGAACTTTTGCTGGTAACTCCCCTTGCGTATTTTGAATTCGATCTCTTCTTCCGTCCCATGAATGATCGCGTTCTGGACCTTGGGCGGCAGCTTCTTGAAAGGCACCTTGGTGCTGACCTTGAAATGCTCGCAAATACCAGAAAGGATATTTTGATAATAAACCGCTTTGGGAGAGGCGTAGGGTTCGATAGCGCCATCATCGATCGATCTTTCCGGATCCAAGATAAGCGACTCATCGACTTCCATCTTCGATCCCATCCCCGTACATGCCTGACAGGCTCCATGGGGATTGTTGAACGAAAAGCTTCGAGGGGCCGGCTCCTCAATGCTCAAACCGCAGTAAACACATGCGAATTTTTCCGAAAAGAGATGTTCTTTGTCTTTGCCGCCAACTCCTTCGACAATCTTGATGACTCCTTCGCCATATTTCAAAGCCGTTTCCAGGGATTCGGTCAGCCTCTTCTTGATATCCTTTTTCAGTACCAACCGGTCGACGACCACCTCGATATCGTGTTTCTTGTTCTTTTCCAGTTCGATATCGTCGTCCAGCTCCCGCAATTCGCCATCGATTCGCACCCGCACGAATCCATCCTTGCGGACTTGGCTGAATATCTTCTTATATTCGCCTTTGCGGCTTGAAATGAGTGGCGCCAAAACATGTATCTTGGTTCCCTCTTCGAGATTCATGACTTGATCCACGATCTGTTGCAAAGTTTGCTTGCTAATAGGCCTGCCACAGTTGACACAGTGAGGTATGCCAACCCGAGCGAAAAGCAACCTTAAGTAATCGTAAATTTCCGTGGTGGTACCGACGGTTGAACGAGGATTGCGGCTACCATTCTTTTGTTGGATCGCTACCGCCGGAGACAACCCCTCGATCATATCGACATCTGGTTTTTCCATTAAACCCAAGAACTGCCGGGCATAGGCTGAGAGGGATTCCACATAGCGACGTTGTCCCTCGGCATAGAGAGTGTCAAACGCCAAAGAAGATTTACCGGACCCCGAAACACCCGTGATCACGGTCAGACAATCCCGTGGTATTTCCACGTTGATGTTTTTTAGGTTATGTTCGCGAGCCCCGCGAACAATGATCGAGTTGCTTTTCATGAAGAACGCTCCATCAAGGATTATTGGAATTGAGAGGCAGAACCCGTCAAACCGGTATTCCGAATCCCATTCAAGTTGGACAACTGCTGGTCCGACACCGTCAGCGGTCGACCAGGCAAAGCTTTCAAATTAAGTGTAAAAAATATCTGTTCGCCATTGACCGGATCGTTCGAGTATCCGATCTGCGCTTCCCAATCATGTAGGTCCCGGTAAAGGCTAATGCTGCGGGACTCAAACGTCGCATTCGTACAATCATAGGTTTCCAAAGCAGAAAGCCGGTAATTGGTGAACAAAGCCAAATCGACCTCACCGGCAATTTCAAAGGTTGGTGGCTGCCCTTGGCTCACATATCCTGTATTACTAACATTAGGATCCACATAATTGCCAGAGAGCCGGAAACGCCAAAGGTCCTTGGCGCTTTTGTAATCTAGGACCGAGTTGAGGTCCTTTAAAGCGTTTGCCTGGACCGAATAGTCCAAAATGGCCAAATAATCGAATTGGGTCGAGGGCGTTAAATAGAGTTGCTGATTGAGATAGCTCAAACGGGCACCCTGCACGCTATATTGGTTTCCAAAATCATAGCTGGTGCCGGTCTGTGCCCTGAATACCGACCCACCGGTGAATGTCATATAGGCAGACAGCAGGTTCGATGAAATGCCGTCCGCCGGGTCTGTTGGCAGAAGGTTATTGAGTTTTTTGGTGAAACTATAGGTCACATTGGTCGTGTAGAACTCCGACCAGCGTCCGGACCAGGTGGAACTGGCGTTCACCGCACCCGTATCACCCGCGCTACCTGCGCCGACCGTGACCCCGGTGTCTGAAACATCCTGATAACTTTCATCCAACGCTATGCGGGTATAAATAGTCTGGGTCTTAAGCAAGACCTGGCTTTCGCTTAAACCGAACTCACTCGTAAGGTGGCTGACGTAATATCCGTTCAACTGGGTATAAGTATGATCCGCGGTCAGGGTCATGTCATACTTGAGAAAATTCTTGGATAAAAACGGTTGCGGAAAGAGGCTGAAGGTGACCTGTGGTAAATTTTGCAAACTCGCGTCAAAATGGGTCGCGTTCGGATCATTAGGATCTGGCATTTCCTGGCTCCGATAAAGAAGGCCCAATGTGTATTGTTGCTTTGTCAGGGTGGCTGAAACGTCATATTCACGTAATGTCGAGACCAGGGTAGGGTCCCGTCGGGCCACAGAATAATCCTGGCTGAAATAACCATCCCCCGGTAAGTCCGCCTCTACCCGGCCCTGGATACTGGAAGAAATGGCCCACAACCCCCGTAAGCGAGACTCCCACCTAAATATCCCCTTGGTCTTATCATCAACGCCATAACCATAAAGAGAAAAAGCCGAAAAATCATTCAACGCAAATTCATTTCTGATACCCAAACCGAAACCCTGTTTCGAGAAATAATCCGTGTAAAAGGCCCCATAGTTGGTCGGACTAATGAAATAGTTATTGGTCAACAACAGATAATTCCCTAAATAATCCGTAGAACCTGTCGAAAAGGAGAACGGCGTCCGAACATCATGGATCGCTTTAACAAAAAACGGAAAATAGAAGACCGGAACTTTTCCGATATAAAACACCACATTTTCGGCAACCAAATAGTCATTCGAATAGATCGTGATCTTATCCGCTTCCAAATGATAATGCTGGTAATCGGCCACGTAATCGCAAGTGGTAGCGATCGCCTTTTTGATAACGATTTTGCTCGGTTCGATATCCACTTCCCCCCCGGTCGTGATCCAAGGCGGCGCGGTCGTTTTAATATCGAAAGCTTTTCCTTTTTTGGTGCGAAGGTTATAAGTCAGACTTTCCGTTTCGACGGTCTGGGTACCATCCTGAAAGATCACATGCCCGTTCGCCTGCACATCCTGTGAGTCGGTGTCATAGCGGATCGTGTCGGCATAAAGATGATCGACACCTTGTTGGACATGCACTTGCCCCCGGGCCATGACCAACCCCTGGTCTTTCAAATATTCGATCGTATCAGCCTGCATATGGACCTGAGAATCTGCGGAAAAGGTCATCTCAGCCCGCGCGATAGCCGCCTTGAGAACGACGCTCCACAACACGATGAAAAAGAAGAGATTTTGGATCGTTTTGTTTCTCATGATCTCACGTTTTATTATTGCGACTCAAAGATCTCAGTTTGCCTAACAAGGCCAAAAAGACCGTCTTAAAACTTTGTTTATAATTGAGCCAATAGATCAAAACCGCTCCCACCAGGACAAAGAAGATGTCCGGCAGCCACATAGCCCAAAATGGGGCCACGACTCCCAAAGGGCCATTTTCACCAAAAAGATCGAACAACCAATAAACGACCACGATCCCCACCGCTAAAAAAGGTCCTGTAAAAGATCCTGCCCGTGCCAGTAAAGCCAATGGAATGCCAACGATCACAAAAGCCAAGGCAGAAAAGGGCATGGACATTTTCTTATAGAATTCGATCTCGTCATAATGCACATCTTGTTTCTGACCCTTTTTGTCGGCGATCCTTGCCGCCAATTCCCGGATCGAGATATTCCTGGAATCCTTGAAATCACCCGGGCCACCCTTGAGCATGTTCGCGCTCAGGTCCAAAGAACAGGTCTTAAAACCCATTTGATAGAACTCATCCATGTTCTGTTTTTTTGCCGTACCGATCTGCTGCATTACCCCATCGGTCAAAAGCATCATGACGTGGAAGTTCTTGGGGTTTTGCTCCATTTTGCCCGTTTTGGCCACAATCACCCGATAGGGATAACCCTTATCATCCAACAATTGAATGGTCACGTTGGACAATAAGTCTGTTTTGGCATCTTTTTGTCCGACATAAAGCACATAACCCTCGAAATCCTTCACGAAGGACTTTTCGCGTAGGATGACCGAAGACTTTTCATTGATGATCTTGTATTGGAGCTTCAAGAACGAATTATTTCCCCACGGCAAACTGATATCCCAAAAGAAGACCATAAAAACGCTGAACAAGATGGCAGCGCCCACCATCGGCCAGATCAATATCGAAATAGGGAACCCGGCGGCTTGCACCGCGACCACTTCCCTGTCCGAACTAAGCCGTCCATAGACGATCATGATCGCAACTAGGAAGCCAATCGGCATCGCTAGGATCAAGTAGCCAGGTTGTAGATAGAAAAGCATAAGGAAAGAGTTAGCGACACCCGCCCGTTGTACCAAAAGATAGTCCAGGAATTCCCTAAGCGAGTAGAGCAAATTGAAAACAAAGATCGTTGTGCCTGTGGCGATGAAAAAAGGCGCCCAGACGGCCAATAAAAAATAGCGGACCAAAACAGGCATTCTTTTCCCTTGGACCCCCGCAATAGGGGCGTTTTGACGATCGAAGTATTATAAGCCATCCGAGAAACGGATGGCTTTCAAAGGGAAAATAGCTAAAGAGGATCAGGCGGCCGGTTTTTTGACTGAACCAAGCGTCGGAATATCCTGCAAATAACCCGGATTCACATTGGAAGGCACCGCCGGGATATCCAAATTGGACGGATGGTTATTATTGACCGGGCTGCTGCTAGCTGGAGCGCTTTCCGGTTGCGCCGCAGGAGCCGAAGCGGCATTTGCCACCACCGGAGGTGCGGTAGCCGAAACATCCGGCGGAGCCATTTGACCAGCGCCCATGTCCATCGTCGGGGGTAAAGAACCTATCGTGGTCGGCGGGAACCCAGCTGGAACCGTTGAATCAACCGGAGGCAAAGAACCAGCCGGGGCCGGCGAAACCGGCGGAAGCGAGTTGTCCATCGTCGTCATCGGAAGTGTCGCATTTGCCATCGGCGGCAATCCAGCGCTGTTATCCGTTCCTGGTAAAGCGGCTTCACCATTATCCATTCCCGGCAAAACCGCACCAAAATCATTCACACCCGGAAGAGCAACGGCTCCCCCATTGTCCATTCCCGGTAAGCCAGCGGGAGCCGAGGCCATACCCGGTAACCCAGTTCCGCCGTTATCCATGCCCGGCAAAGAAGCCGTGTTAGCCGGAGGTAATCCTCCACCATTGTCCATTCCCGGTAAAGCGGCTCCCCCATTATCCATTCCTGGCAAGGCTGCGGGGGCCGAAGCCATTCCTGACAAAGCCGAGCCACCATTGTCCATGCCTGGCAATGCCGCAGGAGCAGAGGCCATACCCGGCAAAGCAGCTGTATTAGCAGGAGGTAATCCTCCACCGTTATCCATTCCCGGTAATCCCGCGGGAGCTGAAGCCATGCCCGACAAAGCCGAGCCACTGTTATCCATTCCCGGCAAAGCAGCCGTGTTGGCCGGAGGCAATCCGCCACCGTTGTCTATTCCCGGTAAAGCTGATCCACCATTGTCCATGCCTGGTAATCCCGCCGGGGCTGATGCCATACCTGGTAAGCCAGCAGCGCCATTGTCCATTCCCGGCAAAGAAGCGCCGTTGTCCATGCCCGGCAATCCCGTGGAGGCCATACCCGGTAAAGCCGCTCCACTGTTATCCATTCCAGGCAAAGCAGCCGCGTTGGCTGGAGGCAATCCACCGCCGTTGTCCATACCCGGAAGAGGAGACAAGCCACCATTGTCCATGCCCGGCAAAGCCGAGGGACTCGAAGAATCAACCATGGTCAAAGGCGGCAAAGAAGAACCCGACATGCCCGAAGCAGAATTGTCACCCGAGACCGGAGGGAACATGGAAGAACTACCTGGCATGGGAGCTGGTGAAGTGGAATCCATACCCGGCATCGGCAATGGTGCGGGACTGCCATTGGTATCGGGGCTCGACAAAGCGGGCATGTTGCTATCACCGGTATTCAAAGGCGGCAGACCATTGGCTGGAGCGGCAGCAGCCGATGTTGCCGTACTGTCCATTGGTAAAGCAGGCAACCCATTGTTATCCGCGCTTGGAGCCGGGGCTGTTGAGGGGGTACTAGCGGTGCTATCGCTGGGCAAAGGGGGCAAAGCGGGTTGGGCCGGTGCAGCTTGAGCTTCTGAGCCGCCTTCAGTGGTCGGGCTAACGAGCTTACGTTTTCTTTTCTTTGCGGCCATTAACGAGCCTTTTCTGAACCGATTCATAGGCAAATCAATGGACATACCAGCGGGCAAACGATAACGGATCTCTTCGGTCACTTTTTTGCCGATCAATTCATCCGTCGGATCTACGGTCAACTCGATAAAAGCGAAAGAGGATGTATAGCGCTGAACTCCAATGATCCGGCCAAACCCAACCGGTTCCCCACGCGGCGTGAAAAAGGCGAATACGTCACCGATCGAAACACCGTCCAAAGAGCCAACATCAATGTAGTTGCCACTATAGCTTTTACCGGGTTGGTCCTTGAGGGCAATCACTTGTCCGCCCAAAATAGTGCGGTTATTGAATAATTGCTTAACAAGGGTGCGAGTTTCTACTGAGTAAGGCAATCCGCTGCCGGTTGAGGGAGGAATACCGTAAGAAGCATTGGCTATTGAAGTAAGGCTCAACAGTAGTAAAAAAGTTCCTGTTAGTTTAAGAGAGGAAAAACGCATAATTCCCTTCGCCCAGAGGTTGGATAAATGGAGTTTTATTATAGTCCTATTTATAACGACAAAAAAGCCAAGAACTTGAGGGCAAAATTAAAGGCGAGTTATCAAGGATATATAGTTCATCCCGCCGATCGAATTGCTGACATAGGCATAGTCGATCTCGAACAAATAAGCCCAAATACCGACCCCCGCCGAAGGCGTAAAGTCGTCATTATCGAACTGGAACCCTTTGGTTTCGAACCCGCCGCGCACAGCGACGAATTGCCGATACCAATATTCCACGCCAAAATGGTAATTATTCAGAGCTTCACCCGCATAGAGTGTATCCGCGTCCACGTGGATGGATAAAGTGCTAACAGGGACCGGAGCATTACCTGCTTCAGCGCGTTTGCCAAATTCTTTAGTATAGGCCACACCTAAGGTCACGCTCGGTTGCAGTACTTGTGTTGGATTGGTCGGCGTATTGGACCACGAGATATAAGAACCACCTGTAATATCCCGACCCACCAAACCGATCCCTAATTCTTTAAAAGGCTTAAAGAGAATGCCGAAATCCGACCCAATACCAAAAGCCGAGGCCGTGTAAGCGTTCGTTTGAAGCACCTTCAGCGTAGCGCCAATCGCGATCTGGTCGCCGATCCGCCAGCCCCCCGAAAGTAATTCAGCTTTATCGGAATACTGAGTAGTCCCCAAAATGGTTGCATTACTTCCAGTAATGTCGATACCGTCCACGCCTAATTGCAAATAACTAAAAGCATATGAGCCAAAATCAGTCTTAAAGGCGATGTTGGCGAAATCATAGCTTTGAAGATCGGACTGAGTGGCATGCATCGTCGTGATCTCAATGTCGTCAATGGTGGCCAATCCGGCGGGATTCCAATAGGCCGCCGTAGCATCGTTGGCAGCCCCTACAAAAGCTCCGCCCATGGCCAAAGGCCGGGCACCCGCACCCATGGTCAGGACCTCCGCCGCGTAATTGACTTGAGCTTGCGCTTTTAGGGTGAGCAGGGAGAAAATGGCGGCCAAGACCAAAAGATGAAAACGTTTTGAATTCAAACCTATTCTCCTCGAACAAATGATGACCAACGTCCAAAAAAACCTAAGGAACGGGCAGAAAAAGTGTAGCAACTCCCTAACAAAAAGCAACTTCATTTAACCCAACCGTCGATAAGTGCCACCCAATTGGCGATAGCCTTTTAAAACATCATGCGTGAAACGGTTAACTTCTCTCCAGCTTTCTACCGAACCTTTTGACGGCCTGTAACTTTCCCTGAAAAAGTCGCTTAATTAGGGACAAGGTCCAGACGGTTTTGTTGACAAACACTTTTGGCGCTGGGTATAGTTAGCCTTTAATTTTTGCTTATTTTCAAAGGTTTTCCGGCATCTATCCCCCAAGGAGTTCAGAATGGCTGAAATGAAAACTTGCCCCAATTGCAACGCCAAGAATCCCTCTTCGAACAACTTTTGCGAGCAGTGCGGAGCCAAGCTCAGTGGAGTCGCCGCCGAAAAGCCGTCTAAATCCACTACAACTTCTAAAACCAAGACAGTCACGGCTGAACGGATCGAATCAACCGAGTCAAGGTCAACCTCCAAGCCCCTTTCGACCATAAGCCTCAGCGCTTCTTCTCTGTGGTTGCCGATCCTTTACGCGATACTTCTTCTCCTGACGGTTTATACACGTTTTGACCATTTGGGGAGCAAGCCGCATCACCACGACGAAAGCATGCACGCCTTTTATTCCTACCAACTCTATAAAGACGGCGATTACGAATACAACCCAATGATGCACGGGCCGTTCCAATTCCATGGGAACGCCTTGATGTATTACCTCTTCGGCGTTTCCGATGCCACCTCGCGTTACTTAGCTGCGACTTTTGGGATCTTAACCGTTGTTCTGGCCATGATGCTTGGGCCTTTTTTAGGAAGGATCGGTACCCTTTTGGCCACCGCCATGATCGTCTGTTCCCCCAGTTTTATGTACTTTGACCGTTTTACCCGCGAGGACGCCTATATGATCGGGGCCACCTTCACGATGGTCGTTTTCATATTCCGCTATTTTCAATCCCGCCAAAACCTGGATCTTTGGCTAGCCGCAGTCGGATTCACCATCGCTTTTTGCACCAAAGAATCCATCTTCTTGACCATGGCCGTAATGGGCACCTATCTATTCATCCGCCTTTTACCTTGGGCCGACATCTTCATCTCGGGCGGCTTGGCCGCCGTGGGTATCATTAGCCAGTTGATATTGCCTAAAGACAACCCCGCTCACTTGATCATCTTCTTCCTTTTTGTAGGTTTAGCCTTTGCTTATACCGTTTACCAATTATTCGTTCGCTGGAACTTTAATTTGAAGGAGAACCGGCCCGAAAGCGATCTTTGGAAGCTCATTTGTGACCTGCAGATAGAGGTGATTCAATGGGACATTTTGGCTTTTGCGGGGTGGTGGGTCCTGACCATCTTGACCCTCCGCTGGAGCGCCATCAGCCTGGACCACCCAACCCCTGTATCTCTGATCCTTCTTTTGGCTTACTTTGGCATCGTCCTGCGTTTTTGCTGGCTTTGGCTCAAGAACGTGGCTGCCGGCCTTACTGGAGCTATTTCGATTAGCTTGGTCATCTTCACTCTTCTTTTCACCACTTTCTTCACCGTTGGAGCCAATCAACCCGACTTCTTGAGCCGTATGCACGCTCTTCTGAATGCCATTTACAACGGTGCTTTTGGCGGGCTTGAATACTGGTGGGGACAGCACGATGTGCATCGTGGCGACGAACCTTTCTATTATTACCTGCTCGAATTACCGGCCAATGAACTGGTCTCTTTCTTGTTTTCCATCGTAGCCATGATCTATTACGGCCTCTTTAAACGTAAATACATGCCTTTGTTCTTGGCCTATTGGTATGTGGGTTCCCTGGCCCTGTTCTCTTGGGCTGGCGAAAAGATGCCCTGGCTTATCTTGCATCCTCTCTTGCCGGCATTGCTATTGACAGCCTATTTCATCGGCGAGGTCATTGAATCCAATCCCATCGACCAATTCGGCAAGACCAGCCGGATCGCCATCATTAGTTTATTCGGGCTCTTGCTGACCTATTCACTTCACTCAGCCGTTCTGTTGAGCTTCTACCATGAAGCAAACCCAGTCGAGCCCTTGGTTTACGTCCAATCGGGGCCTGATTGCCGCGAAGTGGAACGTATCGTCAAAGAGATCTCCTATGACGAGACGGGTGGTCCGAACCCCACCTCTCCCGAAGGCGCCACGGACGCCGAAAGGGCCTATCACGACGGCATGTCCTTGACCATTGAGGACAAGTGTTCTTGGCCTTATGCCTGGATGTTCCGCGACTTCACCAAGCGGAACCATCCCGCTACGATCACAACTGCGGACAACCCCATCATTTTGACCGCCACTGAATCGGACGCGGTTGCCTACCCCATCTTGAGCAAGGCCGGTTATATCAACCGCAAATATAAAATGCGTGTTTGGTGGGTCCCTTCCTGGTTCAAGAAAGGTTTCCAAAGCACTCAGATCACTTGGAGCCTTTTCTTTGACTGGTTCACCAGCAACTTCATCCCCTTGAAGCAGGCCCGTCCGGACATGGTGGATTGGACCGACATCAAGAACTGGGTCTTCTACCGCCAAGTGTGGTCGGACCTTGGCAGTTACAACATGCGCTTATGGGTGCGCCCGGACCTGGCCCAAAAATATGGATTCACTGAGGATAGCCGCACGGACGTTCCGGCAGACTATCCTCAAGCCATGATGACCCAACCTCAAACATCTTCCAAACACTCAAAACACAAATAGAGTGCCGTAAAACAAAAAAGGGTGAGCGGCGCATGCCGCTCACCCTTTTTTCATTGTTCAAATCACTTTACTCAGACCAATCCAAACCAAGCAAAAAACCGCAATTTTAAGACTGTCCATCCAAACTGCGCCAATTCATTGATGGTCAATTTACTTTTTCCCTCGTGTCGGTTCACGAAAATAATAGGAACTTCGATCACTTTCGCTCCTTTTTTTAATGCCCGGTAAAGGATCTCGACCTGGAAGGAATAACCATAAGAGAAGAAATTATCCATCCCGATGGTCTTCAAGAGCTCGGCGCGATAGCATTTGTACCCACCCGAACAATCCTGCTGATGGATATCCAGGACAACACGACAAAAACCATTGGCCAAACGGCTGATAAAGAACCGCCCCACTCCCCAATTGACCATCCCCCCATCCTTCACATATCGGGAACCGATCACTAGGTCGTACTCTTCGGTCAGGGCGATCATCTTAGGGAGATTGGCCGGATCGTGGGAAAGATCGGCATCCATTGCGACAACAAGGTTAAAACCTTTCTCAAGGGCGTACTTCATGCCATGGATATAAGCCGACCCCAAGCCCTGCTTACCCTTCCGATGGATGACCGAGACCCTTTCATCCTTTTTAGCCAGTTCATCCGCGGCGGCGCCGGTGCCATCTGGAGAATTGTCGTCCACGATCAAAAGATGCAGGTCATCGACCGCCTTGAATATCTTTTCATAGACCTGGAATATATTCCCGATCTCGTTGAAAGTCGGAACAACAACAAGGGTTCTTTTCATTCAGAATGAACCTTTCCTGTCTTCGCTCGATGCCCCACCGTGAAGATCGACAGACCGATCAACTTGGGCAGAAACTTTTCAAAGGTCACGACATAATTAAAAATCTTATCGTAAAAAAGCATTTGAGACCTGGGTATCCTTTTGCGCTTGAGGACCAACCCGTTCAACCACCAGCCGAATATGCCGGAAATATTCATGTATTCACACCTGTCCAGCGCCATGCCATTTCGCATCATCTTTTCGGCCAAATCCGCCTTCGTATAACGACGAAAATGCCCGTAGGTCCTGTCCATCTCGCCGAAGATCCAGGGGATAGCCGGGGTAAAAAAGATCAACTTTCCATGGAGCGGCAAGATGGATAAACACTCACGGATGAGGTGTTCGTCGTCCTTAACGTGTTCTAGAACATTGATGCAGATGATCGTATCCGGCTGGAAAGCTTTGAACCTTGAGAAACTTTTGTTCAGGTCGACTTGGGCGAACCGGACCTTTCGGTCATGACGGAACTTGTAACGGGCTATCTTCAAGTAGGTGGGATGCACATCCAGACCAAGAACATGCCGACCATTTAAGTACCGAATGAAATTACCGGTCCCACACCCAACATCAAGGACGCGGGCCCCCAAATAGGGCTTGATCAGATCGAAGATCCACTGGTTGTAATTGACGGCTTGGGACAGGTCGTTCAACGACTCCAACTGCTGATCGATGAGTTCCAGCCGGTTCCGCTTCATTAATTGGTCTGATGGGTGCCCACAACCGGGATCACGAAACGGCTCACATGCCCATTGCCCGTCTCGGTTAAATAGACCCTGCCAATCGAGTCAACTGCCACACCCTGTACCGCCGCGAAACCATCTTTGCGTTTGTAGATAGCCAATAGCTTTCCGTTCAAGTCGTACCGAAGAACCGCTCCTAAGCTGGCGTTCGAAGCGAAAAGCGTGTCCTGGTAGCAGGCCAAATAAGGCACTTCCTGGTTTTTTCCATGCCAAGTGGAAACTTTGAATGCCGACAAGAACTTTCCATTTGGATCGAATTTTTCAATGCGGTTATTGTTCGAGTCGGAAACATAAAGATTACCCTTTGAATCGAGCACACAACCGACCGGTTCATCGAACTTACCATCCGTAGTGCCATGACCGCCGAAATCCTTCATGAAATTACCATTCTCATCGAACATTTCGATCTTATGATTACCGGTATCCACAACATAAACTTTTCCATTATTGTCACCGACAATATCCCTCGGTCCAAAAAAGCTGTGGGTCCATATCTTGAGGAACTTGCCCTTAGCATCAAAGACCTGGATGCGGTGATTGAAGGTATCCGCCACAAATATCTTGCCGGCGGAACTGACCCATAGACCGCTCGGTTGATTGAACTCACCGGGCCCCTTTTCGGCATCGTCACCCGCATGGATCCCCTTTTTACCGATGGTCAAAAGAAGTTTTCCGTTAGGGTCGAACTTGCGGACCGTATCCAGTCCAAAATCACTGACATAAAAGTTATTTTCGTTATCGACCGAAATGTCCTTCGGTTCCTGGAACCGACTATCCGGCGAATCCCCCAACTGCAGATCCACTTGAACGATCATCGTTTTGCTCTTATTGATCGCATCCGTTAAGCGGTCCACAAAGAGGCGAAGAAGAACCACCAGAACAATGACACCAAAAAGCATCAAAAAGAGTTTCGCGCCCTTACCCAAGGGCTTCTTTTTGATGGTCTTCTTCGGTTTCAACTTTTTAGCTTTTCTCATGTCTCGAGCCAGCCTTCGCTTGATTTAATTAAAATTGCCCCTTGAGTTTCAGCACCATACCCGTTCCGGCATCAATAACGTATACATTACCGCCCGCATCGACCGCCACGCCATTAGGCACGGAGAAAATAGGATTTCCGGTCGCATCCTTTTCAAGGGTTGCGACCAACTTGCCGTCCAAACGATAACAATAGACTTTCTTTCCACGGCCATCGGTGGCGTACAACAATCCATGGGTCTGGTCCAACGCCAAGTGCGGCTCCATATCGATCTGTTCCTTCGACCACCCCTTGACCGGCCAAGACTTGGTCACTTGTCCATCCGCGCCGATCACTTGGATGCGGAAATTCAACCGATCCGCGACATAAACGTTACCCGACTTATCCACGGCCAAACCGATCGGCTCGTTGAATTCGCCTAATTTGGTCCCGCTGGCGAATCCACCCGTTTTCGAATTGACCGCTCCCCAAGACCTGACCTGTTTACCGTTGGGATCGAATTTGACCACCCGGTGATGCCCCGTGTCCGAAACATAAACGTCGCCCAGAGAATCAACAACCAACTCCCGCGGAGCAAAGAACCCATCGTCCGCCGTGAAGGCTTTTTTGAACTTTCCGTTGGTCGTGAACTCCTCGATACGATTGTTCCAAGTATCCGCCACATAGATCAGCGAATCCGGTCCACCGAACGATATCCCGTTCGGCTCATTCAACTTGCCCGTTCCCAAAGAGATCAACTTTTTAGGATCTCCATTGGAAATCTTTGTCACATCCAAAAAACCGCCAAACTGGTCCACGTATTTGCCATCTTTGCCGTTGATCTTCTCGATCCGATGATTGCGACTATCCGCCACGTAGATGTTGCCATTTGAATCCACCGCGACGCCACGGGGATAGCTGAATTGTCCATTGCCAGCTCCGGGTTGCCCACCTTCTTCCAGGACCAAGCCACCAGGTATATTGACCGGCTTTAGTACTACCGGTTTCGGTTTCGCCCCGATCATGGCCCAAACCGCCGTGATGGCTACCAAAACAAGGACCACACCTACCAAAATATCCTTTTGAGATAATTCCCGATCGCCGATTTTCAGCATTCTAATCCTCCGAAATTTGATCTTTAGTAATTGACCTTATAAAGGATCGAATTACCGATTTGAAAGGCCACCGACCCTAACTGCCCAAACTTATCCAGATTAGCCGCGTTAGCGGCGTATTTTTGCCTTTCGGCACCACCCACATAAACGTAACTGATCGAATATTTCCTCAAGAGGCTCTTGGTCTGCTCAATATCCGGGGACGTATAGATCGCGTCAATGTCACCTTGCCGGTGACTAATGGTGTCATCCGGATCCTGTCCGCGAATGACCGCCTTGTCTCCCGAACCGCGCCACTGGACCTCATGGAAATCCCATCCTAGAACGGTAGGGTATCCCGTAACGGTGGCAATTCTACCAAAATCTTGATGGTAAGACCCCCCCCAAGCTTCCAAAATAACGGGAACTTTTCCTGCTATAGGCTTCACATTCGCCTTGATCCATTGCGCCACCTGATAATCAGCCGAAAAGTTATGTTCGTAATAGGTGGCCCCGTCCATGGTCGCCAAGTCAGGGGACGTGCCGTTCAACCGGGACACGAACGAAAGCAAAGGATAGAGGGCTGAAAAGATCAAAAGAAGGGCCGCTAAAGCGCCCCAGATAGCCTTTTTCCAGACCGCCCACCGGGGCCACTCATTCTCCATAAACCATTTCAGGAACGGCCCTATCGCCAAACTGAAAAAGATCCAAACCTGATAATGGAACTTGAACATCGTGTTCATGCGATACAAATTGCCGCCAGAGAACATGTCCTTGACATAGAAGAGCTCACAACCCAACACCAAAGAAAAAGCTAAAAAAGATAAAAGTGATGAAAAGACCATTTCTTTGGTCTCCATCTGCGTAGCCAAAGATATGACCGAGAAGAGGATCAATATCAGCATCAGAAAAATGGTGGCCATGTTCAAAGGGGATAGGTTCAACAGTAACAAAGTCACGCAAATGACCACGAAAGATATCCAACCATACAACGATGAACCTCGCTTAACGACCAGTTCGCCCAATTGGACCAAAAACCATTTGACCTTGGGACTGGGCAATGGATCAACCTCGGTAAAGTCCAAGGTGGCCAATTCCCCACCGCAATAGCCGCAAAAATTCTTACCCGTGCTTTCTTTACCGCAAAGCAAGCAAAAAAGGCCATCGCCCTTCTTGCTCTTGGTCAACTTCGTCGTCTTTTCCGATCTACCCTTCAATTTACCGACAAGGGTCGGGATCAGGATCACCAAAAAAAATCCGAACAGGATAAAAATATAGTAGATATCCGTTCGATCGCTGACGATCCCGATACCTTGGGCCTGTGATTGTAACCTCAGATAGAACGGAAAATAAAAGAGCAAGGCGCCTGCGGTCACAGGCAAGCAGATCCAAACCATTGAGCTGAACCAGGTCCCGAGATCGCCCGGGCCGGACCACCATTGTTGAAAACTAAGGCAGATACCGAACAACAAAAGCAACGTTGGAAAATCCCAACTATTCATAAAAGATAAACCACCAAAAATGAGCGCCAATAAACACAAATGGACCGCTTGCCATTGGATCTGCGCGCCAAAAAGTCGCAGCCCTGGGGCCGATGACTTGATCACGTTGTAGGAGACCGCTGTAGCCAAAAGCACGAAAGGAATGCCCATTACATGAGGGTGCAGGTCTGACAAGAAAAAACTAAAAGCCGGGAATTCGTTGATCATTTTATCGGTATTCGAAACAGCGATGATCCGCGAGGCTTGGAAATAATCCCAACTGTGCTGCAATGGGCTCGTGATGAATCCGATCGCGGCACCCCACCCACCCGTAGCACCTTGAGCAGGAAAATTGTAATAGGGTATCCGCAGATCGCCGAATTGGAAGCTTTGAACAATGCGGTGCAAAAAATCCAAATTTCCGAAAGCGACCAGCGCCAGCATGGACAAAAAAGAATAGCGATAACGCCGGGTCAAGGCATAGACCAACGAAAAGGCTCCCAAGGCCGCTAAAGCCCAAATCATCGCAATGGCCAGATTGAAAGCCTCTCCCGACGTAACTTGGGAAATCCGTGAAAGGATGGCGACGATCAAGTAGCCAAAATAGTAATAAGAGATGCTTCCGCCGGAAAGCCAGGGATCCTGCGGAGGCATGGACGGCGAAGCCAAAATGCCATTGATAAAAGCGAAATCCATTGGTTTTTCGGTGCCGACGATATCGTGAGTGCGCATTTTATAGGCACCGGCGATGATCAAAACGACCAAGAAAACGATTTCTTCGAGCAACAAAAACCCCGCTTCTTTTTTAAGAAATTCGGTAAATGCCTTACCTGTTCCATTCCAAAGGACCAGTCCCGAAGCGGCGAGCAAAAGAATAAAAGAAAACAGGATGGTCCCCACCCCAAAAGAGATGTAACCGAATATCCAGGAAAAATATCCCAACAGCAGCAAAGCCAGGATTTTACTAAAAGCATATCCTTTGTCGGGTAAATGCTTCAGCAGAACAAAAGTTATGGGAAAAACCGAGAGCCCCAACACGAATAAAATGAAATACCACAACAAGATCAGGTCCATGATTTACCCTTCCCGTAAATGGTCAATTTTTGATCGCCGGCGGATTGTAGTAGATCTCGACCTGCGGATTCTTATAGATCAACGGCAAGAATGTGGCGAACTTGTTCAAGCCTTCGGCGGGATAACCACCTTTGCGACCCGGAACGCCATTTCGTTCAACCGTTCCGACCATGACCAAGCGAACTCCATAGGCATCCAAATACTTTTTGGCCAGGACAGGATCGGTCATCCGGAATATTTGTTCGGTCGTTTGGAACCGGTTCTCGATATCGCTGTTCATTCTCGAGCCGACCCATTCTTTCACATGCCCGTCCCAGCCCATCAGGGCTGGAATACCGGTAAAGATGGAGAACCGGGAACCCCACGAATTGTACCCTTCGCCAACGAACTCCAACAAGCAAGGCTGATCCGGGATCGAGCGGTTCATAAAATCGATCGCCGCCGCATCATACGGATTCGCGTGGAGCAAATAGGCCAAACCGTTCAAAGTGGGCGACTCTTCATACCCGATCCATTGTTTTTGGAAGTAGCCTAAGAACCCATGGCACTTGCGGACCGTCGCGAAGACCGGGTAGATGGCCACCATGCACAACAACAAACATAACAAAGCGGTCCAAGTCTGATAAAAGACCTGACGTGCCATGTTCTTCTTTTTTTCCAGATAAAAAACCGCGCCAACGATGATCAGGCTAGCCCAGATCAAGGGTGTCAAAGTAGCCGCGCTAAAATCGGCTCCCCACCGCTGGAAGACCGAGAAAAATCCGCCAAATCCGCTGATCGGTAAAAGCGCCAAGAGCGGCGCGATCATTAGGACACAACCCAAACCCGTCAGCCAGTACTTCGTCGTATCACCGAACCGGTCCTCGAGCCACATCAAAAGGATCAAGCCCGCCAACAAGACCACGTTCGCCAAATGAACGATCATATTGTCCAAAGAAGATGCAAAGTTCTGAAGGGCAAAGCATAGAACCAGGAAAATCAAGAACCCCGCGATCGACAAAGTCCAGATCCGCGCCGCAGAGACCTCTTTTATATTTATTTTCAAGAGCGCCTTCAGGGACGAATATATCCTTGGCGCGAAAACCCCAGTTGCGATCGAAGCCATTGTCCAAACGTTGATGCCGAATTTGAACAAAGAGTTGTTGCGCATATAGTCGCCGCCCAGATATTCGTGCATGACGAACACTTCAAGCCCCGCCACGATCAGGAACAGTAAGGCCGTCATCAAATAAGCGAAAGAAAGCCCTTTTTCGCCCCGGCTAACGATGGATAATCCTAAATGATAGAACGCGGCCAGCCACAGAACGGCAAAAAGACCAAGACCTAGGGTCACTGTAGTTTCTTCTTTTAGCGGCAGCACCCTCAATACGATCAAGCTAGCCCATGTGATCAATAAAAAGCCGCTAATACCCCAGAACTCGACGCGATCCTTAAAGCGGAAAGCAACAAAGAGCGAGATGAAAACGAAGGTCGCCAATATTTGATGGATCCAACGGGTCGCATCCGTTTCCGCCCAATGAACCCAGGACGAAGTGAAAATCGCGATCAACGAAACGATCCCGAGCAGCAACATGGACCAGATGGGATTTTTCATTTCCAATATACTTTCGATGAACGACAAGCTTTTTTCCAAAAGGCCTTCGCCTTTTCGCCCCGTTTCGCCCATCCACTTCTGGATCAACTTCGAGCAATAAGGAACAAAAGAAAAAGCCAAAACCGACATGAACAAACCATAGATCGTATAAAAATCACCAAAACGCGTTCTTAACCGTTCCGGAACCCATAAGATCTCGTTCTGTTGTGGCGCAAAGCTGGCAAAAAAAGGTATCCAAAGAAGGACTCCCGTTACCAAGACCAATAAGATCGTCAGACCCATGCTAAAGGCATGTTCCGAAACAACTTTTGTCGTTTTTTGAACGAATAGGACCGCCAATCCCACAAGAATTCCCAGGACCAAGAAAAAACCTAGAGTTAGCGTTCCTCCCCCCAGCGCTTGATCGTCTGAGTTGCCTTTCAACACGATAGACCACCATCCCAGTAAGACGAGAGAAAACAGGAAAACACTGAAAAAAGGAGCCGCTGCCTTTTTAAGGACCGTCGCATTGAGCGAACTCAAGTTACGGACCAATAGGGCCAGCACGAATAAGAGGACCCAGGTCGGCAATTCCCACGTATTAAGGAAGGCGATACCGCCTATCAGAAAACCCAAGAACAACAACGTCAACCGATCGTTCTTCCAGTGAAACGGTTTGGAAGCAGGGCTCATATAAAATGAAGCGACTAGACCAATGATCACCATGGCAAATGGCATGGCCAAGGTGTGGGCATGCATGTCCCCGTAAAGAACGCTGAAATAGGGAAACTCATTGATGGAATTCGGAATGATCCGGGTTGGGCCCCAAAAGTCGAATACATGACCAAACAAAGGCCCCAGACCACCCGTCACCAAACATTGGTGAAGGACATCCAAATATTGCCGGGCACCTCCCAAATTACCGGCCGCGGCGCACAAGAACCCTGCGATCAAACCACTGGACACTTCTCCCGAAAGAGCGAAAGCCAATCCAAAGGCGCATGAAAAGATCGCCGCGAACAACGTGATCAAAGCCAGGTTATAAGTGACCGCCGGCACCAGCCCCAGGGTCTTGGTCAGAATGCCCATCATCAGATGTCCAAAATAGAAGGAATAGCCGATAGGAACACCTGCCATCCACATGTTTTGAGGGGGGAAGGTCTCGCCCCGAACAACCGAGGCCAAGAACCCAAAGTCCATTCCCGCTTCCCCGCCACCGTTGTAACCTTCCCCGACGGCGTCATGGATATGTGGACAATAGATACGGACCAAAGTAAAGACGAAGAAAGCGCTAATGAAGACCAACTCTTGGACAAACCAATTCTTTTTATTTTTTTCAAAGATGGTTTTAAGGTGCGCCTTTTCCTTTAAAACAAGGAGCGCCGAAACCGCAGCAAAAAGAAAGAACACGGTCCAACAAGTGAGGATCGTGAAGCGAGCCAGAACAAATCCGTTCGCCTGGAACCCGGCTATCCAAACCAACCACGAGAAGATCAAGAACCCAAGCATCTTGCTCAATGAATAGGCGCCTGAAGAAATGCCAGGCATGACTTTGAGCGTGATCGGTAAAGCAACCCACCCCAAAAGAACAAGGAACAAGACCCACGCGAACCAGGCAAAAAACTGATAGAAAAAAGTATCTTCGGTCTTCGAGGATACTTGCGGGACATCTGTTTGAATGACGGGATTTTTAGCCAACTCATCCAAGGCGCTCAAGGTCTTGGGGTCTGTCTTCAGGGGTACCGTAGACGGCGCTTCAATCTTGACATCGCTTTGAACAGGCGCCGTTTCCGGCACGACTTGTGACACATTTTTTTTGCCAGTCTTTTTTTCTTGTTTGGGGACGGACGGCGGGACAATCGGTGTTTCCTCGTCTAATTGTTGTAAAAGCCCGGCCTTTTCCAAATAGTCGTGTCGCTGCGCGATGAAAGCATCTACGTTGTTTTCATTAATGGTCCTCATCAAATCCCGATCGATGCCCTTGACGTAAACATCTGAACTCAACAATTTCAAGATCCGATCAACAGGAACATTCTCGACTTTTTTGAAAATGTAGACCGTCGGGTGGTCATATACCGAAAACGACTCTTCCGCCATATCATCGGGATGCTGCCATCCAAAGATACCGGGAAAATTATGGAACTCGTGGACCATCTTGTAACCCAGCAACCCTGACCACAAAAGCCTGTAATAACGGGAAGTGACGGGATAAACGTTATAACCATTCGGTTTGAACTCTGGCGTACAGTTCGTGAGCGTGTACCAGAGTTTTTTTGAGGCAATACTGATGTAATCACCTTGTTGGAGAATATTCGCGTAATAATTCTTTTTGATAGGCGTATCGTCAGTATTGAATCCGTGCATCTCATAGATAGTTATATCTTGTTGGCGGTAATTTTGAGGACCCTTGGACCCTTCCACTCGCGGATCGATACTGTGATCCACCCCCGTCGGCAACCCATCATCCCAGGCCTCTTTAAGGATCATGGAACCTTGGGGTACGTTGTCGAAGATCCAGATGGAGGATTCGATCCAGGGATGCAAGTAGCGATAAACATGCATGTAGGCCAGCGAGTAAAAAAGGCTAGACCCCAGCACCAACACGACCAAAACGGGTTTGAGCACTTTACTTAAAACGATCTTGTCCTTGGCCCAATCGATTAAATTCGACATCAATTCCGCGGCGAAGATACAAAAAGCCGGGATAAGGGGCACCATATAGCGGATGAACTTAGTGTTCCAAGCGCCGATGAAACCGAAGTATGGAATGAACCAAATGACGATCAACAGGTCGGGTAAAGAGACCGCGAACCCCTTGTTGGCCGCAAAAGGCACCGGAAGCAAGTAGCCGGATTTCTTCAAACGGACCAAATTGAATAAAAAACGGCCCAGTACCCAAACCATGCCCATGACCGCCGTAATACCCAAAGGCCACCACAATTCCACTGAGATCAAATTGGACAATTGGAAAATATAGCGCAGCGTGTCCTTGAATTGGATCACATAACAAGCGTCCGAAATGGAAACCACATGCCATTCATAGTTCATTGAATTACTAAAACCGGAGAAGTCCAACAACGACCAAGGAGAAAGCAGACAGAAGACGAAGAAAGCCAGGCCGACCACTGTAGCCATTTTGATCCACTGGGGTACCTGAGCACGCAAGACCTTGAATTCCGATATCCCCCAAAAGGTCAAGGTCCCGCCAACGATCCCCAGAGCGATGCAAAGAATAATCCAGATGAAATTCGCGACTACATTTTGTTGACTGAAAAGGTCGTGAACGATCCCATTAAGCTTGATAGCCACTAGGACGAAGGTGCCAAACAACCCCGCCAACAACAAACCCGCTAATCCGCCATGGATACCCTGATCGCCCTTGGTCTTCTTGTCGATCTTGAGCCACTCTTGATAAGGGGTTTTGGCCAAGAAGACCAAATGCCCTCCCAGAATGATGAAGATGTAATAAAGACTGCTGGTCTTGGCGGCCATAGCCAACCCAAAAGCCGCGCCGATGAGCAGATAGTTCTTCCAATCCCCTGTTTCAGACAATTGAAAGGCCAGGTAAGCGATCACCACCATCATGAGCGTAATGAAGGATTCCGTGATGCAATAGTGTGCTTGTTCGATACTAACGACGGCAAAGGCAAAACTAGCGGCGGCCAAAATGGCCATCAATTGATTTCTATATGCTTTTTGAACGAACAGATAGATGGCGCCGATGGTTGTTGTCGAGAACAAAGCGGCCCACCAACGGCCGATCAGCATTGTTTCGCCATAACCTACATATTGCCGTCCACCATGGGTGAAAGCGGCCCAAAAAGACCAAAAAGCCAGCATCCCCAACAGAATTCTTCCCCACTTCGAGGCCCATGCCCACCAAATGGTTAAGCTCATCACGACCAAGGTAAAGGCTAGGGCCCCGACCGCCTTGGCAAAAGCATCTGAAAACAATGTGGGCAAGATTCCCAGCAAAAAGAAAGCGCCGGATGAGATATACAACGGCAACCCAACCCATTCTAATCCCATCAAATCGGCCAAATAAGCGGATACACCGAAAGACGCCCCCCCCACAAATAACAAACAACCTATTTTGAGGGGAATACCATCCAAGGCGTCGAACCAAAGATTAAAAACGGGGTAAAGCTTTCCAATCAAAAGCGCCAACAGAAGAAAGGCCGAAATTGAGAAAGGCAAAAGTCCAAAATTTTCACGGGTCAGCAGAAAAAGTATAAAACCACTAAGAAGAGCCAACAAACACCAATTGGCCCATTGGGCCATAAGCTCGTTGCCGTGAAAGACAGAAAGCATGAAATTGGGGGTCGAAATCAGCTCGCCGGTAAAACGATAAAGATAGACCGGTAGTTGGCCATAAGCGAAGAACTGGACCCGATAACCGTTCCCAGGTTGAATGCCGGCTGTTTGGCCCAGAATATTGCGTTCGTCCGGGTGGAAAGAATGCTGAAAGTCCCAATCCAGGTTGTAAAAGCGAAAGATACCGCCCAAAAGCATGATGATCGCAAGATAGAGGACCGGCTTCGTCAACCACTTGTTCCCAACGGCTTTTTTCACTTTTAAAGACACGTGAATTCCTTGCACAGAGGACGATGATCGGCTCAGAAAGGACCGCTAAAAGCGTGCTAATTATACCCAATTTAAAGGCAAAGAGAACCCTGTAGCGTGCCAAATCAACGGCAATAAAGCTTAAACTCGACCAAATTCAAATTATTGCAAAATATTTTAAAAACATAGGTGTCCGGCGCTGGAAAAACAACGCGCCAAGCGGTCACCAAATCGTTCATTGGGATCTCACCAAAGACCACTTTCCGAGGAGAAGTATCGGACAGTTTCGAACCCTTCGAATCATAGAGCGAGATGTCCAATTGGTATTCACCGATTCCCTCGTGGGCAAAACGGCAAAAAGTGACGAATTCCATTCCAAAAGGATAGACCGGAGAGCTGACCCCCTGAAAAACACCTTTCAAATCGTAATTCTTTGTGGTCACATCTTGTTGGACCATTCGACAACACAAAAAGGAACTAACGCTCGGTAGATTCAATTTCACTTCCGCCTCGACTTCCGGGTTGCTGGCCAGTTTTTCTTTGAGAAAGCAAAAGCACTGTCAAAAAGTTTCATGTCCGTCACCGGCTCCCTGCTCAAATGAACCAACCAGCGAAAATATGTCACGAAGCTTAAGAACAAAACGACGAACCCATCCAGCACCGTCGTTCCCGGACGATAATAGGCAATATCGACCATATAGTCGTTGTTTATTTTATAACCCTCTCGGGCCGAAATGAGGGCTATTTCTTGGGCACAGGAATACTTCATACCCGTGTAAAAGCAGAGGATTGACCCGACCGTTTTAACCTTTAAAGCCCTAAGTCCCGACTCAACATCCCTGTACCGATAACCGGACAAAAACGAATTGGTCCAGGTCAAAAAACGGTTACCCCATATTTTATAAAGCGGATAAACCGAAAAATCCCTTCTGGTCAGGACCACGTCGTATTTACCTTTATTCAAATAACGTACCAGCGGCTTGATGTACTCCGGCTTATGTTGACCATCCGCATCGATCGTGACAAGCAGATCATCGCCGCCGATCACCTTCTTACTTTCTAGGTATAAGGCGAATAAGAACCCATTCTTGATCGCCCCTGCCATGCCAGTATTAAAAGGCAAGTCCACCACGAACACGTGTTTTCTTTTTTGCGAGAACACGGTGAGGATCTTCAAGGAATCGTCACGAGAACCATCGTTGACACAGATCAAATAATCGACCTGCTTGGAGATGCGTCCGAGTATCTCCGCAAGGGTCCGTTCCTCATTGAAAACTGGCACGATCGCTATGGTCTTGGGCACATTAGCCTTTGTGGTCTGGGCTAAAACAAAAAAACCCGAACCCCCTACGGGATCCGGGTTTTAAGATCATCACGGCTAGAACATGTACTCTTCATAAACCTTCGACAAGTCTGTCGTCGGCAAATGACTAGCATCCTGATAAGGCATGGTGGCCGGGGCGTACTGCTTGAGCATCGGCACCTGTGCTTGCATGCGCTCATCATAGGTCGGAAGCTTGATCTCGTAGAAAACACCCACCGGGATACGTTCCCCACGGAAGTTCGCCATTTCGAAGGCTTTCGTGCGCTTGGTGTTCACTTCGTCGAGGTTGGTCGGATCTTGAACCGAGCCGTTATAACCTTGTTCGTTGATATTGAACACACGAGGGACCATTTCATTCTCACCAGCACCCTTCACCTTTTTGTTGAACCATTCGGTGGTGTGCAGATCGTTGAAGGTGGGACAAGGTTGAAGAACGTCGAGCAAAGCCATGCCTTTGTGCTGCATCGCCTTCTTGATCATTTCCTTCAAGTGTTTGCCGTCGAATGCATAGCTGCGGCCGATCCAGGTATAACCCGAGCTCAAGGCCAAGGCCAAAGGCTGAATAGCATCGTTTGTGTTCGGCAAAGGCAAGGACTTAGTCTGTTGACCACGCCCCAAAGTCGGGGAAGCCTGCCCCTTGGTCAGACCGTAAACTTCATTGGTCATGACGATATAGGCCATGTCGACGTTACGACGGCCGGCGTGAACGAAATGACCGGCACCGATACCGTAACCGTCACCGTCACCGCCCACCGCGACAATCTCCAAGTTCGGATTGGCCAACTTAGCGCCAACCGCGAAAGGAAGAACACGACCATGCAGGGTATGGACCCCGTGGGTCGCCATATAGTTGAAAACCTTGCCCGAGCAACCGATACCGGCGAACACCATGGATTCCCAAGGCGGCAAACCCAATTCGGCGAAGGACTGTTGGACAGCTTGCAGGATACCGAAGTCACCACAACCAGGACACCAATCGTTGTGAACATCACTCTTATAAGCGGCAACCGTTAACGGCGTTTGAAGTTTAGAGGCCATAGGTCAACACCACCTTTTCAATAGACGTGCCCGTCAGCGGATCAACTTCGGGCTTCACTTCTTTCTTATGGATTTTTTCAACAGAGGCGACGATCTCGTTCAACGACATGGGGCGACCCGTATATTTGAGGATCTGGGTCGAGATGAAAATACCCGTTCCCATGCGGATCAAATGGCCCAGTTGGGTGCCCAAGTTGCTTTCCACGACGACCAACTTCTTGGCCTTCTTCAGGATAGCCTCGGTCGCAATGGGGAACGGATGCAACATGCGATAGTTAAGGATATTGATTTTGATGCCCTTTGCTTTAAGCGGTTCAACGGCATCGATCAAGACTCCGTAAGTGGACCCCCAGCAAATCAGCGTGATATCAGCGTTAGCATCACCCACAAGTTTGAATTGCTTGTCCAGCGGGATTTGTTCCAGCATCAAGCTGTATTTCTTCATTCGCTTTTCGTGCATCTTCATGCGAGTTTCCGGGTTTTCCGTGATGTGTCCATAATCATCATGTTCGTCACCGGTCATCCAGTAGGGGCTACCTTCTTGGCCCGGGTAAGGACGAGGAGACATGTTAGTTTTCGGATCCGGACGGAACCGCGGAAACCCCTTCCCTTCAGCAATAGCGGCTTCGAGTTCCTCTTGGGTGGCCAAACGACCACGATTGATGACCAAGCCCGATTCCTTGAAGGGCGGGATAGTTTGAATGCTATGCGTTAAGAACTTATCGTTCAAGATCGTGACCGGAGTTTGGAATTGATCGGCATAGTTGAACGATTCAAAAGCGGTATGAAAATGATCGTCAATATCGGCAGGCGCCATGACCAACCGAGGATATTCTCCGTGACCACTGAAAACCGAGAACATCAAGTCGCCTTGTTCCTGACGAGTCGGTAAACCTGTGGAAGGGCCACCACGCTGATAGTCAAAAAGAACAATGGGCACTTCATTCATGCCGCCCCAACCTAAACCTTCTGCCATCAAGCAGTAACCAGGGCCCGAAGTGGCAGTAGAGGCACGAACACCGGTGGTGGCGGCGCCTAATGCCATGTCAATAGCGGCGATTTCATCTTCGCATTGAACGACGGCGATGCCGTATTCCGGGTGACTTTCAAAAAAGTTACTTTCATCGGTTGCCGGGCTGATCGGGTAATAAGACTGATAACGGCAACCCGCCTTCAACTTGCCCATAGCCGTCGAGCTGGCGCCATTGATAAGAAGCCGCTTCGGGGTGCTCTTGTTGGGCTCCAAATAATAATGGAACTGATCATGCGTTTCTTTCGAGAGACCGCTGACCGCCTCATAAGCCTTCTTCACGGCCGCCATGTTCGTCGGGACCAACTTAGCTTTTTTTCCAGTGAACAAGCGAGACAAGGTCTCTTCCATATGAGAGATATCCATGCGGAGCAAAGCCATAGAAGCCGCCACCGCAATGACGTTCTTCATGATGGCCAATTTGCCGTAATCTTCACCCGTAACTTCAGCCACGTGACGTAAAACGGTATTGAAATCAATAGGTAACGTAACGATGCCCGACTTCAAATTCAGGTCATCCAAAGTGATCTTGGTCGGATCGTAGATCAAAGCCCCGCCCTTTACAACTTCGTGGGCATGCAAACGAGCGGTCGAATCCTCGAAAGTCGCCAACAGATGGACATCGTCCACGTGGCTATGCACAGGCTTATCAAAAACGCGAACTTGGAAATAGCTGTGCTTTCCTTTGATATTCGAGTGATATTCGCGCTTGCCGAACACCCATAATCCGGCCGTCGCGCAAGCTTGGGCAAAAAGGTTCGCCGAGGAATCCACACCCGTTCCTTGCGGACCACCGATCATCCACGAAAAATCGTTAACAACCTTCATTTGTGTATCTCCTAAAAAGAGCTGAAATGAACAAGCGCTCAATGGGCGCAATAGAGAAATATAAAGATTTTCAAATTAAAAAACAATCAAAACGTCAGTAAATATAGCTCTTTCAAGCTACTTTCATTGTTCTTCTTCCCCGCTTTTTCTTTTCGCTTGCCGTAGATCACGTTGAGCCACTTTGGCCAAAATATCCTTTTTACCCAAGCGCTTGACGCGAGTGATTGGCTTAATGGACCAAACTTTCCTGATCTTGAACGTCTTCGATTTCTTCACCTTCGAACCCCCGGACTGGTGCTAATCTAGACCATGTAAGCGCCCTGAAACCCCAAGGTCGTGCATGGACCGATATCCACCCATAAAAAATCTAGCCCTTCTCTTCTTGGTTATTATCTGCGGGTACTTGTTCACCCTCAATCCCGCTTTGTATAGGAACGATTCTCCCGAGACCATTGTTGGTTGTATGACCCTGGGAGTAACTCACCCACCCGGATACCCTCTTTTTAACCTTCTTGGAAAGCTATTCTATATCCCTGTTGGTAATCCCGCTTTTAGTTATAACTTTTTGGCCGCCATATTAGGCGCTTTTGCTTGTTGTCTTTTATATGTGAACATTTGGGTATTGATAGGTGACAGAGGCGATGCCCGGAACACGTCGAACTCGGCCAGACAACTTGGCGCTCTTGTCGCCGCCCTTTCGCTAGCATTCTCAAATGGATTCTGGGGAGATTCGATTACCGCCAAGGGCGGCGTTTATATTTTTCAAACCATCTTGGAACTTGGACTTTTTCTGGCTTTACAATTTTTCATTGAACAGCATTCGAAGAACCTTCTGCCTATCCTGTTTTTATACGCGATCGGGCTGACCAATCATTGGCCCACAGAGTTTTTGTTGACACCGGGATTGCTCGTTACACTTTTGCTGATAAAGAAGGACAAAAAAAGAAATCTCACCGTTGTTAAATTCATATTAACGGCAACGGTCATCCTAGTCGTTTTAAGTCTGTATCTTTATCTTCCGTTGCGCGCAAATAACTGCCCGCCGATCAATTTCAACACACCCATCAACGTCAAAACCCTCGCTGCATCCATTAGCAGAGCCGAATACACTAAAGTGGAATTTACCGGGAACGCATCTCAGGGTTTGAGCCAAACCACTTGGCCCAAATCCATTTATATTTCAGGGCACTTGCTCAACGAATTTCATGTCACCGCATACATCCTGATTATCGTAGGGTTATTTTGGTTGTGGTCAAAAAACAAGGAAATCATGCTCTTTTTATTCCTAATACTTTCAACCACAGTCATCAGCAACCTAATTTATTTAAAAGTTGAACCCATCGAATATTGGCACATGGACGACCATCTACTCTCCACCAATTGGATTCTTGGCCTCTTGATCGGTCTTGGCGCTTATCAAATGCTAACGTTTTTTGAAAGATCAAACGGTCTTAAGTATCGTTTGGCTCTCGTTTTCACTTTAGCCATCGCACCTTTGACCTTTTTATCCAATTTCAAAAACAACGACCAAAAAGACCGGTTTTTGTATTACGGATACGGAATTTCAACTCTGCAGGTCATGCCTAAAAACACGCTTTTCTTTGCGGAATCAGACTATGATTATTTTTCACTTTTATATTTGAAGGCAGTTTTACAAAAACGCCCAGATACGCATCTAGTACTGATGCCCTTTTTATCCAAGCAAAATGAAGCGCAGACTCTCCGCAGAACGGATCCGACCATTGGCTCTAATCTGGGCATTTCCGTTTTCAAGGACTTGATCATACAAAACCAACCCAACCACCCCATCATGACCATGTTCCCGAACGGCAGTTTTTCAAAGGAATACTTACAGAACTTCAATCGGCTTAGCATTGAACCATTAGGTTTATCCGTAATCGTAAATGGTCCGAAAACAAGATCGGCCGACGATAGTAACTACTCATTGTTGACTGACTTTTGGGGACATTATGCAGACCCTACTAAAAACGCGCTCGGTGCCGAAGAGGGTCTGTTGCGAAAAACCTGTGCCCTTCCCTATTCAAACGAAGCTTACTTCGAAGGCATAGAACCGACATTGGAAAACAAAGTGATGGAGAACCAAAAGTTAAAGAGGATAAGAACGTACAATTTAATGGCGGAATGTTTATACGCATCCTCAGGAGACAAAGCAGAAGCCACCAAAGTTTGGTTCAAAGCTTGGCTTTCAAAAGACCCAAACTGATCTAAAAACAAAAAACCCAGGCCCTCTTTCGAGAACCTGGGTTCATTTTAAAATCCCGGCAACGTCCTACTCTCCCACACAAGACATGTGAAGTACCATCAGCGCTGGAGGGCTTAACTGCCGTGTTCGGAATGGGAACGGGTGTTTCCCCTCCGCTATAATCACCGGGAAACATCAATCACAGTAATTGTTTTACACAATCCTGGAAACAAATTCAACGATAGATAACTACTAACTGAACTCGAGTGCGAAATAAGATGCGATGATAATTTGAACATATGATCAAGCCTCACGGCGGATTAGTACTGGTCAGCTTAAACCCTTACGGGCCTTACACACCCAGCCTATCAACCACGTAGTCTACGTGGAGCCTTTAGGGGACTTATGTCCCGGGACATCTCATCTTGGGGAGAGTTTCACGCTTATATGCGTTCAGCGTTTATCTCGTCCGAATATAGCTACCCTGCAACCACCCTTGGCAGGATGACAGGAGTACCAGAGATTCGTCCTTCCCGGTCCTCTCGTACTAGGGAAAGCTCCCCTCAAATGTCCTACGCCCGCACCAGATAGAGACCGAACTGTCTCACGACGTTCTGAACCCAGCTCACGTACCACTTTAATAGGCGAACAGCCTAACCCTTGGAACCTACTTCAGCTCCAGGATGTGATGAGCCGACATCGAGGTGCCAAACCTTGCCGTCGATATGAACTCTTGGGCAAGATCAGCCTGTTATCCCCAGAGTAGCTTTTGTCCGTTGAGCGACGGCCCTCCCACGAGGTACCGCCGGATCACTAAGCCCTGCTTTCGCACCTGCTCGACGTGTCTGTCTCGCAGTTAAGCTTCCATATGCCTTTACACTTGTAAGCGCGATTTCCAACCGCGCTAAGGAAACCTTTGGGCGCCTCCGTTACACTTTGGGAGGCGACCGCCCCAGTCAAACTGTCCAGCAGACATTGTCCCTGAACCGGATTACGGCTCTAGGTTAGAACTTCAATACAACAAGAGTGGTATTTCACTAACGACTCCGCGAAGGCTGGCGCCCTCGCCTCAAAGTCTCCCACCTATGCTACACATGTTAAATCAAAGTTCAGTGTCAACTTGCAGTAAAGCTTCATGGGGTCTTTTCGTCTAGATGCGGGTATCGAGCATCTTCACTCGAACTACTATTTCGCCGAGCATGTTGCCGAGACAGTGCCCAGATCGTTACTCCATTCGTGCAGGTCGGAACTTACCCGACAAGGAATTTCGCTACCTTAGGACCGTTATAGTTACGGCCGCCGTTTACTGGGGCTTCGGTTCTGAGCTTCGCTTGCGCTAACCCATCCCCTTAACCTTCCAGCACCGGGCAGGAGTCACACCCTATACATCGTCTTTCGACTTAGCAGAGTGCTGTGTTTTTGTTAAACAGTCGCCTGAGCCATTTCTCTGCGACCCCTTCACGCTTGCACGCTAGTGGGGCCTCTCTTTTCCCGAAGTTACGAGAGTAATTGGCCGAGTTCCTTGGCAACACATAACTCGAGCGCCTTAGGATTCTCTCCTCGTCTACCTGAGTCGGTTTGCGGTACGGTCACCTAACACTCCCTAGAAGATTTTCTTGGCAGCGTAGAGTCAAAGACTTTGCCTTGCGGCTCGAGTAGCCCCTTGGTGTATGTGACCCGCGGATTTTACCTACGGATCCACCTAAAAGCCCCTCCCGGCTCGACCAGCGGCCGGGTTCTCCTATCTTTCTGCGTCCCTCCATTGGTAATAACGTGTTTCGGTGGTTCAGGAATTTTAACCTGATATCCATTATCTACGCCTTTCGGCCTCGACTTAGGAACCGACTTACCCTGAGCGGATTACCCTTGCTCGAGGAAACCTTAGACTTACGGCGAGCGTGTTTTTCACACGCTTATTCGCTACTTAATCCGGAATGATCACTTCTGTTTCGTCCAGACGTCCTTACGGTCGTCCTTCATCCTACAACAGAACGCTCCTCTACCAGTTGTACCCTCCTAAGAGGATACAAATCCACAGCTTCGGTGACATGCTTTAGCCCCGTTAAATTGTCGGCGCAGAATCGCTCGAACAGTGAGCTGTTACGCACTCTTTAAATGATGGCTGCTTCTAAGCCAACATCCTGGTTGTTTATGCGACTCCACATCCTTTACCACTTAGCATGTACTTGGGGACCTTAGCTGATGGGCTGGGTTGATTCCCTTTCGACCGTCAACCTTAGCGCTGACAGACTGACTCCTGGGATTACATTAATGGCATTTGGAGTTTGAAAGGATTTGGTAATCTGTTAAGACCCCTAGCCCAATCAGTGCTCTACCACCACTAACTACTTCCCAAGGCTATCCCTAAAGATATTTCGAGGAGAACCAGCTATCACGGAATTCGATTGGCTTTTCACCCCTATCCACAACTCATCCGAGCATTTTTCAACATACATCGGTTCGGGCCTCCACCTCGTGTTAACAAGGCTTCACCCTGGTCATGGCTAGATCATCCCGCTTCGGGTCTAATGAATGAAACTAAATCGCCCTTTTAAGACTCGCTTTCGCTACGGCTCCACCCCTCAAACGGGGCTTAACCTCGCTTCATTCAATAACTCTCCGGATCATTATGCAAAAGGCACGCGGTTACACTGATAGGCGCTTACGACCCGTAGGCCGTAAACCTCCTAAAATAGTGCTTCCACTGATTGTAAGTGTATGATTTCAGGTACTATTTCACTCCCCATTAGGGGTGCTTTTCACCTTTCCCTCACGGTACTGTTTCACTATCGGTCGTCAGCTTGTATTTAGCTTTGGACAGTGGTCTGCCCGGATTCCCACAAGGTTTCACGTGTCTCGTGGTACTCAGGTACTCGCAGGGAGAGAAAACAATTTCGCTTACGGGGATTTCACCCTCTGTGTCGGACCGTCCCAGGCCCTTCAGCTATTGCTTTCCTTTGTAACTCCACGATTGCGAGCCCTACAACCCCAGCGTGCAAGCACGCTGGTTTGAGCTTTTCCCCTTTCGCTCGCCGCTACTTGGAGAATCTGTTCGATTTCTTTTCCTCTGGTTACTGAGATGTTTCACTTCACCAGGTCGGCTCACCCTAACCTATGAATTCAGTTAGGAGTTATGGGGGTTTGCCCCATACGGTTCCCCGATTCGGACATTTCCGTATCAATGCCTATTGCCGGCTCCACGGAACTTTTCGCAGGCTATCACGTCCTTCATCGCCATCTGACGCCAAGGCATCCTTCATACACTCTTAGTAGCTTGATCACATGATCAAATTACACCGTTTGAGAATCTTATATGCACTCGGTTCAGCTTAAATAGTAGTTAATCTATCGTTTTTCAAAGAACATCGCCGTTCACGAAGAGCGGCAGGATCAATTTGATCCAAGAAGCCGTCGCCTAAGCGACAAAGCTTCGTGAATACTTCGAATCTCGAAAGATTCACGAAACTTTTATTTTGGGTCGATCACCAAAATTGGTGGAGATGACCGGGATCGAACCGGTGACCTCCTGCTTGCAAAGCAGGCGCTCTCCCAACTGAGCTACACCCCCCCGCACAACCAGCTCGCACCTAATATGGTGGGCCTAACTGGAGTCGAACCAGTCACCTCACCCTTATCAGGGGTGCGCTCTAACCAACTGAGCTATAGGCCCAATCCAGTTTGGCGAAGGGCAACTCAACACCCAAAATTAAACTTCATCAACTTAGAAAGACCAAGATCCGAATTGGTCCTTTAAAACTAAATAGTGCACATCTCGTTTGAGTATCCACTTGGAGTTACGGTATGAGCGTTCCCTCAAAAAGGGTTCCTCTACCATGGTCTCCATAGAAAGGAGGTGATCCAGCCGCACCTTCCGATACGGCTACCTTGTTACGACTTAGTCCCAATCACCAACCATACCTTCGCAATCTGCCTCCCTTGCGGGTTAGCGCAATCGCTTCTGGTGCAATTGACTTTCGTGACTTGACGGGCGGTGTGTACAAGGCCCGGGAACGTATTCACCGTGGCGTTCTGATCCACGATTACTAGCAATTCCGGCTTCACGGAGTCGAGTTGCAGACTCCGATCTGAACTGGGGCGGACTTTTTGGGATTGGCTCCCCCTCGCGGGTTCGCTACCCTTTGTATCCGCCATTGTAGCACGTGTGTAGCCCTGGATATAAAGGCCATGAGGACTTGACGTCATCCCCACCTTCCTCCGGTTTGTCACCGGCGGTCTCTTTAGAGTGCCCAGCTTGACCTGATGGCAACTAAAAATAGGGGTTGCGCTCGTTGCGGGACTTAACCCAACATCTCACGACACGAGCTGACGACAGCCATGCAGCACCTGTCTCTCTGCCTCTTGCGAGGAAACCTACTTTCATAGGCGGTCAGAGGATGTCAAACCCAGGTAAGGTTCTGCGCGTTGCGTCGAATTGAACCACATGCTCCACTGCTTGTGCGGGCCCCCGTCAATTTCTTTGAGTTTCAACCTTGCGGTCGTAGTCCCCAGGTGGAGTACTTAATGCGTTAGCTGCGGCACTAGAGGAGTGGATACCTCTAACACCTAGTACTCATCGTTTACGGCCAGGACTACCGGGGTATCTAATCCCGTTTGCTCCCCTGGCTTTCGCATCTCAGTGTCAGTTTCGGACCAGAAAGCCGCCTTCGCCACCGGTGTTCCTCCCAATATCTACGCATTTCACCGCTACACTGGGAATTCCGCTTTCCTCTTCCGAACTCAAGCTCGGCAGTTTCAAAGGCAATGACCTGGTTGAGCCGGGCCATTTCACCTTTGACTTACAAAGCCACCTACATGCCCTTTACACCCAATAAATCCGGACAACGTTTGCCACCTCTGTATTACCGCGGCTGCTGGCACAGAGTTAGCCGTGGCTTATTCTACCTATACTGTCAAATTGCAGGATTATTTACCCTGCAATCTTCATCTAGGTCTAAAGAAGTTTACGATCCGAAGACCTTCATCCTTCACGCGGTGTCGCTCCATCAGGCTTGCGCCCATTGTGGAATATTCCAAACTGCTGCCTCCCGTAGGAGTCTGGGCCGTATCTCAGTCCCAGTGTGGCCGATCACCCTCTCAGGCCGGCTAACCATCGTCGCCTTGGTGGGCCATTACCCCGCCAACTAGCTAATGGTGCTTGAACCGATCTTCCAGTGATAGCTTGCGCCATCTTTTACCTCAACTCCCGAAGAAGTCGTGGTCATATTCGGTATTAGCACACCTTTCGGTGCGTTATCCCAATCTAGAAGGTACGTTATCCAAGTATTACTCACCCGTTCGCCGCTTTACTCACCCTTGCGGGCTTTCACGCTCGACTTGCATGTCTAAGACGCACCGCCAACGTTTGTCCTGAGCCAGAATCAAACTCTCCATAAGAAAGCTTTTAAAAGGCTCTAACTTTTACAACTCAATATTGACAAGCACCCAAACTTGTTTCGTATGCACTATTTAGTTTTCAAAGACCAATTACAGACAAGCATCCATTCGATGCTTACCCCAGAGGTGATTAGAGACAACAAAATCCACCGCTGCGATGAGCACCGCAATCGAGAACTATTAGCGTCCGATTGTCTAAGGATTTTAACACTTCAAAGAACAACCCACAAACCGTAGTGGCTGGGGGATGTATTTATACTCAATGCATCCAATTGTGTCAACTAATTATTAATTATTTTTAATGTGCGGCCGAAACAAGCTGTTTAGACTCAGAAACAGCCGTTTTTTCAGTGGATTCCGGAGAAATCCAGCTCGAAATAAAGTCTTTGGCCTGGCGATAATTGGTCAACAAATCGCCAAAACTCCTTATTTTACGCAGTCTTTTGAAAATATAGCTGGGCCGCAAATAAAATTGCCGATAGGCCATATTTCGGGCCTTTTGAAGATCTTCAACCGACAACCCAGGCATATTCAAAATCGGCTGGTTCAATTCGTATTTCGCGTAATCATCTGTCGTGATCCAACCATTCTTCTTCCCCATCTCTTCCAGTTCTGTTTTCGGAAAAGGAATCGCGCAATAAAACTGAGCGTAATCCGGATCCAACTCTTTCACATATTGGATCGTCTCTTTGATCGTCTCCATTGTTTCGCCGGGCAATCCAAAAATAATATGCGTCAGAACTTCGATGCCCGCTTCCTTGGTCAAGCGGACCGCAACACGAGCTTGTTCAGCCGTCGCGCCTTTTTTCATGTTCTTCAAAATCTCTTCTACGCCCGATTCCACGCCATAGGAAATTCCGATACAGTTCGCCGAACGCATTTCCTTTAAAACTTCCGCATCCATTTGGTCGACCCGGCTATTCGACATCCAACGAATTTTTTTATGGAGATCGCGTTTTTTAAGTTCGCCGCAAACATCCATCACGAACTTCTTATTCTGATTGAAGGTATCTGACCACATCGTGAAATTGCGCAGACCATGCTTTTCGTAACATTCTTGCATTTCATCCACCACATTCACCGCACTACGCAATCTCAGCTTTTTGCCGTAATACTGATAAGCCGTGCAATAGATACAGGAATGAGGACAGCCGCGGCTGGTAATAATGAGCGTATAAGGTTCATTGATTACAGGCAATGTATAGCGTGCATTATCAAGCAAATGACGGGCCGCGAACGGAAGGTCGTCCAGGTTTTCATTAAAGGGACGGTCTTCGTTATTAACGATTCCCTTGTCAGACTTGAAGGAAACTCCCAAAACATCCTTCAGCGCCCGCCCCTTTTCAACCGCATCTACCAAGTCTTGCGCGGTCAATTCAGGCTCGCGGCGAATGACCGAATCCAAAGCCGAACCATTCAAGACTTCTTCCGGTAACGAGGTGGCGTGGTTTCCAATGACCGTGAAATGCGCTTTGCTCGCAGGACGCATCCGCGTAATGACTTCCATATCACTAGAAGAAGTCGCCGTGGACATATTGAATAGAACCAATCCCGGATCGAATTCCGCGATGGCTTTTTTTAAGCCTTCCACATCCACGTCATTCGCGATGCAATCGAGCAGCTTCACATTGTGTTGTTTGGCTTCCAAGGCCCCGGCGATCATGGGTAAAGAAATAGGCACCATCACATACTGGAATGAATTTAAGCGTTGTTCACAGCGACCTTCCCGGATGTATTTCATACCGGTACAAGTAGGCGGATTGACGATCATTACTTTCATGGGAAACCTCGGGAATTGAGGGATTTGGGCGGATCATCTTGCAGGACCATCCAACGACGTTCTAATTATAACCCTATTTCGCCCCTGAAAAGGTATGCCGTTACCCTATTTTGTGCCATTTCCAGCAGGCAACCCGCCAAACCCCGTCCACCTCTTGGAAGTCCTGCTTTTCGTTGGAACAACGGCTTTCCGCGTGGGGACAGCGGTTATAAAAGGCACATCCAGGAACCACTTGAGCCGGACTCAGCTGTTCACCCTTCACAGCCACAGAAGCACCCAAACTGGCTTTCAAGAGCGTTTGCGTATAGGGGTGTCGGGGGCTTTTAAGTACCTGATCGACCCTCCCCTCTTCGACAACCACCCCCAAATACATGACCAGCACCCTTGTGCTGATATAACCCACCACCTGAAGGTCATGAGAAATGAACAGATAACCTATTTTCCGATCACGGTTCAACTTTGTCAAAAGATTCAGAATTGAAGCCTGGACCGAAACATCCAGGGATGAGACAGGTTCATCCAAGACCATTAGATCCGGCTGGCAAGCCAAAGCCCGAGCGATTCCGATTCGTTGCCGTTGCCCTCCTGAAAACTCATGGGGATATTTTTGAAGATCCTTCGAACTTAACCCAACTTGTTCGATCAACTCCTGGACCGCAGCCGCTCTTTCGGAAGGCCTAAAAAGACCGTGAACCGCTATCGGCTCCAAAAGGACATCCTCGATCTTTTGACGGGGATTCAAGGAGGAAAATGGGTTTTGAAAGACCATTTGGAACCGGCGCCGGAGCGTTCTTCTTTCTTCAGGGCTTAGTTTCGCGATATCTTTCCCATCCCACAGCACCCGTCCATCGGTCGCCTGGTGAAGGCCGACAACGCAGCGGCCAACCGTGCTTTTGCCGCAACCCGATTCCCCGACAAGGCCAACTACCTCGCCTGCCTCGATATCAAAAGAAACGCCGGCAACCGCCCTCAAATAAGCAGTCGGTGTTCCGAACAAACCCTTTTGGATCGGGAACTCTTTAGTTATTTTTTCGACGGATAAAAGCATCGAACCCCATGCCCATTTTTTTCGCTTTCAAATAACGGCTTTTCTTTACGACATTTTTCCTGAACTTTTGGACAACGGTCGGCAAAAACACAGGCTGTTAATGTGTCAAAAGGAGAAGGGACCGCCCCCTCAATGCTGGTCAGCGGTTTACCTTGCTGGCCAAAGGTCGGCATCGCGGCCAGCAACCCTTCTGTATAGGGGTGCTGCGCATGAAGGAATATATCGTCAGGCATCCCCTCTTCCACGACTTCGCCGGCATATAAAATAACCACACGATCCGTATGATTCCGCACGATCCGCAGATCGTGAGTGATGAGCAAGACCGCCATTTTGCTCTTTTGGGTCATTTGAAAGAGAAGGTCCAAGATCTGCGCTTGGACCGTTACATCCAGTGCCGTGGTTGGCTCATCGGCAATCAAGAGTTTGGGTTCACAGGCCACCGCCATAGCGATCATCACCCTTTGACACATGCCGCCGGACAACTGATGGGGATACTGGCCCGCGATCCGCTCCGGCTCCGGAAGCCCAACTTGGGTCAGCAACTCGAGGGTCCGTTTTTTCGCCACAGCCACCGTCAGCCCCAAATGGACCTTGAGTGCTTCCTCGACCTGGTCACCCACGGTAAAAACGGGATTTAAGGAGGCCACGGGGTCTTGGAAAACGATCCCGATCTCCTTTCCCCTCACTCGCCGCCAATCCAGCTCTGAAAGCCCGTCCATTTCCCGTTCCTCGAAGCGGATCCGTCCAGCGGTCTTGCTCATGGGCGGCTGCGGTAAAAGGTTCAAGACCGAAAGAGCGGTCACGCTCTTTCCACATCCTGACTCCCCCACCAAAGCGAGTGTTTGTCCCTCTTCCAAGGCCAAGTCCACACCCCGCAAAACCTTTCCCATCCGATCATCCGAGGGACTTTTAAGCGATATTTCCAACTGTTCAATGGACAAAAGCCTGGACAAGGCGATTCTCATTTCTTTGAAATTACTTGCGGGCTGTCAGGGCCCCTATCATACTAAAACCCTCGTACCAATCCACGAGCCAATAAAACGATGCCTGATCCAAACCCCCATTACCAAAAACTACCCGACGGCACCCTGAAACACCGGCACCCCATTTACGGGACCGAGGTTTGGACCGTTCCCGACCGGTCTTCCAGACCTTTTCGCAAAGCTTTCCTTTCACCCCAACCGATAAAAATGGCAGAACCGGAGAATTACTGTGATTTTTGCCAAGCGAATTACTTCAAAACACCTCCCGAAAAGACCCGTCTGATACTGACCCCTAACAACAGTTACCAAACTTTGGGTCCTCTCAGCGCTGCAGAACTGGGTCGATCCAAAGCCCTTTTCCGCCGGGTCACGAATCTTTTCGAAATAGTTCCACTTAATTACTGGCTCAAAAATCACGATTTCCGTTTGTCAGCCGAACAGATCCAATGGCAAAAGGACTACCTTGCCCAACCCCAGGGAATGAAACATATTTTAGAGGTCGTCGATACCAAGCTGAGATTGACCGGCAAGACCGCGGAACAAATACAATCCATTCCAGCTAAGGAAAAACTGCATTTGGCTGACGCTTTCTTCGGCGGCAACCATGAATTGATCATCGCCTGCCAGCATTTCAAGCCCGGGGCCCAGTTTGACAACGAACTAGTGTCCGCCGGCGACTTAAGCGCCACAGATCATGCTCAATACTTCCTTTTTACCATCGCGGCCTTGAAGGACATCCATGCCAGTAACCCTTATATTCGTTATGTCATGGTCTTTCAAAATTGGCTCCACGCCGCCGGCGCATCCGTTGAACACTTGCACCGCCAACTAGTGGGTATGGATAGCTACGGGCCCTCTTTAGAGCAAGCGCTTCAAGCCGTCCACAAAGACCCCAATATTTACAACAGCGCGATCATTGATTTTTCCGCAAAAGAAAACCTGGTTGTCGCCGAGAACGACTTCGCCGTTGGAATAGCCGAATTGGGCCACCAATTCCCCACCCTCGCCATTTATTCAAAAAGCCGCGCGCTTCGTCCCGAAGACCACACTCCCGAGGAAGTAGCCGGTATCTCGGATCTTGCCCAGGCTTTTCACGCGGCCACCGGCAACCAAACTCCCTGTAACGAGGAATGGTATTACACTCCTCGCGGCTCCCAAGACCGTATTCCCTGGCATATCTTGATCAAATGGCGCATCAATAACTTGGCGGGTTTCGAAGGCGGCACGAAGATCTATCTCAACCCATTGACCCCCAAAGATCTCAAGGACCGGGTCGTGCCCAAATTGAAAGAGCTCCGTGCCCTAAACAAGATCGCCAAAATGAATATTGGCGACGAATGCCGACCCAAACTCGCCCCTTTGCTTTATGGCCAAAGATGAGATGTCGATGAACTCAACAAATGCCGGACAAAATAACGAAATACTAGAGGTCCAAACCAAGACCCTGACCATTATTCTTTGGACGATCCTCTTTGGCACATCTATCTTTTCCCTGAATAGCGCCTACATCTATTGGCAAACAAGTCTCCCCCAAACCCTGCTCATTGCGATACTCAGCTTTGCCCTTGGTTCGGCAAGTTTGCTTTCCCTTCACCTGGTCAAAAAGGGTCATTATTTTTTGGCCCGCCGCGTCATCATGTTAGCCGCCTTTTGCCGGACCATCCATTGGTTGATCGTCATGCCCGATCAACTTTTCCCGATCGCCGTAACCTTTTTAATGATGTTCATCATCATCGGCATTTTTCTTTCAGAATCCAAGGAAGGTTTATACTGGGTTGGATTGGGTTTTATTCTTTACTTCTTCTCAGTCCTCATTCGGAATCTTTACCATACCCAACACACCATCCCGGTCGACCCCCGAACCTATTTTTACGCCATTTATTTTTTTCCTTTCATTTGCATGATCTTGATCACGATGATTTGCTTGCCTGTGGTTCGACAATTCCAAAAGGCCTTGGTCGAAAGCGCAAAAGCCCGGAAAAACCTGGAAGAGACCAACAAAACCCTCGAAAACTTCGCTTACGTCGCCTCCCACGACCTTCAAGAGCCGCTACGAAGCATTACAACCTTTGCCCAACTTTTGGAACTCGACAACAGAGGGAACTTGGATAAAGACTCCCAAAACAACATCCACTTCATCATTGATGGCGCCAAACGGATGAGACAACTGATCAATGACCTGCTTCAATATTCACGGCTCAAAACCCAAAAGATCGCGCTCCAACCGACCGCGTTGAACGAGACCGTGAAACAAGTTCTCAACAATCTTAAATCCAGCGCCGAAGAGAGCGGCGCCAACATACAAGTAAGCGACCTGCCCGTCCTCCATGCGCGTCCAAGCCACATGACCCAGTTATTTCAGAATCTCATCAGCAATGCGATCAAGTTCCGCTCCGGCCCATCCACACAGATCCAAGTAACGGCTTCCCCTCAAGAAAACCATTGGTTATTTTCGATACGGGACAACGGAATAGGGCTTGATCCGGAAAACCGCGACAAGATCTTCGACATCTTCCATCGGCTCAATCCCGCGGACAAATATCCAGGGACTGGCATGGGGCTCGCCATCTGCCAAGAGATCGTCACCGCCCACGGAGGACATATCTGGGTGGAATCCCACTTGGGAAAAGGTTCGACCTTTTTCTTCACTTTACCGAAGAGCTGATTCAATTTTCCCGATAAAAAGCCAAGGCCTTTTCGATCTTCACTTGTTCCACTTTTTGACGAAGCGTGGATGAACCCTGTGGATCGCTCAATCCCAACCGAGCCGCTTTTCTCCAAGAAACCAAGGCGTCTTTAGGCTCGATCTTTTCGCCAGCTTGGGCCCTTTGACGCCACCCTTCCGCGACAAAAGGATATTTCTCACTCCAGGCAACCGCCAGTTCATAGGCCTTTTGGGCTTCGCCTTTAAATTCGGCCTTTTGGATCTCATAAAATCCGGGTTCCTGCAATCCAGGAACTTCTTGCAGCAAAAGCGGCCTATCAAGGGCCTTTTGCCTCACCCGATAAACAAAGGAATTGTCGTATTGGGCGACAGGCTCCGCAAAGTACATCCAGAACCGCAAATATTCTTTTTCGGGTATCCCCTCCAACTTCCAGTCTTTATTCCGTCCATAAGAATGGATCGCCTCTTCTTTTTGATACAAGATCCAATCCACTCCCTCTCTGCGGAACCTTTGAGCTAATTGCTCAGCCGTTCGGCATTGAGAAGCCCATTCCAAAAGGGTCGGCCTTTTCCAATTAAAATCCACAAAAGCCATTCTACGAAGTGGATAGGTCTGAAAAACCCCTACGGTCATCACCTTATCCGCTGGACCCGAATTGTTCTCGATGTCTCGATAGGCCGCGTAGGTATCCAAATTAAAACTATAGTTCCGAGCCAAACGTTCCAGTGGTTCTTCCAAACCCAAAGCCGAGGCATATGGCGCGGTCGTGGTCAATTGTGCGCTAACCGTTAACCACATCGAGACCAAGGCACCTAGGGCAAAAAGCCATCGTGCCCCCATACCCTTTTGACGAAAAGCTTCGGACCAAGCCAAAGCCGACAAGACACACAAAAGGATCAATGCACCCGCGGCATGCCGAAGATCGGTGCAAAAGAAGGCCCACCCCACCAAAAAAAGAACAGCGACGCCCAACAAAAACTTTGCGAAACGGTCCTTCAACAATGATCCCCACCAGGGCAAGCTCATAAAAACCAAAGGAGTCCAGGCAGCGCCAACGCCATTCGAGGTGGTGAAGAAACTGTCCCAAAAAAGGCGGCCCCAGGCCAGTACATCCCATCCCAGGGGTTTTCCAGTATCTTGCCAAAGATTAGTTTCCATCGCCGAGTTGTAGCCCGGAGGTCCGCCGAAAAGATGGGTCAACAGAGGATAAACGGGATTACCGTTCGCCAATTCGTTTCTGAGGGCCCAAGGCACGACCGGCAAAAAGAAAAGCAACATAAGTGGCCCGCGTTTCAGCCCCCAATTCTTCTCCTTGAAGCCATAAAAGATCAGAAATACATCGCAGGCCGCTATTGCCAACACCGCAGTGTATTTGATCGAAAAAGCCACACCTAAAAAGAACACACAGAACGCCAACCAGATCCGGCTCCCCGGTTTTTCCAGGAACCGCCAAAGACAATAGATCGCGAAGACTTCATAAAAAGCCAAGAATCCTTCCACGTATCCCCAGGCAAAGATTGCTAAGAAAATCGGACAGGTAAAAAACAACCATTGCACGATCTTATTAGAGAAATCTTTCTCTTTCGCGATCACCCAGAATAGATAAGCCATCAGTAATGCGGATAAGCCGCTCATCATCTTCGCCAGAGTTTCGCCTCCCAAAACCCAAAAGCCTGCCAAAAGCGTCTCGACAAATTTCGGCATGTCGCCCGTGTGGTTGGTCCAATGAAATGGTATTTGGCGGAGCCTCGCCACCTCTTCTGCGAAGCGAAAATGATCAAGAACAGCGTCCCAAATAATAGGCGGCGACAAATACTCAAATAACCAAAAAATTAAGGGCAACGACAATGGCCCCAAAACAAATTCAATTTTAAGAAACTCATGATTTTCCTCATACTCAAGCAACCCAACAACAGATCCAATCAAGAAAAAAATGAAAAGTGGATGAAAAGTCAATATTTGGTTAACACCAAGTGCAAAACAGTAAAAGGAAAACATGGTTATCGCTAGCGCCAACGCGACTAAGTTTACAGATGGCCCTTCGAGACCATTCATAAAGGTTCTACGAATCCATACCATCCAACCCAAAAAACCAAATGCATAAAAAGGTAATAGCAAAATCGACCCTATTGGTTGGATCTTACAAATAGCCGGAAACCACAAAAGCACATTCACCTTTTTCAGTTCCAATAACGGAAACAGCGAAAGGTCCCACTGAGAGTCTTTAAGCAATTGAAATGACGGAAAAAAGACCGAGGCTTTCATGCCGTAAACAAACAAACCGAGTAAAAATAAGGACAAAATACTTTTTTTCAAAACATTCACCCTATTCACGGCGCTGGGGCGCTTTGATTGACATTCAAAAGTCGAGAAGTATAATACGCCTTCTTCTAAGGGCTTTACGCCCAAAAGAGGCCCGGGTGGTGAAATGGCAGACACGTACGCTTGAGGTGCGTATGGGGAAACCCGTGGGGGTTCGAGTCCCCCCTCGGGCACCAACAACGAAAAAAAGCCGTAGAGCACAAGCTCTGCGGCTTTTTTGTTTCAGCCAGTAGGACGAGAACCCGGGGAAAAGTTTCGGGAAAACGTGAGTTTTCCCGGCTGTTCAATGGGGTTTGCAGGGGGCATTTCCCCTGCGAGAGCAAAGCAAGGTTTGATGTTCCTCCGGGTGCACCATTATTTAACAGACATCTTCGCCTTCAATGCCAGGGCATCCGCGTTGTCCGATTGATAGGACAAGGCGATCTTCAAATAAAAGGCCGCATCCTTAGCTTTGTTCATATTGAACAAGGTCGTCGCCACGGCGGCGTAGTAACCCGACCGCATCCCGGCAAATTCCTTACCCTTGATCTCGTTCTTTTGAGCCTCTTTGAAGAAGGCCGTCGCCTTCTGGCCTAGGACGGCGATCTGGTTCTTTTGGATCAATTGGGGCACCAACTCAGTCTTTAAACGCCCAAAAGACTTGTTGGCGTCAAAAGGTTCATCCCACCAGCCATTCGCCGAAGGATGGCTGACCGCTTGAGCGGCTTTCGCCACCTGGACCTGCGGCACTGCGGTCGGCGTGGGCAAGAGAATGGAATCTCCCTCCCAACCAGCGACCGCTTTATAAGAAGCCTCGACCAACTGACCATTGGCCTTATCCCAAACAAAAACATGTTCCGCCGCCGAGGCGTTCTTCGGCTGCTCTTGGGAGGAAACCCAAACACTGCCGTTCTCCGAACCCGTCGGGAAGAAAACAAAAGCCTGGGGAGCCTGGGCATCCAGGACCCGTTTCATTTGATCTTTCACGCAAGTGTAACCACGGATCACTTGATGTCCTTTGAGGTCGTCCCGCAGAACGACCAAGACCGGGCTTTTCCAATCAGGCTCGGACAACAGTTTCACCCAGCGGATCGGTCCACCTTCATCCTCAAGGCCCTTTACGTATTTTTGAGTCGGGGTATCGAAGAAATAAACCGCTAAGGTTTGATTGTGTGGCTTGTCCAAAGCGCTGACCGGCGCCGATTGGCGGTAGATCAAAACAACATCCTTCGCGCCCAACCCACGGAAATCCTCAAAATCAAAAAGGCCTTTGCTCTCGGTCTTTCCATCATCGCCCAACCAAGGCAAATTTTCCAAAAGATGGTCCGGAGGCAGGATCGAATTCACCAATTGCATCTGGGCCAAAGCCCCCTTGGCGGTCAAAAGCGCCGTCAGCACCAACAACATGGGTATCATTCTCGAAAGTTTCATGTTCCCTCTCATCCTTACTTTTTCAACCAACCCGCCGCCCAATAGGCCTCGACCGTCTTTTGGATGCCCCGGGTAATGTCATACTGCGGTTTGAAGCCCAATTCTTTACAAAGCTTGTCATTCTTGCAAGCCCATCCCGGCACTTCGGCCTCTTTCAATTTATCCCGGCTGACAATAGGGGGCAAAATGGACTTCCCGGTCGCCTTGGCAATGGCATCGCCCAAACTAGCCACCACTTTCACGATCCCCAGAGGGATCTTTATGGTCGAATAGGATTTCCCCAGCTTATTCCCGATCACCTGCGTGATCTTGCCCCAGTTGTAGCTCTGTCCATCCGAGACGAAATAGGTCTTGCCCACCGCTTTGGGTGAATGGCCCGCCAAAAGGATAGCGTTGACCAGGTCATCCACATAAACAAAGCTGATCTTTTGGGCATCCCCGCCGCCAATGACCACCAAATGGCTATCGACCATTTTAAAATATTCGAAAATGTCGGTCTCTCGGGGACCATAGACCGCGCCGGGCCGCAGGATCACGACCGGTAGTTTCGACTTATAGGAAAGGACGATCTTTTCGCCCATGAACTTGGTCTGTCCATAAAAGCTGACCGGCTTCGGGGGATCGGTCTCATCAATGGGCCCCTCAACCGAAGAAGGTCCTGCCGCCGACAAGGAACTGACATAGACCAAGCGTTTTAAACCCTTTTGTTCTAATGCCGCCTTACAGACGTTCCGGGTACCCTCAGCATTGACCCGCTCATAGGCCGAAAAATCCGAACCGCGCAGGATCCCAGCCAGGTGATAAATGACCTTCACGCCTTTTGCCGCTTTTTTGACCGATGCTAGGTCTGTTACATCCCCATAGCAGAGTTCCATGTTCGGGGTCGGCTTGAAAGCCAGTTTGCTGGTGGGGCGCACTAATAATTTGACACGGACTTTTTGACGGGCCAAAGTCTCGGCCAAGTGCCCGCCGACAAAGCCACTAGCGCCCGTGATCAGGACAGGGGACAAAAATTTCATAGGTTATCGAGTCCGTACATGCTCAAAGCCCTAAAAAGGCCAAAATATTTGAAAAATTTTAAGCTGGTCCCGTATAATGCCGAGGTTTTCGCTTCCGAAACCTTCGGCATTATGCCCGATTTCATTCGGCGATGGGGCAAAAACGCTGCCACTTTAATTCTGTATCATTGAGGAAACATGGACATTTTCGACAAGGCTAATAATTGGACCGCGGCGGACGAAGTTCGAAAAGCGGGCCTTTATCCCTATTTCCGTCCTAACACCTCCCAAATGGGCACCGAAGTCACCATCGGCGGCAAAAAGATGATCATGGTCGGCTCGAACAACTATCTCGGCTTGGTCACCCATCCCGAAGTACTTGAATCCATGATCGCCGCTATCCGAAAATACGGCTCCGCCTGTACCGGTTCCCCCTTCCTTAACGGCACCCTGGATATCCGGGTCGAACTCGAGGAAAAACTGGCCCAATATGTTCACATGGAAGCCGCCTTGGTCTATTCCACCGGTTTTTTGGCCAACCTGGGGGCCCTTTCGACCATCGCCACCCGGGGCGATTACATCATTTCCGACCGCGAGAACCACGCCTCGATCGTTGATGGGCAAAAACTGTCCTATGCCAAGACCCTTAAATATGAACACAGCAACATGGAAGACCTCGAACGTCTTCTTTCCAACCACAAGGACAGCCCCAAGATCGTCGTGACCGATGGCGTCTTCTCCATGGGCGGCGATATTTGCGACCTGCCGAAGATCGTCGAACTGTGCAAAAAGTACGATGCCCGCCTCATGGTGGACGAAGCCCACTCCATCGGCGTGCTCGGTCCCAACGGCGAGGGCGTTGGCGCCCACTTCGGGCTGCAAAAGGATGTGGATATGGTGATGGGTACCTTTTCCAAATCCTTCGTTTCCATGGGCGGTTTCATCGCCTCCACCCACAAGGTCATCGACTATCTGCGTCACAATAGCCGTCCCCTTATCTTTACCGCCAGCCTGTCCCCAGCCGATACGGCCGCGGTCATCAAGAGCCTGGAGATCATCCAACGGGAACCGGAGCGCCGCGAAAGGCTTTGGGCCATCATCAAGCGCATGCGCAAAGCCTTCCAAGACATGGGCTGGAATACCCTCAACACCAATTCGGCCATCATTCCCCTGATGGTCGGCGACAACATGAAAACCTTCTCCATGACCAAGGAACTGGGCGAGATGGGTGTTTTCGCAACCCCGGTTGTCTCCCCCGCCGTGCCGCCGGAAATGAGCTTGATCCGTACGTCCTACACCTCTACCCATACCGACGCCCAATTGGACCATGTGTTGGAAAGCTTCCAAAAGGTTGGCAAAAAGTACGGTGTCATTTCCTGATCGGGGATTTTTACACGACCGTACTTGAAGCCGATCCGGGGCCTCGTTAGTCTGTCGCAGTCAAGAACCTAAAACTTATCGGAGGACGCACCATGGCCGTCACCATCAAGCCCCTATCCTTGGAGAGCAGACAGGACATCGAGGCCTTTCTTCATTTGCCATGGAAGATCTACATCCAGAATGGCAAACGCGACCCCAACTGGGTGCCGCCCTTTCTGGATGATCAACGCAGCCTCCTGAACACCAAGAAAAACCCCTTCTTCCAACACGCTCGGGTCCAGCTTTTCGGCGCTTACAATGATAAGAATGAATTGGTGGGCCGCATCTCCGCCAGCGTGGACGACAACTTCAACAATTTCCATAACGAGAAAGTGGGTTTCTGGGGCTGGTTCGAATGTATCAACGACCTCGAAGTGGCCAAGGCCCTTTTTCAAGCCGCCGCCGGTTTCTTGAAAGCCCAGGGCCAAACCGTTATGCGGGGTCCTTCCAGTTTCACTTCCAACGACGACTATTTTGGTTTCCTGCTTGAAGGCTATGACTCCCCGGCCCGTATCGCCATGACCTACAACCCGCCCTATTACCACGAATTATCCGAAAAGTCGGGCTTGGCCAAGGTGAAAGACCTTTACGCCTGGTACCTGCCCGCCATGGACCCTCTGCCCGAACGCATCGTGCGCATCGCCGAACGGGTCAAGAAGCGTGAGCGCATCACCATTCGTCCCCTCAATATGAAGCGTCTCTACGAAGACGCGGCCATCTTGAAAGAGCTCTACAACAAGATCTGGGAAAAGAATTGGGGCTTCGTGCCCATGACCGACGCCGAGTTCAACTACCAGGTCGGCAAGCTCAAGGACATCGTTTGGCCCGATTTCGTGGTCTTTGCCGAGGTCGATGGCAAGGCCATTGGGTTCAATCTCGTCGTCCCCGATGTCAACCAGGCCCTGATCAAGATGGATGGGGAGCTTTTCTCCTGGTCCGACCCCTTCGCGCTCATCAAGTTCCTCACCACCAAATTCGACGATACCCGCGAAATGGCCATGGGCATCCACCCCGACTATCGCAACAAGGGTCTGGAAGCCGTCATGTATCTCGAAGCCCTCAAGACCGGTATCAAGCGCAAGATCAAGGGCGGTGAGCTCTCCTGGACCCTGGAAGACAACGAAGGCATCAACAACGGCATTACCGCCATGGGTGGGAAGATCATCAAGAAATACCGCCTTTACGAAAAGGCTCTTTGAAGGGATGACTTCCGCCCCCTTCTTTCACGAAGTGGTCATTCGGGAGTCCCATCTTGACAGCTTCGGTCACGTAAATAACGCCGCTTATTTGGTGTTGTTCGAGGAAGCCCGGTGGGAATTCGTCACGCGTAACGGCTACGGTCTTCAAGAGGTCCAAACCCTCCAAAAGGGCCCGGTCATTTTGGAACTGAACATGCGTTTCAAACGAGAAGTGAAGTTGCTCGAAAAGGTCCGGATCACCGTCGAACTGGTAAGCCAGGAACGGAAAATAACCACGCTGCGCCAGCAAATGCTGAAAGAGGATGGTGTCGTCGCCGCGGAGATCAACCTGAAATTGGGATTATTCGACCTTCAAACCCGCCGTTTGATCGACCCCACCCCGGAATGGAAAAAGGCTTTAGGCTTACCTGCCTAAGACTTACGTTTTGGGATTAGGTTTACGCTTTTAAAAAAACCAGGGCCTCTATTCGTAAAAGCCACCCTATTAGCGGCCCTACAAATCAACACAACGTTAGCGGAAGGGCCCCATTGGGGGATGGGTGTAGCGGTACCCTTCTGCATACGAGCCTTTTCTAGGCCCCCTAGTCGGATGGCTGGCTTGAGCGAATTGAGACCAAAAAGAAAAATAGCAAAAACCAATAAACCAACTACACAACTCTTTTTTGCCCCTATCCGTTCAAGCCCGCCATAATTCCACGGAGATTAGAGAAGGCTGAATATTAGGGTTCTATCGCTCCACCCATCCCCCTGCGGGGCCCCTTTCGCTCAGGGTTTGCCTTTTCATTTGGCCATTGATTTGGGGGGCTTTCACAGATAGGGGCGGGGGGTTAAAGGATTAAAAAAAGAAAAAGGCCACAAGACGTTGTCTTGTGGCCTTTTATATTAAAACCGATTTATTTGATCTTAGTGCACGAACCGGATGGAAAAGCTGACCCGGGGCCCGGAATAATCATCATAAGCTGGCTTTCCATTCCCTGGGTTGGTCAAAGCCCCTGAGACAGGTTGTCCATTCCAGGTGCCCGTTCCCGTTATGTTATTGAAGGTCAAGAAACGGTATCCCAAACCAAAATCGAGGGCCAAGGATTTATCCGCCACTTGGAAGAACTCCATTTCCAAGGCAGCCAATCCACCGAAAGCCGAACCTCCCAATCCCAAACTTCCGGCAGACCCTTGATTTGAAATGATCTGGGACGCGATCAAGCTGTAATATCCACCCTCTAAATGCGCGATCAAACTCATGGCCGAATTGAGCGGCATCAAGTACTTCGCCGAGACCGCCAATCCCAAAGCGTAAGAATCCCATTCCACGAACTGGCTTCCCAGGTAAGCGTGCGTGACCGGGGAGAACATCCCTTCCAAATGAAGTCCCAATTGGAATTCCTTGATGAGCGCGTAGTCCGCGCCCAAGTCGGCTTCCAACCCCGCGTGCGACGTCGCGGAGGGATTGAGACCAGAACCAAAATAATCATTGAAGTTCTGGGCGCTCCCGAACCAACCCGCGCCGCCGAACTCCATGGTCACCGTATTCTTCTCGGGCAAGTTGTAACGGGGCAAGGCTTGGAAAACGTAAGGTTTAGTGCCCGCGAAAGGCGGACGGATCACTTCATTCTCAGCTTTACCGCCCATGGTCGGCGTGGTCATTTCACCCAAAGGCACATAGACCGGCACCGGCGTAGGTGTCCCAAAAGGCGGTGGTGTCGGGGTGTTGACCACCGTATAAAAATAGGTCGGTGTCGAGGTCGCTGCAACCGAAGGCGGAATGACCACCGTCAAGGTCATGACCGGCGTAGCGGTGGGCACCAGCGTGGTCGCGGTGGGGGTCGGTTGGGGACCGCCCCAAACCTTCGCCACGAACTTGATCAAGGCCGGGTTCCCGGGATTGATCTTCAAGCTTTGATCGTAAGCGGCCTTCGCGTCATCCATCTTGTGAAGTTGGATATAGCAACCGCCTAAGTTTTGGTAGGCTTCCCAGTTGTTCGGATCTTTTTTAATGGCGAGCAAATAGTCTTGGATGGCGGTGGTGTAGTCGTTGCCCTGTAAGGCGTCCTGGGCGGCTTGCATATAATCTTGGGAGGTCGGTACCTGTTGAGCCAAAGCCATAGAAGATAAACCCAGCAGAACTAATAACGTTACAAAACGAATTTTCATAGAGCTGTTCCCTCTTTGGCCTTCAAGTCAAAGCAAAGGGATTGTAAAACATTTCACCCAATGGCTAAAGAAAAACCGACAGCAAACAAGTATTAGCCACAGATACATGGGATACATGGGATTAGACAAAGGAAAAGACTTTATGGCCTGATGCGTACGACTGGTTAAAAACCTCGGCAAGATCTTATCAGCGTGTATCTGTACTCATTTGCGGCAAATAGCCGTTTTCCATATCCCCTGCATCTGTGGCTAAAAGGCCTTTGCCTATGACTCGGTTGTCAGGTTTTGGCTTATCCCATGAATCCCATGTATCTGTGGCTAAAATAGCCTTTGCCAATGGATCAGTCGTCGCTGCGGCGAAGCACATGCCCCGGGTAACGGCCCGAAAAGCCATCCTGATCCAGCACCAATTGTCCGTTCACGAAAACCATTTTGACACCCTGGGGCGGTTCCCAAGGCGAGACTGCCGTAGCCTGGTCCCCTATTGTTTTGTAATCAAAAACCACCAGATCACCCCAATAGCCGGTCTTGATCTCACCTCGGTCTTTCAACCCCAACAACCGGGCGGGTTCCTGGGTCAATCGATGAACGACCTCCGAAAGACGGATGACACGCTTGTCACGGACATAGGTGCCGATCAACCGCGGAAAAGCGCCCACATCCCGTGGATGCGGGATGTTCCCCGTCGAATCAGAACCAAAAAGGACATTGGGGTCCTGGATCTTTTTGATGAGCCCTTCTTCGGACAACCCGTGATAGCAGATCTTCACGTCGCCCCCATTCTCCAAAAGCAGGGCCAAGACCGCCGACTCTTCGGACATTTTGCGCTGTTGGGCCAAGTCCTTGATCGTAAGTCCCAAGAAACTCTTATAAGCTTTGGACCGGACCCTTGTGATCTCGATCTTGTCCCCTCCGCCATACTCCTGCAACCGGCGATGGATATTGGCCAGGATGTCGTCGGTCTTCGGCTCGGTGTGATAGGAAGCCCAATGGATCGCTTCGGGCTTGAGGTAGAGGAATTGGAAAAGCGGTAACTGGACCTCGTTGCCCCAAAAATCATAGGGATAGACCGTGGCACAGACTTGAAGTCCCTTTTCACGCGCTTGCTCCAAAAGCAATAACCCGCTTTCGGTCTGGTCCCAGTTACTGGGAAGTTTAAAAAGAAGATGCTGGATGATCACCGGCACTCGGTCGGTTTGGGCTACCTGAATGGCTTCCTGGATGGCTTCCAGAACACCGGAGCGGTAATTGCGGATATGGGTGTAATAAGCCGCGTGCGGATAATGGGCCAGGACCGCCGTCAATTCTTGCAGTTCGGAAGGTTCGCACCATTCCCCCGGGTCATAACCCAAACCGCTGGAAAGCCCAAAGGCCCCGTCATGAAGCGACTTCTCGACAAAGGCTTTCATCTTTTCCATCTCATCGGCCGTCGCCGGCTTTTGGCGGTTGGTCTTAACGAACCAGTCCCTCACGCTTCCTTGGCCTATCAGGGTGCCTAAATTGATCATGCTATGGTGCTGTTGGATCTTTTTAAGGTTCTTGTCCACATCCAAAACCGAGAAGCCGCAATTGCCCGCTAGGCCGGATGTGATCCCCTCTTCAACCGCCCGCCGTTGTTCGTCCAACGACCACAAAAGGTCGTTATGCCGCAGGATGTCGATGAAACCCGGGGCGATCACCATTCCCTTCAAGTCCACCTCATAGCCCGCTTGATAGGCCCCCAAAGCCCCGATTTGGACGATTTTGCCCCCTTTCAGGGCCAAATCCGCCTGATAGGGCGCTCTTCCCGTTCCATCCACGATCAGACCGTTTTTGAACACAACGTCATAGGTAACGCCCTCTTCCACCGAGGCCGCCGCCAGAACGGTCACGAACGTAAACATGATAAATAAAAATAATTTAGACACTAGTATCCTCATGAAAAATCAAAGCAACGTCTATTTAACCGCCGATAAAACCCGATCCACGCCGATAAGTCTTCTCCATCAACGGCGGTTGCCGTTAGTGGCCTCAGATCATTCCCGTGTCAGCACAGAAATGAAACCGCCATCATGCTCGTCCGTCGGTAAAAAGGTCAAACCCTTTTCCCCCGGCAGGATCTCCGCATGGCCTTCCGGCACGGTCAAAGTAAACACTTTGAATTCGGGATGCAACTTTAAGAACGCCGCGATCACAGCTTCGTTCTCCTCGAACTCCATCGAGCAGGTGCTATAGACCAAGTACCCCTTGGGATAAAGATGTCCTTGCGCTTGTTCTAGAAGATCCTTTTGCTGGTCACTATGGGCCGAGATGTCCTTCAAGTTCAATTTCCAACGCAGGTCTGCCCGACGGGCGAGAACGCCCGTCCCGCTGCAGGGGGCGTCCACCCAGGCCAGGTCGAATTTTTGGGCCGGGGATATTTTTTCGATCTCGTGGTCGAAGATCAGAACTTGCTTCAGGCCTACGCGCTTGATGTTCCCCACCAGTCTCTTGCGCCGTTCCGGAGAGGAATCGCTGGCGGTCACATGTCCCTTTTCGCCGACCCGCCAAGCCAACCCCACGGTCTTCCCGCCCGGGGCTGAACAAACATCCCAAGCTCTTTGGTTCTCGCCAATGGGCAAAAGCGCCAGCATGGCCTGGGGTGTCCAATCCTGCACGATCCAATCGCCTTGTTGAAAGCTTTCCCCCGAGAACAATCCCCCCTCGTGGTTCTTCAACCGCAGGGTGTTCTCCGGCCAACCCACCTCGGCCAATTGCACCTTTTGTTTGCTTAGGTCTTCCAGGACCTTTTCACGCTTACCGGGCGTCACGTTCAAAAAGACCGGGTGCGGTTGGTTATCCGCTTTCAACACTTCTTCAACCCGTTCCAAGGGCCATTGGGTCGCCCAACGCTTCACCACCCAGGTCGGATGGGAATATTTGATCGCCAAAGTATCCAGTTCATCTTTGCCTTTGGTTTCCAGTTCGGTTTTTTTGGTCTCAATGGTCCGCAGCACCGCGTTGGTAAACCCCGCCATTTTGTCTTGGCCCGCTTGTTTGACCAAATTGACGGACTCATAGACCGCCGCGTGCGCGGGCACCCGGGTCAGGAACAGCAGTTGATAGAGCCCCAGCCGCAGGGCTGTTTTGATCTCCAGGGGAAGTTTTTCATATTCGGTCGCGCAGAAGTTGTTCAGGTGGTAGTCCAACAAACGCTTTTGACGGGTACAGCCATAGACCAGTTCGCGAAGCAAAGCCTCGTCCTCAGGGATCAGTCCCCTTTTGAGCTCCAGCACGTCCGCTATCTTGGCGCCATTTTCGATCGCAAAAAGTGCCTTGGCCGCTTCGCGGCGGGAGGGTGAAACGGCGTCTTTCGGGTTCGGACTTGCCTGGCGCGAGGTCACAAACCGAGCGCCGCGATTTGGCGATGCTGATCCTGCCGGGTCGCGTCTCATCTGCTCCGAGCCCTCACGGCGAGGAGCGCGACTATCTCGATCGAATCGAGGTTTAAACCCTGGTTTGCCGTCCCGACGAGCACCCAAAGAACGATCACCACTAGTACGGTCGCCAAAAGAGCGCTTTTTGTCAAAACCAGGTTTACGATCTCCAAAAGAACGGGGTGATTGAGTTGAACCTTCAGGACGAGCGGCCGGGGCTGAGGTCCCCCCATTGGTTGTCTGGGTTTCGGCAGCAGAATCTACAGGGAGCGCTTGGGCCGACCTCTCCCCCGAAGCCTTGGCGTAGGGGGAGCCTTCAGGGCGAGAATCACGGCGAGGACCTTTATCAAAGTTTCGTTTGAACCCACCTGGTTTACGATCAGAGTTACGCGGTCGGTCACCCGAGGGCCTTGCGCCCGGATGTTCGCCACCATGTTGTTTTTTGTAAAAGCTCGGAATGTAGGCTGACTTCGTCTTTGGCTTTCCAGCGCCCTTCTTGCCATGCACGCGCATCTTGGCAAAGTCTTTATTCGACCTTGTTGGTTTCTTGTTCTCTTCGCTCATGATAAAAGTTCTCCGGGTTTGAATTGGGCATGGCCTAACGTGAAATCATAAGCGTTCATGCGTTTCTTTCCTGGCGGTTGGATCTCTTTGAGAAGGACCTGTCCTTCTCCCGCCGCGACTAAAACACCATCTTTCGACACCGACAAAACCTCGCCCGCCTTGTGCCGCCCCTGCCCTGCCGCCACTACCGCCGAGTGGATCTTCAAGTCCATCCCATTCCACTTGGTTTCAGCGATCGGCCAAGGCTGAAGACCGCGCACTTGGTCCACGACCTTTTTGGCCGGGTCCGACCAACACAAACGGCACTGCTCTCTTTTCAGGCTCGGTGAATAGGTTGCCTTTGAATGGTCTTGCGGCACCCGGGGCGCTTGCCCTTGTTTCAAAAGGTCCAAAGCCTTCAGCAAACCCTTCGCGCCCAATTGGGCCAAACGGTCATGCACCTGCCCCGTCGTTTCATCGGCCCCGATCGGGGTCTTTTCGACGAGCAAGGCGTCCCCCTCGTCCATTTTTTCGTTCATGTACATGAGGGTCACGCCGGTTTCGGCATCCCCATTCATGATCGCGTAATGGATCGGCGCCGCGCCGCGATACTTGGGCAGGATGGAACCATGGATGTTCAGGCAAGCGACTTTCGGTATTTGTAAGACAGCCGATGGCAAGATCTGGCCATAAGCCGCCACCACCGTCACGTCCGGCTGGGTCGTTTGGAGCTTTTCGATCGCTTCGGGTGTCTTTATCTTTTCCGGTTGGAAGACTTCCAACCCCAGTTCCAAGGCGGCCTTCTTGACCGGTGAGGCTTTCAGTTCCAATCCCCGGCCAGCGGGGCGGTCCGGTTGGGTCACGACCAAGGGAACCTCAAAACCATTTTGACGAAGCGCTTGAAGGGCGGGCACCGCGAAATCCGACGTGCCCATGAAAAGGATGCGATAGGTTGGGTTCAAAAGAAAGCCTGTAGGATCAAAGCCGGGCGGCTTGTTTGAAGTTTTTCTTCAGCTGATCGAGTTGTTTCTTCAGGAAAATACGACGGACCGCCGGCACTTTTTGGATGAAGAGCTGGCCGTTCATATGGTCGATCTCGTGCAGGATGCAACGGGCCAAAAGACCCTCGAACTCCCAGACCCCTTCGGCCCCTTCCAAGTCTTGGGCCTTGACCCGTACTTTATAGGAACGCTCGACTTCTTCACGGACATCGGGGATCGAAAGACAGCCCTCTTCAATGGTTTCTTTACCGTCTTCGTCCAAAACAACCGGGTTGCAAAGGGCCAGCGACTCGCCTTTGTCTTCGGCATCGTAATGCTCATCCATCACCATCATGCGGATCGCTTCGCCGATCTGGATAGCCGCCAAGCCTACGCCATTGGCATCCCGCATGGTTTCGGTCATTTCGGCAGCCAAAAGCTTCAATTCGGGGCCGAATTGGGTCACCGGCTTGCTCTTCTGAAGCAACCGGGGATCAGGATAAATAACGATTGGGCGCGGCATAGAAACCTCTTCTTTAAGTGAATCTAAGGTCATTATAGGGGCAAAAACGAAGGAAATCCAAGGGGGCACAAGTCTCTTCGAAATAGCTATCTATAATCCCCTATTAGCTCATTCGCGAAATAAATTAACAAAATCAGTCAAGCCTTTTATTCATATAATTCGCCTACTCATTTCATTCTTACTCAATAGGATTTTTAGTCATGGATTTCCAAAATTCAGTCAGCTTCATTGCCGCTCTTATTGCACTAGGACTTACTGCTGCTGGTGGCGGAATGACATTTCTTCCCACAGATCACCTTACAAAAAAGAACACTTTGGGTCGCAAAATCAGACTGGTTTTTGGGTGGGCATCAATTATAGGCGGTTATTCTCTAGTAATTTACGGAGCAGTGATCTTTGGCGAACACAAAATCGTGGAAGCGGCCACACAACTTGTCGGGGGCCAATCCTCAAAAATTTCAATTCAATACACGCCAATACCTGAAGAGAAAAGTAAGAAAACAAAAACTGAATGCGAGGCAGTTTCGATCTGGTTCGTTGACAACAATCCAGAATTTAACATTTACCCTGACGCAATGATTAACGGACAGCAACTTCACATTTTAGAAATGAAATTTCATGTAGAGTTATTTAACAAGCTGAGCGAAGAACGTTTCGTTTCAATTCTTTATGACTTCGAAAAAACCCGGCTTTCAACCGCATGGAAAATAATAGACCCAGCCCTGGAAATACTATCCCCTGAAATAAAAAAACAGCTGCCGTACGAATTCATCATACCAGCAAAAAACATCTATCATTTTATATGCACTTTTACATCAGCACAGAAGACATGCACGACAAAGACTTTCGCGATCACTTACTCTTATTAACGAACAACATGACATTTAGTATCCGAGCCAAAACTGACGAAGGCGAAATTTGCTCTGCCTATCAATTTGTAAACGCAAAAGATGGATTTGAAACAAATTTCAAAAGCAATCACATGGACATAACCCAAACCTGGAATAAATAAAAAACATAAAACAGCAGTCCAGCCTTAACCTTGAAACTCCCGTCTTTTCCCCAAGATCACTTGATAATCAAAATGAACTTAAAAACATAATTTCCCTCACAAAATTTTCAGAAAACCTCAAATCACTTAACATAATTCCATTTTCAACAACTTTAAAAACCTCCTCTTTAAACTTTCCATAATCATCCTTGTCGATCATTTTAATCCCAGTTTTCGGATTTTCGCTTATCACGTTCAAAACACTATTCGCTTCGGCAATTATTCGATCCGACTGGTGTCTTTCAACACCTCTAAAAGTTTTACCCAATTTCGGGTTAAACGCACTTTCGGGCCACGCCAGAACTTTTCCCGGAAGTATCTTTTCAAATTCTTTAACTTTTCCTTTTGAGTCCCAATCCAAAACAACAATGACATCGTTCACCCTGTACTTCAGGGCTTGTAAATTATTTTTTAAATGAAGTTACTCCCCGGGCTAAAGCCCGGGGTTTCAACCTTTAGGCTTGCTCTGGTCCTGCTGTTGCTCCCGGATATACTTGCGAATCATTTCTTCCTGCACCGTCCCTATGCTCTCCGCAAAGTAGCCATCCGCC